>CAWFUX010000045.1:0-260897 GCA_963819085.1 uncultured delta proteobacterium
ATGCCGCGGGCCGGCAATTGCCCTACATCGACTCCGTGAAGTTGGAGATTCAATCCAATCGCGATATTGAGCTCCTGAAGTTCACGCGTGGTGACCTTGACCTCATCAACTCCATGGACGCCGACTCCTTCGATCGCCTTTCGCGCACGTCTCCGGACAAAGTGCACGATGCCGGGCCTTCCCTCGATTCGGAGCAGATGTGGTTCAATCAGGTCCCCAGCGCGCCGATTCCTGCCTACAAATTGGAGTGGTTCCAGTCACGCAATTTCCGCCGCGCCATTTCATCAGCCATCAATCGTGGAGGACTGTTCAAAGTTGTCTAAACGGTCATGCGCGTCCCGCGCTCGGGCCGGTTTCGCCTGCCAACAAGTTCTGGTTTGACGCGCATCTGCAGCCGGTCCACTTCGATCCGGCAGCGGCCCTGCAACTCCTGCAGCAGGACGGCTTTCACCTTTCCAAAGGCATGCTTCACGACCGGGGCGGCCACAATGTAGTGTTCTCCATCGTGACCAACGCCGGCAACCGTTCACGGGAGCGCAACTGATCGATCCTGGGCCCAGGTCGCCTCATTCGTTCCCATCGCGTCCAATGCTCCCCTCGAAGTCGTCGAAATGTTACGTGCGTTCATGTTTTCGGCGACGATGAGAACTTTTACGTTGTCCGCTCGCCTGCCACCCAGTGCCAAGTTGTAATCCTCCGAGCCGCGGGGATCGGCGCGCCCAATCAGGCTCATTTGACGACCTTTGAGTGACCCCGACGTGAAGCAATCGGCGAGTGCCCGTAGCACTCGCTTGTCCTGCGGTCGTACGTTGTCCGAGTCAAAGGCAAAGTACGCATCAATATCGACTAGGCCACAGGCCTCTCGTATGTCGTAGGAGATAACAATATTGCCGCGGGCTGCGTTGTCATCCTTTTTTTGGATCGCAACCGGAACGGGTGCTGGAGCGACTCGCGCAACGGGCGCCTGCGCCACTGGAGCCACGGCCTTCGGAGTACTAGAGCTGCAGGCGGTAATTAGTGATGTTAGCGTAACCAATAATAGTGAACTACGGATCAACATGGTGGCTCTCCTTACAGAGCGAACCGCGCCTTCTACAAGCCGACGATCTAGGGCCCAATTGCCGTAATTCCCCGTCCTGCGATCTGAAAGCATCAGTCGCTGTCAATGTGGGCATCACCGGGATGCAGTGCAACCGCTGACATGCATTTCATGTATTATTCTTGGGCTACCATTCTCATTCCCATTGCGTGAAAGCTTCGCAGTTTGCCAGACGTTGGCAAAATGGGAATTGCATTGCCCCGATCAGATAGGTTGAGTTGACCCGTTTCCCCCGGAAACTCGCCCGTGACCGGATCCCTGCGGATTCTCTGTCGATACGCTCCTACCGAGTGGAAGGATGCCGGCCATGTCTCCAATTATATTTACCAGCTCTGTGTTCGCTGGAACCACAATCTTCGAGTTCGCAGAAAGCGCCTTTTCTACGGTGATGAGCTTTCTGAGGAGTTGAGCATTGCCAACAAAGTACTTATCAGCGGCCTCGTTGACGAGTTGAATCGCCTGCGCTTCGCCTTCCGCTTCGAGAATCTTGGCCTGTTTGATCCCTTCGGCCTTCTTGATCTGTGCCCTTCTGGCACCGTCCGCCATAGTTTCTGTCGCCGTTGCGAAATCGACGGCGGCAACCTTTTCGTTCTCGGCCTTGACGACCTTGTTCATGGTCTCTTGCACATCCTGGGGTGGATCGATTTCCTTCAATTCCGTCCGAACAATTTCTATGCCCCAATGCGTAGTTTCGTCACGCATGATTCTCTGAAGCTCGCTGTTAATCTTGCCTCGTTCGCTGTTCGCCGACTTGAGCGTTAGGGTGCCAATGATATTGCGCAGCGTGGTTCTGGCAAGGTTTACGATCTGGTACTGATAGTTGTTTACGCTGTACTGTGAATTCTTTACGCTCTCTTCGTCGCTCTTGACTTTGAAATAGACCTGCGCATCCACGCGCGCATTGAGCTTGTCGCTCGTGATGATATCCTGCCGTTCGGCGTTGACCATAGTTTCCGTGATGTTGACAAGGAACATTCGGTTGACCATCGGAATGATCCAGTTGAATCCCGGTGACGCCAACCGTTGGTATTTCCCCAGCCGCTCCACGAGGCCCCTGCTAGTTGGCCGCACCACTCTGGCTCCCGAAATAAAAATCAAAACTAGGAATGCCGCTACAGCAGCAAATACGTACATAATGGTCAGCTCAATCATGGTGATCTTCCTTTGGCATTTCTGCTACGGTCTCGTTGCCTCCCCTTGATGACGCAGTTGCGCTCGGTGAGCAAAACGGCGCCATTTCCAAGGCTACTCCACCTTCCCAATACGTTGGGCGTCGGTAGTACTCGTAAAGACGAGTTTCATATTCGCGGTTTACAGCCGCGTACGTGCTCCATTCGGGGCTATCCTTTATCGCTTGTCGCGGCATGTTGACATAGACGCTCCTCTCGCTCCAATTGACACGAGTTGCCCAAGGTGGCGCAATTAGGACCTTCTTGCCAAACCGCCAGTTGCTCGTGTCGATAACGAGATAGCGAATGGCCCAAGTCTCATTGTCGACAATGAAGTCATCTACGTGCCCGATCGAACCGTCACTCCCGTGAACATGATACCCGCGGACTTCCTTGGCGCTTCGCAAGTGAATATCGCCGGGCCTTTCGGAAAACTCTCTAACCGGATCTTGCCACGCACCGGCTGCAAGCATGTCGGGGTATGGCCCGACACCCCACGTTCCCGAGGAGTCCCAGTAGTACGGGTATCCATAGTAACCAAAGTAATCCAGTTCGTGCTGGCGGGAGACTGGCTTGTCCACGTCGACACTTGGACTATTTTTGACCCTCTCTATCGTCAGCGCAAGGTGGAAGAGCTTTGCTGACTCATCGACTGCGCGAAAGGCAATTGGCGATATGAGCACCCGGCGTTCATTCAGAATTCCGCCGGTCTCGACGACTAGATACCGAACGGTCCAGCGCTCATCGTCGAGTAAGAAGTCAACTACCCTTCCTATATCACCATCGGTGGCGTTGACCTTGTACCGTTCCAATTCTTTCAGGCTTAGTAACATGGCCAATGTCTCTCCGCCGTCGGGCTGAAGCACTTGTGAATTAACAAGCTTCTCTGCACGATTGGTGCCACAATGGCTTCAACGAACATTCAACCGGGGGAGGTCCATTCCCAATCCCGTATTTCCGGCATGTCTTGCCCGTTTTCTTCGATGTATTGCCTGTGATCAATCAGCTTGTCCTTGAGCTGTTGCTTCAGGTACACACCTGCGTCACCGGTCGTCGGCACACGGTCAACGACGTCCATCACGAGATGGAAGCGGTCCAGTTCATTGAGCACGGTCATATCAAATGGCGTGGTAATCGTGCCCTCTTCCTTGTAACCGCGGACGTGGATATTGTCATGGTTGGCGCGGCGATAGGTAAGGCGGTGAATTAGCCACGGGTAGGCATGGAAGGCGAAAATGACGGGTTTGTTCTTGGTAAATAGCCCGTCGAAATCGATATCACTCAGCCCATGCGGGTGCTCGGTTTGCGGTTGCAACTTCATCAGGTCGACGACGTTAATCACTCGTATTTTCAAGCTGGGTAGTTGAGCGCGCAGTATTGAAACGGCGGCAAGCGTCTCAAGCGTCGGTACATCGCCGCTGCAGGCCATGACTACGTCTGGTTCGACACCCTGGTCATTGCTAGCCCATTGCCAAATGCCAATGCCCTCCGAGCAGTGCTTGATGGCTGCTGGCATCGTCAGCCAGGTGGGCGCCGGGTGCTTGCCTGCTATTACAACGTTCACGTAGTGCCGGCTGCGCAGGCAGTGGTCCATCACCGACAACAGGCAGTTTGCATCTGGTGGCAGGTATACCCGTACAATCTCAGCCTTCTTGTTCATGACGTGGTCGATGAAGCCGGGATCCTGGTGTGTGAAGCCGTTATGATCCTGGCGCCAGACATGCGAGGCGAGCAAATAATTCAAAGAGGCGATCTTGTGCCGCCACGGCAAACGCGACGTCACCTTCAACCACTTGGCATGTTGGTTGAACATCGAGTCAACGATGTGAATAAAGGCTTCGTAGCAGTTGAACACACCATGGCGTCCGGTGAGTAGATACCCCTCGAGCCAACCCTCACATTGATGTTCGCTCAGCATCTCCATTACGCGGCCAGTGGGGGCGAGGAACTCATCGTTAGGCAGAGTCGTCGTGTTCCATTGGCGCGACGTCGCTTCGAAAAGGGCTTCGAGCCCATTGGAGACCGTCTCGTCGGGACCGAAGACCCGAAAATTTCGCTGCTCGTCGTTCATTTTCACCACATCACGCAGGAATGGTCCGAGTACATGCACGTCACCGATTCCGCGCACGCCGGGCGAAGGAACCGCGACCGCATAGTCGCGGAAATCTGGCATCCGTAAATCGCGGAGTAGAATGCCGCCGTTAGCGTGAGGATTCGCACCCATGCGCCGATCGCCTTGGGGCGCAAGATCGGCTAGCTCCGGTTTCAATCGCCCTTGCTCGTTGAATAGCTCTTCTGGCCGGTAACTCTTCAACCAATCTTCCAATAGCTTGAGATGCGATGGATGAGTGGCTGGGTCCGAGAGCGGCACCTGATGCGAGTGGAACGTCCCTTCAATCTGCACGCCATCGATGTATTGGGGGCCCGTCCAGCCCTTCGGGGAGTTGAGCACAATCATCGGCCAGCGCGGACGCGCTAAGTGGCCGCTTGAACGGGCGCCGCGCTGAATGCTTCTAATCTGCTCCACTGCTTTGTCCAACGTCGTGGCCATCGCCTCATGCATCAACTCAGGCTCATGACCCTCGACGAAATAGGGCGTCCAACCGTAGCCACGGAGCAACTGCTCCAATTCGTCACGGGTAATTCTCGCAAGTAGGGTCGGATTAGAAATTTTATATCCGTTGAGGTGCAAGATCGGGAGCACCGCGCCATCGGTAACTGGATCAAGAAATTTATTCGAATGCCATGCTGTGGCAAGCGGTCCAGTCTCCGCCTCGCCGTCACCAATGACGCAAGCGACAATTAGATCGGGATTGTCGAACACAGCTCCAAAGGCATGGCTGAGCGAATATCCTAACTCGCCGCCCTCATGTATCGAGCCAGGGCACTCGGGCGATGCGTGGCTCGGAATGCCTCCAGGAAATGAAAATTGGATGAACAATTTGCGAAGTCCGGCCTCGTCCTGGCCGATGTTGGGATAGATTTCGCTGTAGGTACCTTCGAGGTAGGTGTTGGCGACTACTGCCGGGCCGCCATGGCCTGGACCCGAGACGTATATCATATCTAAGTCGTATTTCTTGATGACCCGATTTAGATGCACGTAGATGAAGTTCTGCCCTGGGGTCGTGCCCCAGTGTCCCAGCAGCATGTGCTTTACATCCCCGAGCACGAGTGGCCGCCTTAGGAGTGGATTATCGTAGAGATAAATTTGGCCGACCGAGAGATAATTGGCAGCGCGCCAGTAGGCATCCATGTTATGCAACAACTCTTGCGTGAGTGCACTAGTTTCCACGGTTCAATCCTTTTTAGTCAATTCACCGAGTCCGAGAATTCGCTTCACTGTGCGTGCAATCATTAGTTCTTCGTCCGTGCGAATGACGCGAACGGTGGACGCGCTCGTGGTTGTAGAAATCACGTCCGCATTGACGGCGTTTCGCTTTTCGTCTAGTTCGATCCCCAGAAACTTCAGACCCTCACAAATCTGCGAGCGAACGATGGGCGCGTTTTCCCCAATGCCACCCGCAAAGACAAGTGTGTCTAGTCCACCAAGTGCCGCGGCGAAGGATCCGATCCATTTTTTTGCTTGATAGCAAAACAGTGCCACGGCTTCTTTGGCTCGTAGGTCGACCGCCTGCTGCGCTAGTAAGTCCCGCATGTCCGCGCTGGTTTCGGAAACTCCGAGCAGTCCAGACTCGTGATTGACCATTTCGTAGAATTGTTTTGCGTTGACCTGCTCGGCGCGCGCCAAATACGGCGCAAGGCCCGGATCCAAGTCGCCCGAGCGAGTACTCATGACCAACCCCGCAGTCGGCGTGAAACCCATACTGGTATCAATACTTTTGCCGTCGCAGACGGCGGCCATGCTGGCGCCGTTGCCTAGATGCGCGAGAACTACACGACCTTTCGTTGCCGCAGGATCTTTGATGCGCTCGAGTTCTTCCACCAGGTACGCGTAAGATAGTCCATGGAAACCATAGCGTTGAACGCCCTTGGCGTCAAAACGTCTCGGAATCGGGAGTAGCTTTGCGACCCGTGGCATGGTTTGGTGAAATGCCGTATCGAAACAGGCAACATGCACCCAGTTTGGACTGCGCTGTCGCAACGTCTCGATCAACTCGATTTCGCGAGGCAAATGGTCTGGATCGTAAGGTCGGATGCGATGCAATTCATCCAACAGTTCCTGAGTAATAATCTCAGGTTGAATGTGTTTCATTCCATGGACTACCCGGTGCCCCACGCCCTCAACAGCCGCGAATTCCTTCTGTTCTTTAAACCAATCAAATAGAATACTGGCAGCAGACCTGTGATCGGAAGCTTCAATACTGTGACTGTATTGTTGATGCCCACTAGAATCGTTGCAGGTTAGGTTAGTACTGGTGGCTCCGATGCGATCAATTTTTCCCCAGAGTCCACGCTTCAGTGGTTCTCCAACCTCGTAAAGCGCAAACTTGATACTCGACGAGCCGCCATTGATCGTCAAGACGTGCGAGTTTGGGGATTTCATGAAAATGCTCCGTGCCTTGGAGAGGTCCTACGCGAGCGGACCAATTTAGGCGGCCGATTCAGCAGTCAGCTCTTCAATGTCGGTGCTGCCCGATAGTTCAAGGATTCGTTGCCTCAGCTTGTTCTTGGCTTGCACTTCGAGTTGTCGGGCACGCTCCCGAGAGATACCGAATGAGCGGCCCAATTCGGCAAGTGTCTGCTCCTCTTCGGGATCAGCCATCAGACGACGCTCGACGATGACGCGTTCGCGTCGGTCGAGGACGCCGAGTGCGAAACGAACGACATTGCTAACCCGAAAATTATGCTGGTAACGCGAGTAAGCCTCTTCCTGGCTAATGTCAGAAGAGACCAAAGTGTCGATCAGCCTCGTCACGCCATCATCGAACACTCTCGAATTAAGGGAAACGTCCCGTGCCTCCAACCGCCCCACCATTTCGACGACTTCAACTCGAGATGTATTGAATTTTTCAGCGAGCATCTCATCCGCGCGTTCACCGTCACCCACTAGACTAGTGATGCGGGCCTTTTCCCGGCGTAACTTGAAGAACATTACCGATCGAAGGACTCCTGATCCGGCGCCCACCAAGCTCCATGAGCGAATAATGTACGTCAAGATAAAAGTGCGGATCCAATACGCCGCGTATGTCACGAATCGGTTTCCTCGATCAGGCTCGAACTTTGACAAAGCGTGAACGACTCCGAAGTTGCCTTCCGCGATGAGTTCAGCAACCGGTATACCATATCGTTGGTAATTAAAGGCAATGGCCACCACGTAACGCAAATTGGCACGAACCAAAGTATCATTGGCCTGCTCGTCCTGTTTGTCGTGCCATTGACGCCAGAGTTTTAGCTCTTCCTCGCGAGAAAGCCTCCGATACCTACGTGACGCTGACACGTAGCGGGCTAATGCTGAATCCTGTTCAATCGCCATTCTGTTCCTGGTTTCGTGCTTATGACTGATTGTAAATGTGGCGCCGTGCCTGCGCCGAGTTCACGTATTTGTACCCCAATTGCCACGGGAATTCTCGTGCTGGGACAAGGGGGCTAGAGGCGACTTCTGCATGAATTGTACCAACTAAACGCATGGAGATACTGCTTGATGGCCTGTGCACCGGACTCTCAAACGTACTCTCTGCCGCTACCGCAGCGAGCAGGCCCCTATTGATCCTTGTGTGACCCCTCGTGTGACCCTCTGATGTGCGAATTGACGTCCGAGTCAATCACCAAACAGGTCAGTTCTCGATCACAGATTCGCAAGTCGCCTCGACGATTTGCATAATGCAAATTACTCGGCTTCTCGTGATGGTGATTAGCGAACTATCGTAACTTTGGGCCGGCCGCTTCGCTCGGACGTTAGGTTATTCCACTCATCGTGACGCTCGAATTACCCATCGATGAAACCGCAAACCGTCCGTGCGAGGATAGTGGCATCAGAATGCGATCCCTGGCCCATCACTGATGCATAGGATGAGCGTGCGAGGGTCTCCTCGCAGATGTGGACCTAGGGGCTCGATCGTTGATTAGCGCCGCGAGTCGCTGCCGGCCTTGCACAGCGACGCCTCTGCGCGACTTTCGATTCGTGGATGTTCATTTTCGATCATGGCACCCACGCGATATCTGACCGCGCCTACGAACTTCACCATTTTGACTTGGATTGGTTCGATCGCCTTCGCAGCTAGCTGCTTGGCGGCACCCTCGAGCTCACAAGCCTTGCCCGATACTTGCATTTGCTCGTTGCCGATCAGTTTGCCAAAACCGCCCCTGATCTTGCCGCCAAGCTCTTCCGCCACGCCCTCTACCCGTTTGCTAGTATTCGTCATGATCCATTTTCCTCGGGTTGTGCACGCCCTTGATGTCGTGCGCGTAAGGCACCGAGTCTGCAATCGCTATGCCGACTATTGAAGCATCGACTTCTCATCCTGCGAATCGCAAAGGCGAGATGCAAAATGCCAAGCTCGCCGGTAGAGTGAGCACGATCGGACGCCGACCCGCCCCAATCTGGTATCATGGATCTGTTGGACCTGTTGTGGCCGTTTACCCCCTTTGCGCGCGAAAACTTCGCGAACTGCGTCGAGTAAGCCAAGAAAGAACGACTGCCGAATCGTCGATACATAGCCAGTTGTGCGATTGGACGGCCCTGTCACCCAAGACGAATAAGACAACTCACTAAGCTGCCAGACGCAAGCCCCTTCTGTCACGCGTGATCCTATAGATCGATCTGCAAGCCGATTTCTACCACTTGTTGCGGAGGAAGGCAGAAATGCGCCGGAGCCGAGTCGGCGTTGCGCGCCAGGAACGCGAAGAGTTGCTCACTGACTTTGCCCATCTTACCTTCGGCAGTTGCCAAAAAGGTCTCCCTACCGACGTAGTAAGTCGTCTGCGCTAAGTCGAGAGGCAGCGCGAAGCGCTCGACTGCAAGCCCGAGCGCGCGCGGAACGTCAGGAACGTCCATGAAGCCACGGGGGATCACAACACGGAAAAAACCATGATCCAGTGACTGTGATCGGATGGTTCCATCGTCTTCCCGTGGTGTATGCGTCACATCGACCGCCACCAGGACGACCGTCTCGGGCAATACGCGAATGCGCTCGACGTGGTGCGCCAACGCGAGCGGCGTCCCCCAACCCGTGCCCGATAAGAAAACCGCGGAACCCGGTATTCTTGCGGCCAATTTGCCATCCAAGTCCGACAAAAATTGATCTATCGGCGGGCAGCTCGTCGCTATACGCTCTCGATAGATCCGGCGCCCCGCCTTCCAAGTGAGCATCAAAACAAATATTATGACGCCTGCCACAACAGGCACGTAGCCGCCCTCCGTGAACTTGAATAGGTTCGCCACCAAGAAAGGAATGTCGAAGCTGAGAAACAGCACGAGCAGAGCAATCGATCTCCACGCTGGCCACCGCCATGTCGTCCGCGTTACCTCGAAATAGACGACCGAAGTGAGCGCCATGGTCCCAGTAACTGCAATGCCGTACGCCGCAGCGAGTCGACTCGAGGCTCGGAATACCAAAACTAATGTGATGCACGCGCAGGCTAATGCCCAGTTGATCGCTGGAACGTAAATCTGTCCCTCGGTATCCTGCGAAGTATGTCGTACGACGACTCGCGGAAAGTAACCGAGCTGAACCGCTTGATGCGTGAGCGAGAAAGCGCCGGAGACCAGCGCCTGAGACGCAATAACGGTCGCCAGCGCGGAAAGCACGACTAGCGCCAGAGTCCACCCTCCTGCCGGGACCATCGCATAGAAGGGACTACTGCGGGCAGAGCTGTTCGAAAGCATCAATGCACCTTGTCCGAAATAGTTCAGCACGAGGGCTGGCATGACTAGAACGAACCAAGCAAGCCGAATCGGGCGCGGCCCAAAGTGCCCCATGTCAGCGTACAGCGCTTCGCCACCTGTCACCGAAAGCACGACTGCCCCGAGTACCAGGACGCCACGCAACCCATAGCGTGTAAAGAAGTCGATTGCATGCAGAGGAGACAGAGCGGATAGCACGCTCGGATTCTTCGCAAGGTGGAAGGCACCCAGGCTCCCAATTGTCAGGAACCAAACGACCATCACGGGCCCGAACAAACGCCCCACAGCTTTCGTCCCGCGCTGTTGCAGTGCGAAAAGCACGAAGAGGATGACGCAAGTGAGAGGCACAATCGCCGGTCTTAGCTGGGGCGCGCCCACCTCCAAGCCCTCCAGAGCGCTCAGTACGGATATCGCTGGAGTGATGATACCATCACCGTAGAGCAGCGACGCACCGGCGATTACGAGCAGAGCAACCCAGCCGATCCGCCCCGACTGTGTGGTGCGTAAACGGTCAGGAATTAACGCCAAAAGCGCTAAGATTCCCCCTTCCCCATGATTGTCGGCGCGCATTACGAAGATGAGGTACTTCATCGTCACGACCATTGTCAGTGACCAGAAAATGAGAGAAAGCACGCCGAGGATATTCGCGGGCGTCGGCACTGCTCCGTGTTCGGGCAGAGTGCACTCATGCAACGTATAAAGGGGACTCGTTCCGATGTCGCCGAAGACGACGCCTAACGCGGCAAGCCCGAGAACTGCGGCGCCATTGCGCCGTCTGAGTGACGAACTGCAAGATTCACGCGAATGGGGCGTGTCCGCTACATTGTTACTCATGGTTGCCTTGACTTACCCCAAGCGTGAATCGGCGCCGCCCGTTAGTGTCGTGCTCTTGAAGCTTCGTCGGCGAGTGGACGTCGTGGGCGGAGTTCTTGCGGGTGGGTCCGTTACCAAGGGCTCCCTGCGCATCTCACTACTCGGTACAATATTGCGATTGCGTCGCGCGTCGCTTGAATCCTCGACGAAGAGCGCCTTGCCACAAAGGGCGTTTCCTGAAACCAAGTCGTCGGGGCACGTCACAAGGCTGGTCTGCCGGCACAGCGGCGGATTCAATCACACAAAGATGCGCTTTCGACGGCCCGGGTTCGGAATCGAACAAGTCTGTGTCAATCAGCTCGGAATCAACAAAAACATCCAAAATTTCGGGCGCAACGGCGGGCGGAGCCGCAATACGCACAATCGCGGCACGATGGGCCGGGACTGATATTTGGTCGTTCTCGATCGGTTGCCCCCACAACAGGTCCGCGGCAAGTAACCTTGGTAACCGGAGGGTGCGCTCGTGGTTTCCTTGGTTTATGGCGACAATGCAGCGGTTGTCGTCGGTCCGGCGCTCAAACGCGTAGAACTGAGAGTCGGCCTGGAGCTTGCGGAATCGCCCATGGCGCAACGCCGGATTGTCTTTCCTGATGGCGATGAGCTTCTTGTAATGGGCAAGCAGTAGACCGCGCTCACCAGCCGTACTGTCGTTCTGCTCCCAATTCCAGGGGTAACATCGGCGGCAATCAGGGTCCTTGTCACCCTCCATGCCGATTTCGTCGCCGTAGAATATGCAAGGCGCGCCCGCCCACGTAAACTGCATGGCAACCATGAGTTTTAGTGATTCGAACGCATGGGCGTTAGCGCCTCCGTTGTGCTTGGCAACGACGGTCATCGGGCGTTCGGTGTCGTGGCTTCCGAGCAAATTCAGCATCACGTTTGTGGCCGGCTCGGGGTAGTCCCGAAGCAGACGGTTGAGGGTCTGATCGAAGGAATGTGCGTCTGGATGGCCCTCAGCGAAATGGGCGAGGAG
This sequence comes from uncultured delta proteobacterium, assembly GCA_963819085.1. GTDB lineage: Bacteria > Myxococcota_A > Polyangia > Polyangiales > Polyangiaceae > FEN-1139. The sequence continues at coordinate 11,919 of CAWFUX010000045.1, forward strand.
TGCCTTCTGGAAGCGGTAGTTCATTACCGCGTCGAACTGATCACCCTGGAGCCAGGGGGTGGCATCCTCCCAGATTTCGCCGACGATATAGGCGTCGGGTTTCACAGCCTTTACGGCGCGGCGGAACTTCGGCCAAAATCCCGATGTTACCTCGTTGGGAACATCCAGTCGCCATCCGTCAATATCTGCTTCTTGCAACCAGTGGGTTGCCACCTTCAGAAAGTATTCTTCGACTTCCGGGTTGTGGTGGTTGAACTTTGGCAGGTTATGGAACCCCCACCAGCAGTCGTACCAATTCTGCGCCTCACCGTCGTTGCAGCGGTCAGGAATTGGCCAGTTCCGTACGTGAAACCAGTCCCAGTAGCGTGATTGTCGCCCGTGGCGTTTCACATCGAGGAAGAACGGATGCTGATCGGAGCAATGATTGAACACCCCATCGAGGATGACCCTGAGGCCGCGCGCATGGCAAGCACCGACCAACTCTTGTAGCATCCTAATGTCCCCAAATTGGGGGTCTATGGTAAAGTAATCGGTGGTGTCGTACTTGTGGTTGCTCGGGCTTTCGAAGATCGGCGTGAAATACAGGGCTGTGATACCAAGACCCACCAAGTAGTCTAGTTGCTCGAGAATCCCTCTAAGGTTCCCACCCATGAAATTAGCGTGGGTCGGATGGGTACCCCAGGGTTGGGCGTTTGGCGATGTCCCATCGAATTCGCTCCGAGCAAACCTGTCGACGAAGATCTGATAGAACATCGCATCGCGCACCCAATCCGGCGTCACGAGTGCCGAGGTCGACTTGCGTTCATCGAGAGGCCAAAAGTCGTCATCCGGTTGCGGCCTACCGGTAGCAATCTCGCATTGCGGAACATAACGAAACCAGTTGTGTGGACGCCCGTCGTGTTCCTCGCCCTTCGGGGTGATCCACCAACTTTGGTCCGGCCTGTTGACGCGCAGAGCGTATTCGAAGGGAGCGGATGCGTTCACGCTAATGGAGAAGTCGTCGTGACCGTTGGTTTGTTGTTCAAAAATCAACGGTTGTTCTTGCTGGTCATCATTCGTGCGGAGCACCAGACGCGGCTCCTGAGGATAGGCTGATTCGAGTTCCAACTTGAGCAGCACGACCTCATCGTTGAGGTCGAACGTTCTGTGATTGTAATGGGGCATATCGCGACTCCGTCTCCGATTGATCCGGATTTCAACCTATCCGACACCGTATGCAAATCGGGGGCACTCACGCCCAGTAGAGGGGTTGGAAACCACTTGGACACGCAAATTCCAGGCCACGATCGCGCCTAACCTGCTCAAAGTCGAAGCCAGCTGACTAAGTCGGTTGATCGGACACGCTGGCGCTGGCGGAGTTCCACAAGGCTCAAGTGTTTCATGCAGCGGGCGAGGCACGAAACACGAAGTGCCAGATGGGGAAGCTGAAGCCAAGCCAAACGAGATTGCTCGTCACTAGGCGCACCACGACATATGTGGCAGTGGAACCTGGCGCGAAACGCATGACCACGTCGAATAGTATGCCACTGAGAATCGCTGATCCGATAAGTTCAGTAGCGTAATCACTGGTCCACACGGAGACCAAACCCAATTTGGTACGTGAGTTGCTAGGTATCGGTCACCTTGCCCAATGCCGGAAGAAAGTAGGCCCCACGTACCGCATTCCCTTGCGTTGCGCCGGAAGATCCACTGCCGGCATTGCGGCAAAGCCTATGTACGAGGCCTTCTTGATCGAATTTTGCAGCTGCGAGGAAACTGGAGTCCCCACCACTGCAAAGACTGCGCTCACCGATCCATGGCATTGTGCGAGGCCCAATCCGCAATACGCTTGCGCTCGCAGCGGTGACAACCGGTGCATTCCATCGATCTGCATTCCCGTCCAAATTTGGCGAAGCCAAGCACGACAAATCAAGAGATTTTATCCACCGTTGAGTGCCAATGCACCTTGAACTTGACGATCTCCAAGGTTTGCAGAACCTCTTCGGTTAATTGAGACCGGAACTCGATTGACGCCGCGATGCAATAGTTCCCAATCGTTGTACCAATGGCGAATTTCCATCAATTTGTCCGGCGAGAACGCGATTTTCGGAGACGTCTCAACGTTCGTTGTAATTATCCAGGATTCTCGCTTTCTGGTGCGATTCCGTTCTGACCGTCGGGTAGCCGGGCAACCGTTGGTACTTGCTTGAAACCGTCACCCTCGCGCCTTCGCCACGATTCAACCCGACGTCGCGCGTGTATCTTCAACTGATCCTCGTATTGGCTTGCCCACAACCTGAATTGCCGTGGAGTGTGAACTTGACGAAGTGTGGCGCTTACCCAGACCTGGATTGGTTCCGCTTGTGGAATGAGCCCCGCAATGTAGTTGACATACCGTTCAATGTCCTGTGCCGCAAGATGATGGGCGACAATGAGATCGGGCACGGTCGAAAGCTCGTCTTGAAACCCGACCCAACCCGGACCCGCATGTCCATGATGCTGGAAATGGAAGCCGCTCCCTCTCGTCAGGTAGGCGTTCGTCTCGTTCGTTAGCAAACTGTCGTGGGCACGCCTCAGCGCATCGTTGCGACTCGCGGAAGGTCGCCCATTGGCGCCCGGGGACGCAGGTTCAACTGATAAATTTACCCTTGGGAGCAACGCCTGGCGGTGACCCGATGATTCACTATCTAGTTTACGACCCGTCTCTTCGCGCACAAGGCACGCCAGAGAAAAACCCCGGTCCCACCTCGATCTAGACAGAAAGTCCGGGTCCGATGGGAGCGACATTTGAGTGTCCCAAATGGAGACAATTTGACCGTTTCTTGGCTCTACTCGCTTGACCTTGTAGGGATCACCTTCGACATCGAGAAACGTGATGTTGACAAAAAGAGCCCCCTTCCATCCCCGCTTTTGTCCGGTATCTCGCAGCAAGTACCTGACCTCATCCAAAAGGTTTCTCGGATCTTGGCTGAGGTCCGTATTAATGAAATCGTGTGTGCTATAGACTTGCCAGTCTTTGTAAAGAGCCAACAAGCCGTGCCTCTCCACCGTATCCGTCACATCCGGAGCGGAGAGAACCTCCACTAAGGGCAGAGCCCCTCTGTCATGAAACACTTTGGCCAAGTCCGGAAATGAAGCTTACCCCATTCTCGTCGCCCCCGCCGGACTGTCCATCACGTTTGAAAGCGTTGGCAACCGCGTCAACGCGCGCGCCGTCGCATCCAAAGTCCAGCCAGTGTTCGGTTGGATCCAATAAGTAATGGGATGCTTCGCTTCGTAGTTTATCCCAATTCCAAAGCGATAAGTCACCCCAAGTCTGATCTCCGGCTCCAGGGTGCCCGTACCGAAAGTATTCGGAATGGCGGCTTGTATCGGCGCCATTGCAGGCTCGAAAGAGTGGAATGTCAATGACAATGTGACCGCCGCTGGCGTGGATATCGTCGATAGCATCTTTAAATTGGTTGTAGGCTAACCACTGGGCGAACATGTGGCTTTCCGCCGCTTGCGTTGCCAGAAATACGTCCGAGCCACCAGAGTGCTGTTCCGCCATGAACCAAGCATATTCGTTAAGCCAATTCCTATTTCGTTGTTGGTTGTCGATGAACTCTTGAAAAAGAGCGCGACGGAAAGCACTACCGTTCTTCATGAACTCCCGATAGACCCCCAACCGCAGCTTTTCCGCCCTGTCGAATTCGTCCTCGTAGTGTACCCACCGGGGATCTTCGGTAGTACACGTCAACTTCATGAGACTGTCCTTGCAAACCTCTGGCACGCAAGTCCAATCAATGTACAACTCATTTAATGCGTAAACGCTTACAGGCGCATAGGGGCTGATGTGGGTCAACTGGAATGGCGGCAAGAGGACGAGCGTATCAATCCCTTGTCTGGCAAAAACATCACGGTACATTCGGCCCAGATCCGTGAATTTTCCAATCCCCGGACGCCGTTCGTCCCGCAAGGCGTAAATCGGAAGGGACATCGAGAGATACTTGCATCGATTGTCCATCCACCATTCAGGATGCTCCTTCCTGATGGGGTGCGGCGAACGAGCGAAAGTGTCCGTACTCATGGTCAACATTTCGGAAAGTCCAACGTTCCACTCGAGGGCGGCCAGAGATTCAGTCACAAGTGAGCGCTGACTCAAGTTGAATGGGCTCGTGGTCGTCATGCCGCACCCCTTCGTACCTGTACTAGTCGAACCACTACCGCCATAATCGCTAGCGCAGGTAGAGCGTTAATCAGTCGGCGCCTTGTAAACGAGTCGAGGCTCCCCCGGGGGCAGGATACATTCGCGAATGTCATCAGCATGGCTCCTCTATTGTCTTGGCCGGGACCCCCCAGTTGCCGTTTGTTTTGCGGTCGTCGGAGACAGCAGCATTTTTCGTGCCGGAATTGCTTCACTGATAGACTCAGAGACTCAAGTCCCTGCCGATTTCTCAGCCGTGCGGATTCAAAGACGTAGGAGGAGCAAAGTTCCTCCGGTTCGAGCGCTGGATGCTGGCAACTGGCAACAATCATCCACAACTTGTCGCTCGGTTTGTCTCCAAGCAGAGCCACGAACAGATGGAAAATTGGCAAATTGACTCAAGTCTTTGCAAACAGCAAAAGTAGAAGGTGCCCTCACCACGTCACTGGCGGGTATCGAGAATGACCAATGCGTTTCGCGTTGAAATCATGTTCGATTCTCAATGACAGCCGCGTTACACGCCACTTTGCCAAGTCCGTTCCACATGGGGGCATCGAATCTCGTTTCTATTTGCTTCCCACTCGCGCTCGCTGGCGGGCTATTCCAATGCCGACGGTGCGCAAAGATGTAATTGCACATAAGGGCAGGGCCAATTGAACGAGTCTGCCTTTAACCGCCGACGGGCCGTACCCCTGCCGCCGAATGTGGTAGTCGGCAGCGGGTTGGGATCAAGCAGCTGATGGATAAGATCCGCGTACTAATTGCTGACGACAATGCTCAGTCGGCGCTCATGTTGGGCAACAGCCTAACTCACGAACGCTACTTGTGTGAGGTTGCGCCGAGCGGTGATAAGGCGCTGGACTTTGTTCGACATTTCGCTTGCGACATCGTCATCTGCGATGTGCGAATGGCGGGCATGATCGAATTCGAGTTGCTGGATCAAATCAAGGATCTTCACCCACGTTTGCCCGTAATAGTTGGATCAGATAAACCCTCGATTCTGGAGGGGATTGAAGCGGTCAGGCACGGTGCTTTTCAATATCTCGAAAAGCCATTCAATAATGGTGACTTGCTTGGCTTAATCGTCCAAGCGACTGCGAATCCGGGGGGGGGGTCGACGCCCCCATCTCGAAGCCCGCCGGATTTAGCCAAAGGTGAACTCGTACAAGCGAGCTTACTTATGCGCGAACTCGTGGAGTCGATTGCGCTTGTGGCTCGCTCCAATGCAACGGTTCTTATTCTTGGTGAAAGCGGCACAGGAAAGGAACGCGTGGCCCGCGCCATTCATGCCGGTGGTCCTCGCGTCAGTCAACCTTTCATCGCAGTCAATACATCGGCCATCTCCGAACAGCTCCTCGAGAGTGAAGTGTTCGGGCATGTACGCGGGTCATTCACCGGGGCGACTCAGGCGCGACGCGGGCTACTGCTTGAGGCCAATGGTGGCACATTATTGCTCGACGAAATTGGCGACATGCCCATCGCCCTTCAGCCGAAGCTCCTTCGCGTTCTACAATTTGGTGAAATACGACCGGTCGGAGGCGACCGGATCGGACACGTCGATGTTCGAGTAATTGCGGCTACTCATCGCGATCTTAGTGTGTTGGTAAATGAAGGTCGTTTTCGCGAAGATCTGCGCTACCGGCTCAACGTCATTCCCTTGGTGGTGCCGCCGCTTCGCGACCGGCGCGAAGACATTCTGCCGTTGGTCCTGCAATTCCTGCAGGAAGCGCGCGCTCGAACGGTCACTTCGCCGGTAGAATCGATCAGCGACGACGCGATGAACGTGCTAAACCAGGGGGCATGGCCTGGCAATGTCCGCGAACTCGAGAACGCCATCGAGCGGGTTGTCGTGCTCGGTCGCGAAGCAATAATAGCTCCGCGTGACTTTGCGTTTCTCAATACGAATCCACCGGAAGAAATTTTGCCGGACGTGGATTCGCCTGTGACCCTCAAGGTAATGAATCAGCGCTATCTTGACCGAGTGCTAGCTCGAACTGGTGGAGACAAGGTCCGCGCCGCTTCGATTCTAGACATTAACCTTTCGACCCTGTATCGATGGGATCGCGCGAAACGCTGACGTGGAACATGCCGCTACTGAGACGGGCTTAGGCAACCCATCACATTGCGCACGGCAAATTCGCGCGTTGCCTCAGCGATTCGTACAATGCAAGAGCAAACACTCATGCCGAAACGGCCGCAACCCCCGATTGCTCGGATATTGACGCCTAGCACGTTTCCTGCACCGTCACAATTTGGTGGCTACAATGATAGATACTCGGATAACTCAAGAGCGAGACAACAGGGACGCCGTTACCGCACGCCTTCATAGAGCTATCGTGTGGATTGATGAAAAGGAAGCTCGAATCATGCACGTGGACGAAGGAATTCACCACGATTCGACGATCAACGCCTTAGATATCCCTGAAGCTCCAACACCGAATGAAGGCAATGGCGGTACGATCGGCGAATCGAACACGTATTTTCACCAAGTTGCGCGCGCTCTCGACACCGCCGACGAAATTTTGGTTGTGGGCCCTTGCGCCATCAAGTTGGAGTTCGTCAAGTACATGAACAAGAATGACCATGCAATCGACCCCCGAATCCTCGGGGTGGAGACAATTGCGCGTCTGAATGATAACGCACTTGCTGGGTTCGCGAAGCTCTATTTCACGGTAGGTGGTGCTTTGCGTGCGGCAAACGGATCTAGACTCAGCACATAAGCATGGTTCCGTTGCGGAACCATGGGTCCGAGTTTCACTCGACTGTCTGACAGCAGCTCTTAGGAACCACAACGATCTTTGCAAGGCCCCTGAGCTTCACCCGGCACCAGTCGGGCATGAACGGAGTCCTCGGCATCGAGGTAGCGCGCAAAGCTCAGCCGACCCTAATCCTGATGGATACTAATCTGCCCGGCATCAGCGGTGTCGGCGCGCGAAGATCCGACCACTGCGCACATCCCCGTTGTTGCCATCAGCGCCGGCGCAAGTCCCCGCAACATCGAGCGGGCTCTCGATATGGGATTTTTTCGCTATCTCACCAAAGTGGACAATCTGATCGATACCGCTGGCACAGCAATTGCTAGCTCTTTCCCTTGAGGCACGACCCAATAGCCGTGCACCCCGAGGAGATTGTTATGAATAATGTTAGCAAACGTGTAGAAGGCGCCGCGGAAGAGCTTGGCGGCAAAATCAAGGGCGGAGCTGGCAAGCTGATCGGTAACAAGCAAATGCAAGTTGCAGGCAAAGCCCGTGAAATCGAAGGCAAAGCCAAGCAACAATTGGCAAAGGCAGCGGCTCGGGTCAAAGTCAAAATGTAGAAGGCCGTTGACGTGGTCAAGAAACGGATTGGTGCCGGGACCGCGTCGTTTTGTAATCCCACGGGATGACCATTGCTCCGTCGGAGACATCGCCGTTTCTAAGAGACACGAGAAGCTAAAAATGGGCGCCAAAAATGCAAAACAATAAGTCCACCGGGAAACCCGGACCGGGTGCCTGCAAAAAGGTCGCTGAAGCGAAGCACGAATTCAAGCATGGTACTTTGCGGTCGGGTCGATCGAAAAAGAGAGTGACGAATCCCAAACAAGCGATTGCCCTCGGGGTATCTGAAGCTCGAGGCGAGGCCGCCATTACGCCGTCAGGGCCCGTTAGCTCAGTCCGTCGGCGTTCGGCTTGAGCCAAACCGACGCCACCATTGCAACATTACTGACGCGTCGCCCGTGCTGGACCGTGCCTCTCACCAAACCGGTTCGGGCCGCTCAAACAATCGGAAGCTAAAGAGCAGCCAGGAGAACATCACGGGTCATTCAAAAGCGATTTTGGCAAAATGCGAATGTGAGCTTGCCAATTTGCGCGTTCAGGAAACTTCGTCGCGCAAACACCCGCGCAAAGGCGCAGTTCGTGCCCCGGACTGCAACTGGATCCGCTGGCACAAACTATGCTTCAAATCGTCGCCATTGTTTGAACCAATTGTGGGAGCTCCAAAGATTATTAAGAACGATTTCATGACCGCTTGGTCAAGTGGTCGAAGCATGTCGAATGATGTCAATTCATCGGACAAGAATATTGCAAGAAGTCGTCCTCAAGACGCTTCGCGATGTTCTTGAGTAAAAAATGAACAGCATTCTACTCCAATATCGTCCGTCCGAAGAATTGCGCTCGAATAGCCCCATGCTCCGAGCGACGACGGACTGTACTTGCACGCTCATTGTCCTGCTTGATACTCAAGGGCTGGTGGCAGACGCAAACCGAGTAGCGCTTACATTTATAGGAGCATCAATCGAACGTGTTGCCGAGGTACCCTTCGAAAACACTGAATGGTGCAATCACGGCGTCAACCAAGCGGGTCGTATTCGGGACGCCATCGACCGAGCCTCCAATGGAGAAATAGTTTCCATGGAACACACGCAATGTAGCAGGTGCGGCGATTTGCGCATACTTGACTTCACGATAACGCCGTTTCGCTCCGAATTCGATACAATTGTTTGGCTCGTATGTGAGGGGCGTGATGTTACAGAGGTGCGGCGTCTGGAAGTCGAGCGAAGGGACCTTGAGCAACGCCTCTATCATTCAGAGCGCTTGGAGGCTGCGGGGCGACTGGCAGTGGGTGTAGCCCATGACTTCAATAACCTCCTCACCGTGATGGGAAGTGGCCTAGATATGTTGCGGGCCGAAGCAAGTGGCGACCGGCTAAATCGCGACCTTCTCGACGACATGAGCGAAGCGGTTCACGGTGCGTCAGCGCTAGCACGTCAATTGCTGGCATTTAGTCGCAAACAGGAATCTGCCTCTGAGGGCTTTGCAGTCAACGAAAGGACGCAGCGTGTTGCGAAAATGTGGCAACGGGTGCTCAGCGACACTATCGTGCTGACCGTTGAACTCAATGCACCCGATTCGAACATTCGAATGTCTCAAGGACACTATGAACAAATTTTGGTGAATTTAATCGTCAATGCTCAGGATGCAATGCCGAACGGCGGCAAGATGACACTGCGAACTGAATGCAAGTCGTTCGACAGTTTACCGCGACATGTCATTGGTCAACGACACGCTCGGGGACCTCATGTCGTAACGACACTGACCGACACCGGCTGTGGGATGAATTCCGATACACTCCACAATGCCTTTGACCTATTTTTTACGACCAAATCAGAAGGCACAGGGTTTGGTTTGGCGACTGTCTACGGCCTTGTCACCCAGGCGGGCGGATTTGTTACACTAGAGTCCGCGCCGGGAGAGGGGACTTGTGTGGGCATTTACTTGCCTTCGGTGGAAGCGGAACCAATGGGTACAGCAGCGCCTCAAAGCGGTGACAGACTTTCTTCAACTACGCTCTTGGTGGACGATCTGGAATTCGGCACTGCGTAACGGACTCCCGGCAGAGCCGGGGAGTCACCGCAGCCAGCTAGCAGATCCACCAAACAGCGCCCGCCCGAAGCGGCCATTTGTTACGCCTGGTCTGAAAGCGTTTCGCAGAAAGGAACCGCTTATGACGACAGCACAAACCGCACCCGAATTCCGCCGCAAGCAAGTAAGCAAGCAAGCAAGCAACGACTCTGCGACTAATCTCTATCCAGTGACAGGGCGGCCCTGAAGCAACCGAATCACCACGACTACAAGCGCGAGAACGAGCAACACATGAATGAATCCACCCATCGTGTACGAGGTAAGGAGCCCGAGTGCCCACAGAATACATAGTATAATTGCGACTGTAAATAACATGATCTGCTCTCTTTCTGTTCGGGATCTTCGCGGAGCGGAGCACCCAATGCTTCAACAATACCAAGTGCATTAACCGGGCCAATGATGCGTGCTTCAAGTACCGCGCATCCAGCAATGGAGATAAGAATTCTGTGAACTGTAATATTGATTGTTACTAGTCACGATGGTCGTTGTCGTGATGCTCATCGTCGCCGTGCGTATCGCGATGCTCTGGGCGTGGTTGCTCGCGTTGCTCCTCACGCCTATTTTCATGGCGTTCTTCGTTGCGCGACTCATGGCGCGGTTCAACTGCAATCCCGCCGTAGCAACTCGTTGCAACGATACCAACGGCGACCAAGAGCACAATGCGTTGAATAGATTGGCGCCCATTGTACTGCACTGGCTTGATAACCTCAACGCCGTTCATGGGGCAACCGATCGCCGCCCGTATAGTGCTCGGACGATGGATTGGGGTGTGGGCTTGATCTGATCGGTGCATGTAACGAGTCGCCTTCCTCGGTTGAAACCCCAGCATTATTCGTGCCATGTCGTGCTCTTCAAGGCGATGTGCCACGAAGAAAAGAGAGGGTCACATGCCAATGTGACTCTTGCATCCTACCAAGCCAATTCGCAGGATGAGAAATTCTGAAGTTGCGAATCCCGACATTGTTCCTCGAACTGGGGATGTTAGGTTAGACCACAAACATCGCGACTGAGGCTGCGAACATTGCTACTGTCGTAGCGCCGACGACCATGCGCGCCAACAACGAACTCGGCTGGCCTCGCATCAGGTTGCGATCCGACGCGGCGTGAAGAATGCCGACCATTAGGAACGGCGCAAGTAGGCCATTAATCACCGCCGTCCAGTAGAGCGCCTTTACCGCGCTGATCCCGACAAAATCCATTGCGACACCGACCGCGATCGAAACTCCGATGACCGCATAGAAGGCGCGTGCCCGCGTGAACTTCTCATCTATCCCCTGCCGCCAGTTGAACGTCTCGGCGAATGCGTACGCTGCGGAACCAGCAAGCGTGGGAATAGCCAGGAGTCCGGTCCCCACTATGCCGACCGTGTACAGCAACATCGCGAAACGGCCTGCCAGCGGCCGGAGGGCGGCGGCCACGTCGGCCGACGTCGCGAGTTGCGTCTGGCCGTGCACGTGCAGCGTACTCGCCGTTGTCACGATGATGAAGAACATAGCAACGTTTGAAAACAGGGTGCCGAGCCCTATATCGATCATTCGGTCCCCGAGCTGCGTTGCAGTCGCTCCCTGTCGCGCCTTGAGGGTCAACTGGCCGCCCGCCTTTTCTTCCTCAACTTCCTGTGAGGCCTGCCAAAAGAAGAGGTACGGACTGATTGTTGTTCCCAGAATCGCGACCAGCGTCGCCCACGCGTCGCGACCGTGGGGCAAGTTAGGCACGACGGTCGCTCGCAACACTGCGTGCCAGTCGGGACGAACATCAATGGCTGCAATCACGTAGACTGCGAGAATCAATGCCAGCCACTTGAGCGTATTGGCGATCGCCGCGTATCTAAGTCGGACCGTCGCGATCGTGATCCCAATCCCAAACGCCAGCACCCAGACGAACGACGGCAAGCCAGTGAGCAAGTGGGCCGCATCTGCCATCCCGCCCAAATCCGCGCCGACATTAATGGTGTTGGCAATGAACAGCGCGCTGGCGGCGGTCGTAAGCAGCCACCGCGGGTACTTCTGCCTCAGCGCTCCGGCCAGGCCCTGGCCTGTAACCAATCCAATTCGCGCGCACATCATTTGCGCTGACGCCATCAGCGGCCAGAGCACTGGCGCAGTCCAGAGAAACCTCGTTCCAAATTGCGCACCGGTAATGGAATATGTTGCGATCCCCGAAGGATCGTCGTCGGCGGCGCCCGTGATGACGCCCGGTCCGAGCGCGGCCGCAATGCGGCGCAGCGTAGACATTTTGAGCGGGGCATTTGAGGGCGCGGACATCTCGCTTAGAGTAGTCTCAGCGCTCGGCTACGCAAACTCCGAGTTCCCTGCGCCGTCCTCGGCCCGAATAACTCTCGCACGTTTGCATGTGCCGCGGCAATTCGCACAATGAGGAGCCGACGCATTAGATCGCTCCACTGGTCCCAACATGGGTCGCCCAGAGTTATCCCATCTCCTCGGGTCTATCAGCCTAAGCCGATCGGGTAGCGGGCGGTCTCCAAATTCGATCGATGAGGTTCAAGGACGAATTGTACCGAGAATGTCGTCTATTTCAGGAGACCGTTCGATAGGTCTCATGCCGTGCCTAGCAGCCGTTCCTCCGTTTGCATATCGCAAAAATCGAGTTGCAGACTTCAATGGTCACCGAGCTATTCGCTGGCCAGGCAAGCCTCTGGACACTTGGCACGCATGCTGCTTGCTAATGGTCGATTGAAGGGCCCTATGAAAAACGACATGATGGGTTGGCGGTCGTTGAGACCTTGGATAAGAAAGTGTTCGATAAAGGTCACTGAGGCCGGAGTCCTGCTCGCACTCTGGCTTGTTGGTCCCCAAGCAGCAAACGCGGCGCCATTCCAGGCACCGGATGCTTGGATTACAGCCAAAGCCAAGCTGGTGCTGTGGACTGACTCCGGCATTCGCACCAATGCTATAAAAATTGACACTTCCGCAGGTACGGTTACTCTGTACGGGAAAGTCGATTCAGCCAGTCAAAAGAAGGAAGTCAATGATCTCATTGACGGCATCGAGGGCGTAAAACATGTCCAAGATCTCCTGCAGATCGTTGCGCCAAACAATGCCAAGACAATAAATATTGGTGACGAAAGGATAAGGGTAGAAGTCACCCGAGCGCTCAGGCGAGAGCCGGCGCTAAAGAGTAGCTCCGTATCTGTGCAGTCAGTCGAGAAAGGCGTGGTCCTGCTTACTGGCACGGCAGAAACCATGAGCGACCAACTCTTGGCGTTTCTCGTGGCTGATTCCACCGACGGCGTTCGTCGTGTGATCAGCGAAATCAAAGCGCCTGATCAATTTATGGAGGTCGAGTCGAAGAAGGTCGGGGAATTGTCAAAAGTCTCAAAGTCCAAGCGGCCGACGAGCGCGAATGATATGAGGATCACAGCGGAGATAAAGCTCCGCTATCTCGCAGACAATAATACCCCTGCACTGAGCATAAGCGTGGATACCAATCGGAGCCGCGTGAGCCTCTTTGGCACGGTCGCATCGCAAGAACAAAGCGACAGAGCCAAGAGTGTAGCGCAGCAGGTCAGTGGGGTTACATTCGTTCGGAACTACTTGCAAGTGGTTCCAGAAACCAAGCAGGAATTGGCCCTGGTGGACGACCCAGACATCAAGCGCACAATCTCTAAGTTTCTGCAAGGTCAACCGGAGTTCAACAGTGTGGATGTGTCGGTAATCCATGGCTCCGTCCGCCTAACAGGCTCGGTTCCTTCTTCGTGGGACCGCCTGCGTGCTGCTTTGATTTCCCGTTCGACGCCGGGGGCTCGCTCTGTCGAAGACGAAATAGTGGTCGAGTAGGGCCCCGCCAACGCCCCTCGCCTCTTATGTCGCTTTCGCGAACGGGTACAACCGACAACGCTCAATCACCTGATCCGTACGACTGGGGGAGCCCTTGTTGTCGTGGGGGCGGTACTAGCGGCTCGCGCGGCCATTCCCGTTCACTAAGAACCGCATTTGAAACCGCTCGAACGGCCCTTCAAGCGCGAGGGGTCCCAATATTCGGGTTGCCAACAGCGTTGCGCGCACTCACCCCGTCACAAGGCGATTTGTATTTTTTGATCATGTCATGCCGGCACGGAAACGCACTTTTGCTCTGAAGTCATCCGAGACTGCAACTTCGCCGATCCTCGAAAGCTTTGCAATCTGCCTTGCATGCTGTGCAAATTGCAAAGTCCGAACAAGACGGAAAAAATCGGTGATATTCGATGCGCGACGGCCGCAGACGATTGAACCGATAGTTCCTCGTTAACATTCACGTTAGCGGAGTGCACTGCAATCCCAAGGCTCTGGCGAGTTGGGGCAAGTGCTGCCAATGGGTCTTGCGAGCGCTAGCGTGCAGTCTCATACCGTTAAGGTCACAGCGTCCGGTGCTCAGTGCAGGGAGAATGCATCAGTTACCGGGCTTACGTTTCTTCCGGCTTTTTGGAAGAGGGTTGGGGTCAATCCCCTGGGTTGCCCCAAAGGAGGTACATTATGTATAGATTTTGGAACGACAACGGTTCTTCGATTACCACTCTAATGTTTGTGCTTGGCATCGGCGTTATCGCGGCACCAGCTCAAGCTGCGCAATGGTCAACGCCCGTACAGCCACCTGACGGCTGCCGCTCTACACCGTCCGGGGCTCCGAGCCTTGCTTTGAATGCAATAGCCGAATGGGTCATCGCAGCGTACGCACAGACGGGAAGCGGCCTCGAAGCATTTACAGTATCGGCCTGCACGAGCAACGACGGCGTCAATTGGTCCGGGCCGATCACCGTCGGTCAAGGCACCTCTCCCGCAGTGGCGATCGCGCCAGACGGGCATGCAATCGCCGTCTGGCAGGGAGGGCCCGCTACCTCGCCCAACGTTCAGGCAAGTATAAGGCCTGCCGGTGGGAGCTGGAGCGCCCCGGTTGTCGTTAGCACGATCGCCGGTCATCCATTGCTAGGCATAGACGGCGCTGGCAACGCAATCGCAGTCTGGGCCGGCACGACCCTCGCGACCCCAGTTGCGACCGCCTCATTGCCAGCTGGCGGCCGCTGGACGACAGCGCAGACGCTGGTCGAGCAAGCAGGAGGAATTGGACTGACAACGGGCACCTTGACCTACGCGTCGCGCCGCCCATCGGGCGGAACCTGGGGAGCTCCCACGCTGTTGTCCGCCACCAACGACAAGGGCGGGGTTCGCGTAGCTGGCGACGACGCCGGAACGTTCGTCGTGATCTGGAACGACGCTACCGGACACGTCGAGGCCGTCACTGTCCCCTCCGGAGGAGGGTTTAGTCCCGGCGTCCCCGTCGGTACGTCCCCTTCCAACGGTCTCCTTGTCCCGGGGTAGCGCGCACCTCACCGTGCGCCTATCCCGAGATAGCCAATGCGGCCAGGGCACCTGCTGCGACGAATATTTGGTTTCGACGCAGGGACAGATGTTCGGGTGCAAGAACCGCGTTGGTTCGACTGCAGATGTGCACACGGAAGGCGTGACCTTCAATCGTCAGCACATCTTCGTTCAATATGACAATGGGTGTATCTTTGGGCACATTCACACTGAGATTGCCCTGGGTCAATTCGACTTTTACGCTGTCGTATGGTTGCGACACCATCAATTGGCCGTCGCTTGAAACCCAAAGGCTTGCTACAGTCCGGTTATTTTCACACCAAACAATTGCACCTTGCGGATCAAAGCCCAGTCCAGGTGTGCCGCGCGCCACGGCCACACAATGCACATAGGGTCGGGTATCCGAATGGGGGTCGAGCGATTCAAGGCATAGCTCAAGGGGGTATACATAGCCGGGCATTGTGTCTGACGAGAATTCACGAGTCCCCGCGCAATGTCAATCATGGAAATTGCCTATAAGCAAACGCCGCCGAATGTCGCAATTGGGCACGCGATGGGTAAACGTTGAGGTCAGCATGTGCACCTCGAGGCTCACCTGGGGCTATCCAAGGGTGTCAAACTTTTGTCATGCGCGACGGTGAGGCTAACGGCGTATTCTGAGTCCATTGTTGGTCGGCTTCTGTGGGTTGGTCGTGTGCCCACTTGGACACAATTTAGACTCCCTCGAATTGGGAAAGTCAGGCTGGTACATCGATTCTCCTGAAGCGATGTGCTAAAAATTGGCGCTACTACACCCGATGCGCGCAAGCGAAAGGTTTGAAACGGGCGTGGGTGGCCTGAGCCTCAAAGCGTCGTGTAACTGCGGCTACGAAACCCCGCGCCAGAAGGCAAAGAAGCGGCTCGAAGAACGCAACTCGCGATAAGCACAACACATAGTGCAACGATGCTTGGAAATCGGATCACGGCGGTTTTCGACGCAGAGAGATGCTACGATGCAGCTTCGAGGGTATGAGCCGTCATATCGTTCTCCTGGGGGCGCTCTGCTGCGCAATAATGGTGTTTACGCCTCGGGCTCATGCGTACCCATGGATGATTCGCCACGGATACAATGCGTGCGCTACCTGCCACACGGATCCTTCGGGCGCAGGCCTACTCACTCCCTATGGCCGTGCGCAAAGCAGTATTCTGCTGAGTAGCAAATATCAGCAGAAGTCCAACGAAGAACCTGGATCGGGAAAGGAGTTTCTGTTCGGTCTCACGCCGTTGCCCGATTGGTTGCTACTTCAGGGCTGGTTTCGCAACGGATACCTTTGGAATAACGTCAATGGACATGTTGACTCGCGCTTTTTACCGATGCGCGCTGATTTGGGGACACACGTTACGCTCGGTGCCCTGCGAGCCTCCGCAACAATTGGATACAATGCGAATAAGGCTGCCGCCTTGAGCGAGGAGGCCTGGGTAACTGGTGCAAGCACTCATGGCAACCTCGTTTCTCGAGAGCATTGGGTGGGAGTGTCTTTAGCTGAGGATTCATTGCTGGCCCGCGCCGGCCGCATTAATCTGCCCTTTGGACTTCGTAATATCGAACACACAGCTTGGGTGCGGAGCGAAACCCGCACCGACATAAACCAGGGCCAGCAACACGGGGTAGCCATAGCGTATTCCGGGGAAACGTGGCGCGGCGAGTTGATGGGGATTGCCGGCAATTTCCAGATCTATCCAGATGCCTACCGGGAGCGCGGCTATTCAGCCTTCGCCGAGATCTCGGTCGCGCCCCGCTATGGCGTGGGCATAAGCAGCCTTGTAACACACGCAACGACCGACATACAGACGCAAACGAATACAACGCGTCAGGCACACGGGGTCTTCGCTCGTGCCGCGCCTTTGCAGGCATTGGTTCTGCTAGGCGAGTTCGACGCATTGCTCGTGTCTTCCACCGGCATTCCGGGGCGGACAGGTTACGTGGGCTTTCTGCAACTCGATGCAGAACCGATCCAGGGCGTTCACGGGATGGTCACCAGCGAGATACTAAATCGAGGCGGGCCAGGCGAACACGCAAACGTGGGATTGTGGCTTTCCGCCGCTTGGTTCCCGCTCCCACACCTAGACGCACGAGCGGACTTGATTCGGCGCACCGCCGACGGAGCGCCCGCCATTGTCACGTACCTCCTTCAACTACAAGTGTACCTCTAATGACGCCCCACCTGCCCCGCCACGCGGTTTTCGTTTGCACGGTCCTCGTGCTCGATGCGGTTGGTATCACCCGTCGCTCCGATGCGACGCCGAGTTTTCCAACTGTCGTTCAGCAATTCGTGAACTCTCAATCATCTCCGTCGTGTACCGTTTGCCACGATAACCCCAATGGCGGGCTTGGCACCGTCACAAGGCCTTTTGGCGGGTACCTGCGCTCTCGAGGCCTCGTTGAGTTCGATGAGGGATCGCTCCGAAACGCCCTTACGGCGGCCCAGGCGGAAGGACATGATTCGAACGGGGATGGCGTTACTGACATCGAAGCGTTGCGAGAAGGTCTTGATCCCAACGGAAACGCAGCAAGTTCGAGCCCCCCAGGATATGGCTGTAGTGTGGAACAGCGCACGCGAAGGACCCGAGCGGGTGCGTTGGCACTTTTCGTGGCATTTGTCGCGCTGGGCGTGTACTTTCGGAAACGGTCGCTTTCAATCACAAGCACTTTGTGAACACGCCTCACCGAATCGCGCGCAAATTCCACAGCTCGGATTGCAGCAGACCAACCCGGTGTTGCACGTGGCCATTCCGCAGGTGGCACTAAACGGGTACTGAATTTGATTTTCGCACTCTTTAGTCGCGTCACACGGTTCATCGGGGCCGACGCAGATGCCACAACTCGCATTGCAACACGATTGGCCAACGTTGCAGGTGTTCGATCCGCAGGAGACACTCATCAGCGACGTTGACATTCCACAAACGAGCTGTGAACATATTGCGCCAGGCATCGTGCAGGTCCCACAACTCGCATTGCAGCATACTTGCCCTTCCGGACATACCGCATCGCCGCACTGCACTTTGGCAATCGAGGGAGGCGGCGCGGCTCGGCTCGACGAGCGCTGTGTGCTGGGTTCTGGGGAAGCCTCGCTAACGGCAGGCGCCGCGAGCACGGGGGATGCACTTCCCGTAACTGGCAAAGCAAACACAGGAAAATTCGAGGTGTCCATCGGCGGCTCCAACTTGACACTCGGGCTCGTTGCCGAGGATGTGTTGGCCGGCGCATTTGAGGTTAGGTTAGACGCGAATACGTAGTCAGGATTCCGTGCACGCGAATGGCCTGCCTGCGTCGCTTCGTACGTAGGAAGGTGCAGGCCCTGCACGAAACCATACGTCCCCGAAACATCTGGCGCCCGATCGACAGTTGCTGCACCAACTTCGAACTCTTGACCGGTACGGGCTTTGGTATCCAATTCGTGGTCGCGGTAAGCAAATACGGTTTCGGTCACTCCTGCCACTGCGATGCAAAGTACGATGCCGAATATCGCGACGGACCGCCTTGTTGACAGGAGACCTTTGCGCTGTGAAGTTGTGTTCATTGGCTGTAGTGACGAGAACGCGACCGACCGCGCCACCAATTCTCATCCGTGCTCAGTATGAGCAAGATACGTACCTCGATTCACTCCGACACGACTGCTCGTAGCAGATTTCCGCAAACCCGAGACAGGGGGTAATATCCGCCTTTCCGTGCCGCGGCGACATCAGGAATAGAAAGCCTGGTTTTTGCGAATTGCGAAGCGCAATGCAAGAAAAAACAGGATTGCTCGAGGCGGAAAATGGTGCAGGGTTACGTTACGCCTTCTCAGCGACGACTGATCATTCCGGGACCGCGGAGTCCGTGCTTCTTTGCGAGGTCATGAAGATGCTTGCGATCCATTCGCGCCTCACGTGCCGCGGCACTAATGTTTCCGTTGTGGCGCGTCAGGAGCCAGGACACATAGCGAGTCTCGAAGTCCGTTTCGAACTTCGCTCTAGTCTCACGATAGCTGTGCGCCGTCTCGAAATGTAGGGAAATTGGGCTTGATTCTGGCGCTCTTTTCGAACTGCCAAGTTGGGCAATTACCCCGAATGCATCAAAGCGTCGCGCACCACCGTCACTATCGGAAACGGCGTATAGAATTCCTCTGTCAGAGTTGGTCACATTTACTCCTCAGGCAAGGCAATGATTGGTCCTCGTCGTTGGGTTGTATTTGGTACAGTTCCCCCTCGGGCGTCCAGTCCCATCGTGGCCCTCCAAGCAAGCGCAAACGAGGCAATTTGCCAATGACTGTGGCATTTTGCCAAAGCCACATCACGCAGGGCCAGCCGCACTGCGCTACACTCTAAATTGGATAGTCAGTGTAGCCCTTTTCACCGGGCGTATAGAATGTCGCAAAATCGGGCTCGTGAAGCGGCTCGTTTCCGCGCAAAAGCGTGACAAGGCGCGGATTGGCAAGAAACTTGCGGGCGAACGCAATCAGATCGGCACGTTTTTCGCGCAGCGCGGCTTCCGCGCTGTCCCGGTCGTAGCCTCCCGCCAATATCATCGTACCGCTAAACGCTTCGCGAAGCTTTCGCTTGATGCTCGGCTTAACCTCAGGTGCGCCCATCGAGCTGTGGTCTACAACGTGAATGTATGCGAGCCCAATTTTCGAGAGCTGTCGTGCAAGAGACTCAAAAACCTCTTCTGTCTCGGCATCGCTAACCATGTTATTGAACACACCGTAGGGTGAGACACGCATGCCTAGGCGGTCGGCACCAATGCGAGCTGCGGTTTTGGCGGCAACCTCGACGGCGAAACGAATGCGGTTCTCTATGGTACCTCCCCAAGCATCGGTGCGCTGGTTTGAAGCCGTGTTGAGGAATTGTTCAATCAAGTAACCATTTGCGCCGTGCAACTCCACTCCGTCAAAACCTGCCTCAATCGCGAGCTCACTCGAGTGCGCGTATTCCTCGATTGTGGTTTCGATGTCGGCCAAGGTCATTGCCTCGGGCAGCGTGGCGGGTTGATTTCCGCCCGGGTCAACCCAAATTTCACTGGCGAGTAAGATAGAAGACGGGGCAATAATCCTGGCTCCGGGGGGGAGATTGTCCCGGTGCGATGCGCGGCCAGTGTGCATCAGCTGCACGAAGATGCGCCCTCCCTTGTCGTGTACGGCGTCGGTCACCTTCTTCCAAGCCTGGACGTGGATCGCATTGAACAAGCCGGGAATGCGCGCATAGCCGAGTCCGTTTGGCGATGGAGAAGTCCCTTCGGTGATAATGAGCCCGGCATTGGAACGTTGCGCATAGTAGGTTGCGGCGATATCACCGGGGACATTATCGATCGATCGGTTGCGCGTCATCGGTGCCATGACTAAGCGATTGCGCAATTCGATACGACCGAGCTGCCACGTGGAGAAAAGTATTTCGTTTGACATAGAGCCCTCGAGTGTTGTCCAACATTGCGAAGCTTGCCGTTTATCCCGCCGCGCGTGATGACGTGCACAGCCTCGCTCTCAGCTCGTACCCCTTAGAGGGATCGTGGACCATGCCTATGAATGGTGCTGACGAATAGCCAAGTCCGGCTGTTGTATATCGACGCACGGGTACAATTCGCAATTTGCGACGCCTGTTTCGCAATTTGCCCTCCAAAAAGCGACTGCTACTTCTTGACGCCAGACGCCGATCCTATGAGCATGAGCACCAATTTCCTAGATCGACAGCTGGCATCAAGTGTGCTTTACGGAGGCGCACTTGACGATTTGGACGTCCGAGTGGTCGCAAATGTAATCAGCCTATAATCACTTGAATTGTGAACGATTGCAGCAGGGCAAATCAGTGGAAGTACCAGCCGAACTATATCCAGCACTGTCTCACTTTGGGAGCAAAGCCCATGGACACTCGAGATTATCTCATGAGGAAGCGTGGGAACTTTACCGACGCTGTCTCGGTTGCCGGGACGAGCAAGCACGGCGCTACCTTGTACGTGCGTACATGCGCTACGCGATCACGATCGCGTTAAAGTATTGTCAATACGAGTTTCCGCTTTCGTCCCTGATCGCCGAAGGGAAGCTAGGCATTGTTCATGCGCTGACCAACTTCGACTCCCAGTGGGACCATCGGTTTTCGACCCATATTGCTTACTGGATTCGCCTATACATACTGGGCCACGTCATTGACTCGCTCGGGGCGGATTCAGGAACGTCACAATCGAAGGTCCTCTTCAAGCTCCGTCGCGAAAGGGTGCGGATTGCCAATCTTCTGGGCGAGGGTAATGAAACGGTGGCCGTTGCACTGCAGTCAGGATTCGGCGACAGTGGTCGCGTGCGACCGCGACTTCTAGCTCAGCACTGCGAAACCCGTGTACCCGAGCAGCGTCGAACTCGCGTTCTCGAAGCGAAAGTCTGGTGAAACGACGCGGGTTGCGAGCATACGAAAGAATGCTTTGGACCAGACCACCGGTGCTGAGCCTTGGATTTCGATCATATTCGGACTGTTGTTAACGCACATCGGTGCAAGTGACGTGCAGAATGTCCAATGGCGCCTATTGCCCTGACGATACGCGTTCCCAGACCTGGCTCCGCCCGATTTTTATGATCACTCGAACATAACCGAATAGCTTCAGGCGCTTGCCGCCATCTATGACCTGGATGCTTCCGTGGTAAATCTGACCTTCTTCGGGGTCAAGCACATAGCCGTCGCTCCAACCCCTCCCTTCACGCTTGAATCCCCAGAGTAATTCCAGACCACGCACGCGCCTGTTCTTCTTGTTGCCAGTGCACTTTTTGCAAATCGGGTCTGGATCGTCCTTGTGAGGTGCAAGAAGCTTCACAATCGACCCGTGCAACTCCCCGTTGACATCGACGATCTTCACGATCGACCGTGCCTGATGGGTTTTGTCGTCGATGGTCTTCCAATACCCAACGGGAGTCGTGCTGATGTCGTCGGCCCGCGCAATGCCGATGAGCAAAACAATGGCCGCCAGCGACGACATAATCCCAAAAAGGGTCTTCATAGACGACAAGAAACCTGGTTCTGGCAAATGATACGTCAATTGGAATCAGGCGCTGCGCGTCCCCACATTTCAACACATGGCACGCAGTTTGCTCTGTAGCAAGTAGGTTCTCGGCATGATCCACATTGGTTGAGTCGCACCCGAGCATCGCGAACATAGGGAGCGTTTCCTCATGAAAACCTCGTATGCCATATTGGCCATTCCTCTAGGATTTCTTACGTTAATTGGATCGCCCAATATCGCAAAGGCTCAAGATGAAGCTGCCCCCAGACGGTACGTC
The DNA here is from genome assembly GCA_963819085.1 of uncultured delta proteobacterium. Classification (GTDB taxonomy): domain Bacteria; phylum Myxococcota_A; class Polyangia; order Polyangiales; family Polyangiaceae; genus FEN-1139. The sequence goes on from CAWFUX010000045.1 coordinate 34,078, forward strand.
GTGAAGGATCAGTCTGTTTCGACGGTACCCAATCGCCCGCTTTTGCATTCCGGTATCTGGATACTCGGGCTTTCGTACGTGCCTGCAGTAATCGTGGCGGCAGAAAGTAACCGCGTAGGCGACAAGCGCCTCTACATTCCCGTAGCCGGACCGTGGATGGATCTAGCTTCACGAAGCAACTGCCCGGCGAACGTTGCTTGTAGCAACGAGACGACGAACAGGGTGTTCATTGTGATTGACGGACTCTTTCAGGCGCTCGGAACATTCAACATCGTCGGGGCATTCGTATTCCCCGAAACGCGAACGGTCGGCGTGGGCTCTTCCGAGCGCAGCGATACTAGCGCACCATCCCTGTCCGTTCACTTACGGCCAATAAAGATTGGTGCGAACTATGGTCTCGCCGCGGTCGGCACGTTTTAGGACTTCTTCCATACTCTGACGCCTCACGTGTAATCGAGCTTATCAGTTACCTCTCGGGACGTACACGGCGGTTTTTACCTTCTCTGCGACTCGTTGCGTCCGCATTCATGCCCCAACGCTGGTCCGCACTTCACCGTGTCACGGCAATGCCGTTACCGCCGGCTACAGTGCAGTTTGCGGCTGTTGATAAGATTCGAATATCGGATACACCCAACTCGCGAACGCTAATCCTATTGACAGCCGCGATGCTTCCCGCGTTGATGCGCCGAAAGGACCACAAGGCTATGTTTCCGGATGCAGTGTCCTCGACGAAGAACGCAGACTCGCCCGGCGCGTTGGCAATTGAGCGAAGTCGATCAATTTCGGCGTCGCTGTCCAGTACTAGTTGACCCTCATCCACGTGAAATTGTACCGTCTCCTTGTCGGATTTGTGACTAAGGCTACCTTTCGGACTGCTGCTTTTCGCAGTCGCTCTCGAGTCGGCGACGAATTGACAATGAATTTGCATTCCATGCTGAATCGTTGCTGTTTGTGGCAACTTCCCGAATGCGTTAATTGCAAGCGTATCCTGAGGCGTTTTTGCAAAAATTCCCGGGTTCAGCAGAAATGCGATGCCGAAAACGGACACTCCAAGTAGGACCCTGGCGACGTGATCGCTAGTAACTAATATCGACTTCGCGTTCATCCACTCAATCATTGTCCTCTCCTCTGCGGTTCGGGTTGACGTTGCGCCCGACGAGACGCTTCTTGTTGCGCAAGGCGAGCGTGCTCACGCGGTGTGGGTTGAACGGTTCGACTTTGCACGGGCTGTGCTGCCTCACGTTGCACGGGCTGTGCTGCCTCACGTTGCACGGGTTGCGCTGCCTCACGAGCTCGCAACTCAGGTGCATAGGACGGGCCACGGCGAACTACCGGGCCACCGGCTACGTACGATTGCCGTCCAACGTAAGACGTTTCATAGTAATGTACGCTGACTCCCCCATAGTAAGCTCGAACTGGGGCGCGTTCATAGAACACAAGGCGAACGCCGTCGTAGTAGCAGGTCCCCCACTCGCAAGGATACGCTGAATAAACAACTGGTCCCGCGTACACAGCTGGCCCCCGTGCGTCGTAGGGACTATCCGCGTAACATCCGGTAAGTAGCGCCGTGACCAGCAGAACCAACAAGTGTTTCATCGATTTGCATCTTTCGGCAAGGTTACAGAGGAATCCCATCCGCATTTAACCAGTCGTATTTGGCGCGGCCACCTGGGTCGGTTACCCCGGCTACCAGCCGTGAGATTACCCAATGCTTTCTCTCCCTGGTCACGACAACTCTCATGTCCGTTACAATCACGACGCCACCGCCACCGAGTCGCACGTTTTTTACCAGGACCGCGACTCGCTCATCTGCCTGAGGTACCGACTGATGCACCGTTGCGTCGCCGAATGTATATTTAAGGCCTTTTGCTGAAAGGTTGCTCTTTAATTGAGTTGAACAAATAGGACTTCGCATCACTCTTCTCGGACTGCGTTGCCTTTACGAATCCTACAACTACGTCTCTCGGTGTTGTTGGATAGTGACTACACCCAAATACAACGGCGACCAAGGTGGCTGCGATTACCCAACGGAAGCACTTGAAGGAGCAGAAACTTCGTGTCGGCATATTTGTTCATCAACGCAAGTTGCATGCCACTAACTCATCAGCTCCGCATGATAGGCAAGCAGTGATTTGCACCTGACGGCGAACCGTAATCCGCCGACAATGTGAGCATAAACGGCGAACTTTTCAATGCTATCGCCAACGGGAGTGCTCACAACGCGCCCACCTTTTTACCTTCGGCAGCCCTCACTTCGTTCGACTGGACCGCTCACGGCATGCCCGAGCGTTGGGTCAACCCCAATGCTCGCAAATCGACTCGGAATATTCGATCATGTCGTTACGTCGCGGAAACGCGCTTTGCAGTTGCAGGTCCGGGCGTACTTTTCATTTTGCCAAATGACATTGGCGAGTTGCGAATTGCGAATTGCGAATTGCGTGCGCTTGGTCCGCGAGGGGCCACTTGCGACTACACGATGCTTGCGAGGTATTTTCGGTTCGCGCCATGCTGGCCAAGAAGGACTGGGGCCCAATTCGTCGATATCAAATACCGAGTCGCCTGTCGTGCAGGGAGTGACGCGATGTTTATCCGATAAACCATGATGTTGGCCACTTTGACATCTTTTACCGTCGCCTGTGGGCATGGTGGATCCAGTGGACCGCTTACGCAATGTCGGAGGACGACGCGACGCGCGGCAATATTTGCATTTCGCGTGATGTGCGGGCGGCCTGCAGTTTAGCAGACAAGGGATCGGTGGACACAACGGGCACGAGCGAGGCCCCTTGGACCGAGGATCGATGCGTTGATGTGCTGTGTGTTGACGTGATGCTCGGAGGTTGAGATCGATATCCCTTAGGCCGAACGAGGATTGGCTGAACCTGTCCGACCAGTCTCTGGCTTTTTGCGGAATGTTTCCTCCGAGTCTTTTGCTTCTTGCAAATTGAGTCGAACCCTCGCCCGTTGTACCGAGGCCTTTTTTCGGTTTCTTGCATCGATCGCATGTGGTCCCGCATTTGCAATCGCAAAGCGGAACGTCGCCGAACCGGATCCCGAGGATATCTCCGTATCCGCTGATTATGCCTGGGTGCGGTGGGCGGAGTGAACAATTGCCTCGATTCCACGTAACTTGAACACCCGAGCGAGAGGTCTAATCGTCATGGAATCATTGTGTGAGAAGTGCCTGGGGGCAGCGGTGCCAGCGGCACAAATGAGAACCTTTGAACATGAGGGTCGCACTCTGCATTGCCTTGCGTTTGTCTCGAGCTGCATCGTATGCGGGCACCGTTGGCAGGACCCAAGGTACACGGAACTAAATTCGCACCACGTTGAGCGCGCGCGCACCGTAGCAACTGGCCGCAGCCAAAACGCGCGCGAGGCACAGTTGATCTTTGACCTTGGGCACTTCGAGTCTACTTAGCCCATAAAGCAGGTCAATGACGGTCATTCACGGTGTAGGCCTATTAACTCAAGGCTCACGCCAAAATGATTGTCGTACAGCAACGCAGAGCTCGAAGCGTAATGTCGTTCGCTTCGCAATACAGTCTTCGGTTAGAAGCAGATGACTGGGGCGTTAGCACTTGCCACTCACACCGTGCAGCGATGCCCATAACCTTCGCACTTTGCAATGCGGCTTGCCAAAAGCGCGCATTTGTCACATCAGGTACGTACTATCCGGTCTTGGGAACGATGACCGACACCGAGTATGCGGGCAGTGTGGTCGTAAAGTTGTTACCCGTTGACGCGGTTAGAGCGGAGGCTGGTTGCGGGGTTGCAGCGGCGCTCGTGATGAGAAACACGTTTGCGGTCGAGAAGGCGGCTGAGGCATTTACAGTCAATCCAACCTGCACATCGCTGGTTGACCTGTTGATTGCCACCACTACTACTCGATCTGTGACCTTGGTATCCGTACTCGCATAGATTGAGACTCTGGCAACGTCGCTACTGACCGCACGCACCGAGGTATCCCCAAACGCTGCACCAGCACCATCATAGTTGCGGAACGCGGCAAATCCTCCTAAAGCAAAGCTCTCGTCGTCGGCGATAGGCTTAATTGCAGCCAGGCCTACCTGCTCTCGCCCAAAGATGCCGAGCGCGTCAGCCACGGCAATAGCCCCGCTTATGGAGCTTTCCCCGCCGTATGACCATTCGGAAATTGCGAGCTTGGTATTGGGATAGTTCGTGGCAATTTTTGTCTTGATCCAAGGGATAAGCTGAATCGGTCCGTAGTTGTCGGCAATCCAGCTTTGCTCGCTATACGTTGTATCCCACAACGAGCGCGGAGCCTGCACTCGGGCCTCGGCGACAGCAGGTGTTGCGTCAGCCGTCAGCACTCGCGTGCTATTGACAATGACTTCGGAATACCAATGAATGTCGAGATAGTCGATTAGGCGTTTGCCCGCAGTAGTTTCGGCCAACTGCATGGCAGCCAGGTAGTAATCTAGAAACACGCTGTTGCCAGGCGGATTAGGCGAATCTTGCAGATTCAGAAACGCGTAATAGCCGTATCCGCCGTAGCCGGTGATTTCCGCTTCGGGCCAGTTATCACGAACCATTGACGCGTACTCCACATTGCGTGACACGACTTCCTGATAGGTAGGGTGGGCGGGGTGTACTGGGGCTTGCGTTTGGAACCAAAGCTCGGGTTGGTTATCGAGAGTCACAATGACCTTTGCGGTTCCGGCACGTGTTTTGACGTATTGCAGGAACTCGTCTTGCGACACGTCGGCGTCCGTTGCGTCCGGTGGATCGGCGAATGCCGCACCTTTGCGCGCCTGGTTGTGCTTAAAACGCGTGGTCAAGTAGTCAGTCGAAAGTCGAACGTCTCCCGAGCACAGGGGTGGAGGAGTTCCTCCGAGTTTGTCTGCCGCAACGTAGTCGATAATTGGAATAGTAATTGTCGCTGTTGCGGAACTCTGACTAGCTTCAGCGACGAGATCGGTGACCATTGTCGCTGCCACATTGCTCGTGCCGAGCGCGTCATCATTCTGAAAACAGAGTATGTCACCGGCATTCGAGGCGTTGTTCTCCCAATTGTACGTCGTCCAACGATTGCCACCTAACCTGCACATCGTGAAGCGCGCCGTCGCATTTGAACAGGCAACTATGCCGGGATTCACGCCATATATTAGTGGTGATATTGTATGTGCATCGGCGCCCGCAGTTACGGTGAGCGTGACCGGACCGGTTGAGACTGTTGTTTGACCGCCAACGGCGCTGTCCGAATTGCTAGTTCCAGCGGTGCCATTGCCAGCGCCTCCCACATTCGCACCGGAGCCCGCGCCAGCCGTCGCGAGCGAGTTGGCACCACCGGTGCTGGAGTCACTACCCGAACCCCCAATCCCGCCCTGAGGTTGATTTGCACTCGTGCCACAACTCAGACACAACGCGACGGGACTTATTAGAACTAGATCGAAATGCTTCGACATAGCAACCTCAAAAGTTATTGACTCGTTCAGTGAATTCACAGGCAAATATGCGGCCGAGTCCGACTCTCGCTCTACACAAACTCGTCTTCGTGCATCTCGATCCCGTTGGGAGAAACGAGAAAGGTAGCTCCATTGTTCGAAGCCTTGAAAATGAAGAACGGTTGATCTCCTCGTGGGTCGTAGCCTACCCGAGGTTCCTGACTAAGACCGTCCTGCGTAAGTACGTCCGGCAGTGCCAATGCGCATGCCTCCATGAAAGCCTGCCACTTGGTTGCCTTGCGATTGAAACCGTGGCTATCGTTGCTCGAGCTCACGAACCACTGCTCAATTGTCAAAGTGCAGCTCTCGTACTGGTCGCGCAAGAAACATTCCTGGACTTGCCACTGAGGTTTGGGGTTCCCCACAACAACAGTTGGGGCGAAAGTGCGTGCCGGGTTCATGTTTCTCTTTTCCTTCTCTCGAGTGCGACTTGAGCTGATCGCGTGCACAATTGATGCCACTATAATTCTTTAGCTTTGCTACTAAGCACACGGATGCATTTGTGTATTTTGCCAATGTCATTCGCAACTTGCGAATTGTGCGATTCGAACTGAAGTTCGCCGATTGTGTCATTTGCCGTCACACGCCAGCATTTTCAGCACGGATGCCGCCACGCCGAGAGCGCGTCAAAATACCAGGGCAACGTGAAGACCAAGGGTGAGCCAATTGAAAGAAGAATGGTCACCTTGCGAAAACAGCGTGTTGTAGCTGGCGTGGCCGCCCAGGTTGATGAGCGGCAAGAATGTAAGATCGAGCGCGATGCCCGCATCGAACACTGGTGCTGTATGACTGGCCACATTGGCGTCGAACCTACCGACTCCGATGTGCGCAAACACCGAGGGTTCGATGATCTTGCCAAAGTCCAACCGCCCTCCGATGAAGCCTCGATAAATCTTATCGTTATTTAGACCGTTGAAGCGATCATAGCTCCCGCCTACTTCCGGTGTTAGAGAAACCAGAATGAGGTCCATCTTGCGACCGAGCCGCACAGCGCCACCCCCACCGATATCGGCCCCGGGCGCGCCCAGTGAGGCTACAAAGTCCAGATCGAACGCCAGCACGGTCTTGGATCTGTCGCCGGATCTTTCGTCGGCTTGCTCTTCGCGCGCTTCGGCGCTGGCGGCGAAGCAAGTGGCGTACGCTACAGACGTTAGCAACGCCAGAAGTACCAATTTGAATTTTCCGGAAATGGTCGAGAAGATTGGCATGAATCAATTGAGAGCAACGAACGTGCCGTTGCCAATGGCCGGTCGTCACCGACCCAACTCGCTGTAGGTCGCGAGCGGCGTGCTAAATTGGTCCGTTAGGCATCAACGACCACACCTTACGTGGCAGTTTTGTCGGCCTTGACCCAAGTAACATCAGAAAGCTTGTCGATACCGTTGTCTGCGGGCCTAACCTTGGATGCCGGCTCTGACACCAAATCGACTACATTTCTAGAGAAACTACTTTTCGTCGAATCCAGGCCCAGCAACGACGAATAACGTCGTTCGAAGGACTCTTGCACTGACTGAAGCAACTCAGCCATTGTCTCTTGCTCAATCGTTAACAGGGCTTTATGGTGCAAGAGCAGATTTGCAATCGCCAACGGTCGCGTCTGCTCCGATTCAGACGCTACGATTTCGCAGAGTTCGTTGGAAAACTCCGCCAACGCGACGATTCGATCTTCTTCGTGAGCCCAGCGTCCGCTCATGCCGGGGATGTTGGACATGATTCCCAAGATAGCCTTCGGTAAACGCCAGCGCTCAGCAACGCCAAGCCCCAGCTTACGCAAAGACAGGCCCAGAATACGTTCGGAGGCAAGATCCACACTGACTCTTTCCGATTTTGATAGCGACAGTATCTGATCGTACAACTCCGGAAAATAGACAATAGCCAAGTGCCGGCCGAAGTTCCGGAACATACCGCATATCATGGCCTGTTCCGCGTCGCTCACCTTTGCATAAGGAGCAAACTGCTGCGCAATTTCTCCACTGATTAGCGAACTTATGGCGGATTCCGAAACACGCAGCGATTGTGCATCGCTTCCTTGATTCTCGAATAGTGTGATGCTGAGAGCGATCGAGAGAACCCGATCCCTGCCAAGGATCACGATCGCGTGCTGAACGCTTTCGACCTTCCCACCAAATCGGTTTGCGTAGGCGGAATTGACGATGCGAAGCAACTTCGAGGTCAAGGCGTAATCCTTGAGGATCGATTCCCCGAGCTCGCTGTCGGAGTGGGTATCCTTGAAATCGGAACGTTTGCCTCCCTTCTCGTGCCGCAAAAAATCCGGGAAATCCCCTCTCTTTTGCATCATCAGCCAAAGTTGGTCGAGCGTCGCGCGGTCAGTCTTGTTTAGACGCAAAGTACGCGCGGCTCGTTCCGTTGGGATTGGTGCTTCCGAATTCCAAGCGACTCCTACCTGTGTATCGTGCACGCCCGGGGGAGCTGAACTCGACCCGGACACGAAAACGCGGTCCGATTGCCGCACGCGTGTACCACTCTCGAACTGGAAATTTTCTAAATGCACAGAACAAGCTTCGGTGAATCGCGCAGCAACTTCCAGGGCTGACTGTGGTCGTTCGCTCGGGTCCTTGGCTAGACAAGATTCAATGAGCTCAGCGATGCCCAGTGGAACCTCCGGTGCAATATCTCGAATCTTAGGCACCGGATCCCGAAGATGCATTAGCAGGAGCACAATGGGGGACTCGTTCTCGAAGACGCAGGCGCCCGTTAACATCTCATAGAGAATGATGCCGAGGGAATAGATGTCACTTCGTGACGAGATTCGCTCAACTTGTCCCAGGGCCTGCTCGGGTGACATATAACGAGGCGTGCCGACAATTTGGCCGTGGCACGTATGCTCTTCGTCAATCGAGGTGACTTTAGCAACTCCGAAATCCATCAGCTTAATTCGGAGCGGTTCCCCCTCGAGCACGAAGATGTTGCTGGGCTTGAGATCTCGATGCACGACGCCTACGGCATGCGCCGCGTTCAGTCCGGAACAGATCTGATCAAGGTAGTATTTTACGTATCCAATAGCGAATCGTCTGTTGGACCTCATCACGGCACCGAGATCACTCCCAGCCAGCAGCTCCATGACGTAGTACAAGCGCCCCTCGAGTTCGCCGTAGTCGAATATAGTGACAACGTTCGGATGTTGCAGGCTCGCCGTAATACGCGCCTCGTCGAGGAAGCGTCTCGCGGTGTCGAGGGCGCACTCGCCATCCTGACCGATGAATTTGATTGCGGCCTGGCGCCCGAGCGCTTGATCTCGCGCAACGTAGACGGCTCCCATACCACCTTGGGCTAGGATCCGTTCGACGACATAATTGCCAATGCGCTTGCCGATCATTCCAACTCGAAACTCCTCTTGCAAATGCCTGACCAACCCGTCAGCTCGCACTAATGCGGCAGGGATCGTCGGTCATTCCGACAGCTCCGCGCACCCGATCGCTACACGAAGGGTTGAAACAATTCAAATCCGCCGGGCGTCCCTAACCAGTCGGCCTCAGAATTAGTTCACATCATTCGCTGAAAGCATATGCGATTTGCATTTTGCCGATCCGAAATTGAGACCTCCGAACTTCGATGCTTGTAGTCCGAACATAACGTGTATCGCTCAATAGCCGCTTGATCGGGATTTGCAATTTGCAGAATTTGTATTGCCGGCACGCGAAGGCCGGGAGCAGCATGTTGCCAATAGTGCGACAGAATACTCTTGGTTACGCCTTGGAGGTTCTTGGAAACGGTTCCCTCATCGCCCCAGCGATGTTGGAAGCGTCGGTGCCGCCAGCAAACTCTATCGCCGAGCTCGATCGCACAAAGGGCCCGCCCTGTTCTTCTGGAATCACTCGATCATGTCGCTCTGTACCCGCTCCTTCTCCCGAGGTTGCGGATTCTGCAAAGGACTCACCGAGTTCCTCTCCCAGCTCGTCACCCGTCCTTGGGCGGGAAATGAAGGCACTCACGCTCCTGTGATCTTCCTTGTTCCCGCTCGACTCTTCGAGCAACTCGCGCTCATACTTCGGATTTAGGTGACCTGTGGCATCGCGTCGCTTGATTGATGTTTGAAGTTTTCGCATGGTTTTCTTTCTACCGAAATGAACTTGCACTGCACAATTGTTCATTGCCGTCGACAATTCTGACTCGGGATTCCGAATATTCCGTAGGATTTTCGAGCGGGCAAACAATGCATTTTGCGAGTTGCGAAGAGTTGTCGCAGACTGCAAATCAGCGTATCCACTCGTCCTTTTTCCAATCGTGGCATTTCGCTTGCGCAAATAAAGCTGCAAGTCATGTGCCGCGTCTTTAGAGTGCACCGCGAACGCGCCCACCGACGACACTCGAGAGCCGAGGGAGAACGAGCGGTGAGATTTACGTCGATAGTGTTAGGTACCACGCTCGTAATTATCTCGCCGGGCTGCTTTACGTTGACAAATGGCCCGAGTCCGGCATCTATGCCCTCTACCACCGGCGCGCTCACGGTGGACTGGACGACTGCAGAGCGTGGCCTCCGACCCCAACATCGTCGTGGCAACGCCCGAGAACACGACGTGAGGCGCGACATTCCCGTGCGAGCTAGAAATAGCTACAACGCCACTCGCTCTGCACACGCGTGCGGGTTAATGCGGTTCCTGTTCTTGCAGGAACCGCAAGGCGATTTGCGCAGAATTGTGCGATGCCGCATTCCGGCAGCGAGTACCGCTTTATCCGGCGTCCACCGACGCTGTCACCTTTACCGTGAAGCTAAACTCCTGCACTGCGTCAGTCTCCGTACCGTCGTGTTTATGGATTCGGCAGATTAACTTGTGACTCCCAGGCTTGGTGGCAGCGGGAATCGTGACTGAAACATTGACCTGAGCGGTGATTAGGATCGGCGTCGTTGACTCATCGTCGAGGTAGATTTGGAAGTGACCTGCGTCGTCTACGTGCGCCGCAGGTGGCGTAGCAGCCGGATCGACCAGGAAGACATTCTGAGCCGACAGCGTCACCGGGATCGCTTGGCCAGGTGTAATGTCTGTCACGTCTGCGGTGGTATTGAATGTCAACTTCGGATCGGTGACATTGACCGTGTTGTCGTGGATGTTGGCTGTGCAGGCCGTGCTGCCCAGACCTAGTGAGAGCGCAGAGACAATGAGTGTTCTTAGTATTAGGCTTGGCATAGGTGTGTTCCTTTTCGGCGCACTCTCAGCAATAACCGTGCCCCTTCGTTATACGGACTTGGCCCAAGTTACCAAGCTGAGGATTTGCCTTATTGCGAATGCAGTCTTGCAATCCACCAATACTAAGTCAGATGTTAGTCCGTCGATGTGGGCGCCAAGCTACTATTGGCTTAGGCGGATAGCGGAAGCGTAAACAACGACCATCCGGAAGCATTGTTGAATTGCCATGCGGCGTACCAGGCATTAACCAATTGGCACAACGCTTGCGTTGCTTAGCGCCGTTGGTACCGAACAGCGTGTCCTTCTCGGCACGTCGAATCGAAATTGCCACGAAGGCGGGAATGTATTGAATGAAGACGGACCGTAAGGAACCATTTACTCGTCTCGGAGGCGCTCACATTCTTAAGACAGGGCGCAGCGCCCGCAAACCCGTGCAAGACTCGCGTATTGTCCCAGTCGCTTCGTGTGTAGTCGGCACGAGCTGGCTCAACGAGGTGGCAATTGGCACTTTGTGAGGGAATACGAAATGCAAATTTCGGATGCGCGGAAGCGTAAACGTCATCATCGGAGGTTTGGGGTAGGACCCAGTCCACCTCCTCCTTCGAAATCCGGTATCTTTCGGATCAAACCTACGCCACGAATGGGTTTGAAGCTCGGCGGACGGTATGAAATCGTTGGGCTCCTTGACTGTGGGGGAACCTCCGAAGTCTATCTCGCAAGGGACGCGCTTGCCCCGCTGCCGGTCATCGTAAAAATGCTCACCGAAGAAGCCGCGAGAGATATGCAACATCGGGAACGCTTCATTCTTGGCGCCCGTTCGAGTATGAGTCTCGATCATCCGGCCATTGGTCGCGTTTTTAGCGTCGAGATACCGCCTAACGAGCCACCCTATCTTATTATGGAGGCCTTACGTGGTGAGTCATTAGCGGAGTATCTCGCCCGCGAAAAGAAGATGTCGCAACCGATGGCCTTGGCTCTAGCATGCGAGGTGGCGTCCGGTTTAGTAGCGGCGCACAAAGCGGGCATTATTCACCGCGACATCAAACCAGGAAATCTTTACTTGGTAGGTCCCCCAGGGGCGCCCCATTGCGTCAAAATCATTGATTTTGGACTGTCCAAAGATTTGCGAAACGTCGGCTACGGGCCCGCTAGCTTAAACTTGGTCTTGGGAACCGCACAGTACATGGCACCCGAACAAGTCTTGGCGGATCCAGTTGACGAACGCACGGACATATACGCTTTCGGAGTAGTGCTATTTGGAATGCTAACCGGCACTTTGCCGTTCGGTCTTAGGCCCGGCATTGACCTTTTCTGCCAACATTTATTCTCACCAGCGCCACTCCCATCCTGTTTTCTGGAAGACGTAGACCCGCGGCTGGAACAATTAATTCTTCGATGTCTGCGAAAGCATCCCGAGAATCGTTACGAATCGATGCAGCAGCTACTGGATGATCTCGTTGACATTGAGAGCCATCCACTGGCAAACGCTGTTGAAGCATCCGCGCCCGTTCTAAAGCGCATACCAGATGTGTACATACCTCGCAGTTCGAAGGGGAGCGGTGTTGCCGAAGACTTAGCGCGACATTTCGAATCGGAAGCAACGCCTTTGTCCATACCGCAGCGAAGAACGGACACGGAAAATACGGTCAATGAGTCGGTTTTCAAAGTCGTGAAGGAACCACCTAGTACCAAGTAGTCAAGAGTGTGGGCCCTTTGACTGCGTTCAGGAAAAACCGCCGCGTCTCACTGGCCGTCACTGTCTGGCGAGTGTAACTGCGTTTCCGTTCCGATGTAACAAGACAAGAAAACTCCTCAGCCCGAACTAGCCGGGCTGGGAGTTTGCTTGTGTTAATTATAAGATGGGGCAGTGGGCAAATAAACTAAGCCGTATTCGCAGCACCTTGCCCCGGCAAAAGTCGGCAGGGCAACGCGCGTCACTACTGGTTGAAAGGGGCCACCGGCGGTGGAAAAATGGCATCAAAGCGAGCTTTGGCAGGCAATGTGCCGACCTTCGTGGCGCGGTCTGGATCCACGAATGGCCAGGGATTGGACCCCATGAAGGTAGGGGCCGTAGCGAGGTACAGCGAGGGCGGCAGAGCATGGCTCGCTATGTTCGCGTCCCAAACGGTGGCGTTGGATACGTAGTCGAAGTTGCCATGTCGAAGAATCTGGGCCTTTACCGCTGGATTCATATCGCACGCTTGACCGTCAACGGCCCAGCCTCCCAGTCGATAAACAGCCGAAAGATCCGCATTGCAATCGTCGGCTGTCGCTACCTCGTAGACCGCAGTCGCCGCAGTGTCAGGCGTCATCAAGACGTTCCCAACCACATTGGCATTTACAGCGCCGCTCGCGAAGCTAATGGCGTCACGGAATGAGTCACCGGGCGAAACGTCGCGATGACGATCGCTGGCGTAATTGCGATAGAACGTCATATCGCCAGACCCACCGTGAACGTTGTCGAGCACGAGATTCGCGGTCTGGTTGCCTTCGATGAGCTCCATGTGCGGCCAAGAGCAGTGTGTATTGATGTCGGGCATTTGCCACGCCCAGGCCTCATTATCGAAGGCGTCATCGGCGTAGTTGTAGGCAATGACGTTGCCGCCTCCGCTGTTCTCCATGACGATGACCGTGTTGAAGGCGAACACGATGTTGTTCTCGATGAGCGAATCCGAGCTCTGGATGATCGACACGCCGTACGAGCCTCCACCTGTATTGTACGCTGTTGCGTGGTGGATGTAGCTGTCTCGCAGCACGCAGCGGTAGCAGCCCTGGATCATGATGCTTCGACCGGTCACCATGGTGGCTTCGACGTTCTTGAGCCAGCTATACGAGGAATTCGTCATGCTGATGTTTGCGCCTTCACCATTGGTGACTAACAGATCCTCCACGCCCGCATACCTAACGGTGCCCAGTGGCCCGTTGAGTGGACCGTACCAAGTATTGGGCTTGGTAATCTTTGGCAGCATCGCCGCTGAGAACGAAATATGGAGCGGTGAGGTGAGCTCGAGTACGTTTCCGCTGACTGATTTTATCTCCACCATTTGTCCGACCGAGCGTAGTCCCCCGTCGTTTCTCTTGAACCAACTACAATTGCCAGTGTATACAACGGCCGGGTCGTCGAGTTCGTCAATTAGCGCAGTGTCGTTTACCTGGAAATTGGTCGGGTCAGCTACGGTGATAAAGGTCGAGCCTTTGGCTAAACCATTAGTCACGGCCACTGAAGCGTCATTTTGGTAGTCGCCGCCCCAGCCGATCGATATGACCGCAGCGTAGTTGTCCACGGGCGCGTTCGTGCGGACGATCTTTGTCAGACCTGGCCCATCGCCGCGTAGAACTATGCCCTTGGTGAGAATGAGTGTATTGCTGCTAAGGTATGTTCCAGCCGGAAGCCGCACGACCTGCCCCACTGGACAATTGTCGAGCGCACTTTGGATGGCAGCGTACGCATCGGTTGAATTGTTGCCATACGTCGCCGCGTCAATGGTGGCGCATATTGTCGTGCGTTGCGGGATGCCTCCGACTGCATTGAGACCCGGATTCCAGACGGTAGCGCGGTCGGTTGGAATGACCGACTGTCCGATCGTTGCACCGCCTACAGCAGGTGGAGTCGTTCCGGAACTTGCAGTGCTATTTCCGCCCGTCGAAGGCGAGCCACCGGTGAGTGTTGGGTTCTGTCCACCTAGTGCGGCATTGGCTACGCCGCCTGTCGCAGCATTAGCTACGCCGCCTGTCGCAGCATTAGCTACGCCGCCTGTCGCAGCATTAGCTACGCCACCTGTCGCAGCATTAGCCACGCCGCCTGTCGCAGCTTTCGTCGCACCACCGGTACCGACGCTCGACGCGCCACCGACTCCAAAACGTCTGCGGCGCAGCAACTCGGCGGCTGCCGCGTCACCTGACACTGCAGTGTCGGCACTTGCAGTGGCGCTTCCCGTACTTTCCGTGGCCGGACTAGACGCCGTATCTTGTCCGCTGCCGCAGCCATCGAGCATCATGAGGATTACCCATAATGCCGACACACTGTGATTAATTTGCAATTTACGAAAATTGATTCGCAGATGTCCAAATGTCTTCATGCGAATGAACCTACGCACGTTCTAATGAAAGAAAAGGCCCGAAATATCACTAGTCACTCGGGACTCACCACGTCGTACTTTTTGCAATTTGCAAATCGTTAACAAACAGTGCTTGTCACTACTTTCATTACATTGTTCGTATTGCCGTATTGACGCGTGCCGACTAATGACTAAATCATCTGTATATCGGGGCGTTAGCGCCGACCTAAATCGCAAAGGTTCCCCCGATTATTGAATCTGCAAAGATGGTTCTGCGCGAAGTTGCATTGGCAGCTGCAAAGATGCGGGTGGCCGCCCAACACGATTCGCAAAATGCCATTTGCAAAAAAGGTTATCTGATGCCGAGGCCTGACACGGTTGAAGGTTTCTTGAACGCGCGAGCGCGATCGACTACGGCGAACCTTAATAGTGCGGCACCGCGCTAGGACTCAGCCCGGCACCACACACAGGGGTCGGGAGAGGCACGGGTTAAGAGTGCCTTTACTGCAAGACGTAGCAATTCGCGCAATGAGAAGTCGCCTTTCGGTCCGACAGAAACCTGCACCCTTCACAGAAAGGATGGGGCCGGGATCTCGGGGCATGCTTGTTTCTCTCGGTGTCACTCTGGGGCAAAGTGCCTCGACCCCCGGAGCGCTGGCCAACGCTCACCGAGATCGTCTGTCGTTCGAGCGAGTGGCCCGGCCACCAATAGATGACATCTTAATGGTGCTATGTCCGTCTTCGGGCCACCGCAAACTTGCCGCACACGCCTTCGGAGTTCGAAGACTAAGTTGTAGATTCGCGAATTGCGAGTGGCTTTTGCAATCCACCCGGCAATGGCACGCGCCAATCGCTGATTGAAGGTGTCAGGTAACGATCTGCCGCGAGCACGGTAGACTCGCGAGTGACCGAATCCGCGTTTTCTGTGATTTGCATCACAGAGTGCGCGTTGACGCCTTGTTGGCATGCGGCTTGCGAAGGGGACCGTCGAAGTGATCGTCGCCACGAGGGTCTATTGTGACAATCTGCACGTTCCTTACGGGATATTAAGAACATGCGCACCATCAGTCTATTCACACAAATCACGCTAACCACCCTCATTGGCTGCGCCCCAATTCTCGGGTCCGATGAAGGCGTTGCGCAATTCGCTGAAGGTAGCGGGGGCACAACGAACGCTACTGCGAGCGAAGTGATGGTGAGCGGCCAAATAGGCGAAACAGGCACCGGTGGAGTATCAAATCTGGGGAGCACCACAACTGCCGGCACTTCCGGCAGCACGACAGGCACGGGCGGGGCTGCCAGATACGGAAACGCGGATGGTACTTTTGTAACGGGTGGGACTGGAAATGTTGGCACTATTGCTTGCGTTGTTCGCGTTTCGAGCACCACCGGAAACGATTCGAATTTAGGTGATTCTTGGCCGAACGCAGTGGCCAGTGTACAGGTTGGCCTTGATCTGGCAGAGGCGCGCATGAGCCTTGCGGGCTTTAGTTCTTGCGACGTCTGGGTCGCTGCGGGACTATACCGCCCGTCGGCAACTAACAATTCGACGAGCATCCTTCTGCATTCCAACGTAGGACTATACGGGGGGTTTGCAGGCCAAGAGACAGACCGAAGTCAGCGGAATTGGGCCACATACCCAACCGTTCTAAGCGGTGATCTTGCGGGCGATGATATTGCCGGAAACCTAATTGCCAACCGTAGCGACAACTCTACGACCATTTTGACTGGAGTTGATGGTTCGATTCTCGACGGCTTTACAATCACAGGGGGAGCGCAGGCGGTGGCCGGCAGCACAGGAACACTACAGGTCAGAAATTGCCACATCAGCAACAATTCGAGTGTTGGCATCAGCAATCCTCGAGGAGGCAGTCTCACGGTTAGTTCTTGCGTATTTGACGCCAACGGCGGTAACGCAATCGACGCCTCCACGTCATCAATAACAGATGTCAGCAGTAGTTACTTCACGAACAACTCTACTTGCATTAGCTCGGGTGGGACGAACCTGAGCGTGACCAATTCGACGTTCTCGAAGAATTCCGACACGGTAATCAAGAAAGTGTTCGGGTCAATTACTGTCGCGCAATGTCAATTTGTCGATAACCGTTCTGGAGGAGCGATTAGTGTTTCCGATTTTTCCTCAGGAACCGTAACGAATTCGGTTTTTAGGGGCAATACGGGAACATTGGGCGGGGCAATTTCCATTAGTCTGGGTAGCTTCAAGATTGGCGGATCGCTTTTTTGGGGCAATTCAGCGAGTCAAAGCGGTGGCGCACTTTACGTCGTTACTGGCCCCGCATTCTTCGCGGTGACCAATTCCACTTTCAACTCAAACTCGGCGCCGATTGGCAATGTGGCGAGTAGTGCCGGTTCTGACGGTACAACGTACACATCATTTAACAACTCCATTCTTTGGGGCAATGGTGGCACAAGTGCCGCGTCCGGAGTGACTAAGTATGACTTCTCGATTGTCGAAGGAGGGACCGTGACCGGCACAATTAATTCAGACCCGCTGTTTGTCGACTCAACTGCCGGGGACCTGCACCTCATGAACGGCTCGCCGGCTATCAATGCTGGGGATAACGGTCTGGTATCAAGTTCGGAGAGCGTCGACCTGGATGGTCACCCTCGTATTATTGGCAACGTCGACATCGGCGCCTACGAATATTAGCCTTTATCCGCATATCGGCCCGCGAAGATTGTGGATTAGCGCAAGGGCACAAGGCTTGCAGCTCAATGTCCATTCAGCCCTCAGGCCTCTATGAGCACCTTCGAGATTGAAACCGTTAGCACCGCTCCAGGTTTTCTGGCATTGGAAAGCGATTGGCGCGCTCTGGAATCGCGATTACCGGCCATTCCATTTGTACGCTTCGACTGGAACCTGGCTTGGTGGCAGCACTTGCGCGAACAGAAACTCACGGTAACCGACGAACTTGCCATCAGGACGTTTCGCTCAGCAAGTGGTGAGTTGTGTGCCGTGGCGCCCCTGATGCTCACGCGTCGTCCCGGCGTAGGTCCGGTGCAGTTTAGGCAATTGCAGTTTTTCGGGGCTGACCCGAACATGACCGAAATTCGTGGCATTGCGGCACCTGACGCGCTTCGGCAAAACGCATGCGCGGATCTGCTCGAGCACTTGCAGGCCGATCGGGATACTTGGGATTGGCTCGAGTTCAGTGGCATCCCATCCGCGCCGACCTTGGTAAGTGCCGTGCAAGAGCGTTTCCCGGATGCGGTCTGGCTTCAAGATGTATGCGACTATTCTTTGCTCCTTGCGCCAACTTGGGCGGAATTCAAAAATGGGTTGTCTCGGAATATCAAAGAGTCACTTCGCAAGTGCTACAATTCCCCTAAACGCGACGGCATCACGTTTTCCATCGAAGTGGCGCGAACTGAGTCCGAGGTAACGTCAGCAGTGGAGGAGTTTCTGCGCCTGCACTTGTTGCGTTCCGAATTGCGCGGAACGACCTTTCACAACAACGTATTTGCGACCGAGTCTGCCCGCCTTTTCCTGTTCGATGTGTGTTTGCGTTTGGCGGCACGCGATGCAATTCGCATTTTTCAACTCAAAATTGGCAGCCAAGTGGTCGCGACGCGAATTGGATTTGCATTGGGCGACACTCTGTACCTCTATTACTCGGGATACAATCCTGACTACTCGCAATATAGCATTATGACGACGGCCCTTGCCGAAGCAATTCAATATGCGATTGCGCAGGGGTTTCGGAGCGTCAATCTTTCCACGGGCCAAGACGTATCCAAGGATCGTTGGAGCCCGAACCACTTCGTGTATCGAAACGCCATGTTGGTTTCACCGTCTTGGCGTGGAAGAATCAAGCACCGTACATACTCGGTGGTGCGCAATGGCCTCGATAATCTGCCCGCATCGACGCGGCTGCGCGGGTTACTTTCTCGCCGCAGTTGACCGGGACTGACTACGGCCTAGCTACGGCCTAACTGGGGAAATTCTGCACCGTTTCAAGCGAAACTTGTTCCTCGCGCGCCATTGCGGGTAGACCTTCACCCTCCATCTCGGCTAGGATTACCGTAATGTTGTCTTCTCCGCCACGGCAATTTGCAAGCTCGATTAGTTGCAAGCAGGCAGTGTCCAGGCTAGCGCCCGCTATCAAAATGCTCTGCATCTCTTCGTCTTTGACCTTACCCGAAAGGCCATCCGAGCAAAGCAAGATGCGGTCACCGCGACGCAACGTGAATCGGTTCAACGCGACGATTACGTTCGGATCAGTGCCAATTGCCTGCAGGATGACATTCTTGTATTGAAAAGTTTCCGCCTGCTCGCGCGTGAGAGTCCCAGCATCAATCAGAGCCTGAACATAGCTCTGATCGCACGTGAGCTGAATGAAACGACTTCCTCGCAAGACGTAGGCCCTAGAATCCCCAACTTCCGCAACGTAAGCGCGTCGCCCATGAATTAGTACCGCGGTCAGCGTCGCCCCCATACCCTGTCGTCCAGTATCGGTGGCCGCATTCCACACTTTCTCGTTTGCTTTCTCTACGCTTGCCGTAAGAGCGGCCTCGGCACTCCCTCCCTCGCCTGCCGGCATTTCGAGGCGCAAGGCGTGCAGGGTCAGGGCGCTGGCAACATCGCCAGCTTGCGCACCGCCTATGCCATCAGAGACAGCAAGTAGCACGCCACGACTGTCCACCGAAATCGCGATGGGCTCGGGCATTGCGTGAATCGGGTGCGATTGCATTAGGTCAGCGATTACGAACGCGTCCTCGTTCTTTTGCCGCACACGGCCGATGTCACTGCGTCCGAAGACTCTGAGAGCTACATTTGGAGTCGTCATTTCGAACCTCGATCGGAAACTCACGCATGTTGCGTGCCAGTTCGAACCACTAGGGACGCCGACTCCAGGCGACTTAGAAATCTCTGACAGCAACTGGTTCGGGAAGAGCCAGGGCATTGGACTAGGGTTGAGGCATTTTGCAAAATGTTGTTGCAATATGCCTTAGCCTCGGTGTCACTAACGAAAATCTGCATTCGAGAAATGTGGAGAAACCGTATCCACATCGAGCATCGACCGGCGGCACGAATCCTGCTTTGGGGGGTCCACGCCATGCAAAAAGGGCCACAGGGAAGTGTATTCACTTCGAACGACGATGACGTCGTGACGATGCGCAAATTCCGGTCGCGGTCGGGGCAATTCCTAATTACCGAGCAATCGGCGGAAGATCCTCACGATCCGCCTAAAGGCACAGAACGGATTGTGCTGGCCGAAGATGATCCCGGCGTTCGCAAGGCAACGCTGCTGATCCTGGAGGACTTGGGTTACCAAGTGCAAGCGTATGCGAACGGAGTCGAAGCGCTCGCTGCACTTGAGAAGGACAGTGCGTCCGTCAAGTTGCTTCTGACAGACTTCGAAATGCCAGGATTAACGGGCTATGAACTAGCACAGCGGCTTCGCGCTCTAAAGCCCGACACGAAAGTTCTCCTAACTTCAGGTTCGGCAGAAGAGGCAATTAGGCGCGACGTCAATTCCGAGGACTGGCCACCCTTCATTCCCAAACCCTTCACGTACGACTCCTTGGGGCGCAAACTACGCGAAGTCCTAGATGTACCGGCGGTAACTTCCGTCTAGGCACTACTAGTTACGTCTCGCTCGATACGTCGATTCTTGCTTTGATTTTCAACTCATGCAAGGTGAAAGCGGTCGCCTACCCCCACTGGCAACGCTTGAGTTGCACGCTGAAGCCCATGCTGTATGCAATTCGCATGAAGGTCTTGGTCATTGACGTCGGTGGTACCCATATCAAAGTTCTGGCTACCGGGCACGAGCAGCGGATTGAATTTTCCTCGGGCAAGAAAATGACTCCGTCGAGAATGGTTAGCGAAGTGCAAGCTGCCGTAGTTGAGTGGGAATATGACGCCGTCTCGATCGGTTATCCCGGGACTGTGGTTCACGGTCGCCCCATCAATGAACCTCACCACCTGGGCTCGGGCTGGGTTGGTTTTGACTTCAGTGCTGCGTTTGGGCCTAAGCCCGTGAAAATCGTCAATGACGCGGCAATGCAGGCGCTCGGCAGTTATGAAGGCGGTCGGATGCTCTTTCTCGGATTGGGCACTGGCCTTGGCTCGGCGCTCATTGTCGATGATGTGCTAGAGCCCATGGAACTGGCCCATTTGCCTTACAGAAAGGGTCGATCGTACGAGTACTACGTTGGCCTAGCGGGGTTGGAACGCCTGGGAAAAAGCAAATGGCGCTATCACGTGAACAAAGTGGTCGAACTGCTCAAAGATGCGGTGCAGGCTGACTATGTCGTGCTCGGCGGAGGTAATGCTCGGCTGCTCAAGAAGATTCCACCCTACGCACGGCTAGGCGACAATTCCAAGGCTTTTGAGGGCGGCTATCGGCTCTGGACCGAGCAGTACGGTGGCTCGTCTCTGGAAAGGTTCGTTCAGTGACTGATCCAATGGAAGACTCAGGCGCGTTTGGCGCCCCCGGAATCGAGCCACGCTGGACCTCAAGTGCGAAGGAAGGCTTGGGCACTGCCTATCATACGAGCTGCCGCGTCTGGTTCACGCTTAGCCACGGCATCGTCAACGAAATCTACTACCCCACTGTTGACCAACCAAATACGCGCGATTTTCAGTTTCTAATCAGCGACGGGGAGACGTTTTGTCACGAAGAAAAGCGCGACTTAGAGCACAAGATAGAGTATCCGGAACGGGATTGCGTTTTTTATCGCATCACTAACTCGGAACCCAACGGACGCTACCGAGTAATCAAACACATACTCGCCGATCCGCATCGCTCGGTAGTGCTCATGCACACGATACTTGAGGTGATTGATGAGTCGCTGATCGGGAAATTACGCCTCTACGCCCTCTTGGCCCCTCACCTCGCACGCGGCGGAGCGGATAACTCTGGCTGGTGTTCGGAAATTGGCGGCAATAATCTGCTCCACGCCGAGCGCAAGGACATGCACCTTGTCATGGGATGCAGCACGGGATTCTCGAAGCGGTCCGTCGGGTATGTCGGCTCAAGCGACGGCTGGCAAGATCTGATGGACAATTTCAAGATGGACTGGGAATTCCGCCATGCGCTAGACGGTAATATCGCGCTGACAGGCGAGATTGACCTACACGGCGGTAATGAGTTTTCAATCGCAATCGCTCTAGGGAGAAGTTGCCAGGGAACAGTGGTAAAGTTGCTGCAATCGCTGGCAGAACCATTCGAGGTTCATGCCGGAAGTTACATTCGGCAGTGGCAACACACGGTGGTCAATCCGAAATATGACTTCAGCCCGCACACGTCCGACGGCGGGCACATGTACCGCTTAAGCCGTTGTATCCTACTCGCCCATGAAGACAAATCCTTCCAAGGGGCGCTGGTAGCTTCGATGAGCATCCCCTGGGGTGAGACAAAAAGCGACGAGGATCTGGGCGGATATCATCTAGTCTGGACACGTGACCTTGTACAGAGCGCGTCAGCCCTACTTGCAACGGGGCAGAGCGGGACCCCGCTGCGCGCTCTCATATGGCTGGCCGCGATACAGGGGGCAGACGGTAGGTTCCCGCAAAACAGTTGGATCGACGGCAACGCCTATTGGAGCGGGGTGCAGCTCGATGAAATAGCCGCCCCCATATTGCTCGCCTGGCGTTTGCAGCGCGAACGCGCTGCATTCGGCAGGTTCGATCCTTTCACTTTGATCTTGCGCGCCGCAACTTATCTCATCCGAAACGGTCCAGTGACCGCGCAAGAACGATGGGAGGAGAACGCCGGCTACTCGTCGTTCGACTCTCGCCACGGTTATTGCAGGCTTGGTTTGCGCCGCGGAGCTTGTCAGAGAGCGGACTGATTCAGAGACAGCGAATTTCATTTTGCTGTATGCGGACTGGCTAGCGGCGCACTTGGAGGAATGGACTGTCACTACAATGGGGGAACTAGTCGAGGGCATTCCGCGCCACTATGTTCGGATTAATCCGACGGATCCTGACGCCCCCGACCCGCACGCGGATCCCAACGCCACTTCCCTCTACGTGGCTAACGGTGGCGGCCGCCATCTTGCACGAAATATCGTCGGGGGCGATTTCCTTCACCTGGTTCGGTTGGGCATCCGTGCCGCTGACGATCCTCTCGTGCGAGACTCAATCGCTGTCATTGATCGTTTGCTCAAGGTTGATCTGCCGAATGGGCCGAGCTGGCGGCGCTACAATCATGATGGCTATGGGCAGAAAGATGACGGGAGCGCTTTTGACGGAACCGGCGTCGGACGCTGTTGGCCCATCTTGACTGGTGAACGTGGTCATTACGAACTTGCGATTGGACGCGATCCGAAGCCCTATATTGCTGCAATGGAAGGGTTCGCTAACGAGGGCGGCATGATCAGTGAGCAGTTGTGGGACGCCGACGATCTACCCGAGAAGGAACTTTGGCGAGGGAAACCTACGGGTGCAGCCATGCCGCTGTGTTGGTCCCACGCTGAATACCTTTCCCTTGTTCGTAGTGTTCATGACGGCGTGGGTTTTGATCGAGTAGAACCGGCCTTTCAGCGTTACGTCGCCAAACCGGTGAAAATCAGCCATGAAATGTGGAGCGCCCGGCATTCGATTCGCAAAATGCCAAGAGGACTAGTTTTGCGCCTCATCATTGAGGCTGACGCGACCGTCATCTGGTCCGCCGATCACTGGGCAAACATAATTGAGACAGAAGCCACTCATATCAGCGCACTGAATCTGTGGTTTGCGGATCTCTCGACACAGGACTACTCGGTAGGTACAGTGGTCGAGTTCCGTTTCCGCCGCAAAGTCCCTCAAGCCACTGAAGACACAACGTATTCAGTAACTGTCAGTGACTCAAAGTGAGGTCGTGGAAGTGTCCGTACGCCGACTCAGACGAGTCGTGCCGGAATAAAATTGCATTGGGGTCGTCACGCGTCATATCGGACCGATAGTCAGAATATCTACTGACGTGAGCAGTTGGCCCACACCTTGCTTGGCGACCGTAGGAGAAGATCACCAATGTCTATCGTCGCGTGGGCCATTCTTGGTCTCATTTCGGGTTTTACAGGCAACATGATCGTCAACAAGACAGGGGAAGGCTTCTTCTTGGACATGGTTCTTGGGATATTGGGTGGTGTTGCCGGCGGTTTTCTAGTTCGCATGCTTAGGGCAAATGGCGCAAATAGCTTTAGCGCCTGGAGCTTACTCATTGCAGTAATTGGGGCAACGTTGCTGCTCGTCATCAAATACGCGCTCGTGGGCCGCAGCCATACTCACACCGATACCGATTTTTCGTAAACTGGCGGCGTTGACCAAGCAACGTCATGACGCGCAAGAGAGGAGTGCGTCGAGAGCACCGCTGGGTGCTAACTAGCGGCTCTCAGCTCACGAACGAGGGCTCCCCAGCTCTCGCCTTGCTCGATGCCAAGTTCCCTCGCGATATCTGCGAGTGCCTGTTCTTCGCCTTCCGTCACGGATGTTGGCGCATCTAATGCTTCGGCCGTTGTGCGAGCAATAGCCTCTGCATAGGCCAGCAGACCCCGCAAATCGTCAACATCAAATTCAAATTCATCCGACGCTTTTGCCAATAGAAGGATGTCGTGCAAGCCTTCCATGAAATAGGCCGTGCCGGGATGCTCAGCAATCCAGCCTCTGAGGATTCGCTCTCCGTCGGCGCCAATTGCAAAATGGTTATGGGCAAGGTCCACTAACCGCTCTTCGCGCAGGGGGCTGATCCTGCCAGACGCCCACCCCACGTAGACGAGCGGTAACAATTTCAGCACTTTATAGTTTGAGGCGTTTATGCCTATGTGCTGTAGCGTCTTCTTCATTCGATCGCGTTGCATGCGTTTGTCCTAGCAAAATGCGTGCTCGACACATCCCTTGAACCTTTGCATCGCGCGAAACCGGCGACACAATTTGCGAGGCGCAAAGGATTCTTGCTCGATGTCCCGTGGCGACTCGCGTTTCCCGTGCCGTCATGCCATTCGAGGCCCATACTTTGCAGGGTCCACGGAGTGCCTAGCGAAACTCAGCAGGTCGAATCACAAGACGGCGATCTTGCACATTCTCGGTCATGGGGGTGGCGACGGGCTGGATCAATTGTGCTCGAGGCGATTCGCAATTGGGATGGGGACAATGTTTCTCGTCTGGCTGCGGCCCTCTCCTGCTACACGCTCATTTCGATCGCTCCCTTGGGAATCTTGTCGGTGGCGATTGCGGGCGCCGTCTTTGGTCGAGCAGCAGCGCGCGGTCAGATCGCTACTGATATCAGTTCAATGGTCGGACCGAGGGCTGCGCGAGCAATTGAAACAATCATCCTGAATGCGCACGACCCGGGCACGGGCACCTGGAGCACGGTCCTGGGCGTCGTCGTTCTACTCTTGGGCGCATCGGGTGTGTTCGTCGAGCTGCAATCAGCTATGAACACGATATGGAAAGTCGCGCCTAAGACTGGTGAAGGAGTGCTGACGTTCATTCGCCAGCGCTTTGCTTCATTTGCAATGGTTCTCGTCGTTGCATTGCTCCTGTTCGCGTCGCTGCTACTGAGCGCAGCACTTCCGGTTCTCGGAAAGTACCTCGCGGGAACTATGCTGCGCGGGCAGCTCGTTTGGCAGTCGATTAACGCATCGGCGTCGGTCGCGCTCGCAACGCTTCTGTTTGCGCTAATTTTCAGGGTGGTCCCTGACATCGACGTTGCCTGGAGAGACGTTTGGCCCGGCGCATTCGTCACGGCGATCTTGTTCACACTCGGCAAGTTAGTTCTCAGTCTTTATATCGAAAACTCGCCTGTGACTACGTCATACGGCGCAGCAGGATCGCTGGTCGCGCTCGTAATTTGGGTCTATTGTTCGAGTCAGATCATTTTCTTTGGGGCAGAACTCACAGAGGTGTATTCACGCCGAGTCGGAACCGGGGTTCAGCCCACCGAGCATGCTTTCCTGCTTCAACGACCGACGGCGAACAGTAACGGCTCGCAAGTTACCCCAGGGCCCGCATGAGTAACCACACGGAAGACCCGCCCCAACCGCGAGCCAGACGCGAGCTCTGCATCGACATCTCAATTAAGACAATCCTACTAGTTATCGCTTCGATAGCGGGATGTTGGCTCGCACTTCATCTCTTGCCTATCTTGCTCGTCGTCGTGGTTGCCCTATTCCTCGTAGGCACGCTCAACCCAGCCGTTGAGTGGCTGGAGCATCACGGTCTCAAGCGTAGCACCGGGATAGCGATCGTTTTCGTTTCCATGCTAGTCACAACGGCGCTCCTCGCGCTATTGACCGTCCCTGCACTCGTCGAGCAGATACGGGCCCTCATCGTGCGGGAGCCCGAAATAAGAGCTCAAGTCGCCGAGGCACTAGCGCACCATCGACTTACAGTGGCTATGGCACCAGCCCTTAGAAATGTGCACTATGACGCAATCGCGCGAGCAGCCGCCGGCACCGCCTTTGCAATCTCGAGCCGCGCCCTGGAAATTGTGGCGTACCTGGCTAGCTCGATTTTCTTGGCGCTTTACGTGATGATCGATCGCGATCGGCTGCGTGGCGGCTTGTTTGCAATGTTGCCGCGCTCGCAGCATGTTCGTCTCTCCCGCGTGCTGCTCAGGCTTGAGACTATTGTCAGTGGTTACATTCGCGGTCAAATCCTCACTTCAGCACTCATGGCGGTCTTCGTGTTTGCGCTGCTCGCCCTATGCCGGATCTCGAATGCCCTGCCGATTGCCGTGTTTGCCGGTATGGCCGACGTGCTTCCGTATATTGGCGTAATCCTTTCGATTGGGCCTGCGGCGCTGGCGGCTTCTGCCAAGGGCTGGGTTGTCGTCCTAATCGTTGTTGTCATTCTGCTCGCGTACGAGGAATTCGAAAGCCGCTTTTTGGTGCCCAAGATCTACGGACGTGCCCTGCGGCTGCCGTCCTCCATCGTTCTGCTAGCACTTCTCATTGGAGGCACACTGATGGGCATCGTCGGCGCTTTGCTTGCGCTTCCGGTCGCCGCAGCGATCCGAATGCTAATCGAAGAGCTGCGAGTCACCCTCCCCGGCGAGCAGCTCGATGATGCTGTCGTGCGCAGCCGTGATGCCCGCTCCGAGAAAGAATACGCGCAGCGTTCGGAGGGAGTGCCTGCTGCTCAGGCGGCGGCTATAGCCATCGAAATATCCGAGGACCGTCAGCACAAAGAAGACGCACAAGCTCAGCCACCCGCATCCTGACGAATGAAAATTCTGGGAATGTTGGTATGCAGTATGCACGGCTCGTAAGGATGACCAAGTCCACAATGCCGGCGCGCACCTCGCAACCAGGAGATCCGCCGCCACCTTTCATTCCAATGGATCCAGATCAGCCCGACTCACCGCGCTACGATGACCCCCCGCCCCCTGAATTTACCGACGAGCCTCCGCCGACGACGACGCAGACATCCGCGAGGGCTTGAGGACGATTTAGCGTTGCGCTGACTCAGCTGCTCGATGATTGCTCTTCGGTACTCGGCGGACGCTTCGAGCCAATCATGCCGTAGCTCTTGAGCTTACGGTAAAGTGTCGCAGATCCAATTTGGAGCATCTCGGCGGTCTGAGTCTGGTTGCCACCATTCAGCTTAAGCGCCGCGAGAATGTACTCTTTTTCGATTTCATCGAGTGGCCGCACCGTTCCAGAGATGGCAACGGGCTTGGGAAACGCCTGACGGATCTCCTCGGGCAGATCCTCGAGTTCAACTCGACTCGCACGTGCGAGGGCTGCGGCGCGCTCCATCGCGTTCTCGAGTTCGCGAACGTTACCCGGCCACTCGTAGCGGAGCAGCTGGTCTGCGGCGCCAGGGGCCAGGCCCGAGATCTTGCGCTTCATTCGCAACGCCGCGTCGGCGAGTAGCACCCGCGCCAGCGGCAGAATGTCGTCTCGACGCTCGCGGAGGGGCGGAACGTGCAGTTCGACGACCTTCAGCCGGTAATAGAGATCCTGACGAAACCTTCCGTCCGCGACACCGAGAGTAAGGTCGCGGTTGGTGGCCGCCACGATACGAACGTCAACCTTTCGACTCTTATTCTCTCCGACACGTCGAATCTCCCGCTCCTGAAGGGCGCGTAGCAACTTGACCTGCATGCCCGGGGAAACCTCGCCGATTTCGTCGAGCAGAAGCGTTCCACCGTTAGCTGCCTCGAAGAGGCCTGGTCGGTCGTGGGTCGCACCCGTGAAGGCACCGCGTGCGTGCCCGAAGAGCTCGCCTTCAAGGAGCGTCTCGGTGATGGCACCGCAGTTGACAGCTATGAAAGGCCCTGCGGCGCGCGTGGATTCGTCGTGAAGCAGCCGAGCGATCCTTTCCTTTCCCGAGCCGCTCTCGCCAGTAATCAGAACGGTTGCATCGACCATCGCCACTCGACGAGCCAAATCAACGACTTGCCGCATCGAGGGGCTCTTGGCGATGACCCCTAGCGGCTCCTCGACGTCGCGCGCCACGCGGACGAGCACTTTGCGATGCTCTTGCAGCTTGCGCTCGGTAGCCTTCAACGTCTCGGTAACCCGTTGCAGCGAGACATCGAGGCAGTCTTTAAGGCGATTCTTCTCGAAGAATAGCAGCTCCTCGGCGCGCTCATTGCCCCACTCCTCGCGCGTGCGCCCAAATAGGTGGCATGCCGCGTCACCTTTGCCCTTGCAACGATCTTCGAGGACGTAGATCTCCTTGCCCATGGTACGGCTGAGGTAACCGCTCGTGAGCCCACAGATGGTCCAGCACATCTGCTCGTCGGCCCGACCGAAATGAAGGAGATGCTGCTCCGCCTCGTACGACGAGACCAGCGTCAACCCTTCCTTGGCTAGCGGATCCTTGCTGCCCGACTCGACTCGGAAGAGGCCTTCGAGGTTGTGAATGCGTAGGCCAGCCCGACGCCAGTCGTCGTCGCTCTCCCACTTGAACTCGGATTTCATGGCCTCAGCCATCCGCCAGCCGTGAGCGAAGCCGAATTGTGTGAACACTGTGCGGGCGGCGGTGAACCCAAAGTTCTCGACGAGGTATTTCCGCAGCAGGCCCATCGCGACCGCGTCGAGGAGCAGCGCACGCTGTCCGGCGAAGCGGATAACGCCCCCTTCCTGATCGAGCTCAAGCAATTCGCTGTGATCGAGGTCTTCAGCACGCATTGATCTGATCCGTCAAACTGAAGGGGTGACTACTTCATTTTGATGGCATGTGCCATCGGACGTCGTTACAAAGCAGCCACGTCACGGCGAATTCACATTCGGCACGGAATCTGCTCAGTCAAGTGCTGTTCGGTCTGTTTGCAACACTTCGAGTGAAGCCAGCATCTGGGAAATAGCCGCCAAAGACCCGGACTGCGAGGAACACGACCGGCCGATGAGTTTGATGGAGGTAGCGCATGTCCGCCAAGAAATTGAAAACCGCCGTTTCCGATGCGGTCGGTCGTAGGCTGCCTACGGTCACCGAGGTCCGACGTGAAGAGGCACTGCTCAAAGCAGGGGCCTTACAGAGCGCTATTCTCAACAGCGCCAGTTTCTTGAGTATCGCCACTGACGCGACGGGCGTCATTCAGATCTTCAACGTCGGGGCTGAACGGATGCTGGGCTACGCAGCTGCTGAAGTGTTGAACAAGATCACACCGGCCGATATTTCCGACCCTCAGGAAGTTATCGCGCGTGCCACGGCGTTGAGCCAAGAGCTGGGAACCAAGATTGCTCCCGGCTTCGAGGCATTGGCGTTCAAGGCCTCGCGCGGGATCGAAGACATCTATGAATTGACCTACATTCGCAAGGACAATAGCCGTTTTCCGGCCAAGGTGTCGATAACGGCGCTACGAGATGATATCGGCGCCATCATCGGATATCTTTTGATCGGCACGGACAACACCGCGCGCAAGCAGGTGGAAGCGGAACAAAAGAAGCTCAATCAGCGCCTGCGCGACCAACAGTTTTATGCGCGCACTCTCATCGAATCCCATATGGACGCGCTGGTGATTACCGATCCGCTCGGCATTATCACCGACACTAACCGGCAGATGGAAGCACTCACCGGCTGCACGCGTGACGAGTTGATTGGCGCACCGTTCAAGGACTACTTTACCGATCCAGAGCGAGCCGAAGCAGGCATCAAGCTGGCGCTGCTCGAAAAGAAAGTCACCGACTACGAGCTTTGCGTGCGCAACCGTGACGGCAAGACTACGGAGGTGTCCTACAACGCCACCACATTCTATGACCGAGACAGGCAACTGAAGGGCGTATTTGCTGCCGCGCGTGACGTCACGGAGCGCCAAATCAACCAGCAGGCACTGCAGAAGACGAACGTGGAACTGGAGAGAGCCAAGTTGGCCGCGGAGAAGGCTAACCTTGCGAAATCGGATTTTCTTTCTAGTATGAGCCACGAGCTGCGCAGCCCGCTCAATGCGATCCTCGGTTTCGCGCAATTGATGGAGTCATCCTCCCCGCTGCCGACGGACTCTCAAAAGGAATGCATCGCTCAGATCCTGCAGGCCGGGTGGCATCTGCTGAAACTGATCAACGAAATCCTCGATCTAGCAGTGATTGAGGCCGGAAAAGTCTCGCTATCGACGGAACCCGTTTCCTTGGGCGAGGTCATGTCCGAATGCCAGACCATGTTGGAGCCGGAGGCGAAGCAACGTGGGATTAACGTGACCTTTCCTGCCTTCGACAACCCGAGTTTTGTAAGCTCCGACCGGACCCGGTTGAAGCAAGTCGTCATCAACCTACTCTCGAACGCGATCAAGTACAACAAAGACCAGGGAACGGTCGTCGTTGCGTGCCGTACAATTAGTCCGGAACGCGTTCGCGTCAGCGTGACTGATACCGGCGTCGGCTTGTCTCCGGAAAAGCTGGAACAACTTTTTCAGCCGTTCAATCGACTTGGACAACAAGAGGTGGGCGGTGTTGCGGGCACGGGCATCGGACTAGTGGTAACAAAGCGACTAGTAGAGCTGATGGGGGGAGTCCTGGGCGTAGAAAGCACCCCTGGCGCCGGAAGCGTGTTCTGGTTCGAATTGATCTCGATACCAGCGCCACAAATCGTATTCGAAAGCTCCGCGCCCGCAGCCCACGATGAGTCGCCGGTTACGATCGGCGCGCCGAAGCGCACCCTGCTCTATGTCGAGGACAACCAAGCGAATATGAAACTCGTACAGCAAATCATCGCGCGGCGCCGTGACATAGAATTGTTGACGGCGGCGAACGGAATTCTCGGCGTTGAGGCAGCGCGCTCAGCCCAACCGACGGTGATCTTGATGGACATCAACTTGCCCGGCATCAGCGGTGTGCGCGCTATGGAAATCCTGCGTGAAGATCCGAATACTGCTCACATCCCCATAATTGCACTGAGCGCCAATGCCAACCCCCGCGATATCGAGCTATGTCTCACGAAGGGCTTTTTCCGCTATCTCACGAAGCCCATCAAAATCCAAGAGTTCACTGACACGCTAAACGCGGCATTCGAACTTGGAGAAAATAAGCCATGATAGCTCCTTGGGCAGAGGGACAACCCATGGTCAGGACTTGTGATATTCTGAACGCCAGAGTGCTAATCGTTGACGATCAGGAATCGCATGTCCTTCTACTCGAACGGATGCTGCGCGGCGCCGGCTACACTTCCATTGAGTCAACAATGGATCCTCGTAAGGTCTGCGAGCTTCACCGTCAAAACCGCTACGCCGTGATCCTGCTCGATCTCAAGATGCCCGAAATGGACGGTTTCAAGGTTATGGATGATCTGAAGGAGATCGAAACAGACTTCAATCTCCCAGTCCTCGTTATCACCGCTGAGCCGGGTGAAAAGCTGCGGGCGCTCAGGGCGGGCGCGAGGGATTTCGTCAGCAAGCCCCTCGATCTGGCAGAGGTACTAATGCGTGTTCGCAACATGATCGAAGTGCGTCTGCTGCACCTGGAAGGGAAGCGATTCTACAGTCAACTCGTAGAAGAGCTGCAGTAACCCATAATGGAAGCAAGGGTCATTCATTATGATTGAATCACCCCCCCCATTCATTTTGTGCTGCAAATACGAGCAGTTATTGATTCCTTAGCGATGGCCTCAGTGTTGCAGCGTCATCCTCTGTGTGGCCGTGACTCCTGCGACAACGGCCACGCGCAGATGCAACTGTGCATTCTGAGAGGTCGATCAATATGCTCATGCTCCTAACCACTGACGCTGCCATCCCAATGGAGTCGAGCAAGCCACGCAATAAGCGAATGAGTACTCAACCTGAGTCACAAAAATGGCTCCTATGCTAACTCTCAACAACGAACTCGTGCAAGCAAGCCCGGTGATGCGCGAGCTCGTCGAAGCAATTGCGCTCGTGGCGCGCTCTAACACGCCCGTGCTGATTTTCGGAGAAAGCGGCACGGGAAATGAACGGGTAGCGCGCGCCATTCATGCCAACGGTTCTCGCGCCAATCAACCCTTTATCGCAGTCAATACATCGGCCATTCCCGAACAGTTGCTCGAGAGTGAGGTTTTTGGGCACGTGCGCGGCGCATTCACCGGTGCGACGCTAGCGCGACGGGGGTTGCTGATGGAGGCACACGGCGGCACGATGTTGCTCGACGAAATTGGCGACATGCCACTCGTACTTCAACCGAAACTCCTGCGCGTGCTGCAATTCGGCGAAACGCGGCCGATCGGGAGTGATCGAACCGGACAGGTGGATGTGCGGGTAATTGCGGCTACGCACCGCGATCTGGGCGAACTCGTGCGTGAGGGTCGTTTCCGCGAGGACCTGCGCTATCGGTTGAGTGTCATTCCCCTTCGGATACCGCCGCTTCGCGACCGGCGAGAAGACATCACGCCGCTTGTTACACAATTCCTTCGGGAGGCGCAAGCGCGAAACCTGGAGTCACCGGTAACCTCAATCAGCGACGAGGCGATGATTGTACTGAATCAGGCACCATGGCCTGGCAACGTCCGCGAGCTCAAGAACACCATTGAGCGACTTGTGGTACTCGGCCGCGAAGCAGTGGTGACTGTGGGTGACCTTGCGAATCTGCAAGAAAAGCCTCAGCAAACCATATTGCGTGAGATAGACGACGCGTCGCTTACGCTCAAACAGATGAATCAACTCTATCTCCAACGGGTCTTGGCGCGAACTAATGGAGACAAGGCGCGCGCCGCAAAGATTCTGAACATCAATCTTTCGACGTTATATCGTTGGGAACGATCAAGAGGCTGAGGTTGAATGCCCACGGTGCCTGTTGCGGCGAGTTCGGGGAAAGAAGTCACGAGTCACAATGAAGGTGCAACTCCTTCATTGTGATTGATTCGGCCCCTTGCCCACAGTGAAAATCGCCCTAAGTGAGCGAAATTATAGAAGTACCTGCAAGTGGCACTTATGTTGCACAACACTATCCCATGCAACTCGTCGAAAGTGTCGCTGACAATATGAATCCGCAACCCAAACGATGGGACGCAAAGTTCGACTCCGTGATTCAATCCGTTCAACGGGGCGAAGCGAAAACGATCGACTTAGATGCGCACCGAATAAACAAACTACGCGGCGAGCGAGTTACTGTGGAAGCGGTGTCACGTGGGGCAGGCTCTTCACTACTTGACGGCGAACTCATTCAGGCAAGCCCAGTCATGCGCGACCTCGTGGCGTCAATTGCCCTCGTGGCGCGATCCAACACGCCGGTCCTGATTCTCGGAGAAAGTGGCACCGGCAAAGAACGTGTTGCTCGGGCTATTCACGCCGGTGGGCGGCGTTCCAAGCAACCCTTTGTCGCGGTCAACACATCGGCCATTCCCGAGCAGCTCTTAGAGAGCGAGCTTTTCGGACACGTGCGCGGAGCCTACACCGGAGCTGCCATGGCGCGCCGAGGGCTGCTGATGGAGTCCAACGGCGGCACAATGTTGCTCGACGAAATTGGCGATATGCCCCTCATGCTTCAACCGAAGCTGCTGCGCGTGCTGCAATTCGGTGAGACGCGGCCCGTAGGCAGTGATCGAACCGGCCAAGTGGATGTAAGGGTAATTGCTGCCACACACCGCAATCTGGGCTTGCTGGTACGTGAAGGTCGATTCCGCGAAGATCTGCTGTATCGGTTGAATGTTATCCCACTCGTAGTACCGCCGCTTCGCGACCGGCGCGAAGACATCCTGCCGCTCACTACACAATTCCTGAAAGAAGCACAAGACCGAAATCCGATGTCACCCGTAACCTCTTTCAGCGATGAGGCGATGGACGTGATAAATCATGCGCCGTGGCGCGGCAACGTTCGCGAACTCGAGAACGCCGTCGAGCGAGTTGTAGTACTCTGTCGCGAGGCGGTAGTAACCACGCAAGACCTTGCGTTCCTGCAAGACAAGTCCCCCGAAAGTCCGTCGCTAACAGAGGACGATACATCCTTAACGCTCAAACAAATGAACCAACGCTATCTTCAACAGGTACTCGCGCGAACCCATGGGGACAAGGCGCGCGCTGCGGAGATTATGGACATTAATCTTTCGACACTCTATCGATGGGAACACTCGAAAGGCTCCCAACCGGCAGCGTAGGTGGGGTTGGCTAGTATAGCCTACAGTACCCAGGGTGCCCTCTGCAAATACCCATGGAATACCCTGAGGCGCGCTGCACACCCTGTCAGATGCTATTGCCATCGAAGTCCTCTTTGACGCCTGCCATTGTGTCAATCGGTAAGTTATGTGGGCTCAGTCGGATCCGCGGGTGAAAACCTGACATAGTTGACGATCATCGCAGCGTGGATAATTCGCAGTTTGCTTTGCTTTTGAAGCAGGCCGGGTCGAGTTTTAACGCGCTAACCGTATTACAGGAAGCATCGTCAATGGAACAAGCCAATCGTACTTTAGAGTTGCGCGACGCGGAACGTATCCAGCAGTTGTCTCGCCAGTCTCGAGAGTTGAGCGCGAGTAAGACGATGCTCCGTGCCGTATTGGACGGCATCCATACCCTGGTCATATTACTTGATGCGCATGGCTCGGTGGTTGACGCAAACCAAGTCGCGCTGGGTGCCATTGGGGCGACAATTGGCGACGTCGCTGCCTTACCATTCGAAAGCACCAAATGGTGCAACCGCGATGCAAGTCTGGCTGATCGGAATCATAGAGCAATCGACCGAGCCGCTGAAGGTGAAATCGTATCCATGAACGTTACTCATTGCACCTTGAGTGGCGGAACGCGGACCGTAGACTTCACGATAACGCCGTATCGTAACGCATCAGGCGCTATCGTCTGGCTCGCGGCCGAGGGGCGTGACGTCACAGATAGTCAGCGCATGGAGGTCGAACGTGATGACTTGGAGCAACGACTTCACCATTCCGAGCGCCTAGAGACCGTGGGTCGCCTCACTGGGGGTGTCGCCCATGACTTCAATAACTTACTCACCGTGCTCGGCAACGGAATAGATTCACTTCGGACTGGAGACGGGCCCGAGCGTTTCAACCTGGACATTCTCGACGATATGGATCAGGCCGTTCGAAGCGTGACGGCAATGACGCGACAGTTGGTGGCATTTAGCCGTAAACAGGCAACAGAATCCGAGATCATCTCGGTCGATGAAAGGACGTCGAGAATCGCAATGATGTGGCGGCGGGTACTCAGCAACGCCATCGATCTTTCAGTTGAATTCAACGCTCCGAGTTCGCAAGTGCGGATGCCGATTGGACAATTTGAGCAAGTCTTGGTGAACTTAATCGTTAATGCACAGGACTCAATGCCACAGGGCGGCGCGATGATACTGCGAACCGAAATCAGGGTTTTCGATAGTTTGCCGTGCAACGCCTTCGGTCAAGGACATGCACAAGGGCCTCATGTCGTAACAACGCTGACGGATACCGGCTGCGGAATGAATTCTGAAACGCTCCGGCAGGCCTTTGACCTATATTACACAACCAAGTCAAAAGGGACCGGATTTGGCTTAGCAACTGTCTACGGTATGGTCACGCGGGCTGGCGGATTCATAACACTAGATTCTACTCAAGGTGAAGGAACTTCGGTGGGTATTTGTCTACCACTCTTGGACGAATTGGAGCCAGTCACCCCCCGGGCACCTGTTGACGGATTCGCAGATTCAGCGGTGGTTGCAATCGCGCCGGTAGCGCGTTGTATGTAGGGTACTGGGTCCAGGCCAAGTAATCTCCGCTGTCAATATCTGCGTCGCCACAACAAGTCGAGCCCCGAGCCGCCGTGGTCGCCGACAACTGCCGAAAGCGCCCAGGCGTGCAGCAAGCGCATTTCGAACGTAAGAAACGTGCGATCGGGACTTTGACCAGCAGCGGGCTCACCTATCGCTCGTGTCATGCGCGCCGTTACGCGAGGCGAAATCTGGACATCGAGTTCCGGACGTGCGGTGCCCGTGCTCGTATCGAGCCGCGCGCTCACGTCGAGTTTCGTCACGCCTGAGATAGCGCGATTAAGGCCCTTGACCGCCGAATCCCCGGCAACACCAACGGCCACGGATGATGACTCGCTGCCCTGGCCTTGTGTGCCGGAGGCGCCAAACGACCCGTCTGGAGTGCCGAACATCAATAGGCTCAAGACCTTATCCGAGCTCAGTGGCGGGTCAGATCGAAGTGTTAGCTTACCGTCCTTTACGGTTCCGGCATATTCAGCAAAGACGCGATATTCCGTCGGCGAGTCCCAACGCGCCGTAGCGACAATCGTTGGATTGCCGGGCTCGTCACCGTCGAATGTGACAACCCCGCTCTCGATGTCGAACATCTTGCCGGACACGTCCAGCTTGCCCCCTTTGAGCTCGAGGCGACCCTCGAGCGTCGTTTTATTGGCCACACGGGCGAGCAGGTCGCCACCGAGCTGTACCTTGAGTTCCCTTCCCCGTTGGATCCAGACCGATCTGCCGAGATGCATCTCGACTAATATCGCTTCCCGTTCAACTTGCGATACATTGCTGATCGGTTGCACTGGGAGCGATATGAATTGTCCATCACGTCGATGGGCACCAATCCTTACATTTTCTGCCAGATCGAGATCCTGCAGGGTCGTTGGATCGAGTTCGGGCAAATCGAGATGGATCTCCGGCAGATCAAGCCGGATTTTCGTTGATTTTGCTTCCGCGGATCTGTTCAGCGTGACGTCAACTCGCCCCCAAGCATCGCCAATGGCCTGCCCCTCAACGGTGATTGGAATCTGCTCGCCTTCTGCAATTGCCAGATGCACTTGTCCCGACGACAGTAATAGACCATCGAGTTTCGCCTCGGCGCTCCCAGTTGCATGACCAGTAAGGCCGCGAGCCTCCAGATTTTCGAAGTGAAGCTCACTCTGGTGGATCGTAACGCGAGCGCCAATCGATTCGAATCTTTGCCCGATACTCGGAATTTGGATGACACCCCGTGAAAGTGAAGCGTTGCCCTCAACCTGCGGCACGCCATCGACGAGGCTGGCTTCCAACTTTGCATCGATCAAGCCAGCAAGCTCGTTGACTGAACCGCTCAAGAATGGAGATACAACTGCGAGCTGAAAGTTTTTTGCTCGGAGCGTACCGCGAACACCGAGATCGACGCGTGGAGTAAGTCGATCACCCAGCTCATCCGGGTCGCTGCGTCCACTTCGAGGGTGCCGCTGTTTTGTCCTGATAGTCTTACATTGCCAAGGAGTTGCTCGTCGGTGCCGTTCAAAGTTATGTTGACTCGCTCGACAACGACCTTACCGAGCCCGAGCTGCTTGGCGTCAAGCGTTGCGACAATCGCGGCATTGCGTCCCCAGTCTCGCAGAGAAACTTGGCCGCTGAGCAATCCCGACAATTGTTGGTTGCGAATAGCTGGAAGCGCTTCTAATGGCAGGCGGTCGAATCGAACGACTAGATCGCCTTGCAATGGGGACACCAATCCCAAATCCGCGGAAGAAAGCCTCGTAATATCACCAATCCAGCTTGCTTCGAGACTTGCAACCGGCACCTTGAGTACTTTTAATATCGGATCGAATATTCCCTGAGTGTCGTGAACCGTCGGCATGCAGGCTTAAATCGACATTGGGCCTAACCTTGCCGGCGATTCGCTCCGTCTGGGTCAACAAGCGTTCGATGCTTCCGTCAACGACAAGATTCGGATTCTCGAAGGTCCCATCCAGCGCAACATCGCACGATGCATTGCCACGCAGGCCCTGTGCCTGAAAGATCGGGGGAAGTTTTCGGAGCGATCGGCGCGGCATGTGAACTTTGGCAACCACTGGCATTCGCAAGGCCGCGGTTGTGTCGAGTCGTAATGTCTCCCAAAAGCTTTCAGGGAGCTCTGCAGCAGCCTGTACATCGACGAGCGTGCCGACCTTGTCAAACAGTCGCGCCGACAATTCGGCTCTCGGACGAACACCAGATACTGAAACGTCAACCTTTCCGTCTATGCCTCGAAGTGACCAGGGCTGCACGCCGAACGCGGCCGCAGTATTTTTTATGGGGGCTTGTTCGTCACGCCGCCCGACGAGTTCTAACGAGTGCGTCTCGACTCGGGCCAAGATTTCGGGGGACTCGCGCCCGACGCTTCTACCACTAGTCGTCAGGTCGAAACGGAAGGTTCCCGACGCATGATCGAGCGGCAAGCCAAGTGCTGAAATCCAAGTCTGAACTTGTGCGAGATCCATTGCACCGTGTGCCGACAACGAGAATTCGCGCGAAGCAAGCGTAAGGTCGGGACGCTCGACTATGCTGAGTGGGAGGGCGCGCGCCGAAACGCTTATCGCGTTTCCTGGTGCCAGATTCGCGGCAAATGTCCCGTCGATTTTGCCTTGCTTCAACCTGAGGTCCACGTCTGCATTGGCGTTTTTTATGGGCCCGGTCCCAAACTGGTACACATGCCCACGAACGAAGCCTTCCGACGCGGCGCCACGCTTCAAATAGTGCGCGGCGAGTGTCGCACGCCCGGTGCTAATCGGCGACGGCAGGCCAAGGAGGCGCGCTAGACGCGGCGCATTCAATTCTGCCGTCGTTGCATCGAGCTCCCCGACCTGCGCGCCAATCGTGAGCGATGCATCGGCCGAACCAGCCCCCTCTATGTGCAGACCGTCAATCCGCATCGCGCCACCGTTCGAGCGAATATCATCCACTGAGATTGCAACAGAGCCTTCGCTCGAGGGCAGATCGAGACGCGTGCTATGTGCTCGCAAATTGGGCGTAACGTGAATTTCCGTCGTGAGATCGAATTGCTGCGCGTCGTTGCGCTCGGCCTGGGCCGAGAGTCGAGTCTGCGCAAGATTGCCGTCTGCATCGACGTCGAGCCGACGAAAAACTTGGCTGCCTACGAGGATATCGCGAGCACGCAAATGAAGAATAACGGACGGAGAGTGATGCCCGCCCGCGACTTGGGCACGCACATCGACCCTGCCAGCTCTGAGCTGGTCCTGCTGTACGTCGTGCAACTGAGCATGCGCTTGAGCCGTCCAATGTCCGTCGTCAGGCCAATATCGCGCGCTGACTTCCACTTGTCCTTGCGCTCCAAGGCCAGGGGCAATCCGACGAAGTCGCGAGGGATCGGCAATCTCGGTTGTGCTTTCGACAGACACGACGGATTCGGATGGCTTTGGACCAAGTCTTGCTGAATAGTTGATAGTCGTGTGAGCTCCGGGTTCCAGGATCCGGGCTCGCCCTTGTGTCGTCACGGTACCCGAGGGGTCTTGGTGAACGTCTCCGGCTAGATTCAAAGCGGGCAGCGCTGACCCAGCGATGACCCCGGTCGATGCCGACGCATTGTATTGACCAGCGATTGCTCCCTGCAGTAGGTGCAACAACAAATGCGCCCGGCCTCTGAGGCGTGTCTCGGGTGCGTCTGCGAAAAGTGCTGCCAAGTTTACGTCGTCGGCACCAATTTCGGCGTCAATCTTGGCATTGTCGTCAAGGGTGGCATAACCATTGACCGCGAGAGTGGCCCGTGTGCTCATCGTTGTCGGAGCCCACGCCGATTCACTTTCCATTGACGTTTGTGCGGCGAATTGAATGTCAGGCGGCATCCCTTCGGCCGTAGCGTGCAGGCTCAGTGGATACAGCAGATGAGCCCCTGGCAAAACGTTCGTCACGGTTATCGGCTCAATGCGCTGGGCGTCGAGCGACGCCGATATTTTGTCGTTGACCCAATCGAATGTCGCGGTGATCGGGCTGCCTGCTAGATCGCCATTATACCACGCGCTCACGACAGGCCCTTTTGCTGGTGCATTCCGGCCGTTGCCGGCAAGCAACGGAGCTACAACCGGCAAGTCCATTATACCGCCGGTTTGGCCATCTAGATCGACTCGGTACGGCAAGCTACGCGCGCGCAGGTCAGCGTGATCGATTACCAATCGCAGCCTAGTCTGAACCAATTCTAGATTTGCTCGCGCATGCCCGATATCGGCGTCAATGGTCGGCGCCGAACCGAGTCGACCGTGAACCCACACGTGCTCAATCTCAATCGAGCGGATATGAATCGTGGGAAGCGGCGCGTGGCTCGGGCCTGGGTTAGGGTGAGGTGGGGCAAAGGCCGCAGCAAGTGTCGGAACGCTGAGACCATCATCGATGAGCTGCACTTGGACGTGATCCGCGGTGACATTGCGTATGTCTATGGGAAGCGAATCATGAGGATGCAGGAGGATGGCCCAAACTAGTGGCACAATGGACAGATGTGCGTTGGCACCCCGCACAATCATGACTACGCGGCCGTTTGCGTCGAACATCGTTGCATTGACGCCGTCGACACCCGTCAACCCAATTCGGTCAGCGTGCTCGATGCGAAGCTTGCCGGAAAGCTCCCCTCCTAGCACCTGGTTTACTTGCTCGACGGCGTACGCACGAACAGCGGCTAACCTGAGCGCGCCGAGCAAAACAATAAACAAAAAGACCGCAACACCGCCAAGCCCGATCGCGAATTTTGCAGCGGTTCGCGCCCATCGATTCGAGCGCCGTGAAGTCTTCGCAGTAGGCATCAGAAGGATTCACCGATTCCGAGCGACACCGCTATCGGCGCGCCTAAAATGGCTAGTGGTACGCCTTCGTCGGGCGAATTCGGCCCCTGCAACCCTGGAATGCGGTAGCCGACGTCCAAGCGCACCGGACCGATGGGCGTTGCATAGCGAAGCCCAAGCCCGCTGCTCAGGTGAGGTCGCCATCGAAACAGGATCTGGCGCGGCGCTACGTCGCTACCGTCGGTGAACAGCACTCCTTCGACAGGTCCCCCGATTGGAAACCGTAGTTCAATGCTCGCTTCCCACAATGTAAAGCCGCCGAGAGGCAGATTGCAGATTGATACCGAATAAGTTGGGTTCGCCGGATCACATTGAATGGCAATCTGTGCACTCGTCTGCCCTGGGTTGAAGAACGGGACGATGCCATGCGGACCGATCTCGCGTGGGAGATAGCCGCGGTTGGAACCCGCCCCACCGGAGAAGAACCCGCGAAGGAACATGATTTGCAAATCGCGAACCCACTCCGAACGACTGGCGGCGCCCGGTGTTTTAGTGAGCGCATCGGGCTCAATGCTCGACCCATAATTGAGAGGAAAAAGCAGCCCGATTGTTCCCCGCAATGCCACGGTAACGCGGCGACTGATGGGCAAATAGGCGCGTGCCTCGGGTTGAAGCTTCCAGTCGCGCGCATCGCCACCAACGCCCGCGAATTGCACAGTGGTAGCCATATAGACTCCCTTGTGTGGTGAGATTTGCGAGTCGCGAAAGTCGAACATTGCGGTGATCGCGGGGTAAGAGATCACGATGGTGTGAAGATCCACATCCTTGTCGCCTTGATAAGCGAAAGGACTATTGAGCTGAACATTGTGAGACAGGATTCCGTTGAACTTGCCGTATCCTCTTTCAAGGCCAACGCTGGCTCGAAGCTCGCGGTAACCGAGAATCGGAGCACCGGGGATCGGATCGGCCGAAAGCAAGACTGGATAGATACTGCCCTGTGCACGGACGAGC
This sequence comes from uncultured delta proteobacterium, assembly GCA_963819085.1. Classification (GTDB taxonomy): domain Bacteria; phylum Myxococcota_A; class Polyangia; order Polyangiales; family Polyangiaceae; genus FEN-1139. Next base: position 75,558 of record CAWFUX010000045.1, read on the forward strand.
CCATGTGTGCGTGGTTCCAGAAACCCGGGTTCACGCAGCTCAGAGCGCAACTTGACCTCGGGAAGTAATGACTCCGGAGCCGCAAAGGATGGCAAGTGAGTGGGATAAAGAACGACGCCAGGAACGAGTTCTGTCGTAAAGCGCCGAAGGCCGCCCAGGAAGTTGAGGTCCTCCCATCCCGCAATCAAGTGCAATTCACTTCGCAAGGCATCGACCTCGACGCCGCCCCCCACGCGAACGCTTCTGAGCTTGCTCGGTTCAACGCGAACGACGATTGGAACAAGTGGCTCTCGCGCGAGCGCGGCATCCTCGGAAATCTCGGGTTTGACGCTTACCGAACTAAAGACTCCGAGTTCGAGCAGAGCGCGCTCTGCACTTGCTAACTCGGCAGAAGAATAGGGTTCACCGGGAACGAGCGCGAGGGCCCGCCGCACCGGTTTCTCGGGGATTGAACCGAGCCCTTCAATGCGCACCTTGCCCAAGTGAGCAATCGGACCGGGCTCAACCCAGAAGCCGACGCCAACCGTGTCGAGTGACAGGTCTACGTCAGCTGAACGCCGGATCTTGACGAACGCGAATCCGGCGTTCGACAGTATTTCCCTTAGGTCCACTTCGCTTTTTGCAAAAGCCTTTTCCTCGAATCGCTTTCCAACCCCAACACTTGATTCAACACTGATTTTTGCGCGCGCCAAAAGAGACGCGGGCAAGTGTTCGAGACCGTGGACTTCAACGTTCCCGACGATCGTGGGAGGTCCCTCGTCAATTAGGATCTGGACCGAGATTTGTCTTGCGCTCTTGTAAAATACTCGGCCCGCTCGTACCTTGGCGTGGTAAAAGCCTCGCGCTCGATAGTAGCGTTCGATGCGTTGCAGATCGCGCTCGAGTACGTAACGGTCGAAGACCTCGTAGTCGTAAACTACGCCTGGAAATAGTCCCAGAAACTTCGGGCTCTCGCGACTAGCAATCTCGCTGCGGATATCGTCGTCAGCAACATGGGAATTGCCCGACAGTTCCACGCTCCTCAGACCATAGCGACGGCCGGGTAACGCTGCGCAGCTTAGGTTGTTGCTCGATGCCAAGGCCGCACACACAAGGAGCAATGGCCGTGAAAGTCCAGTTGGAACCAGTCGGCAAGTACTCGGCAGACCCAAGTCTCCATGCACGATTAGGCTGCAATGCAAAGGGCACGCCGCGGCCTGGATCGTGCTTCCGCGCGCGATAGGTCAACCATGAAGCTTGTGTTAAGTGGGTGTTCACCCCTGCACACGATGACGTTGAGTCTAGTCCTTGGAGCTTGCGGATCTTCATTGCCGGGGCCCCCGCTCGTGTCTCAACCGGCTGACGCGTACGTCGAGGTTCCCTATCCGCCCCCGGCGGCGATGGTCGAGGTCGTTCCGCCCTCTCCAAGTTCCGCACTAACGTGGTTGGATGGATTTTGGACGTGGAACGGCCAATTTTACGTATGGATGCGGGGCGGCTGGGTCCTTGTTCCTGCAGGGGGATCCTTCGCTAGCTGGCAATCGTATTATACAAAAGATGGCCTGCTTATGTTTGCAACTGGCGCCTGGTACTCGGCCAATAAGATTCGCATTCGTCCGCCTGCGATTCAACTGTCTGCATACGCACCCCCCAACGAGAGTACCGCAGAATTTCAAACCGCACGCTAAAGGGGGGTTGCCTTTCGCATTTTGCGATCCCGTTTTGCAGGATGCGAATTGGGCACTTCGTTTAGGTCAACTGGGCGCCGCGTGAGTCGCAGTCGACGATGCCGGCTGATGATTTTGCATCTCGTTGATTCGTTCGGTTAGCTTGTCAACGCGCTCGGAGAGCCGTTGGCGAAGCTCTTTGCCAGAGCTTGGTGCAATCAGCAGCGCTGCCCCTGCGCCTACCGCGGCCCCCAATGAGACTAGTCCGATTGCCGGCAGAATCATTTGCGCAACTGATCGACGCCGTTGCAGGCCAACAACACCCCACAAATCGTCGATCTCGAAGTTACGGGCAACTTTGACAGCCTGCTGGGCTCCAATTAACGAACCAATGGCCCAGAGGGTTTTCGAAATATTCATGGATCATTCCTTTCGTGACGGCGCGCTCAGGCGAGGCCAGTGTGAAGAGTGAGCAATTCCGATGCCAACGGTTCGGGTCGTCGGGTTAGGTCATGAGTCAAGGAGCCACCGTTGGCAAAGTGCCAGGTACGCGAAGTGCATGCGCTGAGCCCATGGACACTTCACCGACAACCAGCGTGTCTTCCGACGTGCAGCGGATCGCCGCTTTGGCGCAAGACGCGGCGCGTCACGCCGCGGAGTCTGCTCCGCGCTGAGTTCGCACTCGCGAAGGACGAGCTTCGCAACGACTTGCAAATTGCAAAGAGGCGAGCTCTCGGGCTTGCACTCGGTGCTCTCTTGCTGCAGGCAGGGATTACGCTTCTTGCACTTGGTTTCGTGCTCTTGTTAGGCGCAACTGCGACTGCCGCGTTTGCTACCGGCAGTGTATTGGCGGCTTTGGCCCTGATAAGCGCCCTATACGGCGCACGTGCGATTCACGGTCGCGCCCTTGAAAATACCCAAAAACGCATGTTTCACGACACACAAGGCGATGTTAGGCCAATCCATGAGTAACACTGAACACGCACAGAATCTGCTAGACGCGGAACAGGCCCGTCTGAATCTCGCCGGCAACTTACGCGACATGAATGTGGCCGGAGAACGCTTGATTCAACACGGGAAGCACCAATTCAAGAGTACCGCTGTAACACTGGGCGCCGCAGCACTGGGCGGACTGGTTATTGGCGTCGCGGTGGGTCGCGTATCCACCGGCAGGCGGGCAAATTCAGTGTTCACGGAGTTGTTGGGTCGAGCGACGGCGGCATTTGCATCGACGCTTGCGACTCAGTTGCTCGCGACTCTCGTCTCGAAGCGCAGCTGACTTGCGCATGACTTGCAACGGCGACTCGGGCGTTCCGTTCGACGCACAGCCGTCGTATAATATGTCTCGGGCACTCTGGCGGGCGATTGCCGCCGCACTCACGGGCGCCATTGTGCTTTCATGGTCAGTACGTGCTTCAGCTACCAATGATCCAACAGGCAAACCGCAATCAGTGGACGTCGATCAGACTCGTCTCGGCAAAGAGCTTGAGCTGTACGCCGCGGAGGCAAATCGCACGCGGCTGGCAACGGCGCTGACTGGTCTGGGTGTTGGAGCGGCACTCGTTCCGTCTGGGCTCGTCTTGCTTGGGCGCACCGACGGCATTTCCCGTGCGCTCGTTATTGGTATGATCGTGGGCGGCTCAGCGCAACTCGCTTCGGTTCCCTTGGTATTAATCCCAACGAGGATGGACGAGATTCGTGATGACTTCAGGAGCAGACCCGCGAGCCTCGAGAGTAAAGCCACAGTCCGCGAGATCGAAAACGAGTGGCGCCTGGCTGCCGAGGCCAGCCGGCACAAACGCACTTATGTCGGAGCTACAATGCTAACCGTTGGAACGTTGAGTCTGGCAACCGGCCTATCCTTGTTGCTCGCGCCCGAAGGCGTCTTGAAAATGTCACGTAAGACACAATACACGTGGGGCGGCGTAATGATGGGCGTCGGTACGCCAGTAACCACGATAAGTGTGAGGTTCCTCCTCGAATGGAGCTTGGAAGAAACTTCTTGGGAGGCTTACCGTACAATGAAGTCCGATGCTGGGAGTTTAGCGAGATTGCGTGCACCAACCATTGGCGTAGTGCCCACGCCAGGTGGAGCGCTCTGCTTTGCCACAATGCAGTTCTAGGATTATATCGCCGGTAACGAAATTATCGTGAAACCAATATCAATGGCACGCGTGTTGCTGTACGTGCTAATCCACAATTGACGACATCTTGGTAGAAGCACAATGATCCATCGCGTGATTTCGAATCCAGTGAGACACATCCCGTCGAGCAGCGAACACGACGACCAAGGACCCACGTCCGGATACCGACTGAGTATTCAGCCTAATTGGGCTAACGAAACACCAATTCGTTTGTGGGACCCCTCTCGGCGGCTAATAAAGAGCCTTCGTGACTATGCCAAGGCTCGAAAAAGAGGCGGTGCATTGGGCAAGGTGCAGTCCAAAATCGCCGTGATTCGCCATCGATTCTGGTCCGTCGTTACCGGAGCGGAGATTCCTCTCAACACGTGGACCGTCGGGGGCGGTCTCGAACTGCCGCATCCTAATGGTGTTGTGATACATCCTGACGCTCAACTTGGACCCAACTGCCGTCTTTTCCAACAAGTCACATTGGGTACGGGGCCGCGTCCGGGTCTTCCGGTACTTGGTACCAACGTGGATATTGGCGCAGGCGCCAAGATTTTGGGTGGTGTACACCTTGGAGACTTCGCTGTGATTGGCGCCAACGCCGTTGTTATCACCGACATTCCCGCCGGTGCTGTTGCGGTTGGAATTCCCGCCAAAGTGAAGCCAAACGCGCGCGCATCATGGGACCAAGAAGTACGCAGTTCACGCGGTGAAAATCCGATTCGGCGCTTGTGAACCACGTTAATAGATTGGGGCGTAGCCCACGCAGCTATGGCAATTCGCCACAGCGAGGCACTCCAGGACTTGCAAATTGCGACACACTGCGGGCTGACTCTGCCAATAACATCAGCGCCCGTTCGAATCAAACAGAACGTGCCGCGTTACCGATATGAGAGATGTCAAAGTCGCGGAATATTTGTGACTAGAATAATAGCCGAGCACACTGGCGATTGATACAAGAATCAGGAGGCCGCCCAAGCGCGCACCACGTCCTGAACCACGTCGGCCTGGGTGTTCGACGGCAGCCTTACGTCCGCGAACGGGTGGATTCTTCGACACCTTGGAGGTCGGTTCAGAGCGCCGAATTCCGAGTAGTCGTGAAATTCGAACCACTGACGAACTACTCCTTGTCGTGGCCAGGGGCTCCAAAACCGCTGCTAGTTCGGCAACGTTTTGAAAATGTGTGTGCCGGGTTGCGCTCGAGGCAACGTTCAACAATGCAAACGAAGGACTCAGATAACTCAGGCACCATGAGGCGCAGATTGGGCAGTGGCTTATTGAGTACCTGAGCCTTAATCTCGGCAACCGTGGTTCCCTCGAATGCCGCTTGACCCGCCACACACTCGAACATCACAGCCCCGATCCCCCAGATGTCCACTCGGGTGTCTGCCGGCAAAGAATGCATTTGCTCCGGAGACATGTAAAGCGGCGAACCTGCAAAATCACTCTCCTGCTTTTGTTGCCTGAGACCTCTTTCGTCAGGTTGTATCGAAATCCCAAAGTCGAGTAGTTTGATTATTTCGCTCCCATCAGCTTGTCGGGCCAGAAATAGGTTCTCGGGCTTGATATCGCGGTGTACGATGCCAAGGGAATGCGCCTCGGCAAGCCCCTCGCAGACATCAAGCATATAACGCGCGGTGAGAGGAGCACTCAGTCGAACGCTTTGCTGGAGAGCAGTCCAGAGGTCGGACCCGTCGAGCAATTCGAGTACGATATAAGGCAGATCCAGCTCCGAAAAGTGCTCTAGCCCCCCACAATCGAGCACGCGAGTCACATGGCGACTGCGAAGCTTACCCATTGAACGAGCCTCGTTCAAAAAGCGCTCGACGAGTTCGGGCATTTTGCCGTCTTGCGGTCTTAGCACCTTGACCGCTACTTGCCGTTCCAACATGATGTCGTACGCTTCATAAATCGTTGCCATGCCGCCCGAGGCTAATAGGCGCTTGATTTGGTAACGTCTTCCGACCTTCGCACCAGGATGAAGTTCAAAGTTGAGCGTGGGTCTTTTTACTAGCGAAAGCGGCAGGGCTTCGAGTGTGGCCATAAACACCGTCTCGCGGCGGAACCAACCTGACAGATCGGCCCACTGCGCAAATTTTCTGGATTGAGGTAAGTTGGATTCGCTGCAGTAGTCGTGCCAGCGCTGCCGCTTCAGTACACAAATGCTCACTTCCAGTTGTCGCTAATTTGCTTACGCATATTGCGAAGGCGGACGGTCTCCGGGGTCGGCGGCGGATTTTCAAGCGTTCAACTTCCACCAGCAATAGACACCGTTACGGCGAAACTATGAACATCAATGCCATAACCTAAGTCAGCCTTAATTGCCGGGATGGCAATGCCCGGAAGAATGACGCGAAAACCGGCGCCGATGCTAGTGTGAATGTCGGCGAGCTTGGGGCGCGATTGGTCGGGCAAGTCAACGGAGGTGCCCCCTGGATGGCGCTCAAGGAGCGTGGCTGCATCGACGAAAGCGGCCGCGGCAACGTTGAAACGCTTGTTGACGAATGGGAGCGGTAGATTGCGTAGAGCTACCACCTGATCTTCAATTTGTGTGCTGACCAGTGTGTCGCCATGAAACTCATTGACTAAATAACCTCGCAGATTGGTGCCACCAATCCGAAGCATCTCCGTAATTGGCACCCCGCGGGCGGAAGTCGGGAAGTCAAAAACGGTTTGCAGACTTACCGAAGGGTAGTTCCAAGCCCACCTCCAATAGAGTTCAGTGTGCACTTCGAATTTAGAGTAATCAAACTCGGAGCCCCAATACTGATCCGACACCTCGTTCTTGAGCAACATTCGGACACCCCTTCGCAACCCTTCCGGCGCGATTGTGTCATCGTAGCGGACTTGAAATACCAAAAGAAAAATGCGCCCGCTTCGCGCGTTGTACGCGGGCAGCGTCACGTTGGGCACTATGACTTCCGGTGCGTGAACGTGCTGCTCGCGCGCAGAAAAGCCGAATACCGCGTGTAGATGCGGCGACAAGACCCAGCCGAGCTCCCCTTCGCCGCCGCCGACGAGCGTAGGCACTTGCAGCACGCGCTGATGATTTTCGAAAAATCTAATCTGCTCGTAGCGATATAGGCCGTCTATCCCCCAAGTAAGCGGGGCACCAATAACTAGTGGATCCCGATAGCCAGCGAATATGAAACTACGGGACTGGCCGACCTGCGCAGCTGAAACGACTTGCACGTCGTGGCCCAGGAAATTCTGGTCACCGTAGGCAAGGCCGCCCGCGTAGTCCCCGCTGCCGAAACTTCCAATGGGCGCAACAAACCACGATTGCTTCTCCTCAACTTCAACTTGCACATCGACAGGGGTGTCCTCGTCCTCGACGTACATTCGCTGCGCCGCTTCGGCACGGGGCATATCGATGTACACATGCGCCTTCGTGAATAACTCGGTCTCGTTTAGGCGTTCCTCAGCAGTGGTCATGGCATCGAAGTCAACACGATCACCTGGATGCAGGTTCATCTGTGCTGAGAGAACTCGCAGGGTCGTCTTTGGATTGCCGTGTACGACGATATGCGCAACCACCAGGTGTGCCATGGCGGTACATGGAAAGAGCGCGGCCGCGCCAAGCGCGACTGTGGCGCAGAGCTTGTGTAGGCTCGCCGTCATAATTCCTCTGCTATAGTGCCGCACGCATGAAGGGTCTGCACGCGCGAAACTAACGCCGGGAATATTCGAGCGCTCCGGATTCACAGGTCCGAGACCGAGGGTTGTGGCAATCTTGCCACGAGCGCACTTTGCACCTTCAGCGCCACTTGAGCGGCCGCAGCATCGAGGGCTGCCGACATTGCCGCGATCACGCCCTCGATCTTGGGATTGTCCCCCAAGACTGGCCGGTCTAGTGTGAGCGTATCTTCGAAGATTACACCAGCATCTTCATAGAGAATCACCCTGAGTTGAACTCGCGCCGCGCGACCCGACGTCAGACGCAGATCGTCGAATGCTATCACTTCGATGTCCAGTGTCGGGGCCGCCCCACTAATCACACGATGCATGCCTCGTACCTCAAAGAGCGAACGCCCGATCTCACGCCGAACGTAGGTCTCGGGTCGCTCGGTCCATCTGAGGTCCTCGTAATATCCAAGTTCATATTCCGTATTGCGATAGGCGATACGCTCCCGCAAGTTGGGTCCAGACGACACTCGTCCGAGCCTAACCTGAAGCGCCCGATTGGGGTCCGTCCCTGTTGCCAAGGTTGGAACTTCGTTGCTGCGATGCGGATCGATTCGTTCTGGGCTAAAGTAGCGAACATCGACGACCTCGGCTTTTGACGTCAGGGCGCAAGCGCTGACTGCAATTGCAAGAAACATAGATCCAAAAGCAAGGAAGCTAGACTGGCTGATTAGTTGTCTCATCGCGTGACCTTCCCTTTGGTTTTACCTTTGAGCAGCATATCGGGATCGCGCTCAATTGCGTTGACCAGGGAGCGGATGGATTCAGCTGCCTCGCTCACATCGCGTAGCGTTGAATCCAGATCCTTCTGTGTGCCACGCCCTGCCCGTCCGACTTCACCGAACGCATCGGTTGCGTGTTGCGCGCTGGCAAGCAGCCCCTTTTGGCCACCGAGGGCGTCAAGGACCGTGTTCATCTTCTTCACTGCGATATTGAGTTCCGTAAGAGCAGTAGCGGCCTTGTCACCCAGGTCTTGCTTGTCTATACGCCCAAGCGTGCTTTGCATCGTCGCCATTACGTCGTCCGCGTGACCGAGCGTTGCAACCGCCTTGCCAGAAACGTCCTGCGATTCGAGGGTTGCAAACAGGCCATCGACGCGTCGCATAATCATGACGACCGCATCGACCATCTCTGGCAGCCGGTCCATTGCTTTGGTGACGGTGTCTTCTAGATTCTTCATCAGGCTCGAAGCGGCCGGGATATAATGCCCCTCGGGGACTCTAAACGGGAGCACCGGTGGTGGGTTGCCCTTTACGTCAAAAAAATCGAGAGCAACGAACTTTACACCGGTGATACCTTGCGAATTGAGCTGTACGCGGAGGTCGGGCGGGATCGCAAACTTCTCTTTTCCATGTGCCGTTCCGGCCTCGGTGAGGCCCATACGCTTGACATGATCGGTGTCCAATTCACTAACGACATCGACCCGACGATGGTCGGGTGCGATATCAATCGCAGACACATTTCCGATCGTCACACCTCTGAATTTCACGGGCGAACCCAGGTCGAGTCCTTGCACGGATTCGTTAAAGTACGAGTGGTACAGAATCGTATTGTGGTGGAAGTTTGCCCCGCCCAGTATCACGGCAACCAGGATCGCTGCGGCGAAGCCTACAATGACGAAAAGACCTAGTTTATAATGGTTAGTCGGGGCCGCCATGTCCTTAGCTTTTTTTGCTCCTGCGGTTGAAGAAATCGCTAACGCGTGGATCTTCGCTGCTACGTAGCTCGCGCGGGTCGCCGGCAGCGATGATGCTTTTGGTTACTTGGTCGAGCAGCACGATACGCTCGGCAATGCTAAAAATGCTCTCGAGCTCGTGAGTCACAATGACTACGGTCAGTCCGAGTGTCTTCGATAGCGTCAAGATGAGCTCGTCGAGTTCCGCGGACATCACTGGGTCGAGTCCGGAGGACGGTTCGTCTAGGAATACAAGCTCGGGATCCAACGCCAAAGCACGTGCGATCGCCGCGCGTTTCTTCATGCCTCCTGAAAGTTCGGACGGAAATTTGTCAGCGGCGCCATCGAGACCAACGAGCTTCAACTTCGCACGTGCAATCGCGGCGGTTGCTTCGTCGGGGAGCTCAGTCCACTCCTCGATAGGTAGCGATACGTTTTCGCCTACGGTGAGCGATCCAAAAAGGGCTCCGCCTTGAAACATCACACCAAAGGGGGGAAGTCCCGCCGTCAGATCGGGACTTCCGTGGCCGGCAATATCGATGACCCCCTCGATTGGGCGCTCGAGTCCAATCAGAAAGCGGAGCAGGGTTGACTTTCCCGCTCCACTGCCGCCGAGGATGCCAAATACCTCGCCGTTCCTGACAGCGAAACTTAGGTCCTTTTGAATGATGATGTCGCCCCACCCTATAGTAAGACCTTTTACTTCAATCATAGGCTGTTCGGCTGCAGCGACATTGCGCCGGGGCATAGAGCGGTTGACTCCAATGAGACCGGCTCGAGCCGACGCTGGGGGTGCCGGATCCACCAAAGGCGCAAGAACGTCGGTATCTCTCATAGGTTGAACACTCGAAAAATGACTGTGAACAGCGCGTCAATCATGACAAGCAGGAAGAGCGATGTAACGACCGAAGATGTAGTACGCCTGCCGACACTCTCGGCGCCGCCGGTGGCAGCAAGACCCTGCTGGCAGGCAATGAGCGCGATGGCAGTCGAAAAAACGAGGCTCTTCAAAAGCCCCGTAACAACATCCCACCCATGAACGGCTGTTAGAGTCTCGATGAAGTAGCCCTGTGCGGTAAGATCGAGATCGATAACGCCGACGAGAAGGCCGCCTGCCGTGCCCACGATGTCCGCAATAAGCGTCAATAGAGGCACCACGAGAACTAGCGCAATCACGCGTGGAACCACGAGCCAAGCGAACGGAGATATCCCCAACGTCCTGAGTGCGTCAACCTCCTCGTTGACATTCATTGACCCAATTTCGGCAGCAAAGGCGGCGCCGGATCGCCCGCACACGATGATTGCGGTCATGAGCGGCGCTATTTCACGGGTGAGCGAGATGCCGACGAGATCGGCGACAAAAATGTTGGCGCCGAACATTTTAAGTTGTTTTGCCGACTGGAAGGCCATCACGAAACCGACCAAGAAGTTGATGAGCAACACGATCGGCACCGCGTCAGCGCCTGTTTTCTCGCAAAGGAGTGCGATCCCCTTCCAATGACCCGCACGCGGGTTGCGAACCAAGGAGATACCCGCAAGGATCATGCTGCCTAGGAAATCCAGGAGCGCTTTCGCCTCTAGTTTGACTTCTAAAGTCGTACGGCCCATTTGGGCAATGGCACCTTCGGGTTTGCGCCGCTGGCGCCTCGTAGCAATATCGTGCCCAGAGTAGAGATTGACGATCGTTTCAATCCGAGCGTTTGCACCGACGAACTCTACACTTATGTTGCGTGTGGCGAGTTCATTCCGGAGCTCGACGAGCAGGGCCATTACTCCTCCGTCGGCTACGCGTACGTTCGACAGGTCGAACACGAGTTTCCCCGATTCGTTCTTTGTCTCGTTGAGCAGAGCGCGCCAGATATCTGCGGCGTCGAACATCCGCATATCACCAAAGAAGCGAATCGTTTGGCCATTGCGCTCAAATCGGTACGTCCCTGTCGAGGCGGTCGAGCTCCCTTCGGTCAACATACTTACGTTCGAGGCCACGAACCCAAAGCACGTGTCGTGCCGACTGGCAACAATATCGAAAGCCTGACCTAATGACCGGGGTTTGTCTCGCCGAGTTTTGCCCGGATCCCGAACCAACGCAGGTTGAATATCGCAAATTGCAATTAGCGATTTGCAAATTGCAATTTGCAACTGCGCGCAATGCACGATCACCGGTGGGGCTTGGTCACCCTATCGTTCTTCGCCTTCTAGGTGACTCTTCGCCCCTGGATGACACGAACCAGCACGACGATTATGGCCATCGCCAGCAGGATGTGAATGAACCCACCCAGTGAGAAGGACATAATCAATCCGAGTGCCCATAAAGCCAAAAAAATGAATGCAATTGTCCACAACATGTTGTCACTTCTTTTCTTTAGGTGCCGAGACCACATCGACGAAGACGTCGGAAACCGAAGCAAAATGTGTAGCCTGCTACACTTTTTCACCAAGGTAGACGACCCTTGCGTGGTGTGAGGAACGCCCGAATGCAGCACGGCAAGCACGCTGAAAGCACCTTCGATAATGTGAGATGCAGATCACCGTTGAATAGGTAAACGAGAGAACTACGGCGCGGGTTCGACCACGGTGCTGCCGTCGATGTTGACCGCCGTCTGCGCAAACAGACGTCCGTTAATTGAAGCTCCGGTTCGCAGTGTGACCGATGTCTTAGCCATTATGACTCCCTCGCAATGCGCGGTGGTTCCAAGATCCACGAGTCCCGCGACCTGCCAGAATACGTTCTTAGCCACTGCTCCGCCCGCGAGAATAACTTTGGTCGCGCTGGCCATCGTCAGATCCTGCGCGATCTGAAAAATCCAGACGTCAGTTGCAGTACCACTCAGAGTGACATCGGTCGAGATGAGCAGCCCCGTTCCCCATTTATAGACGCCAGCGGTGAGCGTCATCCCTCCGATGCTTCCAGCGCCTAGCTCCGTTGCGCCCGGTGCCCTTCCCGCAGCATCAGTGAATGCGGTCTGCATGTCTCCAATTGCCGTGGTCAAGTTCGAAGGAGTAGGCGGTGAATAGTCGGATGCGTATACTTTTCCGGTCACCTGCGGTGAGCTCGAGAACACATTGGTAGCATCTGCGCTAAGCGAGAAACCTGTGATGAACGTGGCAGCGGCCGGGCTGACACCCAGGTTGCCAGTAACTGCCGCGGTTGGTACGGTCGATATCCCACTCTCGGCGAGAATCACAAACGTCTTAGCCGATCCGAGATTCACGGGAAGGCCCGCGACCGTGGATCCCTGACCGCCCGCACTATTCGTGCTACCTGTACTGGTCGAACTACCTGTGCCTGGTGAACCGCCTTGATTGCCAGCAGCGGAGCTACTGTTACCGCAAGCAGTGGCTAGAAAAAGGAGCGCCAAAGCTGCTCCGGATTTGAAAAGATACGAACTTGAGATAGTCATTTTGGGTCCTTTTGTGCTCGAGCGGAGAAAAATTCTGTACGTGCCCCACGACTAAGGCGTGGGCTTGACGATGGTGTTGGAGTCCAAGGTCACAGCTGCGACTCGAGCTAGCACTCTTCCGTTGAGGGTCGCGCCGGTGTTCAGCGTGATCGCTTGATCCGCCATTACTGTTCCTTGGAAAACCGACGTCGAACCGAATGTTGCCGATGTGCCTGCCTGCCAATAAACGTTGCTTGACTTGGCACCCCCACTCAAGATGAGTTGGCGCCCAGCAGTGGTTGTCAACGTGGAGGCCATCTGAAAAATGAAGACCGCACTCGCATTATTTTGGGCGTCGAGCGTCAGATCCCCTGACGATATCTCGAGTGAAGATGTGGACTTGTAGAGGCCAGGTGTCAAAGTCTGCCCGCCGAGGTTGCCAGCAATCGTAATCGCGCAGAGGGTTCGCCCAGCAGCGTCGTTGTAAGCCGTGGTCAAGTCGGCTTCGCCCTGTGCCGCGGTTGGATCACCCAAATGTTGAACCCCAACGATTGTTCCTGGCCCGAATCCGGTCACGGCCGTCCCTGGACTTACGCCCAGGTCGCCGGTCACCGAAGTAGGGCCCGTACTGGTCACGGTGGATCCAGCGAGCACCACGAAGTTGTCCGCTGCGCCGAGCACCACTGGCGCCTGTACACAGGCGGACGTTGTCCCTCCTGCCACTGAGGTGCCGCCCGCGCTTACAGCACCGCCCGTCGCAAGTGTTCCTCCGGAGGCATTGCTGCCACCAGTGCTAGCAGCGCCACCAGATACAGTCGCGCCACCTATCGCAAGCACTCCGCCGGTGGCTTTGCCACCCGTATTCGAGGAGCCGCCTGCGCTCACGGTGCCTCCCGTAACAACCGTGCTGCCATTGGACTGAGTGCCACCCGTGGCGGAGCTGCTGGTGCCGCCAGTGCTTACAACGCCCCCGGTGGAACTAGTTGTGCCACCGATATTGCTCCCTCCAGCCGTGTGACTCGTGCCGCCAGTGCTTGTGGTGCCGGTAGTGCTGGTAGTGCCGCCAGTGCCGGTAGTGCTGGTTGAGCCACCAGTGCTGGTGGCGCCGCCCACGTTGTTCATACCGCCCGTGTGACTGGCGCCACCAATATTCGTTGCGCCTCCCACACCCTTGGTGCCGCCAGTACTCGGAACGCCGCCGGCGTGACTCGTGATACCACCGGTCGCTGTTCGTCCAATTCCACCACTGCCACCCGTTGTACCCCCATTGGTTGACTCAACCGACCCTTGACCACACGCGGGCAGCAACAAAACCAATAGCGAGATACTCTTGAGTGTCTTCATGTTACGTACTCCTGTCGTCCAGGGTCATGAAATTGGCAGCGAATTCGATGCGTCGGTTGTTTCCTGGCAATCGCCTGCATCCTTATCCGCACCGCCACAGCTTCCCCCGCGAACAATGCGGAAGAAGCATGCTGGCGACGTGAACTAATTGAGTGATAAGGTGGGATTGGTCGCCTGAACCACGATCTCGACACGCCGATTGTTCGCGCGCCCTTCGGGCGACTTGTTGTCTGCGATCGAGTGCGTGAGACCGAAGCCTTGCGCGCTGATGCGATCGCCGGCAATGCCGCGAGTTACTAGATAGTCTCGAACCGCTTGCGCGCGGTGCTGTGATAGATCCTGATTATACGAAACGCCCCCTTGCGAGTCTGTATATCCCTCGACCACCATCTTCGAGAGCGGATCCTCTTTGATTAGAGCGGTAGCGACGTCATTCAACTTCAATTGCGCCGAGGGAAGCAGATCCCATTTGGCCGATTCGAAGAGGATACTTCCCGAGAGAGTAATGACCATTCCACGCGGGTCCTGCTTGACCGTCGCAAACTTGGCGAGATCCGCCGCAGCTTGTGCTGCGCGCTTTTCCGCGTCCTGTCTGCGCGATTTTTCATCCTTGAGCGCCGCCCCCTGGGCAACATAGGCCACATTCTGGTTGGCAAGCTGCGTCCTGGTGCGACCCAATTCCGCGGATGTATTGGCAACCGCTTGCTTCTCATCGGCGTGCATTGCATTTACGACCCCGTTCTTCTGTTTGTCGCTCTGCCGGGTGCGGCCGACTACCTCCGCAAGCTCAGTTTTTCGCACCGCCAGGTAAGACTGGTCCCTGGTGTATTGAGTGTCACCGTCTTTTGCATATGAGGCTTCGGCGAGGTCAAGTTGCTCCTTTGCGGAGTGCAAGTCCGCCGGATCGGACTGCTGCGTCGGGCCACTGTTGGCTCGGGCAAAGGCGGTACGCGCGTTGACGAGATCCTGTGGCGGGAATGTGGTTCCGCAAGCTGCAAAACCAACTAGGCTAGTTGCTGCAATTGTTAGGACAATACTTCGAGTGGTTTTCATTTTTCTGCTCCCTGGTTGTAATTCGTAGATTCCTGCGCAGCAGAATTTTCGACGGCAACTTGTCCGGCGATTTTTGCACCCCTTTCACGAGACTGGGCGACCGCGAGCTCCGCGTCGGCCTTGGCTCGAACCAGGAGGCTTTCGGCGCGCTTATTGTCGCCATCAACTATGGCCTTTTGTGCCTGTGAGATCTGCTCGTCCGCAAGCTTTAGTGACAGCTGCGCCGCCGGCTCGTTGTTGGCACCCAGCTCCCTTGCACTGCGCGTAGCTGACTGCGCGTCAGCCAATCGCTGCGTCGGCGGCGGGATACTTGCTCCGCATGCCCCCATTAGTGGAACTAAAATGGCCAGAGAAATTACTGATTTGAACATAGTGAACTCTCCTCGACCGCGACGATATGTGCGGCGAAATATGACTATCAAGAAACTTGTTTAGTGTGACAACGTAAAGTCAGGAAACCTTGTCGGTGTGACCAGGGCTGATCTTCGCGGCCCACTTGTCGATTTGCTTTTCGGCATCCTCTTTGAGAATGCCGTAGTGCTCCTGGATTTTGCCCAACAGCTGTTCCTTCTTGCCCGCGATGTTAGCGACATCGTCGTCGGTGAGCTTGGCCCACTGTGATTTTACGTTCCCTTTCAATTGGTGCCATTGTCCTTCGATTCGAGTCCAGTTCATCATGATCTCCTAGGTTGTTGCGGGCTTAGAGTGCAAGAGACGGACCAGACTCAGACTAGGCTTTTCGAAACGCCAATTGCGAGCTGTCATCGCATTCTGCGAATTCGTTGGTGTCCGCCGCTCCCCCCTCGAGTGAATATCGATACTACTTCTTACCTTTGATGCGCTCAGCGAGATTTGCCACTTGCTGTTTGGCTTTACCCTGTATTACGCGGGCCTTGCCCGCAGCTTGCATATGTTTGTCGCCAATTAACTTGCCAAATCCTCCTCTGATTTTGCCACCCAGCACTTCTGCCGCACCTTCTACACTTTTGGTACTCGTTGCCACATCACCCTCCTCAATCGTGCACGGCATTGTGTCGTGCTCGTACTGCAGTATGAGCAATTGCTGTGCCAGCTTTCACCATCAAGTCTGGATGTCTCGGACCCAACTGTTGAATTGCTGGTCATCCAAGGGTGCCTGCTCGGAGGCAGTTTGGCCTAATCGTTCGCTGAATGCACAACGCAATTTGCATTTTGCAAAGTTGCACACCAGGGTCTACGGCTAACGCTATTATGGGGATTGGTAAGGCGTGCCTGCAGCATGGAATTGCCTTGGCCTCGCCAGCTAATCGACAACGTTGTGGTAAAGTTCATTCGTTATTTTTGCTCAAATCCACTCCGTGCGAACCCGCTCCCGGATTCGAAGACTATTTTGGATTCGGTACCGGCTCGCGGGTCTTGCGATGCTCGGGCTCGCATGCATTGGCTGCATCTACGGGCGGATTGTTTATTTCAATGCGCCCAACCTTACGTCACCGCGCAACTTCGAAAGTAGACCAATCCAAGCGTCCGCAACGCCTAATTCGTTGGACAAGGGCCAGCACGAAGCAGTGTTTGACGTGAGTACTTCAAAGGAAGCTTCGTATGCGTCGCTCGATGACTTACTCGAGGCTAACCGTACTCGCGCCTTTCTCGTGATCCACGACGATTCAATCGTGTACGAGCGATACTACGGGGGTATCTCGGAGCTGACGCTTCTGCCCGCGTTCTCGATCAGCAAGACGTACGCCGCTGTTCTAGTTGGGTGCGCCCTGAAAGAGGGCCTGATTTCGTCGCTCGACGATCCGCTTGTAAAATACGTTCCCGACCTCGCCGAGAAGAGCGGCTATGAGCGAGTCACTCTGGATCAGCTGCTTCGCATGACCTCGGGCATTGACTTTGACGAAGAGTCAACCGCCGGCGCGGCCCTCTACTACTGCACTGATCTGCGGGATCGTGCTCGCTCGTATGACCTCAAATGGCCTCCTGGAGAGCATTACCTTTATGGTAGTGTCAACATCCAGCTGCTGTGGGAAGCTTTGCGCGGGCGGCTCGAGGGGGGGACGGTGTCACAGTACTTCGAACAGGAGGTTTGGGGTCCTCTGGGCGCCAGGCATGCAGCGACTTGGTCACTCGACAGCCCGTCGAGTGGCGTCGAGAAGTTCTTCGGTGGCTTTAACGCCACGATCCGTGACCACGCTCTACTCGGTTTGTTGTATTTGCATGGCGGCACGTTAAATGGCCACGTAGTTTTGACTAAAGAATGGATCGAACGTTCGTTATCGCCCGACCCGATTGCCGGGCAAGTTCACATAGCGGACGGTACGATGCGGCGCGGACGGTATCAATGGTTTTTGACGCTCGACGGGCGCGCCTATTTTGCAAAAGGCTATCATGGCCAGTACATTTTCGTTGTCCCTCGAAAGAATGCCGTATTCGTTCGTTTTGGAGACGGCTATGGCGACGTTGAACTGGACGACGTTGTTCCTGCGCCTTGCGGAACAATTGTGAGACCGATCGCATGACCGTAAGCAAAGGTTCAACAACCAGAGCCAACCAATACCGCTGCAAGCTTAGGCTCTGCGCCCTCTAAACTCCCGAATGTAGCCAACTAAGCTGTCTTCGGATAAGACGCTAATCAGGCTTCCGTTGTCATCGAGAATTGGAATTTTACGGGCGTTTCGCCGAATCTTCAAGTGCTGCATCGCCCTGACGGACCGAATGCCCTGGGCAGCGAAAACGGTCCTTGCCGTTACGCTGGACACCATGATCTGTGCAAGCGGCTTGTCCTGTTCACGGGCAGCCACACACAGTTCTCTGTCCGTGATCATGCCGGTGGGTCGCCCCTCTGTATCGACGACCAACAAGTAGTCACAATTGTGCTTCCACATCGCTTCAGCCGCAGACTGCAGGCTGTCGTCACTCCGACATGAACGAACGGGTGTAGTCGTTTTTCCAGTGTTTGGCATGAGGTAACCTTTTCCTTACTTCAGGTAACCTGTAGCAAGACGCGAACCATGTCAGTCATTGGCAGCGATTTGGCTAGGGCCGCGATCGACAATCCCGTTTGTTCGGTTCAAGAACGGATTCAATCCAATGTCACAACAATCGTGAAATAACGCTGGGTGCAGATTGCTACTTCCATTGGCAATCTGCAAATTGCATGATTTGGCCAGGGGCGTGGCCTTGGGCCCACACTAGTGATTGCCGATTTATGACGGTGGAACAGGATTGCGAGGCACTTTTCCGTGACGGATCGACCCAGAGAAATGAAAACCAAAACATTGAAGCATCTGGCGCCCTCGAAGATCGTATTCCTATTCGACGTGGATAACACGTTGCTCGATAATGACCGTGTAATCGCGGATCTTCGTACGTTCTTGGACCGCGAAGTCGGCCCCAAGCGTGCGCTGTGTTACTGGACATTGTTCGACCGCTTGCGCACTCGCCTTGGCTATGCCGACTATCTGGGTGCGCTGCAACGTTATCGCATCGAATTTCCGCATGAATTGGGCTTATTGAAGATATCAGACTTCCTCGTCAATTATCCATTTTCGAACCGGCTATATCCTAGTTCCCTCGATGTGCTGGATTACGTAAAACAATGGGGAGTTACGGCTTTACTTACCGACGGTGATGTCGTTTTCCAACCGCGTAAGGTGCATCGGTCGGGACTCCATGAGGCGGTTGAAGGGCGTGCCTTGATATACGTGCATAAAGAGAAGGAACTTGCCGACGTGGAAGCCCGCTTCCCCGCCGCACATTATGTGGTCGTGGACGACAAGCTGCGACTCCTTACGGCTATCAAGAAAATTTGGAAGCAAAGGGTGACGACGGTCTTCGTCAAACAAGGACACTATGCTCGAGATTCGAAGTTAGTTGCAACCCTGCCAGCCGCGGATGTGAGTATCGAGCGCATTGGGGACCTGCTCGCATGCAAGCTGACAGACTTCTACCCAAGTAAGAGCGTACCCAAGTCTCGAGCCCAAAACCGCTAGGCTCGCCATTTCCGTGATTGTGACCCGGACTCATCAGGCGACACTTCGATCGGATGCGAGGATGACCTCACATTCTGACCGATACAACTCGCAGCGCTCAATGAATTCACGCGCACTCTTGGGCATGGGTACGCGAGCCCGGGTGACATATTCGATGAGCCGCCGGCCTTCTCGAATGAGCTTCATACCTTCCATTGCCCAGTGCTGTTCGGACGGCCCTACGACAGCAAATAGTTGTGGATGATAATTGCACAGTGTTTCTCCCGAAACGGCAAAGGAAGTCCAGATTTCGAAAATATCTGGATCCGTTCGCAGTGTTTCGCACTTGGAGCGCGCGGCCCGCGCAAATTCCACGATTAGCGCGTCGATACCGCTAAACATGCGAAGATCCGCAAAGGTGGCCAGCAATGCGTCGCTCATATTGTCGATGGCGGCCATGGTCATGGCAATCTTGATGTAGCGACTCTTATAGAAGTCCTCTATTGGGTATGCGAACGCCTTGAAAGGTTCACCCCAGAGCTCGTCAATTCCCTCATCGCCGCTACGGTGCATAACTAATTTGCCGAGCATGAGAGCTTCTTGTAGATGCTCACCGCATTGTCGCATCAGGTCATTGTCCGGCTTTACGACAACGCCATGAGCCTGTAAATCAACCAGTTGGGTAAAAACAACTGCAGCGCGGTTGAACAAGGCTCCAGCCAACATGCCCGCCTTTACACGTTTACGCTGCGGGTCGGTCTCGGAGTCATAAGCTGCGCGGGCCTCATCGAGACGACAGCTCGGGACATTCAGGCCGTGTTCGACATGATTGAACAGGCGACGGGTCAATGCCTCTATGAGCTGCTTTTTGGCGAGTAAACTGTCGGCGGGAACGTCGTACGTTTTAACCCAATAGCCGTCATAGTAAACGCGAAGTCGGCCGTCGATAACAAGCTTTGTGCCCCTGGAGATTTCTGCGTTCATCGCTTTACTCCACTTGCGGTACCGCACGTCATGTGATTTTTCTACTGCCCGAATTTGCGTCTGTCAATGCCGTCAAAGACGAGAAACGGAGCCAATCAATCGATACGACCCCGCGACTAGGACTCGAAACATTATCGACACAATGAGGAATCGAGCACGCAATTCTTTGCGTTGCTCAGGGTTGCCCAGGGTTCGCGCAACTCGCAGCTGCTACGTCAAGCGTGCTAGACGTGGGCGCTGTACAGACACAGCGCAATAGGAATTCACTGCCAAGTCGGGTGCCTGACTAAGGGGATCGGTTTGTCCCGGTGCGTCACCGCCGCCGCACGCGGCCAACGCTGCGAGGGACATGAGAAGCAGGCTATCGTAAATAGTTGCTATTGGTCGCATGAGACGCTCCCGCTGGGCTAAGAATCGCGAGGTAAAGATGCCTGACCCGACCGGTAGCTGTCAACCGACTGTGTGAAACGTGTTGATTTCAATCCGAATTGGCTGAAACTCAATGGTTGCGCGCAGCTTCAGTCCGACGATGCCCACCGTAACCGCTGAAAGATCGCATGAAATTGAGGCGCATTGCGAGATATGAGCCTGGCGCGGCCTTGATGGCAGCTTCGGCGAAATGATCGCGATCGCGATATCTCTTGGAATAATTGATAGTAACGACTGAAAGCACCACGCAAAGGCTGGTCACGACTGCAATGACTGCGGTTGCCGAGCGCGGCCGCTGGTTTAGAACAGTGCGAATCAATTCCCCAACCAATAGGCAAGCACCGGCAATCGGCAAATACAGCCTGTTCTCGAGGACGATGAAGTCCGTTGCCAGCAAACCCATCAGCAAGGGCATTATCGAAAGGGCACACGCCAGAAGCACAATGCGGGGGCGCATTTGCCTGCGAAAGCACGCAATGGCAACTACAGCACCGATAACCACGATCCCAGGCCAGAGCAGAATATCCTTCGGTGTGTATAGAACCTGCAGCCGCACCGGCAGCACCAGTTTGCCAATATCGGAGACTAACACCCAGACGTTGCCAAACGCAGTATGAAGCAACTTACGGCTGTAGTTCACTGGAAACGCAAGTACGTTCGAACGCACGATGAAATAGGCAGCCAGAACCGTCGCCCACCCGAACGCGAGCCACCCTCGCTTTGCTAAAACTCGCCCGGGTGCGACCACCAGCAGCAACGCCACGAATACAATGGGTAGACACACCGCAGTTTCTTTGCACAACAGGGCCGCCAAAAAACACAATAAGTGACCGGTCCTTGCCATTGGGCCAGCCTGCGAGGCGCTCTTTATTAGTAGGACCATCGCGGCCAGGGCAAAGCACGTCAGAAGAACGTCGTTGCGTCCGGGAATCCACGCGACGCTCGATACGTGCATCGGGTGAACCGAGAACAACAACGCGGCAGCGGTTGACGCGACATTGCCCAATTTGAGTGAACGAAGAAATGAAAACAGTAGAACGCATGCCGTCGCGTGCAACAAACCGTTGGTCACGTGGTATATCCAAGGTCCGGTTCCTGCCAATTGCGCGTCAAGCACGAAGGATAAGTTGACGAGCGGTCGGTAAAAGAGGTTGGAATTGTTGACGAAGTACCTGTGAGTGAAGGACAAGACCAGACCGGCAGGGCTAGCAAGCGTTTCAGCCCGACTCAGTACGATATCGTTGTCATCGAGGTAGGTGAACCCATAGCCCCAAGTGTGTGCGTACAGCGTGGTCGAGATTATGAAGATGACGGCTGCGAGCCGAACGGTTTGGTTACTTCTTTTCAACACAGTGCCCTTGACAGCGCCAGATGTGCCAGAAAGTGGACATCGTGACAGCAGCGCCGCACGAGTGGCTTCAGCTAGATCATAAACATATGAAATCACTAATCAATTTTGACTGGCACGGAGGCTGCGCATTTGGAACCTGAACGGTGCCAGGAGTCAACCCGTCATGAAGCTTATGTAATCGCCAGGAACTTTGGCTGCGTTAGCCGCCACCGCCGTTGGCATTGATGGGTTCAATAAAAATGTAGTAGGCGCTCAATTGAACGCGCGAGTTCTTAGCGACTGTGTCATCAGCATAGGTCTGCCTAAACTGCGCATATTCGAGTCCAACCACGACTGGCGCTGCCACTTCAACGAAGGCCACCGCGTCCCAAAAAAGGTACTTGGGTATGATTTGATTTGCGGTAAGCCCTAGTGAGGACAAATTTCCTGACTTAGCCCGGCCGTAATTACCGCCGAGCCAAACTCGACCCGACGGAGGCAGAAAGTATTGTGCTCCCACAATGTACATCTGCCAATCAATGGTTCGCAATCGCCCGTTCGCGTCGTAGGTAACCAGGCCGTTGTCAATGTCTTGCGGCCACACCGGTGCGGGGTTCAAGTTGCCGGGATTCGGCAATGTTGGAAAACCTGCGTTGCCCGGCGTTCCCGGCGTATAAAGATCCGAGATGCCGGTTCCAATTGAAAACGAACCGGTTAGCGTAAGCGCGTTTCCTTTGTTCTTCACTCTAGAGGGAATCAACGGGAGAAGTGCGTCAACGGACAGGCCTCTGCCGGTTTGTTCGCGGCCGCTCGTCGGGTTGGCGGTAAATTCGGGCACACGAAATTTGCGATACGCACCGGATATGCCAATTCCCGCAGCCTGCTCATACGCACCGGTGAACCCTGTTGCCAGCACGCCCATCCAGTGTCCAAATAGGAATCGAAGCCCCGCCTGTGCGTCAGGGAAATCCGCGTTCCTTTGAGGAGGGCGGGCGGCAGCAGCTGCAACCTCCAGGCTCACTACATCTGCATCGAACTTGTGGGACAGGCGCACCTGCGGAGCGCGCGAATATACTTCGCCGGGATATGCGGGGATCTGCGCTGAAAGGGGAAAGAAATACGGCTGCCAACCAAATAGCTGCCAATACTGCCCGGCTAGTACGTCCACAATCGGGGTTTCGACCTTCAATGCGGCATGTCTGATGCGCAGCATCGGGTTGGTTGAGAAGGAATACTCCGAGTTAGTGCCGGGGCCTGCGGGGTACGCGGTTGGCAGTTGATTTCCGAGAAAGTCTGCTTCGATGAGCGCGGTTGCCCGGATGCTATCCATTTCGGGCGCCGCCAGTCGAAAACCAAATCGCGAACCCCTCGCATCAAATATCGTGCGCCCGTATTTGCTGGCGTAGGTTCCAGGACGCGCCAGCGGCAGGTAGCCAGGTGACACGCCCGTCAGACTCTGCGTCGAGTCGTGAATCATATCCAATTCGACAAATCCGTAGAGAATGGGGTTCCATTTTCCCTTGACGTCAACGACCTCTGATTCGAGGGGTGCAGGGCCAATGCGGCCAGGTACTACCGCTGGCTGGGCGATCGTCACGTTCGTCTGCTGCGTCGGCATCACCGCCGCTGGCAACGGACGATAGATAGGTTGGGACGCTGGAACTGGCGTGACAAATCTTGGCGGAGTGTACTGCGCGGGGACCGGCGTTGATGCGCGAGTAGCGTCCCCAACCTTAGGGGAAGCATCCGTGCTTGGTGGCTTATCACCCGGAGCCGGAGCGGCTTGAACACTCCCAGCATCCGAGACTTGAGCAGGCTGTGCCGTGTTGAAGTCTGCCGTTGCCTGCGCCATCGCAACCTCCGGCACCGCGCACGCGATCGCCCAACTTAGACTCGTGAGGACTGCTCGCCGATTTGGCATCTTGGTAACCTTCCAAAATCTGAAGACCGCACCACCGCAACCAGGGACGCAATATCGGATTCAACCCGCGGGTCCCACGACGGCCCCTCCCCGCTCGAAATTAAGTCAGATGCCCAAATCGGGGCCCTTAGTCGGTGAAATCAATACTTAATTGCCGAAACGCCTCGCAACTCGAACTCGTGCGAGTCCTGCAGCGACATCCTTGACAATGTCGCCGACCCCCTAACGCAACTTTGAGGCACTCGATCAGCGCTGATTCGGCATTTGTCTTTTTGGGCACACCGGCACGGAACCGTCACCTAGCGAGCCACGCGAGTGCCTCCACATCAATCCAATAGCCGTCCAATCCGCCCCCACCTCACTCCAACCCCAGGCTGAACCGAAAACCAAACCTGACGGGCAACGGCTTTGATATCTGTTAGGGGGACTGTGCCAAACTTGCGAGAGTCGACGGCCTTGCCACGATTATCCCCGAGCACGAACACTTGGCCATCTGGCACCACGAGCTTCACTTGTGATTGTTCACCAGCCGCACCGCTGTCTCGAGGCCAAAGTACGGTATATTCGCCTCGCTGCCCGCGTTCACGAACCGCAACGACATCACTTTTTACGCCTGGTGCGGGATCACCGGCAGCGCCAAGGTTCAAGGCTTGGCCGTTAACCAAAACCTTGTGTCCATCG
This sequence comes from uncultured delta proteobacterium, assembly GCA_963819085.1. GTDB lineage: Bacteria > Myxococcota_A > Polyangia > Polyangiales > Polyangiaceae > FEN-1139. The sequence continues at coordinate 99,767 of CAWFUX010000045.1, forward strand.
AGGACTATGCGATCTCCGGGCAGTCCGATGACTCGCTTGACGTACGTACTCGTGCGCTCATTCGGATACGTAAAGACTGCCAATGCACCACGCCATAGTTTGGCGCCACCGGATCGACCCACCGTCTTGTCGGCGAAAATGCGGTCACCAGGAAGTATGCTCGGCACCATACTCGACGAAGGCACGACGAAAGACTCCATTAACTCATTGCGCGTATGATTTCTCGAAGGCATGAGTACGAACACATAGCCAACAACAGTGTAGAGGACGTACACGAGCGGCCGCTGCCAATGACCCGCAGAATCACCACTTTGACGCCGAGCAAGGCGACAAGCCTCGAACACGGACCACGCATAGAGTCCAACTGCGGCGAGCACGCCCGCGAACAGCGTGCAACATAGCAGCCGGGGCGGGCCGCTCAGCGCAAGATGAGCCGCAACGGGCACGGACAACGAAACGCTCAGCAAAAAAGCAAACCCGCGCACGCCATCACCCAAATACAAGTGGCCCATGCCGGGCATTACCAATGCTGCAGCCAACGCCAAAACGGGCCTGCGCGATTTTGCACTCATGGGGTACCCCCGAGTCCGATGCTTGGTACTAAGATTCCCCCGAAAAAGCGCAGCAAGTTAAAAATTGCAAAGCCGGCGCCCGCTTGCGCCAAAGCAACCTGTGCCCAGGGCCTTTCGAACCAACGAATCGGAGCGGTCACTTCCGCTGCCGACACCATCACCATTACTCGATCGGCAAACCCTGCGGGAACGTCATATTCGAGCGATCCCAATGTCTCGTCCAGTAAACTGTAGGTTGCGGCGACAGCCGCACAGGGCGCACAACCCGTCGCGTGTTGCTGTTCCTCAAATGAAAGTGGGGTACCGCTTGCTAGCTTTTCTTGCACTTCACTACAAATCATGATTAGGGTTCCTTATCTGCAAGTGCCAAACGGAGTTGCTCACGCGCCCGAAAAATCCGTGACTTTACCGTGCCGACAGCACAACCCTCGAGGTCGGCAACCTGTTCGAGCGCGAGTTCCTTTATTTGCGACAGAAAGAAGGTCGAACGGAGCTGCTCTGGCAAGCTCTGCAGGGCCCGGTTGAGTCGGACGAGACATTCGGCGCTGTGCAGTGCATCCGCCTGATTGAGAGAACTAGATTGAGCTTCGGAGTCCGTGACGAAAGGCGTCTCGAATCTCTTGTACGCCCGCCCGCGTTCATTGGATGCCAGGCGCTTGGCTATCGTAAATAGCCAAGTCGAGAACTTGGCTTGCTGAGGGTCAAAGTTCCCAATCGATCGGTAAGCGCGAAGGAACGTCTCCTGCGCAATATCTTCGGTCTCGGCCGCTCGAAAGCCCAGTAAACCGAGGAATCGAAACAACGGGCGTTGATAGCGCACGACAAGGAGTCGAAACGCCTCACGGTTTCCCTGTACTACCTGTGATACCAACAGTTCGTCATCCATTGACGGTGCGACGGTTCATACAAGTCGGGCTCGGAAAGGTTCCCTTGATTTAGCCGTGCCGGAATTTCACTGAAGTCGCCCGCCGCGTGGCCAATCGCGGCCCTATCCTCTTTTTTTCCTTGGGCATTGGTTCTTCAACCACTTGTCAGTGTCGTAGCCCAAACTCTCCGCACTACGACTCATTCCCGAGAGAAAAATCGCGAGTTGTGTCTAAGGCGGGACAAAAAACTCAGATCACGTCGGCAACCGAATCGATCGCGGCCAAGGCACGTTCGAGCCAAAGGCGAACTCGCTGCCGATCGAGGGGTCGCAAAGCCCGTTCGCCCTCACCATTGTGGATTGCCGCCCAAAAGCTGAACGCACCGTGATCAATAGCGTACATGGCAGCCGCTTGCAGTTCGGGGATCTCGATGACACGACCGTGTAGCTCGTCGAGCCGCCGCCTCGCATCGGAGTTCTCAAAGGCACCAAAGTCGTTGCCGCGTCCGAAGTTCTTGACCGCGACATGTTGGAGATTGCCACCAAAGAAATCCAGCGCTTGCCCGAACTCCGACACAGAGGCAAAACCGCCATCGAGCACGTGCCAATAGGTAAATTTGATTTCCATCTCAGTAGCAAATCGAAGAATGTCGGCTTCGCTCAGCCATGTCTTGAGTGCCTTTGCACTTTGTCCGGGTAGATCAACCAATACCCGGCGCTCGGCACCGAGCGCCCGATCCATGATGTGATCGGCACTCTCAGGGGTGGCAAGATTCACACTCTGTGTATATTCCCCGTACGAGCGACTCAGCACGCCGTGGGACTGATCGGCGTCGATCGCGGCAAACGGCACTTGTCGATCGATGAACCATTGCGCAAGTACCCGCGCAACGACACTCTTGCCAACGCCACCCTTCTCACCGCCTACGAAATGTATTCGACTCACGGCTCCCTAAGACGACATTTGGGCATTTTTGTCAAGTGGATGGATTGGCGGCGGGCGCCAGGCACTATGGCGAAACACTCGAAACAGAATAGCAACCTGGCCAGTGCGAGCGGTTCGCGGACAAACTGTGGCGCGAATCGACATTCCGCTCGGCTGTAGTTTGGGCCACGCTGGTATTTTTCATCAAGTTGGTCAACATCTACGCAGTAGCTAGAGCCTTAGATGAATCCACGCTGGCCTCGAAGGACGCAGGTTGACCAGTAGACTCGACGACAGCGGCCCAAAGGTCGCCCTCCGTGTCGACCTGCTTTCTAAATCGAGTGGCAAGCGGCATCGGAACGTGCACGAACCGCCCATGCCAGCGACCTATGAGCATATCCGTGTTGCCAGCCATGGCCGCATGCACGGCGTTGCGGGCGAGATTCCAGCAATACACGCTATCCGCTGGAGCCGCCGGCACGCTTCGAATGTAGTAACTGGGATCAATGTATTTCACCGTCACGTCCACGCGCTTGCGGCGAAATCGTTCGATGAGTTTGTCGCGCAGTACGGTGCCAATGTCGCTTAGCTTGACGTTGCCACTGGCGTCCGTAGGCGGGCTTACGCTTTGACCAGGCTCTCCGCATAGCTCCTGCCCCGCTCCCTCCGCCACAACGATTAGTGCATGAGACTCGTCTTCCAATCGTCGCTCTAGGTATTCGAATAAGCCACCCGGACCATCGAGCCTTACCTGCACTTCGGGGATCAGAACTACATCGACGTCGGTCGAAGCAAGTGCCGCGTGACAAGCGATGAATCCTGAGTGGCGCCCCATCAACTTGACGATGCTGATGCAGTCATGCGTACCCAGTGCCTCCACGTGAGCGCTGCGAATCACGTTGACCGCTGCCGAGAACGCAGTTTCGAAACCGAAGCTCCGGTCAATGAAATGAATGTCATTGTCGATCGTTTTCGGGATACCAATGATTCCAATCGGCAAGCGGCGTTTTCTGATTTCGTCGACTAGGGTCATGGCGCCGCGAAACGTGCCGTCACCCCCAATCACGAAAAGCACGCCAATCCCGGCTTCGCTCAGGCGGTCAACGATTTCTGCCGGGTCCTGGTTGCCCCGCGATGTGCCGAGCGTCGTGCCACCCTCGTGATGAATGTCGGATACGGCGGTCGGCGTTAGACGTACGGGGCCATGACCATGACGTCGCACCAAACCAGCGTATCCGTATCTGAAGCCAAGGATTTGTTGGACGTCGTAGCTTTGCCACAGTCCCAATACCAAGCCCCTTACGACGTTGTTGAGCCCGGGACACAGCCCACCGCAAGTTACGATGCCGCAGCGCAGTTGCTTGGTGTCGAAGAATACCTTGTGGCGCGGTCCGGCAAGCTCGAATGAGGGCGCCTGCGCGGGGAAGTCGGGTTGTTGAAGGATTCCCGACATGCGATCCTCGAGCAATACTCGATCGGCTTGCCCCACATAGTGAATTGCTGATTTCGAGAGCCGCTCTGCTAGCGGGGACGGAAAACGGCAGTCCCCGAGTATGCTGATATCGAGGTCGGTTGCGATGACGCGGCTTGTCCGCTCCGTAACGGTGAGCGAGAGCGCCATGGCTCGAGTTATTCTCCTAATTAGTTTCGGCTCGCTTTCAGTTGCGTTGCGTGACGAAGCCCCAAGGAAAAATATCCTCTGATTGCACTTCCGGCGAACCAGTCGCGCCACGATGCCAGCCGCCCCCAAAGCGCACGTGCGCATCGCGTCAAAACAGGCGGTTGAGCCCATTTGCAGGGCAGCTACCCGGTACGCTTCCGCCATAGTCGGGTAGTTGAACGTCGTGTTGGTGAAGTAACGCAAGGAATTGCCGCCACACAGCATGACGGCTTGCCCGATGTGAATTATTTCGGATGCTTGATCGCCGAAGCAATGGATTCCTAGGACGGACAGTGTTTCCCTATGAAAGAGGATCTTGAGCATGCCCACCGTCTGCCCAGTTATCTGTGCCCGAGCAAGACTCCGAAACAACGCATGACCGACTTCATACGGAACCTTGGCCTCGGTCAATTCGCGTTCCGTGCGGCCAATGCAGCTGATTTCCGGACTCGTGTAGATTCCACTCGGCGCGCTATGGTTCAAGCTCAAGTCGGACTTGCCATAGATTGCAAGTTGCGCTGCCGCTCGGCCCTGATCGTACGAGATGCTTGCAAGTGCCGGGGGGCCAATTATGTCACCGGCCGCGACAATATGGGGAACCGATGTACGAAACATCTCGTCCACTTGAATATTTCCGCGGTGATCAGGCTTTATTCCCAGTTGTTCAATCGCCAGATCCTGTGAGTTACCCGTTCGCCCGTTGGCCCAGAGAAGCACATCAGTCTTGAGTTTCTTCCCCGATTTTAAATGCACTACAACACCGTCGTCTTGTGGCTCAACCGCACTGTATTCCTCGCGATGACGGATAATCACGCCTTGATCGCGCAGGTGATAGGAAAGCGCGTCGACGATTTCGTCATCCAGGAACGCAAGCAGCTTTTCGCGCTGGTTGATTAGGTTGACCTTGACACCGAGACCGCGAAAAATCGACGCATATTCGCAGCCAACCACTCCCGCCCCATAGATGCTGATCGAGCGAGGTGTATACGACAGGGAGAGAATCGTATCGCTATCGAAGATACGCGGATGCGTAAAGTCAACGTCGGCTGGACGATACGGCCGCGAACCCGTAGCAATTACGAACACCCCAGCGCCAATTGACTCCTGATTGCCCTGGGGATCCGTCACACAGACACTGTGATCGTCCGCAAACCGGGCAGCGCCATATATGAGTGTAGCCGAGTTGCGATCATAGAAAGCGTGACGCATCGTCACTTGCTTTTGAATCACTTGTGTTGCTGCCGACAGCAAGTCTTGAAAGCCAACGTCCACTTCGTTTGCGGCTTTTGCAAAAAGCGGGCTCGTCTTAACTTCGAGCAGACGTTGAACTCCGTGACGTAGAACCTTGCTGGGAATCGTGCCCCAGTGAGCACAGCCACCTCCCACCTCTTTGTATCGTTCGACAACGGCCACCGACTTTTGAGCCTTGGCTGCCTGCATCGCAGCTCCCTCTCCCGCGGGACCGGAGCCAATAACGACGATGTCGAATTTTCGCATCTTCAATGCCGAACTGAATTGGATGACAGTTACCTGCCTACGCGAAAAAGTCCAGCGCGCTGGACTTTTTCATTCCGGTTCGGCGCGGCGTCTTGTTGAACGGTTGTTTTGCTAACCTGCAGCTCCGAGGTCATACCAGTCATCGGCCTCGGCGCGATCGCTGCAGTCTGGGCACAGAACAAGGTCGTTTTTGGCAACCCGCAGTCGATGGTCCACACCGCATCCACTGCATTTATGGTCGTCGTGTTCGCCGATATGGGCTGCGATTGTCTGCCTTATGTCGTGCCAAGTTACCACGCCGACCAAGTTTGTCTTGTCCCTCACAATCGTCCAGTCCATTCCTGGTCGCATTATTGCTAGGGATTCTTCGAGCGTCGTATCGGGCGACAGGGTCACAAGTAGCGGCAGCATGACATCGAAAATATACGAATCGGGGCGTGCATCCCGCAAGTCGCAAGAACAAACCCGGCCGATGACTTTTCCGTGCCGCAGCACCCCAAAGAAGTGAACATGGTCGTCTTCGGAATACGCCAGAACGGTGCGCACTTGACTGCGGTAATCCACTCCCATTATGGGCGCGCGCATGAGTTCAGTGACGAACGCTTTCGGATTCAACATATCTACCTCCTACGGCTTCATGTTGTCCTTGTACGCCCGACGAAGTTTCGGGAATACCTCTGCGAGGTTTACGATGCTTGCGCCCGCAGGATCTTGGCCCAGCCAGATGCGCCCGGCTACTGACTACCAAACCGCCAACTTGTGGGGCTCCCCTCCCAACCGGGAGGAGGCGGAGGAGGACGACTCGAGTGTGGAATCGTCTCCCTTTCGATACCCATAAGATGTAACTGTCCGATGGCTACAAGTACATCTTCGTGGTTTGTGATGCGCGTACTCCAAACTTGCGAGCGCTTGCCTACCCTAACCGGTTCCGATTCGACTCGAAGTGTGCCCTCGGACGTTGCTCTCAAAAACGTCGTGTGGTTTTCCATTCCCACGACCGTGAGACCATAAACTCGCGCGGCTAGCGCTCCCCCGATGGATCCCGTGGTCTCCACGAGACACGAATAGACCCCACCATGAACCACGCCGTGAGCCTGCAAATGGCTGGGATTTACGGGCAATTGAGCCCGCACGCGCGTGGCTTTGGCTTCCGTTATCTCGAGCCCGATAAGGCGATCAAATCCGCTAATGTGTCGTCTGATGACCTCAGTAAAATCGCCTCCAGCCATGTTGATGTGCACGCATGATAGCCAAACGAGTTTTCTCCGCCAGCATTAAACGTCTAGTCAGCGCGCGGATGTCGCAGACGCAATGTGATGATTCAGTAACTTTGTCGATCATATGTTCAGTGGTCGTCCAGGCGAATCGCATGATCGTAATAACTGACTGTGAATTTTGTAATTGCGGTCACAATTTAGGGGTCGCTCACCACCGAAGGCAATGTGATTCCGAGCCGGGTCAATTGCCTTGCAAGGGCGGCTTTGGAAATCGGCTTGACCAGGCAAGAATCGCAAGCGTTTGCAAACGCGAGATGCGGAGCATCTCGCATAACGCAATGCGGCTCGTGAAGTCATCATCAACGATTAGCATACGCTTATGTGCGGCTTCGCGGGTGGCTTTCTGGTCGTCGGTTGGCACGGCCGCACTCAACTACGTCGATGTGGCGCAGTGTCAAAATGACTTTGAGCATTCTACGGACGCTCTGATCATCGTCCACTATAAGTGCGCTTGCATTGGCCATGGCTTACTCCGGACAGGGTCAACCTGATATCTCTGCATCAATTGGCCGACATCGCTGAATCGGTCAACGACACGCAACGACACGAGCGGTCGGTAACTTTAGGGATTTCTTGATCTCAAATTCTGGGCGTTCCCGCACTTACGGTGGCAAATTCGTGCTCGATTGGTGGAAGTTCGCATGAGTGGTTCGTAGGCCGGAGCGTGCGGCTGAAGATATTTCGGGCGCGGCCGCTTCCAAATCAGGGACCTGTGATCACGCCCGACCTTCACAACCAACTTGCGGCTCTAACGCTAGACGCACTCTCAGCCCATATAGCCGTTCTGAACGCGGATGGTGTAATCCTGCTTGTGAATGCAGCCTGGCGTAGCTTTGCGGAGACCAATGCAGCCGAGGTGAGCCGAGTGACGGAGGGGGCCAACTACCTCGAGGTCTGTGACGCCGCAGAAGGACGCGATTCCCAAGGCGCCATAGCATTTGCCCAAGGCATTAGAGACGTTTTGAAGGGGCACAGGAATAACTTCGAACTCGAGTACCTTTGTTCGTCACTGCGAGAAACCCGTTGGTTCCTGGGTCGAATTACCCGCTTCGTGGAGTCGGGCGTTGCCGGCGTCGTGATTGCGCATGAAAACATCACCGAACGCAAACTAGCGGAGATTGCTCGAAATGAAAGCCAAGTTTAACTTACGTAGCTTTTTCGAATCCACTCTGGACATGGTGCTCGTTTGGGGCTTCGACGGCGTGGTACTGCATTCCAACAAAGTATTACGGCAGAGATTAGGATACAGCGAAAAAGAGCTATCCGCCCTGCATGTCCTGGAGCTTCGCCCATCAATCGGGACCAAACCAACGGCAGGCATATTTGCATCTGTGGGCGACATTCCAGCCCAGGGCAGTCCCCTGCAGTTAGCAGCCAAAGACGGCAGCCTGGTCGAGGTCAATACGCGTGTTTGGCCAGGTGAATGGGACGGCAAGGAGTGCATTTTTTGGCTAAGCCAGGACCTTACGGTCGCACAAGAGGTTCAACACCGATTCGAAAGTCTATTTCGTCGCAATCCTTGTCCAATGACCGTCACATCATTGCCAGACCAGATCATTACCGACGTAAACGATGCGTGTTTGACCGCACTTGGATATGATTGCGATGAGATAATTGGAAAAACCAGCCACGAACTTGGACTGTTTCCCGAGATACCAATTCATGACCGAGCAATCGAGCTCTTGAATAAGAGCGGTCGATTTCACGACATGGAAATGCCAATCCGAACGAAGAGCGGCAAATTGCTGTCGGGACTATGTTCGGGTGAAATGCTTCAGCACATGGGAAAGCGGTACTTCCTCGTCGTGATGATCGACATCACCGAGCGAAAACAGGCCGAGGCGAATCTTCGGGAAAGCCGCGGACAACTGGACCTTGTGCTCGATTCGGCCGGCATGGGACTATGGCAATGGGATATCATCAATGACAGAAGGCATTATGACGATCGCACTTGTCAACTCCTAGGGATCGACCCAGGGAAATTTCGCGGAGCACCCGAGGAGTTCTTCAATTCGGTCAACACCCTTGACCGCGATCGAATCAGGGCCGCACTTACGAGTGTAACGGAGGATAACGCACCCTACAATGTGGAGTACATGGTGACTTGGCCGGACGGCACTGATCACTTCATTGCTGCGCGGGGGCGCCTGTCTCGCGATGCGCAAGGCAAACCGGTGCGGTTGGATGGCATTGCTTGGGATCAGACGCAGCGGATCCGCGCGGAACGAGCACTAATTGAGACTGAAGCGCGCTTCCGCCAATTGTCCGAGATATTCCCAGAAACGATGTTCGAGGTAAACCTAGATGGACGCGTTACGTACGTCAACGCACATGGCCTGCGCACATTTGGGTTGACGGAGGACGACATCGAAAACGGCATAAATATGCTCGACTTTGTCGTTACGAGTGATCATGAAAAGGTGGCTAGCAGAGTAAGAGCGCGTCTCGACGGCGAGGCCGGCGAGTTTATCGAATACCGGGCACTGCGCAGAAATGGCGAAGCATTCGATGCCTTGGCGTATTCCGCACCCAAGCACGAGATGAATCGAATTACGGGAATTCGCGGCTTCATCTTAGATATTAGTAGGCGCAAACAAGTTGAAGAGGCGATACTGAAAACCAATCACCAGCTAGCCGAGGCCACGGCTCGAGCCAATCAACTGGCCACACAAGCTGAGCAGGCGAACTCCGCCAAGAGTGAGTTCCTGGCCAAAATGAGCCATGAAATCCGCACGCCAATGAATGGCGTTATCGGAATGACCGGGCTGTTGCTCGATAGTAATCTCACTACCGAACAAAGGCATTTTGCCGAATCTGTACGCAGCAGTGCGGAGTCTCTCTTGGCACTGCTTAACGACATTCTCGACTTTTCCAAGATAGAGGCGGGCAAACTCACCCTGGAATGCCTGGACTTCGACGTGCGCTCGGTATTCGATGATGTCGCTCGAATAATGGGCCTCAGCGCGGAAAAGAAGAATCTGGACCTCATCTGCTCGGTTTCAGACAGGGTTCCGGCGGTACTGCGGGGAGATCCGGGGCGCGTTCGTCAAGTTCTATTCAATCTAGTGGGAAACGCGGTCAAATTCACAACTGGCGGCGAAATACTGGTCCGTGCCCAGGTGCAGAGCGCAACCCCGAGCGGCCTACTGGTGCACTTTTCAGTGCGTGACACAGGCATCGGGATACCGGAACAGAAGCTCAATCTACTGTTCGAGAAGTTTACCCAAGTCGATGCATCCACGACACGCCATTATGGTGGCAGCGGGCTCGGCCTGGCGATTTCCAAGCAACTTGCCGCGTTGATGGGAGGTCGAAATCGGGGTTCAAAGTGTGGAAGGGCTTGGATCGGAATTTTGGTTTACGGCTATGTTTGAATTGCCCCATGCGCCGCAAGTCTCATCAAAGTCGTCCGCGTCACGTCTTGCCGCGTCAAGATCAGGCAAGCTCAGTCTGCGAGTACTCGTAGCCGAAGACAATACTACCAATCAGCAAGTTGCCCTGGGGATCTTACGCAAATTGGGCCACCAAGCTGACGCAGTGGCCAACGGCTACGAGGTACTCGATACGCTGCGGAACGTCCCTTATGACCTGGTACTGATGGACGTTCAAATGCCCGAAATGGACGGACTAGACGCTACACGCCGAGTGCGGTCAGCTACCGACGAGGTCTTGAATCGGTCGATTCCGATCATCGCGATGACGGCGCATGCCATGCAAGGCGACCGGGAAGAGTGCCTCGATGCTGGCATGGATGATTACATCTCAAAACCGGTGACTCCGCTTGCACTATCCCTGGTTCTTGAAAGGTGGATTTCACAACTGGGCGCCGAAACGACGGCAACGCACACGCAACAGGCCCCACCTGAATCTACTCCTATCTTCGACAAAAGGTCGTTGCTCGGGCGTTTGATGGGAGATCGGCAGCTGGCCCAAATCATACTCGCGGGGTTCCTTGGCGACATTCCCCAGCAAATAGCCATACTCGAGACATTTTTGGATAAGGGTGACGCTGCTTCGGTGCAACGCCAAGCTCACTCGATCCGGGGAGCTGCGGCCGCCGTGGGCGGAGAAACCCTAGTGTGTTGGGCGGCTGAGATCGAGCAAGCAGGCCAGCAAGGTGACTTGGAGCGCGTCGCTGGTGCCATCGGTGAGCTGCACAATCGATTCGAACAACTTGAAAAAGCCATAAAAATGTCGTGTTTGCTCGACGTAACTGAGGATTTAGGCCAATGAAGACACTCATCGTTGAAGATGATTTTACGAGTGAACTGACTCTACAAGAATTATTACGGTGCTACGGCCCATGTCATGTGGCCATCAACGGCAAAGAGGCTGTGGTAGCGGTAGCAGCGGCGCTCGAGGCTCAAGCTGGCTACGACCTCATATGTCTCGATATCATGATGCCGGAGATGAGTGGCCAAGAGGCTCTCAAAGAAATTCGAACCTTTGAGAACCAACACGGGCTCCCCATCGGCAAGGGCGCACGCGTTATTATGACTACGGTTTCGCGCGACAAGAGCAGCGTCATGCAGGCCTTCCGTGAGCAATGCGACAGTTACCTCGTCAAACCGGTCAACAAGGCCAAACTGATAGAAGCGCTTCGCACACTCGGGTTGCAGGTGAACTGAAACCCCAAGGTAGCGCCGGCCGTTTCCGTGCCGCCAAAACCAGATAAGCCTCCCAACTTCGAAGAAACAAGGACTATCGAAAGACCGCCGCTTGTCGGATTCGCGTGCCCTGCGCACCGCAAGAATTGGATCCGATCTTTTCGGCGACTCAACGGCACGACTCGAGGCCATCTGCGATGCGCACCGCAAGAATTGGATCCGATCTTTTCGGCGACTCAACGGCACGACTCGAGGCCATCTGCGATGCGCACCGCAAGAATTGGATCCGATCTTTTCGGCGACTCAACGGCACGACTCGAGGCCATCTGCGAACAGTCTGCCGCAATCGCTCGCAGAGATTGCTGCTTTCTTGGGGAGAAACGGCACGGAAAGCCCGTTTGAAGCGGCGTCGTCGGTTGTCAACACTGCCCAACGTCAATTCACTCGAATCTCGATATGCACCGGCGTGCCCGCGCGGTCAACTTCAACGTCGAAGCGTGGAGCTGAACGCAAATTGGTATAAGCGCTGAGCGCGCCCTCGGGCGTAGCTATTGACGCACCGTTTACGCGCTTGATGGTGTCGCCATTTTCGATGCCTAGTGCCGCGAGTAGTGAGTCGGGCCCAACGCCGAATACTCGCATGCCGGAAGCAACACCATTCTTATGATCCGGAACGACGCGGATGCCACGCGTCAATTCGAAAACACGCTCGAAGATGCTATCGACGGCGCTGCGTTCGATTAGAATTTCGGTAGTTGGGGCTCGAGTGGACTTTGCTTTCGTGCGAGCTGGCAGCGCGTTCGTCGTTGGCACCGGCCTTTCGAATAACATAGCTTGGCACAGGCCGCGCTCGTTCGAGAGAACTACGTTGGGGCTCATACGACCGCGGTCATACCCAATACCAACGACTTGGTTTTCCCCGAGCTTGCTCCCGAGGCGCACGAGCCTTGGCTTATCACCCTTGAGCGACACGGTTGCGAGCGAGAGGTACGGATTTTCGTTTTGACTAACTATTCTCGCGGTAAGGTCCTGGCAGGTCGGAGCGCGTCTTTGTGATTGCCAGAGCCGTGGAGCCGTAACTAACGGCTCGGCGGGTGCCGGCGGCCAGCGAGGAGCCAATTCGCCCGCAATTGTGGGAGAATCGAATTTTTCGAGCGATTGACTCGACACATTCTTCGTCGGGAATAGTGGCGCCAATCCAGGGCTGCGAATGACAAACCAGGTTAGCGACGCGGACAACGTGATTGTAAATGAAAGGACAAGCGCCAACCAGAATCGCGGAACTTGAAGTCGGGTTCCAACTTTCATACGGCCCCCGAATGCGACAGTCGTGCCAAGTTGAATTTCCGACGTTGTGGTCCTTTTCTCAGGCGCACAACTGGCCGCGCTCGACCAATCGGCAACGCGAGTTTAGGTTCATGACAAAGTGGCAGGCCCACAGTGCTGCGAGCAATGGCACCCGCACATGAAACCGAGCCCTGGCGTGAGTTTGCGCCCCCGTAAGATTGCGTGCAGTTGCCGCCGCGTGCGCTAAGACAACGCCGTGAGGCGTCGAATTCCTCTCGGATTGGCAATTGTCCTCGGAGCGGCTATCGTGGCGCTAGTGAGCTCGACGTCATGGTTCAGGTCTTTTGGTGCGCGCCCCAAGGGCGCGCGGCTCGAACGTAATCGAAGGTCGCCGCACTTTGTGGGCGGCAAATTCGTGAACTTAGTGCCAACGAATATGCTTGCGCCGGGTTCGTTCTTCGCAATGTTGCGGCACCAATTTTTTGGAACAGAACAGCGCGTGCCGCAGCGCCAGATACCAGTTGTGACACGTAGTTCGAGTGATTACGAACGGGGTCCCGCATCGGCTCTGCGGGCCACCTGGATAGGCCATGCCTCGACGTTAGTGGAGATTGACGGCAGGCGAGTGCTCACCGATCCGATTTGGAGCGAGCGATGCTCACCATCCACATGGGTGGGACCGAAGCGCTTTCATCCGCCGCCGCTCTCGCTCGGCGAGCTTCCCACCATCGATATAGCGGTAATATCTCACGATCACTTCGACCATCTGGACATGGCGACGGTCGAGGCGCTCGCGGCCAGGGGTACTCGGTTCGTAGTTCCGTTAGGCGTCGGTTCGCACCTTGAAGTGTGGGGCGTGTCCGCTGCTCAAATCATCGAGCTCGATTGGAATGAAACCGCTGAAGTCGCTGGGCTGAAGGTAACCGCCACTCCCGCACGTCACTACTCTGGCCGCAATCCGCTTTATCGAGACAACACACTGTGGGCTTCTTGGGTCGTGAAGGGCTCCGTCCACCGATTCTTTTTTAGTGGTGACAGTGGTTACTTTGGTGGCTTCAAAGATATTGGCGCACAGCACGGCCCCTTTGACCTAACGCTCATAAAAATTGGCGCCTGCGATGTCACCTGGCCCGATATTCACATGACGCCCGAAGAGGCCGTGCAAACCAACAGCGATGTTCGCGGCAAGCTTCTCTTGCCCGTACACTGGGGCACATTCAATCTCGCATTCCACGCCTGGAACGAACCGGCAGATCGCGTCTTAGCTGCGGCTAGGAGCACTGGCACCGCTCTCGTAGTGCCGCGTCCCGGCGAGCTCGTAGAGCCAGCCCAGCTTGCCGCGCTGGGTGCACCCGCGGTCGAGCCCTGGTGGAAGTAGTTGCAGAGACGGCGAGCCCGGGGACAAAGACTGCTTCCCCCTACATGCGCCGCGGGTGGCAGGCCTGCAAGTGGCGCGCCCTAATACCCATTTGATCTGGCCGCGTACGGTGGTTCCGCGTTCGTGCTCCACCGTGGGCAATTAGAAATTGGCGCAGAATCGTTCCCACTTACCTAACGAACGTTTTCACTGGGTTCGAAATCTGGTCAGGCGGGCAGGGGCTACAAACGACGAACTTCTGTGCCGGCGTCAACTAGGACTGGGTCCTCGCGACACGCCCGCATAGTGTTGGTCCTCTCGAAGGGGGAATGCCCTCTGGTAATGCGACAATCAAGGCCGAGCCGGATCGACAAGAATGGTATAATTAAGGCTCATGCACATCTCGATGTGGGTGCCGGTCGAGAGAGGCTGGCCACGAACCTTCAGCACACAGCGCGGGGGAATTGGTCGCGCGCAGACTTTGGGTGGGACCCGGATATACCCCCGGTGCCGGGCCGCTCGTGTCCCTTGCCCGATGTGCGCTAGGCGTGAAATATCGACGCGAAGTATTTCTTGAGAAATTGCGAGAAGGCCTCGGTGGCCATGTACTCGTAAAGGCTTTCTGGAGTCCAGCCTTCGTCTTCGAATTTCTTGAAGTCAGGTGCCATCCAGACCGAGCAAGTGAACGTCGGCGGCGCGGTGTCCGCGGGGAGCAAGAGTTGGGCCTTGAATTGAAACCCAATGCCCGCAAAGGCGCCGCGCGGCTTACGGCTCGTGTGCACCGAAATCATATTCGTTGTGTGCGTGATAAGTAGTGCGGGCGCGGTGACCGCGGGCAGTCCCGTGTCGTCCTCGGCGGTATCTTGAACGAATTCGAAACTCAATATGTCCTTGGGAAATACTGCGGCGAAGCGTTGGCTGATGGCAGAGGCGATCATCGCTTCGCGGGCCTGGGAGTGTTTGGCGTCGAAGTATTGGATCGGCAGGGTTCTAGAACCGCCAAAGTACGAACTCTTCTGAATTTGAGTTTCGATCATGACGGCTGATGCCGGCATCCGACGACGAAAGCGTATTTCCACCTTGGGCCCATGCTGCTCCGCATAGGACAATAGCCTCTCGACGAATGCCTCGAGCTCCGGGGCGCCGAGCGACTCCGTCTGAAAACGTGCCAGCGCCGCATGAAATAGAGCCTTCTGGGCGGCAGAGCGTTCGGCTTCTACCAGGCTGACTCGAGGATCGCCCTTTCTAAAGTTCCGTAGTGCCGACAAAGTGCCCGCGGCACGAGCCTTTTCGAGGTCACGCAGCATTGCCGAATACAGCGCCAAGGTGGCTTCGCTATTGATTCTCGACTTCGGGTTCTCATCCATGAACCGCTCAATGGCATCCACCGTGCCAGCAGCCCTAGCCTCGCGCAGTTGCGCCCGGGGCAAAAGCAGCTCCCGAACGTCACGGCGCGCGCCGCCCCTCGCCAGGTAAGCAAGGTACCCATGGGTCGAGTCGAGGGTTCGGGCTCTAATGTATAGCTGCTTGGCACTGAGTGCGTTTCGGGTTTTCCATACACCAACGCCGGCGGCAATCCCGACCACTACGGCAATTAGCGGCCAAAATCTTCCCCAAGCAATGACCCGAGGTTTCAGGGATTCTGACGGCGAAAACAAGCTCTTGAAACCCGAGTCGGCAAGTGGATCGAGCAATGCCTGGTCACGACCAAACGTCTCGCTGGGCGGCGCGCTCAGCCGCTGTTGGGCGTCCAGAAATTTCGCTTTGATATCCTCGATATGCGAGGGGTTGACATCGCGAAATTCGAATACCGCGCCGTCGGTAAAACGAAGGCTTACCTCGGACCCCTGATTTGAAATATCGGCAAGCTCGCTTAGCTTGTGAACCTCCAGCATCGCACTTCTGGCATCGATAACAACGGCGGGGAATGCGTATACACCTCGCCGAAACGGAAGCAGGGCCGCGCGGTTCCAAATCAGCGTTGCTTTGAGTAAGCTTGCCATCGCAGCGCAAAGTAACCCGCCGTAAATGCCTGTGGTCCAAAGCGGGTTTAGTGCCAACCGGTTCTCGAGATTTCCAAACCCAAGGCACGCAAAGACGCCACAAGCAGTGAGCAGCGCGGCCCCGGTAATGCCCAAACCGAGCGCCCAAGGATCAGTGCCCGGTGGTTGGTAGAGCACAGCTGTTGGGGCACCCTTACCCCGCGTTGATTCGATGAATCGGTCCTGTATGGGTCGTTGCAAGTAATGGAACTGGACTTTGTACATCAGGGTTCGCTCGAAACCAGCGGGCCGCCTAATTTGAGTCGGTCCATCATCAAGAATAAACCAAATGGGTCAATTACCGTTGCCGAATGTGCTCTTTGACGCAGAGCCCGGGCAAAATCAGCAGACTTTGCGCGTTAATCGCCCTCTGCAGGCAATGTGCGCACAGCCATTTCGCACATTTGGCTCAAAGGTAAGTACGACGCTAGCGGAACTGACGGCGTGTTTCGTCCCGCTCGGAAACGAATCCAGATCAATCCGCATGCGCAGAAATTTGGCCTCGCACTGGTCGCACTGGCAGGCTTACCGCATGCAAACTCGCTGCGAAGTATGTGAGAATTTCCGCCCCGGAGCCGAGTTCGCGGGGCGCTACAAGGTCGTAAAAGTTATGTTCGACGTGCGCCCCGTTCATTTGTGCGTCGGACACGCAAAGATTGCCCTGAACTCCGGGGCTACGTCATTCGAGGCCCTGCGCGAACTGTACGGAACGGGTCGCCGCTCCTACGTGCCTCGTCGGGGGCGAAACCTGACAAAGGCGGATGACCAGCGGCGCAGCCCGGGCCGCCGCGCAAGCGACGTTACCTGCTGAGGCGGCGCAGTCTTGGTCGCCGCGTAAGCGACGTCACCTGCTGAGAGCGTCGCCGTGCGTAGGAGTGAGCAACTAGTTGGCGGCCTGCGTGCTCTTTGCGGCGGGCTTATACGTCGGCGTTGGCGGGGGGATACGATCGGTCTTTTCTTTCTCGCCCTTGTCTTCGTATTGCATGCCAACGTCTATGCCTTGACCCGCGTTGGTGGGCTCGGCGACTTCAGTCGTCGCCACTGCGGACTCTTCAGCAGTGGCCGGATCTTTGCCGGCTTTTGAAGACGCGCCGCAGGCGGTGATTAGGCCGATTAGCAACCACGTGCCCGTGCGAATAATGCCTGTTGTGTTCATGGGTTCCTCCGCCTCGAAACTCGGTCAGCACATATTGAAAATATGCTAACGACTCGCTCAGTCTTCCCACGTGTGGTGTACACCTCAAGTGAACCTTACGCAACGTTGCGGTGAGCAATTGTTGCAAGAAATTCTCGGCGGTTCAGCTGCGGTCAAATAGGGAATCGGCATCGAGCTTTGGCGTGACCCGATGGTCTCACCATGAATTGAGCAATCCTCGAGAGTCCCTCCGCCATCTGCGAGCAGCAATCGATTCAACGCGTTACGCACTGCGCGGGTAAACGGGTAGGACTGAGTCTTCAGTGTGTCCACGGGACTCGTGTGTTTCGAACTCGCGCATCAATTGCGTTTCTGGACCAGCGAGAATCCCTGACGCGCTCGGTGGGTACTGAACGGTTTCCGCCCTTGTCATAATCGACGCTGTGCGTCTCGCTCTACAAGCATCCTGAGCGCGTCGGCACGACAAAGAAAGCACCAAAACGAGTTGGAGGTCCGCTACCGTGACTGGACTTTGGGCCCCATCGAGGCCGTGATTTATTTTGTTGCTGCGGCACGGAAACGCCCTTCGGCCTGCCCAGCTCTGACCGGATGAACAAATGGCCATTCGGCTCAAGATTCACGCGCAATTGGCGGTGCCTCCAGGTCCCCATAGTAGATAACTTCCCAAAGCCCCTAGCTAACGGAGGTAAATCTCTGCGTCGCCCATGAAAACCGTATAAGAATATCGACCTGTGCGCCTGACGCAAAAATTCTCTTTAGCGCTATTGCCCGGTATCCTAATCGTGCTGGCAGCCTCTGCTTATTTGGAGTTGCGTCGCGACGTCGCCGCTTTCAACATTGACTCCCGCAAGGACGATCAGCTGCTCGGCAGGCTGTTTACTTCAGCAATCAGTGACGTGTGGAACAACGAGGGGCAAGATCGCGCCGTCGCACTGGTGTCGGATGTGCTGGCGCACGGGAGCTATTCGCATCGTCTTCGTTGGCTCGACGAGGGGAAGCTTTCCTTCCTTTCTCCCTCGGCAACAGGCTCACTTCGCGCGGGCCACGAGGTTTGGCAAGAGCAACGCGAGACCGCACCCGGTGTGCTCGTCGTTTATACGCCTTTGCTGAGAAACGGGAGACTCGCTGGCGTGCTCGAGATATCCGAACCGCTCGCCAACGAGCGTCGATTCGCGCAGCGCATTGGGCTCAGTACATTCGTGGCAACCATTTCGCTTGCAGCCATCTCGTTGCTCATGACAACGATCGTCGGAATTTGGATGATCGCACGCCCGATTCGGGAGCTTATCCAGAAGGCTCGCCGAGTTGGGTCAGGTGATTTTTCGGGCCCATTGGCAATTGGTCAACATGACGAAATTGGTGAATTGGCCACAGAAATGAACCAAATGAGTGAGCAGTTGGCACGCGTCAATCAGGAAATTTCCGAGGCTACTACAGCCCGAATCCTGGCCATCGAGCAATTGCGCCACGCCGATAGGCTGAGCACCGTAGGCAAGTTGGCGTCGGGAATTGCACACGAGCTGGGCACGCCGCTCAACGTCGTTTCGGGACGCGCGCAGTTGATTCTCGATTCCACCGACGAACATGAGCCAACGCGACCCGAGGTAAAGAACGCTGCCGATATAGCGGCCAATGCTCGCATAATCGTGGAACAGACCGAACGCATCAGTACAATCATTCGGCAATTGCTCGATTTCGCCCGTCGCCGCGGCGCAAATAAGACCAGTTGCGACCTGCGACAGGTCGTCACCGAGTCGATCGCGATGTTGACCGCACTGGCAGCCAAATCGAGGATAACGATTCAAGTCGAGTCGCAATCGGATCTCCCGGCTGCACCAATTGATGCCTCACAGATTCAACAAGTGCTCATCAATGTTCTGGTCAATGCCATTCAGTCGATGCCCAGCGGGGGAAAGATTATCGCGCGGCTCCAAGTTTCGGATGCAGAGCCGCCGCCGGGCGACACCTTTGCGCAAAACGAGCGAGTGGAGATCTCCGTTCTCGACGAAGGCAGTGGCATCGAGGATGACGTATTGCCCCATATTTTCGAGCCATTCTTTACGACCAAGCCCCTCGGGCAGTCCACGGGGCTCGGTCTTTCCGTGGCTTACGGCATCGTCGAGGACCATGGGGGTTTCATTACGGTTAAGAGTCAGCTCGGCCAGGGCACGCGCTTTGCTATCCACTTGCCCGTGAGGTAAACGATGTCCGGATCCATTCTCCTAGCTGAAGACGATCGAAGCATGTGCGAGCTGTTGCAAGCGGGCATGCCTCGGCGTGGCTTCGAAGTGACTTGGCGTACGTCAGCGGCGGAAGCGCTGGTAACCCTGCTCGAACGCGACTTCGACGTGGTGGTGACGGATTTGAACATGCCCGGCACTAATGGGATCGAACTGTGTGAGCGCGTCGTTTCCAATCGACCAGACATTCCCGTGATCGTCATCACGGCTTTTGGAAGCCTGGATACGGCCACCGCTGCAATCCGTGCCGGCGCGTACGATTTCATAACCAAGCCTTTCGACCTGGACGCGCTGCGGTTAACGCTTGACCGTGCCGTACAGCACAGAAGGCTCCGTGACGAAGTAAAGCGGCTGCAGCAGGTTGTTACGAGCTCGCAGGGCTTCGGCGAAATTCTCGGGACGAGCGCGCCGATGCAGCGAGTTCTGGACTTGGTGTCGCGCGCTGCCGAATCTGACGCGACCGTGCTCATCACCGGAGAAAGCGGCACCGGCAAGGAGCTCATCGCGCGGGCTTTGCACAAGCAAAGCCGCCGGTGCAAAGGGCCGTTCGTCGCCGTCAGCTGCGCCGCGCTCCCGGAAACTCTGTTGGAAAGCGAACTATTTGGTCATGTGCGCGGGGCATTCACGGATGCAAAGGCGGCTCGCACTGGACTGATGCACAAAGCCAGCGGGGGAACACTACTTCTCGACGAAATTGGCGACGCACCACTAGGCATTCAGCCAAAGCTGCTGCGCGCCCTTGAGGAGCGGCGAATTCGACCTGTCGGGGAGGACGTCGAGCGCGCATTTGACGCGCGGTTAGTTTGCGCCACCAATCGCGATTTGGAAGCTGCGGTCGAACAGGGACGTTTTCGAGCCGACCTTTACTATCGGGTAAATGTCATTCACATCGAGCTGCCGCCGCTGCGAGCCCGCGAGGGCGACATTCTAATACTGGCGCAACATTTCGTCAGTCATTTTGCCTCGGCCAGCGGCAAAGCTGTAGTTGGAGTATCGGCGACGGCCGCACAGAGGCTGCTCTCGTATTCATGGCCAGGAAATGTCCGTGAGCTCAGAAATTGTATCGAACGCTGTGTGGCCTTGACACGCTTCGAAGAAATTACCGTCGATGATTTGCCTGAAAAGGTGCAAAATTACCGCAATTCACGGGTAGTTGTGGATCTCGATGATGTATCTCATCTGCCCACAATCGAGGAAGTGGAAAAGCGGTATATCTTGCGCGTTCTCGAAGCAGCCGGTGGGCTACGCACGAGAGCCGCGGAAATCCTAGGCGTAGACCGCAAGACGCTTTATCGCAAGCTCGAACGCTGGGGGATCGGTGAATCGTAGAACATGAGCGGGGTAAATCTCCCCGTCACGGGGCAAACTGCCCCTTTTAGACGTCTAAGATAGCCGCTAAAGCGCAATTGTTGAGTTAGCTACCAGGCACAGGCATTGCACAGCATGCGAGCAATGAGATTGCTCACGCGTTGCTGGTTGCTGTGCGCGCTATTCATTGGCTGTGAGCCGAGCCACCTGGTTTCGGTGATGCCAACCCGTGTGGTCTTGCGGCCGCCGCTAGCAAATGCGGAGCAGAAACTCCGAGTTGTAGTCGAAACATCAAGTGTCCGGCTGCCACTAGCCGTCTACGGGTCAAACATTTATCTCGCCGACATCGACCGGGCCCTCGAAGCCTCAATTGCTACCGCCGCGCAGCCAATCAAGAATGACCTCTCGGCGCGCAACGCGAAATCCTACGTGCTTCTCGTCGAGATTATCGAGGCGCACGCGGACTATTCGGCGGGTTTACTCACGGTTCGCCTAGCGACCCGCGTGACTCTGCGCGAACGATTAGGGAATACCTATATTGCGCAAACGCATGCGCACGCGAGCAATACGCTGGCGGTTTCCCCTGCCAATGGTTCGCAGGTGGTCCTCAAGTGTATTGATTCAATTGGTATTCAACTTTCAGGTTGGCTTAGCGGAATTGCCCTCAATTAGGCATCACCGCTTCTTGCAATTCAATTTGACTCAATGATTGGACTCACAGGGTTCAGGAAGGAATAAAATGCGCGCTCTAGCTGCTTTTGCGTTAGCCTGTTCTACGGGCTGCGCCTACTACACTGTCAATCCGGGTCACCGCGGGCTTCGTTTCGACCCTCACGAGGGAGGGTTACATCAGAATGTATATCAACCCGGGATTTACAACTTGGGCTGGTGTTTTCTGAGAGATTGCGGAGATGTCTCAGATTTCGACGTCACATTTTCGACCCATCGGGAGCTCGTTCATACAGTATCCAGCGAGGGACTGGCGATGGACTTACATTTGGCCATCAGTTACCGACCCATCATTTCCGAACTCTACGATTTGGCGAATGAAATCGGGCCCAATTACTACGAAGAGGTAATCGGCCCCGAATTTCGCAGCTCATCGCGCGGCGTATTCGCGAGACACCCGTACGGCGAGCTGATGATCAAAAATGAAAAGATCGAGGATGAAATCGAAAATGAAGTTCGGCGGCGCACCCACGGAAAGCACGTGGAGATTGCCTCAATTACCATCGAGTCGGTGGATTACGCGCCAGAAATTGCTCAGGCTGTGCGGCAGAAACTCGTAGCCCAGCAAGATGCCCTCAGACAAAAATCTGCCATTGAATCGGAAGCCCTCCGCAAGCGCACGCAAATAGAAACTGAGGCTGAAGCGGCTCGCCTAAAGTCCCTGGCAGAAACGGATGAAGAAAAGCGCCACGCAGAGCTTGGCTTACTCAAACGTCGCGATCAGCGCGCTTCGGCCGAGGAGCAATTGGGCGTGGAAAAGGCAGAGGCACAGGCCCGAATCGTGAAGGCCCAATCAGAGGCCAAACAAATGCAGATCCTTGCGGAGGGGGAAATGGCTCAAAATCGCGCTAAGGCACTGGCCGTTACCCCGCTCATGGTGCAAGAAGAAGCCTACAAGGCACTCGCCGCGCTCGGAGGAACGGGAACCAATATCTATTTGGGAGACTGGTCCCACCTGCCGAATTTCCTATTTCCACGCACCGGTGCGATTACTATGCCTTATTCGCTCACATTGCCAGGGCCCGCAACCAGCAACCCGCGATGAGTGCAGTTGTGCAGCAGCTCAGCTAGACTCCCGCGGTGAACGACAATCGCCTGACCGAAGTCGAAACGCGCTACACGTTCCTGGAACGACTTGTCCAAGATCTGAGTCGAGTCGTGCACGAGCAGCAGCGCACCATCGATGTCATATCGAGCCGGATCCAGAGGCTAGAGGCCTTGATTGCCGAAGGCATGGACCAACCCGGCGAACGGTCACCTCAAGAAAAGCCGCCACATTATTAGCGGCGCGGACGATTCGGTCGCTCGAGTCTGGTCGGTTTGGTCAAGCAGAACTTCGCAGTGGAAAACCGGCGTGCTTCCAGCCTTCGAATCCAGCATCGAGCGCTGCGGTTTTGCAGTTGGGACTACCCTGTCGCCTTGGATGCGCGGCGAGCTGCTCGTGGTTCCGCTTTCTTAGGCGGTTTCGCCTTCGAGGAGGCTGCCTTTTCAGCGACACCCTCAACTGTGCTTGGCGGCTCGTCGGGCGCAGAGTCCGCATTCGAACTGCCGACAGCCTCTCTCCCGCCCGCTTGCTCGGGTGCCGCATCCGTCTTCAGACTTCGTTTAAGGGCTTCAAACAAGTCGATGATCTGAGCCGTGGGCTGCTGGTGGCTCACGTGAACTTGCTGGCCTGCGACTTTCTGTTCAATGGCTTCACGCACACGATCGGTGTACGTGTCGCGATAGCGATCGGGTCGAAAGCCGTCAGTCGTAAGCTGCTCGATCAGCTTGTCGGCAAGCTCGGCCTCCAGCGGCGAAAACATCCCGGTTGCACCAGTGTCGACCTCATCGAAGGCCCGAACCTCGTTCGCGTAGTAGACATAGTGTAGGACGAGACCGTTCTTATACGGCCGCAGCAGGACCAGCTGCTCTTTGCCACGAGTCCAAAATCGACCTACCGCTACCTTTTGGGTACGTGTCATCGAGTCGGACAGGAGCTTATACGCCTTGTCTCCACCTTTGTCGGGACCGAGGTAATACGTCTTAGCCACGTACAACAAATCTACGGTCTGAAGCGGCACGAACTCCAGGATTTCAAGGGAGTTGTTCTTCGGCGATTCCAGGGCGTCGAGTTCCTCTTCAGTGAAGAGCACGTACTGGTCCTTGGCGTACTCAAAGCCGCGCACCATCTCGCTCCGCTCGACGACTTCGTTGTCAACGGGGCAGAAGTACTGCTGCTTCATCCGTCCCGCGCATTTCTTATGCAGATAATTGAATGAAACGCTCTCGGAAGACGCCGCTGTGTAAAGCTTGGTCGGGATCGAGACTAACCCAAAGGAAATCGTGGCAGACTGGATGGCTCGTGCTGGCATATGGGCGCAATGAGTAGATAGAACCTTACGGGCGCACCCGGGAGTTCCCTCCGTTGGACCGTCGTGAATATTTTGCGATGTGCGACGCGACGACGGCAAATTTGTCGCTAGGGACTGAACTCTTGCACAGGTCTCCGCGGCACCTCGACGTAACCGCACAGACCCGATTCCGCGGATAGGTCAGCCCATAATATCCGACACGTTGAGTTCGGCCACAACTACGCCGTCAAGCCGCACAGGCACAATCGTGCCCGCTACGTAATCGGTTCGCTCGGCGTATGCGTCGCCGACAGGGCGCGAATAGACCTCGATTCGTCGGTCCTCGACGTTCACGATCCAATAAATCGCGATACCGGCCTGTGCGTAGATACGTGCTTTGACGACCCGATCGCGTTCCAGGCTCGTGTCGGCGACCTCGACCACCAGGCTGACATCGGCGGCCATTGGGTGTCGTAGCTCGAAACTCTCGGGCGCGCCGCGAACCACGTACGCGTCGGGTTCAGGCTCGCTGTCGGCTGTGACGAGCGGCTCCTGCGATTCCAGGTAGCAATCCTCAGGCAGTATGCTCTCCAAACGCAGGCGAACTCGGCGAGTCGTTGCCCGGTGCCTCGGATTCTTGGTCATCTTCTTTACCAACCAACCCTCGATGAGCTCGACGTGATCATCGGGTTGCAGGACCCCGGCTTGCCCCATCGCATCGTACTGAGCCACGCTGAGCCGATGAACCTCGAGCCCGCTTGGCACGGTGTCATTTCGAAGTGGAGCGGACATGGCTTCGCCGAGAATAGCACAGTTCTCGCAATCGTAATTTTAGGTGCTGCCGAAGCCGAATTGGCGACGCGCCCGTCGATTTCGTGAACAACCGCCGACTGGATGGCGCAAACAGGCACGCGGAACTAGGTAGTTAGCGCGACATCGCATTCGAAGGAACAGGAACGGACTTGGCTCAAATACTGAAAAAGCAGGCCGAGAATGAAGGAAAAACTCAGACCGGTCCCTCCGGGCGCCTCGCCAAATATTCCGCCAAGCGCAACCTGCATACGACGAATGAACCGTTCGGGACTGAACCCTTGCACAGTTCTCCTCCAGCGACGGTTGAAGGCGGCTTCGTTGTCCATTTGCATCAGGCTACTCACACACACTACGACCTGCGGCTCGAGGTGGGCGGCGCCTTGAAGAGCTTCGCGGTGCCGAAGGGTCCAAGTCTCGACCCGAAGGAGCGCCGCTTGGCGATCGAGACTGAGGATCACCCACTCGAGTACCTCGAGTACGAGGGCGTCATTCCCAAGGGCAATTATGGCGCGGGTCCGATGATTCTCTGGGACACGGGTCGCGTGCGCTATCAGGAGTTGCCGGCCGAGGAAGGGCTCGCCAAAGGCAAATTGGATTTCTGGCTTTCGGGGCACAAGCTCAACGGCAGGTTCGCACTCGTATTGAGCCACAGCAAAGAGGGGCAGAAAGATTCACAGAGGCGCCAATGGCTTTTGCTCAAGAAGCAAGATCCCTTCGCGCGCCCCGATACTTCGATTATCGACGACAATCCGAGGAGTGTTCTCTCCGGGCTCGCCGCAGAAGAGCTTTCATCGGGCAGCGTCACTGCGGAGGCCGAAGCTCTTGCGGCAAGTTACGGCGCCGAGAAGCGCGCAGTCGAGGCACGCGGTCTTACGCCGATGTTGTGCGCCGAACTTCCGCGCACCACGGAAGCGGATGCGAGCGAGCTGTTGAATCGACCGGGCTGGCTCTATGAGCTCAAGATTGACGGCGTCCGTGTCGTGGCGGATAAGCGTAACGGCGAAGTGGCGCTCTGGTCGCGGCGTGGGCCTGCCGTCACTCAAAACTATCCGGAAATTGCGCGTGCGGTGCGTGCGCTGCCGGGCGGACGACTTGTTCTTGATGGCGAAATCGTCGCGTTCGACGCCGCGGGACGGCCTAGCTTTGGGCGGCTCGCCAAGCGCATTCACGCGCGCGCCGCCGACGTGTGGCAACTGGCGCGCGAGACGCCGGTGGCTTTCGTCGTGTTCGACCTACTCGCGCTCGGCGAGTGGGATTTGCGGGCGCTGCCGGTGCGTCAAAGAAAAGAGCTACTCGCTCTAGTGGTCCGGGGTCGCGGGTTCGTGCGCTGCCTCGATCACTTCGAAAACGCCGGGCGCCCACTTTTCGATTTTTGCAATCGAGAACGCTTGGAGGGCCTGGTTGCCAAGCGCGGCGCTTCTGCCTATCGCGCGGGACCGAAGCGCACGGGGGACTGGGTGAAACTCAAGTGCCACCGCGATGCAGAATTCGTCGTCATCGGACTCACTCGCGGCGAGGGTTCACGCGTCGATCTCGGTGCGGTTGATGTTGCGAGTTATCGTGGGACAGAACTCGTCGTTCGCGGTAAAGTCGGCAGTGGGCTTGACCAATCATCGATCGCGCTTTTGCTCGAGAAAACGCGCGGGCATGAGCGACCAACCTGCGCGGCAACGGGCCAACTCGAACCTGCACCCAAGGGTCGCACATTCGTGGAACCTCTCACCGTGGTGAGTGTGCGCTTCGGCGGGTGGACGGATGAGGGCCGCCTGCGGTTTCCCGTCTTTCAGGGCATTCGCGATGACATCGAGCCCGAAGCGTGCACGATTGCCGCGCCGAGCGAACTGCTCGAGGACGCGAGTGCAGAAGCCGAACCAGAGCCCACGCCGCTCGATTTAGATCTACCGCTCGTGTCCAATGGCCGTGACGACAAAAAAGAAAACGCTGCCACGAGCGCACCTCAGGTTACAATCACGAATCCTCGTAAAGTGTACTGGCCCGAAGAGGGCATTACCAAGGGGCAACTCGTCGAATACTACGAGCGAATCGCCGACGTGATTTTGCCGTATTTGAAGGATCGCCCGGTGATTTTAGTGCGCTATCCGGACGGCATCGAGGGCAAGAATTTCTATCAGTGGAACGTACCGGACAAGATCCCTTCGTGGGTCCAAACGCTTGAGCTACCCGCCGAGAATGGGCAGGGCCGTGCGCGCCACGGTTTTCTCATTAATGATGTTAGTACGCTCAAGTACGTGGTCAATCTCGGGTGTATCCCGTTTCACATTCTTGCCTCGCGCGTGCAAGCGCTCGACAATTGTGACTTCATCACGCTCGATCTCGATGTCGATGCTTCGACCTTGCTCGAGGCGATCACGATTGCGCGCTCGCTGCGTGAAATCATTGAGGGCGCGGGGCTTTCCGCGTTTCCGAAGACATCTGGACAATCGGGGCTGCATTTGTTAGTCCCACTCGGCCCTGGTGTTGCGTACCCCGCGGCGCGTCTGCTGGTCGAGTTGCTCGGACGGCTCGCGACGCACCTTCATCCGGCAACGGCAACTATGGAACGGCGTCGCGAAAACCGCGGACCTCGTGTATACGTTGACACGGGTCAAACGGGCCCGAGCCGCGCCATTGTGGCTCCATATTCCGTACGCGCAGTGCCTCGCGCAACAGTTTCGACACCGCTAACCTGGGACGAAGTGACGCAAGCACTCGATGTCGGGCGTTTCACACTCGCGTCCGTGCCACACCGGCTCAAGACTCGAGCTGATCCGATGCGAGAACTGCTCGCACTTAGACCGGATATTCCGAACGCCGTCGCGTCGCTCGAGGGTGTCATTCAGGGTACGCTCGGAAACACCCGCTGAATGCTTCGTAGATGTCGTCACGCCATTGTCTCAAACTTACACACAGGCTGGCAAATGCGGCGGACACCGGCCGCCGGCGCTCATTGACGGGCCGGCATCCGTGCCTGGACATATGTCGATTTTCCCGTTTCAGATTGGGTGTCCCGTGATAACTATTGCTGACAGCGGTTGTCGGACGCGGATAGTCCGGGATTCGAATTCGGGGATAGCCCCGTTTGCCAAAATCGACTGCAAAGCCAGGGAAATACCATGGAAACCATGACTTCTAGAAAACGCAACTCAGGCATCGCCTTGGTCGGCGAACTACCCTGGGGCAGCCACTTTTGCCAATTTTACACGACCAAGAAGGACATGACCGACATCGTCGTGCCCTATTTTCGCGCCGGGCTCGAGGCCAATGAGCTTTGCATTTGGGTCACGTCGGACTTTCTGACCACCGAAGATGCCCTTCTGGCCTTGCAACGCGGTGTGCCCGAATTCCCGCACTACGTGGAGCGCCAGCAGGTGGAGGTCTTCCCGCACACGGACTGGTACCTCAAGGGAGGAAGCTTCGACCTCAAACGCACGCTCGCCATGTGGATGGAGAAGCACGACGAGGCGCTCGCCCGGGGTTTCGCCGGACTGCGCGTGAGCGGCAATCCCTACTGGATTGACAACAAGAAGGACTGGGACACCTTCACCGATTACGAGGCGGAAATCAACAAGGTGATTGGCGGCACCAAGCTTTTGGTGCTCTGCACTTATTCGCTCGAAAAGTGTGGAGTGGTAGAGATCCTCGACGTCATCAAGAACCACGAATTCGCCTTAGCCATGAATCAGGGCAAGTGGCAGATTGTCAACATGCCCGTGAGTTCTTGTGGTCACTAGTTCCACGAGCACCAGCAAGGCATCGTCGCGATCGGAAGCAACACTCGTCGAGATATCCTTTGATGACGAATCCAACACCGTTCGATCAGCGCCCATCGGGTATCGAGTCCGTCGGTGATTTGCCCTGGGGCAGCCACTTTTGCCTGTTTTACACGTCGCCGCAGGAATTGCTCGATGTGTTGGTGCCGTTTATAAGGGCCGGCCTCGAGCGAAGCGAGTGCTGCTTGTGGGAGATTGCGGCGCCACTCACTTTGGCTGAGGCCAAGCAGGCCTTGGCCCGGGCTGTGCCCAATCTCGCAGAGTACGAGTCGCGCGGGCAAGTAGAATATGCGTTGAAACCTTGGATATTCGAGGCTGGGGCGCAAACGGACCAGACACGCGAGAACCGGCTCGACCGGGCGATTCTCGCGGGCTTCGATGGACTCAGGCTTGCGTGCCACGCGGGAAGCGGCAAGCCTGGGCGAGCGTCCACGGCTTTCGCGGGGACGATTCGCCACCTAAACGTCATTGCTGCCATCGCGTACTCGCGAGTGGACCTCGGTACCGCTGAGATCTTGCAGATCGTGCAACAGCACCGCTGCGCGCTGATCTGTACCTCCGGTTCGTGGGAGGTCCTCGAAGGGTCTGAGGTGAGCACGGCGCGCGACGCGCTCGAGCGCAGCGAGGACAAGCTGAGATCGCTCTTCAAGAGCATGTCCGAAGGGTTCGCGTACCACCGGCTCGTGCTGGACTCCGAAGGCAGGCCCTGCGACTACATTTTCTTGGAAGTAAGCCCGGCCTTCGAACGCCTGACGGGTTTGATAGCGGAGCAGATCGTCGGTAGGCGCGTCACGCAGGTCCTCCCGGGTATCGAAGCGGATCCGGCGGATTGGATCGGCCGCTACGGGCGAGTCGCGCTCACCGGCGAGCCGGTGCAGTTCGAAAGCCACGCCGTGGCGCTTGACAAGTGGTACGCGATATCCGCGTTCAGCCAGCAGAAGGGTTACTTTGCGGTTACTTTTGCAGACATCACCGAACGCAAACGAGCCGAGGCGCAGCAACGGGCCGCCGAGGAGCGCCTGCGGGTCACACTGCAAAGCATCGGCGATGCCGTTATCGCGACGGATGTTGAGGGTCAAGTGACGCTCATGAACCGCGTTGCCGAGGCGCTCACGGGATGGAGCGATGCCGAGGCGCGCGGCAGGCCGCTCCGCGAGGTCTTCAACATCATCAACGAAGTCACGGGAGCGGTCGCTGAGGATCCGGTCCGCAAGGTGATCGAACAAGGAGGCATCGTCGCGCTGGCCAACCACACGGTGCTCATTGCACGAGACGGCCGACGAATTGCCATCGCTGACAGCGCGGCGCCCGTCCTCGGCGATAAGCTGCTTGGCGTGGTGCTGGTTTTTCGGGACGTGAGCTCCACCCGTGAGGCGGAGCAGGAGCGGGATCTGACTATCGAGTTTTTGCGCCTTGCGAACGCGAATACCTCGACCGCCGACTTGATCCGCGCCGCGGTGACCTTTTTCCGGGATCAGTCGCACTGCGAAGCCGTGGGTATCCGGCTCAAACAAGGGGACGACTATCCGTACTTCGAGGCTCGTGGTTTTCCCATGGAATTCCTCCAGCTAGAGAACGAGCTCTGCGCGAGAGACGATGCTGGAAACGTCCGCCGCGACACAACGGGCAACCCCGTGCTCGAATGCATGTGCGGGAGCGTCATTTGCGGGCGAGTTGGCCCAACGAAGCCATTCTTCTCCAGTGGGGGAAGCTTTTGGTCGAATGACACGACGCGCTTGCTTGCCACGACGACCGATACGAATCGACAGGGCCGCACACGCAATCGCTGCAATGGTGAGGGTTACGAGTCGGTGGCGCTGCTTCCGCTGCGCGCTGGCGGTACCCGGCTCGGGCTATTGCAGCTCAACGACCGACGTAAGGGAATGTTCACCGCGGAGCGGATCGCGCTGTGGGAAAGGCTTGCATCTCACTTAGCGGTCGCCGTCGCCAGAACTTTAGCCGAGGAGGCGCTCAGGCAAAGCGAATCGCGGTATCGCGACCTATTTCAGAACATGACCGAGGAGTTTCACTTCTGGAAGCTCGAATATGACGAACAGGGTAGCATCAAGACCTGGCGCATGGTTAACGCCAATCCCCCCACGCTAAAGACCTGGGGCAAGACACTCGAGGATATTCAGGGCAAAACGACCGATGAGATTTTTGGTTCTGGAGCCACTGAACACTACATGGCAGTGGTGCAGAAGATCATGACCGAAGGTGTTCCTCACTCCTACGAGGATTACTTCCCAAACCTGGACAAGTACTTCCGCTTCACTAGCATTCCGTTGGGCGACCACTTCATCACGACTGGGGCCGACATCACTGACATCCGAAAAGCGATGGCACAGATCGAGGAGGCCAACGCACGGCTGAAGGAGGCAGACCAACGAAAGAACGAATTTTTGGCCATGCTCTCGCATGAGCTCAGAAACCCTCTGACCCCGATCCGTAACAGCCTCTACATTCTCGACCACGCCAGGCCCGGCAGCGAACAGGCCAATCGCGCCAAGGAAGTGATCGACCGCCAAACGGGCCAGCTTGCACGCCTGGTCGATGATCTGCTCGATGTCACGCGAATCTCGCGCAACAAGATTCAGTTGCAACGGTGCCAACTCGATCTAAACGATCTTGTTCGTCGCACGGTGGATGACCATCGCTCCTCGTTCGAGCAACGAGGCGTACACCTCGAGGCTAACTTCGCAGCCGAGCGGCTGTCGATCGACGGCGACGAGGCGCGCCTCACACAAGTGATCGGGAATCTCCTTCAAAACGCGGTAAAATTCACTCCAGCTGGCGGACACGTCACGGTCCGCACCGCACACGTCGCGGCCAGAGAACGAGCCAGCCTTTGGGTCATCGACACCGGTACCGGGATGGGACCTGAAATGCTGCGCCAGTTGTTCCAACCATTCACGCAGGGTGATGCAACCTTGGATCGGAGTCAGGGAGGGCTTGGGCTTGGGCTGGCGCTGGTCAAGGGCCTGGTGGAGTTGCATGGTGGCGAGGTCTGCGGGCACAGCGACGGTCCCGGCAAGGGAGCACAGTTCGTGGTCGAGTTGCCGCTCGACCTAGCTGCGGCCGCGCAGGCACGTTCGGCGGCAATGAAGCAAGGCAAGAGAAGTCGTCGCGTCCTCATCATCGAGGACAACGTTGACGCGGCCAACAGCCTGCGCGAGGCGCTAGAATTGAGCGAGCACGTGGTCGAGGTGGCTTACAACGGCCCCGACGGGCTAGCCCGGGCGCGCGCGTTCAGGCCGGAAATCACTCTTTGCGATATTGGACTACCCGGGATGGACGGGTACGAAGTCGCGCGCAGGTTCCGAGCCGACGACGCGCTTCGCAACATATTCCTCGTCGCGCTGAGTGGCTACGCGCTACCCGAGGATTTGCAGCTCGCTTGGGAGGCCGGCTTCTCGAAGCACATGGCGAAACCCCCGAGTCTGGAACAGCTAGAAGAACTCTTTGCGAAGGCAGTTCAAAGTCAGTGACGCGCCACGAGCCACAACGTTCGTACCACAGGGCAGCTCGAACAAAAGTGTAAGCAACGTTCCCACGGGTGCCGACCGCGGCGGGGTTTTCAGTGGACCAGGGTTGAGTCACAATCGGGCCATCTGCCGATAGGTTGCCACCGACGTATACGTATGTTGTCAACTCAGCTATGCAGCTAACTGGATGCGAGCCGGCAAAGCTAAGGGTCCCATAAAGTGGTGGGCAGGCCTCGCCAGTTGAGCCTGCGTCACCATCCGTGCGGACCTCGCCCACGTTTGAACTCGTTGCGAATGAAGTTACGCCGTCAATGCCGTTTCCACCCGACACTGTCGGCACACCAAAATCAAGTTCGATGGGGCGATTCGGCGGATCATCGACACTCGGTAGGACCAATGGTCGAAGCGCCTTTACTTCGCGCAATGAGCCATCCTGGTTGAAGTACAGCTCCCCTGTTGCAAGCTCAAGCCCTTGCACGTCGCCTTCGAGCAGGATGTGATACCTCCAGGTACCCAGCCCTTTCAAGGTCACTTCTTCCGTGATTTGGCAAGAAGGCGCGCAGTGGACACGTGCATCTTATCGACGAATCGAGTTCTCTTCGGTACCGGCTTCTTAGGGCCACGGGGGTGGCGCCGGTATTTGCGGAGCTCGACGTGGGCGGCGCACGTGAGCAGAAACTTGCCGAGGGCTTTGGTCGGCATGGCGCGAAATGGTTCCCAGTCTTCCGTGTCGAAGACGACCTCCATGCCTTGGTGCGACGCCTGCATTTCGATTGCGACGTAGTACAGCGAGACTTCTTCTTGGATCTTTTCGACGCCAAACTTGGCCCGCAAAGCGGCCTGCACTGTCGATAGAATGTTGTAGGTAACGAGTGCAACGCTGAAACCAAACAGAGCTGCTCGTGGGTAACCAAGAGTATCAATTTCGCATTGCAGCATCTGCGTCAGGGATTGAACGCGCGCAATGCGCAAATTTCGGGCGCAAGGCATGCCTGTCAGTTGAACAACTGCGTCAAGTCTTTGACGCTATAAAAGTGTGTCACTCAATACACACAAACCCTCATAGACCCACTTTGCGGCAGTGGCGACAAGGCCTTACGAGCTCAGGCGGACTTCAGTGTTCGCTTGGTTCGGGCAAGCGGAGCCCTTGCAATTCGGTCAAACCTTGGGGTCGAGGAGCGCGCCGGATGGGTAGCGACGTGCCGCTCGAGCTGCCTTTGAATGCGGCTGATCTCGGCTTGCGGCGACTCTTTGGGCTCGACGATAAACCCAAGGGCGTCCGCACCCTCGACGACAATTTCGGCGACAATGCGTTCGGCGCTTTTCGCGCCTGAGCGTGCCGAGGCAGCGTGGTACGCGTCCAATTTCGTCGCTACCTCATCCAAATCATGGTGTAGTAATGTGAATGCCTGATCTAACGCCTGCAGTTGGCTCACAAGGCCCGTTACACAACGGCGTCGGGCTTGGAGCGAAGCCTGCCCCTCGGGGCTCTTCCAGATACCGCCCGCTGCGTGAACGGCTTGAACGGCCTGGCAACGCAGCTCGTCATTGGTAGGTGAGCGCTCGGCGATTCTGAGCATTTGTTGTAGCATCTTTACCCAATCAGGCGTCCAGCCGGCGCTGTCAATGACGAAGGCCAATCTTAGGAGGTGCCGTTGAGATTCACACCATTCACTTTCGACCTGGCCGCGCCCGATATAGCGATGCGCAGCATGTAGGAACTTGGCGGACTCCTGCTCATATTCCCTACCTGAGACCCAGGCACGCGGTGCCCGACTTAGCTCGAATTCCTGCTGTTTTACGCTGCGTTTAGGCATAAACGACGTGACCCCCGTGCTTGCGATTGTGATGTTGTTTGTTACTTTGTACTCTTCCAATTGTTTCGCCCTCGTGAATTACACATAGAAAAATCATTTATGTGTTCGGGTGATTCAATTTTTTTCTAATGGCGCGTAGCTTGAACCTTCTCAATTGTTTCAAGGCATTTGGAAACACTGGAATCATTCTGACGATCCGGGATTGTTTCAACGCTTTGTTTCAACTATTTCAATGCCGGCGCTCGGCATAAAAGTCAGGCCAGAGCTAATCGTGCCGCCGTGGTAACAGAGTTGCCCCGAGTCCCACGTGCCGCCCTGGTTAGCAAAGTTGCCCCGTGTCCACGCGCCGCCACGTCATCAAAAATAAAAGCGGGCTATTTCGAATCAATTCGTCAAGCCCAAGTTGCGCCTTACTTCTGCGTCTAGTCACCTGCGAGGTTGGCGGTAATTGATCGAGGAAGTTCTCGATCAATTTTCACGGCAACTTCCGGCTGGTCGTTGCCTGGTGTCACGAATTTCAGCCACTCCAAGAGGCGCGGTGCGCCGAACCGTGAAACGCGGCGCGCCTAGCGTGCAAAGATTTGAGTCATCTCGGTGGGACAAGCCCTGATGCGGACCACCCACAGTCATTGACCTCTCGAATATACGTGCGTCAGCGGCGCCTCATGAAGTGAACTCGAAACGACCTCGCAATGCATTCAATCGCAATTTCGAGGGGCAGAAGGAGGACTCATACGCCGTGCAGGTTACCGCTCTTCAATCTCTGGCATTGTCGGTTGCGCAAGCCAAATCGCTTGATTTAGTGCTGGGGGAAGTCGTGCGTGGCCTAGCGATGACAGAAGGGATTGCGCTGGCTCGGCTTTGGACGATCGAGCAGGGCGCGGGCCTGCGCATGTTGCGGCTGCGGGCCAGCATTGGGCTTAGCCTGGAGAAACCCGATCTACGCTGGACTCGCAAGGACGGCGCACACGCTCAGTTGCCGCTCAGCTACGGGAAGGTCGGTCGCATCGCAACTAGCGGTCAGCCCTTGTTACTTCAGCGCGGTTCCAGTGATTGGCTGCTACAAGTCGATTGGGCCGAGCGTGAACGGATTGAGAGCTTCGCCGGTCAGCCGTTGATCTACTGCGGGCAAGTTCTGGGGGTTGTCGCGATCTTCAGCCGCGAGCGCCTGGAGCGATGTGACCTCGAGTGGCTGCGTGTCTTTGCCGATCAAGCGGCGCTCGCCCTTGCCAACGCGAACGCCCAACAGGAGATCGCCAATCTCAGAAACCGCGTCGAGCGCGAACAGGAGAATCTCCCCGCGATTGCTCAGGCCGACTTGCTGTGTATGCCGGTCATCGCAGCCAGTAGCGCCATGCAAAATGTACTAGCCACGGTGAGGGCGGTAGCGCGCACGAGCTCAACCGTCCTCATTACTGGCGAAAGCGGAGTGGGAAAAGAGCTCATAGCCAGCGCAATTCACGACCTGAGTCCACGTGCGTCGCAACCGTTGGTACGGGTCAATTGCGCGAGCGTGCCGCGTGAATTGTTCGAGAGCGAGTTTTTCGGACACGTACGCGGGGCATTTAGCGGTGCCGCACGCGACAGACAAGGTCGGTTTCAAAATGCCGATGGCGGCACGCTGTTTCTCGATGAAATAAGTGAGATCCCCCTGGATTTGCAAGGAAAATTGTTGCGAGTGCTGCAGGATCAGGCGTTCGAGCCCGTTGGTGACGACCGCACGCGGCGGGTAGACGTGCGATTGGTCGCCGCAACGAATCGCGATCTGCAAAGAGAGTTAATTGCGGGACGCTTTCGCAGCGACCTCTACTATCGGCTCAACGTGGTGCCGATTTTGGTTCCACCGCTGCGCGACAGGCGCGATGACATTTTGCCACTTGCCCGACAATTTCTGTCGAGTATTTCGCAACGCATTGGCCAGCGGGTGCCAGATTTGAGCCCTGACGACATCAAGGATCTACTGGCTTATAATTACCCGGGAAACATTCGTGAGCTGCGTAACATCATCGAACGCGCGGTGGTTTTGCACGAAACGGGTAAACAACGGCTCACACTGCAACTGGCTGCGCCAGCGGACGACTATCCCACAGTCCCAACACCGCCCGAATCGACGGCGACTGGCATGCCGCCCAACACCAGTACCGTGATATCCGCACGAAGATGGCGTGAACTCGAGCGTGACAACATTCTCAATGCATTGCGGCAGAGCGAATGGAAAATTTCCGGCGCCAACGGCGCGGCGCGCATGCTCGGACTGAGACCCAGCACCCTGGCGTACCGAATGAAGGCACTCGGGATTGAGCGCTTTCCAGCCGCTGGCAAACTGCCTCACTGAAACCCGGCCGTTGAGTTACGTCTGAAGCGATGTGTCTTCGAACCCGGCTGCAACGCGGCCAGTCGCGGCCCCTTGGGGGCTGCCTGAAACATCGTGAAACAGGCTTGAATTTCTGTAGTATCGAGAACCCGTGACGTCTTTCACAGATTGTTGTGACTCCTAAATTGTCGAGTGTAACGCCCGCGTTTCGCAACAACAGCGAAACGCGGGGCGCCCCTCGAACACGGCTCAATTGCCGCAGGTTTCGCCCGACTTCGAAAAGCAAAACCAGGTGGACTTGGTTTGGCATATCACTCGCAGAGTGGCGTTGTAGGCGTCAACAGTGACGTCGCAATCCCCCTAAAATTATTCTCAATTGCAAAGGAGCCACGAATGCCCGCAGTAGACAGAGCCCCCAACAAGACCGGTGACTATCTGGTTGATTACGACGAAAAGGTATTCCCCGACGTGAAAGCGGAGCCCGGTGAAAAGGCTTTGGTCACGTTTCACACAGTAGCATTCGAGGGCTCGATCGGGCTCGTCAACTTGCTGCAAGCCACCCGCCTGTTGCGCAAGGGTTTCGAGACTTCCGTTTTACTTTATGGTCCTGGGGTCACACTCGGCGTGCAGCGCGGGTTTCCAAAACTCGGAGACGAGGCCTTCCCCGGACATTTAGCCATGAACAACCAACTCATCAAGTTCATGTCAGAAGGGGGTAAATGCTTTGCTTGCCGCTTCGCGCTGCAGGCTCTTTACGGTCACGGTGAAGCCGCATTGATCCCCGGGATACGACCGATCAACCCGCTGGACGTATTAGACCTGATTTTGCTCCACCGCAAAGACGGCGCGTTCGTCATCAATACGTGGACGATGTAAATATGAGCCGGACCATTCGAGCCGCCGCTGTTCAGCTGAGCCCCGTGCTCGGCAGCCGCGAAGGTACGTTGACGAAAGTCTGCCGGGCGATTGATTCCGCGGCGGACTCGGGTGCCCGGCTCGTCGTGTTTCCGGAAACCGTGGTGCCGTATTACCCCTACTTTTCGTTCGTCAAAGCCCCGGCCTCGATGGGCAAAGACCATTTGCAACTGTACGAAGAGGCCGTCACCGTCCCATCGGCGGCAACCGAGACAATTGCGAACGCCGCGCGACGGCGCGAAGTGGTCGTATCCATCGGGGTCAACGAACGCGACTACGGCACTCTTTACAACACGCAGCTGCTGTTCGATGCGGATGGCACTTTGATTCAACGTCGGCGAAAGATCACACCGACCTTTCATGAGCGCATGATCTGGGGCCAAGGAGACGGATCGGGCCTCAGCTGCGTAGACACTTGCGTCGGTCGCATTGGGAGCCTTGCGTGCTGGGAACACTACAATCCGCTCGCACGTTACGCGCTGATGGCCGATCACGAAGAGATCCACGTCAGTATGTTTCCCGGGTCGATGGTAGGCCCGATTTTCTCCGATCAAATCGCGGCCACGATCCGTCACCACGCACTCGAAAGTGGCTGTTTCGTCGTAAACGCAACCGGCTGGCTCGACGCATCGCAAGTCGAGCAGATTGCCGGCGATACTCAAATGAGTAAGGCGCTTCGAGGCGGCTGCTACACAACGATAATCTCGCCCGAGGGGGTGGCGCTGTGCGACCCAATCACCGAAGGCGAAGGTATTGCCACTGCTGATCTCGACTTTGCCCTGATCACCAAGCGCAAGCGAATGATGGACAGCGTCGGCCACTACAGTCGCCCTGAACTCTTGGCGTTACTCGTGAATCGCGTGCCGACGCAGCCGATGCATGAGTGGAACATGAATCAACCCCCCGAGGAGCCCGCATCCCATGCCTTTCGCAACCGCGACAACGCGAACACTGCCCATCTGGAACCCCGGATCCTCGACGAACCCACGCCCCGCGCCTGATTTGCTCAGCGAGCTTCAGGCTCTCGGTATGCGGTTAGTGGATCCGAATGGACCCGGGTTATCCCGAATCGGCGGCGCTGGGCCATCGGATCACAAAGCCATTGGACTGCAAAACCAAATAGTCATGGTCCCGATATTCACGAAGGCCGCCGCGCACTCGCCATTCGAAGCTCGCGCAAGCAGCAACGGCCATGCCAATCTCTTCAGAGCGGGTCAATGGTTGGGGGAAATCACGTTCCCACCCCAACCACAGTTCTATTCGTTAACGACCGCCGGCGGCGTTCCATATTGGAAGATCGCGACGCTACACGCTAACAACGTGCTCGCAACGACGGTGCTCCAAAACTGCATCCGCTACGCCGACAGGGCCACGGCTTGCCAGTTCTGCGCAATTGGTCAGTCGCTCGCCGCGCGCTCCACGATCCCGCGAAAGACGCCACAGCAACTAGCGGAGGTGGCCAAGGCGGCGGTGACGCTCGACCACGTCACGCACATGGTGCTCACCACCGGCACGCCGCCAGGCGCAGATCGGGGCGCGGCGTTGCTCTGCGATTCTGCGACCGCCATACGTGCAGCCGTGGCTCTGCCCCTTCAAGGCCAATGCGAACCGCCCGATGACGACAAGTGGTACGCATTGATGAAGCACGCGGGCATCGACACCCTGGGCATGCACCTCGAAGCCGTCAGTGATAACGTGCGTCGGCGTATCATGCCGGGCAAAGCCGAGGTGAGCGTGGAGCGCTATTTGCAGGCATTTCAGGCTGCAGTTGAAGTGTTCGGGCGAGGCCAAGTCACTACTTATATCTTGGCGGGGCTGGGTGACACCGAATCGGAGATCCTCGATTGTTGTGTGACACTCCTTGAGCTCGGTGTTTACCCGTTCGTTGTGCCATTCGTTCCGATTGCGGGCACCCCACTCGAGCTGCACCCGCCACCGGGAGTAAAATTCATGTCAAGGCTTCTTGATGGCGTTGCGGCGCGTATAGCCGATGCTGGCCTTTCGAGCGGTGTTATCAAGGCGGGCTGTGGGCGTTGCGGCGCATGCTCGACGCTCAAGGCACGCGAACCGGTGCTGCGCGCTGGCCCAACGAAGGCAACTCAGGAGTCGTCCAATGCTTGACGGCAATTGCCCATCGGGCGCACCGGTTCGAGCCCATCGATCAGCGGCAATTGCGACATGGGTTGCAACCGAGGGGTGGCAACTTCAGGGGTACTTTGCGCTGCGGCGCCGCGTGTTCGTTGAAGAACAAGGGTTATTCATCGACTCGGATGCGGATTCAATCGATGCCCACGCGCTCGCCATCGTCACCATGAGCTGGCTCTGCGGTATGCCAGATCGCGTCGTCGGCGCTGTGCGTATTTATTCTACTGAAGCCGGACTTTGGCATGGGGGGAGGCTGGCCGTGGACAGTAGTTACCGGCACCACGGTATCGTTGGCGAGTCGCTGATCCGCGCGGCTGTGTGCACGGCTCATCATTTGGGCGCTCGGCGCTTTCTGGCGACCATTCAGCCTCGAGTGCAGCGCTATTTCGAGCGGCATCATTTCGAGACAATTGGCGAGACGAGCCTATGCGGCCTGTCACATGCACTCATGCAAGCCAATTTGACGAAATACCCGCCGCGATACTACGGGGAATCCTGCACTCGTATCGACTCGACTTCGCGCCGTCAACCGTCAACCGAATCAACCAAACAGGTTGCGGCATGACGGATTTATCCGCCCTAACCTGCGCGCTACGTGCCTATTCGGGAGTGCAATCCAAACAAGCCATTCTGCCGGTGTCACGCGCCTTTGAGGCGATGGGCAACTGTGCCTGGTTGCCCAATTGCGAGCCGATTCTAAACGGCGATGATGCAGCCGCGATCCCAGACGAGCACGGTTACCTGCTATTAGCCGCAGAAGGGATCCTACCGCGCTTCGTGCAAGCGGATCCCTGGTTTGCGGGATTTTGCTCGGTTATGGTAAACGTCAATGACATTGCGGCGATGGGCGGCGTGCCGTACGCCGTGGCGGACGTATTGTTCACCGGGTCCGCTGTCGACAACCAGCGCGTGCTCGAAGGTCTGCGTGACGCCAGCGCAGCCTTTGGCGTGCCGGTCGTGGGCGGCCACACCGCGCGCGGGGACGCAACTACGTGGTTGTCCGTGGCCATCGTGGGCCGAGCGCGGAGTCTGCTCGCGAGTCATCAGGCAAAACCGGGCCACGACCTCGTGTGCGCTATTGATTTGCGCGGGACTTACCGTGGATCCTTCAATCATTTCAATGCCGCAACCCACGCGAGCGGGCAAGACTTGCGGCGAGCGGTCGCATTGCTCAGTGAAATTGCCGAAGCTGAGCTCGCCGAAGCGGCCAAAGATATCAGTCAAGCCGGCCTTTTGGGCACACTACTCATGCTGTGCGAAAGTGCTCAGGTCTCGGCCCATATCGACTTAGCCCGTGTGCCACGCCCACACGGAATCGACTGGGAACGCTGGCTGACGACATTCCCAAGTTATGGATTTCTCTTGGCTTGTGATCCCAGTCGGACAAGCAGCTTGCTTAATCGATTTCGCGACGCCTGCATCACAGCCGAACGTGTGG
This sequence comes from uncultured delta proteobacterium, assembly GCA_963819085.1. Classification (GTDB taxonomy): domain Bacteria; phylum Myxococcota_A; class Polyangia; order Polyangiales; family Polyangiaceae; genus FEN-1139. The sequence goes on from CAWFUX010000045.1 coordinate 140,319, forward strand.
GACATTTCGCAGTAGGCACACGCGTTGAACTCGAGTACGAAGGTCGTATGGATTGCTTCTGGGACCTCAGTGATGCCCCGCTCACCGGATTTGGTTCTGGGCGTAAACCCACGGAACACCGATCGACGAGCGACACGACACAAAGTATGCTCGGCGCCGAACCGCAATCTTCAGTCAACCAGCGTACTGCTTTTGGCACGGTGAGGTCTTGATGCCGGCACTGCACTTCACCATTCAGTGGCCCGACGGATCCGAACAACGCTGCTACTCGCCGTCTCGTGTCGTGCGTGAACTGGTGACCGCCGGCACCTCGTATCCTGTCCACGAATTCATGCACCGAATCCGGGCCGCATTGAACATTGGCTCCGAACGGGTGCGCGCCAAGTTTGGCTATTACTGCAGTGCCGCCATGGACCAACTTGCAGAGCTGGATCACCGATCCGTAGATTTTGACCCCGACGGCGCGGTGGTTGTCCTTAAAATCGACGATTCGGACACGAGCGAACAACCGGGCCAAGAACAGCCCAGTGACGGTTCGCCCGGCGACAGGACATCGAAAGTCAGCTAAGGAGGAACGCATGAAGCCGCATTATACAGTGGTTGTCGTAGGCGGCGGCCAAGCCGGTTTGAGTGTGAGCTATTGCCTCGGGCAACTCGGTGTCGAACATGTCGTGCTCGAACAGCACGGCATTGGCTACGCGTGGCGTGAGCAACGCTGGGACAGCTTTTGCTTGGTGACACCCAATTGGCAATGCCAGTTACCTGGTTATGCCTACTCGGGCTCGGAGCCCGATGGCTTTATGGCCAAACGAGAAATCGTAGAATACCTCGAGAACTATGTAGCGCATACGCGCCCCCCACTTTGCCTCGGTGTGAGCGTCGCGCGCATTCGTTTCGGATCGGGCGTCGGTCGCTTCGAGCTCGAGACCAGTGAAGGCCCGCTAACCGCAGATCACGTGGTAATGGCGGTCGGCGCCTACCACCGTCCAATCGTGCCGCCGTTTGCCGAGCAGCTTAGCGCGCACATCGTCCAAATTAATTCTCGCGATTACAAAAACCCTCAAGGCATTCCAGAAGGCGACGTTTTGGTGGTTGGCAGCGGGCAAAGTGGATGTCAAATCGCGGAAGATCTCTTTTTCGCCGGGCGCACCGTACACCTGTGCCTCGGCGATGCACCGCGCTCGCCGCGCGTGTATCGCGGCAAGGATGTCGTCGCTTGGCTCGATGAAATGGGTTACTACGACTTGCCCGTTGAGGCCCACCCGAATGTCAACATGACTCGCGACAAGACGAACCACTACCTGACGGGGCGCGACGGCGGCCGCGAAATCGACCTGCGGCGCTTGGCGCTTCAGGGCATGAATCTCTACGGTTTTCTCAAAGGCATGTCGGAGTTCGACGTAGAGTTCGAACCCGATCTGGCGGCGCGGCTCGACGCTGCCGATAGCGTCTACAACGGTATCCGTAAGTTGATCGACGACTATATCGCGAAGCGAGGGCTATCAATTGCCGAAGAGCCCCCGTACATCCCGCCATGGGCACCCGAGCGGGAATCGACTAAGCTCAATTTGCAAGACGCGAACGTGAAGTCGGTGATCTGGTGCATCGGGTTTCGCTCCGACTTCGGGTTTGTCGAGATCCCGGTATTTGACATACGGGGCTACCCGCGGCACACGCGGGGCATCTCCGAAGTCGAGGGGCTGTATTTCATCGGGCTGCCTTGGCTTCACACCTGGGGTTCTGGGCGGTTTGCCGGTGTGGGGCGTGACGCGAAACATATTGCGGAGCACATCGAAACGATGGAGCGATTTCGCCATGACGCAGCTTTGACTACGTCGCCCGAAGAGGTTGCCCCGGCCTCGGCGGATCTCGCGACAGAACCAGCCACGACATTTGGACCAGTCGTTGCTTCGGTAGCGGCGGATACCAATGGATCCGTCTAACTAAGGTCACGAGCTTGTATGCCAACCGGGGTTGCTGGCAAATGCGGCGGCGCAGGTCAATGAGCAGAACCAATATTCAGTGTTGCCGAAACGCAAGCGTCCAGCGGCGGCTCGCCTATCCACTGGAGAATTACACACGGGGTCAAGTGGAGTCGCGTTGTCACCGATCATCAGTGCCAGTGAAAAGAGCTCGACGCTATTTCGCACATTCTTGAGCGGGACCGGCCCCAATTCAACGACGGGAATGTCCAGGCGCTTGGCTGCGTCGGCAATGGTCTGGGTGCAGATGACTTCGCCGGCATAGGCTTCTCCTGCAACGCGGGCTGCCAGGTTCACTGCCGCGCCAAACAAGTCGTGGTCCCGCTGGAGGGCCTCGCCGAAGTGCAGCCCAACCCTCAGTGCGGGGAATGATTGCTCCGTGCTAGTCCGCAACAATAGACGCTCAGCGAGCTCAATGCCCGAGGCAGGCGTGGGCGACATAACGAACACTGCGTCACCAATCGTTTTTATGAGACGGTCACCCGGGCCAAGCGCAGCCCGAGTAATATCGGCGAACTGGGTCGCAACATCGGCGGCGTCCTTGTCGCCCTGAGCCTCGGCTAGCGCGGTAAAGCCTGCAAGATCGACGAAACAAAACGTCGCTTGAATCCGATTGACGGCACCTGGATCGTAGGGTTGAGTCACACCAGCCTAAAACGGTAGCTCAAAGCTTAGCATTGGCAATCCTTAGTCATGTTTCGAGGTAGTTACATGTCGGAAACTCTCCTCCGCACCCCAGGGCTGTGGCGGCACGCCATTTTACGAGGATGCCCGGTGCGCCGTGAGCAGCGGGCGTCTTAGAGCGTCCCCGAGGCCAACTACTGCGCCTGACAGACGTCCTTCACTTCGGGAAACGTTGTTGGGTTTAATTGGAATTGCACGACCTTGCCAGATTGGTTTAGCGCCACAACGAGATTCTGGGTCTCGGTGGTGCCCGACGCAAACCCTGCGGTCACCTTCGAGTACATCCACTGCATTGTAGGTAGCCCATTTTGGTTGCCCCGTTGTGAGGGATCGCCAAACCACGCGATGAGATCTCGCTCCGTGGTAACGCACGGTTTAATATCCTTGACGCGTGCATCATCAATCTTGCGCCCCATGCTTGCCGAGCAACCCAGAGCAATGAAAGCCCAACCTAGAATCATCAATGCCTTACACATGTTCGTGTTCTCCAAATTTAATTTCGAAAACCAGGCTTAGGCGAGAGCTGACCCCGCGCGTTTGCCACACGAATTGGCGTTGAGCAGGGAACGTGCCAGGCGACTTAGCCACGCTTTGTGCGGATTTTGAGTGGACTTCCCGCGCGCGCCCCGCACACGCACGTGCCCGCACAGAAGATTTAGTGCGGCCGCCTAGCTTGGGACCACTGTTCTACGGGCTCCGCACGCCGGCCGACTCCGCTTCCGTATCGCCGCGCCAACTATTAGAAGAGCCCATACCGGCAAGAATCGCCTCCCGGCGCCAGAATTGCCAGCGAATCTGCAACCGCAGCCGCCCCCCGCATTATAGTTGGTAGGTTGGTGGGTTCGCAATGCGGGCTGATTGCCGCAATTCCCTTTGGGCAGCTAATCAGCGAAAACCGCGCATTCCGTGCCGCAGCAACAAATAAGACAAACTCACGGTGACAGCATCAACGAGCCCGTATCCAACGAGATTTCGTAGTAACCGTGGCTATCCCAGTTTAGAGGCGCGCCGTTTTGAGTCAACGTGCCACCGTCTACCGTGACACGCAGGCATTTACCGGGCGGAAAGTTGTCCGGGAGGGTCCACGCCCAAGTCGTGTTATCGCCCGATGCCGTGGGCGTAGTTGAGGAAAACGCCTTTTGACCGCGCCAATAAGCACCCACATTAACCATGCTGTCGATCCAGAGGTCACCTAGACCCTTCGCGTAATTCACGCCAGCTACGAATTCATCGATGCTAACTGGTTGGTATGCGCTGTCGGTGCCGCCGATGAAGCCATGCACTAACACTACTCTCCACCCCCCGCCCGATTCGGCAGAACTGATTATCGGATTGAAATCCGTGGCCGCCGTTCCTGCTTGAGGCGGAATGTAGCAGGGCAAATTGAACGGGTTCGAGCTGTCATTGGGAAGTATCAGCGCCGGGCTGACCCCACGGTTGATGAGAAAGCGAGTCGTTGCAAGAGGTACATAGCTGCCGTCACCATAGGGAGCAGCCATCGTCCAGGGGCGAACCCCGAACGTATTTATGATGAAGTTGGTCGCTCCGTCAACCTCGTTGGCCGTTCCCGTTTGCGGGTGCGTCACCGTGTGATTTCCAAGCTCGTTACCGTCATCGAGGATCTGAGCCCAGTCGCCACGGTTCGTGGCGTCGATTTTGCTGGTAATGAGATAGAACGTCTTACGAACGCCGAGCGCCTTGAGCGCCGGGTAGTTCGTAAGTTGCGACGAGTTTGCGTCGTCGAACGTGTACGTGACGGCGCCCTTGAAGCCGGCCCAATTCAGAACCTTGAGGTTACCAGGTGTCCCCGAAGGTTTGCTAACGGGGACAAAATCCCCGCCGTCCACGCCCGCGGCTCCGGCAGCCGGAAGCGTGCAAGGGATGATAGTATTAGCATCGCCACCGCTGCTCGACATGCCCGCACTGGCATCACTCGCGGCGCCACCGGTTTCTATGGAACTCGAACCGCCTTGGGCCGCATTGGAAGCGCCGCCGGTCGGGCTCGAATGGTTGCTCGAGCTTGCAGTGCCGCACCCGAAAATCACGAGCGAAGTCAGAATACTGCAGCCAAATTGAACGAGTAATCGCATAATTTATACCTACGGCCCAGGGATCGCGGACGATAATGCGTAATTCGGATTCGGTTGCTTACTGGCCATGCTAACGAACGGGTCCGATAAGGGCTATTATCCCTTCAGATACTCGACGCTGGGGCTATCCACAAGTATTCGCAAGACGCGAATACCGCACCGCGGATGCACAGTTTCTCATTTTTGGCGCTTCACTGGCGTGACGGCACGGAACCGTCGAAACTCGTCGGTCTCGAAACTCGGCGCATCGGAAGGTGTTTTGCCCCGTTGCCTGCTAATTGTTTTGTCGATTGGTTCTTAGCAAATGTGGCGGCCACCAGCAGCGGCGATGCATTCGGCGATGGCGGGTCTCGGTCAGTTTGAAACCATGTTTGCGAATTGGTCGCGCCCGGCGACAGCACTCCGCCACCCACGTGCAATTAATGTCCCGGTTTGTCGCAATCCACTACCAGCGAGCACCAGAACCCCGATATTCCCGTTGCCAAGCGTAGCGCCCAAGGTCACGCTTGCCTTCAGAATGCGTACAACTCTCGCAATTACGGCCGGTAGCTTGTGTTTGCTGCAGGCTGTTGCCTGCCAACCGCGTCATCGCCCGAAGACTTCCGCAGATGGTTCAAATGCAAGTTCATCGGCGGCGTTCTCCCCCATCGCTCCGATCTTGGGGTTGAAGCGTTGCGTGAACCTGGGTAACGCCCTCGACGCGCCAAGTGAAGGCGACTGGGGCGTCACGCTGTCGGAAAACAGCTTCAAAGTGGCGAAAGTAGCTGGATTCGATCACGTGCGGTTGCCCGTGCGTTTCAGCACCCATGCCGACACGAAGGCCCCGTACACGATTGACGAGACATTCTTCAAGCGCGTCGACTGGGCCATCGAACAAGCCAAGAGCCAGGGACTGGCTGTCATTCTCGACATCCACCATTACGAAGAGATGGAAAACGATCCTGATCCCGAGACACCGCGCTGCATTGCGTTTTGGGAGCAGATCGCCAAACGCTACGCCAATCAGCCCGAAACGGTGATTTTCGAGATCCTCAACGAGCCGAACAAGAACCTGAACCCCGTCAAACTCAACGCGCTCTATAAGAAGATAATCCCACTCGTGCGGGCCACGAATCCGACCCGCATCATTATGGTCGATAGCTACTTCTGGGCAAACACGAACTATTTGCGAACGCTCGAGTTGCCCGATGACCCGAATATCGTTGCGCACTTTCACATGTACCAACCCATCCTCTTCACGCACCAAGGTGCGCCGTGGATGGGCCCGGAATACGGAACCACCGGCATCGTGTTCCCAGGTCCGCCGGCAAAGCCCGTGCAACCGGTACCGGACGCGATGAACATCAGCTGGGTCAGGGACTGGTTGAAGGCCTACAACACACAGCCTGCCGCGCAGAACCCCAGCGGGCCCAAGACCATCAAGGACGAGTTCGATCGCGCCAGTGCGTACGCGCAAACATCGGGTAAGCGCGTGTACCTCGGTGAGTTCGGGGCGATCAACAACGCCGATATGGCATCACGCGCCAACTATCTCAAGGCCGTGCGCGAAGAATCCGAAAAGCGCAACATCGCCTGGTGCGTGTGGGACGACGGCGGGGGCTTTCAAATGCTAAAGCCCAACGAAAGCAGCTGGGTTCCAGAGCTCAAGCAAGCACTGATTCCCTGAAGGAGTGCGAACGTAATGAAAAGGTGGAACCCTCAAATGTCTATATGGTCGGCTCTGGCACTGAGCTCGGTTAGCGTTTTGCTTGCGTGCTCGTCCGATAAATCTGGGGCGACCGCAGCGGGCGGAACAAGCGCTGCTGGAGGTTCGACTGCGATCACTGGTTCCGGCGGTGCGGGTGGAGACTCGAGCGCAGCCGGCGGTTCCACCTCAGCTGCGGGCGCAAGCGCGACCGGTGGTTCGAGTGCAGTTGCTTGTTCGGCCTTGCCAGACCTGGGGGTTCGTTTCGTCGGGCGCGTCGATGCTTGCGATGCGACCGGTGTGCGCATGGCCTGGTCCGGCACAGGGTTCATCGGCAAATTCCAGGGTACCGGGGTTAGTGTGCATCTGAATGATTCTCCAAACCAATACACGGTTTTGATTGACGGCACGCTCATGCCCACACTCAAGACGGTAGCAGGAGACACGACGTACACGCTGGCATCGGGTCTTACGGATGCCGAACACACTGTCGAGTTCTATCGAAGAACCGAGGCCTCTCAGGGCACCACGGTCGTCATCGGTGTACAGGCTGAGGTGGGTGACGCAGGAACCGGGCAGATGCTCGCGCCACCGGCAGCTCATAGTCGTCGCATTGAGGTGGTCGGCGATTCTATTACCTGCGGCTACGGCGACGAAGGCGTGAACCCGTGCTCGTTCACCCCTGATACCGAGAACAGCTATTTGGCTTACGGCAACGTTTTGGCACGAGATCTTGCCGCTGAAGTCTACACCGTGGCCTGGTCTGGCAAGGGAATTTACTTCAACTACAACAGCGACCGCTTCCAGCCAATGCCGGCGCTCTACGATTACACTATCCCGAGCGACAGAACTAAGCCCTGGAGTTTTGCGCCACAGGTTGATCTTGTCATCATCAATCTGGGTACCAATGATTACAGCACCGCGCCCGGTCCCACTACGGACCAATTCGTAACGACTTACCAAGCGTTCCTGGAGCACATCCGCGAGAAATATCCTGCGGCGTACATACTCTGTACGATGGGTCCGCTGCTGGGCGGCACTGCTCTGTCAACGGTACGCACCAACATCGGAACGGCAATTGCGGGTCGCGCAAGCGCCGGTGACACGAAGGTCAAATACTACGAGATCACGACCCCCAACACGGCCCCTGGCTGTGACTCCCACCCGAGCCTCGCAACTCAGGCTGCCATGGCTGCGGAACTCGAAGTCGAGGTCAAAGCCGATCTGGGCTGGTGAGCGGGAAAAAGGCGAAGCCCAAAAGCTAAGCTCAAGCGATGACTTCGCGTAAAGACGGGAGGACAGCCTGCTCCCATTCTGCTACACTTCAAGACCTTAAGTTCAGGTTCAGGAAGGACTCCCGAGATGCATTCACTTCCGGCAAGTAGAATCATGCGCCGCTTTGCGCTCGTAACTGCTGCAACTTTGAGCCCCACACTTTGGGGCTGCAGCGGCGCTGACGGAAGCTCCGCGGGGACGGGCAGCAATAGCTCGGTTGGCGGAGGCGTTGCTTCAGGCGGCTCCAGCGCGGGAGCGGCGTCGGGCGGCGCGAGTGCAATCGGTGGCACCGCGACGGGAATAACATCGGGCGGCGCGAGTGCAATCGGTGGTACCGCGACGGGAATAACATCTGCAGGAGCTCTGGGTAACGGTGGCACGAGTGCAGGTTTGTCAACGGGCGGAAAGTCGAGCTCCGGAACGTTGGGCACCGGGGGGCTCGTTTCGACGGGTGGCGCGCCACCTGCGGGTGGAACGGCGTCCACGGGGGGCGCAGCCACGGGTGGAAAATCGAGCACCGGCACGGGAGCTAGTTCGGGTGGTGCAGCAAGCGGCGGTAAGTCTGCAACCGGTGGCAGCTCAAGCGCGGGTGGCGCAGCCACGGGTGGCAAATCAAGCACGGGGGGTGCAGCTGCGGGTGGCGTATCAATGGGTGGCAATTCGAACACCGGCGGTGCAGCAACTGGGGGCGCAGCTACTGGCGGAACTAGCGCAGCCGGGGGAAGTACCGGCGGCCTGCCGCGCCTTACGGTAAGCGGCAATAAGCTTCAAGATCCCAGTGGCAAAACGATTATCCTGCGGGGCTCCTCGCTCATCGATATCGGTTCGCTTTACGCGTACTCCAACCAGAGTGCCGCTGGCATTACGACGCGCATGGATAAGGTCGCAGCCGCGGGTGTGCAGGGTCACGTAGTGCGGCTGCCCGTTTACCCCAAGATTGACTACAATGCGGGCGTTCCCACTTGTTCTCCAACGCCGTATCCCGTGGGAAGTGGCCCTACGGCGAGTTGCACGCCGACGACACCCTTAACGGCGGCTCAGTACTACACTAACGTTCTGAAGCCCGCCGTCGATTACGCCACCACTAAGAATCTTTACGTAATTATCGATTTCCACCAAATCGATAACGCCACGACGGGCACGTCCGCGGCCGACGCAACCACCTTTTGGACGGATATTGCGCCTAAATTCAAGGATTACACGAATGTGTTCTTCGAGCCGTTCAACGAGCCCATCGACAACACGCAGGCCTGGTCAGCGCTAAAACCGGTGGCTCAGGGCTTAATTACGACGATTCGCAATCTGGCCCCGAATAATATAATCATCGTCCCCTCGAATAGTTGGGATCAGAAGCCCGGTGACGCAGCGAGCGATCCGCCCACTGGCGGAAATCTGATGTACACTGCGCATATCTATCCGAGTAACTGGAGCACGGCGTTTCAGAATCAGGTGACCACGGCCGTGAGTAAGGCACCCGTCTTCATTACCGAGTGGGGGTACTCTTCGACTGATCCCGCAACGTGGGGAACAAGCCTCCAAACCTTCGTCGATAATAGCGGTGCCAGCTGGACGGCTTGGGTGACGGACAATGCTTGGTCGCCGACCATGTTCTCGGACACTAACCTCACCCAGCTCACGAATTTTGGCTCGCTCGTGAAGAGCTGGCTCGCCGCGAAGGCAACCAGCGACTGGGTCTTTTAGCCACTCTGCCGATCATGATGCAACATCGGCACGCGCACCGCACGTGCACCCGCGTTAGCAGCAAAACGCAGGGTGCGAACATCGCAACCCGCAACGTCGCTGCCTTTGCCGGGTGCGGAGTCATCGTGATCGATCCTTGGAATATCAAGAGTTAACGGGTATTCCTGCGTCGCGCGGCACCGATTCGACAACCGCGACGTAACGAAAGTGATTAGGCTTCGGAGTCGATTGTGGTGGTATCGCTTGGCAAATCATGACGCAATGCGTAGAGTTGCCGAGCGCCTCCATGCCACGCTCGTCAAATAGCAATACGAATGCAACGGCTGCCCATGGCCGAAGCATGGCAATGCACGGCCAGTCTAGAGCTCCGTATCAAAACATAGAATTGGCGGACTTTGGATGATGTATTCACTAGTGGGAAGACCTGGCAGAGCTTGGATATGGCTTCGTGAATTGTTCTCCTTGAGCGACGCAGAGCGCAAGATCGCGCGTCTGACACTGACCGATAGGATTGACATTCGAATTGAAACGCAAGGCGCGATCGAGCTCATGCGCGAAGCCGAGCGAACCCGACTATTGCCACTACGCTTGCAATTGGCCAAGCGGGCGCTCGAAAAGCTCTTCGTGGCAGCGGCAGTCGCTAGCCTCAAGGTGCACAGCTCGAATCCAGTTGATTGGCCCGGTCTCGACGAAGCAATCCGTCACATTACTGAGCTAACCGACCTTGGCAAACATAAGTTTGCTATCGACTACGTCCGCGGACAGGAAATATCTCCAACTCCGGTACATCGGCATTACGTTCTCTTAGCTAACCTATTCGCCAGTCTCGAGAAGCAGATCGACACGCGCACACCCAGGGATTTCAAGATTGCGCGCTGGACGCGAATGGGTGTCTTGGGTGCCCTGCTGGCCTGCGGTGGCTGGGTCGTAAGCGCACCGACCAATATTGCTCGCGGCAAAAGCGTGAGCGCCAGTTCCTTGTGCCCCGATGTGCCTACCCCGTTTCACGGCGTTCCCCAGCTGGGCGGCGCTGTCGATGGGATCCGGTTGGAGGTGCGATTTGCAATCTGCACCAACCGAGAAATTCGTCCCTGGATAGCCGTTGATCTCGGCGCGCCTCATACGATTCGTGAGGTGGTCGTGTACGCGCGCACGGACGGCAGTTGGGGTGAAGGCGACATTCCCGCTCATATCCAACTGTCACTCGACAACGTGCATTTCCGCGACGTCGGAACGCGAACCTATCCGTATACGAATAGGTTCCCCTGGCATCTGCAGGTGCCCGGGGTCACCGCCCGTTACGTTCGACTTGCGGCTGCATCCGACCTTCCGCAACAAATGTTCATCAATGAAATAGAAGTGTATGAACGCTGATTGCAGGAACACGCGCCTAGCGTGGAGCACGTCCGAGGTCGGCAGGCCGTGTTGGAGGCTAGCATCATGACGGATCGCTACAGAGCGTCGCCCCTAGTGAAGGTTTGCTATTACGTATTCGTATTCGCCGCAGTTGCGATATCGATTGAACTATTGCGTCGCAACCTACCAGCATATCTGCCGCGCGACTGGCCGAATGCTCATGAAGGCGATGTGCTGGTGGACTGGAAAGCCGCCCGCCTTGTCCGATTGGGTATCAGTCCCTATTCGCGACTGGGGCTGGCTCTTAATGACATGCCTTTGATGGGCCACCCACCAACAACCGCATTTTGGTACTTGTTGATGGCGGATCTCCCGAAGGGGCTGGTTGCAGAGTTGACGAGCCTGGCGGCTTGGTTCTTGTTGATTCCGCACATCTACATTTGCGCCAAGGAGCTTGATTGGCCGGCTCCCATGGCTGTGACCGGGCTCGTCACTTCGCTGGTCATATCGTCAGCCTGGCTCCTTTATCATTTCGATGTCGTGCAATGCTCGGAACAGATAGCCTTTTTGTATGTACTTGCATGGCTATTTCTACGCCGCGGGCATGACGCAAAGGCTGGCCTCTGTATCGGCTTGGTAATGACGATTAAGCTTTTCCCCGGGTTACTCATGGTGATGCTGGTTTTGAGTCGCCGCTGGCGCGCTGTTATCGTCGCAACGGTTTCGTACGGTGCCATCGCGGGCTTGATGACGTGGATCTATGGCCTCGAGAGCTGGCCCATGTTCTTCGCGCAACAGAAGCCCGTTTCGGATATTTATCTGGGAATCTTACAGAACTCGAGCCTTACGGGAATGGTGGCTCAATCGCTTTACCCAATTTGTATTGGCGAGGCTCACCCTAGCACCGCGGTCAGTGTCATTAGCGGCTGTTCGGCCCTCGCGATAATGGCTATTGCGGTCTGGCTTACCCGAAGCCACTTGCGGCGAGCCGTTGACACCGATGCACGGGCGATTGATCTCCCGTTTGCGTTATTTGCGCTGTTGTCCGTGTTCTTGAACCCCTGGGCCTGGGAGCATTACTACGTACTGGTCATTCAACCACTCTTCGTTCTAACGACGGCATTTTGGCGAATTTACCGGGTCACGCTTCGGAGGTGGGGCGACGGCGTCTGTTCGACTCGGTGCTTGGTCGGCATCGGCTGCGTCACTGTGGGTTTCGTGTGTGCGCTGTCCTTCGTCATTTACGCGCTCACGCTGGAAATCTGGGACAAGTATTGGTACCGCGATCTCTATAGGCTCACCCTGCTGCCCATTTTTCATTGGCATGTTCATTTTGTTCAAGTGCTGAACTTTGCGCCATGGGCAGTGTCGATACTGCTCTGCTTCGTCGCTCTCGAAATTACGAAGCGGCTTGGTCTCGTCCCCCGCTAGCGGCGGCGCTATCGAGCTGAGCGGGGCGGGAATTGGCGCATCCGAGTCAATAAACTTCCACCTCCGACAGATGGAAGATATTAGTCCCCATGAGTCGCAATCGCACGTAACGAGCCTTTGCATCGAGGCCACTGACGGTCCACTTGTCGAATAACTCCCGACGCTCCGCTATGGGGCGAAAGGACACGGCGTCGTCGCTAACTTCGATTGAAAGCGGGACCGCCCGTTCTTGGCAACAATCCTCACGGTTGTAAACTACGACCTTGTGGATCGTCTGCGTCTTACCCAGATCGATCACTGCAAAGGGATTGGTTTCATAGTCGGTGTGGAACCCGAGGTTGTTGGTAATTCCATCGACGAGGTGTCCCTCAGCCGCCGCTGCGGTGTACGGCGCCTGACTACTGACTTTCACTGGACGGTGCAACGCAATATTAGGCCTGTGAATGCGACTTTCCAGGTTCAAGGCGCCGAACGCCAGCAGCCCCAGCGCCAAAGCGAACGCCGAACCCAAGCGAGTCCATCTCAGCAACAGCAGACGGTTCATTTCACTATCGTTACGCTCGACCGGCACCATCAACTCGTGCGCAGCCCGTCGGAGGGCGCGCGCGAGGTACCGAAGGCGCTTAGCATCCGCGCCCACGAGAAACGATTCTGCAGCCGGGCCGAGACAACCCTTGAGCGCGGAAAGTTCGTTTCTGCTCATGCCTGTCATGAGTCTTCTAATTGTATCGACCTGCGCCGCAACCACCCAGTCGTCTTCGTCGAGATGCAAAGCGGGTAAATCCATCGCCTGCCGTTTCATGAGCGCTCGAATCAGGAGCAAGACCTGAGCTCGCTCGAGAACCAAAATCGCGGAGTTTCCCTCGCCCAAGTGGTCAAGCAGCGTTACGGCTCGCTGAACTTGGCGGACCACTTCGAATTCGGCAAAGCCCGCTGCGTCCATTCCCCATCCCGCAGTCCTAGCATTCGCAATTTTCTCATCGAGCCAGAAGAATCTGCGCAGAAAGCCAATGGCTGCTCCAGACGGAGGACCTTGCGGGGCGACTTGCTGTTGCTCCAAATTCACCAGTACATCTGGAAGGGCTGATGCATCGCCAGGAGCTTGGTTTTCTTTGTCGTCCGCTTGATTTTCGGCCATCGGGCATCTCCGTATACCGTAACTTGAGTCCAAGTGCCGGTGTGACAAAATTTCAAAGATGTTGCTCGATGCTGGCGCAGGTACGCGCGGCTTTGGCTGCTTTCAAAACCGACCGCTACCGGACCAAAGCAGAGTCCCGATTCCGTCAGAGTGGTACGAGCCTCCAAGGGCCACCCGCGCCAATGTCTACGGCCGATGGACTCAGTCTACCTGGAGAAGACACGGGCGGGCCAACGACCACCACAACCGACATAACCCGCTGAAATTGCGCGTTTTGTAGCTTGTAACACTGGCACAGGAGCTCGCAGATCAAAGGCTAAAATGAAGCGCGCGAACATTTTTTTCCCGCTGTGCACATTATTCCCGCTGCTGTTTATCTCAATTGCTTGCAGCAGTAAGACCATCAATGGCGGCCAATCGAACTCGACCGGTGGTAACGACGCAGGCGGCAACCCGCAGGCGGGCTCGAACTCGACCGGTGGTAACGACGCAGGCAGCAATCCGCAAGCGGGCTCGACGAGTATAACGACGGATGCCGGCACTGACGCCCAAGTCGGTCCCAGTGATCTTCTGATCGATGACTTCGAAGATGGCGACAATAAACCGCTGATCCCTGGCGGTTGGTACAGTTACAATGACACCTCGAACGGCGGTAAGTCAATCTTGACGTTCACGGGCGCGACCGGGTCGGCCATCGTCATGAATGGCACGGGGTTCGAGTCGAATAGGTCACTCGAGGTCTCGTACAGTTTCGATCAGGGGACTTACACATACGCGCCGTACCTTGGCTTCGGAGCATCGATTGGTACCACCGCCGCACCGTACGATCTTAGCAAGTATGCCGGTGTTTCTTACACTTATCAGGGGGGCGCGCATCGCATGCGCGTCGAAACTTCCGAGGTCACTGATTACGATCTGTTCGGTGTCGATGTGCCTGCCGCCACGAGCTGGACGACCGTCACGCTGCCCTTCGTCGATTTTGCCCAACAGGGTTGGGGCAAGAAGGTCGACTTCAATCTGAGCCATGTACTGACGTTGAGCTTCGCACTCACCGGTGTGACAGGCGATACCGGGAAGCTCCAAATCGACAACCTTAAAAGTGGTGGGTACAATCGCACGCGGCGCACCGGACATGACGATCAATCCGGTATCTCCGCCTGCCGACGGAGTGCTCACGTCCTCGGCGATTACCAACCCGCTGCAAGCAAAAGCTGCCACGTACCTGACACGCGGCTACAACATCACTAACTGGCTCGAAGCCGGCAAATTTACGGGGTTTACGTACGACGAAAGCACCGTAACGAAGCTTTCACAGGCAGGCTTCAAGTCGCTCCGTCTGCCTATCGATCTGGACCTGTACGTCGCGACCACATCGGGAACGGGCAGCAGCCTGTCGATCACGGTCAGCCCCGACCTATTCACGATTCTGGATAGCTTCAACACCTGGACCAAGGCTCACGGGCTGTCGCTCACCATAGACTATCACCAGTACACAACGCTGCTCGACCTTTCGAATCCCGATACAATCACGACGGCAATTCAGCTCTGGGGAATGGTGGCCGAGCATTTTGCCAGCGAACCGCGCGAGGATATCTTCTTCGAATTGCTCAATGAGCCCGAGCTCTCGTTTACTGGGACGCCGCCCACTCAGGCGCAGTGGACGACGATTGCCGAGCAGATGATTGCAGCCATTCGAGCGACGGACACGACGCACACAGTCATTTTCGGGGATGTTCAGTGGTACGGAATCGCGGCCCTCGCCTCGCGGACTCCGCTCACGGACACCAACGTCATTTACGCATTTCACGACTATGACCCATTCATATTCACGCACCAAGGGGCAAGTTGGGCCAGTATGGGCTCTACTCACGACATCCCATATCCCTACAGCCCCGATCGCTGGGCGCAGTATTACTCGGACCTTGGGTTTAGCACGCTGATGGGCTCGTGGATCCTCGGCCAGGCGCAGAGTTACTATATCAACGGCACACACGCTGCCGTGCGAAATCAAATCCTCAACGCGAAGCGCTGGGCCGTAACGAACAATGTCCCCGTCATTTGCAACGAGTTCGGAGCCTACGACGGTTCCTCTCGCCTCGAAGATCGGGTGCGCTACTACGCGGATGTCGTCGGAATCTTCGAGGAATTGGCGATACCCTGGCAAACTTGGTTCATGCTCATGGACACGAGCGGCACCGTCATTCCCGAGTACAAGACCGCGCTGCAACTGGGGCAGTAAGAGCTCGCCACGGGCTGGGCGAAGCCTTCCGCCACGCCGCTGATGTTTGTCGTGGCGGCACGGTAAAGTGGGACGACGGCGCCAACGGCTTATCGTGGAGCCACGCAAAAGCCGCTGGCCTTAGCCCGGCAACCCCGCTTGCTGTTCGCGGCACGAATCGTGAATTGCGTTGAAACCGTTATCTATAAAGTGACAACTTCATGACAAAGTCATAATTAGATGGCATTGTTGTAACATCTAGAGAACATTTAGCGGTCAATGTTGAAGAAGATTACCCTTACAACCCTCCTGCTCAGCGCAGGCACGTCGGGAGGTTGGAAGGGGGGTGGAGTCGGCGAGTACTTTGGGCGTGTCGAGGTACGGGAGTGGCAAAGTGAGCATCCAACAGCCGCACCGCCCCTCGTCGAGTTCGGTAAGCATCGCGTACGAGTGACTGATACGCGCCGAATCGTGCCCAGTGTCGGCCTTACGCCGCAGCTACAAATACAACAAGCCAACAACAATCTCGACGTCGTGCGTCACGGCGGGCGCGTGTACCTCGCTTGGCGCTCCGCTCCGAATCACTTTGGCAGCCCTGAGGCCGTCATCAACGTCGCGAGCAGTGAGGACGAATTAAACTGGCGTTTCGAGACCAGCTACCACCTGGGCCGCGATTTGCGCGAACCGCGGCTCTCGTCCCTCGGGGCAAGCTTGTTTCTCTACGTGTCGCGACTGGGGCAAAGTGCCTGGTCATTTACACCGGATGGAGTCTCCGTCGGAGAACGGCGGGCGGACGGCACTTGGAGCGAGCTCGAGCCTGTCGGGCCAGCGGGCGCCATCGCCTGGCGAGTAAAGCCGTTTCAGGGCGAGGCACTGATGGTGGCATACCGCGGTGGCGAACACATGTACTCACTCGGCGGCGGAAGCATGACGGTCGAACTGTGGCGCAGTAACGACGGGCGACATTTTCGTCCGTTCTCGGCGAGCGGAGCTGTCGTCAGCCGCGGAGGTGGCAGCGAAACGGACTTTGCACTCGGGGCCGACGGCTCACTCTTCGGTGTCATTCGCAACGAAGAGGGCGACGCTACAGGGTGGGGCTCGAAGTTGTGTCGCGCCGATGCAGCCTCACTCGACCAGTGGAAATGCAAGTCCGATAGGCGCAAGTACGATTCACCCTTGGTTTTCGAGCACGATGGGGAGACTTACGTCGTAGGTCGCCGTAACGTGACAACCGACGGCGCCTATGACCTCGGCAGCGGTCGTGGCGTTCTGCGGACGATTCGCAACGAGTTAGCCTACATTACGAGTGCAAAGCGTTGTGCCCTGTGGCGCTGGGTGCCCGGCGCTGACCGGCTGGCGTTCGTCCTCGATCTGCCGTCACGCGGCGACACGTGCTTTCCCGCTGCGCTCGACAACGAACCCAAGAGCGAAGTGGTAATCTACGACTACAGCTCTGACATTGCCGGCCCTGACCTGCCCTGGAGCGCCGGCCAACGCCGGCCAACCTTCGTGTACCGCCACGTGTTGTCGTTCGAGTGAGTGAGTCCGCGTTGCTCCGCGGCCGACGCAGACAGATGCAATAATTCTATTCGAGTGTCGAAATTCGATTTGATGCCTTACGAAAGGTGTCTTTGCGGTCGCTACTAGCAGTAGCGGTGATTCGGCGGAGAATCGAGTAAGCATCAATGCCTTGGAGCTGCGAACCTCATAGTCGCCTCCGTATAAAATACTCGACTGAAATTGAAGTCGTTGCGACAGCTGCCGCAGCTCAGATAGGCGGCTCGCGGAGGCCGTTTGTGATAGTTCCAGGCAATATCGGCTTACCCGTCGTTAGCGAGATGCCCCCTGAAGCGCTTGAGCTGCTCGCACCGGTTTGGTGGCTCGATTCCATGAAGGAACGAACAGAGCCATGGTCTGCGACGTACTTTGGTCGGGGGACGGTCAAAACGTTAGCTCGTGCACAGCTCCTCCCCAAAGAAGCCGACACTGAAAACGGGGCAAGCTCCGTCATCCTGTTGGCCGAGGGGAGTGTCGTTAACACGAAGCGTAGTCCGCTAAGCGACTTCCCTGTCGACTTGGGTGAGCCTTTCTTTGATGCGGCTCGAATCGAGGTGATAACCGATACGTCCGCAATTCATCGGCTATTCAACGCCAGTTTGCATCTGGGATGGCGATGCGACGTGCCCGGAAATCAAGGTCAACGCGTTCCATTGCAAATCTGCAAGAGCGAATTTGACGATGGCACGCTACAACTCAGCCTGCCTTCCTTTGACGAGACCGTCGCGCAATGGGCGGAGCTCCAGGGTCGATGCGCCGTCTTTCGCTTCCCTCTATCGGTGTGTTCCCGCCAGTCGCAGACTGCATTCAGCTTACCTCAATATGTTGTGCGCATCAGGCGCCGCAGCCAGCTACGCGTCCGCGCGCCGCAGAGCCTTACACTAAAGCTCGATTTCGCTGGCGAAGTACTCAGTACTCAATTGCTCGACGTTTCGGCGATGGGGGTGCGCTTGAAGTACGATTGCGGTTTGAGCTCACCCTTTCCGGGCCTCACGTTTCCAACAGCCGCAATTCACCACAACGGCCATCTAGCCTGGGCGGGGGTGCTGCAGGTGATGTTTGCACGCGAGGGCGAAGGCATTGGCGCGTGTCTTTCAATGGCCTGCCCAGACACGGCCAATGCTTGGTACACGCTCATGGACAGCCTGTTGCACCCGCGAAACCGTAGCGGCAGCAATTGCACTGATGCGGCCTGGGAAACCCTCCGGCGATCGGGCTATTTCAATCTGTCGGGCAAAACTCCGCCCGAATTCGAAGGGAAACGAGCCGAATTCGAGGAAACTAATCGACGACTCGATCAAAGGAGAACTCTCGGGACTATTATTCATTGCAATCGAGATGCGAGCGTGACGGCCACCGTGTCGGTGGCCAAATACTTTTCCCGAAGTTGGCTGGTGCATCAACTTGCAAAGTTTGGGCATTCAGAAGACATTGGCAACTCACTCCGCGCGTTGCAGGATACTTACCTACAGGCCTACGAGATCTGCACGCGTGACCCATCCAATCGGTGGACGGTAATTTATACGGAAGGGCAGGTCGGCTGGCACACACGCTCGCACCTAGCATTTGCTTCGACACGGCCGGAGAGCGTGAGCGTCCACCCTATTCGCCTTCTGGAGCTCTCAACCCGCATCCCACCCAGCTCCGAACTTGCAGAGGGCCTAAGCGTCGAAACCGCAACTGCAGAAGAGTGCGAGCTTTTGCTTGAAACTCTCGCACTTCGTAAGACCGTAGCCTATCGCGAGGCTCTTGACCTGACCTCAGAGGCACTCGACGCCGCAGCTATTGCGTCGGCCTTCTCCACAGTTGGAATAAGACGCGAACGTCGCATCTTCGTGGTTCGGAAGGGCGGAGAACCGATTGCTTGGATGATAGCGGACAGGTGCACTCCCACGCTCAACGTGTTTGGACTGTTCGATGCGATTCGCCTGGTGCCGTCTTCTAATATAACGCCATCCGCCTACGGGTTGCTGATCGACGCGGCCAGAAGGTGGTACGCCGCCTGTGGAAAGCAGTCGTTTGTTTGCGTCTTCGACGAGAGCAATTGGGACATTGAAGGGCTGCGCGATGCCCATGACATGGGCGCCGGGCACATGTGGATTTGTGCAAGCAATGGGGTGCTGGACTTTGTCGAACATGTGATCGAGGTAACCTCTCCACTTGCACCCGAACGACGAACCGACTCGGTTTTGCTCCGGTCGGTCCGACTGCCCAGGGTGCAAATATGACGCTGCTAGACACCGGAAATGTGCGAAACGGGCGCATTGTTTCGCGTGGCAGCTGGGATGTTTGGGGAAAACATCGGGCCGCTATTAATCTCACGCTGCCATGTGACGAAAAAACGTCTGTGCAGGACCTGACCGCCGAGCCTCTTCCGCAAACATCGCGGGTACTTTATTCCTCGCACGACCTCGCACTCGGGGCCTGTCGCGACATGTTTTTCGTGCTCTGGCAGGATCGGACGACTCTTGAAGGCGTCGCAACCTTAGAGACACACTTCGAGCAATACTCTAGGAACCGTCTCAAGGACCTAGCTCTAATTACGATCGTGGCTAGTCAAGCACACAGGTCTCCCCCAGCTCAGGTACGTCATAGACTCGCAGCGTGGTTGAGCGATTCCAGCTCAAAGCTACTTATTTCCGCCGTTGTATTCGAAGGGGACGGGTTCGCGGCAGCGATGGTTCGTGGTGTCGTGATTGGACTCTCGATGCTCGCAAAACCCAATTTCCCGCATCGCGTTGTCTCGTCAGTTTGGCATGCGGGCGGGTGGTTTGAGGAAGCGACACTCGGAATGCCGAAAGTCTTCACCCAGAACTATGTAATGGCGCGGGTATCTGAGTTTCGTCAAGCTGCGCCATTGCGGCCATCGATACCTATGTAACTACGGAGCATCCGAGAAAAATGCGAGCAACGGTCGATTCTATTGCCGTGCGCCTTGATCAGTTGGCTAGTTCGCCGCCGGGTGCCAACGATTGGGAGCCTCAGTTCTTCGATCTTTCAAACGAGTCACATCGACAACGTTTACAGGACCTGATCGACCGCCAACCAGGGATAGCGGTCTACGACACGATTTACCAGCAACTCGTGGGTCTTCTGGAAACTCGTGACCCTTCCCGAGCCTTGTCGTTGGAAGATCGCAAAGCCCAAGTAGACGCATTTTTGGACGGGGTGCCGCTCACTAGGCATGGGCGCTGGGTCTACTTCCCTTGGGCGTGTCGTCTACTTCATATTTTGCCAGAGAATGAATTTCGTGAGCTACGCACCAGTAGCAACCGCAACAAAATAACGGCCATCGAGCAGGATAAGCTGCGCGATCTGCGCATTGGAATCGTCGGGCTGTCGATAGGACATGCAGCGGCAACGACTCTGGCTCTGGAAGAGGTCGGCGGTTACTATCATTTGGCGGATTTCGACCATCTCGAGCTTAGCAACATGAACCGCATCCGGACCGGGGTGCACCATTTAGGTGTAAAGAAGGCCCACATCACTGCACGCGAGATATACGAAATAAATCCATATGCACATGTGGTGATTTATCCCGATGGAGTTACCGAATCTAATCTCGATCTGTTCTTGACGGGAGGACCATTCGGCAAGCTCGACCTGGTATTTGAAGAGTGCGACGACATACAAATTAAATTCCTCGTTCGCGAGCGCGCAAGATCCCATCGAATATGCGTTCTCATGCAGACCAGCGACCGAGGCATCATGGATATCGAACGTTTCGATAACGAACCCAATCGGCCCGTATTTCACGGCCTGACTGGGGACGTGCAAACCGAAACACTAAAGGGCCTGAGCACGTATCAGAAGGTACCGATTTTTCTCAACATCATATCGCCATCGATTCAATCAAACCGGCAACTCGCTTCGATGGTGGACATCGAAACAACGATCAAGAGCTGGCCCCAGCTCGCGTCAGAAGTAGCTTTGGGTGCAGCTATCAACACGGATACTGCTCGTCGCGTCGCACTAGGACAATTGACGCGGTCGGGGCGATTCTCCGTCGATCTTGCTCGAAATTATCTCCGACGAGCACACTAATAGCCCTGCGCCGGGTCCTCGGTGTTACGAACCCGAAGTAGTTCTGGAGGCACAGCGCGCCGACCTTCCGCCCATCGTACCCATAGTGGGTGAACTTACCCGCCATCACGTCCGTACGATCGTAACATATGCCAGCATGGCGTTTTCCGGAGGGAATTGCCAACCCTGGTCCTTTCGCTATAGGGCCGATCGGCTAGTTTGCACGAACGAACCTGAGCGCGGCCGGAGCTTCCTCAACTATCGGGACTTGGCTAATTATCTCGCGTTTGGTTCGGTGGCAGAGAATGTCGATCTCGTTGCGGCCGCAATGGGCGTCAAGTCGAAGCTGCAATTCGAGCCGGATCCTTCGGACGCGTCGGTTGCATGTGAATTCGTGTTTTCCGGGCCGGTCCCGCCACTTGTGGACCCACTGTTTCATCAAGTTGGGCTGCGGGTCACCAACCGCAAGTTGGGTGCGCGCGTTTCAATGGGCGCGTCCGATCGGACCGCACTGATCGATGCAGCGGCTTCGCGTGGGGCCCGGCTGCAACTGTTGGAATCAGATGCGGAGCTCACGGCGATTTCCAGCATCTTGGGTCGAGTCGAGATGGTGCGCATGCTTTCTCCGATCATGCACCCCGAGCTGATGCGCGAGATTAGATGGACGCCGGAAGAGGTACTTGCTACCCGCGACGGGATTGACCTGGCCACTATGGAGTTTACGCCCACCGATGTGGTAGGTCTGCGTTTGATTACTTCCTGGCCACTCATGAAGGCCGTTGGCGCGATTGGCGGTGGGCGCGGTTTGGCACGCCCAGTGCGCAAGGCGATTGCTGCTAGCGCGGCGGTGGGCCTCCTTACGATACCCGGTATCGATCGCCAAAGTTTTTTTCAGGGCGGGCGCGCGCTTCAGCGCCTTTGGCTAACGGCTTCAGCAACCGGCTGGGCCTTGCAACCCATGACAACAATTACCTACCTCAATACTCGCCTCGTACACGATGGAGAGGGGCTTACGTCTTCGGAGGTCCGTGAACTCTCGGAATTGCGGCTGCCGTATTGCAAGCTGTTCGATGTGCCAGCGGGTCACGGCGAATTATTGCTATTTCGACTCGCGCGTGCCGATGCGCCCACGGCGCGCTCGTTACGTCGAAGGGTAGACGATATCTTGAAGTTTGAGTGAAGGCTCAAGTTTTGGCGCAATTCTGAGTACTTTGTACTGAGATATAAGTGACAGTCGCGAAAATCCAAGTCGGGACTTCCAATCTTCGATGTTCAAACTACGAGCGAATAACTTAGACGGTTTCAACGATAGTCAATTCGAATGCGGAGGTTTCAATGCCAGTTTGCCTAGTATGTGGTTTGCCATCAGGTAGTTTTAACGTGCGGGTAAACCCCGAGGGCGTTTGCAACTACTGCACGCACTGGAATGCGCACAAATCGAGATTCACGGACTACCAGACTTTAGAGAATCTCCTCAATGACCGCGTTCAAAAACTCCGCGGACGCGGGCAATACGACGCCCTGGTAGGTTTCAGCGGAGGCAAAGACAGCACGTACGTAATCCACACTCTTACCGAGCGATTTGGCCTGAAGGTGCTCGCCGTTACCTTCGACAATGGGTTTCTCTCGGACTACGCTCGCAAGAACATCGCGACGACCGTAGCGAGGTTGAAGATTGAGCACTATTTCTTCAAACCAACCTGGGAAGTTCATAAAGCTTACTACGAGGCCGCATTCAAAACGTACGGTGACCCGTGCATCGCTTGTGCGCTGGGCATCTACTTTCACAGTATCAAGACCGCGTATGAAAAGCAGATTCCCATGGTAGTGCACGGTCGCTCCCCTTATCAGATCTTTAGGAACTACTATGACGGCAGTCTAGATGACTTCATTCGCCTGCATGAATCGAACTACGCCCCGCATTCGTTCAGTAACCTAGCAAAGATCTACAGCGAACTCGACACAACTGCTCGCGGATGGCTTGACCGGATGTTTGACGGCGACCCAGCCATGAAAGCCCGAGTCTATTCGGAATTCTTCCTCGACCCTGCGGTTTCGGAAGTGGACCGGTTGCCGGATTTTCTGGGGCTTTTTCAATATCTCGCCTACGATGAGGAGGCGATCAAGACAGCAATGGAAAAGGCCGTCGGCTACGTGCGGCCAAAGGGCGATGAACTTCTGGGCCATGGCGACTGTACAATCCACGATGCGGCAGGGTACGTATTTAGGCGCCTCCACGGGACGAGCGCCGTCGACGTAGAGGTCGCAGCAATGCGTCGGCACGGCGTTTTACCAAAGGATCGCGCCGAGCGGCTATTGACTAGAAAGAATGAGCATGACGCGGCTTATCCCGATGAGTCAATAGGTTCGTTCTGCGGTTCATTCGGATGGTCAAAACAGCAATATGACGTCCAAGTCGAATCACTGGTAGGGCGAATCCGAGAGAAGTTCCCCTGTCACTGATGTTGTTGGCGTGACGGCACGGAATCGTCATGGTGCGGCGACGCTTGCGTTCGGCCTGTCACGGGTAAGTGCCGGCTGTTATCGGTCGCGACATACGACTCAATCCCGTAGTTCACCGATTGGCCCTGCGTGCCATAATCGTGGCCACACTTCACGACAAGCGCAACGCCGTACCATTCGAAAGCGAGTGAAAGAGCCGCGCGTGGGCCGCTGTTGCAAGATGCGGATTCGAGGGGATCATTGCTTCTTTTCGAGCGGTGGAACTTGACTGATCCTCTGCTCGGATGAACCCGGACTCGAGGGTGGTGCCTTAGAAGGCGGCAACGGCGGCGGCCGTATTGAAGAAGGTGCCGAGGAAGATGCGATCTTGGTGGCGCACCCGATATTTCCAAGAATTTGACGGAGGCGGGCGGAGGTTCTGGTATTTCGTGTTTCGATTTCGCTGCAGAGGATGTTACCGAGGTCGAGCTTATTCGCCTCACTGAACCTTTGATGGGCGCCACCGTAAGAACCCGGATCGATTTCCTCGAGCGCGGCTATCATGAGTTGGTGAATCCTACACGTCGAGGGGTCGATAGTTGCGAGTTTTAGGCCGCTGTCGCCCGATCTGAGTAGGTCGTACACAGCAGTCTTGCTGCTTACGGGCGTTATGCTTGCCGATCGATTGGCGCCGGCAGCACGAGCGAGCGCGCTATCCGGTCCAAATGAGCCCGTGTTCGATCGGCTGCGGGTCGATGGAATGCTTGCGCTATCTACTGCGGGCTCCTCTCGCAAAGCCGCTCGGATATCCGGATCCGACATGCTCACCTGTTCGACCACCATCTCGACGTTTACGTCACCGGTTGGGTGGCGACGCACATCCGATTTCGGTCGGGGAAGCTGTGCATTGGCAGGTGAACCCGTCTTCGACGCCGATGGAACACCGCCAATTGAAATCTGCGGTGAGTCATTGTTCCAACTCAGTGTCGGACCGTCGGTTTCCGTTGCATCGGACATTACGCTGGCTGCGATGATATCGTCGTCCCCAACAACCATGTCGTCGGCATCCGCGCCTTGTTGTTCGGATGCCTCACGGGCTTTTGGGTCTTTGTTGTCGCTCTCCTGGCTCGCTTGCGACCCACTGCTGATGCGTGACGCGGGAGGAACCGAGGAAACGGGTGAAACCGCTGGAGCGCTCGGCCGCACCGCACCTCCCGTCCCCGGAATTGTACTTTCCCTTTTCATTGGACTCGCAGCCCTCGCCGATGGCGCTGGCGACAATGAAGCCTGCGAGGCAGATTTCGCGGACGCGCCGGCAGCCGTTTGACCGTCGAATCCATTCCGAACGGCGAGCAGCGGATGTATTGCACGCTCCCAGATCACATCGAGTGCAACATTCTCGACAATGACAGTTGGCGTATGACGACCGAGCAGGACAAGAAAGCCGTTTCCTGGCTCCGCATTCGCATAAGCCTCGAAGGAATCGACCAACCTTTGCTTTGGCTCTTTCTCGAAAAACGACGCAAAGCCAATCGCTCGAACAATCTCTTCGGGGCTAACCAGCGCGAGTTTGAGCGCAGTTTCGAGGATCAGAATAATCAGACCTTTGGCTGCCTTCACTTCATTTGGCCCGTCGTGGGTTTTCCAGATTTTCTTCTCTGCGACAAAGGCCCAGAGTGCCGGAGCGTCCAGGTATTGCACCCGGTGGTCTGGGCTCAATAGCTCGAGAACGACTTCCGGTGCCACGAGTTTTTCGGCGAGCGCAATCTTCATCTGCTCGCCCGCAGATTCTTTGGATGTGCGGCGTGCAACCTCAATGCGCGTCCCCGCAGTCGCGTACAGAATGTTGGCGCGCAGCTCGGCATCTTCGATGCGCTCCATGATCAATTCTGGAGGAAACGCGGCGCAGAAGTCGTCCGCGGACCGGATGTTTGGCACGGCGTACCCGCAGACCGCCGAGAGTAATTGCTGAACGGTCGTCAACGCTGAGTTATCTGTTCTGGCCACGGAGAGACTCCTTCATTCCACCTTGCTTACCATAAACTCGTCACGAGCGAAATCCTTGAAGGGATCGCGCGAACAATGCGAACTTGGGAGCGGTTTTCAACGTACCCGAGGAGGCGTATCGGGACTTCAACGACGGGGGGCCCGTCGATTCGTGGCAAGTAACCGAGCCCGACGATGGCTACCAGGCGCAGTACGTCCGGTTGTTGTCGAAGTCCGCGAGTAAGTGAGGTAGCCTACATTTTCATTGCCATCCGCCGAGTGCAACGGCAAATTGTCGCCGCGGTTTACGAATGGATCAGGAATCACGTACTATGAAATCATACTCAATTCTAACACTCGTTGCATTTTCCTTTTTGGCTTGCACGGCACGGTCAAGTGCTCCGGCTGCAAGCGCACCGGCCGCATCTGGCGCAGCTGTTACGGCCCCGAGCGCAGCGGCACCCGGCGAGCCTGCGGGCAACCCCTTCCTCGGAGCTACCCAAGTAGTCAATCCTGATTACGTGGCAAAGGTGGAAGCGGCTGCCAAAGCGTATCCGGCACACGGCGAGGCGATCCGAAAGGTCGCCGCCATTCCAACGGCAGTTTGGCTCGATTCGATTGCTTCGGTGGAAAAGGTTACGCAGGTTCTCGAGAGTGCCGAAAAACAGCAGGCCGAGACGAATAAGACCATGCTGTCGGTGTTCGTCGTTTACGATTTGCCGAATCGCGACTGCTCGGCAAAGGCTGCCGCGGGTGAGCTCGATATCGATAAGGGCGGCGAAGCTCGCTACAAAACCGAGTTCATCGACAAGATTGCAGCAGCCTTTGCGGCCCACTCGACCCAACGGATCGTCGCCATTCTGGAGCCCGACTCGCTGCCGAACCTGGCCACCAATCTCAACGTGCCCAAGTGCGCCGCCGCCGATCAGGTCTATCGACGCAGCACCGCGTACGCAATATCGAAACTCAAGCAACCGAACGTTTCCATCTATCTTGACGCAGCACACGCCGGTTGGCTTGGCTGGGGAAATAACAGCGATAAGATCGCAGCCATTTTCAAGGATGTTCTCACTCAAGCCGGGGGCGCCAACAAGATTCGCGGCTTTGCCACGAACGTGTCGAACTACAACACAATCAGTGGGCAAGACGGCAAGAAACTCGGCCCGTCAAACCCCTGCCCCGACGAGCAGACGTACATTACCCGCCTGACAACGGCCCTGGCAAAAGAAGGGATTACGGGCAAGCAATTCATCATCGACACCGCGAGGAACGGCAAGGTGGTTCGAGCGTCTTGGAGCAGCTGGTGCAACATCAAGGGTGCCGGGCTCGGGCCACGACCGCAAGCCTCCCCGATTGCGCTGGTTGATGCCTACGTGTGGGTAAAGCCGCCCGGGGAATCGGATGGAACCACGGACGAGAAATCTCCGAGATTCGATCAAGGATGCAAATCCGTTAACAGCATGCCGAATGCTCCCGAAGGGGGTCAGTGGTTTGCCGAACACTTCGTCGAAATGGTCCGTAACGCTGAACCTAGTCTCTGAGCGAGCCAGCAGTCACGGCGCGCGATCGTGTTTCCGTGCCGTCACGCCCCAAAAGAAAAACCCGGAATCGACTCAACCCAATGGTACTTCGATTCCGGGCGAAGCTCGCCCAGCGTAAGCCCACTCGAGGCCTCACCGCGCTGGGTATTGTTGGCTTCAAAGAGCGCGTTGCCGGTTGACGCCACGCCGGTTACGTCGGCAAGCGTCGCCCAAAGAGGTAGGACAACACCGCGAGCACGAGGAACACACAGAAGAGAATCTTCGCGATGCCTGCTGCACTGGCAGCCAGCCCAAAGAACCCAAACAGAGCTGCGATCAAGGCGATGACGAAGAAGATAATGGCCCAGTGCAACATATGGAAACTCCTTTGCTAAACTAGCCCTTCTAGGAGCGAGCGGAATTGCTCAAGACCGAGTCTTTGCAGCCCGTATGCCAATCACGGTCTTGAGGCAGATCTCGGGACTCTCATGGTATTCCGTTCCGCATCAACGCCATGCTGTGGCTGCGGCACTGAGACAAAATGCCTCGATTCCGGCAAAGGGAGTTGGTGTTGCGCTTGAGTTGGCATTGGCACGTGAAGTGCTTGATTTCGTTACGCCAATGAATGCTCCTACCAATTTGGATTACGGCCCCAACCACTCGAGCGCTCAGGTTGTGGATAGTGTCGTGGCCTTGGTTCGCGCCGAGCTAAGACTTCTTTGGTTCCGCGCTCGCAGAGTAGGGGGCCGCACGGCGGTCGCAATCGGGCTTACATGGGTATCGATGAGTCTCACTCACATCGCCCTGTTCGTTCTGATAGTGCTGCCCATACTCAGCGCAACGTACAGTGAACTAACGATTGCGGCAACCATTGTCCCCGCGACGCTGCTGTCTGTAATCACCTGGATCATGAGCATTCGAAGTTGGCGGAAGGTTTTCGAGGATAAAGGCGAAGACCCCAAGACGACTGAAGCTCAGTTACTTGATTTGGAGCGCAGCAACCATTAGGAGGCAAAACGTGGAACAAGTTACAAGCGGTGTGGAGCTTGAAATCACGGCGGCGGAACGCGATGTCAACGATGCGCGAGCGAAGCTTGGATCTGAGCTTGAAGCCGTTGCGCAGAACGGTCGTCAGGTGCTGCATAAAGTCGCTCATCAGGCGCGTCCAGTTCTGATAGGGATTGCCGTTGTAGCGGGCGTCGCGATTTTAGCGGGCACCGTGCGTCTCGTGCGCGACGCGATGGCGCGACCACGCCTCCGGCGCGTTTCGCGGGGGCCAGCACAACCTTCGATTTTCGCGCAAGCGGCGCGCTCTGCAGTCGTGTCGGCCCTTGGAATCGTGGCGTCGAGTTTTGCGCGTCGAGCGGTCCGCATGATCGAGCATCCCGACGGCGACCACCAAGGTTCGCAATCTCCATCGTCCGCTGAGTAGGGAAATTGTCGCTAGACGACCCACTTGCCCGGCATTCTGAGACTCTACGGTTAGTTCCTATAGGTGCAGCTGGCACTCGCCGACTTCGCTGCTGTGGGACGGACGAGCCCTGGTCGGGGTTACGCTAGTGGAGCGGCTGATTACATACCAAACCCTACGATCCTCAGACAATACGCGCTCGGGTCAAGGCTTTCGTCGATCTGTATCGGCAGCAAGAAGCATTTCGAGCCGGTCAAATCGCTTTGCGTACCGGGGAGGGTCAACGCGGGCCGCGAGTTTCACATTGCCGGAAAAGCACCTGTTTCTAGCCGCAGCCGAGCGCGCGTCAATGGCCGTCGCAAAGAAGTTGGAAGTGTCCCTGTTGAACGAGCTACTGGAAAGGGCCCCTGCTTTCATTGCGATCGTGAACGCATCGACAGCAAAATACGCATTTGCGAACGCGCCCATGCGGCAACTGTTTGGGTCCGACCTGATTGGTGCGCGACACGTTGACTGGGGATTCGGAGCCGAGGCTGGCCGGGCCGTGCAGCAAGCGGCGACGCTAGGCGAAGCCGTCGAGATCGCGGAACTTCATTTGGCCGGAGAAAATTTCGATCCGGAGCTGTCTGTCCCGCCTTATGTGAGATTTAGGGCACAACCGATGCGCAACGTGAGCGGAACGGTGGACGCGTGCTGGTGTTTGCGATTGACATTACTCCGCAGGTGCAAGGGCGGCGAGCCACCGAGCAGGCGCAGATCGAGCGCGCACGTTTGCTTGAATGCGAACGAATTGCACGCCGCGAAGCGGAGTCAGCGAGCATTGCCAAGGACGAGTTCTTGGCCACAGTATCGCACGAGCTTCGGACCCCTCTCAACGCGATTCTCGGCTGGGCTTCGATTGCGCGTTCGCACCGACAAGCGGACAAGCTCCCCGGCGATTATTCTTTAGGCATGAACCTTGCTCGCTAAGAAAGCATGGCAGTTCGTAAAAGGAGACACTTTGCACCTTCGACCAAAACAAACAACTCAGGCGCACCCCGCAAGTATGACAAGAAAGCCGGAGAGAAAGTCGAACGCACCATGCACGAAATGAAGCAGGGGAAACTGCGTTCTGGACGATCCGGAAAAAAGGTGACCAGCCGCAAACAAGCCATAGCAATTGGGTTGTCGGAGGCGCGCCGCGAGGGCGCCAAGGTGCCGTCGCCGGGTGGCAAAACATCGAAGAGCCGCCAAGGATCAGTGCGGGCACATCATAGTTGAAGTGCTACTTCAGCGAGTATGCTCATTCCGTCATGCGACTGCGATCTTTGACTCTGGCGTATGAGTAGCCGAGGCACCCTTCTGCGTGTGACGTGACGAACCGAAACCACTAAGTAAGGTTACTTGGCAGCTCTTCCCGAAACACGGGGTTCATCAACTACAACTCAACCAATTTTTTCGGGACAAAATCCGAAGAAATTCGGTGTTATACGAAACGGGGCCGGAATGCCCTAAACGAATGTTCTGCGTCCAGGCAAGTGTGTCTACCCTGTGAGACCTCGGAACGATTTTCGGAGCGGGGCAGTCAGAGAAAGACTTGTGTTTCCTCGCAGCGCATTTAGGCCACTACCGTGGCAAAAAAGTTTCTGTCGGGTGCTTGCACGGCAGCTAGAACTGACTATCTGTCTGACGAGGTAATCGACCGATCCAGCGCCCCGAGGGGGAGGCTTGCGCGAATGATTAATCCCGATCAGAAATTGGCCTCGGTAGACTCGGAGCTTTATCACGAGGTCCGGGCGCTGCGTATTCGCGAGGCGCAACTTACGCTGATTCTCGAGGGTGTTCAAGATCACGCAATATCAATGCTCGATCCAAGTGGTGCGATTCTTACTTGGAACGCAACCGCGGAGCGTATCAAAGGTTACACATTGGATGAAGTGCGTGGCAAACACTTCCGACTGTTATTCACAGAAGAGGATCGGCGCGCAGGAATTCCCGAAGAAGAACTAGTCATCGCTCGCACCAAGGGCAAATTCCAGGGCGAAGGCTATCGACGTAGAAAAGACGGTTCCCTGTTCTTCGCCAATGTTTCCGTTTCCGCACTGCGTGACGATCGGGGCGTTCTGCAGGGGTTTGTCAAAGTCACGCACGACATCACGGAACGCCTACGCGCGCAGCGTCGCATGGAGATCCTTAACCAGTCCAGCCTAGCCTTGGCCACAACCTTGGACGAGTCGAGCATGCTGTCGCGTTTCGTGCGAACTTTGGCCGATCGCTTCGTCAACCTCGCGTCTATCGAGTTCATCAATGAGCAGGGACTTGCTTGGCATGATGTTGCCGCCTGCTCGAGCTCGGAGGCAGAGGCTCATATCTTGGCCCACCGCGGGTTGAACCCACCCGATTTTACCAGGCACCCTCTTTCTTCGCTTCTAACGGGAATTCCGTACGTTGTTCTTGATTCGGTCGACACTCAGTTCGATGGTGATTGGCGGCCGTCACCCTGCGAGCGCTGCACGGTGGTTGTGCCAGTCGTGATGCGCGGCAGGCTATTTGGAGCGTTGGTGCTCGCTCGGGCCTCCGAGGGTTTCGATGAAGGTGATTTGCAGCTGGCAGAAGATTTGAGTCGCCGGCTGTCTTTATCGATTGAATGTGCGCGACTCTTCGAACGGGCCCGGCAGGGTGAGGATCGACTCGCGTTAGCGCTCGAGGCCGGCGAAATGGGTGCCTGGGAGTGGGACACGGCCACGAACCGGGTAACTTGGTCTACTACGCTGGAAGATATTCACGGAATCCCGCGAGGGAGCTTTGCCGGCACCATGGACGCCTTCCACACGGATATGCATCCTGACGATCGTGAGCGTGTCCTGACTGCAATTTCGACGACCCTCGATACCCGCCAGCCTTACCACGTCGTGTACCGCATCATTCGAGCCGGGGGTCAAATCCGCTGGTTAGAGGCACGAGCGATTCTCGTTCGCGACGCAGATAGCCATCTGCGTTTGGTCGGCGTTTGCTCCGATATCACCGCGCGTAAGCGCGCGCAGGACGAACTTTCTGAAAGCGAGCGCCGCTTTCGGGCCGTGTTCGACAATGCCCTAGACGCCATGCTCATCACCGACGATCAGCAGGAGGTTGTAGATGTGAACCCAGCAGCCTGCGAGCTGGTGCGCACGACTCGCGAGGGCTTGGTTGGACAAAAAATTGACCTGCTGTTAGTTGACACGCCCGATGTCGTGTCAGGCCGTCCGAACGAGTGCCACCGCGATGGCAGCCTACGAGGCGAAACTCGTGTTCGTTGCGCCGACAATACGATTGTGGAGATAGAGTATGCGGCGACTGCAAACGTGGTTCCCGGGCGTCACTTCGCCGTTTGGCGCGAGGTTGGGTCTCGCCGGCGTGCCGAAAACATGCTGGCTTTTCTCGCTGAAGCCAGCACGATTCTCTCAAGTTCACTTGACTACAAGACCGCGATTTCGAGTATTACGCGGCTCGCCGTACCCATGCTCGCGGATTGGGCATGTGCCGACCTTGTGGATTCGGCTGGAACGATATGCCGCTTATCCGTCGCCCACGTAGACCCGACTCGGGTCGAACTCGCCCACGAGCTCAACCGTCGGTGGCCGGCAAAGCTGGACGATCGCAGCGGAATTGCTGCAGTCATTCGTACCGGTGAGCCAGAGATTTTTACCGAAATCCCCGACCTGCTCTTGACCGAAACCGTTCAAGATCCCGAACTTTTGCACATAATTCGAGCGTTGGGATTTAGATCTTCCATGTGCGTTCCCTTGATTGTCCGAGGGCGTGCCATCGGCGCTCTAACTTTCGTTTCGGCCGAGTCCGGTCGCCGTTTTGGGCCTGACAATCTGGTACACGCGCAGGAATTGGCACGTCGCGCCTCGATTGCTATTGATAATGCCTGGCTCTATGAATCGGAGCAAAATGCCCGGAGGCGGGCAGACTTTGCGAATCGAGCAAAAGACGACTTTCTGGCGACCGTTTCACACGAATTGAGAACCCCGCTCAATGCGATGCTGGGGTGGGCTCGAATATTGCGCTTGGGTCAGGTCTCCGACGAAAAGAAGCAACACGCGCTGGAAGTCATCGAGCGCAATGCCCTGACTCAGGCACAATTGATCGAGGATTTGCTCGATGTTTCACGAATCATTGCCGGAAAACTGCGGCTCAACGTACGCTCATTGGACCTGGCTTCATTAGTTCGCGAAACGGTGGATACTTTTCGACCGGCTTCCGAGGCCAAGGCCCTGAGCCTGGCCGTGTCCCTCGACCCCAGTGTCGGTCCGATCGCTGGAGATACGGTTCGTCTTCAACAAGTTATCGGTAATTTGTTGAGTAACGCGACTAAGTTTACACCCGCGGGCGGAAGTATTCAGGTGCAACTGACAAAGAGCAATTCTGGCCTTTGTCTCGTCGTGAGAGACAGTGGCTGCGGTATTGCACCGGAGTTTTTGTCCCAAGTCTTCGAGCGCTTCGCGCAAGCTGATGCGCATGCCGTTCGCGCGCAATCCGGATTGGGCCTCGGCCTGGCCATTTCGCGACACATTGTTGAACTGCATGGAGGTCGCATTGAAATCGAAAGTGCGGGACTCGGAAAGGGAACTGCCGTAACAGTATTCCTACCCGCGTCGGTGGCTCCTCAAGAATCGGGTATCGATTCATCGAAACAAGCCGATGGCCCCGAACTTGGAACCCGTTCTGAATTGACAGGTCTAAAGGTTCTAGTTGTTGACGACGAACAAGACGGCAGGGAATGGGTGGCTGCGGTCTTAGCGAGGGCCGGGGCCGTCGTTTGTACGGCACAGAGCGCCCATGATGCTCTGGCGTTGCTCGAACAGGAGAAGCCAAACGTGATGATAGCGGACATCGGGCTGCCCGACGCGGACGGGTATGAACTTATCCGTAAGGTTCGCGCGTTGCCGTCAACTGAAGGCGCGAACATTCCCGCTGCAGCGCTGACAGCGTATGCCCGAGCCGAGGATAGGCGCAAAGCACTTGATGCCGGTTACATGATGCACGTTGCGAAGCCGGCGGAGCCAGCGGAGCTTATCGACGTTGTGCTGAGTCTGAGTCGCTTCGAAACCATGCGCTAAGCGAATTCGCCCCAATTGGGGCGAATTGGCTGCCGTTTGGAATCCGTGGCGGTAATTTCTGTTCGGCATGACTGATGCATTGACGAGTGGTTCTGTCGCTTGCACAAGGAGAGTTTCCATGGAAGCCACCAAACGCACCGCGCTTTACATTGACGCAATGACCTCAAAGCTCCAGACATTTGTACGCGGAAAGACTGCTGCGCTGACAATCTGCCGCAGAGCACTGGAGCGTATGAACCGGTCACATACCGTAGTTGGCGCAGGCCCTCGACGCGGAAGTAAAATCTCCGTGGTCTGGCGCGCCTATGCCAAGCTCGCAGAGGCTGGTGCACAACTCTTCGGCGAAAGCGCTGCGATCGCCGTGTTGGAGCAAGCCGGGAAACCTTGGCAATGAAAACTCGAGGTCCAGCAACCGACTCCTACCTTGCCGTTTCGGCGGTGTAAGCTGATGGGGGTCTTTCACAACGGAATTCGCCGGCCAGTGCCTGGTGGAACTGAGGCAATTTGCCACGGCTCCTTTTCAGTGAGCGACCCGCGCATAAGAGCTATAGCTTACAGTGTACGACGCGCTAGAATGCATCGCATGGGAAGCGTTGTCGCTAAAGGTGACTGCATTTGCGTGCTTATCGTTGAGGACGACGATGACTCCCGCGAAATGCTAAGCGAGTGGGTATTGGCCCTCGGTCACCGCCACTTAGGAGCAACCAATGCGCAAGAAGCGATCAGTCACGCATCGCAGTCTCACCCAAAGCTCGCCTTGATCGATCTGGGACTGCCGGGAATTGATGGCTACGAAGTTGCCAAACAGCTGCGGGCTGCGGCTGGACACTCCATCCGTCTCGTTGCGCTCACCGGTTACTCCGATGGCATTTCACGCCAGACTGCAGACGCGGCAGGATTCGACGATTTCGTGGTCAAACCCATCCTGCCCGAAGTGCTCGCAGGTTTACTGCAGACAAGTCTGGGCTAACCCGCAATAGTTCGGTTTCGACTATACTTGCCGTTCCAGTTTTCGGTACAAGGTTCGCCGATCGAAACCGAGCACTTTGGCTGCGAGCGTCTTGTTTCCACCTACTGCAGCTAGAACCTTGCGCATGTAACGTTCCTCCACGATATGCATCGGAGGGAGATCATTAGGATTTTCGCTGGTTGCAAAGACTTCGGTAGGGCGATAATCGCGAAGCTTGGCCGGCAAGTCATCAATCGTGATCTCATCGAATGAGGTGAGAGCTACCGCCCGCTCCATGCAGTTTTCGAGCTCGCGCACATTTCCAGGCCAGTCGTAACTCAGAAGTCTATCAGCGACCAAGCGACCCAGGCGCGTTACCCGCTTGTGGCTATGGGACGCTGCGCGCTCCAAAAAATGTTGAGCAAGAACTAGTACGTCATTTCCGCGAATGCGCAATGGCGGAACATCGATGCGAACTACGTTTATACGGTAGTAAAGATCCTCACGGAAGCGCTTTTGTTCGATTTCCTGTTCCAAATCGCGGTTTGTAGCCGCTATGATTCTTGCGTCGAACGGCACTTCCTGCGTGCTGCCAAGAGGACGTACTTTGCGTTCCTGCAGCGCGCGCAAAATCTTTGGCTGCATGCCCAGCGGAAGTTCCCCAATCTCATCTAGAAATAGAGTTCCCTGGTCCGCGTCCGCGAGCAGCCCACCGCGCGAGGACCGGGCGTCGGTGAATGCACCACGTGCGTGTCCAAAGAGTTCACTTTCAAGTAAACTTTCGGGCATGGCAGCACAGTTAATGGCTAAGAACGGCCCTCGGCGACCGCAGCGTTCGTGTAACGCTCGGGCCACGAGTTCTTTACCAGTTCCGCTCTCGCCGGTAATCAAGACATTAGTCGTCAACCCTGCAAGCCGCCCTACAACATCTGCAATGCGTTGCATCGGGACGCTCGAACCGATGATGTTAGGAAGCTCGTGTGCGTCGACACGCTGTCGCAAACGCCGCAGCTCGTCACTCATCGCACGGTAACGCGCGGCGCGGTCAATGGTGAGGGCGAGTGCATCCATCGAAACGGGTTTGGTAACGAAGTCATACGCGCCAGCGCGCATGGCTCCAACCGCGTGTTCTACTGTTCCAAACCCGGTCATCATAACTGCAACCAGGTCGGGCCGCTTGGCGAGTGCGGTACGGCACAGTTCGAGCCCGCCCATCCCTTGCATGTTGATGTCTGCAAGCAAAACTGCGAAATCCTCATGATCGAGGAGTTCCAGCGCCTCATGGGCTGACATTTTCCAGGTTACCGAATAGTTGCGTTGACTGAGGCCAGTCTGGGCCAATTCGCAAATCTCGCGGTCGTCGTCCACGACGAGGACCGCTGGCATGGATTCGGCACTTGATCCCAAATGTTGAACTTCTTCTTGTTCTTCGTATCCGACTACGGCAGCTGCTGACATGTGTCGCCTGCTTGCACAGTCTGTGCCGAGGCAGATATTGTGGAATGCGCGAGAAATTACTCGTCCTAGACACCGAGCGGTGTGGCACTTTGTCGGCGACGCAGTCTGGATCGAGGCAAAATTGAAGGGCTGTGGGTTCTAGACACGAGGTGACTTGCTACACGGCATTTATGATTTCCTGATGGGCGTTCTTGAATATGAGGGTGCTGGGCGGTCGGTAAAACGTTCCGCGCCGCGAACTAGGTTCGACTATTCAAACGGGGCTCAATGCGCGACTGAATGCCGCGCTTTGGCACGTATGCCACGCCCGAGCGCGACGAAACTCCGAGCAAATGGGTACATTTCGTTCGTGGTCCGTCGGTTGCATCTGGCCTCCGAGTTGGAGTCAATCCATGTCAACCCTAGCTGCCCAGTTCCCGACAACGTCAGCAACAATAGCGCCTGGCACCATCATTGGCCGGAGGTTTCGAATTGACGAGGTCATAGCCGCCGGTGGAATGGGCATCGTGTATAAGGGTTGGCACCTGGTGTTAGATCACCCGATCGCGATCAAGGTCGTTCGACCCGAGTACGCGGATCGGACGGAGATCATTTCGCTCTTCGTGAATGAAT
This sequence comes from uncultured delta proteobacterium, assembly GCA_963819085.1. Classification (GTDB taxonomy): domain Bacteria; phylum Myxococcota_A; class Polyangia; order Polyangiales; family Polyangiaceae; genus FEN-1139. The sequence continues at coordinate 176,923 of CAWFUX010000045.1, forward strand.
GCCGCAATAACGCGCAGTTGCGCGGTGCGCACGCGGCTCGAGTGCTAGACATGGGTCGGATCGAAAATGGCCCACCGTATATGATTCTTGAGTACCTCGAAGGGGTCGATCTGCGGGAGCTGCTCGCGTCCGATGGGCCCCTTCCACTTTCGTGCGCTGCTGACTATCTCGTGCAGAGTTGCGAAGCAGTCGCTGAAGCACACCAACAAGGTATTGTTCATCGTGACTTGAAACCGGACAACCTGTTTATCGCCCGAATGCCCCGGGGCGAAGTTCTCAAGGTCATCGACTTCGGAATATCTAAACGCCTTGATGCTACAACATCTCCGATCACTATGCAAAATGACGGGCTAGGTTCGCCGCAGTATATGGCCCCTGAACAGATATCGAACCCCGACAACGTCAACCCGCGCGCCGACGTTTGGTCGCTGGGCGTGGTGCTCTTTGAATTACTCACGAACAGCACGCCCTTTCGCGGCGAGTCCATCGAAGCCGCTTGTTCGCGGGTGTTGTACGATGACCCGATTTCCCTTTGCTCCTTACGCCCCGACTTACCGGTAGAGATTGAGGCTGTCGTCTTGCGCTGCCTGCACAAGCAGCCAGAGCTGAGATACCAAAGTGTCAATGAGCTCGCACTGGCTTTAGAACCGTTTACGAGCCAGGCTCAGAGCTCGCGACCGGGGCGGTGTTTCGTGATTGGAGACACTGAATCTACCGTGGATTGGACAACGCTACAGTTACACTCTTTGGCGCAGGGCGGGGGCGCACAATGCGACATTACGCTACCGTCACCGAGGCCTACCAATCTCAAATATGTCACGCGCTCCGAATGGCCAGCTGCATTGGCGACAGCGACTGCCGCGCTGGCCCTCTTTTGCGGAAGCGTCACACTGCGTAAATTGACGACATCGGCTGTCAAGCACTTTGAATACGCGATGCAATCCAGCGCTCACACCGTGAGCGCTATGGCAGCGAACGCGGCCACCTTCATCGAAACAGGGATAGCGCCTTATTCGGGTTCGGATTCTAGACAAAGTGCTCCTGCCGCGTCACCCCGGCACTAGGTGAAGCGAGGCTCATTTCTTCGAACGCACTACACCAGGCTCCATGTGAGGCAAATAAAAATAAATGAGCGATTGGGCTTGTTATTACGACGGGTCGAAGTTCGCGACTAAGGCGGTTACGTTGTCTTCGCCACCGCCGGCCAGTGCCGCTTCAATGAGTTGCCTGCTGGCGGTATTGGGATCATTGCACTTGGCCAGAATTGCCGCCATCTTGTTATCATCGACCATATTGGTTAGACCATCGGTACACAGCAACAGCTGATCACCCACCTTGAGGTCCGCGCGTGTCAAATCGGGAATTACCCCGGGCGTGCCGCCACCAACCGCATTGGTTACCATGTGACGTAGTGCCTCGTGTGCGCGGTTTGCGGGTGCCCCGCGTTCCTTGAGTGCTTCGGCGACTGTATGGTCACGAGTAAGTTGACTGAGGGTGCGGTCGCGAAATAGATATGCGCGGCTGTCTCCCGCATGCGCGATGTGGACCTCGCTGCCACCCGCCAGCGCAACTGTCATTGTCGTTCCCATTCCCGAAAGAGATGCGCTAGCCTGCGAAGCCTCGATCACGGTACCATCGGCGACTTGAAAACTGGCGCGTAGTAGATCCGGTGCGCCTTGAATGCCCAGCGTGCCGACATGACCGAGGGCGCGAAGAATGAACCCTTCGACGGAACTTATCGCTAAAGCAGATGCGCGTTCGCCAGCCGCGTGGCCCCCCATTCCGTCGGCAACTATTAGTAAGGTTAATGGCGCTGGCCCTAGATAAAGCCGGTTAGGGCACAGAGTCGCTTCAGTGACTTGGATTGCGCTGGTGACCTCGCCAATGAAGAATTGATCTTCGTTGGTCTTCCGTACTTTTCCGATATGGGTATGTGCGGCGGCGCGCACACGCAATTCATTGATAGTTGGACGAGCCGCAGGATTCACTAAAGCACTCGGTTCGAGCGCCGTATCCGGAATAGCCATGCGGTCAAGTGTTGCAGTCCACATGCCAGTATCTTGGTTTAAGGGAAATGCTCGCTTCGCGCTGGTTCCTTCTGTGAGTGACGTGGCCAATTTGCCCCACTGGGGCGATTTTGCCGCTTTCGGGTGGCTTGCCGCCCGCGAGCAACGATTCTCCCTTCGTTGAAATCGCGCTACTAGAGATATGGTCGCTTTAATCCTCGTAGCAGTGTCGCTAAGTCTTCAGCGTGCTCCTCCTCGATTTTTAGAATGTCCTCCATGAGCCTCCTGGTGGTTGGGTCATCGTCACCCAGCCAGCGAATTATTTCAGAATAGGTCTCAATGGCAATCCGTTCGGCGACTAGATCGTCCCGAATCATGGACTCAATGCCGTCGTTGACGACCCGATACTCGGAATGGCTGCGCGAGGCGAGCCCTTCCGGATTCAAATTGGGTGTACCTCCCAATTGGTTGATACGCGCCGCGATGGAGTCAGCGTGTCCCTGTTCCTCGTTTGCGTGTTCTAGGAATTCGGCAGCAATCGACTGAGCGTGGATTCCCGTCGCCATGAAGTAGTGACTCTTATAGCGAAGTACGCACACGATTTCCGTTGCCAACGCCTCGTTGAGAACGGAAATGACACTTTCGCGATTACCCCGATAGGCAGCTGTTACTGCCCCTTCGGTCATTTTCTGGCGCGCCCTGGCTCGAATTTCCTCAATGTCGAGCGAAAACGGTTGATTGGAGCCAACAAGCTCCCCGCGAATTTCACCCCGACTCGGTCTGGCATTTGACATAATCAACTCCCGGTTTGGCGACGGTGAACAAGCAAGCGGGACACCGTTCGCAGCCTTCCTTCAACCGCGCCGTGACAGGCGCACCTTGCGACCCAAGCAATTCGGGTGCCAGCTCTCGCTGCGCGCCGAGCCGTCTGTGCTCGAGGCGGCGTGGCGGAATGCCTCGTACCTGCAGGACGACACAGGCGGCACGCATGATGCTCTCCACGTTATATGGTTACAGCGTTCGTGTTGGGCCTAGTTGTGGGATTCGTTGGTTCAATTCCCATCGCGGGTCCGACGGCGGTCGTGGTCGTAAACAGTGCACTAGACAATCGGCCACGCAGTGGTTTCGAGGTCGCGATTGGTTCAGCCGTTGCCGAGGCAATATACGCCGCGGCCGCGTTTTGGGGGGTAGCCGCGCTGATCGGCCGATACCCGGTAGTCATCCCCGCTTCACGAATTTTTGGCGCTGCGGTGTTGATACTAGTTGGCATCTACTTCATACGCCGAAAGTCGCAGGCTCACCCGCGGTCATCCGAACGGATCGAGAACCGCCGCGGCCGACATCTGCTGTTTGGGTTTACGATCACAATTTTCAATCCAACATTGGCGGCCACATGGGCCGCTATTGTGGCGGCGCTGCATGCAGCATTCAATGTCACGAAATCATCTCTAAGTGCAATTCCCTTCGGACTCGGCGCCTTTCTAGGAATAGTTGGTTGGACCTGGATACTAATCCGGCTCATGTGCCGCTTTCGCAAGCGGGTACGGCCATCGACGCTAAATGGCCTCGTGCGCGCGGCGGGTGGGGCCCTTGTCATTGTCGGGGCAGTGCTCGCTTCACGTGCGATTATTCCGCCGCACTGACGTCCTTTGGCGAAGCACTCATGCCCTTCATAGTCACCTGAACTTCGTGGGTGCGGCCATCGTCCACGAGCCGAAACTTGTTGCCTGCCGGGATGACCGTTCCATCAATCTTTACCTGCGCAACTCCACGCATTGCGCGGTTCGAATTCTCGACGACAACGTGATAGCGGCTTGAGCGAAACGTGTACGTTAGTTCGAATCTCTCCCATCGTGGACTAATACAAGGATTGATTGTCAGCGAATCCCCACTCAGCTGGAAACCCAAGATGCTTTCGACGCAAGCTCTGTAGAACCATGCCGCCGAGCCAGTATACCACGACCATCCCCCACGACCTGCGTGCGGAGCAGTCGAATACACGTCTGCGGTTGCAACGTATGGTTCGACTCGATAGCGCTCCACTCCCGCCCGACTGCTCGTGCGGCGCACCGGATTAATCATTTGCAGGAGCCGCGTGGCTTTATCACCGTCTCCGAGCGCTGCAAACGCCACCACAACCCAAACAGCCGCATGCGTGTATTGACCCCCGTTTTCACGGATGCCGGGTGGGTATGCGCTGATGTATCCGGGCGAATGTGTCGAGCCGTCAAACGGGGGCGCCAGCAGAAGCAGCAGTCCGTCCTTTTCGTTAGCTAGCTGTGCTTCTACGGCCTTCATTGCGCGGATGGCGCGCTCCTTGGGTGCAGCACCGGACAGGACCGCCCATGATTGCGCAATCGAGTCGATCTGACATTCGACGTTTGATTTTGAACCAAGTGCCGAACCGTCATCGAAGAATGCACGACGATACCAGGCTCCGTCCCACCCATCTCGTTCTAGGGCTACCATGAGCGCTTCGCGAGCCTGTCGCCAACGAATACAACGCTCGACCTCGCCCCGTGTTTGAGCTAGCCCGGCGAAGTCGCGCAACGTGGAACAAAGCAACCACGCGAGCCAAACGCTCTCGCCAGCTCCATCTCGTCCAACTCGGTTCATACCGTCGTTCCAGTCCCCTGACCCGATCAATGGCAGGCCATGTGAACCGACAATCAGACTGCTGTCGAGCGAGCGTGCACAGTGTTCGTAAAGCGTGGCCCGTTCAGCTGAAACAGATGGAGCGAAGTAGGCGTCCTCTTGGTCTTTGGTAAGCAAAGGGCCTTCGAGAAACGGCAACTCTTCGTCGAGTATCGCAAAATCTTGCGTAACCCCAATATAGTGAAAAACGGCATACGGAAGCCATACGCGGTCGTCGGAAATGTGCGTCCTTACACCACGCCCTGAGGGTGGGTGCCACCAATGCTGTACGTCGCCTTCAGAAAACTGACGCGCTGCGGCGCGTAGAAGGTGTGCACGATAAAGGTCGGGCGCTGCAACGGCCAACGCCATCGAGTCTTGTAACTGGTCGCGAAAGCCGTAAGCGCCGCCCGCCTGATAAAAGGCACTTCGCGACCACATCCGGCAGGAGATTGTCTGGTAGAGAAGCCAACCATTCACGAGAAGATCGATCTCTCGCTGAGGCGTCACGACTTGTATTGTGCCGAGGACGGCCTGCCAATATTGGTGCACACGGTTGAGATGATCCTCGGTGTTTTCGGACCGATATTTCTCGACCAAGACACGCGCACCTTGCGCATCACCCGCCTCACCGAGCAAAAATCGCACTTCGGCTCGCGCATCAGGCGCGAGAGTAACCGAAGTCACTAGTGCCGCGCATGCATCAAGGCCAGCACCCACACGATTCGATAGGGCCGCCCCTAAAGCAAGGCCCGCTGGCTCAGTCATGTTGCCATGTGGGCCGAGAAACTCCTTGCGATCACAAGTCCATGATGTCTGAGCTCCAGACATATCAGCAAAAGCCGTCCGCCCTGCAAATTCCGGATTTCCCATGTTCTGAGCGAATAGAGCGCGCGTCTCGTCGATGCTCGTAGTGAGGAAGGGCTCGCTCTTGGTGCGGCTTGTTCCCAGAACCCACTCGATGTACACCGCAACCGTGAGGTTGCGAGTGTGTCGCGAATGATTTCGGATAGTCAATCGCGAGAGCTTTATCGAATCATCTATTGCAACAAATTGCAAAAGCTCGAGTTTGATTTCGTGACTGTCGTGTTCAAATCGACTGTATCCAAAGCCGTGCCGCGCAATATATGTAGAGGGCTCTCGAATTGGGCTAGCCGTAGGACCCCAGAGTTCGCCGGTTGCATCATCCCGCAGGTAGATAGCCTCACTCGGAGGATCAATGACGAAATCGTTAGACCAAGCGGTAATTTGGTTTTCTCGACTATTTTCCGACCAAGTATATCCCGACCCTGATTCGGACACCTGAAAACCGAAGTGCTCGTTGGCAATAACGTTAATCCAAGGTTGTGGTGTTACAACACCATCCGCTAGAATGACGACATATTCGCTGCCATCCTTTGCAAAACCGCCAAAGCCGTTGTCAAGCTCTAAAGTGGGGCGGATACTGGGTGCAACCTGGGCAGTGCGTGCTCGATGAGGGCTAGTGGGCGGATTCGGACGCGGTTCAGCGCGCATACGCCTAACCACCTGATCCGTGAGGGAGCCCGCGTGCGCCGTGAGTACAACGCGTGCCATCAGCAGCATGACTGTGCGCTCACGCGCTGATAGGTGCTCAGCCTGCAGCACGTAAACCTTGCCGCGGGACTTGTCACTTTGCTCTGCAGAAACTCCGCGTGCAGTGCGAGCCATAGCTTCCAGTGTATGCTGCAAATCCTGATCGTAAGATGGCGGCCGCTCGTTGAGTATGACAACGTTGACCGCAAATGACTTACTGCTCCAATACCCATGGGCACGGATGAGCTGCATTGCAACATCGCAATCGTGAGCGTCATCGATCCGAAGCAGAATGATGGGCAGATCTCCCGAGATACCGTACGACCAAAATGCAGAAGTGCCTTGGACTGGCTCGTTGTTGGACGTATTGCTGCTAGTGCTGCGATAAATGAGATACCCGGCAAGGCGCTGAAACACGTGCGCCTCTTCGGCATCGATTCCGTGATGACGGAGTTTGACTTGCGCGTGCGTCCAGGCCAATGTGGCCGTCCTCTCGAACGCTGCGCTGACCCGGTAGCGCTGGGCCATCTGAATGACCTTTTCGCGCGAATCGCTAGTAAGGACCGCAAAGCTGATACGGGAGGTGTCACCGGCCGCAATTCGCACACGCTGGCGCAGAACCAGTGCGGGGCTCAGGACTGCACCCGTTTCACCAGAAAGGCGCTCATCGGTCGCAAGACGGCGGGGCTCGCGAAGGCTGCATCCGCGACCAACGAAATTAACCCGGCTCGTCTCATATTCGACCTCGCCGAGTGCCTCGCCTTGAACCGCGACGACGTGGGCTAACCAAATGGGCGCCTCGCCTTCTGACCGCCTTCGGCGCGTAGCGACGAGCGCACTCACCTCAGGGACAAATTCGGTTTCCACGAATAGGGAGGAGAATGCTGGGTGGGCCTCGTCGGTAGCTTGAGGTGCTAACGCCAATTCTACGTAGGAGGTGACCTCTATCTCTCGTGCTGCAGTGCTCGTATTGTGCAAAGACACTTGACGGACCTCTGCGTCATCCTCTGGTGACACCACCACTTCAGTCGTAGTGACGATGGACCGGTCCTGCCGCTGAATCTCGACGCGATCCTCGGAGAAGGCTACCCCGTAGGAATCGGGTTCGACCAGACAGGGCTGATAGCCCGCCGACCAGAAGCGTCCACTGGCGATATCCCGCAAATAAATGAATACGCCAAAGCATGCTCGCGTCGAGTCTTCACGCCAGCGCGTAAGAGCCAAGTCTCCTAATCGGCTAAAGCCAGAACCAGCCGCTGACAGCATGACCGTGTAATTGCCGTTTGACAACAGATGCGTGCGCGGGATGGCGTGGTGCGGGGATCGAAACGTTCCGCAACGTAGGCGTGACGATATCGCGGGTCCGAAGGTCGGTGGAGACCTCATCCGCTCGAGGTCGCGCTACCGCGACGCTTCGAGGTGTACGCTCGTGCAGAAGGAGCTCGGCTGATCGGACATTGACATCAGCATGGAACCGTGACCGCAAGATTCCATCCTGAAGCACGTTGGCTAGCGCGACTAGCGTCATGCCTTGATGGTGCGCAAAATAGGCTCCAATTACTGCCATGTTTTGCCCGTCGCCCAAGCGCGCCGAAGTAAAATCAATGGCCTCGTAAAAGCCATAAGTACCCTGAGACTTCAATCGCGTTAGGCGAGCTAAATTGTCCGAAGCGGCAATCGGACTTATCATGGCTGCCAGCGCCGAGGCATACGGAGCGATGACTAGATTCTGGGAGAGTCCTCGCTTTAGGCCCAGACCGCTAACACCAAAACTGGAGTATTGGTAATTGAGTGAAGCATCACGCGCGTTATAGGCCGATTCGGAGATGCCCCAGGGGACTCCTCGCGATCGCGCGTAGTCGATCTGCCGGCGCACGACGAGGTGTGCCGTTTGGTCGAGTAGGCTTCCCTCCGGATCGCGCATCACCAATTCCGGCATGATGTATTCGAACATCGAACCGGACCACGAAAGTAGCGCCGAGCCGCGGGCCACAGGCGTAAGGGGGCGGCCCAGTTTTTGCCAATGACTCGCTGGCACATCGCCTTTGGCAATAGCGACGAAACTCGCGAGGCGCGCCTCGGACGCCAACAGATCGTAATAGGATGAATCAAGACGGCCATCGGAAGTCCGGTACCCTATCGCGAACAGTTTTTTTGATCCATCGTAGAGAAAGCCAAAATCCATTTCTCTGGTGAATCGCTGACAGAGCACATAAAGCCTGTCGAGTTGCGTTCCATGGGATACCGCGGCCTCCTGCGCATTGCGAATCGCCTCGCGGACGCGATCTACAAACGCGAGGTCGGCATCAATCTGCGGCACCAGGGACTCCAAAGCACGCAGCGCAGCCGCATACAACTCCGCTGCATCAATGGGAGTGGGTGACGAACTGTCGAGCAGGTCCAGAGTAGCGCGTACCCTGCCGCTGGCTTGCGATACGAGTATCGCCCACGGAAACATCGTGTCCACGAAACTCAGTTGCTCGGAAGCAAGCTCCCGAAACATATCGACCCAATAGATAGCGTCCTTTTGCGGAACATCGCTCACGTCGAAAGAGGTGCGAAGTACCTCCGCCAGCTGTAGCGCCTGATTTTCCAGTTCGGCAAACCAACCACGAAGTGAGGAAATTTGAATTGGCGACAAATTTCCGAGCAAATCTAACCTTCGAAAGGCATCATCGATCCGCTGAAGACTGGCTTGGTCAATTCCGCGTCGAAAGCTCACCGCCATCAGCGATTCCCGCAAACCCTCAAGGTTGACCTCGATGCCGGAATGTATTCGCCTATCGAGCAAAGGAGTCCGTGAGTATTCGTGACAGGACTGAGCTACGGCAATTAGGTGCCCCGCCAGGTTGCCGCTATCAACAGTCGAGACGTATCTTGGTTCGAGAGGGAGCAGCCTTTCCGTATCATACCAATTGTAAAAATGACCCCGGAACCGCTCGAGTTTTGCCAGAGAATTGATGGTTTCCGTAAGTCGATGCACCAATCCGCTGCCCGTGATCCATCCGAAATCGTAGGCAGCCACGACGGACAACAAATACAGTCCGATGTTCGTGGGTGATGTGCGGTGTGCGGTAATCGGACGCGGAACTTCTTGGAAGTTGTCCGGCGGCAACTGATGATCATCGTCACCCACAAAGGTTTCGAAGAATCGCCAAGTTTTTCGTGCCGCCATTTGAAACATGCGCTGCTGATGCGGGAGCAAGACTTCGCGAGGAAAGGAGCATCGCGGCATACTTCCGGCTCGCGCAATAGCCGGTGAAAATGCCCAGAGCAGCGTAAGTGGTGCCCAGATCCCAAAGTCAGATGGATGTGCTAGCGCCAACAGGACTGACACTGCGATCGCAATAATGACAGTGAGGTACATTCGCTTGTAGATGCGCCCTATATGCAAATCGATTCCAACTGCCGACTGGGCAGCCGTCGTCCACTCCAATAACCTCCGTCGCGTGATAGAGAGTCGAATGAGCGTGCGAGTGACGGCATCCACCGCCAAATACGCTTTGTGTGCGAGAAACGTCACATCGAGTACGGTTTGCCACGCAGCGGTTTCCAAATCGGAAAACAGCGCGACCAGGTGCGTTCTCTTGGCGATATCCGGGCGCTGAGGGATAATACCCGACAACATCGCAAACCCGCGCGGCAGCGCGATCGTCGCGAGCACGAATGTGGTCCAAATTTGTGCTGTTCGACCCGCGATTAGCCAGCCGACAATGAGCGTTACAAGTGTCGCCGGGGCGCTCAATGAGCGCCTCAGGTTATCCAAGAGTTTCCACCGTCCAATCGCTCCAATAGTCGTTACTCGACCGGAGTCATTCCCTGGGCGACCGAATATCCAGGGCAATAGTTGCCAGTCGCCTCTCATCCAACGATGTTGCCGACGCGCCGCTATTTCGTAATGCGGTGGAAATGTTTCGAATAGTTCAATATCACTCACGAACCCTGCACGGGCGACTATTCCTTCCACGAGATCATGGCTCAGCACTGCGTTCTCAGGAAATCTATCGGCAAGCGCTATCTCGAATGCATCGATTTCATAAATTCCTTTGCCCGTGTATATCCCTTCGCCAAAGAGGTCCTGGTAGACGTCAAATACGACGAATGCATACGGGTCGGTCCCCTGGGGACCCGAATAGACGCGCTGAAACAGCGTGCCCTCACGACGGGTCGGCAAACACGGGGTCACCCGAGGCTGCAGAATTGCGTACCCGGAAATCACCCTTCCGCTGTGTTCATCGAAAACCGGACGATTGAGTGGGTGGGCCGCCGTCCCCACCAGTTGTACGGCCGCTCCCCTTGGCATTTGCGTGTCAGCGTCCAGCGTAATCACGTACCGTACGCCGCTTGGGAAATTCGGAGGCTCACCGTTCAGTGATACAAATGATGTGTCTTTTGCTCCGCGAAGAAGTCGATTCAACTCGCGGATCTTGCCGCGCTTTCGCTCCCATCCCATGAATGATTGTTCAGTCGCGTTGAAACACCTGCGACGATGAAACAAGTGGAATCGCTGGATGCCATATCGCGCGTTGAGTTCCGCTATTCCGTTTGCCGCCAAACTCAACAGAGATTGGTCACTTGGCATCGATTCGAAAGGAGCGTCAACCCAGTCCGTTACTAAGGCAAAGTGGATGTCGCCGTCACCGTTCGCGAGAAAGTGCACCTCGAGATTGTCGAGAAGCTCGCGCACCTCAAGCTCATTAGTGAGTAGCACGGGCATTGCGACGAGCGTTCGGTATTCCGAGGTTATGCCATTCTCGAGTGATAACCTCGCGAGACGCCTGGCACCTACAACATCGGAAACACTGGCGTTTACGATGGCAATCGCCAAATCAGATGCCGGAATCAGCCCAGCAATGCCCAAGATTAACAATGCCAATGGGCTGGCGCGGGCCCACGCAGCCGCGATAATTGGGATTGCTAGAATGGCGGCAACCAAAGTGGCGATTGTCGCCAGATATGCGAAAGTCGCATGTGCGGCGTAGGCTCGGCGCAACCTTTGGCGGATTGGAACTCGATACGATATCTCGCGCTCGATAGGTTTGCGGCCGCCTGAAATCAGGTAGTATGCGGGGTCACAGAGCCGTCGGTCGTCGGCTTGGCTGGAGGCCTGCGCGGCCCAATTTGCTGCGAGACGTGCAATTTCAATCTCGGACCGCCCCGATCCCCGCCCGAGTTCCTCGATGGCGGCCCTGCACCGGTCACGGGTGGGGAAGTCAGAGTTGGAGAAGTCGGTTTGAGCACCGAGAATTTCGTCTACTAGGCTAACGCTTTCGAAGAAAGTAGGCCAATCCTCGCCAGAAATGGCGCGCATGCTAGTTATGATGTTACGAACCGTAACATGCGCAGCAGCTTGTCGCTGATGTTCTCTTGCGACGATCTCATCGCGAGTGGTTCCAAGATCGGCAAATCGGTCATCCAACGTGCGAAGCGCCGGTGTAGTTGCCGATTCACGATCTCGAAGGCGTTGTAGTAGCTCCACCGTGAACGATGCTGAAATGGGCTCACTCCGAACGAGTCGCAAGTTTTCCGAAACTTGGCTCGCAGGCGCTTCGGCAATTCCAAGAAGAATGTCAGCTAATTCGTTGGCCCGTTCGCGGTCGGCACGTGTTTGCACGATGTCGTCGGCCAATCGACGCAAATTCTCGACAAGTAGGAGACGAAGCCAGACCGGGATGGCCCATAACTCGCCAATATTGAGGGGCTGGATGTCTTGGTAGGCCCGCAAGAAATCGCGCAGCGAGTCCGGCTCGAACCGACTATCGGTGTGCTCGATATAGGACCAAATCAATGCTAGGACGCGCGGATAGCCGCGCAGGTCCCCTTCCACGAGTTTAGGCAACCCCCGATAGAAGCCGGTCGGCAGATCGTCGCGTATCTCCCGTAGTTGTTCGTCAATGACGTGGAAATTGTTCGACAAGCCACTCCGCCGCTGGCAAAATTGACCGCTGTTCGGCGATCGCTCGCGCCGTCGATCGATACGAGCTGAGCAAAGCGCGCCCATTGGAACGCACTCGGGACATGATTGCCCGACCGCTTTTTCTCCGATTTCCTGCCTTTTGCGATTGGGCAAGCTCTCTGGCAAGAGCTCTGAGATGTTCGGTGTCGAGAATTTCGCCGCGGATGGGATCCTTCGCCGCGAGAGCACGCGTCGCAGGGGGTGCATCATTGGGCAACACGAAATCCTACATCGCCGCGCGATTGCGACTAGAGCCGAGAACCAACCAGGTCAACATGAGAAAGACCATGACGATGAATGTTTCCCTCACCAATTCCACGACGCTCGCGATTCTTCCGTTTCCGAGCAAGACGCCAAGCGGCGCGACAACAATGGTACCAAGAGCCCAACGAGGCATAGTACATTCCTTTCATTCGAGAGTACTAAGCTGCGGTTGAGCTCGGATACAAAATGCGTGCCGCAGTGAAAACTCGTGCTCGAAGGGCGAATGCGATCGTTTGTTCGACTTCTTGAGGTCGCAATCCCCGAGACATATTGCCACACTGTGGCGACTAGTTGACCCTATGAGGCACGCTGGTGCGTTCTGGAATAAGCAAACTAGAATTGATGTCATCTTGCGCCGTTAATGCTGAGCCTCGTCGCACGCATGGAGGCCGACAGTTAGCGCGGGCGAAAGCAAACATTTGCATGAGTTGCAAACGGCACGGATCCTGCTCCCGTGTAGCTAGGACTCACCACCGGACCTTGCGCGAGCGGTCATCGCTCAGCAGATAGATCTCAAGGTGGCTGATTTGGCGAAAAGTCGCCCGCAATTCAGATGGAGAACATAATGACGCAAACCAAGAAATTACTCATATCAATTGGCACGGCAATAGCGGCTTCCAAGATTGTTAAGCCCATTTCGAGAATTGAATTCGAAGATGTTCTCGGAAGCGTCGGGCTTTCGCGACGCCGGAATTACACCTTGGAAAATCTCGCCTTGATTGGGGTGGGTGCGGCACTCGGTGCCGGAACCGCGATGCTGCTGACACCGATGTCGGGGCGTGAAACTCGGCAGCGCATTTCCGAAAAAGCTTCGAGCCTTGGCCAGGCTGCAAAGGAAGCCTTACTCGAACGTAAGGACGAGGCGCTTCACTCTCTTTCCGACATGGTTGGAGGAAATATTTCCTCTCATCACGCGTAGCATTCGGCGACGGTAAGGCCCGTTACGCATCTTATGGAGCCGTTTCCTGTTTGGGGGCGGCTTCGCTTCATTTTACAGAACGACCTCATAAGAGACCGTAACAAGGCCGAACAAACTACTTAATAATCCTACATTTGGGCTGCGACAGATTGAGGGCAACCGTCTTGCAAAGTGCCGTGCGCGTGATCATTCGACTGAGCTTTGGACTAACCTGTGCTTCCATCAACTCAATCGCATTCGCCGAACCAGTAAAGGCACACAATGAATTTACACCTGCGCCAATTGTTGGTGGCAGCAGCGACGTGGGTATTGGCGGCGCGTTTGCCCGCCGCGTCCCGGGTTACGAACCTTATCTATATCGGCTGGAATTGGCCACTACAACAACCTTCAAGGGCGTGCCAGGCACAGTGCAAGTACCATATCAAGATTATTACCTCGTGCTGACAATGCCGCACGTGCGGAAAAATCACACTGGACTCGAGATTCGCGTTTCCTACACGCGCGAATCGAATCTCAACAAAGGAGAATCCATATGAGCAACACCAGCAAGCGCGGCGAAGGCGTCGCAGAAGAGTTCGGCGGCAAGATTAAAGAAGCAGTCGGCAAGGTAGTCGGCAGCGAGCGAATGCAAGCCGAAGGGCGCGCGAATAAGCTCAAGGGGCAGGCCAAGCAAGATTCGGCCAAAACCGCAGAACGCGTGAAGGGCAAGTTGGAAGAAGTTACGGGAGCGGTTGAGAACCGCGTAGGTGCAGTGATTGATAATGACCGGATGAAGGTCGAAGGGAGGCAAAAGGAGCGTAAGGGCGAGACTCGCCAAAAGGCTAATCGTTGAAGCCAAGGATACCAATTGCGAGACTTGGAATTACGATCCCAGGCCAACTCGCAGCCTCATAGATTATCAGCGCGTCTAGTGGGTTTCCGTCCTGAGTTCGCGTACCGGGTACGAATCCCCAATCGTACGGGTACGTATCACCGCGTATGAGCCGCTGTAGCGTGAAAGCGCCAGACGCGGGGTCGTAGAATACCTTGGTAGGCGAGCCCCTGGGCGATTCGACCACAATTCGAAGGTTACCGTCGGCGGGATGGCTGTCAGCGGGATCGACGTAAGCGCCGTTGATAAGCCACAAACTGTGGCGTACTTGCCTGTTGTGGCATCTTGGCTGCCGCGAATAGGACAGCTCTTCTATATACTTATCGACATTTTTAGCAGACTACGCTGGCACGCCTCCTGCACGATTGCTTGGCGATCTGCGAGTGATACGTGATGGAACCAGAGCCATATTTTGCCATTCCGACATGTCGATTACGCGATGTCGGAGAAACAGTCAGCCACTACGACCAACATTTCTACAACCACGGGCACCTCGTGAAGATGGTGATCTTCGATGACTCGGGACCGGCCCTTCATGAAAAGTACTTTCCCAATTTCTCACGAATCAAGACTGCTAACGAGCTTTACTACGTCGGACCCCAGCAAAAGGACGAGTTCAAGGGAATGCTGCATAAGCGCTTGGGCGATGCTCGATTCGAGCCTTTGATCGCAGATCTGTTTCGGCCGAGCTACGGGGGCAACCGCAATTACACTCTTGTATATACATTAGGGCAGTTTTTGATCAGCGCAGACGACGACATGCGGCCGTACGCCCTAGTTGATGAGAGCGGCGAGCCGCTACAGGACGATGAAATTTGCCGGGGACAATTGGTAAGAGCCGAGCTCTTGCCAAACCACCAGCATCGTCATTTCGACATTCTAGGGGCGTTCCTGGAGGTCCTGGGTAAACAGGTGGCGCAAATCCCCAACGCTTATGCGCGTGGTGAATTTCTCGTAGATTCTGCCACTGACCTGGAAACGAACGCAAGTAAGGGCATCGTAAAGGACAACGCCCTCCTGCTGCGTCACGGCGCTTTGCCGAGTGACGCTACCGTCAAAGTGGCACAAACGTTTCGTTCAGGAACGAATGACATTGATGCCATCGACTTTGTTGAAATGTTTCTGGATAATCCGTCACAAGAAAGTGTTGACACTCTTGCAGACATCTATGTACTCAATCGTTTTCGGCCAGTAGTTACAGACAAGAATTGGCGCATGGATTGCGGTGTGGCCGCCTACGATAATACGGCAGGATTACCACCGTTCTTTCCAACCCGGCTAAGGTTCGAGGACTACATTTATCGACTATGGATCCAGCGGCCCGGCATAGCAGCCGCACACGTGGCTGCAGCACAAAATCATGTCAAGAGCCCATACATGCGTAACCCTCCGGCGTCCGAAGTTCTGAAATGAGGAGGTTGCCAATTTCCTTAAGCGAAAAATCTTAGATAGCATTACGGAGTTGTCCGAGGTCGCGATTGGGTTTGATTACGATGGAGAAGTCGAAAATGACGAAGCGGCCGCCATGCTCGAAAAAATGCGGCAACTTCATCAGCGAGTGCAGCAGGCGCCCCAGTCTCCGCACACACCCCGCGCGAAACAACTGGCTAACTTGGCAGTTACTCTTGAACATACTTTCTTCGGTTTTCAACTCGATTTCTTTCAATACAACCTGCGTCGCCTGCTGCGCGGTACCGTGGAGACCATCAAGAGCTCGCTCGAACTTTGGCCCCTGCTTCTTGAAATATCCGCGAGGAGACCTCACGCCGGCATCAATTGCCTTTGCTTAGAATCTGTTGAATTCGCGTATACCGTGGGAACAAAACCAAAAATCTTCAGGAGTAATGTTTGTCATGCGAATTGCCCAGGTTGCCCCCTTGTTCGAAAGTGTTCCCCCCAAAGGATATGGAGGGACCGAACGCGTAGTGTCGTGGTTGACGGAAGAATTGGTGCGGCAGGGCCATACAGTAACGCTGTTCGCCAGTGGTGACTCGCAGACTCAAGCCGAGTTGGTTGCGGCGTGTAAAACCGCATTGTGGCAAGACGCTACGTCACTCGAATCATTGCCTCACCATGTTCGGCAAATGCAGCAGGTTCTCGCCAGAGCCAGCAATTTCGATGTCGTGCACTTTCACACGGACTTCATCCACTTTCCCCTGGTTCGGCGGGCAGGCCTTCGTTCGCTGACAACATTGCACGGTGCCCTCAATACCACCGACCATACTCCCCTTTTCGACGAGTACCCAGAAGTGGGACTAGTTTCAATTTCCGACGCGCAACGCAAACCTGCGCCACGCGCGAATTGGTTGGGCACGGTCCACCACGGGTTACCACCACAGTTGCATCACTTTGACGAGCGGGGTGGCGACTACTTGGCATTTCTGGGTCGAACCGCGCCGGAAAAGGGGCTCGAACGGGCAATTCGAATTGCCCAGCGCAGCGGAACTAAGCTGAGAATTGCGGCCCGCGTCTGCCCGGAGGATCGGGCATATTTTGACCGCGTAATTTCACCCATGCTTGAGCGAGCGGGGCCGCTCGCCGAGTTCATAGGCGAAGTAGGTGGGGAGGAAAAGGACAAATTTCTTGGTGGGGCTAGGGCCTTGCTCTTTCCGACGAACTGGGCAGAGCCATTCGGATTGGTAATGATCGAAGCATTAGCGACCGGCACGCCTGTTATTGCTTGGCCAAATGGTTCGGTTCCGGAAGTGATTGAGGACGGAGTGACCGGTTTTATTGTGGATACTATCGAACAGGCCGCACAGGCCGTACACCGCGTATCGACGATAAACCGCGCCACTTGTCGGAGTGAGCTTGAGCGTCGCTTTGTTGTGTCGCAAATGGCAGAAAATTACCAAGTCGTTTATGAGCATCTGTGCGAGAATCGGACGATACGCCCGATGTATCGCGATCGTGTGGCTGGTGCAATGCGCTAGTTAGCGCAGAGGCGGTACTATCGTGGGCGAGTCCCTTCCTAACCAACGACCTTCAGGCGATGGGGGGCCGCCAGTAGTGGCCCGGTCGGGAATTACCGATGACAGGAGCCGCGTGCTCAAGCACGGAGACACGTTCGCGGTGTTTGACCACCGCGGTGAAATGAAGACAGGGGGCCTGGGCGAAGAAGGTCTATACCACGACGGAACTCGCCACCTCTCGAGACTCACGCTGCGGCTCGACGAACGTCGCCCCTTTTACCTCACTTCGACTTCACAAAGCGAAAGTGGTCACTTGTATGTAGCCTTCACCAACCCCGATGTGATCGAAAACGGCCACATTGTCATGCCGCTCGGAATCCTCCAAATTTCTCTCCTTGAATTGCTCTGGAATGCGACATGCTACCAGCGCGTAAAGGTCAAAAATTACGGCCTCGTACCGCTAATCGCCAATATTACGTTGCACTTCTCGGCGGACTTTGCCGACATCTTCGAGGTGCGCGGGATGGTGCGCAAGAACCGTGGTACCGACCTCGCTCCGGAAGTGACTGGAAGTCGTGTATGCCTAGCCTATTTGGGTCTTGACGATGTTCAGCGCCGAACCCTTTTGGTATTCGAACCGGTGCCGACCCAATTGACGAATGCAATGGCACACCATTGTATTTGTTTATCACCTCGACAAGAAGTGGAATTGGGAGTCACGATTTCCTGCGAAAAGGGCCGGTCGCAAGTCGAGACCCTTGATTTCTACCTGGCCAAGCAGCTCGCAACCCAAGAACGTGAACAGCAAGTGCCACGGATTGGGCTGATCCAGAGTAGCAATACCCAGGTCGATGCGTGGGTTGGCCGTGCCACCACTGATCTGCGTATGATGATCACGGAGTATCCTACTGGGCCTTATCCTTACGCCGGAGTACCCTGGTTCAACACACCGTTCGGGCGTGACGGACTACTTACGGCACTTGAATGCCTATGGTACGAGCCAAGTATCGCGCGCGGGGTACTTCGATTTCTAGCCCTGCATCAAGCGACTGAAACGGTGCCCGAGCAGGATGCGGAACCAGGCAAGATTCTACACGAAATGAGAAACGGCGAGATGGCGGCGTTGAAGGAGATGCCGTTTGGCAAGTATTACGGTAGCGTTGACGCTACACCGCTGTTCGTAATGCTCTTGGGGGAATACTATACTCGCACTGCGGATCGTGAGCTAATCGATGAACTGTGGCCCAATGCCGATGCTGCGCTGAAGTGGCTGGACATTCACGGGGATCGCGATGGCGATGGATTCATCGAGTATGCGCGACAAACGCATGCCGGATTAGTGCATCAAGCATGGAAGGATTCTGATGACGCTATCTTTCACGCGGATGGGGGACTCGCCGAAGGCCCCTTCGCCGTGTGTGAAGTGCAAGGGTATGCCTACGCAGCCAGACGAGCCGGTGCTAGACTTGCAAGTCTACTCGGCCTCGAGGAGCGGGCGGCCCAGCTACTTGAACAGGCCGAATTGCTGCGTCAGCGCTTTGAAAGCGCATTCTGGTGCGAAGAGCTTTCCACCTATGCATTGGCGTTGGATGGGCGCAAGCGCCCGTGTCGGGTACGAACCTCGAATGCCGGCCATTGCCTATTTACGGGAATAGTGCGCCGCGAACGGGCGGTGCGGGTGGCCGATACCTTGTTTGAACCCACGTCATTTTCGGGGTGGGGAGTGCGTACGGTTGCCGAGACGGAAGCACGATACAATCCTATGGGGTATCACACGGGCAGCGTGTGGCCCCACGATAATGCCCTGCTTGCACTGGGGCTCTCGCGATACGGGTTGAACCATTATGCAAGCCGGATACTTTCCGGGCTCTTCGACGCGGGGGCTCACTTCGATCTAAATCGAATGCCCGAACTGTTCTGCGGTTTCCCTCGCCGCGACACCGAAGGGCCCGTGCAATATCCGGTGGCTTGTGCGCCTCAAGCCTGGGCGGCAGGTTCCGTCCTGCTGTTGCTTCAAGCGTGCCTAGGCCTAGAGATTGACGGGCCAGCTCGCAACCTTACGTTCAATCTCCCACAATTACCTTCGTCTATTCAATGGTTGAGCATCCGGGATTTGAAGGTGGGCGAGGCGACTGTTGATCTTCAGTTTGAGCGTCACGAGCACAACGTAAGTGTGAACGTTCTGCGCCGCGAGGGCCGGTTGCGGACGGTTGTCACGAAGTAATCGCACGTAGCTTCGAGTTTACCGGAGGGAGAGCAAGTCACTTTTTCGCTTGGGACTCGCTATTGGAACAATTCTGTGGCTCTACCGAGCAAGGTTCAGTTAGGACTTGTCTCGCGTTATAGTCCAATCGTTGAGTATGTTCGCGGAGCCATCCGTCACCGGCTAGGAGGGACAGTCCAGAGTCGGGCGGCCCCACCTCCACACCCGCTGAGAGCGCCTCAACCCCTGCCAATCGAACAAGAAAGCTGCCGCGCACATGATCACTGGTACTCAGCAGCCTCCCGCGGGCGGTTAGCGGCCCGCCCACCGCGCGATCGAATTTTATGTCTGTAAGGCGACAGTGACGTTCCACAACTCCGTCGGTGCTGAGGCGTCGCAGCGGCACGATATTCGCGAGCCAGCTGGGTATTTCTCCCTCATTTTGAAGGACGGCCAACCCTGGCGTTGCATCGCGCATGGCCGCATGAAATGTAGCCGACACATCCAGATTGCGTCGTACCACCAAGCGGGCGGCTGGCACGTCGATCTCTGACCACCATGCTTGCACCTTTCGAGTTCCGACGTCTACTTCGGTCTTATCTAGACGTACGCGCCCTGTGAACTGCAATTCGTTGTTGATCGAGTCGAAGTCTAGGTGTGGAATTTCTGCACTTAGGTCTGTGGCGAGAACCGCGGTGCCAATTCGACCTCTAGCCTTCGCCAGATGCAACTCAAGTGCCCCAGTCGAGCGCTCACCGGTGGCAATGTTGCCGTCCAATCGAAGCTGCGGCGTGTCAATTTCCCAGCCTTGTGTGAGACCTTTGCCGCTACGCATGCGCAGGTTGGACACAAGCGCTGTCAAGTGGATCGGGGTCGGACCTCGACCCTTCCTGGCAACTACTGCCGTAGCCAGAAAGTGAAGATCAGCTCGCGCTTTGAAGTCGGAGCCCCAGGCAAGAGTTTGATGCAGAAGGTTTCCTGTGACATGCGCGCGGATTCGGCGGCGGTCGAATCGACCGGATACGAGGAAGTCCGCCAGCGGCAAATCGAGCGAGGAACATTGGCCGCCGTCATCACCGTACGTCGCATTCCACCCCGCGAAATGCAGCGACGCACCTAATGCGCCTATCATTTGTTCGGCATCGAACTTCTCCGTGAAAACACGCAGCACTGGCTGAACACGCAACACCACACTTGCAGAATGCATCTCCAATGACCGAAAGGTTAGGGCGAGCTGCGCCTGAAGACTTCGATATGTTCCTCTTATCGTTCCCTTTGCAAATAGCTGCTTTCCCGTGACACGGCTCGATGGTTGCGAATCAAGCTTTTGGCTTTCTGCCGAACGCGCATCTAATTCGAATTGTCCTGATACACGCTGCCGATAAGTGTCGAAACTACTGCTGGCATTGACGAGATGCAGCACTCCGCCTACGCGCCCGTGCTCCAATAGCAAAGCGAGCCGATGCAGCTTGCTGGTCATGCCAATTCTTAGTGAATCGCTGAAGTCCTTGCTGAGCACCAGTTGCAGCTGTCCGTCGAATTTCGCTCCCACATTCTGCATTTCGACTTGGACGCCGGCTAAACCAATATCAATATGACTGCTTAGTTCGCCGCGGGTATCACTCGCGCCAAATGATCCACCCAGGCTACCCGCGGTGACCGAAAACGGTAATCGTCGAGCAAGTATGACGTGAATGTCTTTCGCACGGGGCAGCCTAAAGCTACCGACTTCGACTTGCTTAGATTCGAGCGCGAAATCGCCTGCTAGGTCATTACCTTTCGTAACCAGGCGCCCCCGCACGGCCCTTAGTTGCATTTCACCCTTTGGGCCCATTTCTGCGCGGTCAACTTGGAGCGTCGTTTCTGTGCTCGATGCGCTATCCATTCGCGATGCAAGGTGTACGGTGTGGCCGGCAGCGCGCAGGGAGTCTTTGGCAAAGCTGGCGAAATCAGACTCATAATCGAGCCCACTGCCTGCAAGCACTCGTCCACGGCGCACGTGCAAGTCTACTCTGAGGATTCCTGGCTTAGCGTCAATCGCAAGGCCTGGGTCAAAGAACTGGGCAAATGGTTCGAAACGGAATCCCTGGGCAGCAAGCTCGATATTTGAGTTAATGTATCGAAACACTTGCTTGCCCTGCGGCACACGCACGTCGAAGAAATCTACTTTGCAAGAGATGGCACCAACGAGCCGTGAAGCGATTGACTCTTCTCCAAAGGCTAGGCGGCCCCGGGTGAGGTCGAGAAACGCTGGCCCAACCCATAAATTGCGCGCCGGAACCAGTTGAAAAGCGCCTCGAACACGGCCTGCTCCTGCATATTTTACGAATTGCACCCAAACTTCTTTTACACCTACGTCAACGCGTTCAAGATGTACCGTCCACAAATTGTACTGACTGTCGGGTATCGGGGGCTCTGGCACGGTCGGCTCGAAAACCGCGGGGGCTCGGTATTCGGGTATCGGTGGCAACGCCGATACCCATGGTTTGTCAGCAGACTGCGGCAAAATACGATGGCGCATTCGGAATGCCGCCCCGCTGCCCTCCAGACGCGTAACGTGAAACCGACGCCGGACGAGCTCATGGAGCGCTATGTGTGCCTTTATGTTTTCGATATCGAGCGACCATTGCAAATTGTGGTCTTGAAATATGATGCGCAGATTCTTCACGTAAGCCACTCCTGGCCAAACACTAAATGCGCGCTCATACGTGGCGTTGACAGTGTTCGTTGACCGGAAGAGCAGTTGCAGCCCCCCAAACGAAAGGAATGCATTAACAACGACAACGTACAGTAGCTCGCAGCATGCGGCGAAGCCTAGAATGAACCAAAGACGGAATCTTCGTTTCTTCTTGGGTCGTTGGTCCATCTTTAGCAACGCACGGGCAGCTTTCATGCCACACGCCATCGGTTCGTTGTCCGTAGTGCCCTTGCCCCAGGAACAGATTTGCCCAGTGGAAGACTGACACAATCGTTCGAGTCCACGATGGTTTCTGAAATTCTGTCACGTTGCCAAGGTAATTGTGCCGCTGAAAGCCCGAGACAAAGTGTCCGAGCTGTCTACCACTTTGCTAACGCACAACCCGATCGGCACATATCTTGCTGTCACATAATGCGTTGCACAGTTCCTTTCATACGCAAAAGCAAAATGTGAGACGCGCATGAACGCTAGCAAGCGTGTCACCGCACAACCTCTGACGCGCCACCAGCGAATTGACGTCACGCCGAAGACAATGCTCTTGGCGGTGGTAACAATTGCGGGGTGCTGGCTTACTATTCAATTGCTGCCGGTCCTGCTCGTAGTAGTTGTCGCGCTATTTCTGGCCGGTACCCTCAATCCGGCGGTAAAGTGGCTACAGCGTCGAGGTATCAGTCGAGGTATTGGGATTGCAGCCGTGTTCTTGGCACTGCTGGTAGTTACGACCCTTCTGGGCATGCTAACCATACCTGCGCTCGGCGATCAGGCTCGGGCACTTGTCGCCGGGGAACCGGAGCTTCGCGGGCGCGTTGCAGACGTTTTGGCGCGATCCCGAGCAACGGCGGGGTTGGCCTCGTCTCTCCGAGATCTGCATTACGACGCCGTCGCCAGAGCCGCGGCCGGAACAGCCCTGGCAATATCGAGTCGTGCTATCGAGATCATAGCGTATCTTACGAGTTCGGTGTTTCTTGCCCTATACGCGATGATCGACCACGCTCGCTTACGCGGCGGGTTGTTCGCGATTGTGCCCCGCTCGAAGCACATTCGGCTTTCGCGTATGTTGCTAAAGCTTGAAATTATCATCAGCGGCTATATCCGGGGCCAGGTTCTTACTTCAGCGCTAATGGCGCTGGTCGTTTTTGTGCTTCTTGCTATTTGCCGAGTCTCAAATCCTGTGCCAATCGCCCTATTTGCAGGATTGGCCGACGTTCTTCCTTACATCGGTGCGATTCTCGCGGTTCTCCCTGCGGCACTTGCGGCTGCGCCGAAGGGTCTACTTATCGTGGGAATCGTGATTGCAGTATTGCTCGCATATGAGGAATTCGAAAGCCGAGTTTTAGTGCCCCGAATCTATGGCCGCGCGCTACGGCTGCCATCATCCATCGTACTTCTGGCTCTGCTCATTGGAGGTACCCTCCTCGGAATCGTTGGTGCACTCCTGGCGCTCCCGGTGGCAGCTGCAATTCGTATGCTGATTGAAGAATTGCGAGTTGCGCTTCCTGGCGAAGCGCTCGACGATGCGAAACTGCGCTACCGTGACAGAATTGCCGAGGACGAATATGCGCAGCTCACTCATGGGATGCCGGCCACCCAAGCCGCGGCAATCGCGATCGAGATTACGGAACAGCAGCATCAAGAGGACGCGCTTCAAAGGAGGCAGTGATGAGCAAAGCTGCCCTGTAGTATGTAGCGGGCTCGCTGTGCTTGCTGATGACTGGCCACTTCGACCGCTAGTAAAATGCCTCCGTCGCGGAGTCTTCCTTCGTATACCTTCGCGTCAATCTCCGGAATGCCAAATCCAACCAATGCACCCACCATACTCCCCACTGCAACTCCGCTGAGCGTCGCCATCAGAGGTCCCGCTGCGATGAATGGCCCCAGACTCGGTACCGAAAATCGCTCGCGCCTGCGAGTAGCCCGAACATCCCACCGATCACACCCCCATTGGCGGCTCCGGCGATTGCACCCTTCGGATATTGAATATGATGAGCGATCGCAAAGTCCGCAGTATCGCGCTTGTCTGCTAAGAGAGCTGATATTATCTGCGGCGCAAAACCCGAATCTTGGAGCGACTCGATCACATCCTCAGCCTGAGCAACCGAGTCGACGATCCCGACGATGTTTGTGCTTCGCGACATTGAAGATTCTCCCTTTGCTTCTGCAATAAGCAAAGCCGGTGCCTAACGAGGGGCTCGCGGTCGAGCGAGCATTTCTGCCTCACTGATGCAGTCCTGACACGGTAAACTGACCCACTTCCAACGTTCTACCCAGTCCTTAGCCGTGGTGGCTCTACGACCTCCAATCTCGGATCGGATTGGATGAGGGCAAGCGAGCTCCCGTCTTGCGCTGTAAAGACGAGTCTGCGTCACGAAAACTGGGGTGCCGACGATACGTGCGATATCGGCGAGCGCTAGCCGCTGCAATTCCCGTAAGATGAACACCGTTCGCTTGTTCTCAGAAAGTTGGCCGAGGAATCGTTCAAGGGTGGCAACGTGGGCAGTGCCCTCGCCTTTTGCCCCCAAAGTGGTTGCAAGACCCGATGAGCGAGACCCTCGGTCTGCTTCTAGTGAGTTCGACCTATTTAGCTTTCGATGCCTGAGGACTCTGCTGACGGCAACGCGATAGATCCACGTGGTCAGCGACCATTTTCCGCGAAAATCAGGTAGAGTTCTGAAAACCTGCAGAAACACGTCGAGTGTAACCTCCGACACATTTTCTTTTTGACCGAGCATTCGTGCCACGAGTTGCGAGACATCTTTCTTGTAACGTTCAAATAATTCCAAACGGGCGCTTTCCTCGCCATTTGTACAGCGTTTTACAAGTAGCATCTCTTCATCATGTAAGTCATCACGTGGATTTTGCCCGGTGTCACCGAAGAACTTGCCGACCATCTGATTTAGCGGGCTGGTATTCAATGTCATGGTACGGATGCCTTCCAAAGCAGGTTCCGGGCCAGTGTGGCGTGGCGTGCCGTCAATCTGTTGCGGTCGATCGCGGCTGAACGGATCTCCACCGCTTGCTACCAAACCCGCTCGGCCCCTGTCAGTCGATGGGCGTCACAGGCGGTTCGTCCTCAAACGAGGGCACCGGGGGATCGTTGAAGTCGGGCAAGTTCGGGGAATCCGGATCAATCGGTTGAAGCGGAGGAAGATCTCCCGGCTTAACTGGTATGTCAGGGATGAGGGGCGGTTGTTGTTGCGCGACCCGGGTCTCAAACGGGCCGTCAGGCTCGCACAGGCGATACAAGCGCAGGCTGGACATAATGGTGCTAGCTGCACGCTACGTACCACACGCGAAATGCGCCTTTGAACACGTGCTTGGCTGAGGCAGAAATGTTGTCCTTCGAACTTGTCGGGACAAATCGCTGCGGGGTGAGTGTGACGGTGCTTGAACGTTAACTGTAATCGCAGCTGACGTGTACCGCGACAAATTGCCGCGGCGCGCTTTGCGAGTACCCGAGACCGCACGCGTTTCCGTGCCGTATTGCCATAGTTGCATTGTGCCCGAATGAGTTTTCACCCTGGCGAGACACGCTCGCAAATCGTCGAACTGTTGCGATTTGACTCGGCACGACTTGGCGACTTCGATCACGTGAATGTGTCTCGTGTTGCTCGCCACTGTTCGTTGTGATGAGCCCTTTCGCGCGGCAAGCCCGAGAGGCGGCCACGCCCGAAAAAAACAGGAGACAATATCGATGACTAATAGAATTGCCAGAGAAACGCTAGTTGCCGGGCTTGCATCAACATCGCAATTGTTGTTGCTCGCCTGCTCGCTTCTGATCGACGCTGGTTGCAGCAGCGACAACAACAACGCAGGATCCTCCGCTGGCGGCGACACGAGCCTAGGTGGTGCTACCACCCAAACAGGAGGAAGGACTGCAACCGGAGGCGTAGCAGGAACCGCGATCGGCGGTGGATTGTCGAACCGGGGGTGCGGGTGGCGCGAAAACAAGTACCGGGGGTGCAACAAGTGGCTCCATGGGAGGCTCTGCCGCAGGTGGAACAACGGCTGTTGGTGGAACGTCATCTGGCGGAGCCTCGAGCGCAACTGGAGGGGCGACGTCCACTGTCGGTGGAACATCGGGGACTGGCGGCACGACCGCCGCGGCTGGCATGAGCAATACCGGCGGTGAGAGCAGCACGGGCGGAGCCACTGCAAACGGTGGCACTACGACGACCGGTGGCGCGGGCGGGGCTACGGGTGGCACCAAGGGTGGAGGAGGCACTACTGCGGCTGGCGGCGCCACAGCCGGCGCGGGAGGCGTTGCAGGAAGCACACAGACAGGGGGCGCAACCAGCCTCGGCGGAACTTCCGCTGCGGGTGGGCTGACTGCCACGGGCGGCACGTCAAGCATGGGCGGCACATCTGGCACGGGCGGAGCGCAAGGCGCCGCATTGCGCTCCGTGCAGATCGACATGACCGGCATGACGCCTCACCTCAATCAACTGATGGAGTTTCGCATCGTGAGTGCCAGTAATCAATTGGCGTTCATGGGAATTCTCGATACGTTGCCAGCAGTAACCTACAACTATGTCATGCCGTCGTCGATCGTCAACGGCAGCTACCGCCTCGACTTCTTCGCCGACTTGAGCGGCGATCGCTTGTACGAGCCGCCGCCTGTCGATCACGCATGGTCAGTCATGATTCCCACACCCGGTGACCAAATTATCGCCTTTGCACACAATACGAATTTCACGGATATCAGCATGCCGACGATTACACCACTCGGAACTGATTTCACTCTCCAGGCCACGGCAATGACGCCTCACCTCGGGCAATTATTCGAACTCCGGGTAATCATCGCGAGTACCGGGCAAGTCGTCGGGCGCTATGTGTTGACTTCGGTCCCAGCCGCCGACTTTAGCGTGACGGTTCCGATGGTCATCGAAGATCTAACGAATTACCAAATCGATTTCTACGCGGATTTCAATGGCAACGGTCACTATGATCCTCCGCCAACCGATCACGCTTGGCGGCTTACCGGTGTCGGTGCGCCAACTGGGTTGACCCTCCAGTTCGCTCACAACACCACGTTCACCGACGTTGGGTTCTAGTGGCTCAACTCGCATAACCACGAGACTCGGAACGGGTGGCATAAGCATCGAGGCCACCCGTTCTCGGGCAATTTTCTGGCACAGCGGCACGGAAAAGGCCGCGACACCCTGACGCCGAAGTTTATGAAAGGCGAATGACCGCACTCCTTCGGCGATCCGTCGTGCGGTTGCAACCACAGCACGGCTGTACGAGTGATAGCGAGCTCACTATATGTTCGATAGATGCGAGAAGTCACGCTTGTCGATGCGAGAATGCTGTCTCCCAATGTTCGAGAATTGACTTTCGCTGCGGACAGTGATTTCACGTTCAAACCGGGCCAATGGATCAACCTCTTTTTCCCACATGTTCACACTGAGCTCGGAAAGCCTCTAAAGCGCGCCTATTCAATAGCCTCAGCACCTAACGCGGAGGGACGTATCGATTTGGCGGTTACCCGAGTGACGGACGGACCGGCAAGCACTGGGCTTCATTCTGCGGAACTCGGACAGTCATTCGGCATGTCAGGTCCGCACGGAACGTTTGTCTTGGCGCCCATTCTACGTCCGGTCCTAATGGTCGCGACCGGTACCGGAGTTGCCCCGTTTCGCTCGATGCTCCGGTCGTCCGCGAGTGGCGCGTCGCAACCAATCACACTGCTGCTGGGCGTGCGCGACCAACCCGACATTCTGTATCGCGAGGAATTCGAGTGGCTAGAACGGGCAATGCCGACATTTGCATTTTGCCCAACTCTCTCCCGGGCCAACTCCAATTGGAGCGGTAAGCGAGGATATGTTCAAACGCACTTGCGGCAATCCCTGCTCGAACTAGGCGGACCAGACTGCGATATCTACGTATGCGGCCTGTTTCGCATGGTCGACGACGCACGAACGTATCCTTCGCGAAGAGTTGGGTATGGGACCGAAATTGATTCACATCGAGCGCTACGATTGATTGCCCGATGAGCCCCGTTCGGGGAATGCTAGGGGCTGCTACTGGCAACGGCTGCTAAGAGTCGGCTTTGGACGTTTTCGGGAATGGCTCTCGTGTCGCTTCCGTGATGTTCGACGCATCCGTGCCTGCGGCAAATTCCTCAGACCCATTCGATTGCACGAAGGGGCCGCCATTCTCTTCGGGTACCACTTGGTTTGCCCGGTCGACCTCCGCGTCTTCACCAGTCGTTGCGGATTCGATGAATGCTTCGCCCAACTCTTCGCCCAGCGGTTCGCTGGTGCGCGGCCTGTGGATAAATGCATCCGCGCTCCCGTCGTTGGATTGGTTCTCACGTGACTCTGCCAGTAGTTCCCGTTCGTACTTCGGATCTAAGTGCCCAGTCGCGTCGCGTCTTTTGATGGGCTCTGGGTGTCTGACTAGCGGATCGTCCAACTTTCGCACAGCAACCTCAGCCTACAACTTGTGACCTAGTCGCCGCGACCGCAAGCCTTGCGTAGCCTCGCCGCCTCATCCGACTATCCAACGGGTTGAGGGCAGCATACCGCGCACGAATCCGTGTCTAGTCTCAAAATAGCCATCCGATGAAGAAGCCAATCGTAGGTATCGGCGTACGGCCAATTTTCTCGAGTGACTTCCTTACCTGTTGATTGTTCGAAGTTACGAATTGATCAATCACGGTTTGGGGAAGGCTGGGGGGCAAATTCAAGTTGAAGCTGACATTGCTGGGTGCGATACATCGAACTAAGTGAGCCGCCCGCGACAGCGGCTCATTCTGGTGCGATAAACCCTTGCGACGCAGCTAATGTCCCGCGCGGGGGGCCGGCCTTCCGCCTTCGTTTTCCTCGCGATTCACGTCGGGGTCCGTGGTTTCGCCTTGAGCAGAAGGATCACGTCGTCGTAACCCTCGAACCGAACTGATGTCTTCGCCGACGTCTTCGCCAAGGTCTTCACCCAGGTCTTCATCTGTGTCCTCATCCATGTCACTGATGTCTTCATCTTCGCCGGTGTCTTCATCTTCGCCAGTGTCTTCGGTGTCCTCGCTGACGTCTTCGTCTTCCGGTTCGTCGGTGGGGCCTTTGCGGTGCGGTTGAGTCATGCCTTTTTTTCTCCATGGTGAGTTGGTGAATGCGATGTCGAAAGCATCGAGCGTGCCAGAGTCTTTTCCGTGCCGATGTTGCAAAAATGGACAGTGCCCAAGCGGACGCTCTGCTCGCGACGTCCTTCAGAATATCGATCCCGCCACAGTGATTCCCGTCATCAATGGGGC
Organism: uncultured delta proteobacterium; assembly: GCA_963819085.1. GTDB lineage: Bacteria > Myxococcota_A > Polyangia > Polyangiales > Polyangiaceae > FEN-1139. The sequence continues at coordinate 206,189 of CAWFUX010000045.1, forward strand.
CACTTGCGGCATTAGTGTCATTCGATCGTTTCCGATCAAATACCAGTGACGCGTGGTCTTTTCTGGAATGAAAAGATTCGCGAGTAAGCCAAGCGCACCGCGTTCGTATGCCCAATTGACCGTGGCTCTTGCGCCGCGTGGTGCGCTTTTGCCACGCTTCTCGTTTAGCCGGCGCATGTCGTTGCTGCCTCAAAACGGAGCAACCCTTGACTCACGTCCTTACGTCAGAGTGTCTCCTGGATGGCACGAAACTCGCACGGGGCAAGCGGGACTGATATGAACATGAGAATAATAACGTATGCCCTAGCGGTGCTGGCTACCTCTTGTGTCAGCTACCCACCACCCAGTGATCACTTGGCGAGCGCCGTTGCTGCTGCGCGAGGCGCAAAAGAAGCTGGGGCCGAGCGCGTGCCGCAGGCGGCATTGCAACTCAAGCTGGCCGATGAACAGATCACTCAAGCGCGCGACATGATGCAACACGGCGACAACCAGCGTGCTGATTACATGACGCTACGCGCCTACAACGATGCCGAACTTGCGCTAGCGATTGCCCGCGAGGATGCCGCGCGGCGTCGCGCAGAACAAGTCGAGTCGAATATCCTGAGCAAATTCAAGGAGCGATGCAATGATCCAGACACGATTGACAATGTTTTTGATGATACTCACTCTCGGCGCGTGTGGCGGAAATATGCAAAGGTCCAAGGACCCGGCCGTCGAAAGCGCAGGAGTCGGTGGGGAGCCCTATACCGGGGCGGAACCGTCAAGAATGCCCCCTGATACGCAACATGCTGGGCCAACACCGGAAAGAAATGACGCACCTATGAGTTCAAATGAAATGAGCTCTGCGACCCCGTCGCTCGTGTCAACCCACCCAAACGCGGCAGAACCGACTCAGTTTGGGGTCGGGGGCTCTGCCGGGGTCGGTGGCAGTATCGGACTGGGCGGCAGTATCGGGCTGGGTGGAACAAAGGGGATCGGCAACTAGGACACGGAGGGAACGAAGCAACCGGGCACACACGGTGATCAATATCTGGAACGGGTGATGGGCTTGGCCCTGTCGCCCGTCGCCGTGGTGGACGGGGTTTGGGCAAGCCGTCGGTGTCCTGCACCTGATGAAACGCAGGGTTTCCGAGTAACGAAAGGATGCAACATGCAACACTATGAGAGGTCTCAGGGACGCCTAGTAGGCAAGACAATTGCGATCCTGGCAACTGATGGTTTCGAGCAAGTCGAGCTTATCGAACCGCGTCGGGCACTGGAGCGAGAAGGAGCTCACACGATTGTCGTGGCGCCCAAGCCCGGCGAGATTCAAGGGTTCAGGCACCACGAAAAGGCCGACCGGGTAGCAGTCGATCTCGAGCTCGCAAAGGCAAGTGCCGCCCAGTTCGATGGCCTGCTACTGCCCGGTGGAGCACTGAATCCGGACTCGCTCCGGCTTATCCCGGAAGCCGTGGAGTTCGTCAGGGCGTTTGCACTAAACGACAAACCAATTGCCGCGATCTGCCACGCCCCTTGGACGTTGGTCGAAGCAGACGTTGTCCGCGGTAAAATGGTCACTTCGTGGCCGTCACTGAAAACAGACTTGAAGAATGCGGGTGCCCATTGGGTCGATGAGGAAGTCGTGGCAGATGCTGGGTTGATAACGAGCCGTAGGCCCAGCGACATACCTGCCTTTTCCGAGAAGGCGATCCAAGAATTTGCCAGAAGAGGGTCTGTCGAACGCGACCATTCATATCGGAGTACAAACGTATCGGGGTGAGCAGTGTGCACCGACGAGTACGTTGGGTAACGCAGTTGCATATAGACTCGCGGACTGGCGCGATAGTTGCAAATTGGTTCACGTAATTCGCCCGGATTCGATAATGACCCTAGATCTTGCCTATTTCGGCTTATGTGAATGCGAGGCACTTTGCCTCACGCTAGCGACTTTGACACGGTCACCGATTGTCGATCACCAATGTCGGGAGGGCTCATGACCTCGAGCGCATCTGTGTTTGTCGAGGATGCTCAACTGAGGCAAAAAGAGGCTAATGTTGACCACCGTCAGTTGCGCACCGTCGGTGACGGCTTTATTGCTCGAATCAAAGCTGGCGCTCACATTGTGCAGTTTTACGATGGTGAAGACTTCCTCTGCCAGACCGTCTGCGAATACGCCGCGGGAGGCCTTGGTTCAGGAGATCCCGTCGTCATCATCGCGACGAAGTCTCATCTGCGGGCTTTCACCGAGCGCCTGGAGGCAAACTCAATCAATACGACGCGCGCGCTGGTACGCGGGCAACTCACGCTGCTGGACGCTGAGGACACCCTCAGTCTGATCTCGAACGAGAACGATATCGATTGGGCGAGGCTCAAGACTTACGTTGGCGGATTGATCGAAAAATTGCGGAGGCTCCACGACGAGCGTCCGGTTCGCGTCTTTGGCGAAATCGTCGATTTGCTTTGGAAAGAAGGGAAACGCCAGACGGCGATTCGTCTGGAAAGGTTTTGGAACGAACTGGCGAAGCTTGAGTCGTTCTCATTGTTGTGCGGATACAGCTTAGACAATTTTCCGTCAGCGGATGATTCAAGCGATCATCGGCAGATTTGTGGGATCCATTCGCACACTTTCCCTACCGAGAACTTACCGCGAATTGACTCTGGAGACGCCGGGCTGCTCACCGTCAGCATTCTCCAACAGCGAGCGAGAGCCCTTGAACTCGAACTGCTACGCCGCAAGGAGCTTGAACGCAATCTTCGGGAGCGCGAAGCGGAGCTACAGGATTTACTGGAAAGCAGAAAGCGGGCCGAGTTGGTACTTGCGAGTTCACTCTGCGCCGAGGCGGCAAGCCAAGCGAAGAATGAATTCCTCGCGGTAGTCTCGCATGACGGGGGTTCTAAGATCGCGAGCCATCCCGAGCTTGAAAACGTGCACGTCCTCGTCGTGGATGATGAGGAGGACGCACGCGAGTTGGTGGCGGTGCTTCTTAGCAGCTGTAAAGTTAGGGTTTCGACAGCGGGCTCGGTTGACGAGGCGATGCGGGTTGTCTCGGACGCTCGTCCCGACATCATCGTTTCCGACATTGGGATGCCTGATGAAGACGGGTACGCCCTCATCAGAAGATTGCGCGGGCTGCCTCCCGGCAAAGGCGGGACGACGCCAGCCATTGCGCTGACGGCGTATGCGCGGGCAGAGGAGCGGACAAGGGCGCTTATCTCCGGCTTTAGTATGCATTTGCCGAAACCCGTCGAGCCGAACGAACTGCTCGAGGTTCTTTCCAATCTAACCACGGTAATTCGGAGGCACTAACTGGGTATTTCCGGCCCGCGCAGCCTTTTGCCGCAGCCCACTAGATGTGTGCGCGCGAACCCTTGGTTGCTTCGTAGCTGACCTTGAGCGCTTTTGATCGATCGTCACCTAGGGTTTCTTGTGCCATCGGGAAGATTACACTCTCTTCTTCTTCGACGTGCTTCCTGACGAGCCCCGCGAGTCTTTCGAAGTCCGATGCCCACCTGGCGTCGGAATACGCGAGTGCATCGAGCGACTTAATTGCTGACTCGAGTTCCCCGGCCTCGGCCGCATGCCGAGCGGCCATACTACTAGTCTGCGGGTACTGACCAAGTTCCGGATAGACCGTCGAGAGTTCGCCGCGCTCATGATCGAGTAGTTCCCTACGTATGGTGGGGTAAAGAATCCGCCCGCACCGATGAATCAGAGCTAGCGCTTACGCGCATGATGAGGGCCGACACCTCGCCGTGCTCCTCCATCAGTTTCTTAAAGACACCGTCGAGGCCCTTGAACGTGGCCTTTACCACCTTTACGGCTCCCATGGTTTTTGAGGCTGCTTTTTCGAATGTGTTCGGCATGACTGCTCCTTTGAGGGGTCGTTGAAGCAACGACCATGCCCTTTGCAATTGGCCCAATTTACGCCATCGTTCCTCTCTTACCGAACTTCGATTCCTCTGAAAGCGATGCACTAGAAACTCGCGAAGGGGCCAAATGTCACATCACTTCGGCGCAATGGCGGCACTAGTGTGGCGTGGCAGAGTCGCTCGGTGGGACCGATCTGTTCCAAGCCCAATTATGTGCCTCGGGCAGATCCTGGCCGGCGCTCGGCGAGCCTCGTGGATCGAACCTGGGAACTCCGGACTCCATTCAGCGGTAGTCACTCTCGGACGGCTGCGAAGGTCTTCGCCGCCGAGAACCCACGTCCCAATATCCCGGTTGCCTGTAGTGCTCGTAAAGCCGTGCCTCGTATTCACGATTGATATTAATCGTCGAATCCCACTCGGGACTTTCCTTGATTGCCTGGCGAGAGAGCCCGATTTGGACGTTTCGGTCCTCCCAACTGACCTGCTGCGCCCATTGCGGCGCCACCAACACTTTTTTGCCGAACCACCAATTGCTGGTATCAATCACAAAATATCGAATGTCCCAGTCAATGTCTTCGACGATGAAGTCGTCTACGTGCCCAATGGAATCGTCTGTCGCCTGGATATTGTATCCTCGAATCTCTTTGGCGCTGCGCAGGTGGGTCTCCCTCGGCGGTTCGGGATTCGACGGCGGCGGCTCGGGTTCGGTCCATGCTTCAGCCGCAAGCACGCTTGACGCCCCTGCAGTCCAAGCATCAGGATAGGTCCAGTAATGAGGGTACGCGTAGTAATTGTTGAACTCTTCCTCCTGTTGACGAGAGACTGGCTTTGCCGTGTCAACACTCGGGCTGTTTTTGACTTTCTCCTTTGTCAAGGCCAAGTGGAAATTTTCCGTCGGCCACTCCACTTCAGAGAATGAGATTGGTGAAATGAGTACCTCGTGCCGGTTAAGAAACGCTCCAGTATCCACAACGAGATAGCGAACTGACCAACGTTCATCGTCGATGAGAAAATTGACTACCTTTCCAACGTCGCCGTCAGTGGCGGTCACCGTGTAGTGCTCGAGATTTCTTAGGCTTCTCAACATGGCTCGTATCCTCCTAACGTGGGTCTATCCAAATTTCTGCAGTCGGAGTGGCTGCAGGATTGGTGCCACTTGCTTGCAACGGCCTTGGCAGTCATAAGCAGCTGCTGGCCGGCGTGGCAATGAGGCAAATAGTCACAAGATGCGTTGTTAGCCCGCGCCCTAAATTATAACGATCGCGGCACAGCAGTTGCCTTGAGTCACCTGTTGTGCCCACCGGGCGTCATCCTGTATCTGCGGGCTTTCACGCCGTGGGAGCAAAGTCTAACTCGCGAAATACTCCTACGTTATGCTGGAAATGATCTTGCGATTTCTGTTCGGTGGAATGACCGTATCCGTGTTTGCAGCTGTCGGAAGTGCGTTCAGCCCCAAACCTTCGCGGGGCTGTTTGGCATGGGCCTTGCGGGGCTCCGAACATGTCTGCAATTTCGCGCGCCCGGCCTTCGTTGGGTTCACTCGTTGTCCTGACTTCGAATCCACCCGCTAAACGAGTGCGGCGTCTCGGTTTTCTCGCACGCGTGGTCTTTGCGATTATGAGCCTTGGATGTGCATCGTACCGGGGAACTTCGCGGAGCATTGATCCGGTCGCGGCCGTACATACGGGCAACTGGTGGTTGGTCCCCAGTTTTCCGCGGGTTGCTCAAGATACGAGCAATGATTGCGGCGCTGCTGCGTTAGCTGCCGTGATGCAGTTCTGGGGTAATCCGTCCACTCCGCAGTCGATTGAGGCCGCGCTCGGCAGCGACGACCATCGCCTGCGCGCGGGGGATATCTCCGCGTACGCCCGCAAGAGTGAGAGCATGCAAACGAAAATCATTGCTATTCTGACTCTGCTGATCATGTTCGTTGCCTCCGCGGCGCGTGCTGTTACTGACTCAGTTCTCAACAACCCGGAACAACCTTCCCAAATCGCGGTGCGGGCCAGCCCTCCGAGGGGGGTGTCACTCGGCACGCATTCGGAGGACCAGCGTTACGCAGCACACGAGTCGGCATCTCCGGATGCGAAGAAATACAGAGGCGGCGACGTGATAGTCATCAGCGCGACAGCGTTGATCATCGTGCTCCTAGCTGTGATAATCCTTATTCTGATCTAAGTTAGCATGATTGAACAGTACCCATTCGTGGCTTTGCGATTATACTGCGGGCCATGCCGTTGTTCACTGCGACCATCGCAATATTGGGCATCAACCCTTACGTTCTCGTGCCGAAACGGCATTTGAAGAAGATATTTATCACCGCTGGGCGAGACAAGGGGCCAATTCCGATCACGGTAGGCCTAAAGGGCAAAAGCTACAAGCAAACGCTCGTCCGCTATCAGGGCGATTGGCGCCTTTATCTGAATACACCCATGCGCAAGACCGCAAACAAGCAAGTGGGGGACCGCCTAACGCTCACCATTGATTTCGACCCGAAACCACGCGTTGAACGCATGCCAAGTCTGTTCAAGATTGCGCTCGAGAACGACAAGGGCGCTCGAGCCGCATTCGAAGCTCTAACTGCGTCACGCAAGAAAGAGATTCTACGGTACTTGAACCATCTGAAAACCAAGAAGACCCTCGAACGTAGCTCGTTGAATATTGTGGGGCATCTAACAGGCAAGAAGCCAGCCGCGCTCGGAGCGTTGATGCGTGCGTCGAGCAAAGTCGTTCCTTAAAGTGCGGCGTGCGGTCGGTTGCGGGGCCGCTCCAGCGGACAAAGTCGTACCAGATTCGAACAAAAGGCGTCACTCCGCAACAGCGGGGTTGTTAGTTATTGCCCGGTGTGATCAACGTACCAACTCGCGGGAATAGGGGGGACGCCTTAGGAGACAACTGTGCGAAAGAAGTTGCAGCAAACATCGGTGCTAGGTCTTGTGTGTGTAATAGTTTGCAGCTGCGCGGAAGCGCCTCCCCTGCCCAACGGCGGCACTGGTGGCAGCGGGGGCTCGGGTGAAAGCACCACCAGCATGGGCGGCTCGGGTAACACCGCGAACGGCGGCGCAGCACTCGGTGGCCAAGCGATCACTGGTGGAGCAGCGACGGGCACCTCACCAGCAACGGGCGGCGGCACATCAACCGTTACCTGCTCGGGCACCATGCCTACCGGCGGCACCGTGCACACCGGGAACACTCAGGGCGGCGCGGGGAGTGTCGCCTGGTCACTCTGGGCAAATGGAAATGGCGGAAACATTACAACCTATAGCACGCCGGCATTCAGTGCGTCCTGGAACAATTCGGGGGACTTTTTGGCTCGTATGGGCCTCGAATGGGGCAACAGCGGCAAGACCTACGATCAATTCGGAACGATCACGGCGCAATTCGCCTACAAAAAGACCGGAAGCCGCTGGCGGCTACTCGTATATAGGAATCTACGGGTGGTCAACAAGCCCATGCGTTGAATACTACATCGTCGATGACTCGTACAACACGATGCCAGTCAATCCAGGTAATGATACCAATAAGGGCACAGCTGCGATCGATGGGGGCACATACAACCTGTGGTTGCGCAACACAACCGGAACTGGTGGCAGCAGATGCGGCTCCTCAGTCACGAGCTGGGCGCAATATTACAGCATTCGGCAGAAGGCTCGCCAATGCGGAGCAAATATCCATTACCGAACACTTCAATGCATGGAAGGCCGCAGGTATGACACTTGGGAGCATGCTAGAGGCCAAGGTAATTATAGAAGTGGGTGGCGGCAGTGGAAGCATTAATTTCACGACGGCAGACGTAACGGCCCAATAGGCTTGCCGCCAACGGTCAAGCGACGGGTAGGATTGTCTTGCAGGCTCGCGCACCTCCCCAAACGTCTTCAATGGCTTGACGGCACGGAAGCGCAGGGCGAGTCGTGTGGGGAGGGCTAAGCACGAGCTACAGGTTTACTACCTGCGTGCCCCAATAGCCGCTGGCCAGGAACAACTGATTGCCTTGGCGTGCCAAGGAATTCGTCCACCAGCCGCGAACGCGGATGAATTGATCGTAAACGGGAGCCTGCCCCGCTTGCAGACGGAACACATCGATGCCGGCCGTGCCCCAGCCTGAGGTCACGAACGCGCGATCGCCCTGGACACCGAGCAACCAGCCCCAGCCTTGTGTGGCCTGCGATGGGAGCACTCTTGGGGCACTTGGATTGGAGAGATCCAATTGATAAAGCGACATTGGGGAAGAACCGCTGACGCTATCAAACGGTCCTTGAACGGAGAAGTAAGCCGTACTGCCCTGCACGATGGTATTGCCGACCCAACCTGGAATATTTACCCACCCTTGCAGATAGGCGTGGTCGCCCTGGAGCTTTAACACGTCGAACGTATTGTTGACGCTGTTGCTGTACCACTGGTAGTCCATCGTGTAGATGATGGTCGGATCATTCTCATCAGCACCGACCAAGATCCCCGGTACGTTAATCTTGGCGGCCACTCGCGGATGCGCGCGATCCGAGAGATCAATCTGGTCGAGGTAATACCGGACGTAGCCGGGATCATAGTTGTTCCCATCATAGCGCGGTTGCTGGACCCACTCATAGTGCCCTGCGTACAGCTTGTCCTGAACGGCGCGCATGTTACCCCACCAACCCGTCAAATCGTTCGTGATCATCGTGGACGCAAGTGTCGGCTGGTCCGGGTTCGAAAGATCGACGACGTAAAGGCCAGTGAGTGAATCAACGTAAGCCCCATTGGCGTACTGAGGCAACCATCGTCGGAATACGAGCGCATCACCTTCCACCTGCACTACGTCCGCCCCATAGTACCAATTCGACGCATAGCAGCCATACCAGCCCCAACCGCCGTACCAGTACCCGGCCGCGTCGGGCATATCGACTTTACCGCGCTTGACGGCTGTACCGTTGCTGCGATCGACGACTTGGATTTCCTGGGTCCAGTTGTAGCAGACGCTAGTGCCGTCTGCCTTGGGGGAGGTCGGCTCGTTGCCGGTACACGCCACTTCGTGCTGGATATTGCTAACCACGTACGAGAGGTTGCCGTTGTGATAGACGCTCGAGTTATAGCCGTCGATTTCAATTTCGGCGAGCGCCGCACCCGAGACATTGTCTTCAGCCTGCGCCGTAGGCAACACTCGCAAGGTCGAGTGCTGCTGGTCATTATCCCAAAAGTCGCTCGATAATTCGGCGACGGTATCGCCCTGCGGCTTTATGTTGACCACATTGCGCGCCAGCGTCAGTTCGGCAACTACGCTCGGCTGAGCGTGATTCGAGTAATCAACAACGGACAATGAAAGGTCGCTGAGCGAAACCAGGCGGTTCTTGACGAAAATACCGCGCTCGACCCAGCCTCGACTCTTGGCGGTACCAGAAGTTGCGATGCTAGTCGGCGTGAATTCGATCAGCTGCAGGCCGTTGTTATACTGATAGCTAGTCGAGTCCCAGCCGCTGAACGGGAGGACCACCAGGCCCTGCGTGTCGTCCTTGGTAAATGCCTTGAACGTGCCGGCAGCTGGAGTCCAAGCCCAACCGTTTCCAAAAGTGGCGGTGCCGATGAGCCCGGGGGCGCTCGGGTCGGAAACATCGAGATAGCCCAGTGATACACTGCTGCCGTAAGAGCCGTTTGCACTGGTCGTGCAGTCATTGCCAAGCGCAAAGAGCCGATTGCCAGAAGGCATGAACAGCCAAACTTGCCCGCTAATGTCAACTGAACCGGCCACGCGCGGCGCCGTCGGGTCGCTCGTGTCGAAGATCTGCACGGGTGTCGAAGACTGCCCTGTCGTACCGGTGTAGTAACAGCCGGAATCACTAGGCGAGAGGTACATGCGCCCGGTGTCGAAGCGGGCAGTCGGGCTCCAAGACGACGACGGGATGTTCAAGCTCGACTGCGTCACGGGCGCATCCGGATTCGTGAAATCGACGATGCTCAGCACTAAACCCCCGCCTGAAGAGCCGCAGTACTGCCCCGCGCAGGCAATCGCGCGGGCGGTCTTGCCGTCTGCAAAGTCGATATTCCAGCGACCATTGTCAGCACCCCAGCCCTGAATGGTGCCACTTACGATGGATGTGCCGCGCTCCTTGATGTCGCCAGCCGGATCGCTAATATCCAGGTATTTGAGCAAGGTCCGACCCGTGTTGGTCAAATATCCATTTGGGTCGGCGGCTTGCTCGTTCGACGCGAGCATGATCGATACGGGCGTGACATTGAATACACCGCCCTGGCCTGGAACTTCGTAGCGGTCGACCTGTTTGATGGTACCGCCGGCAAAATTGACGCTCGTTACGGCAACCGAAGCGCCGTTGCTCGTGTTCACTCCTACACCCGACACGCCAACGCCGTCATTCGAAGCGCCACCCATCGCATAGACCGGATCATACGAATATTGCTCGGTGACAGCGTAGAGCACGTCTCCGACGACGCGCGTATCGCGCACCCAGCCTCCCAGGATGGCCTCGCCCAGTATCTTCATTTGAGTCGGATTGGTTGCGTCGATCCCGCGCACGATCGAGCCGTGGAAGGGGGTTCCACCATCGGTGGTGCCGTACCAATCGGAAACTACGACGCTGGCGACGCCATTTCGCACGACCATCTCGATTGGATCACCGTAAATCGGCGAGCGCCCGAGCAACTTCGGGGCATCGACGTTGCTTACATCGAACACCATCAGGCCGCGATAGGAATTGAGATAGTAAAGCCGATCACCCTCGAGCCGGTACAAGTCGGTTTCTTCAACGGTGCGCGTTGGGGTCGTAGTGGTGGTTGACGCGCTTTGATCCGCGCCTGCCGCTGGCACGGCAGCGTTGGTACCGGCCGCGAAGCTATTGCCATTTGTACTGGAAGCATTGGCGGGACGCGATTGGAACTCGTCTTGCCCCACGACTTGGCCGGTTTGCAACTTAGGCGTGCCGCCACAACCAACAATGGAAATACCAACTAGGGATATCAGCATTGAAAGCGGACCACATGAAGTCGTGCGCGCAATTCTTGAACCTGCAAAAGTGTGGCAAAGCGTCATAGTTGTCACCGTATGGGTTTCGTGGATTGAAGGTGGGTACCGGGGGCGGTCACTGGTCTCGCTGCGACTAAACCTTTGCGCAACGCGGGCACGAATTCAGCTCGCGGCCAGCAACTGCAGGAGTCAGGCCAAATCCCCACGTTCTGGCCGTAGCAGCCAAGTTATTGAAAATACTAGTTATCTTGCCCGGTCCCACCCGGCATGCTGTGCCAATTGGCACAGTTATACCGGTTTTGTGCATTGGTTGTCGCGGGTAGAGGCGCGCTGCATGAAAGGCGGTTTGCCTACCAGTAGGTCACACACTGCCGACCGAAGATCAAGTAACCCGTTAACAGTGTAATCGGCAGAGTGGGCGTGTTGCCGGAAGTTGAAGTCAGATCGCAATGTTGGCTAACGCTAGCTAATGCTTTGCGAAAAAGTGCGCTCGAGCGTAGACTTTACTTCATTATGTCGTTAGCGAATACACGCGTAAGAACGATGCGGCGGGTGATCTCTGCTAAGGTTATTGGGATTGCTTTTGCTGCGACAACCGGTGCGTGCGGCGCCAAGGTGAGAATAGAGCTCGACGCCGGGGGTGGCAGTTCGATCGAGGCCTCTGGCGGAATGGACGCGGTCGCTACGGGAGGCGCGGCCAGTACCGGCGGCGCGGCGATGTTGATGAGCGGGGGCGCCCGCGCGATGGGTGCGATCGGCGGCGCGCTTACCGTTGGTGCAGGGGGCTCACGTCCGATTATTGCTACCGGGGGAGCGATTGCGGTGGGTGCAGCCGGAGGCACGGGCGCGATCGGTGCAATCGGGGGCGCACACACGGCGGGCGCGGGCGGGACCTCGAGCGTCGTATCGAGTTGGGGAGTTGGTGGGCTCCCACTTTCAGGCTACTGCGCGGGCAGCAACACCAAACTCCAGTATCAAGGCAGAGAACTTTCGCCGCAGGTGACTTATTATCAACCGAACGCAGTCCTCAACTGCTGCGACGTCTACGGTTTGGATCTTCAGACTACTTTGGACCTTGGCTTTGATCTTCACTTGGAAATCAGGGTTCCGTTGAGCGGGATCCCTGCCTCTTACAATGTCTGCTACACGAACAATTCAGCCTGCCCACAAGCAAACCTCAATAGTACTAACGATCCCACCGCTGCGGCACCCACCGTCGGCACGATTCGCCTCGACAGCGATCCGACGGGAGCGCAAACCTACGCATTCGGAGTGTGTGTCCAGGTCGATGACAACTCCTCGAACCTACTTGGAACGAAGGTGTTTATCCCAAGCCCAACAGGGGGGCAATATTACTGAGAAAAGCGATGCCACCCGGGCTCAGCATCGACCGCCAACTTAGAATCACTGCTCGGGCCAGCACCAAGTGCGTGAATCGCAACCGTGACACCACTGCCTGGCACTAGGTTACAGTCGCGCGCCCTGGGGTTCAAAGGCCACGAGTGTTCGTCGGTATTGTACAAAGACTGACACCTGAATGTTGCTTGGGAACTAGGCGGGCCCGTGCATGATGCGCGCCGGTTATCAGCCGGGATCAATCGATGATTAACTGTTCACAACGAATACGCACGCTTTCCCAATTCATGCCACTGTGTCTCGCGATGCTCGCCGCCGCTTGCGGCGGGCGCAACGACGACTCACTTTCGGTGCAGGGTGTCCGGCAGGCAATAAGCCCGGGACCGATTCAGCTCTCGTCCTCGGCCGACACGTACGTATCTGCTTTGCTTCCGAATCAAAATTTTGGTTCGCAGAAGACGCTAGTTGTAAACCAGGCTTTGATCAAGTTCGATCAAACGGCGCTGACCGCCCTTGTACCCGCGGGCGCAACGGTCACCTCGGCACGTTTGGAGATGACGATCGACGCCGCACTGACCCTGCCGATCAAAACAGGCAGCACCGTTGGTGCGTTCCGCATGACGCACGCTTGGAATGAGCTTGGAGCCACCTTCAATTGTGCCGCAGATACAAATACAGGAAACGCCAAAGCCGATTGCACCGGGAGCGATGCCTGGAAAATCGGTTCGCCGGGACCCAATCCGTGGGCCACGCCGGCCACGGCCACGGCCCCCATTGCTACGGGCCAAACGGGCAAGTTGAGTTTCGACGTTAGTAGCGACGTTCGCGGTTTCCTGAACGGCAGCACTCAGAATCTCGGTTGGTTCTTACATTCGGATGCGCTCGGCAGCACCGTTTTGCTGGCGCTCGGGTCGCGCGAATCCACCAAGGCGCCGCACCTCATCATTACTGTGGGTTGTGCGGCGGGCTTTGCGGATTGCGACGGAAATGCGGCCAACGGCTGCGAACAGCGACTGGATAGCCCAGCCAATTGCGGCGGCTGCGGGATCTCCTGCGATGACGGCAATGCCTGCACGGCAGACACGTGCAATGCAACGACCGGTTGCAGTCACTCACCCGTTGCCGATGGCACAGGCTGCAGCGACGGCAATTCGTGTACTGGCACCGACAGTTGTCAAGCGGGCGTGTGCACGGGTGGCAACCCGGCGACATGCGCGCCGATCGACCAGTGTCACGCGGCGGGCGTGTGTAATCCTGCCACCGGCGTTTGCTCCAATCCGCCGCTAGCCGACGGCACGGCTTGCAACGACGGCAACGCCTGCACGCAGGCGGACACTTGCCAGGCAGGCGTTTGCACCGGCAGCAATCCCGTCACTTGCGCGCAGAGTGATCAATGTCATGGGGTTGGTTTGTGCGACACGGTAACGGGAGCTTGCAACTATCCGACGGTCACGGACGGCACAGCCTGCAACGACGGCAACGCTTGCACGCAAACCGACGTGTGCCAGGCCGGCGTGTGCACGGGCGGCAATCCGGTCGTTTGCGCAGCCGCGGACGCGTGCCACATTGGAGGAACGTGTGACGCAGCGACAGGACAATGTAGCAATCCCTTCAAGAATCCTGGAATGGCTTGCTGGGTAGCGCAGGCGGCACCCACTCGCACCACGATCACTGGCGGCCCTTGGACACTCGGACAAGGCCCGGCTTCGAATTCCAATCCCACGAACGGCTTTCCGACTCCGAATCCTGGGACATTCAATTTCCAGCCTTACTATTTCCCATTCACCGTGGGCGACAACCAGATCATGCAAGGGCTCTTCGATTATCGGCCGAAGAATCTCGAGGAAGCCATCGTCTCGGCGCGCACCACCGACGGCGGGCAGACCTGGCAATTCGAAGAAAAGGTGATGGACTTCAATCCCAATCCCGTGCCGGACCCCAACAACGGGACCGACGACGGTCAGGGCCATCCCTTCGTGATGAACGTGGGCGGGACGCTGTACCTCTACGCGATCGACCGAACACCGAGCAACGCGGACATTGGTGGTCTCACCGTGCACATGCTGCATCCGACGGCGCGCCATCCCTTGGCGTCGTTGCCGGCGAGCGAAACCCCGCCGTCGCTTGCCACTCTGCGCACGACGGGTCTGCTGAACCCCGACGGCATCATGGCAGTTGTGCCCGGTTCGTCGCCGCGCAAGGTCATTTACTTGCAAAATCGGGTTCGGGCGCGACCAACGCCGACTACGTCACTACTCTGCGACTGGCCTCGACGAGCGACGGCATCGCATTCACGGATCTCGGCGCACTAACTGGCCTCACCGATACGACTTCTATTTGGGTTGGTCCTCGCGGTTCACTGCTAAGTTACACCGATGGGCGCTATGGACTCTTTTTCTCGGCTGGAATCGCTGCGGACGGCGATGCCGACGCCTTCCACTACATTGGCTATGCCGAATCCACCGATCTACTGAATTGGACCGTGTTGCAAGGCCTATCGAATCCACTCTTGTCGATTGATTCCGCCACGGATTCCACCCACGGACCCCAGGTCTGGTACGCGGGTCGCGTATACGACCCCTCGGTGACGTTGAATGCCGATGGGACGAGCGGGACAATGATGTTCGCGGGGTACCACTTCGCGAAACCGAAAGACGATTTCAGTGACTACCGCCAGATCGGGCGGCTCATCCTGAGTAATCTGGGCAACGGTGTGACCACGGTCGCAAGCGATCCACCACTATTCCCGACGAAGGATGGCAATGCCACGGCGTGCTCAGGCAACGATCAGTGCTTGTCGGGGTTCTGTGTGGACGGCGCGTGTTGCGACTCAGCGTGCGGCGGCGGCGCCGCGGATTGCCAGGCATGCAGTGTGGCCGCGGGCGCAGCCCTCGACGGCACGTGCGGACCGGTGATTTGCCAAGCTGCTGATGTATGTCATCTCGCGGGTACATGTGACGCGACAGTGGGCGCTTGCTCGACTCCACCGGCTCCGAGCGGCACCGCTTGCGGCCCCAGCTTGGGCGGCTTCTGCGACGGCGCTGGCGCCTGCGTCGGCTGCCTGAGCGCGAACGATTGCCCCGGCATCGACAATGCTTGCCAGGCGCGCACGTGCAACGGCGGAACTTGCGGCATCGCCTATGAGCTTGCCGGTGCTCCGATTGCTGCCCAGGCCGCCGGGGACTGCCACGTCAACGAGTGCGACGGCGTCGGCAATGTCATGTCCGTCATCGACAACACAGACTTGCCCGTTGACAATCGGCAGTGCACGAGTGACGTCTGCACTGCGGGCGTGCCCTCGAATCCGGCACTCCCGGCTGGCACGGCGTGCACCGACAATGGCGGCTCAATTTGCGGCGCCAATGGTGGCTGTATCATCGCGCAGACGTTCTTCGTGGTTCGCGTCGGCGACGGCTCGACGGCGCTTTCGAGCGCGGCTTTCCCCGTGTTCGTCGAAGAGCAGACTCTCGACGGCAATGTGGTGCGCGTCATCCCGCTTCCGACCGCCGCAAACGGGAGCAACAGGCGCTTCACCGATTCTGGCTCGGCTACCTCGGACGGGATGCTCGCGCTCTCCGGCGACGGGCACTTCGTAACATTGGCGGCTTATGATGCCGCTGTCGGCACTACCAAGATTGCAAGCAGCACTTCGGCGACCAATAATCGCGTCGTGGCGCGTATCGATGCCGCCGGCAATGTCAACACGACGACGACGCTCAGCAACGCATTCAGTGGCAACAATGTACGTGCCGCGGTGACGAATGACGGGTCACGCTTCTGGCTTACCGGCGCCAACGGCGGCTCGAGCGGCGGGGTTCAAAGCTTGCTCCTTGGGGGCACCACAGGCACTTCTATAACCTCGAATCTCTCGAATGCGCGAACATTGCAAATTGTTGGCGGGCAACTCTACGGCTCGTCGAACAACGGCGCGTTCACCAACGTATTCCAGGTTGGAAGCGGGCTACCCATCGCGTCAACGACTGCCACGTCGTTCACTGGTATGCCCACGAGCGGCGCTAGCCCCTACGGCTTCGTGTTGCTCGACCTCAACGCCAGCGTAGCCGGGCCAGATACGCTCTACGTAGCCGACGACCGAGCCACCGGCGCGGGTGGCGGAATTCAGGAAATGGACCTTCAATGGGTCCACGTGGACACTCGTCGCGACCTTTGGCAGCACGGGATTCCGCGGCTTGGCAGGCATCGTAATTGGTTCGAATGTTTGGCTAATCGCCGGCACGGCAGATGCCAACGGGTCGAATAACCTGGTCGTGTTCGTGGACACCGGCTTAGGCACGCCCATCTCGATGCCAGCAGGGCAAGTCAACGGCGCGACCAAGGCCTTCCGCGGTATTGCTCTACCTCCGATGTGATCCGACCGCGTCCGTCACTCGCTTACTTATAGAACTTGACATCGGAGATAGAAATATCCGCTGCGCAGGTTCCGGTTCCCGCCGGAATAGTGAGCTGCCACTGAATACCAGTGAGCTGCGTACTGTCGGTGAGGCCAGTGGGTACTCCGCCAGCAAAGCCGCTCCACGGAACTTGTACTGACGTTTGCGTAGTTGTGATGTCAGTAACGCCTTTCTGATTAGAATAACAGTCCGGCGCGGGAGGCATCGAACATGAGCCCTTGGCGGGGTCGCTCGCCTTGTTGTCGTTTTCCGAGTAATTGGCAGACAATTGCAGGGTGCAGCCCGTCATGGTGCCACTAATCGTGAACTCTATTCCGGTGAACGCACTAGCATTGATGCAATCATTGAAGTAGATAACGAAGCCAACATACCGGGGTGACGCCGTGCCCGCTGCATTCTCTACTATGTGAGCGGTACCATTGACGAATGTTAGCGTGAGCGGCGCCCCAGGAGGGTCCGAGTACGTGGCATACCCTCCCGGAATTCCGCTGGGTGTGGTGCCAGCATCCCCGACTGCAGTAAATTCGTCGATCACACCACCGGTTGGTGCAACATCGGTCTTGCCGGTACACGCATTGCCTGCGTCCTGGTTATTGGCAGCACCTGCCGCACTCGCGCTGCCGCCAGTGGTACTCGTGCGAGTGCCAGCGCTGCCCCCAGAAGCACTCATGCCCGTGCTACCGCCAGAACCTGTAGTGGCGCTGTTGCTGCTACTGCAACCAAAGGATATTAGCCCCGCCGAAACGAGTCCGGTGGTCGCTATAAATAACGCTCGTTTCGCAATTCCCATCATGTGGAATCTCCAAAGTCAGGTGTCTTGTCCCGCTTGCCTGCAAGCCGACGGAGGCGAACAGAACATACACCTCCACATGAACGTGACAATGACAAATAAAGACCAAGTCTGCGCAAAATTCCGTGTGAGGCGGGGGCCTAACTGATGGAGCGTTCGAGCGAATAAGCATGGCCGAAGCGAGATCGGCGCGAGGGTGGGACACGGGCGTGAATCTTCGTTTACGCTGACGCCTCTTTGACACACGCAGAATCGGGCAGTTTTGGTGCAGAACAAGCCGTGCGTGAATCGGCATGCCTTTTGCGTATGCCGCAATTACTTTGCCTCCACGTATTCATTGGTTGCTCGCCATCGTCACATTGACACTGTCGATACTCACGGCTCATAACGCGCGCGCCGGCAAATTGGACCGTGTTAGCGACGCTGCTCGCAATCCGACAACTTCGAGCTCGAGTTCCAGTTCGAACTCGGGCAGCACCGGTTACAACTCGGGTTCGTCCGTTGCAGTCAACGACTCCGACGGCTCAGGCTTGGAGATTGTCTTATATATTCTCGCGGCTCCTTGGTTGGTTCCATCGGCGGCTCTCGAACCGCGTGACGTTGCCGTCTCAGCAGGATTCCCCCGCTACCCATACGCGTGGCCGAGTAACGGCTCGATGATCATCGACACGCAGTCAGACAACGAGCCACCGAAAGAACTGCGACCTAAGCGCAATTGGGCGCTCCAGCTCGGGGCCGAAAGTGGTTACGTCTTCGACCGGGTCTGGCGCGAAGGGCTCAATCTGCGCTTGCAGACGGCTGCTCGAATCGACTTCGATGCCAACTGGTCGCTCTTCATGGAACGCCAACCGGGCGCATTCACAAACCTTGCAACCGGGCGCGAGCATCTTGTTTGGCGCTTTGCTCAATCCAGTGCGGTGCAGTTTCACACCTCACTCGGCGCGCAACATCTCGTCGATGCTCAAGGCACGTTGAGCGGCGTGGACGTCGCCTATGGTCTTGAGATTTTTCCCACAAAGCCGTTGACGATCTCCATCGAGGGCGCGCTCGGGAATCTGCAAACCGCGTTTGCGCCGCGCGTGCGAGCCACACTCGGAGCCATGGTAGGCCAATGCGAATTTCTTTTGGGTTATGAGCACCAATGGATAGGCAGCGAGACGTTGGGCGGGCCGTTCGCGGGCGTACGGCTTTGGCTGTAGTGAGCCCAGCCCGATTGCGTAAGCCAAGGGACCTTAGGCTTCCAAATTGCCAGTGGGGGAGCAATCGGCAAGCCGCCCCAAGTAGTGAAGCAACAGTCTGGGTTCGTAACACAGTCGATGCCGCACTCGAAATTGCCTTGCGGCCCGTAGAAGCGGGAGCGAACGTACTGCTCGTCGAGCCCGGCGACGACTGGATCTTCGAGGGTGCTATGCAGCGCGACGGCGTCCGGTATGCAGCTCCAAGCCTGATCGCTGCCGACCTACTCACAAGCCCGGGGCGTGGTCCAGCCGAAGGCGAAGAGTTGATTACTTGGATGCAGGCGAACGAGGCGAAGTGGCGCCAATGAGCGACGTCGATGAGCTATACGTGCTAGCACGCCGAGTTCTGCTCGATGCCCTCGATGCGCTCGGCCCTCACCAAGGCAGTTACGATGGCTGTGGCAGCACCTGCGCGATAGGTTGCATTTGCGTTCCGAGTTGCGCAGGCGTCGTATGTGGAGGAATGGACGGCTGTGGCGGCACCTGCATGAGCAACGGCATTTGTAGCCCGAGTTGTGGTCCGCTGGACTGCGGTACCTCGGACGGCTGTGGCGGCACGTGCAATGGCGGCTGCTTCATCTGCACCCCGAGCTGTGGAGGATTCGATTGCGGTACGTCCGACGGGTGTGGAGGGACGTGCAACGGAGGTTGCTTCGTCTGCATCCCCAGCTGCGGAGGGACGTGCAGTAGCGGCTGCTAGGTTTGCCACACAGCACAACAAAGCTGCTCCAAATCAGCGATCGGCCAACGGAGAACTTCGGCGGAAGGGCCGCAGCGTGATTTGGTAAGACGGCTGCCATTGAAATTCCAAGGCGATCGAAATCCGGGTCAACCCGAGCTACCACGACGCGGGTGGAACACCCTCTAAGCTAAATGATCGGATGGAGTCGGTAACGTACCTGCTGGCATGTGGGCCAAGGAGTCCGATCCCTGGTGGACCCGCACGCTATCTTCATATCTACCACCTAAGGTTCAACAATGAGTACGCCAGCTTCATAATGTCGCGGCCCATACAATCGGCCGCATTGCCGCGCCGAACCGCAATTCGCGCAAACGCCGAGGCAACTCCCATGCCTGCGAGCTGAGGACGATTTCCTGACCAGATATTGTGTCCTATCGAACCCCTCGACTCACGGCGGCAAGTATTTTTCTCTGGGTGCGATCACTTCGTTGGTCATAGGGAATGGATGAAGGGAATGAGTGAAATCATCGCCACATAATCTCCAGCCGGAAGGATGTTGCCGTGGTGTCGAATAGTTCGCAGGGCTGGCACTTTTCGTGTTTTGGAATATCGGCTCGGGTTCGTATTGTTGGACCCGCGTTTCTGATAGGTTGGCTGGGGTTGGCCGGCTGCGGCAACAAAAGTGGTGTAGATTCAGCGGGCCAGAATGTTGACGCTGGAGGTGCCGCAAAGGGGGGGGCCAGCAGTTCGAACACGCATACCGGCACGGGGGGCATCCCTGGCTTCATACCAGGCTCAGGCGGTGTCCCCGGGACAGGCGGGGCCACACAACAAGCCACGACCGTGAAGCCAGCCGTATGTGGCAACGGATTGCTCGAATCCGGCGAGGTCTGCGATGACGGCAACACCGTCTCTGGCGACGGCTGTTCGGGGGACTGCACCGCGGTCGAGCCGAACTACGTGTGCCCCAACCCGGGTCAGCGCTGTGTCTCGACTATGGTTTGCGGTGACAAGAAGATCACAGGCACCGAGACCTGCGATGACGGCAATACCGTTTCGAGTGATGGTTGTTCGAACACTTGCCAGCTGGAGCCCGGTTGGGAGTGTCCGATCGTGGGGGCGGCGTGCCGCGCCGCTCAATGCGGTGACGGGATCGTTGCGGGTGCGGAGATGTGTGACGACGGCAACGCGGTGAGTGGCGACGGCTGCTCGAGCACCTGCCAGCTGGAGTCAGGCTGGGTTTGCCCCACCGCAGGCCAGGCGTGTACCAAAACTGTATGCGGCAACGGCATCGTTGAAGGCACCGAGGAATGCGACGACGGAAATCTCATTCCGTACGATGGTTGCTCACCGACCTGCACCATCGAACCCAAGTGTTCGAACGGGACTTGCACAGCGGTATGCGGTGACGGCTTTAAGTTCCCGCAAGAAGGTTGTGACGACGGAAACACGCGCTCGGGCGACGGCTGCAGCTCGGATTGTCAGGTGGAAACAGGTTATACGTGCACTGACACCGCTCAAACGCCTTCAACGACGCTCGCTATCCCGGTTCTCTACCGTGATCTCATGTACAACGGTACGCCTGCAGAGAGCGGCCACCCCGCGGGGCACCCGGATTTCGAGAACCCTGCGTTCACGCCGAACGCTGGGGGCGCGGTGACTGGCCTGATCGCCTCGCAGCTTGGAAATGATGGCAAGCCGATCTTTGCCTCAACCCAGGGAAGCGGCGCTCACCCCTTTATCACCAGCGTTGATACATTTGCTTCTTGGTACCACGACGACCCGCTCAATATGGTGGTCCCATCGACCTTAACCCTCACCCAGCAAGCAGGTACCAATACCTACGTTTTCAGCAGCACCAGCTTCTTCCCGCTCAACGGCCTCGGATGGCAAACCGCGGCCTACTGTTCTGGGGCGACTCCCTCGACCACTGACTGTCAATCCAACGTTCCCAATCCGAATCCAAACAATACGCCCCCATGGTGCAGCCAATGGGCCAATCAATGCTCGAGTTACGGACCGGTGGCGTCCGGCACCGGCGGCAACAACTTCTCCTTCACCAGCGAGTTGCGATATCCGTTTACGTATCAAGGCGGTGAGCAATTCTCGTTCACGGGCGACGACGACGTTTGGGCCTTCATCAATGGCACTCTCGCTGCTGATCTTGGAGGGATCCATCAGGCAGCCAACAGCAACGTCACCCTGAATGCGGCTGCCGCAGCGACCTACGGTCTCACGGTTGGCGGAATGTACGAGATAGCCCTATTTCAGGCGGAGCGGCACGTAGTCCAGTCGAACTATAAGCTAACATTGGCGGGGTTTGACCACACCATCAGTGTCTGCAGGAGTGTATGCGGCGACGGCATCGTCACGCCTGATGAGGCGTGTGATCTCGGCACGGGAAACAATACGGGCGCGTATGGCGGGTGCAATCCTGATTGCACGATGGCCCCGTATTGCGGAGACAGCATCGTTCAGGCCGCGAATGGTGAGCAATGCGACGACGGGGTCAACCTAGCCACGTACTGGTACAACGGTACTCCTCGCGCGTGTGGTCCTAATTGCCAATGGCCGCCCTACTGCGGAAACGGCATAGTCGACAGCCTGTTCGGCGAGCAGTGCGACAGCAGCCCCGGTTGCGGGAGCAATTGCCTGATTGGCAACCTGTGCGGCAACGGTGTGCTCGACCCGGGTGAGATGTGCGACGACGGCAACACAAGGAACGGGGATGGTTGTTCGCAGTTCTGCAAGATTGAACCGACTGGTCCAGGTTGATCCCGCTAGGCCAATCGCACTAAACGAGACGTGAGCCAAACAACGTTCGAGTTGCCATCAGTTTAACTCGCCGCTTGCGCCGCAGCACCTTGGACTTGAAGTGAGGCGCGGCGCGTGCGGGTGAGCATTTCGGAGGTTCGCGAGGTTCACCGAGGTATCGCTGCAGGCGCTCGATATTGTGTGCCGTGCTGAACACGAAGACATGGTGGACTTTCGTGCGCGGTCGTTCGCTGCCCTTGAAATCATTGGGCAAATCGCCAAGGCTAGACGGTCGTCCAACGACCGTGCCCGGGGTTCCCCTGCCTTGAGGCACGATGCTGATCGACACTGACCAGATGTTTTGCCGAAGAGTCTACGATCCACGATTTCGACAGCTCATTTGCGCCACCGGCAATCCCGGCATGTTTCCCGACCTGAACATTCCCAAGTCAACGATTCGAGGATGGCTCCATGGTGACTTCAGGCCCGCAGTCGGCATCGATAATGACGCAGACGGAAGCAGATCTTCAAGCCGAGAACGCCAAACTTCGACGTCGCGTTCGAGTGTTGCAGACGATAATGTGTCTATTGCTGATGCTTGTCCGAGTTACTGGCTGCCGTCTGGACGGAGAGCTGTCTTGGCTCCCAGCTCCATCCGTGCGGAAACGAGGCCATTGCCCGCTATTTCTCGTAATTCGGCGACCAAAAATGACGCAGCCCATAACGCAGGGGCCACTGCGTCAAACGGTGCGCCAATTTGGATGGTCGGTCAGGAACAAATTGCTGAAAACAAGCGCGTATTGATGCGGATGCGCCAGGTAGCCATCACAGCTTGTAGAACCCCAAGACCGAGTCGATGGCAATACGCGTCGCAGCCCCGAACTGCGCGCGTAGCTAGAAGGGGAACGTGATGACGAACTGCTGCAGTGGGACGATTGGCAGAACGTGGTCCGCCAAATTCGCGGCGCATTGCGCGATGCGGCGGCCTAGACAGGACGGACAAAGCAACGAGAGCACCGATGAACAACCTGTTTGGCCTCGACGACTACGCCACTCGTCGATAGTCGTGCTGCACACCACCAAGCACCGGTAGCGCGATTACCTTGCCCAATGGGTGCCATAACGACCGCCAGCGGAGAACCTGCACACTCCACTCCGCGCACGGAAACGCTAGGTTGGGAAAAACCCGCGATTCCGTGCCGCAGCAGCAATGAAACGGTAGGCACCGGCAGCTCCCGAGAGCCGAAGATTCGGATCTCGGGCAGTGCGAAAGGCTCAGTGGGTGTTGATGTTGTTGGGCACACCTGCTGTCAGTGCCAAGTTGGTCGTCAGCACGACATTGCCAATCTGTCGATAGGCGAGCAGGTTGTTGGCGGGCGTTTGCACCGCATAGCCAGCGAACGTCATGCTGAGGTGAGTCGCGTCGATTCTCGTAGCCGTTGGCGCATACAGACGCTGTGCAAACCAGGCTTGTGTCGGAATGAGCGGCTGCTGCGCGGGGATGGTGACCGTCGAGCCGCCGGCTTGGTTAGTCGTCGTGATCGTATTGATCGAAGCGATCGGGTGATTGATATCGCGATACACCGTCCAATTACGCATGTCCGTCGATTCGGCGTAGCCAATGAAGTGGAAGGCGTCCGAGTCTCCGTCGAGGCAGTTGCCTCCCGAGAACAGCAAGCCCCAGAGGCTGCCGTCACCATTGATATCGATGAGCGTCGCGCGCGGGCTAATCCAGCGCGTCTGGTTGTAGTCCACGGTGGTCGGATCGTTCAGACCCGATACCACGCCTAGGTCCGTGAAGTTGGCGCCGTCCGTGGTCGTCGCCAAGCGCACGTTCGAGATGTCGTGGTTGGTTTTGCCGCTGAACGGCGCCTTCGCGCATTGCTGTACGGCAGGCATGGCTGTCGTTCCGGTGTTGTCGCCGTTGAGGATCTTCTGCACGTAGAGCACCGTAACTGGCGAGCCTGCGGCGGCGCTCAGTGCGGTTGGGAAAACCGCCATGATGCCGTCGGGGTTCAAGAGCCCTGTCGTCTGCTGGACGATCACGGCATTTGTAGTGCCTGCAGTCCCTGGCGAGTTACTGAGCGCGGTGCTGATAGACTTGATGTCATTGGCACCTGCGGCAGTATTGTTGGTATTCCAAATCGGGAACTTGTTCGTCGAACCGGTGAGGTTAATAACGTTCAGCGGTGCTACGTCGATATTGGCCGGGTTGCGATCGAGCATGTAAAGGTACTGGCCCGTCTTCACGCTAACACCTGGCAATTGAACGATGGCAGCGTGACCCCAGCCGTCGTCGGCGGTAGATCCATCCGCCGCGATCGCAGACGCATTCGTGCTCGTGACCGTGGCTGGACAGCCCGTGGAAGTGGCTGTGGACGAGTAACCGCCGCTGATGGGGTTGGTGTAATCCGGAAAGAGTTCGAGCACTGTCTGCATGAAGAACCAGGTTTGGCCGTTATCATCGGATTCGGCAGCTACGAGCGCCTCGTCGGTGTCCTTCGGACGCCAATCGAACAAGCCGATGATTGGAGGCTGGCCGCCAAACGCGTTGCCCGAGGGCGTGTTGGTCGTGTTATACACGAGCGGAAAATAGAACGGTGCCATCGGTACCATCGGGTCGGCTCCGGTCGTGCCTGGCAGGGTCGTTTCGAACTTGGCACCGGTAACGTGCGACACGCGCGTCGGTGTCGCTCCGGAGTAGTTGCAGAATCCGAATGCGGGATCCGGAACGTGACCCACCGAACCAAATGGGTTGACGCTACTGGTAATCGTTTGGGTGTTGTTCGGATCCGCCGCCAAATCCGTGAGCGTAAATGGCGTAGCCCCATTGCCTGAACCCTGACCAATGGCGGTGCCAAGATTGATCAGCGCCTGCGTCGGAACAACGCCCGGGTCAATGCTGAAACTCAGTTTCGCGCTCGGCGCAGCAGAAGTGCCGCCCGTGCCGGGGTTGCCGCCAGAGCCGGAAATCCCGCCGCTCGACGCGCCGCCCGTGCCTGTCGCGGAACTGCCCCCCGCGCCGTCCGTGCCGCCATTTTGGTGGAGCAGAACAAGTTACGGTGGCCGATGCGGTATCGCTGCAGTCCCCGTCCGACACGACGACTTGGACTGTTACATCACCCAGGGAAGTGCAGGTCAGCGATGGCGTCGTGGACGTCGTGCTGGACAACGTTCCACCGCTCACCGTCCAAGTGTAGCTCAAGGGCGACGGCCCTTGATCCTCGTCACTTGCGGCTGCAGTCAGGGAAACGCTACTACCGACAATCACTTCCGACGGGCTGACGCTCAGCGAATCGAGCGTCGGACAGACGTTGATAGTACCGTTAACGCTTACACTTCCCGTGCGCGCCGGCACCTTGCATTCGAGGTGCACTTGAACCGATGCGGTGGCGCCAGCAACGACGCTGAATGTCGCGGCTCCTGAGCAAGTGATCGTCGAGTCGTTGGCGGCAGTCGCGGTGAGCGTGATGACGTAACCGTTGCCAGCCGGAAGTCCGCCGATGATTGTCGCAATTTTCGTGCTGTTGTCTAAGGCAATCGTGCCGGTCTTGTGTTGACCATTGCCGCTGATGTCATATGAAATCGAATTCACCGCAGCGTCGCCGACGAGTAGCGAGAGCCCCACTGTGCCCGTTGACGGGTCGGAGTTGGCCACGTCTCGCGAAGAACTGCACGCACAGATGCTTAGCGCGCCGGCAAGACCAGAAATCATGAGAAATGGGTAACGAGACAGTCGTGAGTTTCGCACGGCAAACTCC
The DNA here is from genome assembly GCA_963819085.1 of uncultured delta proteobacterium. Lineage (GTDB taxonomy): Bacteria > Myxococcota_A > Polyangia > Polyangiales > Polyangiaceae > FEN-1139. Next base: position 231,983 of record CAWFUX010000045.1, read on the forward strand.
TCTTGTGTATTGGCCCGTGATTTGGGTCCGCGACCCGTATCACGGCCGCATGACGATGCAGAGCCACGCTTTCGCAACGACTTCGAGACGGTTTCGCGATGTGGCAATGACACCCCACTTCTCCCGGGAGCCGTCGCCCATAGTCTCGTCAGTTCCAATTGGCGCATCGTGAGCCGTGCGTTGAATCGCGACGCGACTACAATTCTGGCTCGCCATCGGGCGCTTATGTCATACAAGTAGGGGCTAACCGTTTGAGCAGCGGGGTCTTTTGCAGCTGGGGTGAACCCGACCATGGTGGTTGAAATCCAGCGCGATGCGCAAGGCGCAATTGGTGGGTGAGCGAGGCGGAGGTTGGAGGGGTTCGCCGAGATAACGCAGCAACCGTTCGATGTTGTGAGTTTCGATGACTAGTGCTCGCAGCTTGAATCGACCCCCGCAGTCGCAACGCTCAATGTCAATTTGGAACGTGCGCTTAAGAAGCTCAGCCCAGGGGCGATAGACAGACCGATGCGTGCGGGGATGTTCGCGGTGACAATGCGTCGCGTTCGTCTCGGCCTGGGGCGGTAGAGCCAAGGCGGCACTTATTCGGGAAACTTCGGGTCCTGACGGGTCACGGACGAAAAACCGATGACTGATTGGTAACCTGATGCGTTGATGCAGTGCTTTGAAACTCCTAGCGTCACACTTACCGCGGAATCGACATTGATTCTGCGTTTTTTGTCTTTGTTGGTGTGACGGCACGGTAACGTCGAAGCGTTTCCAAGGCGGCACTTGGTCGGGAAACTTCAAGTCCAGACGGGTCATGGACGGCAAACCGACGGCTGCTTGGTAACCGCGTTGATGCAGTGCTTTGCAGTTCTTTACGCCAAGATCGACGACGGATCTTGTACTTAGCTTCAAGTAGGGTACCCAAACGGGCATCACTCGCGTTTTGGCAGGGTTCGTCAGCAGCATGCTGATTGCCGCAGATCCAGCAAACGCCCGGTGTCATTGACGTTCTCCTTCTGGGCGTAGCTTCGACACTTCGAAGTCGGGTCTTGCGTCAAGTAACCGGTAGGCTCGGGCACGAGAGATACCGAGTGCCGCAGCTGCGCGCATGACATTTCCCGCATTAGCGCGCAACGCAGATACTAGCTTTTCGAATGCTTCTTTATCCTGCGTGGCGCTGTGTGAGGGGGTCTGACCTGGATCTTCTGCCAACTTACCTGCGTCCCTCAGCCGGGGTGGCAGCATGGAGCGCCTCAACTTCGGTTCCGTTGAGTGAAGCGCTAAGAGTTGTCGAGCCAAATGAGACAGTTCGCGAACATTCAGGGGCCAGTCATAGAGCAGAAGCTGCTCGACGAACTTGTAATCGACGTTGGGCGGATTGCCGCCACTTATCTCGCGCAGGAACATCAAGAGCAGTGGAGCAATGTCTTCCCGACGGTCACGTAGCGGTGGTAACACTACGGTTAGTCCCTCTAGACGAGCCATCAAGTCAGGGCGAAATCGGCGCTCAATGACCGCTTGGCGCAGTGGCTCCTGCGTTGCTGCCAGTACACGCACGTCGATCTTTATCGGATCGGCTTCACCAACCGGAACCACTTCCTTCTCTTCGAGTGCGCGCAATAGTTTTGCCTGAACCGCCATCGGTAACTCGACAATCTCGTCGAGCAGCAAGGTTCCGCCATTTGCCGCGCGGAAATAGCCAACCGCCGCGCGGTCCGCCCCGGTGAACGCACCCTTGCGATGGCCGAATAGCGTAGCCTCCGCAAGTTCCGGCTGAATCGTGGCACAATTGACGCCGACGAAGTTGCCACTCCGACCGCTCCAATCGTGAATCGCACGGGTTAAGCCCTCCTTGCCCGTACCAGTTTCACCCTGGATCGTTACCGGCAAATCGGTAGCGGCAATTCGACGTGCGGGCTCGATGGCTGCAGAAAGATGGCCCCCTCCGTGCCAGCCGGGCGCTATGCTCTTGAAGGCAACTTCAATCTGCGAATCGAACGGAACAACGACGCCGATCCATTCCCCCAGTCGAACGATATCCTGAAACTTCAGCTTCGACTGCTCGACTCTGGTTCCATTGACGAAGACACCGTTGCGGCTTTCGAGGTCACGAATCATTGGCAGCGGTCCGTCCATCCAGACCTCCGCATGATGTCGAGACGTTTCACGGCCGAGCAACGGCGTGTCGTTGGCCCGGTCGCGCCCAAGTACTTTTCGAACTCTTGCCAATGGGGTTACAGCGTTACCTGGAAATACCCATAGGATCGCGAGTGCGTCGTCACGCGCTGAAACGTGGCCAGTACTGACCGCAGGAGCGGTGCTTAGGCCTGAGTAGGATTGGGATTTGGGTTGCACGGGGAGTCGTGCGCACGAACAAGTAGATTCGCCAATCGGCGAGTGTGAAGACGTCGAGCGCAGATGCACTATCCGACAACAATGACCGCCTCGTCAGATAAACTAAGAACCGGTCCCGCCGCCGCTTAGCGCCATTCTGCCCCAGATACCCAATTCGGATCTCCCTGTCCAGATGGATGTGAATGCCCAAGCACGCTGTACGTCTCACGCAAATCATGCGCGACTTTCGTCGGAAGGGCTTCAATAACCAAGGAGTTCAAATTGCGCCCGCCAATCACTAGGCGTTCCTGTCAGCAATTCGCCTGCTTACCAATTTGCCCTATTTCAGCGCCGAACGTGGCAGGTTAGTGCGAAGCGCAGGAATATACAAAGCCCGCTGGCCGGGGTTCTCCAGAAAGCTCTATCGGCGCAATCGACACAGGTGTCTCCGTGCCGAAGCCACAAATTAATAGGACACGCAGAGCTGGTGACTCGGCAATTTGACCGGCATTGTCCGGACACGAGAAGCGTCCGGACAGTGATAACGCTCGTGCGACCACGAAACGCAGCTATGTCCGGCGCGACCACGCGGCGCTAATGGCCCAGCTTTCGGCGCCATTGACGACAGTCCGCAACCCAATTCCCGACCTGGCACGACCGGTGCTTAGTAAAGCAAGCATCGCGATATGAATTATCGTCTCGAGCTCCCAATCCAGCCAATGCTTGCCTTCGCTTGCGTCAAAGGTAGGGTGTGTGCAAACAGGTTGGTGAAGGCAACTGCAAGCCAAAGAGTTCAGCCCAGCTCGACGGGGATTGAAACATGGGGACTCGTACACAAGGAGCCTGGTGATGAAAAGGGTTGAATTCAGTTTAGTAGGATGGGTTATTGTTCTCGGCACATTGGAGATTGCGTGTTCGAGCGGACTGCCCAACGACGGTGCGGTTTCCGGCACCGGTGGTACGGCCGCCGCGGGCGGACCTGCGGCAGGTGGCTCGCACGCGGGCGGTGCCATTGCATCCGGCGGAACGGCGACGGGTGGCGCGCACGCAGGTGGCACAACAGGCAGTGGCGGTTCTATGGGTTTGGGCGGCACGGTAACGAGCGGTGGCTCGAGTTCAGTCGCCACCGGTGGCGCGAGTCTTATCACTGGCGGCGCCACGGCTTCGGGCGGGTCATCCGTAGCGGCGGGTGGCACCGCAGCCATTGGAGGCACATCCGAAATTGGAACCGGTGGAATTCGCGCAACAGGTGGCACTGTGAACGCAGGCGGTTCGCTCGCCACAGGTGGGACCACAGCAATCGGAGGGGCCACAAATGGTGGGACGGCGACTAGCAGTGGTGGCTCAGCAGCGACCGGTGGCAGCCGGACGACGGGCGGTGCCGCATCCACTGGTGGCGGACTCCCCGCGGGCGGAACCCAGGCGACGGGCGGCAGTAGCACCGCAACCACCGGCGGCACGCTGACTAACTGGATTGAAGTAGATATGGGGCTCGCCGGTCCGATCGCTTTGAGTAAGCTCGCCGTTGGCAATGGGCGTGGGGACGCAGTGAACCGAGTATACGCCGGAGACAGTTCGGGAAATATTTATGAGTACGGTTACTCGGCGAGCAGCTGGAACAAGAGCAAATTCAACGCCGATGCCAGCACCGGCGGCGAAACTAACAACATTGGCGACATCAAGATTGGCAACGTTCGCAATGGCGGGCTCTACGCGGTCGGACCTGCCACAGCGGAATTTGTGTATCAATCTTCCGCTTGGTCCACAAACGTCATTAATCGCGGCGTCGCACTTACTCTATCGTTTGGTGCAGGTCGAAATGATGGGATCAATCGGCTCTATGTGGCGGCGTGGAGCGGGCTTGATGAACTCTCCTACGACAATGGCGCCTGGAACATTGCCGCGATTGACACCAATTCACAAGACGCGAACGATGTGATCGTAGTCCAGGGTAGAAATGACGGCATCGATCGTCTCTACACTCCCCTTGGTACGATGGGCGGGCCAATCTGGGAGTATACGTGGAACAGTACTACAAATGCTTTCGATTTGGCGCAGTGCAGCACGCCTTCAACAACCGCCGCCTTTGATATCCTCGGTGCGGGTGCCGGGCGCAATGATGCCGTGCAAAGGATTTACGCTTGGGGCGGCAATGGCCTGTACGAATTTAGTTACGGCTCGGGCAATTGGACCAATCTGAAGATCAGCAGCGCGGGTCCCAACTCAACGGGGACACTGCGGCTGGCGGACGGAAGGAACGACGGCAACGTTCATTTGTACGCAGCTGATTCGACCGGCGTGGTCGAGTACTCGTTCTCTGGATCTTGGAGCAAAACGGCATTGATCACTTCGAAGGCCGCTGGCGGCCTAGATATTGGAAATGGTAGAAATGACGGCGTCAACCGCCTCTATGTAACCGAAAACTATGACGTTTACGAGTACACGATTCAGAACTAACTCGATTCCATGCAACTTGATCTCGCGATTCGGCAAGTGCCGTGCCGACTAATTGCAGTGGGTGCAAAGCAGGCTGTTAAGTGAATCATGTTTCAAAGAGAAGGAATGCACCATGATCAGAAATCGAATCTGTGGTTTGGCACTTGCAACTGTCTGTCTTCAAGCGGCCTGCAGCGGCAGCAGCAACAATAACGGACAAGGCAGCTGCACTGACATATCCGGATCCTGGGACGTGACGCAGATCGAAGACGCTTCCCAATGCGGAGAGGGAATTATCACAAGCGATCAGATAATGACCGGCACGCAAAATGGCTGTTCAATTACAATGAACAGCGGAGGTGAAACCATCAGTGGGACGGTAACCGGCAATCAAATCTCAGGTACGCTGAGCATTTCCGAGCAAGGCGGAACGACCACCGGAACATTTACCGGAGTTATATCCGCAGATGGGAGGTCCATAACCACAACCAGTTCAATGGACCTGGCAAAGCGGCACGACCAGTTGCAGCGGGACTACGGATTCGACAGCCACGCGCCTCAGCGGGGGTCCTGATGCCGGCTAGGTGTGGCTTTAGCGGGACAGGCAAGCACAAGGAACGAGACCATGAAAAGACGACAACTGACTCTGTTTGGACTTGTGGCACCGAGTGCAAGTGGCATAGCCTGCTCTAGCGATCTGCCTAGGGGGCCGCTTTTCATGTTAAGAGTCGGCATGCAATCGAGAATGTTCAGGACTCCGGCGCTCGGCTTCGCAATGCTATGTGCCGGGTGTGGCGGTAGCTCTGACTCGCATACGGTCTCGAATGTGCTGCTCCCAGATACCTGGTCAGCAGTTTGCCCCGGGACCTACGTGAGCTCCGTGTACTCGGCGACGGGATCTTTTGAGGCGTCGCTATCGAAGTCCGGCACTGCCTTGACGGGAACGCTCTCCGTGCCCGCAATCGACATGACCGATAGTCCACTGACTGGAATCGCCCAGGGCTCATCGATCGTATTTGGCGATATTGCTCAACGCATTTCCTTCACGGGCAGCTTTCAGGGCAATAGCGGGGGGTTGACTGGTGCTGGCACCTACACATTGCCTGAAGACAGTGACCACGGCACATGGACTGTGAACTGCAACTTCACCACGGTGAATGGGGCAGGCGGCAGTAGCGGACTTGCCGGCACAATCCCGATCGCCAGCGGAGGTAGCGGCATGGGAGGTTGGGCCAGCAGCGGCGGCACTTCGGCAACGGGAGGACTCGTGACAGGGGGCACGACCAGCAGCGGCGACGCTGGGCATACCGGTGGGACGAGTACGGCAACGAGCGATTGCTCGAGTGCGCCAGATCCCTGCGGCGGCGACCTGACCGGCACCTGGAAGATCATTCAAGTCTGTAACGAGGGCGACCTGTCGCAGTCCTTCAACGATCAAATCGTCCAAACGTATTCCACCACTTGCAGCAGTACCTTCCGATCCGTCACTGAGAGTGCGTCGGGCTCAGTGACGTACGGCAGTGGCACCATGACGACGAGCGTGACCCTCACGGTTTCCGAGACCCTGTTGCTAACGCCGGCTTGTTTCAGCAGCATCGCAGGGCAGACTGTCACCGTCAATGCGGCTTTCTGCTCGACGTATGCGAGCACGATGGAAGCACAATCAGCCGGCTCGACTGCGAACTGTGCGTTTGACGGTGCCAACTGCAGTTGTGCCGTTACTATGGCAGTTTCGGGGAATTCAGGCACGTATTCGATTTCGGGAACTTCAATCGTCTGGAGCGATGGAACCACGTCCACCTATTGCGTTCAGGGCAACACCATGGTCGAGCGGGATCAAATGGGTACCAGTGCGTCCATGGTCACGACAATGACGAAACAATAGCCAAGGCCGTCGAAATCCTGGGCAACCCGCATTACGCAATGCGGGCGAGCGTCAGATTGCGCCTAGCAACAGGTGATTGAGCATTTCGACGGCCCTTGGAGATCCTGGCAGCCCACCGCTGTTATACGAAGGTTCCTGCAAGGACTATTCCCCCTAGCGTGCTGCCTACACTCGTTGGCGACCTGCCCGCACAAAAGTGCGTTCGGAGACTGGACCGAAGACTCCACGTAGTTCAGGTCAACTGTTCAAGCTGCTCACGATTCCACTTTGCTCGTCACACACAACCGAAGGTGACGTGACTGCTGCCGCTACTGCAGCCGCCGCCACTTGTGCTGGTCGATTCAGCCTGAGGGACTATGTTTGTCTGAAATGGCGCCTATCGAAAATCGGATATCCTCGTACGCATTGACGACGTTGCCCGGGAACAGACCGTCGAGTTACTCACGCGCCACTTCACGGAAGGCCGAATCACGGCGGATGAACTCGACGCGCGACTCGCGCAAGTCTATGCAGCCAACACGAATCTTGAGCTAGATTCCGCTTTCGCGGATTTGCCGGTACTCGCCGAACCATCGGTGGTGCTAGCGCAAGTGCGGAGTGCTCGACGTATCGTGTCCCTTTTTTCGGGTCACGAAGAGCGTATCTCGGGCCAAGTTCCAAAACACCTCGAGATCCGCGGGCGGCTCGGGTACGTACAGCTCGATCTCACTCGCGCAACGTTCGTACCCGGCGTTACGACCATTGATGTCCAGGCATTCATGGGTCACGTGCAAATCCTCTTTCCGGCGGACGTTCACGTGGAAAGCCACGGCCATGCGCTGTTCGGCTTCTTCTCGGTCAAGGGTGCATCCAATTCCGAACCGTCGCGGCATTTCGTAAGGATTACCGGTAGCGCTACCTTTGGATTCGTCGAATGCTTCGTGTCTCGCCGCAATCGGGCGTTGGCCTTCGAGTAGCGAACCTTGAGCGCTACTCGGAGGCTCGCTAGCGGAACTGACGCCGCCAATCGACGGAGCAAGGAGAGTGGGTCGAGGTTGACGGTTCTTCAACCACTCCTCAGCGTCGCTGTCCCATCCTTAAACAGCTGCGCGCACGAGGTTGTCGGGCAGCAGGTTCAACCGCTCTTGAGCGAGCGGCGGCCGCATGATTAATGCGCCAGGGCTTTTTCCGGCTCCGGCATCATGGGCGCTCACGGTAGTGGCGGCATACAGCGTGAAGCCCAAGCTGGAGGCACCTGACTAGCCGTGTGAAAATCCCAAGGCGGCAAAATCCGGGTCAACCCGCATCAGGCGACGTCGCTAAGCGTCAGATTGCGCCTATCAGCCATGGCTGCTCCAATTTGTCCGTCAAGTGGCGTCTGATTGAGCGACGGTGAACTGAGACGATGATTTCGGCGTAGGTTGGCAGCGTGGTGCGGTTTGGTATCCGGGCGCAGTGCAGAACTTCTCTGTTCGCATTCTGCGCCTTGCAAAGCTTATTGGTCCACACTTTCGATGCGATGTTCGCGTTGTTGAGTAAACGCAAGTATAGCTAAAATGCGAGCGAGGGCTAGATTACGGATTGCCAGTAACGGCCCGGCGACGATGAAGTGGATATCACGAAGGTACCGTCCAGTCCCAGCCATGGGTATTCATGCATGCACCGAGAAATCTTGCCGTGTTCTGCTTCTTAATGAGAACGTCAATGCGGTCAGAGTCACGGTCGAATGCGCCGAGCATTGCTTCTGCGATCGATTCCGCGGATGCGCGATCATCCTGGAACGGGGAAACGCAATAGGTGTGGAATATCCCTCCCGTCTTGAGCGGCACATCCCACTCCACCAAGCTTCCCTCGTTCTCGCACTTGGATTCGGTCCAGGCACGCATTGCCCGGGGTGAGAACCAAACGATGGCGGCGTCTGCTGCTTCGTGCGCAGCAGCTGCCTCGTCGACGGCCGGGCCGAGTATGAAACGCTCATCGATTGTATAGTCCCCGGCGGTAATACATCCGCGATAAGTCAGCGGAACGACGCCCTTTATCGAAACGCGCATCAGCGCCGACGTAACCACCGCAATTCTACGAAGCGTTGCTGCCGGTTCAGGCCCGTACCGTTCGGTACACGGCGAGCCTATTACGATTGTGTCGGATAAGAACTCGACTGCTAACGTCGGCCCCTTCTTTGGGTCGCTAAATGGTTCAACAAGAGTTTGGTGCAACTTCTCAGATGCTCTCTTGAGTTGAGCGATCACGTCATCAGGGTTGTGCTTCCGCCAGATTCCCTTGAATCCGAGTGCATCAACGATTGCCACAGCTCCCGGTTGCATGCATAAGATTTTACACCGGTTCCGAGCGTGACACTGCGCTTTTCTTAGAACTTTTTCGGGCTGACCGGTATCGTTCTGGCGATTATGCCCGGCAGTAAGGGTACTCGCGGAGGAAAGCGATCCCAGCTAGCGAGGCTAAAGCCCTGAGACTCATAATTCCTGGGCATTCCGGGCAGACGGCGTCTCCGTGCTCGACGAAGCGGTCACAGGCCCAAGAAGGCGCGCGCGTCATTTCACCTGACTCACGGGAGTCGATGGTTGTCCAGAGCGACACAAAGGTCAAACACGATACGCTGAGACGGCCTTCGCGCGACAGGTAACAGCGCGGTGACTCTCATTCGCTAGACGAGCGGGCCTTGAGCTTACGCACAAGGCCAGCGTCGTATCGACGATATTCCTTTTTGGGGGATTATTCCCTCTGCCCCCACCCGCAGCGCCGGATGAAATTCTGATATACCTCCGTGAGAAGCTGGTTATCGGGAAAAGGCATGGCAAACGCCGTCTTTCGTTTGCAAAGTGGGAAGAGTTGCACAAGGGGGACTGGTTGGCAGGCAGACTGTGTCGAGCGAGCACGCTGCGCTACGTTGATGCTGCCTTGCTTCAGTTGCCATTGACAGTAGAGGCGTTATGCACACGACCGCGTCGTCGGATGCTCGTTGTGGGTCACTTTAACTCGGTTCGCGGTCCCATGTGGGCGATGATCCCGCAGAATAAAGATCGTGGCGTCAAGCAATTCTTTGGCCAACGATCTATTAGAATTCATCGCCCCAAGAATCAACGAAGGCCATCGAAACAAGTTCGACGAGCTTGTGGCCGATGAGTTGGGACTTGAAGGCCTTTCGGAGCTGAGACCGTTTGTGGAAGGCACCAGGGATTACCTCCAAAATCCCGGTAAGTTGGCCGACAAGTCGGCACACCGCCTCCGTCTGGATCCACCCGCAAGAGACCTTGAGTACGTAATTCAGAATTTCGGCAGAAAGCCTCGTCGCGTTAGGTCGCGTTGACCGTAATCTCAGAAAAGCGAATTCGCAGACCCGGGAAGTTGACCTGAACATGACTTCGGGTTGACCCGATCTGCGCGTGACGGAGCCTTTCGATGGGCCTTGAAATCCCCGAACACCAAACTTGCTCCACTTAGCCACCAAGCAGCGGCTGAGTGAGCGACGGTGGACTTCGGCGTGTGATCGAGGCGTGATTTGGTGACGTGATGGCTTTTGGATCACCTGTACGCACAGCGATGATGAAAACAACGGCGAGTAGCCCCCAAAGGATCTCGCGAGCGAGCGTAAGCTGGACTTCCAACGCTAAGTAATCAAGAACATGTAGCCCAACAGCTGCGACAATCCCAGTGAAGGCTAACCCAAATAGAAACTTATTCGTGAGCCTGCCCAGCAATTTAGCCTACCAAGTATAGTATCCGGTGCCAGAGAGTACCGGTCCAGGCGTACCAATTGCAATTCCCGCCTCACCAAATGTATTGCCTGCGGCATCCGAACCACCCGCAACAACAGGACCTACAGACACAGGGCGAAACAAGATGCAACACGCCAAAGGTCACCGTGCCGACGCATGGCACACAGCGTGCTAACGAGGTGCCATGGTCTTTCAGTCTTGCGTGGTGTGCACCTTCTTCGCACTGGAATTGACCGTTTCGAGTGGATTGGCGCAAACATCGTCATCTGCGCAAGACGAGAGCGCATCAGGACCGTTGCAAAAAGCGCCCACTGTTGCCGACGCATCTCGTGAGGAACCGGAGACCGATTCATACTCGTTTCCAATACCGGTGGAACACGATCCGGGCAAAATAGAGTCCGCGCGCCCATCCGGTTGGCATTGGTACGGTTGGCAAGTCCTGGTGACAGGCGGCGTTGCAGGCTTGCTGACGGCCTCGAGCATCGTTATCCCTCATTGGGTCTCGACACCGCCTCGGTACCGCAATCTCGGTGCCGAGACCTATCTGCCGTATGCCGCGTTCGTCTTGTCGAGCCCAATCGTGCATCTGGCTCACGACGACATAAAGAAATCTATTGGAAGCCTCGCGATAAATATCATCGTGCCCTACCTAACAATCCTGGCCATCAGCAACTGTTACGACAATTCGACCGACAGCGCTTGTAACGGCAACCGGCGGTTCTCGGCGCTCGACCTTGGCATCCTTGCTGGCTTCATCGGCGTGCCCGTGATCGACGCTCTGGCGCTCGGATGGGAGCGAAACCAGCCGAACGGCGGCATCGCAAAGACGCAACTGAGATTGAATGCCGCGCCTGGCCAACGAGGCGGATTCAACTTGGCGGTGAGCGGAATCTTTTGGTAGCGGCCGTAGCCGTGGACAGCGTGGATTCGCGCTCCTTGGCCCCGGGTACTCGCCTCGTCCACGAGCACGAACGTCTTGCGGACGACGTTACTTCACGCAAACCGCATCAACGCGGCGTACGCGCGCTGTTGCGAGATCCAAGCATGCTCCAATCTGGCAGCCAGGTATCGTTTGAGTGCGCGACGGTGAATTTAGTCGAGGGTTACGGCGTGATTTGGCAGGACGAGGGTCTTTGGAATTCCTTTTATCATGAATAAGCTCGATGCTCATTACCTTGAGAAGCCATTTGCCCTGGAACATTTCCGCATCGTTGCCAACAAAATGCTGCACACTCGAAATGCAGTTATGGTTTGTTGGACTAAGGTCCGACTATAGCCTTGTTTTCTGTCGTTACGGCGCGGAATCGTCGCGGGTTAATTTGCGTTTCCGTGCCGTAACGAACAAAAGAAAATGGAGATTCACTGCGACGGCGTGCCCCTGCGCTTCGGGTGCATCGAGTTGTGTCAGGTCAGGGCGAACAGCACCGAATACCAATATCGTCGAACGTTGTGCTCGGATTGTTGCCTATCTTCAAGTCGCAGTTGGTCATTCCGACGACGGCTCCCCCGCGGACAAGGCAATAGGGGCCGCTGACATCGTCGCAGCTATCCTCCCACTCGTACACGTTGCCCGCCAGATCGAACACCCCTTGGTAGCCGCTCACGCTTGATTGACAGCTTGCGAGCGTGCCCACTGGGAGCGTCGAGACTCTTGCAGCGGTAAGATGCGTGGACGCATAGTCGTAGCCGTTGCAGGCGTCACCGTCGTAGCTCGTGCCATAAGGGTAAGTGTTGGCTCCGCCGGAGGAACAGGCCCGGTACCACTGGCTCGTGTCAGCATTCGCATTGTCCGACGTCGCATTTTGACCACCACCAATTTTGCCGCATAAGCGCTTGCCCACACCCACACAGTAAGCGCGGGCATCGCACCAGTCCACGCACACGATGGGGTGCGCGTCGCCATTGGGCAGTGAGGATTCAACGCTCGCCTGCAAGCAAGATGCGTCAGGCGCGTAACTCGTCTTGGTGCCGCACGAAGTGTCGCTGGCGCTCGGGAGGGCAGGCGAGGTTGCGAGCCAAGCCATGTATTGTCCGCGTGACACTTCAGTCGCGTCGATCGAATACCCGCCGGGGACGGCGACCATCTTTGAAATGCAGAGCCCGTTCACCAGCGCTTGGAGCGGTCCGCCACACTCGGGAGCAGAGGTTCCGGTACTTCCCCCCGTACTGGCTCCGCTCGCGCCATTGCCGAGCCCGGCACCCGCGGAGCCGGAGTTTCCTCCTATCCCCGTTCCGCCAGAACTCGTGGTGCCTCCGTTTCCGGGTGTTGCATCGCCGGGGCTCGTTGACCCAGAGCAGCCGACCCAGACGCACATTGCGCTAATAACACTGCAAATCTCGCGCGTTAGGAACCTTAGCTGCGTTGTCTCGTGTGACATGGTGATTGGTAAAGCGCTCCTCAGAACCTCTGACGAAGCGCACTTGCCGCATATTCTACCGCATGTGATGCTGAAATGGTGGACCCAGTCGTTCCGGTAGCACGCGAACGATAGAAACCGACCCTTGCACGGCGTCCAATCTGGCAGTCAGGCATCGTCTGAGTGAGCGATGGTGAACCCGCGGACGAGGATTGCGGCGTGTGTTGGCAGGGTGAAGACCTTTGGAATTACCAGGCTCCGGACGATGCTCTGGACAAGATTCAAGCCGTGCTCGTTCATCCGATAACAATCGGCGGCCCCAAGAAGTAGGAGTGTCCATTTATCGATTGTCCGCCACGAGGAGCACCCGCCGCATCACCGGCGACCAAGACCCAGTCGGCTGATTCGCTATGAACCTGCAACGCGAAAGCACGTGGGGTACGCCGCACGATGGGCCTGGGGAAAGCAGCGCGGAAGCCAGGCAAATTATAGAACCAATCCAGATCATTTCATAGCGCGTTCCTGCGCTCCTTGGCCGTGTTGAACGTATTCAGTGCAGGAACCTGTCCCTAGAACAATTGAGTCCATCCAAGCTTAAACCCAACGGAAACCGTGAGTTGCGCGATGTTCACGCATCACGCCGCGCGATAGTCTCGCGTGGCCGAGATTACACAGACGCACCCGCGTTGAGGTCGAGCATGAACCAGCAGCTGACACCCCTCTGGCTTGCTGCGGACCACACAGGAGTCCCGATTAATGGTAAATTGCCCAGCAATTATACCAACGCGGGCGCGTGGCGGAGGGAACCAATGATAATTCGAAATGATTCACTTAATTATGCGCTTTTTTCTGCCGTGGTCCTTTCTTCATTGATAGGTTGCAGCGGAAGTCCAGACGTTGATTGTCAGGCAAACGGGATAAGCGGGAGCGGCAACGTTCAACCGTGCGGAGCCGGAGGTGCCGTTACGATAGGGGGTGGAACTTCGTCGTCGGCTGGCGCCGCAGCGACGGGGGGCTCCGTGTCGGTGGAAGGTGGCTCTACAACCGCTGGCGGAGCGTTGCCAACCGCGGGCACTTCATCTGCTGGGGGTACGAACTCCGTCGGAGGTTCGAGTAGCCTGAGTGTCCTCGGTGTGGTCCAGAAGGGCCCCTACATTCTCGGGACGACCGTTACGGTGCAAGAACTCGATCAGAGCCTCAACCCCAACGGGCGGAGCTTTACGATTAGAACAACGGACAATCTTGGGCATTTTTCCATTCCGTCGAATGTCGCGTCGCAATACGTAGAAGTCATCGCAGATGGCTACTACTTCGACGAGCTGGCAAATAATCTCTCGAGCGCGCAACTCACGCTAAGCACGATCTCGGATATCTCAACGAGCCGTTCAATTGGCGTAAACCTCTTGACGAGTCTCTCTGCCGAGCGCGAGCGCACATTGGTTTCAGCCGGGCAGACGTACACGCAGGCACGCCAGCAAGCCGAGCATGAGGTTTTGACCGCTTTGAGTTTTACGGCCACTCCGAGTACTACCTTCGATCACATGGACCTGTCGCAAGCCGGCAATGACAATGGCCTTCTCTTGGCGGCCTCGGTGCTCATCGAAGGGCTCGCCTATAAGCTCGACGCAACCTCGCCTGTTGCCGAGTTATCGGAAATACTCGCGAATATTTCAAGCGACCTCGCTGCCGACGGCACGTACGACGACGCCTACACCGCGAGCAAACTGCGCTGCGTCATACCGGCTACAATCGACACCACAGCCGTGCTCAACAATCTGCAGGCAAGGTATAGGGCGGTGGGAGCTTCAGCGGTCGTGCCGCCCTTCGAGCAATTCATCAACGTGCCTTCTGACTGCTGCACGGAGGATCTGAAGCGTTGCGTCAGCAACTCGGTTCAAACGTGCGATGACGTGGGCCGTTGGCGTGCAACCGCCACGTGCACCGGCAGCACCTCCAACTGCAAAGACGGGCGTTGCGAGGCCGCTTGCACACCCGGTGCTAGTCGATGCTCGGCTGAGATTGCGCAGACCTGCAGCAACGCCGGCACTTGGCAAGACAACGGCACCTGTAGTTGGTTGACTCCCGCGATTGTACAAGTGGGCTCTGGAGGCTCAAACGACGCTCTGCAGATTGTCGCTGACTCGAGTGGGAACGTCACGGCCGTTTGGGATCTGTCCGACACAACTCCCGATGGTCCATGCGCCGCGATCTGGACGGCACGCTACACTCCAGGCCAAGGCTGGGGTCAGCCCACCGTGCTCAGTAACTCGGTGAGCCCCTACAATCCCAATAGCGCTTTAGGAGCGCAAATTGCGGCCTCAGCGGCAGGTGAAGTGACTGTCGTCTGGCAACAGTCGCAGTATGATCCAGCACCGATGGTTGGGAATTCGACTTACTCCATTTTTTCGCGTCGATTCGTTGCTAATACTGGCTGGGAAACAACGCCGCAACTACTCGAGACGGTAGGCACCACTGAGAGCGCGGTAAATGTGGCGTATTCAGGCGAGGAGGCTGTGGCCTTGTGGCAAGAAGCCATCAGCAGCTCTTTGATGGAGGTTAGAACGAGTAGTCGTCAGGGTGTATCGAGTTGGTCTGCACCTCAAACAATTCCTATTGCCGCAGATGGAGTTATGCAAAGTCCCATCAGACTCGCGGGTAACCTGGCGGGCACGCTTGCCGCTGCCTGGCTGGACGCGAGCGTGGGGTATTACTATTCCGACGTGCGTCGATTTAGTCCGACCACAGGTTGGTCCGTTTCCCAATTGCTTGGCTCGGGTTCTCCAACCGACACCGCCTTCATCGCAATGGATCCGAATGGCAACGTTTTGGCTGCCTGGTGGAATGGTAGTTCTACGGCTGGTGTTGGCCCCATCCTGTCATCCGCTACCTATTCCGGCGCCACAGGGTGGAGCCCCAGTACAACGGTCGAACAGTTGAGCTATTTGGGCGGCTCGGAATTGTATGATATGGCATCTGACATGGACGGGAATTTCGTTACCGCCGAGATAGGTTCCCGTGACGGGATTTCGAGCCAACTTTGGGTGCGGCGCTATGTGAATGGCTCGGGCTGGCGAGGGCCCGTGGCCCTGAGCTCCAGTAATTGGCAACCCCAAGCGGCTAGGTTTGCCATCGATCCGCTAGGTAACATAACGGTAGTCTGGGAGCAGCTCAATCCTAGTACGCAAGTAGGGGAAGTCTGGGTTAACCGCTATTGTCCCGCGCGTGGCTGGGGCTTGGCCGAAAGAATCCGATCGACTTCTAACAGTATCTATATGATGCCGGCGCTCGCGGTCGATAGTTATGGGCGTACGACCGCGATTTGGCGTGAGAACAACAACACAACGTTAGAGTTCGACGTCTACTACGCCCGATTCGAATAAATGGGTAAGCGATTGTTATGCCTGAAAGTCTCGAGTTCAAATCTTCGAACGCTCCCTGAGCGCCGACGACGACCAGTCGATTCCGTTGGCTGTCATACGTTGCCGAAGGCCTCGTGGGAGCAAACGCAGACCCCGCTGGAATTGGGCAAGGTGTGTGGTCAACTCAAACACCTGAAGGCAGACCCGAAGGCGTCAGCGCTGCGTCAAGGCTGCTGGAATTTTGTAGTAGGGTACCGGTTGGTGAGCAGTGAGCGTCGTCGGATTGCGGCGTGTGCTGGCAGGACGATGGCGTTTGGAATTCCTACGCTCTCAGATTCACGGTAGTCAAACTTCCTTGATACCAGCGATCGCTGGTTGTCGAGCGACACATTCAGTCCAAGCGAGCGGATTCATCCGCGTACCCGAACCCCGTCCAGTTGCGAACATTGCCACTGGAAGCTTGGCAGAAGCGCAGCACATGCCGATAGCTTGCGCGCAAGCGCGAGCGCCACTACGGAATGGACATGCAACACCCCATAGTTGGAGGCTGCGCCTGCGGCGCGATTCGCTATCGCGGGTCGGCTGACCCCGTGTTTCTTCTTAACTGCCACTGCACCGATTGCCAGCACCAAAGTGGAGCGGCCTTCGTCTCGGGGCTCATAGTGGCGACCGATTCGCTGGTCATCGAGGGGGAACCGAATTGGTACGAGTCGAAAATCGACGGTGGTCACATTGCGCGGCGCGGGTTCTGTCCCGCGTGCGGCACACAACTCTTCTCCGAGAGCAGCCGCTCGGCAGGGCAAAAGCGAGGCATAGGCATCCGTTCGGCAAGCCTTGACGATTCTAGCTGGTTCGCTCCGCAGGCAGACATTTTCGTGCGGAGCGCGCAGCCTTGGGTCAAGCTGGATCCCGCAATTCCGAAGTTCGAGACGACACCCGTCTGACAAGACTGGATCGTGCCGGCACTCCAGGATTGACCATGCCCGCCAAAGTGACTGGGAACCACGGCTGCACTTAGATAGTGAACTTCAAGGCTAGGCGGTCACGAGCGGTGGACCCAATGGCTACGTGCTGGGTTCAGCCAAGGGCGACATGCCAACGCGGCACTTAGTCGGGAAACTTCGAGTCCAGACGGGTCACGGAGGGTAAACCGGTGGCTGTTTGGTAATCTGGTGCGTTGGTGCAGTGCTTTAGGATTCCTAGCTCCCGACCAGTTTTTGCTTGACGCTAGACTGGTCGATATTCCGCACTAAAGCCATGTCAAGTTTGGTGAATTCCGGCTCCAGCAGCGCTACATTGGCGAGACCCGAATAGCCGGCGCCCAGGTCGTTCACGGCAATGCGAAAGCCAAGTCGCCTTAGTTCTGTTAGCCTTGCCGGCAAATCGTCGAACTGCGAAAGCCCGCAACGCTCGGTTATTTCGAGCACAATTCGGGGCGCACAAGGCGGCATTGAGTCGGGGAAACTTCGAGTCCAGACGGGTCACGGACGGCAAAGCGATGTCCACGTGCTGGGTTCAGGCAAGGGCGACATGCTTTGAGTTTCCTTGCGCCAGGATGACGGGCGAAGCGTTCACAATGTAGACTTCAGCCACGGCTCATGACTTCTCGAATGTCCTCCGCCGACTCCTGGCTAGCAGATACTCCAAAGTCGGAAAGGGCATTGATAAACTCAGTTCGACTCAAACCAGCAATTTCCGTCGCCTTGCCCTGCGATACCAACCCCTGCTCGTACCAGCGTACGGCGATGGCGACGCGCATCTCATCGAGCGACCTCATCTGGAGCCCGCCGAACCGTGGCGAAGGTATCGTCAGGTATCATTACGGTGACCGGGGACTTGGCTGAACTTGAGTTTCAGCCTGAATGTTGCATCGTGTCACATGCCGGCATTCGCTCAGCCCAGGAGATGCTCGGGCAATGCACGGCGAGCGCGGCCAATTTGGTCCCGCGGCGTAGGGTCCCGCTCGCGCGCAGCGGAGCAAAGCGGAGCGAGCACGTGCTTGGGGGCCCGGCGGGCGCGCAGCGCAGCGAGCACTCGCCGCCGTCACTTCTCTTCAACCCAGGGGGGCATCAAATTACCCGGCTAAGGACTGGAATACGGCTTGGCATGCTGGGGCGAGAAGGATTGTGCGGGAGGAACATCCGGTGACCGAAAATGACGCGCGTTATGACGCGGTGGCTACTGCGTCAAAGGGTGCGTCAATTTGAATGGCCGACACCCTAATTGCCGTTAGTGAACTCTGAAATGCCGCTCGGCTCGGCTGACTTGCCATTAAGGAACGGGGATACGAACCGGCGATGTGCGTAGGGTCATCGAGTCGTCGCCAAGTTGGCCATCCACGTTGTACCCCCACGCGTAGAGTTCGCCGTTGCTCTTAATGCCGAGCGAGTAATCATAGCCCGCCGCCACGAAGGCAAAACCTGAGCCGACAAGCACCGGGGACGTATGACTAGTTTCCGTCCCATCGCCGAGCTGGCCGTAATCGTTGCGGCCCCAAGCGTAAAGCTCGCCGTTGTTCTTGATGCCGAGCGCATGCTGCTTGCCCGCGGCAACGGAGGCAAAGCCCGAGCCGATGAGCGTTGGTGACGTTCGGCGGGTCTCGGTCCCATCGCCGAGCTCGCCGTATTCGTTGCGACCCCAAGCGTAAAGCTCGCCGTTGTTCTTGATGCCGAACGAGCTGCGGCCGCCCGCAGCCACGACGGCAAAGCCCGAGCCGATAAGCACCGGTGACGTACGGCTAATCTCAGTACCATCGCCAAGCTGGCCATTGCCATTTTCGCCCCAAGCGTAAAGCTCGCCGTTGGTCTTGATGCCGAGCGAGTGAAGGTACCCTGCCGCAATGGACACAAAGCTCGAGCCGATGAGTACCGGGGACGTTCGGCTAGTCTGTGTGCCGTCACCAAGCTGGCCGTATTTGTTGTTACCCCAAGCGTACAGCTCGCTATTGGTCTTGATGCCTAGCGAGTGGAGCTTGCCTGCAACGACAGAGGCGAAGCCCGTGTCGATGAGCACAGGGGACGCGTGGCTAGCCTTTGTGCCATCCCCCAGTTGGCCATTCTCGTTGTCGCCCCAACCGTACAGTGCGCCGTTGCTCTTGAGGGCCAGCGAGTGAAACCAGCCCGCGGCACCTGACGCGAAGCCCGTGTCGATGAGCACAGGGGCATGGCTTATCTTGTCGCTCTTGTTACGGAGCTGGCCGACTCCATAATCGCCCCACGCGTAGAGTTTGCCGTTGGTCTTGATGCCAAGCGAAGGGTACTGACCCGCTGCTACTAACTTAAAGCCCGAGCCAATGAGCTTGGGAGAAGCACGGCAAGTCGTCTTGCTGTCGTCGCCGAGCTGACCCACGCTATTGTCGCCCCACGCGTAGAGCTCGCCGTTCGTCTTGATGCCAAGCGAGCTGCTCCCTCCACCGGCAACGGACGCAAAATCATGACCGACAAGCACGGGGGATGTGCGAGCGGTCGTTGTGCCATCCCCGAGCTGGCCGTGCTCATTCTCGCCCCAAGTGTAAAGCTCGCCGTTGGTCTTGATGGCAAGCGAGGCGCCCCCTCCCGCCACGGAGGCGAAGCCCGAGCCGATGAGCACCGGGGACGTGGATCTTGTGGAGGAGCCAAAGGCATCTAGGCCCCAACCGAAAAGCTCGCCATTAGCCTTGATGGCAAACGAGGTGTACCCGTGCGCAGCGACGGAAGCGAAGCCCGAGCCGATGAGCACTGGAGACGTGCGATTGGTAGTTGTGCCATCGCCGAGCTGGCCATATTTGCTGTTGCCCCAAGCGTAAAGCTCGCCGTTGGTCTTGACGGCAAGCGAATGGGACCCTCCGGCAGCGATCAAGGCGAAGCCTGGGCCAACCAGCACGGGAGACGTGCGATTGGTCGTTGTGCCGTCGCCGAGCTGGCCACTTTCGTTGTCGCCCCAAGTGTAAAGGTCGCCGTTGGTCTTGACGGCAAGCGAATGCGCCCCTCCCGCACCAATACGGGCGAAGCCCGAGCCGATGAGCACGGGGGATGTGCGATTGGTCGTTGTGCCATCGCCAACCTGGCCCGCGCCATTCTGGCCCCAAGCGTAAAGCTCGCCGTTGGTCTTGAGAGCAAGCGAATGCGCCCATCCTGCGGCAATAGAAGTGAAGCCCGAGCCGATGAGCACGGGGGTGGTGCGATTGATCGTTGAGCCATCGCCGAGCGGGCCGTACTCGTTGTAGCCCCAAGCATAGAGTTTGCCCTCGGTCGTAACCCCAAGCGAATAGCAATACCCCATTGCAACTTGCTTCCATTTTGCAGTGCAGTCCACGACGACTGAATCGACGTTTGCCTGCGCAACCGTGCCCAAGCCATTGAGCACCATGCAGGTTTGCCCGTCAGGCTGAACCTTTGGTGTCACCGAGTAGACGGTGCCGCTCTGCGTGCGGCCAGCGAAATCGAACCTGGTTGCACCTGACGGCACGGTAAGATCGGGCGCCCCGCTGCCGGCAAGAACAAGTCCATTGCTGCGCAGGCCCAAGACAACCCCACCGATTGTGTAGGTAGCAATAGTGCGGGGTGACACAGGATGCGGCGATTGGCGCTGACACGCGCAAGCTGCAATGAGCAACAGACCAACGAACACTTTCGACATCCGGGCTTGGCTGACCATATCACCTGTTCCTACGGGTACACTTGGAACAGCTGGCTCAGCGGATGAGGTCCGCAGTATAGGGGTGAAGCGTAGTTGTGGTCGTATTGTTCGGAACCGACGGCTTTGCGGAGCTCCTCACCGGTTCTTAGGTCTGGAACGTGTGCTCCAATGCAGTCGAAGCCAAAGCACGGATACCGGAAGAACGGGAGCTGACGAAACTCCGGGTGCTTGCGCAGGGCTTTTCGAATGATGGCTCGTCCTTGGGCTATCGACATTCGCCAAGAGGTCCCGTTAATGGGATCTCCCCTCAGCGCGACTGTGTTGACCATGACGTATGGGCAACTATCGTCCCATTCGCTTCGCTTGTCCAAGAGTTTGAATTCATCGCCATCCGAGAAAAACGTAACGCTACTCTTGCCACCCGTGGTGCTCCAAACTTGGCCGCAGCCGTCGTCAGAGATTGTCAGCCAGAGGTCGGTCTCACTGCGGACCCAAAGCTGCACACGCGTGATATTGGGTGTTAGCGTGCACGGAGCTGCACCTTCGGATTTCGAGCTTGGGAGATAGGCAACGTTCACCCACTCAGCGCTTCGCCAGTGCAGCAGTTGCCCAGCCGACAACCCCCACGAGCCATCGTCGCTGCTCTCGACAGCGACGAAAGATTTAGGCATCTCGGGGGGCGAATCGACCACTTCAGCCTTTCTGCTGCAGCCGTCGGGCAAACTGGTTTGCTTGTACTTCCGCCGAAGCGTTACACAGAAGTCAGTGGCCACGTGCGTGTCTTTGGACGGTGTCACCCAGGTAACATTGTTATAGGGGAAAGCCAGAGCTGAGTTGCCTGCGATCAGGAAGGCACCGCCGCGCCACGGAATCACTTCTCCCACGCTCTCGAAGTGCTCGCGCAACAATTCCCAAGACCCGCCTTCTGTCTCTCCGTGCTGCCGCGGCGTGAGTTTCCACCGATAGATCCATGACCAATTCGGGCCCGCATCCGAGGCATTGGAAATTGCCATCCAGACGTTGTCTGGCCACGTGCCCCCCGCGGCCCAAGAGGATGGGAACGTGTCGATGTCGAGATCGTTGAGCCCGTCAACCTCTTGGATCATTCCGTCTCGGATAAGGTCGAGCCGGCGTGCGACAGTCCCCTTTGAGAGCAAGGCCGCATTCCCCAACGGCGCGAGTTGCAAGTCGCCATCGGTTGACACGATGAGCTTGAACGGCATTCCCTCGTGCTGGCTCGGACTGTCAACACGCTCAGGCTGGCCGCTCGCGGGCTCGGCGGCGTTCCCGCGCAACGCGAACCCAGTCACCATAAGTGCTGTCAACCTGCCACTGATTCTCCGTAGTGAATTGATTCTCATCCGCTGCGGATTCCTATTCGCCGGAGATTGTGCCACATCCTAGCTGGAGAAGATCATGCGGAATCGAAGCAGTTCGATTGAGCGGATATTTGCCGAAAGTGCTGTGATACCGACTGGTTTCTTGCCTCGCTGTCGTCTGCCGCTGCCCCCGCTTAGTGCCACAGCCGCCGCCCACGGCCGCTGAAATTCACCCGTTCAGAATCCAAGGCTGCTCAATCCAGCCGCCAGCGGCTGCGGCTAAGTGAGCGACAGTGAATTGAGCAACAGATTGCGGCGCGACTTGGCAGGACGAGGGTCTTTGGATCACCTGCACTTGAGCTTCGATTTAGATCTGGATTTAGCTGCCCTGCAAATTCTGGATGGAAGTTCGGACCGCTGCCCGCTGTAACCACTGCCGTTGGATATGCGCTCTAAGTCGATGGCAAGATGATTTGTACCTTGAGGCAGTGGCTGGCCTTCGCCTAAAACAGACAAACGACGCATACCGACCAGATTTCGGCAGTGTCGCCCGCCAGGCACGGGAAGGTGTGCTGCGCTAACGCCTGCAGGTAGCAGTCGCGCAGATTGACGGTCCTAACACCCCCGTCTGAATCGTACACGTAGCCGGTCTCAGCACCCGCGTCTGAGCGGAACACGATATCCGTGGCGCGAGCCTGAGGGTCAATAACGATGCCGAAGAGATCTGTTGTTCGTTGGATCCACCGCGAGCGCCTGCCCATTATAACTATTGCAAGATTGAAGGGTGCCGACGAGGTCGTTCTTCGCCTGCGTGAGATCAGTTGACGCACAGCTCGAGATCCAAGTAGAGCCGCCGGTACGGCTAGTTGCGCCTCCGGTACCCGCTAGGCCACCGTTATCTTGCCCGACGTCTCCACCACAAGCAGATGGGCCCACGACCTGGGACCATGTCACATCCCAGAATCGTTGCTCGGGGAATGTCCACGTCAGAAATCAACTAGTGGTCGCCAACAGCGCAAACGGACTTGGGTAACACTCTACGGCGATACAAATGGTCAAGGTCGATCGTGGTCACGCCCGAGACGTATCAAGTCACGGTCATTCATCGACCAAACGACCAGCTTTGTTAAGTTCCGCCTCAATTTCAAGCTTGTCGAATTGACGCGCAGCTCGGTTGACCCGCGGGAGGGCATCACGTAAAAAGGAACCCACGATGGGCGCCAATGGACTTGAGAGTCTGATCCTGTTCGTATCGAACCTCGCGGCCTCGAGGGCGTTCTATGTCGAAGTGCTCGGACTACCGGTTTTGTTTGAGGACGAAATCGTCATCGTAGTCGGAGGTCCATCCGGTCGCGTCGTACTCCATCGCAACGATCGAGGTCACGATGAGCGAGGCATCTTCCCCGCCGGCGTCGGGGTGGGCGGGGCTGCGGTACGCTTCACCGTAGATGACCCTGATGCTTGGGAAAGAGTCGCCGTTGCGGGCGGGCATACGGTGCTGTGGCCAACACAAGAAGCAGCTTGGGGACGGTTCGTTGTGTTGGCAGATCCTGATGGGCGCTCTGTCGTGCTCGCAAAGATGCGGCCTATGAGGACGTGAGTCAACGCGGCATTTAGACAATGAACGTCACGGCTAGGTGGTCACGGACCGAGGACTTGAGCCTTTCAGTTCAAGCTCAAACGCAAGCAAGCGCGAAGTGAAGTTCAAAGCTACTCGCCACTGGGTAGCGGCTGAGTGAGCGACGGTGAACTGTGGCGGGGATTGCGGCCCAGGTTGGTGAGACCATCTGAGGGAACACGAGTACAATCCTCCAATACCTGCGCTTGTGGTAGAATTCGGATTGCGATGACTTCCTTTATGCAACTTCGCTTGCTCGCTGCGTGTTGGTTATTGGCCGGTTGCATCATGGCCTGTGGCAAAGGTTCCGATGCCCGTATCAACAATGGTGCTCTTCCCTCAGATGGCGATGCTTCGCGCGCCCCAGACGCCAGCGTCACCGACGCTTCGAGTTGCTATGTGCCGCAGGTTGGGTGCAATGGTTGTAACTCACAAGCGCTCGCGGGCATTTGGACGCCGCAGCAAGTGCAGAACTGCAAAGTGACGTTCGACATCGAGGTCAATTCTTTTGATGCCGCGGGCGGGGAAATTGACCTGTACGTTGACGTTGAGTGCGTGTGGCGTGCTTTTGGCAACAATGAAGATGGGGGACTGAGTTGGGAGCCCGGTCCCGTCATTCAGGTGCCTAGTCTTTACGATACGTTCCTGGAGGTCATGCCCGTTACGGTGACATTGCCTTCCGAAGCCTGTGATTTAGTAAACGCCAACAGCAATTCGCACGCATACGTATTTGCCGGGGCTTGCGGAATAGCCATCATGTGCGGCGACACGATGTAAGCGCCGTGCTTTGGTCCTATCGCAGCCCGACTAGCCGCCATGGCGGCGCGTGTTGCGCCTAGTCGCAGCGTTCGATGTGAACGAGCTTCCGATCGACGTTTGCCAACAAGGTGATGATTCCGACGCGCCAAGGCTGCTCCAACTTAGCCACCAGGTACCGGCTGGGTGAGCGACGGTGAATTGGGGGATTCCAGCGCGGGTTGGGGGGACCATCCATTTGGACTTTCCTACGCTCCGTACCTTGATACTCTCGATAACTTTTTTTCCGCGGACAGCCTTGGGAAATGAATCACCCCGACGCGCATCGGAACCTCTGAGCAGGCAGAAGGTGATTGCTCAGACGTACGGCGTGTCTGCCAGTGCAGCTTTTAGTCCGGTGGTTCCCTTATCAACGATAGCGAGAAAGGTGGCTTTCGCTTCCTCTGTTTTTCGACTCTGTCGAAAGGTCCGGTGAGCCTGGATGAAGGCTACGGTCCACGTCGCCAAGAGAAGAACTGCCGCCAGTTGGGCGTCGGGATCGCTAGGTTCTCGCCCTACGCATTCGGATAGCGTCACCGCTACGACTTGCGCGAGCTCGTCACGTATCGCCCGGGCCCGCGCCCTGAGGGCTTCGCTGCCCTCGATCGTCTTTACAAGGCCTTGGCTGCCAGTAGAAAATCTAACTAAACGGCTCTGTTCCGCGACCAGCCGATGAGCGAGCAGGCGGAACGTCTCGATCGGTGCGACGCGGAGATCGCGCTGCCGCAAAGCTTCGCGCAGGATCTGGCGTACCTCTTCGTCGCGATCGAAGAACATGTCCTCCTTGCGGGGAAAGTGGTTGAACACCGTCATCCGTCCGACGTCGGCGGCTGCCGCGATCTCGTCAACCGTCACATGATCGAAGCCCCGCTCGAAGAAGAGGCGCGTAGCGGTATTGGAGATGCTTTGTCGCGTGGCGAGGCGCTTACGGGTTCGACGGTCAGGTGGCATTGACATGAAGCTCTGATAGCATATACTGAGTACATGTTAGTATCCAGTACAAAAAAGGGATCGTCATGAAAGCAGTCCAATTCAGTGAATATGGCGGCCCCGAGGTTCTGCAGGTGGTTGACGTCGATGAGCCACACGCCGGTCCCGGCCAGGTGCGGATTGCCGTCCGGGCTGCCGGGGTCAACCTGTCGGACTTGATGAAGATTCGGGCGGGTCGCTGGAAGGACAAGCCAATTCCACTTCCTTCGGGCGTTGGGGTCGAGGGAGCGGGCGTCGTTGATGAAGTCGGCGAAGGCGTCAGCGACGTCTCCATCGGGGACGCCGTCTTCGGCTGCGGTTTCAACATGTTGGCGCAATTCGCGGTTCTGAGATCCGGGGTCTGGTCCCGCAAGCCCGACGAGATGCCATTCGAAGAGGCGGGCGGGCTCTCCGTCGTGGTGGAAACCGCCACGCGCATCCTTGCCCAGATTGGAGTGAAACCCGGCGAGACGCTTTTGGTGAGCGGAGCGTCCGGTGGCATCGGATCCGCAGCGATCCAGTTCGCGCGTTACCGCGGGATCACCGTGATCGGCACCGCGAGCGATTCGAACCATGATTACCTGCGCGGGCTCGGCGCCATCCCGACGACATATGGACCGGGCCTTGTTGAAAGGGTCAGGAAACTCGCACCAACCGGCGTGGATGCCGCCCTCGATATCGCTGGCTCGGGCGTCATCCCTGAGCTGATCGAGCTGGTCGGCGATCCTTGCCGCGTCCTCTCCATCGCCGATTTCACCGCACCACAGTACGGCGCGCAGCTGTCTCTCGTGGCTCAGAAGGATCCGCAACTGGTCTTGGTCGAGGCTGCGCGGCTTTATTCGGAAGGCGCTTTGCGCGTGACCCTGGGAAAGACGTTCCTGCTCGCACAAGCCGCAGAGGCATACAAACTCAGCGCCACAGGGCATGTCACGGGCAAGCTCGTGATCACCATCTCTTAATTGTCCTCAAAGCAGGCTGCAGCATCAAGGCCCGCCATTGGTGCTCTGCCCCGCCGCTCCCATGGGAGCCCTTCTATGAACAAACCGCTGCTTGTTATCTTCGCCACAATCTGCCTCGACGCCGTAGGCATAGGTCTTATCTTCCCGATTCTCCCGCGACTTCTCGAGGATGTAACGCACACCCATAATATCGCGCCCTACATCGGGATAATGACCGCGCTCTATGCGGCGACGCAGTTCATCTTTGCGCCCGCGCTCGGCGCTTTGAGCGACAACCTCGGCAGGCGCCCCGTGCTACTCATTTCCCTAGCGGGTACGGCGATCAACTATGTTGTCATGGCATTCGCGCCGCAGCTTTGGATGCTGCTACTCGGCCGCGCCATTGCTGGCCTGACCAGCGCCAATGTCTCCGTGGCAACGGCTTACATCACCGACATTTCACCCGAGGACAAGCGAGCCCGTCGCTTCGGACTATTCAACGCCATGTTTGGCATCGGCTTCATCATCGGGCCAGTTCTCGGCGGACTGCTCGGCGACTACTGGCTGCGGCTCCCTTTCATCGCCGCCGCCGTGCTGAACGCCTGCAATCTTCTACTGGCTTTCTTCATCCTGCCGGAGTCTCGCACACCGGCACGCCAGAAGATCGATCTGGCCGCACTCAACCCGCTTCGGCCGCTACGTTGGGTCTTCTCGATGAAGGGGCTTCTGCCTATCGTCCTCGTGTTTTTCATCTTGAGCGCCACCGGAGAAGTCTATGGCACCTGCTGGGCACTGTGGGGTTTCGACACGTTCCACTGGAATGGCCTCTGGATCGGCCTTTCGCTCGGCACGTTCGGTGTTTGCCAAACACTAGTGCAGGCACTCTTGCCAGGCCCGGCGACGAAACTGTTCGGCGAACGTAAGGCTGTTCTCGTCGGGATTGCCTGCGCCTGCATCGCGCTTGTCGCCTTGGCCTTTGCCAACCAAGGCTGGATTGTCTTCGCTATCATGCCCATCTTCGCGCTCGCTGGCATCGGCACACCGGCAATTCAGTCCCTCGCTACCCGGCAGGTTGACTCAGCCCGACAAGGCCAGTTCCAAGGTGTGCTGGCATCGGCGGTAAGCCTAGCGTCCATCGTTGCGCCCCTCGCTTTCTCTACCTTCTACTTTGTCGTCCAGAAGCAGTGGCCCGGAGCCATCTGGCTCTCGGTGGTCGTCATTAATGCAATCGCGGTCCCGCTGGTTATTCTCGGAACCCAGACCGCCCGCCCTACACGGCCTGCGTACGCTAAAGTCCAAGTGCATTATCGGGACACAGTTATACGCTAAGCATCATCAGGCCGGAGTCTGATTGCCCCATAGCTATCTGGCGGCCCGTTTAGGGGCTGAGTGAGCGACGGCGAACTCGAGGCGTGCGTTTGGAGGGATGACAGCTTTTGGATCGCCTAGACGCACGACGGGATTCCTCTACCTGGCCGAATGAATCACTGGAGATCTTCTTGAAACGCCAAAGGTTGTTGCATGTTCTGATGATCATCAGGTAGGTCTCGCGCGTCACGGTCAAACCTGGCCATGTCAACTCGTTCATTGCGGGGAGGGCTATTGCGTTGCAAAGTCCACCCGCGCATGAACCTGATCTTTCGATTGTTGGGTCTTCTCCTCACGACGCGCTGGCGAGGCAGACTTGGACCACTTGAGGAGTCCGTACTGAAGCTGCGAGTCTGGCCAGTTGACCTCGACGTCAACCTACACATGAATAACGGGCGTTACCTGTCCGTAATGGATCTGAACCGCGTTGACGTGATCCTTCGGACCGGGCTGCTTCTACCTCTGTTGCGGCGGACTCACGAGTCCTGACGGTGCCTCCGAAACCCATCAACATCGGACCAAGAACTCGACTTCTCGAATACCACGCAAAATCACGGCACCTCGTCGAAAGGGTGCATCCAGCCTGTCGAGCGGGCTTCGGTGGGCGACCGGGAACTGCGTCCCGGCTGACCTAGTTCGGCGGCACGGCTGCACTGGAGCAGCTCTGGCCTGCCCGCGCAAAAGTAGCGCCTATCACTAGCCTGTCCCCTCATGGTAGCGTGGCGCCCAAGTCAGGGCAGGGAGTAACACAACTATGAAAACACGATGGTATTTGGCGGCTTTCCCCGCTGCACTCATCGGGTGTAGTGGCACAGCCCTGTACGGCCCTCTTCCTGCCCCACCTTCAGGCGGCACTAGCGGCACAACCAACGCGGGAGGGCACACAGGCACGGGTGGAAACTTGTCGAATGGCGTGGGTGGCATTGACTCGGGCTCACCGACAGGTGGAACACGCAGCAGCAGTGCTGCCGTTGCCTACGGGCCAATCCAAGTTAGCGGCTCTGGTGGTACAAGCGGACAATAGTGTGTCTTTCATCACGATCGTAGAAATGTGCATCAAGGCGAGCGATTGAGATATTGGATACCCTCCAGGTCATCGGAAAACTGCAAGCTGTTCCTCGATGGATGCATTGGGTTCACTGATGGTGTATGCATGGAATGGTGAGTGCCCGAGTCGTTGCTTGCCCCAGTTGTGGTGCGCCCATTCCTCCCCGGT
>CAWFUX010000046.1:0-93409 GCA_963819085.1 uncultured delta proteobacterium
CGCTCGCCCGACTGGGCGAGAAGAAGGGCATGACCGGCGGCTTGACCATCCTCGCTGCCGCCGGGCTGGTCGTTGGCGTACGCCGCCGACGGCGCCAGTAACTCCTCCCAAGCGGTTGCAACCCAAGAGGTTTACAACCCGCGATGACGCCGACCCGACCCGACCACTGACCTCTGCGAATCGCTCGCTCGCCCCGCGCGAGCATGGTGCTTACTGGCAACTTTTTGCGTCGCTGATTGTGTCGTTGCTTGCTAGTAAGATCTCATTCGCCGGTCTTGCATTTGCTGTTGCGGGGGTGTGTGCATTCTACGCGCACGAACCCTGGTTGGTCCTTTCGGGTCAAAGGGGCACTCGCGCCGAGCGTGAGTTGTTGCAGCCCGCGAAACGTCGAGCAGCGATGCTACTCGGTGTGTTCCTCGTGCTTTCCGCCACTGGCCTCGGTCTGTCAAACGAGCCGACACGATGGGCCGCTCTAGGCGTCGGCATTCTTGGGCTGAGTGCCGCAATATTGAGTCGCTTTGAGTTTCTGCATAGCGCGCTAGGGGAAGCTTGGGCTGGCAGCGTGCTCGCCGCCTTGGGTGTGCCAGTCGCCCTTGCAGGTGAGATGCCACTCGGCCTTGCAATTGCGATTGCCCTGGCCTGGTCGCTGGCCTTTGCTGCCGGAGTCTTCGCGATCAAAGCTGTAATTGCTTACCGAAAAACCGCCTCACGCGGTAGCGCGATTTCGGGAATGACGGCGGTCGCAGCAGGTCTCGTTCTTGAACTAAAGTGGGCAAGTGGACCTGTGATTGCCGTCGCACCGCTAACGCTGGCGTCGGTGTTGCTACTCATGCTGGTCCCTTCGCCGAAGTCTCTGCGAAAGATTGGCTGGACCATGGTGGGCTTGACTGTCCTCGGTGCTGCCTTGATGGTTATGACGGCACGCGCACGGCGGGTTGCGACACCCATTGGCCAGCCGGCGGTTGCCCCCAGCATATTCGACAAAATGCAGTCGATTCGAACAGTTTTGCAAAGCCCGATTCTTTTATCCGTATACTTTGCGGCCCATGCCAGAAAGTGACCCGCCCCACTCAGTCATAACCGCGGGCGAGTTGGCATCACAAGAAATCTTGAGCGGCGTGGATTTTCACACGGTGGCAGCGGTGCTGCAGCACTGCCCCACGCGCCGACTTAACGCGGGTGATTGGCTGCTGACCAAAGGACAACCGAACCGGCGCATGTACTTCATGTTGTCTGGCAAGCTTGGCATATTTCTCGATGAGCCGAGCGAGCCGCCTCTGATTCACGTTGAACCGGGTCAAACTGTCGGTGAAATGAGCGTACTTGACGGCAGCCCCGCGTCCGCTCACGTGGTTGCTATCGATGCCAGTCGGTTACTCGAACTCGATGATCGGACCTTCTGGAATCTCGTTTCCGTCTCGCATCGGTTCTCGATCAACTTGCTGCAACTCTTGGCGCGTCGCATGCGCGACAGTAATATGAACCTGCGCAAGGTGACATTGCTCGGCCGCGAACTTCAGCGGGACGCGCACGTTGATCCACTGACCACGCTCAACAATCGCCGTTGGTGGGACGATAAGTTCACTCGTTTAGTGGAGCGTGCAAACCGAAGTCAGCAAACCCTGTGCCTCTTGGTTCTAGATATCGATTACTTCAAGAAATTCAACGACCAGTACGGGCACATTGCCGGCGACATCGTGCTCAAGCACGTCGGCAAGACATTGCTTGGCAACCTTCGCAGTATGGACATTGCCGCGCGCCTCGGGGGCGAGGAATTCGTCATTGCTTTGCCCCTGACTGACTATGTGGGGGCCAGGGCCGCTGCGGAGCGATTGCGAACCGAGGTAAAGGCTAACAGCGTGCAATCGGCCGACGGCGAACATTTGCCAGCCGTTACCGTGTCAATCGGAGTGGCTGTCCTTCAAAATGGCGAATCGGCGCAGGATTTCTTTTCCCGGGCGGACGCAGCGCTTTACCGCGCAAAAGATGGTGGTCGTGACAGAGTCGAGAGTTGAGCAAACTGAATCGCAATTTTATATGGGTTGAAACCCCTACCGTAAATTTCTTCCCGAGGAGGATCCGGCCCCAAAAGTCATAAGCCGTTGAAATCTATAAGTACTTTTCACTGGTGAGCCGCGCTCGGACTTGGTTGACACTGCCGCGGACGAATGGACGGCCATCACGGTCGTGCTCTTAGGAGGTCACCATGGGTCCGGCAGATCGGCGAAGATTAATTACGGGGATAGCCGTCACGAGTTTGGGTGTGGGGATGTTGTTTGGATGCGGGAGTTCGGACGACACGTCTCCGGGCACTGACACCAACATTGATGCGGGGACAGTCACTGGAACGGGAACCGTTACCCAGTCGTCAACCGGCACCAATACGGGTACGGGAACTGGGACTAAGTCCAGCACCTCAACACTCACGGGTACCGGGACAGGAACTGGTACCGGAACTGGGTCGGGCACTGGCTCGGGGTCAGGCACAGGCACAGGGACTGGCACGGGTAACCGCACCTTTACGGGTACGGGCACGGGAACTGGCACGGGCACCGGCACTGGCAGTCGCACGAATACCGGTTCGGGAACTGGCACCGGCACGGGCTCTGGCAGTCGCACGAACACTGGTTCAGGAACCGGCACGGGCACGGGCTCGGGCACTGGCAGTCGCACGAATACCGGTTCAGGAACTGGCACGGGCACGGGCTCTGGCACAGGTAGTCGCACGAATACTGGTTCAGGAACCGGCACGGGCACGGGCTCTGGCACCGGCAGTCGCACGAATACCGGTTCAGGAACTGGCACGGGCACGGGCTCTGGCACCGGCAGTCGCACGAACACAGGTACTGGAACGGGGACTGGCACTGGCAGTCGTACCAATACCGGTTCCGCCACGGGAACTGGAACGGGAACGCGCACTGGCGTGATGACAATGACGGCTACGGGGACTCAGACTGCCACAGCGACTTTCTCGTCAACCACCGGAACGGCAACCGGCACAATCACCGTAACCGCTACCAGGACGGTAACGACCACGGGAACTGGTACCGGAACGGGAACGTCCACGGATACTATTACCGGCACTCTAACGGGCACGGGCACTGGCACCGGTTAGTCCAAGCTCGGCATAGTAAACAAGTCCGAGCCCTACAGAGTTCTCGTCGGGGATGCCCTCGCGAAATCGAGGCTGGGTACCGAAAGTATCGCAGCCTCGATTAGGTTGTTTGGAGATATCTGAGGAGCGAGCCCCCCATTTCCCGCGGTTCCAGTTCCCTGCTAGGTGCTGCCCGCGTAGATTGATTTCTCGATGGGTGACGCAGTATTTCCGCTGATTTGCGATAACGTGAGCCCTATTCGCGCATTATCTACACAGACAAGTGCGTAGTTGATTTGATTCGCTTTGGAGGTTCCCATGAGTTCGGCGGGTATAAGAGGTCTAGTAGTCGTCCTATCGATGCTGAGTGTTGGCTTGGCTATTGGATGCAGCAGCTCTAGCGACGCTAACGGTACGACTGGCACAGATACAGGTACCGGAACTGGTACGGGTACCGGTACCGGTACCGGCAGTGGAACTGGCACCGGAACTGGTACAGGCACCGGCACGCGAACGGCTACCGGCACAAATACCAGAACTGGCACCGGAACTGGTACAGGCACCGGTACCGACACCCGTACCAACTCAACCTCATTTACGGGCTTCGGAACGGGCACTGCAACGAGCACAATAACCGCTGGCGGAACGAACACGCGCACCGCGAACGGCACTGCGACTCGGACGGCCGCCGGAACCGCTACGCTTACGAACTTGCTAACTGACACAAGCGCAGCGACCGATACCTCACTTGCAACGCTCACCCGTATGCTGACACTCACGAATGTCGGTACCGCGACAGCGACGAATTGAATCTTTCGGGGGCCCACGCCGTTGATAAGGCGCGACGTTGTTCGACAACGCCGCGCCGACGTCGTTTTGTGCGATCGGGCAGGGCTCGCCGTCAGCGCTTGACGTGTGCAATGCGAATCGACGTCGAATCAGTATTTTGGAATTCGAGGTCCGTCACCAGCGCCACATCGGTCCAAACATCGAATGCTGGCAACGGCTTGTGCGTATTTAGGTCGACCTCTTGCACCAGGTAAACGTCTTTATACAGGTGGCGCGAGAGCTCGAGCAGTGGATCGCGGCTGCTTGTCGCAGACGATATGTCAAGTGATCCATATTCCATGATTGTGAACAACCCCGGGCGGTCCGTCATGATCAGGATATTCTTAGTGCCAAGCTTTGCGAAGAAATCCCAGGTTTGCGCCGCCTGACGCGTCAAGATCAGTGCATTGACGAACCGTCCTTCGCTCGCGGCGGGCACGTGCATCGCGAATAGAGTGAAACACGAAAGCAACGTGACGGGAGCCGCCGAACGCCGCCGTAGCAATACGACCGATACTGCAAAGCGCCTTCCGATGACGGTTAGAAACCACGCCGCATTCAAGGCAACAAAGGTGTCGAGCCAAATGAATAGCCTTACTGAAGCCGGGTGAAGTGATTTGCCCCACGCGTAAGAGAAAGCAATGACCGTTTCCAGGCCGAACAATACAGCAATGAACGCGATATACTTTACGTGCAGCGCCGAGAGATTCTTGCTTCGGACATTTTCCACCAGACTCGAAATGAGCAGCACGAATCCTAGGATTGCCAGAATTATCAGCAACGGGGAATGGGCGCCTCCAACCTCCAGCGGGCGCAATGCGAGCCGCAGGTATTCGCGAGAGTTTTCGATGAAATGCCGCACGCTGAATAGCGAAGCGCTCAGCGGCTGTTCGGCGTCGTGAGCCTTGGCTACGGCCTGCCAGTATCGTGGCACGAGGAATATCGGAATGAAGGAATAAAGAAAACCATAACCCTGCAATTGACTGCGTCGGATCAAGCGGAAGACGAATAGAACTGCGGCTGCGGCAAGCAACAGCGCCCAGCCCTCGTATCGCACGTGCGCCAAAATGCACAAGTGCAGAGCCAATAATGCAAGTCGCTTGGGGCTGTTCTGGTTCGCGTACTCGACGAAGCTCTTGATGACGATAAGCAGCATGAAGCTCGATAGAAGGTCAAAACCTGCCGAGCGTGCTGCCACCATAGTATTGGGATGTGTGGCAACTAAAATTGCCGCAGCAGCCCCGAAGACCTCGCCCCCGAGGAGTTTTGCCAGACGGTAGGATGAGAACACGAACAATATGAATATCGTTGCGTTGACGTAAAATGCATTTTCCGGATGGTAACCCCGCACCACATGCAAAAGGCTCACCAGAAACGGGAAAAGCGCCGGCCTGCGATCGGTTGTTAAATTGAGGTTCCAGTAGTTCTCGAAATACCATTTTCCCGTAGTGGCAAAGTTGGCTGTGCGCTGATAATAGAGATTCCTCGACACACCGACCAGGTTGGCTTCATCCGCAAGCACCCGATAACCCGGCGCCACGGCGAGTAACACCACCGTTGCTACAATTGCGGTTATCGCGATTCCAACGCGATTATCGATGAGCCATTGGCGCGGAGAGGTTGCACCACCCTGACCCGTGACGAGAACGCCCAGATAAACCGAAAACATGGCGAACAGGACGTAAAAGGCGCTGTTAACGAAGAATGGTTCATTCAAAGCAAAACGACGCAACGTAACGCCAACCAGACCGACAGCCACCAACGGCGGTACCAGCAGCAACGCTTTCAGCAATGTCCAATTGCCCGGCTTGCTGTTGCTCGCGTTCGAGGAATGCGCAGAGTTTGAATCGGGCGCGGCGGGTGAATTGGTCATTTCAGTTAACTCATCAAGTTTCGCAATTAGGTCGATGCCCAATCAAGAGTCGCTGCGCGAAATTCACCATAGTTTGAGCCAAATGGCGACGACTAACGAATAGGTCAGTGCGGGCTCCAGGACCGACAAAATGCGCAACCGGCGGACTGCTCGCTTTGCCAAGCGCTGGCCGGGCGGAGCTCGAACAGACCCTGGAAGCCCTGCTCAAAGGAGCGTAGTCGGCACGGCGGCCGCAGGCGATTTTGGCACCTTTGTTGTAAAGATTCGGACTTTTCCAGTGGGCAATTTAGGCCTAGCGAACAGTGCCACAAACCCAACACACTGACAAAACGCACTCGAGCCTCGAGTTCATCGCCACTAATAGTGACAGTCCGCTAGAGGCATGTTCAAATGTCGCCGAAGTATTCGACCAACGGCACGGTGCGAGTCCAATTGTCCAATGAGGCGTGCATTTGAAATCTGATGAAGCCCACCTAAGTCCGGCCATACCCGCAAAAATACTGTTGAATGATTTCAAACGACAATGGCTGGACACCGAGGAGTCGGTATTGGGTGCGGTGCGTCGTGTGGGCGAGAGTGGCTGGTACATTCTTGGCAAAGAAGTTTCAAGGTTCGAGGCCTCGCTTGCCGCGCACATTCAACTTCAAAACGTAGTCGGCTGCGCCAGTGGCCTCGACGCTATTGAACTGGCATTGCGAGCCGCAAACTTGGCGCCTGGCCAACGCGTCTTGACCACGCCGCTTAGCGCATTCGCGACGACATTGGCGATTGTCAGCGCAGGAGGCGTGCCCGTATTCGTGGACGTTGATGATTTTGGGCTCATCGACACGCAGCAGTGTCGTGACGTCCTGAATGCAGATCGCTCGATCCGATTCTTCGTGCCTGTGCATCTTTACGGCCATTGCATCGAACGCTCAGCGCTCCTCGAGTTGCAGCGTGAATTCGAACTAACCACGGTCGAAGATTGCGCACAGGCAATCGGCGCTCATTCCGAGGGGCGAAGTGTCGGTTCGGTAGGTGTAGCCAGCGCCATCAGCTTTTATCCGACGAAGAACCTCGGCGCGTTGGGAGACGCAGGCGCCGTAGCCACCAGCGACGAGCAGTTCGCTGCTCGTGTCAGTGCGCTCGGCAATTACGGACAAACTGCGCGCTACCAGCATGACGTGCTCGGAATGAACAGTCGATTGGACGAATTGCACGCGGCAATCCTCAGCGACGCATTTCTACCCAAATTGCCAGAGTGGACTCGCAGAAGGCAAGAGATTGCGGCTGCCTATCGAGCGGGCCTCAACAATCCGGCAATCACCGTGCCCGGCGCGCCCAAGGAAAGCGAGTCCGTGTGGCACCTATTTCCGGTACTCGCGCCAGCGTCGAAGCGTGACGAATTTAGGCGTCACCTTGCGGCCGCCGGAGTAGAGTCGGCGATTCACTACCCGAAACTGATCCCTTCTCAGGCCGCTATGAAACAAGTTTCGCATCTCGTGATGCGGCCGTTGACTAAGGCCGAGCGGTACGGCCAATGTGAAGTTTCACTTCCAATACACCCCTATCTGAACCAATCTGAAGTCGATAGAGTTATCGACACTGTCAACTCGTGGAAGCCATGATTCCCTTAGTCATCCCTGGTGCATCCAAACGATCAACTCAAGACACGGGAAGTTGGACGACTGCCTGGGATCCGTCAATGCGGACTATGTTGTAACAACTTGAGGCTCAGCCGGTTGCGCCACGGCGATTGCCGCAACCGCTAGAAACGCGAGTTGCAATGCGATATGTACCGTTGGATTGAAAATTGCCGCCTCGGGGTTGGCGAAGGTTTGACGATCTCCAAACACAACGAGCGATCCGAACGCAAGTAAGCCCCATCTGTCGATCCGGCGCGCCCGCATGAACAGAAGCAGCAACAGTGGGTATATCGTCACCAAGTTATAGTCGAATGTAAACGCGGAAAAATAGGTGCTGGGAGCGAGAGCGCCTGCCAAAGCGAGTGCCATCTCGCCACTCAAAATCGCACGAGACGTTGCCCAGCCCCATAATCCAATCATTCCTGCACAGAACGCCCAGCTAAATGGAGTGTAGTCCGGCCCAACGAGGCTCGTGAATGAGTGGGCATGAACCCAGGTTGAGGCAGGTGTGTACATCGACGACACCTGAGGCAGCACTTTGAAAAAGTAGAGTTTTGAGTCGGAATAGAACGCAAGATTGATGGCCGCGAATGCGCCAAACGCACTCGATCCGAACTTCAGCCAATCGGCGTTGGGCCGACTGCCTCGTCTTAGCCTGGCCAGCAACAAACCCAACGTAACGATGGCGCAGGCGAACAAGGGATACAACTTGTAGGCAGTGGCCAGGCCGAACATTGCTCCGGCCAGCCACAGTTTGCGCCGTATGAAGAACAAACAACCCCCCGTGAAGAATAGCAACGCAACAACGTCGGTCTGCCCGCGCTCGATCTCGAACACGAACGGGTATTGAAACAAGATTAGCCCGCAGAAAATAGGCACCTCCCAAGTGCGTTCATCTCGAGGGATGCGTGCTATGAACCGAACCCATATGAACAGGATCCCGACCATTGCTAGGACCAAGAATGGGATCCAAAGGTGCATGGCCCCTTCGACGGTTAGCCCGCGCAGCCAACGGAAGGAATGAAAAAGAAAGGGTGGGTAGTACATGCCCCGTCCCAGAGAATCTCCGCACACATTGGCATCGATCAGATAGGGGGAGAGGTGTGCCGCACATTTTTGGTACACGACAATGTTCATCAAGTCGAGGCCGAGCGGCTTCATGAACGGGATGTATCGCAGCGATGCAGTCGATATGACCAAGAAGGCGACCAGAATCGAGAATTTGGAGCTTCGATCGAGGTTGGCGAACATAGTGTGAGCAATGGGCTAGGAGGAAGGAGTGGTTCGTGGAGGACCGGCGTGAGCCAGATTCTCTCGCGACATAGTCGTGCAAAATCGTTGCTGCCGCAAGCCTGATCGCGAGAGACCCATCGCCTCGGAAACGGCCCACTCCGAGTACGAGCAAGTGAAGGAATGCGCCCGGCCGACGAGAATGGCAATGCACCTTCAGCAATCAGTTATCGAGAAGTGGGAAAGGTCAAACACGCCGATGTCGAAGGGACGAGGAGCCGCATTCTCGCGCGCTGGCCCTCGCAAGTGATTTCACTTATGGTACGTTTGGACGGTGGTTGAAGGGAATTCGACGGTCGGCATTATGTCATTTATCCGTCGATTGTGCCTTTCCCACAATTGCGACATATCGCAAGAGCAATTGGCTCGAAAGACCCCAGCGGTCAACAGCTGTACATCATGATTTCCCTTATCATTCCTGTGTTCCGTAACTCCGGAAACATTGTTCCACTGTTGGAAGCATTAGAGTTGCTACACTGTGAACTGACCATACCGTTGGAGGTGGTTTTCGTAGTGGATGGCAGCCCGGACGATTCGTATTTGCAGCTTTCGAAGATGCTTCCTAATGCGAGCTTTCGATCTCAATTGGCGCTGTTGGCGCGCAATTTCGGATCATTTTCGGCCATACGCGCCGGGCTGGAGTTGGGCAATGGTGATCTGTTTGCAGTAATGGCCGCTGATTTGCAGGAGCCACCGCAATTAGTGCTCGAGTTTGTCAGGAAGATGACTACGGAGAATGTAGACATTGTCGTTGGCCGTCGAGAAGGTCGTGCAGACCCCGTCCTGTCGCGGCTTTTCTCGGCGGCATTTTGGTCTTTCTATCGTAAGTTCGTTCAACCACAGGTCCCGCCGGGCGGCGTCGATGTCTTTGGATGCCGTCACTCCGTTCGCAATCAGATTCTGCGGCTTTGCGAGCAGAATAGTTCACTTGTCGGGCTACTGTTTTGGGTGGGTTTCCGCCGTGCCGAGGTGCCGTACGAAAGGCGCGCCCGCGAAGTAGGTCGATCCGCATGGACCTTTAAGAAGAAGTTACGCTACCTCAGCGATAGCATATATAGCTTCACCGATCTGCCGATCCGTATTCTTACTTCTGTTGGCATGATAGGCCTGTCTTTAAGTGTGTTGTTCGGTATCACGGTGTTGGTTGCGCGACTATCAGGTCTGATCCAGGTGCCAGGCTACGCCGCAACGGTGGTACTGGTTGCATTTTTCGGCACGCTTAACTGCCTTGGCTTGGGCATACTGGGTGGGTACTTGTGGCGGACCTTTGAAAACACCAAGCGTCGGCCCAATTTTGTCATTGCCTCCCACGAGATATTTGGCCGACAAATTGCTGATGTGGGCCAAAAGGACCACAAATCAGCCGGCAACGAGGAACGACCGAGGACACTACCATGAACCACTTTCAACATCCGCAAGCCATCGTGGAGAGCGCGAAGATTGGGGCGGGTACCCGGATTTGGGCGTTCAGCCACGTCCTGCCCGGGGCCGTAATCGGAAGTGACTGCAACTTGTGCGACCATACATTTGTCGAAAACGACGTCGTGCTGGGAAACAGAGTCACAATAAAATGTGGAGTTCAAATTTGGGATGGCCTGCGGATTGAAGATGATGTGTTTATCGGACCCAATGCAACATTTTCCAATGACCCTTTTCCTCGCAGTCGCCAACATCTCGATAAGTATCCCGTTACGACAATTCGATGTGGGGCGTCTATTGGAGCTAATGCCACAATATTGCCAGGGTTGACGATAGGGCAGCACAGTATGGTAGGGGCAGGCGCGGTGGTGACCCATTCTGTCCCACCATACGCAGTCGTGGTGGGCAACCCCGCACGAATTGTACGCTATGTTTCAAGTCAATCTCAGCAACAGAAGAATCCCCCGGAGGTCTTGAGCGAATCAACACAATCCGCTTCTCGTGTAAAGGGAGTGACAATAACACGTTGGCCCATCATAAAGGACATGCGTGGTAATCTATCTGCTCGCGAATTTGAACGTGGTATACCATTCGTACCACAGAGGTTTTTTATAGTCACGGACGTGCCTTCAAAGGAAGTCCGTGGTGAACACGCACACAGAAAGTGCAAGCAATTGCTCGTTTGCATCCGCGGAGCCATTCAAGTCGTTGCTGACGACGGAACCGACCGCGAAGAGTTTCTGCTTGATAGTTCGGAAGTCGCCGTATATGTACCGCCGATGGTCTGGTGCATTCAATATCGCTACACCCAGGATGCCGCATTGCTCGTGCTCGCGTCCGAGTCCTACGATTCCTCCGACTATATTCGCGACTACGACGAATTCCTGCGCGAACTCCGAACGCAACACGGTTGAGACAAGAGAAGGTAAGACGGGCCCAGTCCTGTTTCCAGGCTCTCGAGCCGCCGCACCCCTCCGCTAAACCTTGTCCGATGGAATGGGCGACAAACTTGCAAAAAGCGCTAGCGTCCGACAAGCGTGACTTCGCCAGAGCAAACCCGCACCGTGACGGAACAAGAACCTAAGAAACCGCGTGACTTACGCCAAGTCATTCGTTTCGTCATCGTGGGTGGTTGGAACACGGTCTTTGGCTATGCGTTGTTCGCAGGGCTGAACTATGCCCTGACCGGAGTCATCCCGTATCCATTTATGGTAGCCAATGCGCTCGCCTATTTGATTTCAATTACCGTCGCCTACTTTGGTTACAAGATTTTTGTCTTCAAAACCAAAGGCAACTACCTGCGCGAATACTTGCGCACTTACTTGGTTTACGGTGCTTCTTGTTTAGCTAACCTGGCACTGCTCCCCGTCGCAGTAGTGGTCGTGCGCTCGGTGTATTCCAACCGCATGCTCGTGCCGTACGTGGCACAGGCAATCGTTTTGCCCGTAGTTGTGCTGATGAGCTACTTCGGGCACAAGAAGTATTCCTTCCGGACTTCTGCTAAGTAACTCCGTTACCGAAGCGCGTCTTGTTTGGGCTGGGAACTGGCGGGAGCACGACCAACAGTCGTGGTGTCTCATCGAGCTTACGCGAGATGCCCGTCGAGTGGCTCGCCTCGAGTGGCTGCACGCCGGTAAACTCGGAACCTGGTCACACCTTCTTCAGAGACTCGTCAATATCCGCCAAAATATCGTCGATATGCTCGATCCCGACGGACAGCCGTACATAGTCTGGTGTGACGCCGGTTGCGGCTTGCTCTTCGGGTGACAGCTGTTGGTGGGTGGTGCTCGCCGGGTGAATCGCCAGAGTCTTCGCATCACCGACGTTTGCAAGATGGGAGGTCAACTTGAGCCCGTCGATGAAACGACGACCCGCTTCGAGACCGCCCTGAACGCCGAACCCGAGGATTGCGCCTGCACCCTTGGGCAGGTACTTCGCAGTGCGAGCTTTCTCGGGACTCGAATCTAGGCCAGGGTAGAGCACCCAGCGAACTTTCGGGTGCTTTTCTAGGTATTTCGCGACTGCCAGCGCATTCTCGGAATGCCGCGCCATGCGCAAGTGCAACGTTTCTAGGCCTTGCAAAAACAAAAATGCATTGAACGGCGACATGGCAGGACCCAGGTCGCGCAACAATATAGTTCGGGCCTTGATGATATATGCGAGGTTGCCAAGAGGCTTTAGCGCCTCGACGAAGTCTAGCCCGTGGTACGCAGGTTCAGGCCCCGAGATGGTCGGAAACTTGCCGTTGGTCCAATCGAATTTGCCTGAATCGACGATGATTCCACCGATTGACGTACCATGGCCGCCGATGAACTTGGTTGCCGAATACGCGACGATGTCGGCACCCTGTTGAATCGGGCGAAATAGGTAAGGGCTAACGGTGTTGTCGATAACGAGGGGGATACCGTGTTTGTGAGCAACTGCGGCAATGCCCTCCACATCAGCGACATCTAGCTTCGGGTTGCCAATCGATTCGGCGTAAACTGCTTTGGTTTTGGGCCCAATTGCTTTGTCGAGTGCGTCGAGGTCATTAGACGGCACGAACTTTACGTTGATGCCCATGCGCGAAAAAGTATAGTGAAATAGGTTATAGGTGCCGCCATACAGGTTGTCAGCGGAGACGATTTCGTCTCCCGCACACGCGAGGTTCAATAGCGCCATGGTAACGGCGGATTGCCCACTGGCTGCCGCAAGTGCTCCGATCCCACCATCCAACTCAGCCATGCGCTTTTCCAGCACATCGGTTGTAGGATTCATCAGCCGCGTGTAAATATTTCCGAATTCCTTGAGCGCAAAAAGATTGGCGGCATGCTCGGTGTCACGAAATTGGTATGACGTAGTTTGGTAGATCGGCACCGCGCGTGCGCCCGTAGTGGGGTCAGGAACCTGACCTCCGTGCAGTAAAACGGTATCGGGATGATGAGCTTTTGCGTCGGTCATTCGGTAACTCCTGTCAAGATAACTGACACATATCTGTTATAACGGACAACGTCAAGCGCGTGCGGCATTCATTTACGGAGGTCATGAACGAGAGTCGTAAGTGATTGCTTTGGCGCTTCTAGCTGCTGTCTCGGGTCGCTTACTTTACGAAACACGCGCCGAAACGTTTCTCGTCGCCTAAGCGGTCGTTTTCGCTGCGCGCATAAACCGACAACGCAAGATTCGCCGCGAACTCAGCAACAATACTACCTAAATGAGGAAATTGATGAGGAGACAATTGCAGGTTCTCGAAGTAAACTGTCCAGAATTTACGTTGAATGCAAAATCTAGGTCGTACAGGAGGCCTGTGAAATATGAGTAATGTTGTAACCGTCACAATTGGCGCGAGCTTGTTCGCGCTCCTGATCTGCGGCTGTTCCGCTAGCGGCTCAGCTTCGCAGGCACTGGGAGGCGCAAGCAGCTACAGTGGCACGGGCGGTTCCAACACTGCGGCCGGCGCGGGCAGCATTGGCGGCGGCGAGCAGGGAACCGGCGGAACGACGGAAACCGTGCAGAGCACGGGTTGTACCCCGGGACAAGTTACGACATCAGGCACTCTGACTGGGGCTTTCGGTGGGCACCTCGTTACCGCGGGAGATAAGCAATATTACATCCAAGTTAATGAATGGGGTGCGACTGCGGCACAAACAATGAGTTACGGGGGCGGTTCGTTTTTCCAGATTACTCAGCAGCAGGCCAGTCTTAGCGTAAGCGGTGCGCCGGCGGGCTACCCTTCTGTGTTCATTGGTGCCAATTCAAACCACGCTACTACCGGAAGCGGTTTACCGATACAGGTGAGTTCGATTAGCCAAGTGCTTACTACGTGGAATTGGTCGGATAACGGCGCCGCTTCCGATACTACCAACAACAGCTTCAACGCTACCTATGATGTATGGTTCAGTGTCAATCCTGGGGGCGATCCAGCAGCTGGGGCCCCCACCGGCGGATATTTGATGGTCTGGTATTACGCGCAAGGGTGCCAACCGATAGGCGCATTGGTTGACGCTGGCCGTACCATTGGTGGCATTCCCGGGTATTGGGATGTTTGGACGGGAACGAACAACGGCAAACCAGTGATTTCATACAAGCACCAGGGCATGCTTCAATCATTTGGTTTCGATCTCAACGTGTTCATCCAAGACGCGCTTACCAATTACCCTGCAAACATGCAGAGCGGTTGGTATTTCGAGCAATGTTTTTTCGGGATTCGAGATTTGGAAAGGTGGCGTCAATTTGCAGTCAACCAGCTACTGTGTCGAGGTTAATTGAGCTGCCCTAAGCATATGCCAGCATTTGTTAGATTGATTTTGAACAGTGACGTAAACGAAATTCCAATTCCTCCTAAAGGACCCTCAACGATGAATTCGCGACCCAGTACTTACTCATCTTACACAAAGTTAATTCGCATCGTGCTTATCTCGAGCGTGGCAATCGGCTGCGGTCCATCGGGGTCTGCCGTGTCGGGCAGCACTCAAGCTACCGGAGGCGCAAATGCAGACAATCCGTCAACTGGAGGCGTGCCCTCGAATTCGGGAACCGGCAATCCCACGACCGGTGGTGAGGCAACCGCTGGTGGCTCCGGCAATTCGGCGGGAGGTGTTCAGGCGACCGGCGGTGTTGGCGCAGTCGGCGGCGCGAAAGCAACTGGAGGTGCCAAAGCAACCGGCGGCTCGGTGAATGCGCAAACGGGCGGCACTAATGGCACAGGCGGAGCGCCTGTAATCACCTGCAATTCCAACGTGACGAGCACAGGCTGCACCCCAGGGCAAATTACGGCAACGGGATCACTGGCTGGTCGTTACGGCACGTACACGGCGACCATCGGAAGCAAGCAGTATTTCCTGCAAGTCAATGAATGGGGTTCTTCGGCAACGGAGAACATGAATTATGGTGGCAGCTACTTTTTCAAGATGACCACGCAACAAGCGGCACTGACAGGCAGTGGCGCGCCGGCAGGTTATCCTTCTATTTTCATTGGCGCCAATTCCAACCATACAACTTCGGGGAGTGGTTTGCCTAAGGAAGTCAGCGCACTTGGCACGGTGCCAACGACCTTCAATTGGGCAGACAACGGCGCCTTAGCGGATACGACCAACAACATTTTCAATGCCGCTTACGACGTGTGGTTCAGCACGAATTCTGGTGGAGACCCCGCTGCCTCTGCTCCTTCGGGCGGCTATTTGATGGTTTGGCTTTACGCTCAAGGCTGTCAACCCGTCGGCTCACTGACGGATGCCGGTCACCTAATTGCCGGAGTTCCGGGCTGCTGGGACGTTTGGACCGGAACCAACGGTGGTAAGCCGGTGATTTCTTACAAGCATCAGGGGATTTACAATCGTTTGGTTTTGACCTGAATTTGTTTATCAAGGATGCCTTAGCCAATTATCCCAATTACATGAAGAGCAACTGGTACCTGTCCAACATTTTTTCCGGTTTCGAGATTTGGGACGGCGGGGGTGCCTTGCAAAATACCAGCTTCTGCGCGGAGGTGAATTGACATGCCCCAATTCAGTTTGAGTCATCTCGATGGCGTACCGTGCATCGGTTCAGAAGTGTCGATGAGAACCAATCAGGCTTTGCGGGTTTTATTCACCGGGCACGTGTTGCTTTGGACGCTGGTTTCCGGCTGCAGTGCTTCGGGCGCCGCTAACGCTGGTTCGGGAGGCACGTTATCATCGGGCAACACGGGCGGCGCGACGGCAATCGGCACCTCGTCAGGTGCCGCCGCCAACGGAGGCAGCGGTAATACCGGCAATACCGTATCGACGGGCGGCAATAGCCCGGGTGCCGGTGGCGCAGTCGCGGTGGGTGGAGCCGTTGGTGCCGGTGGTAACGTCAATGTTACGGGTGGAATGCCGGCAACTGGCGGCGCGCCAGCAACTGGCGGTTACACCTGCACCCCTGGCACGCAGCTTGGCACCACCAAC
Organism: uncultured delta proteobacterium; assembly: GCA_963819085.1. Classification (GTDB taxonomy): domain Bacteria; phylum Myxococcota_A; class Polyangia; order Polyangiales; family Polyangiaceae; genus FEN-1139. The sequence continues at coordinate 16,036 of CAWFUX010000046.1, forward strand.
AGCACGAATTACTTCGTCGCACAGTATTCGCCGCTCCAACCATTTTATATCTTCAATAACGGTTGGAGCACCTCGAGTACTACACTAACGACCGCGGGAACCCAGGAAAGTGTTTCCGTCTACGACACTTGCACACCGGGCACAATCTCTTGGGAGACTGACTACAATTGGTCTGGAGCGAACAACACGGTTAAGGCTTACCCAAGCGCAATCCTCGGCTGGCAGTCTACCAAAGGTTGGTTAGTTTCGCAGACGATGCTTCCGAAAACGATATCTTCAATTGCGAGCGCTCAGTGCAGCTGGACGTACACGGTGACCGGTGGCGCGTCACAAGACGTGGCCTTCGATATTTGGGTTCACAACACAACGTGCAGCACTTCAGCCATTACTTCAAGCACTGCACCCAGTGACGAAATCATGATCTGGCTTTATTCCAGCGGCGGCGTGCAGCCCGCCGGCAGTACTAAACAATCTAACCTAAGCATCAGCGGAGCCACCTGGACTTTGTGGGAAGGTCCCGTCAGCAGTTGGACAGTGCATTCATTCGTTCGCTCGGGCAACGCCACTTCCGTTCAGAACCTCGACATTTTGGCGTTTCTCAAACAAGCAAACCTCAGCACCAGTTTGAGTTCAAGGTGCTTGAGCAGCATCGAGGCCGGAACGGAAATCTTCCAGGGCTCGGGAACGGTCAAGACCAACTCGTATACTTGCACGGTTCAGTAGCCCAGTCATCTCCCGGTCCGAAACCGTTTTGGTTTGGCGCCGCGGCACGGAACCGCCGATTGCAAGATAGTCGGCGGGGCGGCGACAAAGCTTCGTCACTGATCTGTCACGTGCCGCTGTAGACACAGACAAGCAACACGACTTAAAGCACACGAACCCGCACGGTTGGTGCGGGTTCGTGAACACATGCTTCAGTCAGCGAGACAATTACTGTAAAGTAACGCCGGTCAAGCAAATTGAGAACGGGCTATCTACAGTGCCGCTACTGGGTACTACGATGTCAATGGCATTAATGGCCGTGCCCGCGGTCAGTGCGGTCCCCGAGCCATCCCAGCAAGCTGTGTTGAAGGTACTAATGGGAGTGGCGACGCCGCTGGTCCAGGAGCCTGCGGCTGCGCAATAATTGCTGCCGTCAGCACCAACAATTTGGATGCGTGAAGCCGCGTTCCCGGCACCGGTACCTGAGAAGGTTGCCGTGACCGTAACATTCGACGGTGCCGAGACGGTTCCGAGCGTCGTCCCGCCAGTGCTAGGCTGATTGAGATTGAAGCCAATGCCAATCACCGAATTGTATGAAGTATCAGCAGTAACTACGCCAGCGGCGCAGAGTGCCGAAGTGCCGAAAGTCGGAGTGCAGCCAGTTGTATTGCAGGTTGGCGTGATGCAGGTTGTCGAGTTTGATAGTGTCCCAACCCAGGTAAACCCGTAGCCCTTGAGCGACCCGCTGGTAACATAGCCACCCGCCACACTCAAAGTGCCGCTTGCCGTTGGTGGGGTAAGGCCCGTGCAACTGGCGGACGTTGTATTGCCGCTGCCGCCGACGCCCGTGCTGACGGGGGCGCCACCGGTGCCGGTCGTGACCTTGGCGCCGCCGGTGCCAGTCGTAACCTTGGCGCCGCCGGTGCCTGCAGAGACGCCGCCGCCACCACCTTGGCCAGTGGTCGTGTTTGTTGACGTGCTGGTGCCTGTGTTCGTGGAAGTGGGAGCAGCGGTGGTGCCCCCGCTGTCACAAGCACCTGCGATTGCGAGCAGCATTGCCGAACCGACAGTAATGCCGAGCCCGCTGATTCGATTCCTTGCCATAACCATAACCTTCCCAGAAAGAGTTAGACTGCCTCGCCGCATCTTTGGCTCGGCCAACCGCAGTCTAGCTTGAGCATGCAAGGCGGCAAGAAACCGCAAGCGGTTTTTTTTGCGTGAAATAGACGCCATCCGCGCAAATGCCTACAGTGACCGGCAATAGCGCAAAAAATGCCAGGTCCAGGCAAAAGACCTACCGGTTTTCGCTCTCGACGGAAATGTGCCCAGGGGTTGGATCGGCTTTCTGCTGAGCGAAATCGATCAAGAACGTTCGAGGAGTATAGATTCCGTCGGGCGATCGCAGACACTCGGGGGTCCAAAGTACTGAATCGGGCCCGGATAGAGGAATTCGTCCTCCGTGGCCCAGGACGCGCGTTTTTGTGCAAACGACTGGAATGGTTTGCCGTCAAGCTCGACGAGAGCCTTCTTGATAACTGCCTTTTCCTGCCCGTGTCGGCGCTCGATATTCATCATCATGGTGAGAGGAATGCCGCCTGCTACCCACTGGTCTGCGGGCTTCGTTAGATTGCGTACGCTCGAAAGATAGCCCGTCTTGCCCGCGCCAAGCAGTGCGGCGGCGGTAAAGCCGAGGCTGTAGCAATAGTCGGCATCGAAGTTAGAGGGAGCCGCACAACGCCCCTCGTATCCGAAGAAGTGGTTTTGCCCACTGAACTTTCCGCCGTATTGACCTTTGTCCTTCCACTCACTCAAAAGGTCGCCGACCAGGTCGATGAGTAACTTTTCAGTTTCGATCCGCGACACCTGAACATTGCCGTGCGGGTCGCGGTCCATCATCAGCTGACGCTGGATGCCAGCGGGCAGCGTGTTGAACGCCTGCACTGAGGCAGCTGTCAGCTTTCGTGCCAGGAATTGATGCTTGTCATCATCATCCTTGAGGCTATTGAAATGGGCGTCGGCCATTATATCGTTGAGCTCGGCAATCATCGTCTTCATCTCGGGGATGAACTCGATGAGGCCTTCTGGCACTAACGCAATGCCGAAATCCTTCTTGGCTTCCGAGCGCTTTTTTACGACAACCGCAATTTCCTCGACGATCTCGCGCAGCGTCTTCTTTTTGGCTTCGACCTCTTCACTGATAAGGGCGATATTGGGGTGAGTTTGCAGCGCGCATTCAAGCGCAATATGCGAAGCGCTGCGCCCCATGAGTTTAATGAAGTGCCAGTATTTCTTGGCGCTGTTGGCGTCGCGCTCGATGTTGCCAATTAATTCGGAATACACCTTGCTCGCGGTATCAAAACCAAAAGAAGCCTCAATCCATTCGTTCTTCAGGTCCCCATCGATCGTTTTTGGGCAACCGATGACTTTAATACCCGTTTGATTCTTGGCGCAGTATTCGGCTAACATGCAGGCATTCGTGTTGCTGTCGTCGCCGCCGATGACGACCAGCCCCGTGATGCCGAGGGCTTTGCAATTGTGGACGACCGTGGCGAATTGCTCTTCCTTTTCGAGCTTGGTGCGACCGAGATCCAATAATGTCAAAGCCACCCGTGTTGCGGTAGGCGTCGATAAACTTGTCATCGAACTTGATGTACTTGTTGTCAGTGAGACCGCTCGGTCCACCGAGAAAGCCGTAGAGCGCGCTCGCCGAATTCAGCGTCTTCAGTCCGTCGTAGAGTCCAGCAATGACGTTATGTCCGCCGGGCGCCTGCCCACCCGAAAGAATTACACCGACGGACAGTGCTGATTTCGCGTCACCGGGACCGGATTCAAAAGTCACGATTGGGAGACCATAGCTATTCGGGAAATGCCGCTGGATGGCTTCACTGTCGGCGACGGAAGTCGTGGGCGCACCCAGGGTGGCTCGAGCATTCGCGCCTTGTTCAGCGAGGACTTTGGGAAGCTTCGGCTGATACGCGGCACGGGCAGTCTGAAGTGGTGATGCGGGCATTGTCATAGCGGTACAATCCTTTGGGGCCAGGACATAGCCCTTGCATCGAAGAATGCAAAAGACTTCCCTCGCCCGGCAGAAATCTCCCTGAAAATACGCAAGCCTGCAATAATTGCGGGGTCAGTCGGCTATGCCGGCAACAAACCCGCTCGCTCTCGGTTACGCCAATTGGCGATGCTTTGACTGTTATTGCTCATGCTCTGCAATAGTTAGATTACCATTTTGGATGTGGTGCCGAGCGGTTTCTTTCAAGGATGTTTTGACGGCACGGGTAAGTCAATTCCGCGACGTACTACCTTGGCCAGCATGTCCACGAGCTTCTTGTCTAGTTCGACGCACTTCTTGCTAACCGTTCCGGAGGCGGCGCCTTTGCATTCGCTGCGGCGGGCATTGATCATGTCGTTGAGCTGACTGTCTTTGCGCAATGCCTCTTGCGTGTCCTCGTCCAAAAATCGCCATTCGATCTTTAGACGACTTCGGTTGAGGCGGTTTGCTCATTGTCAGCTCTTCACCAGCGATGTCGTTGCAAGTGCCGTCCCAGCGAAGTACGTAGTAGCCACCCATGGCACCACTTACCTGCATGCCGCCGTAATCGCTTTTGCGCTTTTGCAGAATGATGACCTCTTCGTCGAATTCCAGATAACCTTCACCGGAGACGCCGCCCGAGGCATTGATGGCCTCAGTTCTTTGCTTGAGATAACCACGGGCCCAGGGGGTGCCACCGCGGAAGAAATTGAGTGCCACGGACGGGTAGCTCTTGGCGCAGAGTTTCTTTACATACGCAGGGGAGGGCACACAGGGGTCGCTCTTGGCACATTTAGTTGGGATTGGTGCATCGTCCTCGGATGAATCTGCGTCATCTTTGGTGGCGGGTTTCTCCCGCTCCGTGCTCTTTGATTTAACGGCGGGTGGATCATCGGCGGGCGCTGCGGATTTCGGCGCGGGCGTGCTCGAGCCGCAACCAACGAACATTAGGGCGAGGGTCCATAAAGCAAACGAGCGCATAGGGACGCAGGAAAGCCCGTCCGAGCCCATCCGTCAACCTTAAGAGAACAGACTGCAATCAGCTGCCAGCCAACAGTCAGAAATTCTTAAATCCAAACAAGTCCCAAGGCCGATTGATTCGGGGGGTACTGGAAAAGACCATAAATAGCGTATCGAAGATTGCGCAATCCGGTTGTCAGTTCTTTGCGCTCGAAGGCACGCGGTCAATCCATAGCAGCGCTAGCACAGCAAGCATCAATCCCGTGTTTCTCAAAAATGACAGCGGTCCAATACTTGGGCTGCCTTTTCCAAAGCAACCGCATTCAATGTTGATACCGAGCGACCAAGCTCTTGCCATTGCCCCAGTGAACACAAGTAGCATGACCAGCATCAGCACGGCGCCGGCTTGACGCCAGCGGACTCCCAATAGCAGTACTGCAACCGACGCTGTGAGTTCGACCGCTGGCAGCAGCAGCGCCACCCAGGGCGCAAGGTTCGGCAAGAATTGATAATTGGCAATTTGCTCGACGAAATCGCCCGCAGCGCGCCACTTTTCGAACCCGGCATACGCAAATACAAAAGCTAAGCCGAGCCGCAACACTAGTGAGACGGCGCGATTACGGATTGGCATTGCTGCTCGAGGCATTGCAGTTTTCGCAGGCGCCGGAAGAACAAGCTAACCCCGTGTCGCGCCAGGCAGCAAACCCGCCATCCAATACGATTACCGCCAAATCGCGACGTTTGGTCTGACGTAAAATGCCGTCAGCGACTTGGCGGGCTTCGTCTGTCGATTTTCCGTAAACGACCAACGTATGCTTTCCCCCGAGCTGCCCGAGTAGCTGGCTTACGTCTCCACGGCTGGAGGTGCAGGCAAGGTGCACGGCTCCCGTCACATGGCCGAGTTCGAATTGTGCCTCGTCGCGTGCGTCAGCGAAAAGCACATCGTCGCGGCCGCATAGCGCGCCCACGGCCTGGGCAGCCATGACGGACGACGTCGGTGACGTGGCTGCTTCTGAACATTGCGTGGGTGCCTCGTACTTGCGTAATGCAATCGGTTCCGCCCGCAGGCGGTTCGTGAACCAGCCGCTGACCGCCGCAAACGCGAACAAGAGCAGCGCCCGGGGTACTGCATTCACGATTCCGCCTATGATTTGCCGACCCGCTTGTGTTGACGCATTGGCCATGGTTGACCCGACCGCCTTTTAGCATTTCCTGAGCGAGAAATGCAGCTAGCATGCCGACCGATGCTTGGCGCGCGACTTTTCCGCATTACGCACTGGCGCGGTTGTGTGGCGCACAACTGGGCAACGGGCCCGGCTACTGCCTTGGCGCTTTCAAGCCAACTACTGTTGCAGATCGGTTGCGCGTCCCCGACAGCGTCGCGACGTTCGAGCCGTCCCGCGGTGCACGAACCTGCCAGGGCGGCAAGTTCTGCTCGCCAAAATTCAGCTCCGGGGCAACTCGGACTGCCGCCGGTGGCACCCTTTGTATCATTCAATCTTCCCAATCTTCACTACATTGAAGACGATTGGCGATTTTCTTCCATCGTCCGGTATCGCTTACCGAATGATTTCGAGATCCACGATGGCCTTGAAACCGCACGTTTGCTCGGCGGAACCGTAGTTCGCATTTATGCCCTTTCCGTGCGCAAAGCCAGCGACAGCCCGAACATAGTGCGACACGTAAATGGCCCCGGGCAATTCAACGAGGCGGCTTTCCAAGCCTTGGACGCCGTGCTGTCGAAAGCTGGTGAACTTGGAATAAAGATCATCATTCCATTCGTCGACAATTGGTCGCACTGGGGCGGAGTCGCCGAGTACGCGGGCTTTCGCGGTAAGCCGCGCGATGCATTCTTTACCGATCCGGAAGTCATAGCGGACTTCAAAACAACGCTCGAAAAGGTGATTTTGCGCACCAACACCGTCAACGGCAAACCCTACCGCGAAGACCCAACCATTTATGCCTGGGAAACCGGGAACGAACTCGGGAGCCCCGATCGCTGGGTGTCGCGGATTGCCCAATTCATTAAGAAACTCGACCCGAAACATGCGGTCATCGACGGGACTTATGGCCCACTAATTCGCGAACATTCCCTGGTCGATCCGAATATCGACATAGTGTCTTCGCATCACTACGGGCCCGCCGCGCGCACCCTCTCGATGATCGACGCAAACGTGCAAATGATTCACGGCAAAAAGCGCTATATCATCGGCGAATTCGGCCTTTTATCGGCGGCCGACACCGAGCGCGTGTTGAGGCGGGCTCTCGCTCAAGACATTGAAGGAATTCTCCTTTGGAGTCTGAGATTTCACAATCGCGACGGGGGCTTCTATTATCACATGGAAAAGCCTCCCTACCAATCCTACCATTTCCCGGGCTTCGCTACGGGTCACGACTATGAAGAGCAGCCCATCATGCAAATGATGCGGCGGTTTGCCTTTGAAGTGCGCGGCCAAGAGGTTCCGCCAGTGCCCATTCCTGCTACACCGGCGCTTCTCCCAGTGACAAGCGTTGCGGACATTCGTTGGCGCGGCTCAGCGGGTGCCAGTTACTATGTCGTCGAACGCGAAGTACCGGGCAAGGGAAATTGGCAAATTATCGGTGATCGAGTCGATGAAACTCAGACTCCATATCGCGCCGGGTTCGTCGACAATTCGGCGCGCGTCGGTTCAAGGTTCCGCTACCGAGTGCTCGCGGCCAACGAAACCGGGCTCTCGCCGCCCTCATTGCCAAGCGAGGAGCTGACTGTCCTAACGCAAGTGCTCGTTGACGAAATGGTCAACAAGAAACTGGTCAGTTCCGCTAGCGGATCGCTAGATATCACGAGCGACCATTCAGAACTCTGCAAAATGGATCGCAACCGACTCGTAGGCAAGCCGGAGTCGCGTATTGTTTACCAAATCAAAGGCCACCCGCAGTCGCTGCAAATCTTTGCCTTCGCACCGCAGGCTGGCAACGTTTTTGATTTGTCTTGGTCCCCCAATGGCCATGCGTTCTCGAAGCTTGCTAGCCTCGAACGCTCATTCACGGGCGCTACCGATGAACCGGTGGCGCTGCGCCCAGTCCTAGTATCCAGCAACTCAATCCCAAGCAATGCCCGGGATATTGCCATCACATGGCTAATGCCCGCCGAAATTGGAAGAGTCGAAATCGAGTGGGTCCCTTGATGGTTGACAGATTCGACAACGGTCTCAGTATTCGGCCCATGAAACTCTTTTATACGCCGGGTGCCTGTTCATTGTCCCCGCATATTGCCTTGCGCGAAGCGCAGTTACCGTTTGAACTCGTGCAGGTCGATCTGAGGGCCAAGAAGTTAACGGCGGGAGGCAATTATCTCGATGTAAATCCCAAGGGCTACATCCCAGCGTTAGCTCTGGACGACGGTCAGCTTCTAACGGAGGGTGCCGTCATCGTTCAGTACATTGCTGATCTAAAGCCCGAAACTGGGCTTGCCCCGCGTCCGGGAACCTTTGAACGCTATCGGATGCAGGAACTTCTTCTCTTCCTCGCGACTGAATTGCACAAGGGGCTTTCACCAGTCTACAATCCAAAAGCTAACGCAGAGTTCAAAGACTCCCTCAAGGAGCGGCTAGTATTGAGGATCGGCGTGCTTGCTGCCCAACTGGACGGGCAAAACTTCCTATTCAAGAATGCCTTCAGCGTCGCGGATGGATATGCGTACTATTGCCTGCGAGCCTGGCAAAAGCACACGCAATCGGACCTCTCGCCATGGCCCGAGTTGGCTAGTTATTATGAACGGCTTGAGTCGCGGGATTCTGTCGTGGCTGCGCTCAAGGCTGAAGGGTTGACGAATTAGCCATCAATGAGATGACGTCGGCAGCAGATGCCTATATTGCCTGAAGGACTTCTTTTACCAAGTATTTCGGCTTCATTTGCAGTGGTATTGAAGGGCACGCCGCGATAGTGGCTGCAATGCTCCACAAGGAAACCGGAGTCATCCTCGAACCGTCATCGACCACAATGACTTCGGTATCCCGGTAGGTTTGATTCAACGCGCTGTCTATGGCCTCCCGCAAGAAGCGACCGTAGTTATAGCTGGTGATAATTATGCTCACTAGCATGTTGTCCGCTCTTTCGTGCCAAGTACCGCGTCCATAATGCGCACACCTTCATCGCGTCGAGTGTCGCAAATGTCACCAGAGCTACGATTCACGGAACTCCGGGGGTGGACCGACGCTAGATCTGATCTGTGATCGTTTTCTGCTGAGGCACAATGCCACAAATGAATCCCGTTCTCGGGGGCTGTGTTTCGACGCGATTTCAGGAGCCAATGCATTTGTGGCTGCTGAGTAACACGCCTCCTGCGAGAGCGGTATAACCAAAGTGTGAATCCCGCGTGACAAATTCTAACGTAACTCAATACCTACCGGGCAGTGGTCTGAGCCGAGAATGTCTCTTCGAATGAAGGCTTTCTTGAGGCGCGGGCGCAGGGCGGCACTAATGAGAAAGTAATCGATGCGCCAACCGACGTTGCGGTCGCGCGCGCCGCTCATGGTACTCCACCAGGTATAGTGCCCGCCGGACTTCTCGAATTCGCGGAAGGTATCTAGAAAACCTGCTTTCACGAATGAGTCAAAGCCGGAGCGTTCCTCGGGCGTAAATCCGTGGTTTTTGACATTGGCTTTGGGATGCGTGAGATCGATTTCTTGGTGCGCAACATTGAGATCACCGCAAATGATTACCGGTTTGCCTTCTCCAGGCGCCTAAGGTAACGCAAAAAGTCGCGGTCCCATTGCTGGCGATAGGGCAAGCGGCTTAGGTCGCGCTTGGAATTGGGCACATAAACATTCACTAGGTGAAAGTCGGAATATTCCGCGTTCAGGACGCGGCCTTCGCGGTCGTGTTCGGCCACACCTATGTGTAGCTTCACTTTGAGAGGCTGAGTGCGGGTCAGGATGGCCGTGCCGGCATATCCCTTCTTTTCGGCGGAGTTCCAATGGGCCTTATACTTAGTTGGCCATACCGGATCCACGTCGGTTTGGATGCACTTTATTTCTTGCAGGCACAATATGTCGGGTTTTTCTTGGGCCAGATAGGACAGAAAATTCCCTCGTAATGCTGCGCGAAGGCCATTGACGTTCCAGGATATTAACTTCATGCCGCAGTTGTCTCCGAACTGCTCAACTCTTGCCCTGAGTTGCGCGGTTGAGTAGTCCCGTCAATCTTCGCGCAACTACCCGGGGCAAGAATCGCAGCGAGTGATAAATCAGCATATTGCTGAACCCGGGTATCGCAATGACATCGCCCGCTTTCATGGCTCGATAGGCTTGCCTTGCCACTCGTTCGGCGGACATTGAACGCACCGCGGAGAGTCGCCTGACATCGCTTCCAGCGATTTTCCCGAACTCGGAGGCCGTTGGTCCGGGACAACTCAACGTGACGGTGACTCCAGTTTTACGAAGTTCGACGGACAATGCTTCGCTAAATGAATTCACGAAGGCTTTGCTCGCATAATAAACTGCCATATGGGGCCCTGGCAAAAAGCCTGCAAGCGATCCTACATTCAATATTCGCCCGCGCCCTTGGGCTATCATGGCTGGCAACAGAAGGCGTGTTAGCTGCACGAGCGAGAGCATATTTACCGTCATCATGCTGAGAAGCCTTGACGGGTCTGCAGCCACGAATTCGCCGAGGTGACCGAATCCAGCGTTGTTTACCAGGGCATCGACGCTTATGCCGCGCTCTGCGAGGATGCCTGCAATCCGCTCGGGCGCCGATATGTCGCTCAGGTCTGCCGCGATGACGTTGGCCTGTATCTCAAATTTGGACCTCAGATTGTTTGCCAGCGCTTCCAAGCGGTCTTCACGGCGGGCTAATAAGACGACATTACAACCATCGGCAGCAAACAGCCGTGCAAATTGCTCACCGATGCCCGAAGATGCACCGGTTATTAATGCGGTATTGCTCAAGGTTTCTGTCCCAATGGTTGGCGTATATTCATTGCTGAGCGAGTTTGAAGCCTTGAAACGTGCCCCGCAAAGGCTGCGCACGGGGTGCAAGCCCAGCGCGCCGGCACCCGTCTTCTACGTGACGGCATTACAAAAATCAGGAAATTCTTGAAAAATCGGCAATAATGAGGGCTCGACCCCGGGACCGGAAGCGAGTAGAGTCGCGCTCAAGGCGGCATTTGAGGCCGGCTGGGCATTGGATGTGAGCGAATTGGATCCGAAGAATTTGAATGAGTTGTCGCGCGACGAGTTGATATCCAGGGCTGCAGAGCTTGGCGTTACTCGACCAGAATTGTTGACGCGGGTGGAGTTGCGCGATGAAATCGTGCGGCTCACCGAGACCGACGAGCAAAAGCGACAGCAGGCGCGCGGCTGGCTTGGGGTAGCTCGCGATATGGTTGCTAGCGTCGTCGAGCAGCGACTTAACTTGCCGGATGCCGCGGACTTGATTCGCGGGGTCAATGTTCGGCTGCCTAGAAATGTCCCGCCGGTTGCGACGGTGACGCTCGCGGAGATTTACGCCGCACAAGGGCATTTGGCTCGAGCGGTGAAACTGCTGGACGAAGTGCTCGCCGGTGAGCCCGATCACGAGGCGGCTCGGGAATTGAGGGAAAGGTTGACCGTGGAGGCGGAGCCGCAACCTGAGGCGGTTTCGGAGCCTCCGGAATTTCAAGAGACCGAGGGCCTCTCGGAGTCGGGATCTGCATCGGAAACCCTTGAATCGCAGCCATCTCGCGACGATGCAAAGGTGTCCTCAGAGTTTGATTCATCGCCGATTTCGATTCGGTACGAGTCGGTCACAATGTCGGATGTTCCTGCCGCGCCAACGTCGGATAGTCTTGCGCCACAGGTTGAAATTGTATCGGTAGTGGCGGCCGAGCCAATCGACGTTGCCGAACCAATCGTAAGCGAAAGCGCTGAGCCTCAGTCCGTCGAACTCGAAAGCGAGCCGACGCGCGACTATTTGATCTATCGTCGCCATCATGACAACGTGGTTTGCCATTGGTCGATTACGACGGCTTGCTGGGAGTCATGGTCTTCTCGTAGTGATGGCCAATGGGTGCTGCGAATCATTCAGATTTCACCTGCTGTCGGTCCGCTGGTTCCGTCGGAGACGGTAGTTCCACTGCCGGGTACGACGGGTGAAGCCATGCTCAATGATGTTCCGGCACGACAGCAGCTTCGAATGGCCCTAGGCTGGGAAGCTGGGGGGCGCTTCATTCCGGTTTCAATTGGCATTGAAGTCACGGGAAATTCGCCCGAGGACGTCAGCATCACGTGGCTTCCAATGCCCGGTCCAAGGGAACCTGCTCCTGAGGTTTGGCTTGATTTTGCTCGGCGCGATTGGCATTTTCTGACAATTGGTGCAGCGTCGTGAAGAGGGTTGCGGTCTGCGCGCTCGTGTTATCCACGTTGGCAATGCTTGCCAGTTGCAGCAAGCCCGAGCCCCAAAGATCGACGCTAGCAACTGCTGTTTCCGCGCCCGAAGCGACAACAATGCCAGCCGCGCCGCAGCCAATTCCGGCCGCTCCCAGAGACCTAGATGTGGTTTCACTCGAGCGAGATCTGGGCTGCACCAAGGCGAGTCAGCTCAAGGCCTGTGGTGTTCTCAAGGACTTTGCACAAGCGCAGCGCTTTACGGCCAAGACACCCTCCGGTCAGGGTCGCTGGATTGGCAACGCGTTCAGCGTGGAAAAGAACGTCGAAACGGCCAGACACTTGGTGCTTTGGGCGAAAACCGTACCGCTAAGTCAAGTGGGTCCCGGTGATTTGGCGGTCAAGGCGGGCTTCGATTTCATCCCTGATGGTCTCAAAATGCAGTCGGAGAAGTTGATGCGGGCGCTCGTACGGAGTGCCGATCCGCCCGAGTCGAACCCGGCATTTCAATTCGCCAAGGCATTCGTTCCACCCACGCCGAGAACTCTGGCCAACACCGCGGGTCCCTCGGTGCATTTGACCTCCGAGCAATCGGTGTATCTGCGCTTTGCGCCGCCAAGAAAAGTATATCTGGTCAACCCCGCGCCCGGCACCGCCGCCGCTGGCGATGGTGTCTACGCGGAGTTGTGGCTCGGTGATTGGTAGCTCCTCGTGAAGTTTTTTTGGAGCTCGGGGTCGGGCCGCGTCCAAAAAAATCACGCAACTCGGCGTTGCTTCCGACCGACTACCTCAACATGCACCTGCACCTGCGCCGGTTCGGTCACTCGTTCAAATATCATTTTCCTGGTACTTGGCGGGCTTCTGGTTGCGCGGCCCGCCGCCGCCATGATTACCTCTGAGCTTTCTGTCGAACTAAGTAGCAGTTGGATGACCACCTCCGACGGCCGTTCGAATGCTGGGATGTTTCTCGAGATAAATGTTCCGCTCGATCCGCCTCGCCCGTCGCCGGTGCACGGTGCTCTGCTTCAAGATGAGCAAACTACGCCGCCCGACGAGGTTCCACTCGATCCGCTCGAGCGCGATAACGTTGACAACGCCAATGATGACGAAGCGCAGGTTTCGGCCTGGGGAGGGTCGATTCCGAAAGAGGCGCTACCCGAACCACTTCAAATTGACCGTCAGTTCGTGACCGACCTGACCCAGGCGGCGCTCGTGGCTCAAGGCTGTGAAGAGGCCTGGTCGCGTCTTGAACATCTTGGCACCCGCAACCGCGCGAGTGCGCTACTGCCCGAGGTCGCGCTGCGCGCCGGGCGTGAACGCGACACGGCCTTGCGCCTCACACCGACCGATACCGATCCCTATCGATATTCGATGTCCGGTGCCACCAATCTCTTGCTCGAAGGCAGGCTCTCCTGGCGACTCGGGCGGTTGCTCTTTTCATCCGAAGATCTTGGCATTGAACGGCTCAAGCTGGCTCGCTCGCGTGAACGTCAACGCGTCGTCGAACGCACGTTGGCGGTGCTTTTTCAATGGCTCAGGGCGCAATCTGAATTGGCCTCAGCTCGGCGCATTACGCTTCGGCGTTCGCGCGCGGCGCGTTGGGAACTCACGCAGGCGGAGTTGCATCTGGACGCTCTCACGGGTGGCTGGTTCTCCGCGCATCGGCCAACCCCGACTGCCTCGCAGCCGCCGCAAGCATCGCCAGCGCCGCAAATTGAAGAGCGACCGCATCCCACTCAATCCGAATCGGCTCAGCCACCTGCGCCGCCGAGCGGTTCCCGCGTGCCGTCAAAAACCCCAGATACGAAATCGTCACCACCGGTTGCGCCGAAAGTCCCGAATAGTGCTCACCCATAAACCGGCAACGGCTCTATTCGGTTGCTAACGCCTGCAAAACATTCGTCCAAATCTGCGCGGATTTATGCCCCCCGATCACAGCTGGGGGCTACGGGGCTGGCAATGTCGTGCAAACGGCGCTAAAAGCCGCGCCATGTTATCGGACACACGAAGCCTCCTCGAAGATCTCCAAAGGCGCGTTGATGCGCTAAGGGGGTCTCTTTGACGTCCCGGTATTAAAACGCGAAATCGAGGAATTGGATTCACTCACGACGGCGCCCGACTTTTGGAACGACCAGCAAAAGGCGCAGGCGCTGCTGCGTAAGCGCGCGACGTTGTCCGAAAAGGTCGCCTCCGTTGAGAATTTACGTCGTGACGTCACGGAAACGCAGGAACTATTCGAGTTAGGCGTCTCCGAAAATGACGAGGCTGTGATCGGTGAGATGACCGAGCAAGCGGGCGTCATCGCAAAGCGGGTGCGCAAGGCCGAGCTGCAGCGGATGCTCTCGGGGCCAGTCGATCACGCCAATGCCATTGTTAGCATTCACCCGGGTTCAGGCGGCGCGGAAGCCAAGGATTGGGCGGAAATGCTACTGCGCATGTATCTGCGTTGGTGTGAGCGGCGCGGCTATCAAACGGAAATCATCGACTATCAGGCAGGGGATGAAGCCGGCATTGATGGCGCAAGCTTCATGGTCACGGGTCAAAACGCTTACGGATACTTGCGCGCGGAGATGGGAGTGCATCGCTTGGTGCGCATCAGTCCATTCGACGCCAATGCGCGCCGGCATACGAGTTTTGCGGCGGTCGAAGTGACGCCCGACGTCGAGGATGAGATCGATATTGAGGTCAAGGACACCGATCTCGAGATCAGCACGATGCGAGCGGGTGGCAAGGGCGGCCAGAACGTGAACAAGGTGGAAACCGCCGTGCGCATGCGGCATATCCCAAGCGGCATCATGGTCGTGTGCCGCGCCGAGCGCAGCCAGCATCAAAACCGTCACATGGCGCTCAAGATGTTGAAAGCCAAGCTCTATGAAATCGAGCTAGATAAGCGCGAACACGACAAGGCCCAATACGAAGCTCAGAAGGGTCAAATTGCCTGGGGCAATCAAATCAGGAGCTACGTTGTCCAGCCCTATCAATTGGTCAAAGACCTTCGCAGTGAGCATGAGTCGAGTGATATCAACGGCGTGCTCGATGGCGATCTCGACGAATTCATCGAAGCTTACCTGCTATTGACGGCTGACCGACGCAATGCCGCTGCGAGCGGGCGTTCTCTCGTTTCGGCGAGGGGGACGGGCGAGAGTCACGCTTGAGCGTCAAACCCACCATCTATCGGTGGACGCCCCCCTAAAGTCGCGGTAGACGGCAGCTTGCGAAATGAGCGCTAAGAACAGCCATCCAGCTGGTGAGAGCACGACCGATGGGGCCGGAGCCGAGGACGCAATTATTCACTCACGTCGGCAAAAGGCCGAGCGGGTCCGCGCTCGAGATGAGAATCCGTTTGCCAATGACGTATGCACCGACAATCGAATTCGCGTAGCCGACTTGCGCGCGCAGGCCCATGACGCTTTGGTCGGTTCAGAGTCCGAGCAGCGCTATAATATCGAGAAGGTCCAGGCTCGTTTTGGTGATCGCGTTTTTGCCATCCTTGGACGTCTGATTGCCCGACGTGGCTTTGGCAAAGTGGTATTCCTGCGTGTTCGGGACGGTAGTGGCGAGGTACAATTATTCGTCAAGCAAGATGTCATGGGTGAGGGTTTTGCCGTTCTCGAGGATTTGGATATCGCGGACTTCGTGCAAGCTACCGGTACCGTAATGGCCACGCAAAAGGGCGAGCTCAGTTTGTTGGTGACTGGGCTTCGTTTATTGACCAAGGCGGTTCGACCGCTCCCGGATAAGTGGCACGGGCTAACCGACGTTGACCTTCGGTATCGGCGGCGTTACATCGATGTGGTTGCCAACCCGGAAGTTGCGGCGGTTTTGCAGGCTCGTTCGGCAATCGTTCAAGGTCTTAGAACGCATCTCGACGAACAAGGGTTTCTCGAGGTTGAAACGCCGACTTTGCATTCGATTGTCGGGGGCGCTGCGGCTAAGCCATTTACTACACACCACAATGCCTTGGACCTCAACTTGTTTCTTCGAATCGCCCCCGAGCTCTACCTGAAGCGGTTGCTGGTGGCCGGTTTCGAAAGAGTCTACGAACTCGGTCGGTGTTATCGCAATGAAGGGATAAGTACGCGGCATAATCCCGAATTTACGATGCTCGAGTTTTACTGCGCGTACGCAACGTACACGACACTAATGACGATGACTGAAGTGCTGCTTCGCGCCGTAGACGCGCACTTGGCGAAGCGGATGCGGGCATTGAAGCTGGAAGCCACTTACGAGCACTGGGTGACGGAGCGCGCCTTCACGTTCGATCAACCATTTGCCCGCGTGCCGATGCTACAAGCGATCGAATCTGCCCTTATGCGTGCCGGCGTGCCAACAGATGCTGCCAATCGGCTCAAGGAAATCGCCGCTCCCGAAGTGGGGTCGGACCAGGATCCCGGGGCGGAGATTGTGAAGCAATTGGCGCAGTCGTCCGAGCGGTCACGAGCCATTGATTGGGGCAATTTCCGCAAGGGTTTGCGGAATTGCGACTCGGAGGGGGAGCGGCGTTTCGTAGCCTACGAATATCTGGCTGAGCCGTTTCTCGCGGCGGACTATCGCTCAGCCGATGGCAAAAAGAGCATACCTGTCTTCATCATTGACTACCCGTCGGAGACGTCCCCCTTGGCGAGGCGCAAAGATGGCGATGCAACGCTCGTCGATCGCTTCGAGTTGTTCGTCGAGGGTCGTGAGCTGTGCAACGCATTTAGCGAACTCAACGACCCCGATGACCAGGCGGAGCGCTTTCAAGAACAGGTGCGAAAGAAGGCGGAGGGCGCCGAAGAAACCATGGACTACGACGAGGACTATGTCAGGGCGCTAGAACATGGAATGCCGCCCGCCGCCGGTTTTGGTCTAGGTGTAGATCGGTTGACAATGATGCTCACGGGGCAGCCCTCGATTCGCGATGTAATTGCCTTCCCGCTGCTGCGACCCGAGGCACAGGGATGAACCTCTCTCGGCTGCTGGCGCTGCCGATGGCACTATTGGCCAGTAATGCGCGGCTTCGAGCTCCCGTTGGCCTCCGAGCCCTGTGGCTGGCACTCACTCGCACCGATAGAATTGTAATCGGGGTTCTGCTCGCAGTACTAATTGCCTGGACCTTCGTCGCATTCTCGAAGCGGCTGGGTCACGGTCGGCGCCGCGCACTCTGGACATTGACAGGTACCACGGGTCTGTTGTTTGCGGCCCTGGTTTGGTGGGCCTATCGGTTGCCGCAACCCAAGACGGGCGTTTTCATACTCTGGCATCAACTCGTGCGAGGCGGTGCTGTCGTTGCTGGCGTTATCGGTCTATTTGGAGCGATGGGTTTGTTGCTACCCAAAGTCCTAGACGGCATCGAGCAACGAGGTTTTGTGCCCTTCGTTGCAGTCCGACACGTGCGCGCCAATAAGAGTGGTTTTCTAACCATTATCTCAGTGCTCTCGATATCCGGCGTGGCGCTGAGCTGTGCCGTACTATGTCTCGTGACCTCGATTATGGGTGGCTTCGGCGCTGACCTGAAGCGCAAAATCCTCGGCAATAACGCGCACGTGCGCGTCGAGGCATCGGGGGTACGTGGGTTTGATCATTGGAAGGACGAAGTTGACCGAATCAGGCGTGTTCCCGGCGTAACGGGCGTGACGCCCATCGCGGCTGGCGAGGTCATGGCCTCGAGTTCTTCCAGTACCGCAGGGGCAATCGTTCGTGGAATCGACCCGAAATCAATTGGTCAAGTCATCGATCTTTTCAAGAATATCGAGGTCGGCAAGATCAACTACATGATTGATCCGGCCTTGCTCGCGAATCTTCCGGCGGATGAACCCGTCGGCGTTGGTCCTGGCGGCGAGGTATATCTGAAGGGCCCGGATTACCGGAGCCGTGTCACCGGAAAATGGGACAATATCCCCGATGAAAAGCCGCCGCCCGAGGACATCTATCCCGGTGTCGTGATTGGTCGTGAGTTGGCCAAGTCGTTGCACGTTTACGTCGGAGACGAACTTACGCTCGTTTCGCCGCTCGGCGATTTGGGTCCAATTGGGATTTTGCCCCGCAGCCGGCGCTATCGAGTGGCGGCGATTTTCTATAGCGGCATGTACGAATACGATAATACGTATGCCTACACCATGCTCGACGTTGCCCAGAAGTTTCTCGACCTAGGCGATAAAGCAACTCAAATTGACATAAAGGTTGCGGACGTAGAAGCCGTTCACACAATCCGGGATCGTATCAAAGCTGCACTCAGCAGGTCCGATGTGAGTGTCCGTGATTGGAAGGAGCTCAACCGCAACCTATTCAATGCTCTGAGGCTGGAAAAGATCACTACGTTCATTATCTTGTCGATTGCGATAGCAGTCGCAAGCTTCTGTATCGTTTGTACTCTGCTCCTCATGGTGACGGAAAAGAGCAAAGAGATATCGATCTTGAAAAGCATCGGGTCGAGCGACAATCACATCTTGCGGTTGTTCATCGCCGAGGGACTGATTATCGGGGCTATCGGAACTGTGTTCGGAGTGGTTGCGGGCTGGGCACTTGCAAGAGGGCTGCAACTATCGGGTTTCCGTCTTAGCCCAGATGTTTATTATGTTGACCGGTTACCTATTGAGGTCAATTGGTCTGATTACGTTACTGTAGCAGTGTCAGCCTTGGTGATTACCACCATTGCGACTATTTATCCCGCAATTGCCGCAAGCCGGCTTCGGCCGGTCGAGGGCATTCGTTACGAGTGAAGGTGCTGCCGTGGGTGAACCGCTCGTTGTCGTGAATAACCTCAAGAAGACCTTTCTCCATATGGGTCGCGCGCTCGATGTTCTCAAAGGCATCGATCTCGTTATCGATCGGAAGCAGATTCTGGCTATTGTTGGGCCCTCCGGCGCCGGCAAAAGTACGTTGCTGCACTGTGTTGGAACACTGGATTTGCCGACCTCTGGTACCATTCGTTTAGGGTCGGAAGAGCTTACAACAATGAGCACTTCGCGCCTTGCCGCTGTTCGCAATCGCGACGTTGGGTTCGTATTTCAGTTTCACCACCTGCTTCCGGAGTTCAATGCAGTCGAGAACGTAATGCTCCCAGGCTTGATTGCTGGTCGGCCGCGCAAGGATATGGAGCGGCGAGCCCGCTACTTACTGGAGGAAGTGGGGCTTTCGGATAGAGCAACACATCGGCCGGGCGAGCTTTCTGGTGGGGAACAGCAGCGAGTTGCAATTGCTCGCGCCTTGGCCCTTGAACCCAAGTTGCTACTCGCAGATGAGCCAACCGGTAACCTTGACAGTGCGACGAGTGATTCGATTCACGATTTGTTTTTCCAAATCAATCAAACGCACGGGACAACTATTGTCGTTGTGACGCATAATCCGGGTTTTGCCAACAGCATGCCGCGGATTGTTTACATGAAAGATGGGCGCGTCGATCGGGACGAGCCCGGTCAGTTGGGGCCCGGCCCCTTTAGCGCGGTCGTTGGCTGAGTACACGTTTTGGGGGGCGACCGGTGGTCACCGACTGTACCGGGGTCCCCGACTCGTCTTGCTTAACTAACCCGTAGAAATTAGTCTGTTCGAGGACGTCCAGAGTTATTAGCGGCGTTGCTGCTTTCTGAACCAGGAGCAACAAGATTGTATCCAGCTCCAGTTCATTTCCTGGCCATGCATAATTGAGTAACTCGGCCAGTACCGCCGGGTCTACAGCACGGGGTTCACCATAGAGACTCATGCCAAGACGCGCCACTTTGTCGAGCACGAGCGCTCGCAAGTCGTCCCCACGCTCGGCAAGTGTTGGTATCTCCGTTTCTACCCCAATAAAACGTCGCGCCAGCGCCTCGTGCATCCGCCGACTAGTGACGAGATCATTCAACGATGAGCGCACGATCAGGATGCAGCCAACATTTGTCTCGGGCTCCGCTGCCGTGATTGTTAGCCAAGTTGCAACTGCCTGTTGAGCCTCGAAGTCCAGGACCAAGGGGTCGATAAGGACGACGTTACCGCCGGCTAGTAGTCGGCTTTGACTAGCTTTCATGAGCCAGGGCTTGGGGTAGTCGGCCGCATTGACTGGATCGACGATTACCAGAGGCCCATTCATACGAGGGCTGGCCGTATGCGCGACAGCAGCCCACCCGCGATCGTCGCCACCGAAGGCAAGTACCAGCGCCTGATTTAGGCTAGAGCTTGCGAAGCGCTCCACTTGTTCGAGTGAAATCCTTGCCGAAGGAGCGTAACAACTGCTGCGAATCGCGCGAGCAAGTGCAATCGGCATTTGTCTGTGTCCTTCCAGCTCGAGCATCACTTCTTGCTTGAGTTTTCGAAGGCTGTCTTCTGCCTCCACACAGCGACTGGTGGCCTGAAGTTCACGCTGATGGGACCTAGCTTGTGCCGCGCTCACTGCGAGCAGCGAACCAATTCGCACGCCCAGACGTTTCAACGCCTGAGCTTCTTCGAGCGCAAGCGCAGATCGACGTCCGCCGCTTGGTAGGCACAAAACGCCGAGCGGCCCGGTTTCGGATTGCATCAGCGTCGCGCAAAAGGCCCCTTGATTCTCGAACCAAGAGACTAGTGGTCGAACATCGGCGCGCCGAACCTGTACAGCTCGGAGCACTTCCAGGCGCAAGGTGTGCTCGGGTTCGGTGGCCGCCAGATCAGTGAGACTTTCGGGCAATGTCGCGCTGCGTTCGTGAAGCTGCCCAGCAACATCGACGTACTTTACCTCGGACGGGTCGAGGTTCCACAATTCCGAACGAGATTTAGAACTAGGGCTGAGTCGCGACAGTTCGCCTAACGCTGCGCGCAGGGCATCCGATGGTTCGGGTTGTAAAGCTGCCATGCTTGCCCGCTCGATTGCCGTAAGCCACCGCGATTGCTCCGGCTCAAGTGGCTTTGCAGCGGTTCGCGCCATGATCCCGACCGCAATCGACCATGCCGTTACGAGGGATATTATCCAGCCAGCATACGCGAGATTGTTTCGTAACAGAATGAATGCAAGTAGTGTTACCGGTGCGCCCAGCGCCAAGGTCGCAATTGAGCCTCGCAGCCAACGTACTATTCGTGTTGCGTCGCGGGTCGTTGCAATCCAGCACTGGATGAGCGCCATCGCAATAAGCACGGCGGGGACGCTTCGGTCCGGTGCACCGATATCCAATAGCGCTGCCGGTACGGCAAACAAGAGCGACGCGGCCGCTGTCAACAAGGCGCCGTTACAGCGATCGGCTACTCCCAGTTCATATCTTCTCGTAAACCGCAATCGTACGACTACAGCGACAATTAGCAAGATGCTGGAAAAACTTGCCGCGATTGTTGCATAGTCAACTATGATCGGGTCAACGCGTAGAACCGAATCTTGAACAGTAGCTCGGATGATGGGTAGGGTCGTGGCTACCGACCAAAGGAATCCCGCGAATACCGCAGCGTCGAGCGAGCGTGTTATTTTGGCAGGGATGAGCAGCCCGCCGGGCGCCGGTATTCGTGCCAGTGCGACTAACGCGCCCAAGGTGCATGTTGCGGTCCCCAAATTCGCAGCTGCATCGAAAGAGGAATGTCCCGCGGGACCTGCGCGTGCTGCCAGCCAGAGTATTGCGCCACTAAATGCTGCGCGGGTTGCCAGAGATGTCGATGTGTCAGGCGAGACCGACTGCCGGTCACCCTCGGAAGTCTTTCGCCACACCAGGTGAATCAACGCCGGGCTTAGCAGCAGTATCACCAGAGCCGGCACGGATCTCGGGTGCACCTGCAACGCGGCAAATGCCACGTACAGTATGGCCACCAATGGTATCCAGACCCTGCCGAACAGGATTGTCACGGCAGGGCGACAGTACCGTATTGGGTCGCCCCAGGCATGGATAGAATTTCAAGTTTCGGCATGCAGAGAGTATATTTACAAGGAAAAATCGCCAGCCGGGTCCAATATCGACTGGCTTACCTGGCCAATGTAATCAGAATTGGTCCTGGTGCCAGTAAGTCGTTGCGACCCACCGTGGTTTGCGTGTATCCGGTAAGAGTGATTTCTTGGCCCTTCGGGCCCGTGGCCCACGCGAGGTAGCATGCGAAAGACCTATGTTCTCGATACGAATGTTCTCATCTATGACCCCCGTGCCATTTTGAAGTTCGAGGACAACAACGTTGTTTTGCCAATTTACGTCATTGAGGAAGTTGATCAATTCAAGCGCGAGACAACTGAGCGTGGTCGCAATGCTCGTGAAGTCGCTCGCGTCCTAGACGAGTTGCGCACAAAGGGGTCACTGTCACAGGGAGTCCCGGTTGGTGAGGGCACAGTTCGAGTCTACGTACCAGAAAAGCGACCCCGACTCGAGCATGGGTTGAATCCCCTGTCGGCGGATAACGCGATACTTCAGACCGCATTGGCCGTGCGTGACGCCAACATGAGTCAACCCACCATTTTCGTTACGATGGACGTTAACCTTCGCATTCGTGCAGATGCGTTTGGCCTACCGACGGAGGCCTACGAGCACAATGCCGTCGATGTTGAGCGAATGCACACTGGCATCGTCGAAATTAATGTCTCAAAAGAAGTGATCGAGAAATTCATCGACTCTGGAACTATGGCCGCGCCGGGCGGGGAAATACTCACCGGTAATACCTGTGTCGTGCTGCACGACGATTCCCAGCCCAAACCTCACGTGGCTCTGGCGCGGTTTCACTCAAGTTCAGGCGAACTGAAGATAGTAAAAACGCCAAAAGACGGCGTAATGGGGATTCGTCCGCGCAATCGCGAGCAGAGTTTCGCTTTGGACTTGTTGCTGGATGAGAGCGTTAAGATGGTAACGCTGGTGGGCAAGGCTGGTACCGGAAAGACGCTACTTGCACTGGCCGCGGGCATGATGCGGACCGTCGAGGATGGCCGATACTCGCGACTCTTGGTAAGCCGCCCGATCATGCCGCTCGGCAAAGACATCGGGTTTTTACCTGGCAGCGTACAGGACAAGCTTAACCCCTGGATGCAACCCATTTTCGATAACCTCGAGTTTTTGTTGTTCTCAGGCGGTGGGAAGCGTCGCGGCATGCGAGCCTTTGATGAATTGCTGCAGAGCGGGACGGTTCACGTCGAGCCGCTAACGTACATTCGCGGCCGTAGCATGCCGCAGCAATACGTAATCGTGGATGAAGCCCAAAACCTAACACCGCACGAGGTCAAAACTATCGTGACCCGTTGCGGCGAGGGGACCAAAATCATTCTGACGGGCGACCCGTACCAAATCGACAATCCGTATGTGGACGGTTCAACGAATGGGCTTACGGTTACCGCCGAACGGTTGCGAGGCGATTCAATTGTAGGCCACATTGTTTTGAGCCGAGGTGAGCGCAGCGAACTCGCCAATTTGGCTGCGAATCGTTTGTGAAGGGCCCCTTTTTGCCGGTGGTGCGTGCCCTCCGTGTCGCGGAGGGGCAAATCATCCTGCTGGCCCGCAGCCACCCCACGAATTGGTTGGAGCTGCACTCTCGGCTTACGGAGAAATGGAAATCGGGTCAGCCGGAGGAGCCAGTATTTCAATTTGCTCCGCCGCCTGACCTTTCCAATCTGCGCCGCGCACTTGGACTGCTCGAGAAATGGTCCGAAGCGCAGGGGCTCTGGGGTGAAATATTTGCAGCTCGATGTAGGGAGCTGCAATTGGAAGCCGAAATTGTGGAACATGTTGGTGACCCGTCGATACAAGATCGGGCGCAGCGGCGCTTTAGGGTAGAGGGCGACGACCATTGTGAATCTCTCCGGCAACTGGCCGGAAATTGGGTTCAATTTGGGCCATCGAGCGAATCGGCGGAAACCATTCGAAGCGACGATGAGCGGGACGACCGGAGTCTCATTTGCCAAATGCGTCACGAGCTCGCAGCCCGTGGTTTCCCCTTTTCGGTGAAGCTCGAAGGTCGCCTAGCATCGCATGCAACCGTCGATGACAAGTTCGTCTGGATTAGGCCACGAGTACATTTGTCTGCGCAGGAATCGAAGCGAATTGTCCTCCACGAGGTTTATGGTCATGTCGCGCGTAGAGTGGCCGTCACGAGTCCCGAAAATGCAGGCTATGCGTGCGGCACTGCGGGCGCGGACGCCGACGAGGAGGGTCGCGCGTTGTGGTTGGAGGACGCATCGGGTTTGTTTGATTCGACGCGCAGGGTCGAGATTGGGAGGCGGCACTTAGCAGCGGACGCCTGCCGTCACGGAGCTACGTTTAGCGATACCGTCAAGCTGCTCATTGAAGTCGATACACCGACTGAGCGAGCGATAAGTATGGCCCTCAGAGTCTGGCGAGGCGGAGGCATAGCCCGGGAAATAGTATATCTTGGCGCCTTTTGCCGTGCCCAGAAGGTCTTGGGCGAGTCAACCGAAATCGAGGACTGGATGAAGCGCGGTCGCATTTCCTTTGCTGTTGCGGCGCGCTTAGCCGAAGGGTCGTTGCAGCCGCTCGATTGATGGCTCACGTCTAACAGTCAAGGTCGACTACGACCGGGACGTGGTCCGACGGGCGATCGCCCTTTCTAACCTCAGCATCGATGTTTGCTAATTTTATTGCCGACAACAATGACGCTGAAACAAATACGTAGTCAATTCGTAGCCCGCGGTTGAGTCGCCATGCGGGCCCTCGATAATCCCACCAGCTAAACTGCTGAACATCGGTATGCGTCATTCGAAACGCGTCGATGAGTTCATCGCCGACCAAGTGCCGGAGTTTTTCGCGCTCATCCGGGTGAAAGTGAATCTGTCCTTGCATTGCCTCGACGGACCAGACGTCCAATTCAGAAGCAGCAATATTGAAGTCACCGCCCATCAATATGGGCAATTTCGAGTCATTGGTCTCGGCATCCAGCGTCAACTTGAGCCGGTCTAACCACTCGAGTTTTTGACGAAAGGCCGGATGGCCCACATCTTCCCCGTTGGGGACATACACACTCACGCAGCGCAGATTGGCAACAGTTGCCGAAATGTAGCGCCGGTCGTCGTCGGGACTCGCGCCGACCAAGCCAATTCTAACATCCTTTAGCGGCAATCGTGACAATAGTGCAACACCATTATAGGTCTTTTGCCCGGCCACCGCGACACCGTAGCCCCGACGCACGAAATCCTCGCTCGGAAAATCAGCATCTACGACCTTCGTCTCCTGTAGTGCCACCACGTCGGGTTTGCGTTGGTCCAGCCACTCAATTGTTGCTGGAAGCCTGGCTCGAATAGAATTTACGTTAAATGTAGCAAACCGCACGCTCCAGTTCCTAGCCGCTCTGGCAGGTAAAATGCAAGCGGCCAGGCACGGGTCACCGACGTTTCAGGTTGCGCTGTCAGGCGTAGTTTCAACGGCTGGAAGAGTCCCGTTGGGCCTTTGGGGAAAAATGAATCCCGTAGTAGGCTGGGGCTTGTCGTAGGCTCCACACCGCGATAGCAGTCCAAAAGAGCCATCAAAAATGACCTCAAATCGCCTTACTGGGACTCGGTGCATTGGCTTGGCGTTGTTTTGCGCCTGCATGGGACTTGCACCTGTGGCCCGTTCTCAATTCGAAAGACCACCAGAGACACATACGAATGCTGCCGGCGAAGGCGAAGCGAAGCCGCAAGTCGTAATGCCGCAGTTAACGCGATTTGTCCCCGCAACCTATCCGCCAGAAGCACAGAAGGAGGGGCTGCAAGCGGATGTAGTGTTGCGTTTGACCGTTGACGAGACGGGGCATGTTGCCCAGGCCGAAGTTATCGAACCAGCTGGCCATGGCTTCGATGAAGCCGCGCAGGCCGCAGCCATGCAGTTTACGTTCGAACCCGGCAAGCGCGACGGAGTCGCAATCAAGGCACTAATCAAGTACAAGTATTCCTTTACGCTAACGCCCCCCGAGCCTAGCAAGGCTGCCCCGCCTCCGCCGCCCACGGTTGGGAACTTGAGCGGCACGGTGCGTATTGCAGGCGCTGAGGCACCGCTGGCGGGAGTAGAGCTCGGAATATCCGGTCCCGACTCATTCAACGAGCGACGAACCACCGATGCCCAAGGTCACTGGAAATTGGAAGGGGTCAAACCGGGCCACTACACGGTCAAGGTGCTTGCCAGTGGTTTCGCTGCATTCGAATCATCCGAAGACGTAACTGCCGGCGAAGAAACGGACGTTACTTATCGGCTAACCGAAGCGACCGATGAAATCGAGGTGACGGTCACGGGCGAGCGACCTCCGCGCGAGGTCACGCGGCGCACCATCGAGCGCCGCGAAATGGAGCGTATCCCCGGTACGAGCGGAGATGCTTTGCGGTCAATAGAGAACATGCCCGGCGTTGCGCGTCCTCCGGGGCTAGCGGGTTTGATCATTGTTCGTGGCTCAGCCCCCGAAGATACACAGGTCTTCGTTGACGGATCCGGTATCCCAATCATTTACCACTTCGGCGGCCTCAGAAGTGTCTTCCCGTCCGAGTTGCTCGATAAGATAGACTTTTACCCGGGCAATTTTTCTGCCCAGTACGGTCGAGGCATGGGCGGTATCATTGAAGTGGGCCTACGAGCTCCGGACACAACTTGCAAAGGGCCCTACGGTAAGCCCACGGACAAAACCGGTTGCTTCAACGGAATTGCTTCGGTCGATCTTATCGAGGGTCGAGCGCTGTTGCAGGGGCCGCTCCCAGTAAAAGGTTGGACATTTGCCGCCGGCCTGCGGCGAAGTTGGGTTGACGCATGGCTCGGGCCAGTTCTTTCGAACGCCGGCGCGAATATCCGCACATTGCCGGTGTATTACGACTGGCAACTCATTGCGGAAAATAGGCCAACTCGAGATTCCCGCTTGAGTCTGAGATTCTTCGGAAGTGACGATCGCTTTGCGGCTGTCGTCGACCCGCTCGCTCAAGAGCCAGGGTTCGGCGGCACTCTCAGTTTCTCGCAAACAAATTGGACCGCACAGGGCCTGTACGAAGGACGGATTGCGCGAAACCTTTCCGAGCGCGTGATGACCTCGGTGAGTCGGTCATCTGTTCGATTTGGATTGGGCGGCACGTTTGACTTCAATATCATCCTGCATCCAATTCAGTATCGGCATGAATTCGGCTGGAACATAGCGCCCGGTATCAAGCTAAACGCGGGCTTGGACATGCGAGCGACTCCCTACGATATCGACATCACCAGCCCGCCGCCGCCGGAGGCTGGCCAAGCCGATTCCGGGCCCTTTACGAATCGTCAGTCTCTGTCCGTCGCGGCATCTCGCACTATCATGGAAGAGGCCGTGTACGTCAACGCCGAGTTGCAACCGACGAAAGTATGGCGCATCGTCCCGGGTTTTCGCTTGGACTATTCGAGCGACACCCGAACATCGGATCCGAATCCGCGAATCAATAGTCGCTATGACATAATTCAAGGAGGCATACTTCCGGATGGCTCGCTCAAGCGGCGCACCACGATAAAAGGTGGTGTTGGCGAATACACGCAATTCCCTCAAGGATACCAAACCAACAGCGTCTTTGGAACGCCGGGTATCGTTGCCAATCGCTCGATTCACTATTCTGTTGGAGTCGAACAAGAATTCACGCGTGAAATCGAGGTGAGCGTCGAGGGTTTCTTCAAGGACCTCACGCGCCAAGTAGCACCAGGCGCCGACCCGCTCGGGCCTCGCTACACAAACGTCGGAACGGGTTCCGTAATTGGCCTTGAAACCTTGGTAAAATACAAGCCCGACAAGCGATTCTTCGGTTGGATTGCCTACACCTTATCGCGTAGCGTTCGCAGAGATTATCCAGGCGGTGTGCAATACTTGTTTCCGTTTGATCAAACGCACAACCTGACGGCGCTCGGTAGTTACCGGCTCGGGCGCGGTTGGGAGTTTGGTGCCAGGTTCCGATTGATTTCCGGAAACCCGTATACCCCCGTGATACGGCCCCCCAATCTTCCAGCCATTTACGCCGCCGATGCAGGCTCTTACGTTCCGCTCCAGGGTAAGCCTTATAGCCAGCGCCTCCCGCTATTTCATGCCCTCGACATCCGCCTAGACAAGCGCTGGCAATTCAAGAGCTGGCAATTGGGCGCGTACCTCGATGTCTACAACGTGTACAACAACTCAAATCCCGAAGCGCCCTCATACGACTATCGTTATGCGCGTTCGAGCTATCAAAACGGGCTGCCTTTTCTACCCAGCATCGGCGTCCGAGGTGAATTCTAATGTCAACGACAACCTCAACCATGTTCAGAAGAACCATCGGACGGGTCTTGTGTCTGACACCCCTGTTAGCTGCAATAGGCTGCGGTGCTGATTTCGACTCGCCGGATTGGGTTAAGTCGCTGCGCGTACTTGGCATTCAAAAGGATAAACCGTACGCGCCCCCGACGACCGATCCAACCAATCCGAGTGAAGTCAACCTCACGATGCTTGACTACAACCCGACGCAATACACGAAGGATCCTAAGCCCATTCAACGCCTGTGGTTCTCGGGGTGCGATGATTTGCCGGGTGATCAGTACTTTACGTGCCTCGCATATATGAACGTCTTGTGGAAGCAATATAAGAATCCGCCCGACGGAATCCCAGCCAGATCTGAGTGGCAAGACGGGATGACCTGGTCACCTCTTGACGACATAATGGCAGATCCCCACCTTATAAATTCGGATCCAAATCTCACCGACGACGAGCGGGTGAAGGCTACAGACGACAATCGGATGCAGGCGGCTCAAGCGCTCGTGTCACAGGTGAGACCAAACTTTCCCCCGGAACTTGCAGAGAGCTACTTGGGGACACTTCGAATTGGTTCGGGTCCTCGATTCGTGTACCCAATACCTCCACTGATTATCGATTATCATCGGGCTAGTTCGGACCCATCGATACCTGCGTTCGGATTGAGTTTCATTTTCTTCACGGTTTGTGCTGGCCACATTGATGTCGCACCAAACTGGCAGAACATCGATATTGCTACAACGTTACACGATGCGACTCTTGGATTTCCATTTGTATGCCTAGACAACGGCTCCAGCGCAGACGCAGGTACCGTTGCCAACGATAATAGTGGCAATGCACTCGGGCCCGATGATTTCGTTTCCGGTTACACTCAGTTATTTGTCTATGGTGACGGAACGGCCAATCACAATCCTGTGATTAGCGGTGTCATTTTCAGTGGCCCGGGCATTAACCGTGCCTCTGACGCAGATGCTGGCGCTGACGCAGGTGCTGGTGCCAACGCAGACGCCGGTGCCGACGCGGGCGTAGTCCTTATTCCAGAGACTAGCGTTGACCCCGGAGCCTATTGCATTGATGGAGCTTGTGTCCCACCGGTGACTTCTAACGAGTCACTTCCCGACCCGTGTAACGGCACTTCGAAATTGCCCCACGTTCACACCTGTACTGGCAAATGTCCGACGTACACATTTAGCCCAACGATGGAACCCAAAGACAACAACGACAAAGACATATTTGCGTCGGACGAAAAGGGTACAAATGTCGGTGAGCAAATGTGGATTGATTACTATGCGGACCGTGGCAAGTTGAAACACACCGTAAAGCTCCTGCGCGACGGCAGCCAGCCCTGGTTTCCTAGCGACATTAAAGCTGACTCGGGTTGGTCTAACGACCAAGACCACTCGAACCCGTGGACTCCCCCGTCAGATGCCGGCCTCGTGAACCTTTGGGCAGTCGCGCACGACACCCGCGGTGGAACGGCTTGGGTTCGGCTTCAGGTTTGTGTGGACCCGTAAGCTTTCTTTTCCGTGCCGTCACGCCAAAGAAAGCCGTTCAGTGGCTAAGTTAGGATTTATCGATTTTGAATTTCATGGTTAGTTGTCCATCGATTCTGCGCAAAAACCCCGCGGATTTACCTGGCGGTTTTGAGCGGGCGCCAATGCTAAGGACGCAAGAATCCGGTGACCTGAGGGGCGCCGAACGAATAGCCGGTCAGCTGTTTGTAAACGCTTCATGCCGCCGTTGCTAAGTGGCGTCAAATCGACGAGTCTACCGATAACCCGCGCCTAGGCGCCTGGTTGACGATGGTTCAGCAGATGAATAAGCCCCCTCCACTCGCTGAAGGCTCTCTAGTGAATGATCGCTATGAGATCAAGCAGAGCCTCGGCAAGGGTGGGATGGGCGAGGTGTTTCTCGCGTACGACCGCAGCACTCAGCAAATGGTGGCGCTGAAGGTCGTTCGCGAAGAATCTCGCATGCCGGGTGACGATGAAGCACTCAGGCAAGAGTTGTTGCTCGCGCGTTCCGTAAGTCACCCGAATGTTTGCCGGGTCCACGATCTTGCACCAAGCCCCTGGGGGCCAATTCTCGTAATGGAGTACATTGCGGGGCAGACCCTTCACACGCACATTCGAAGGAAGAAGGCTCAGGGTGGGTACACATCTGACGAGTTTCGCAAGATTGCCAGCGAATCGAGTGCAGGCCTAGCCGCGATTCATCAGCAGGGGCTCGTGCATGGTGATTTGAAACCAGGCAACGTAATGGTTACTCCGGATCGGGCAATTATTCTGGACTTTGGCTTCGCGCAAGAGCGTGCGCGCATGAGTTCTCGAAGGCCGGCTGCGCCACCGGATGGCGGCACGCCGAATTATATGTCTCCCGAGCGGCTGCGATACGGAGGAGCAAGCCCCGAAGATGACATCTATGCACTCGGTCTCACGCTTTGGGAAATGTGGACGTGCAAGGTGCCCGAGCCTGGATATCAGCCTCGCTCAAGGCCCATGCGCGAACAGATTATGTTCGACGTTCCGAGCGGCCTCAGTGTCGATGAAGTGCGGCAGATATTTCGCTGTCTGAACGACAATCAAGTACTGAGGCCGGCAGCCAGGCACCTAAGATTCTTCAACCCAACGACGCTGACCACGAGTCAAGCACACGTTCCGCGTGAACGGCTCTCCCCGGGGCCGCCGCAGAGCCGTTCGATAACGGAGGCATTCATACCGGGAGCGCAGGCACTTCTGCTCACGTATGCGACAAATGCGCCGCATGCTGACGGCACGTTATTCCCATTGGAAAAACCCTTGCTTACGGTGGGGCGTCGCGGTGGGCAGGACATAGTCCTACCTGAAGCTACTGTATCGGGAAATCACGGGGTGATGAGATGGGAAGCGGGGACCTGGCTCGTTGAGGATGCCGGCAGTACCAACGGTACCTACGCAGATCACAGCTATGAGCGTAAACGACAAGTGGCGTTGCTTCACGGCGGGGAAGTCCAGCTCGGAGAGTGCCGCGTAAAACTCGTAACATTTGCGGCTGGGAGCGTGCAGCACCAGCGCGCGCGTGCTTATCTGGAACGTTACGATGGGCTTACGGGGCTGTTGCGCAAAGACCGGTTCCTGGAAGCTGTCGACGATGAATGTGGTTTTGCTCGCTGGATGACAGTGCCGATGTGCGTGGCAAAGTACCACATTCAGGGCCCGGGCCGCAGCGTCACCAGCAGGCCGACCATTCTGGAGATGTTGGCGATGCGTCGCATCGCCCAAAGAGTGGTCGAACTTACTGAAATGATGCTGTTTAGCATCGTACCGGTAACGGCCGGTGCTATGGCAAATCTGGGTTTCGCAATAGTAATGATTGGCCCCAGCCCCAGTGAGTCAAGACAAGTCGTTGAGCAAGTTTTGGCGCAAGTTCGCGGCCTGCTGCCCGAGTCACTGGAACTTGTGTCGAGCGTCGCTCAATGTCAGCCCGGACAATCTGCGGCATCTCTATTCGATGACGAAAGATAACTAGCCCGATTCGATTCACCACGACATGGTTGGACCGCCACGCCCACCTTTCCCTTCGGCACCCAGCGAACCGAGTTTACGTCGCTTGGGCACGGCTGGCTCAGCTGGCGGCGACCGACCTATCAAGGCGCAGTTGATAGTGGCCTTGGTGGCACTGATTATCCTTCTGGCGGTTCCACTTTACCTCTGGCGTCGGCCATCAATTCACGCAAATTCGCAAGACGCTGGCGCACCTACGCCGAGCGCCTCGGCGTCTTCGACTCAGGTCGTCGCATCGGCGTCTCCGCCGACCCCGTTTCAACCCGAACGTGCTCGAACCAATCCCTTGCAACGTGTAAGGTGCGGAGCGAATCGAGCCAGAGCGTCATCGGGTGTTACCTGCGACGCGCTGCCAGCGTTGGAGCACGCATTCGTGGAGGCAATAAATCAGGCGCTTGATTGCGCCCCTAAGGCGTCGAAGGATGGCTCGATTAATTACGTTCTGGAAGTGGATTTTTCCCATAAGACTCTACATGTGTTTCCGGGAAAGAGCGGCGACTGGCACGGCCCCTCGGCGCGGCGAGCGACCAAATGCGTGGAGCGTGCACTCGGTAAACCCGACTTTACTGCGATGCCGCACGCGCACGCATATTACGCGCTCGCCGTCATGGCGACGTATCCTTCCTCCTCTGCTAGCGGTCAAACGGCACTAAAGGACAACAACCTGGTTGTACCGACGCCGCAAGTGGGTGCGACGTTGGGCGCGTCGGTGCAATCCGC
Source organism: uncultured delta proteobacterium (assembly GCA_963819085.1). Classification (GTDB taxonomy): domain Bacteria; phylum Myxococcota_A; class Polyangia; order Polyangiales; family Polyangiaceae; genus FEN-1139. Next base: position 48,429 of record CAWFUX010000046.1, read on the forward strand.
GGCGCCAGCCAATTCAATCGTTCCCCAAAATCCCTGAAATACTGGCATTTGTTCGCCAATGTCGATTGCTAACCCCGGTAAGGCTGATGTCACATAAGTCCTTGGAAAACACGTGTGCGCCGACTCAAATTGACGGTCACCTCGAACTGCTCCTCGCCCAACTCGACCTTGGTGAAAAGATTCGGTTGCTAGGCGGACAGCCCACTTGCGGTGCAACATTTGGATGCGAGAAAATCGGCCTGCCACCACTTCGCATGTCTGATGGTCCCATGGGCGTGCATTGGTGGTGCAGTCACGCGATTGCCTACCCGGCACTAATTTGCGCAACTGCAGCATGGGATCCCAAAATCTGGTACTCACTTGGGTGTGCCTTAGGGCGGGATTGTCGCGCCCGCGGAGTGCATATTCTTTTGGCGCCGGGCGTGAATATTTATCGCTCGCCCCTTTGCGGCAGAAATTTCGAATATTGCGGGGAGGACCCGTTTTTAGCATCGCAGGTATCGGTGGAGTTCATTCGGGGCGTGCAAGAGCAGGGGGTTAGTTGCACCGTCAAGCACTTTGCAGTGAATTTTCAGGAATACGATCGCCATCGGGTCAGCTCCGACTTAGACGAACGGACCTTGCATGAAATCTACTTGCCCGCGTTCAAGGCCGCCATACTTGACGCCAAGTGTGGCGCCGTGATGACGGCCTATAATCCAGTCAACGGCGTACATTGCTCACAAAACGGGCATCTAATCAGCGACATTCTCAAGGGGGATTGGGGCTTCGACGGCGTGGTCATGTCGGACTGGACATCGACTTACGATGCCGTCGCCGCGGCCAAAGCGGGCCTCGATTTGGAAATGCCTACGGCAGTGCAGATGAACGAGAACAATCTCTCGGCTGCATTGCAAAACGGCGATCTGAACATCGAAGTCATCGACGACAAGATTAGGCGTATTCTCCGATTGGCTTTGCGGTTTGGCTGGCTACACTCGGAGCAACATGATGCGAGCGTTTGCACGAGTGACGCGCAGAACTTGGAGGTAGCTTTAGACGCCGCTCGCTCAGGTATCGTGTTACTCAAGAACGACGGAAATGTTTTGCCGCTCGCGCGAAATGGTCTAAAGAAAGTGGCGGTATTGGGGCCCAATGCACATCCGGCCGTTTTTAGCGGGGGAGGCTCGGCGCATACTAACGCAATTCGAAGTGTAAGCGTTCTTGACGGATTGATTGAAGCACTCGGTGGCCAAGCGAGCATTTCATACGCTGCTGGCCCGGAGCTCGATCCGCTTCGCGAAATATTCGACTTCTGCAGCTTCGAGTCCGAACTCGGAAATGGCCTACGTGCCGAATATTTTCACGGCGACAAACTCTCCGAAGTTCCGACTCTTGTCCGCCTGGATCAAAAGCTGAACTTTCGTTGGGGACCCAGCACGCCATTTGCCGAATCCAAGAGTGACCAATTCTGCGTGCGCTGGACAGGAACTGTCAGAGTCAAGCACACCGGTGAGTACGTAATTTCCTCTAAGGGCTACGACAACGCGCACCGAATTTGGTTCGACGGCAAGCTCGTGGTGGATTCCTGGGACGGCGAATTGCCCGGTGTTTTCGAGAACAGGGCAGAGTTGTCTAGTGATCGGGCCTACCCTGTTAAGATAGAGTGGCTAAAAACTAAGTACTGGTCTGGGATGCAGTTCGGCGTGTCACCTGCGGCGCGCCCGGTATCGAGCTTGGAAGATTGCGTGGCACGAGCGAGTGAGGCTGACGCTGCTATCGTATGTGTAGGATTCAATGAAAACTCGGAAGGTGAGGGGTTTGACAGGATATTTGGGTTAAGTCAGGAAACGGAGCGCCTAATAAGGAGTGTGGCTAGCATTCAAAAGAATACAATTGTTGTGCTCAACGCTGGTGGTGGCGTCAACATGCGGGCGTGGGTCGACGCCGTACCTGGTCTAATATTCGCGTTTTACCCAGGGCAAGAGGGAGGGAGGGCTCTTGCAGAAATCATTCTCGGCGATCAGTCTCCTTCTGGAAAACTCCCATTTACGATCGAACGAAATCCCGAGGACCGTTCCTCACATAGTTGCTACCATCCACCCGACTCGACGAAGCGTGTACAACTGTCCGATGGGCTAATTGTTGGATATCGTCACTTTGACGAGCATCAAATTGAACCGCTGTTCCCGTTCGGATTTGGCTTATGTTACACGCGGTTTACGTTTGGAAATATCGCACTTTCAGCCAAGGAAATCGACCCCGCCGAAACCCTGGAAGTCTCATTTGATATTTCAAATATCGGTTCACGCCAAGGCAGCGAGGTCGTCCAGGTTTACGTACGCGATCCCGAATCTTCCCTAGCTAGGCCAAAAAAGGAACTGAAAGCATTCACGAAAGTCTCGCTCGAACCGGGTGAATTACGGCGGGTGAGCGTGGTTCTCGATCGTCGAGCGTTGCAGTACTATGATCCGCAAGCGAACGGTTTTGTTCTCGAGCCAGGGCAATTCGAGGTGCTTGTTGGAAACAGTGCGTCGTATACCCCGCTGCACGCGCAATTTACCGTAGTGGCCCCAGCAGGCTAATTGAACGATCAACCGGCTCGCTCGGTGTTCAATCCAACACGGCGATAATGTGGCTTCCGTCCTTGAGAAGCGAATTGGGCGCTAGGTTTCCCGCAATTGTTGCCCCGTCAACGCATAGGACGGAAATGCCCTTACAATGGCCATTGGGATTCTGGACATCAATTCGAATCTTGTTCTCACGAAAGATGCGTTGCATCGAAAAGGCGGGCCACGCTTTTGGGATACAGGGGTCAATTCGAAGTCCGTCGAGCTCGGGTCGTACTCCGAGAATCCACTGGATGGCCGCGTGTAGGCTCCACGCAGCTGCGCCCGTCAGCCAAGGCACGCGTGCCTTTCCGGAATTGCGATTGCAAGGCGCGTACACGGTTTGGCAATGTACATAGGGTTCAATTTCCCGCTCATCCGCCCGATCATTGTAGGCCGACGGCATAAATGCGCGGTAGTACTGATAGGCTTTGTTGCCATTACCAAGCAAAGCCTCCGCCATGACGGCCCAACCCTGCGTGTGGCAAAAGATGCCGGCATTTTCCTTGATACCGTGATTGTAAATGACTCCCCCCATTACCGTCCGCGGCGTATGCGTAAAGGGTGGTCCGCTCAACATTATGCCAAAGGGAGTCGCAATGCGTTCATCTAGTGCTCGCATCGCGCTTAGCCCCTGTTCGTTCGTCGCCGCCCCGCTGAGCACAGCCCATGTTTGAGTGTTGATGTAGATTTGTCCTTCGTCTTCTTGCTTGGAACCGTAGCGGTGACCATCCGCTCCAATTGCCCATAGAAACCACTCGCCGTCCCAGGCCGCGGCCTGAATGCTTCGGTCCAAGGCGACAAGGTTATGTTTCGCCCATTCGGCCTCGGCAGACAATCCCAATCTACGGGCTATGTTTGAGTAAGTGACCAGCCCATATCGGAGCTGAAATGTCACCATAACGCTTTCGCCGTCATAACCCATCTGGACACAATCGTTCCAGTCTGCTGCGAGCCCACACGGCAGACCATTTTTGCCGCTGCGTTCGAGGTTGAATTCGAGCGCCCGCCTAAGATGACCAAGTACCGTGGCTTGTCCCTCGTCCGCGAAGGGTATCGACTTATTGTAGAAGTCGAGCTTACCAGTCTCCGCAACGAAGTCGGGTATTGCGTTGAAGAACCACAAGCAATCATCGGAGCGGTAGGACTCCGCCAGCGGGGCCTTCTCGTAACCGGGCTGGTGCTTTTCGGGCTTTATTACCGGTATGGCGCCGCCCGTTGCCGCTTGACCCGACAGCATCAGTTCTAGACGTGGTTGCATGGCCTCCTTCAATAAGTGCGTTACTCCGAGAAAATCCTGTACCGTGTCGCGAAAACCCAATCCATTGCGCTCGCCGTTATAAATTAGCGACGCATGTCTCGACCACGCATAGGTAACTAGCGAGTTGTAGGCGTTCCAAACATTGACCATGCTGTCGAATTCGGGGTCCGGCGTTTTGACCGCTATGGAATCCAACTTCGCGTGCCATTGGGCTCTTAGTTTCTCCAGTTCGGCTGCGCACCGCTCGGAATTTCCGAATGCGGATATTGCAGCGTACCCGTGCGATTCAGGGGTACCGAGGCCCAGTAGGACAATTAATTCACGCGATTCCCCAGGATCGAGCTCGAGATTGGTTTGCAACGTTCCGCAAGGATTTTCCCCTTCAGCGAGAAAATTGGAGCAGTGGCCGCGTTCGACGGCGATCGGGCTGGCGTAAGTAGCGTACGAGCCCCCGAGAAAGTTTTCTCGAACCGTCTCGAAACCGACTAACGGAGCGCCCGTGAGCGTCATCCAGAGGCGGCCGCATCCCTCGAGATTGGTCGGGTCAAAACCCACGTACGGGTGAATCGAGATTCCAAGAACGCTATTTTCGACGCTGGCCTTTGCAATGAACTGCGAATATTGGAGATTCGATAAATCGGATGGCATATGCCAACTGGTAGCAAATTCACAATAAGTAAATACCGAGAGAGAGCGACGGCGTTCGGAGGTATTCGTAACTTTGAGGCGCCAATACTCAAAGGTTTGATTCAACGGCACAAAGTAAGTTGATTCAGTAAGAATCCCCGAGTATTCGGACGTGATGACGGTATAAGCAGTGCCATGTCGGCAAGTGGAGCGATAACGATCCAGGGATTTTCCAACGGGTTGCCAGGATGCACTAAAGAAATCTTTGGATTCGTTGTCGCGCAGGTAAAAATACCTGCCAGGCTGATCGAGCGGTACTGAATTGGGTCTGATGCGAAGAAAGCGACTCCCTAGTGCGCTGCGATAAAAACTGTATCCGCCAGCGTGATTTGTGATTATCGCACCATACTCAGTGGAGCCCAGATAGTTGCTCCAAGGTCGAGGCGTATCGGCACGCGTAATTACATATTCTTTGGCGTTATCATCGAAGTGCCCAAATTTCATTGTCGCATACCGCTATTGCGTGGCGTCATCGTGAGCAATTGAACCACATTCATCGTTTATTTCAGCGTGTCGCCCGGTAAGTATGAAATTAGGCAATTGACCGGCCACGGCACCGAAGCTTACGCCAAGCCCAGCCGTAAGGGAACGATTTCCTCCGTTGTGGACGCGGCCTTTGGAATTGTGTAGAGAATTCCCGGCCGAGGCAGGTCTTCGGTCCAGCAGTGGGTCGCCTGGATTTGACCGAAGCAGACTATGACCATTCGCGCCGTCGTTTTGGGAATCTTTTTGGCATTGCTGATTGCGTGCTCAACTTACTTTAACGATTGGGTGATTGGGCAAACTTTGCTTATCGGCAATCAATTGCCGATCTCGGTTTTTGGTGTTGCAATATTGCTCCTGCTTTGCACCAATCCATTGCTCAACGCGTTGAGCTACAAGTATCCACTGCGCGCCTCTGAGATTGGGGTTATTGTCGCACTTGGACTCGCTGTTTGTGGTTGGCCTGGTTCGAACTTCTTTCGCGGCTTTGCAACCATAACGGCGTACCCGGCACATTGGTTGAAGACAAAGGCTAACTGGCAGTCCGCACATGTCATGTCGTATGTTCCCGGCGCCTCGGCGGAATTCGGGCAAGGTCATGTGAAGGATTGGAAACGTCTTGCAATGCAATTGCGACCACCACCTGGCGATCAACACAATTCGCCAGCGTCGCGTGTCTGGGCACATTTGCCGGAGGCTGCGCAACGAAACCTTACTGAAGGTATCGATAAGGGATTTGACCCTGGGCGTGCCGCGGAACTAACTTTTGCGTTAAACGGCGTCTTGGCACAACCAGACCTTTACGATTCAGCAGTATTTTCGAAGGTACGGGTTCCCAATGCAGTGAGGCCCTTACTTTCGATACCTGCGAATCGGCTGCGACCGGATGAGGTGGTTCTGCGCAACCGATGGCTGTTGGTCGAAACGTTTCCAAGTGTCCTTTTGCCACCGCCTAGTGGAAAGGGCGTCTTATTGGATGGCGGCAGAGCCGACTCGTTCGCGCTGGATACATTAGTGCATGGTCGATCAAAGAACCAACAGTTGTCAATCGGTCAGCTACCTTGGAAGAATTGGTGGCCAACGATATTTGTGTGGGGCGGCGCGGCATTGCTGCTTTCCCTTACGGCGTTGTGCATGGCGCTGATCGTGCACCCGCAATGGTCGAAACGTGAACTTTTGTCCTATCCGGTAGCGCGGTTTCTAGATGAGTTATCGGCAAGAAAGCAAGGCTCGGGTATCCCGGACATTGCGCGCAACAAACTCTTCTGGCTCGGATTCGCCGGCCTCTTCCTGCTTCATCTCATCAACGGGCTGCACGCCTGGTTTCAGGATATCCCAGAGATCCCAAGGAAGTTCGACTTTTGGGCGCTTACTCAAATCTTTCCAAACGGCGGGCGAGCCTACGGCTCATTCGGTTACTTTGGCCCAACGATATACGGTTCGGTTATCGCATTCAGCTTCTTTCTGTCCAGTTCGGTCGCGTTCAGTCTAGGTGTTGCGGAAATTCTGTACATGGCATTTGCCGGGACGCTACTCGGCTATGGCGTTCAGCTTGAATCAGGGTTCTTAGATGGCACTGGTTCCAGCTTGATGAGGTTTGGCAGCTTCGTAGCAGCGGCGATTATGATTCTCTATACCGGGCGCCGATATTACGCGAACGTACTATCCAGTGCCGTTGGGCGGCCACGTGCTCCAGAGACCCCCAAGTATGCCACCTGGGGGGCCAGGTTTGGCGCATTGGCCCTGATTGTGACGGTAGCGTTTCTTCACAGCGCGGGAATAGGCATCGTCTATTCTGTTGCTTTCATTGCCCTCGAGTTAATAATATTTTTGGTTCTATCACGTATGGTGGCGGAAACTGGTACGTTCTTCGTACAAACGGCCTGGGTTCCCGTTGGGGCGCTTACGGCACTCCTGGGTTTTGACGCCATTGGCCCGACTACTTATATTGCACTCTCTGTCGGTGCCACGGTGCTCTTCAGCGATTCGCGCGAGCTCTTGATGCCGTTTCTGTCAAATGCACTTAGGCTCACCGATCGCAGTGATGGTCCGGGACCCGCTAAGATTGCACCTTGGCTCGCGTTCGTTATCTTCGTCGGGCTAGGAGTTGCCGGCGTTACGACCCTTTACCTGCAGTACAATCACGGTGCTACGCAGATTGGCAATAGTCATGCAACGGATACCCTTCCGTTGGTTGCCTTTGACGGCCTAGCGCAACGAATTGCTGCGGCCACTTCAGATGGCACGCTTACATTGGCGACAGCGACTCGGGGCCTTGGGCGACTCGCACTTATCAAACCCGATTCAGGCGCTATTCTCTGGGTTAGCCTGGGCTTGATGCTCGGAATTATTACGGCAATTGCGAGATTGCGATGGTCCTTTTGGCCCCTTCACCCTGTAGTTTTCCTGGTTTGGGGTACCTATCCAATATCAATGTTCGGGCCGTCATTCTTGCTCGGTTGGATGATAAAATCCGCGGTAGTCAACACGACCGGGGCCCGCGGCTATCACCAGCTGAAGCCGCTGATGGTGGGCATATTTGCTGGCGAATTGACGTGTGGGCTATTTTGGATGTTGGTCGGTGCGAGCTACTATTTCAGTACTGGTAAAGCCCCAGTGTCATATTCGATTTTTCCTCTTTGAGCCGACGTTTTCGCGGCGCTTGCCGAAGAGGTCGTCACGCCTGTCATTGTCAGCCTTGGCCGCCATCAGGTTTCGAGGCGAAACAGCATTGAAAGGAGGTCCGAAGCCGAATATCGATTGGCTTTGGCGGTAGCCGCTCTGCTGGCCCATTGCGCGTCGAGTGCAACTAGCTTGCTCTCAATCCATCCAAGGGCATCTTCGACCTGATCCACTTGGCACAGCAGAAGGTCGCCGCGGTCGAGGTTTTCCAGCGCGCTTTCTATTGCTGCCTTTTCGCCACGAGCCTCAAATACGTGCTTGACTCGCATCGTGTCCCGCAGCCCAAGCCGCATCAGCCGAATTACTTCGCCGTCCGCTCTACCGCGAGTGCACTTGTCCTCGTAAAGAAAAACATCATCGAAATGAGTGCCGATTATTTGTGCTTGCTCGATGATATCCGAGTCTCTTCGATCACCCGCCGCCGTATACACAATCGACCTTCGCTTGTGGGGAAGGCGACGTATGCCGTCAACGAGTGCCAATAGCGCTGAGGCGTTGTGCCCGTAGTCGGAAATGACGGTGCGGCCTGCAGTTTCAAATATGTTGAATCGACCTGGGACTGTCGATACGTCACTTGCGAAGGTTTCCAAGCGGCCCCGGATGATGTCGCGCGGGACATTTAGCGACCACGCAGCAGCTGCCGTGGCCAACAAATTATCAATTTGAAAGCCAATTCTGCCGCCGTAGGTCAGCGGAAGTCGGTGAACAGTTGCAATGGTCCATTGCCGTTGACCAATCGCGACGACAATTTGCCGATCGCGCACGAAGACCGTGCAACCGCCTTGACGCCGATGATTCACCATTACCGGATGGTCGCCATCGCGCTCAAAGAAGATCACATTTCCCGGACAGTGTTCCGCCATCGCAACGACGAGTGGGTCGCTGGCTTTCAAGACGGCCGAGCCACTGTTGGAGACGGCACGAACGATGGTTTGCTTCACATTGGCCAGTTGTTGTTCGGTCTCGACGCCGCCCATACCCAGATGGTCGCCCTTGGCGATATTTGTGACAATGGCTACATCACAACAATCAAACCCTAAGCCCTCACGCAAAATACCACCGCGCGCCGTTTCCAGGACAGCGGCCTCGACCTGCGGATGACTCAGCACGGCGCGAGCACTTCGAGGACCGCTGCAGTCGCCCGTATCGATGCGTCGGTCGTCGACATAGATACCATCGGTGCAAGTCATTCCAACTTTGAGGTCCATGCCACGCAGAACGTGGGCCATGCAGCGCACAGTCGTAGTCTTGCCGTTGGTACCGGTAACAGCGACGACCGGGACTCTTCCGTTTTGTCCTTGTGCAAATAGGGATGATAAAATCGCTTCGCCAACGGGCCTCGATTTGCCGACTGACGGTGATACGTGCATTCGAAGGCCCGGCGCTGCGTTGATTTCAACGATGGCTCCGCCGCTGGATTCCAGCGGTCGATCCACACATGGGGCAACCACGTCAACGCCAGCCACGTCCAATCCGACCAATTGCACCGCCTCGACCACGCGTGCGCAGACCTCGGGAGCTACTTCGTCTGTTACGTCCGTGGCGCTTCCGCCAGTGCTAAGGTTCGCATTGCGCCTCAGCGTAACTACCTGACCAGGCTTAGGTACCGATTCAGGATTTAGCCCCTGTTCTTGAAGCACTTCTAGGCCAATATCATCGAGCAGCAGTTTGCTTAGCGGTGTAGCGTGGTCCTCTCCGCGCCGCGGATCCTGATTGGTCTCCTCGACCAACTCGGCAATGCTATGCCTTCCATCGCCTACGACTGCCGGTGCTTGACGCCGGGCCGCCGCGACGACCTGATTGCCAACGACCAGGAAACGGTAGTCTTGCCCGGGGATGTATCGCTCAATGAGGATTACTTTGCCCTCTGCGGCGGCCGCCGCAAATGCGATGTGAATTGCGGCTTCCGATGCCAAATTGACCGATACTCCGCGCCCCTGATTGCCACTCTTGGGCTTGATGACAACGGGCACGCCAAGTTCCTGCGCGACTCGCCAAGCTTCATCGGCATTGGACACCACTTGCCCTTCCGGAACGGGAACTCCGCAAGCCGACAGGAGCGACTTGGTAAGATCTTTGTCTTGCGCAATGGCCTCGCCAATGGCGCTGGTCTGGTCCGTTTCCGATGCCCAGATTCTTCGCTGGAATTTCCCTTGTCCCAGCTGAACTAGATTGCCTTCAGTTAAGCGTCGAACGGGGATGCCACGGGATCGCGCAGCATCGACAATTGAACGTGTACTCGGGCCGAGCCGCAGGTTTTGCAGTGTGACCTTAAGCGCATGGAGGCGTTGCGGTACGTCAGCTTGTCGTTCGCGGTCTGCGAGCTCTAAAGCCAAAGCTAAAGCCTGTCGGCCGATTTCCTCTTCCTCGTATTGCACAATCAGTCGATACACATTTGTCCGAGAAGTTTCGAGTGTCTCCGTGAATTCGACAGGACTTCCAGCGGCCGCTTGAATTGCCAAAGTTGATTGCGCTACCAGACGTGCAAGCTTTTGCCCCCCTGATTCGCTGCGGGACAATGATTGGCGAATGCGATCAGCCGCCTCGACAGGAATGTGCGGCAAAAGTCGACCCATGAGTGTCGAACAGCGCTCGTCGATGTCCGGCTCCGTTGCGAGGGCCGCCTCAAGTACAGTCAGATTTGACCAAAGGTTCGGTCCGCGCAATATACGGATTGATTCAAGGTCCATGGTGATGCGTTGGCTTTCGCTTGGGTGACGTCGTCTGAAGGGGGAGTTGTCGAATTGATGACATTGCATCGCTCGACATACCGTTGTGCGAACCGGACGCGTGAATTCTTCCCTTAAACATTGTTAGACGAGGCCTGTACCTGAGTTGATTCATTTTCCGGAGCAGTAGCCAGAGACGACTCGCCAGGTCCACGGGCCAGTATTCGTGCCCCCAATTCGGAAAGGCGTTGACGCACTGTCGCTAAGTGCGAGGAGTCCCGAACTTGGATCAGCAGAAACTGGCGCGGCTGGAGGCTCTTGAGAGTGTGCGCGATAAAATTGGGATCTTCCAAGTTATGGGTAGCGGTTGAGACTTCACAAGCATTCCCAGCGCTGGTTGCGCCACGCTCCAGCTCAGATACCAGAAGCCGCGTCTCGTCGGTTGTCGGGGCGAAGTAGCCGCCAAGCACGAGTTTGTCGAAGAACTTACCTAGGCACAGGCCTTGATCGAACGCATCAATCGCTCGATGATCGGTGTGCACCCCGTATACCGCGATCTTTTCAGCGGGCGTGAAGGCTTGGCCCAAAACGGAGATTGTTGCGTTCAACGCCGACAGATTTCTGCAGCGGCTTGTCACGATGGTCGCGCCGTTGAGCTCATAGCAACAGAGTCGGTCCGTGACGTTCTCGTCCGCGTGAACTAGCCCTTCGACTATGTGACTTGGACTAATCCCCAATGCCCAAGCTGCGGCAATGGCCGCCAAAGCGTTCTCGACCTGATACCCGACTTGCCCCTGAAAAGAATGCGGTATCGCGGCAACGGGAAGAATTTTTACTGTCCGATCGGTCTCGGCAAGCACAACGCTTCCGCGATCGATCGTGACGACTCGCTTCCCGGCTCCAAGCAATTCCGCTACTCCGGCGTCGTCAATTGACGGGCTGAAAAACATTGTGGCGCCGGGGCAATATTTCGAAAGGCCAGCTACATTAGGATCACTGGCGTTCAGAACAGCGGTGCCGTGTGGGGTAACGACATCCACTGGCGCCCGCTTTGCCTTTGTCATGACCTCTAAGGTTTCAATGTATTTGGCCCCCATGTGGTCGCCGGAACCTAGGTTGGTCACTACTGCTACTTCGCATTGATCGAAGGCCAACCCCTGATTTAGTACGCTGTTGGCGCTAACCTCGAAAATCGCCGCATCTACAAATGGATTTACGAGGACACGCCTGGCACTTGGAGCATCCGCGCAGTCACCCGAAATGATTTGACGACCGCTTATTTTGATTCCGTCAGACGAAGTGACTCCCAGTTTCCGACCAGCGCCCGCCATAATTTGCGACAAGAGCTCGATCGTCAACGTTTTTCCGTTTGTGCCCGTTACCGCGACGATTGGCACTCGACCCGTCTCATTCTCTTGAAACAGTGCGGACACGACAGCCGTCCCCACGGGGCGCGCTTTTCCAGTCAACGGTTGCAGGTGCATGAGCAAGCCGGGGCTGGCATTGACTTCCAAAATTGCACCACCCTGCTCTCCCAGTGGTCGGTCAATTCGGTCCGCAATCAGATCGATACCCGCAATGTTGAGCCCCACCGTTCGGGCCGCCAAGATGCAATCACTTGCGACGTCGGGGTGGACGTCATCGGTGACGTCTTCGGTCATGTCGCCGTTGTAGTGAATAATGACCTGCTGACCCAATTCTGGAACAGCAGAGGGAGAAAGGCCCTGGCGCGTCAGTAGTCCAAGGGCAATTTCATCCAAGACTAGCGTCGAAAGAGGACAATCCTGGCCGGAGCCGCGCAACGGTTGCCGATTCGCCTGTTCGACCAACTGCAATACGTTGAGGGCACCGTCACCAACTACCTGTTCCGAGTCCCCACGATTTGTGGCGATTACCCGGTCTTTTACGACGAGTACTCGGTGTTGAAAGCCTCGAATCATGCGTTCGGCGACTACGCCACTGCCCTCGCGATCGGCAACATCATAGGCAACTCGAACCGATTGTTCATCTTGGAGGTTTATTGATACCCCGCGGCCATAATTGCCGTCGCGAGGCTTGACCACGATAGGTAAACCAATCTCCTTGGCGGCCTCCCAGGCATCATCTTTGGAACTTACGAGGCGACCCTTGGGCACCGGAACGCCGACGCCTTCCAGCAACTGGCGAGTCAATTGCTTGTCCTGCGCAATGGACTCAGCGACCGCGCTGGTTCCATCGGTTTCAGCGGCCCAAATCCGTCGCTGCGCGCTGCAATAGCCTAGCTGGACCAAACTGCCGGCGTTGAGTCGAAAAAATGGGATCTGCCGATCCGCCGCGGCCTTGATAATGGCGCGAGTTCCGGGCCCGAGACACAATTCGTCGGCCAAGAGCCGCAGCTTCTTGATCTCGTCATTTACATTGAAGTCGGTATTGTCAACTGCGGCCAAAATCAGTGACCGGGCCGTTTCAATTGCCGCTCGCGCAAACTGTTCCTCGGTAAATTCAATTACGACCTTATATACCCCGCGCTCAGAGGTTTCTCGGGCACGACCGAATTCAACGGGAACGCCTGCCAGCGATTGGAGTTCAATAGTGACGTGTTCGAGAATGTGACCGAGGTACGTTCCAGTTGTCAGTCGTTGAAAGAAGCCACCCCGTTCGCCGATCCCGCATCGGTGCTCAATCATGGTGGGCAGCCAAGACATGATTCGCTCGTTGAACCCGGGCAAAGTATTCGAAGGAAAGTCTTCGAACTTTCCAATGTCTACCCAGGCTTCTAGCGCCTTGTAGTTGGTCCAGATGTTAGGACCTGCCAGTGCAACGACTCTCCGGATGTCCATGCGTAGTGCTCCGTTCGGGACCTTTGATCACCCGAAGGACCGCCGCAGCCGGCCGGATTCTGCTACAGGTGAATCCCCGGCGCCAGCGGTCAGATGAATAAGTGAGTCAGTCGTTTCACGATAGTTAGGCCAATCGCCGACAAGTCGAAACCATCAGAGGATTATTGTGACACGCGAATAGAACCAGAAGGCTCTGCCCATTCCCGATTTGCTTGGCATCTTGGGCGAAATCCCCGATGGGGGTAGTTGTACGGCACCCAAAATAGGGCAGGGACGGATATTTCTTGAATCGACTCGTGCGGCCGGGGGCAATAAGTATATGGTCATTTGTTGGTGTTGATTCATAAGGCGCACGCCCAAAGCGGCCGTAGGTGTTGGACAAATTTTCACCTCGCGCGCCGTGTTGAACGCCCATTGGCAACCAAGTGCGCTAACGCACTGACCCGAGCAGTTCCAACAACAGAATAACAAGAGTCGATTCTTTACTTTCCACCCATGAGCAGATCTGCTCGAGGTCAACTACTTCATGCAGGCATTCGAGAGCAATTCGCCAAACATCGACTGGGACGAGCGTAGCATCGGTTGTCGCGATGACGAATTCATACTTGCTACATTTACTCCAAATCTAAATCAAGACTTATGTTTTGAGCACGGAGTAGTGGTTCTTACGAATCAGCGAATCATTCATCGTCAAGGAGGCAATCCGTGGGCGCGAATTGAAATTACAAAGAACATGCACCTTTTTGGTCATGAAACCGCGGGTGTCAAGTCGCTTGAGCTTGCCGAATCTGGTGTTCGTCATGCGATCTGGTATGCCACGCTGAGTCAAGTAGTTGCTATCCACGACTTTGAAGAAGCATTCGAAAACCAAAGGCTATTTGAAACAAACCACGGCAAGTCGAAAGATCGAGAATACCCTGTAGGGCCCCCGGAAAGGGCCAAACCGAACGGCCTTTTTCGCAGTCCGCTGCTGCGCCTGCTAAGGTTTACCCGAGCCAGAATCAAGGCAATATTGCTTGGACTGGCGCTCACCTTCGCGGCGACAGGGGTCGGCCTAATTCCACCTTACATGACCATGCCACTGGTTGATGAAGTGTTGGTGCCAACGCAAGTCCACGTGGGTCAGCGAGATACGGTTCGCTCTAGAAGCGTCGCGCAACGGGCCGCGGACGCGATTGTCGGAGATGCCACAGGAATGCCGAGAGTCGCCGTCTATCTGGGCGGTTTGGGTATCGCGGCACTACTTGCTTGGCTCTTAGCCTGGGGACAGGGCTTTGTGCTCTCACGAGTCAGCGAGAGGATTAGCGCTGATTTGCGCAACCGTACCTACGCTCATCTCCAGCATCTGTCGTTGGAGTACTTCGGGGACAAGCGTACCGGCGATCTAATCTCCAGGATTAGTAACGACACTGAGCACCTCTGTTCATTCCTATCCGACACATTGGTGGATTTCGTGACGGACGTTCTGATGATCGTCGGCTCTGCCGTGGTGCTATTCACATTGGACCCGTGGCTTGCCATTGCAACACTGGCTTCGTTTCCCCTCATCGCCTCTTTGATTCTTCGTGTTAGAGGACGGCTGACGCATGGCTTTTTGAGGACTGGCCGCGCTTGGTCGTCGATGACGAACATTCTCGCAGACACAATCCCAGGGGTGCGGGTGGTAAAGGCATTTGCTCAGGAAGAGCGCGAAATAGAACGATTTGCGCAGGCCAATCAGCGTATCTTCGAGATCAACGACCGAATTAATGGCCTGTGGACGTTTTTCTGGCCACTCGTGGGGCTGCTCAATCAGACGGGGCTGCTGGTGGTCTGGGCGGTTGGTGCATGGGAGATTTTTCACCACCGAGTAACGGTAGGTATCCTGACGGCATTTATCGCATACATTGGTCGATTTTATGCACGACTAGAGAGCATGAGTCGCATGCTCACCGCAACGCAAAAGGCATCGGCCGGCGCTCACCGGCTTTTTGAGATTCTTGACCGAGTTTCCAGCGTAACTGAGCCAAAACATCCCCAAAGACTAACCTCCGTGGTCGGTGCACTGAAGTTCGAGAACACATGCTTCAGGTATGGAAGTCGTACTGTCATTGACCATGTCAGTTTCGACGTTAGTGCTGGAGAGATGGTAGGCATCGTCGGGCATACGGGATCCGGCAAGAGCTCAATTGCCAACCTGGCCTGCCGATTCTACGACGTTTCTGAGGGAACTATCCGAATCGATGGAGTTGACATTCGAGACCTAGAAATTGAACAGTATCGTAAGCACATTGGAATCGTTCTTCAGGATCCGTTCTTGTTTTACGGCTCAATTGCCGAGAACATTTCCTACGGGCAGCCTGAGGCATCGCGGCGGCAAATAATCGAGGCCGCGCGCGTTGCATGTGCCCATGAATTCGTGCTGCGGTTACCCGATGGTTATGATTCCCTAGTAGGTGAGCGGGGCCAATCATTGTCCGGCGGCGAAAGGCAGCGCGTCGCAATTGCGCGTGCCGTGCTCATTGATCCCGAAAATATTGATCTTGGATGAGGCTACATCGGCCGTTGACGCGCAAACAGAAAGGGAAATTCAGCGTGCTCTGGATAACGTCGTTCAGGGCCGTACCACGATTGCGATTGCCCATCGACTAAGCACGTTGCGTAAAGCCAATAAGCTAATCGTGCTCAATCAAGGTCGGGCCGTCGAGATCGGTACACATACTGATCTGCTAGCTAGCGGTGGGGAATACGCCCGCTTGTACCGGGCCCAAATGCAAAGTGCACTCGGCAGGGATTCTTCGGGCGATTTGCAATACGGCGAAGAGCGTGCCGCCGATAGTGAAACGGCGCCCACGCGCGAACTCAAGCCCAACGGGGGTCTAAATGACGTGGAGCTGGTCGCTCACGGCCGTGGTGAGTTGTTGCTCAAGGCAAACGGTGAATCTCAAGTCGTTCGTCCTGTGCGTTGTTTTCCTTTAACTGAACCGCAAACTTGGGTTTCACTGATTGACGCACTTGGACGAGAACTTTTCACTATCGAATCACTCGCTGAACTCGAAAATGCCCGTCGTGTTCTCGTCGAAGAAGCGCTGCGAGGTCGGGAATTCTTGCCAGTGATCACTGGCATTGATAAGATTAGCGTAGAATCTGCGCATAGCGAGTGGCATGTGTCTACCAATCGAGGCGAGACACAATTCACTTTGGGACACGATGACCACGTTCGCGCGCTCACCAAGGTTCGGTTCGTGGTCACCGACTCGAATGGCATGCGATATCTTGTCAATGATATTGGTCAACTGGATGGCAAGAGCAGGCGCTTGTTGTCGCGATACTTCTAGCGATACTCATTTAACGATCCCCGGAGCGACCCAGCGCAGACTGGAACTCGTCAGAGTGCCGAGGACTTTGGCGGGGATTGCCTGTAACCGAATGATCTGCCTGCCGATTCGCGCAACTTGAGCGAATCGGCAGCTGGAATGAGTATTTTTCCGCAAGCAATGCAAGCCACTAATGCCGGTGACGCCAGCTCGATTCACCGTTAAATGTAATCTGCGCGATGCCTCGCCACGCACAACAAAATTTGCGCGTTGGCCAAAAGACCGAGCTTGTATAAATATTGAGAATTCGACGGCCATTGCTTGAAGCAGTTACGTCTTTACTCTAGTTTGCTGTCTAGCCGTCATACGGCGGAATGGTCATGGAGTCTGAATTAAGTTTGCGAAAGGCCGCCTTTCCCTCTGAACCGCGGTCTCGTTGAGGTATGTCTATGTCAATCAGTTACAAACAATTGGGTCTGGTAAATACCAAGAACCTTTTCGCGAAGGCAATTGCCGGCGGTTATGCCATACCCGCTTACAATTTTAACAACATGGAACAGCTTCAGGCGATCATAGCTGCATGTGTTGAAACTAAGTCGCCCGTGATACTCCAGGTTTCTTCTGGTGCTCGAAAGTACGCGAATCAAACCTTGCTGCGCTACATGGCACAAGGCGCCGTGGAGTATGCCAAAGAGCTCAGTCAGGGCGCGGGCATCCCCATAGCCTTGCACTTGGACCATGGTGACACCTTTGAACTTTGCAAGGACTGCGTCGATTCGGGCTTTTCGTCGGTCATGATCGATGGGTCGCACCACAGCTATGAGGAAAATATCGCGCTGACCAAGAAGGTCGTTGAGTATGCCCATGCACTGGATGTGACGGTCGAAGGCGAGCTCGGCGTACTCGCCGGCATCGAAGACGACGTCATCGCCGATAAGAGCACTTATACTAAGCCGGAAGAGGTCGAAGACTTCGTGAAGCGCACCAACGTTGACAGTCTAGCGATATCAATCGGGACGTCGCACGGTGCCAACAAGTTTACACCCGCACAGTGCACCCGAAACGCCGAAGGCGTACTGGTACCGCCACCCCTTCGATTTGACATCTTGGAGGAGATTGAAAAGCGGCTGCCCGGGTTTCCGATCGTGCTTCACGGTGCGTCGAGCGTGCCGATGGATCAGGTCAAAGTAATCAATGCCAATGGTGGCGCACTCAAGGATGCCGTTGGAATTCCAGAAGAGCAACTTCGCCGCGCAGCCAAGAGCGCCGTCTGCAAAATCAACATTGACTCCGATGGTCGCTTGGCAATGACTGCGGCCGTTCGCGAAGCATTTGCAAAAAAGCCCGCCGAGTTCGATCCGAGGAAGTATTTGGGTCCGGCGCGGGACGCTCTTAAGGAACTGTACAAGCACAAGAATCAAAGTGTGCTTGGCTCAGCCGGGCACGCTTGAATTTCGTTCGGTGGCTCGAACTGAGACAAGCGTGACGCTCCTCTAAGATTGCGCTGCCGAGTGCCGCCAATGACAAAAGAAAAACGGCGAATCGAAGTTCCTGATTCGCCGTTATCTTTTAGGTAAGGTAATGGCGTCAGATACCGTCAGCCACCAGTTGTGCGACGGTGTCACCCACCTGGGTCGTTCCCATCCCCATTTTGCCAGCAGACTGACTCTGCATCTTTTCAGAAGTTGTCTTCATAATGGCTCGTTCTATTGCCAGCGCAGCGTCAATTTCGCCCAGGCTATGCTCGAGCAGCATTGCGCCCGCTCCAATCGCGGCCATCGGATTTATGATGTTTTGACCCGTGTATTTGGGCGCGGAACCACCAATCGGTTCGTACATACTCACGCCTTCAGGGTTGATGTTGCCGCCGGACGCAATTCCCATGCCTCCCTGAATCATTGCACCAAGATCTGTGATGATGTCACCGAAGATGTTGTTCGTAACAATGACGTCGTACCATTCGGGGTTCTTGACGAACCACATGCAACAAGCATCCACGTGGTTATAATCGCGCTTAACGTCGGGGTATTTGCTTCCCATGTCGTGAAACGCGCGCTCCCATAGGTCGAACTCGTACGTGAGCACGTTGGTCTTGCCAACTAAAGTCAGGGTCTTTCTCTTATTTCGACGCCGGGTCAGTTCAAATGCGAACTTCAAGCAGCGGTCGCAGCCCACGCGCGACTGAATCGCGAGCTGAGTTGCAACTTCTTCGGGGGTTCCATACTTCAGGAATCCACCTGCTCCGGTATAAAGCCCTTCGTTATTTTCACGTACTACGACGAAGTCGATGTGCTCGGGACCCTTATCCTTCAGAGGAGTCCATACGCCGGGATAAAGTTTTACGGGGCGCAGGTTGATGTATTGTTTGAGGTCAAAACGCAGCTTGAGCAAGATTCCTTTCTCGAGGATCCCGGGCTTTACATCCGGGTGCCCAATAGCGCCAAGAAGAATAGCATTGTGTTGGGCCAATGTTTCCGCAGCGCTCGGCGGAAGTACCTCGCCAGTGCGAAGATAACGCTCTCCGCCCCAATCATAGCTCTCCCAGCTAAGCTTGAAGCCGAAGCGTTGTGCGGCAACTTCCAAAACCTTGCGTGACTCGCGGACCACTTCAGGTCCGGTGCCGTCGCCGCCGAGCTCTGCAACATTGTATGTTTTGGCCATTACTGATTGCTCCTTGAATTACGACCGCTGCTGGGTTGGCATCGTTGATCGGGAAAAATTTCGCCCAACCGGAGGGTTGGCGCGGCACAGATTGGCGCAAGGTACGCTACGCGCAAGGCGCGGCTGCCAAGGTGGATAAATGTCCCGACAAAGCACCGCGCTTTGGCTCGACCCTTCGATGTTCAGGGTTTGGCGGGAGGCTCCGTTGGGGCAGCCGACGGCGCTTCTGCAGGTTTGAATTCCGCCTTTTGTTCGGCGGGCTTGTCCTGAGCGGCCTTTTCGGCGGACTCTTCTTGTGCCTTGTCAGAGAAACGAGGTTTAGTCTCCTCGAGGAGTTCACGAAGCCGCTTCTCACGCGCTGCGTCGTTGCCTGCGAGCCGGCTGATATCGAAGGTGAGCATCGGTAGCTTGTCGCCTGACTGCATCATCGGCAGTTTTCCGTCCCACCGCTCTATGGCGCGCCATTGTAAAACCGTGCCTGAAGCTGAAAGGCGAATAATCTCATTTGCCTTCGCATCCGCATGAGCACGAATGAGCACGGCATCGGCTTCACCTTGGGCTCTTTGTCGCGCGGCCTCGGCTTGACCGTGCGATTGTGCAATATTCTGTTCGGCCTCCGCGCGCACTTGGCGGACGCGGTTCTCTGCCTGAATGGCGTTCTGAGTGGCTTCCATGGCGCGATTGATGGCTTGTGCCACGTTTTCCGGTAGGCGCAGTGCGCCGTTTATCGTCAATTGCGCAATTACGAACCCGTCCGGACCCAGTTGATCATTTAGTTTGTGAGTGACGTCAACGACCAGCTTGTGCTTACCCGCTCCGTAGATCTCCTGCACGGGCATGCGCGAGGCCACATCACTAAAGGCCTCTCGTAAGGAATTGCGAACATACCCATTGGCCAACTCCATCAAGTCTGTTTTGCGGAAACGCAGGTATAAGTGTGGTACCTTGCTCGGTTCGATCGAAAACGACAGCCCGATGTCGGCGTTTACGTTGACTCCTTCACTGGAAGAAAACGTAATCGAGTCGTCGTGCGGAGACCCTTCGTGAGGGGATTGCATCCACACCACATTTTGAATGCTCGTTGGGAATTCGATGATCTGTTCCGTGAGGGGATTGAAAAATACCCAACCAGTAACCACAGGCATATCTTGCACGCCGCGATTGCTGCCGGCGAGCTTGACGCGAATGCCGACATGCGCCGGATCGATGCGCGTAATTGTTGTCAACGAGATAACGATGAAGGCAACCAGCAACGCAAGGCCAACTAGCCACCGTCTCACGGCGCGCCCAGCGGCGTCAGGGTCGAAGCGATTGGATCTTTCGGACATGGTTCCTCAGCGTATGATTAGGAATTGATTGAACGGTAGAGCGAGTAGGCGGCGAGCAGCAGCGGCATAATCGTTAATCCCAATGCCGTAGCAAATTTGAAATCGCTGGCCGCATTGAGCCACGAATCGAGTGGGAATCTAATCGCGAAGTGAGCTGCGACAAAGGCGACACAAATCCAGGGACTCCACTTTCGCCGATGCCTTCGTGGGGCAGAGCCTGTCTGGCCGTCCACGACGCGCAGATTCGGGCGGCCAAGTGGCCACTTGCCTTTCTCTGGAGTCACCCGGTCACCATACGCCTCGGCGGGGACTTTGCACCCCTTGCAATTTCAAATTCCGTAGCTATCCTCTGGACCTCACTCACGTTCACCGCATACGACGACAACGCACTCTCGATTTGTTTGGGATCGCGAACCTCGCTGCAAACGGCAACGACGCGTGGGTACGGAATGATTTCCGTGACCCTCCTTCCGATCCCTACGGCTCAACGGATGGCTAGGTTTTTCAGGAGCCGAATTTACGAATCGAGATTTCATTCATGGGTAACCGACTCTACGTAGGCAATCTTTCATTTCAGGCCGATGCGGACACCATTCGTACGGCATTTTCAGAATTCGGCGAGGTCACCGACGTGCACCTCGTGTCCGATCGGGAGACCGGGCAATCGCGTGGCTTTGGCTTCGTGACAATGGGATCCTCGGATTCCGCCATCAAGGCAATTGCTCGAATGAACGGCGCGATGCTTGAAGGGCGAGCTCTAAAGGTCAACGAAGCCGAGGAGCGTCAGAGCGGCGGGGGCCGCGGTGGCTTCGGCGGTGGCGGCGGTGGCGGTGGCGGCCGCGGTGGCAACCGCGGTGGCGGTGGTGGCGGCGGCGGCCGCTGGTAGACCAATAGTTAGACTCGCTTAGGACAAGCTCGAATTTCAGAAGGAAATTGAGCTTGTCCTATTCATTTAATGGTCAGAGCGTCGGCAGATTATCCAAGTTGTTACTGCTCGATTTGTCCGAAGTTGTCTGCAGAGCATTTCCGGATACGATACGTACATAGGCCTTCTGCGGTAGCTCATGCACGTAGTAGCTCCGCTTCGCGCTCTTGATATCCTTGAGAGCTTCTCGCTTGCTTAAGGGTGACCAGCTTTCCCCCGGGTTGCAAAGCGCGATTATGTTTCCGTTCTTGTCCTTTTGCGTTGCCTTCACTCTGCGATCCACAGTAGCTCTCCTTAGTTGTCGAATGGCGCGATGCGCCACGCGCGCGATCGAAGCGAAGAAGTAAAGATAGCTCGCTGGCCCCGGGCGCGGTCTCAATCGAATTTAGTATGGCATGGATCGTCGTCTCGCGCCGCTTCGCGGCCTTGGAGCCACTCCAAGATCATGCGGCCTGCTGGTTGGAGAGGCACCACATTCGTTCGAATTTGCCGGATACCCGAGCTTTTGAGCCCCAATGTACCAAAGCAAGTTGGGAACGCGATAGTGGCTCCGTTGCCGCATTGCGTTAGCGGCGCGAATCCATAGGATGGCGGCGTGCCCCATGCGCAGCAGCACCGTGGAGCCCATCCCGAAGATAGGCAATTGTTCACGACCAGCACCACGCAGGTGCTCCGGTTAGCGTGTGAGGAGGCTGCATGGCTGCTTGAGCGCGGTTACACGTCAAATTCAGTAATTGACGTAGTAGGTTAACGTCATCAATTGCATGCCCGGCAACGGTTAGCGCTACAACGCTCAATGTGCTCTGAGAGTGCGCGCCAATTCCGAAAGAGCAAACAAATTGATCCAACGGGGGTCCGCAATGGGACTCTACAGATCGATGGTTTCAATCTAATTATTAGCTTGGAGGTGGCACTTTCGGGAGGTCTGCTAATGCGTGGCGCCGACGGTGCAATGCGCGATTTGGCCGGTCTGCGTGGGAGCTACAATACCGTTCAGGAGACGGATACGGCACTTGCACTAATCGGCGAAATCTTGGGTGATTTGAATATCAAGACGGCTCGATTCTTTCTCGACAGCCCCGTGTCCAATTCAGGTAGGCTTAGAGCGCGCATTGTGGAGCACGCCCGCGCATGGGGGCAAACCGTAACAGTGGAGCTTGTTACAAACCCTGATGGATTACTTAAAGGCCAGCTCTGCGTTGTGTCAAGTGACTCCGTTGTGCTCGATGACGCGGGTAGCTGGTTCAACTTTTTGGATTTCGCTGTCAACTCGAGAATAGACGCAGCTTGGGTAGTGGACCTCGGCTTTCGCTAGCGCCGCACCTTGCGTGTCGTGGTACGGCCGTTTTTAGTGAGTCTTGGCCTTGCGGGTGAATAGTTCCCGCCCCATCGGGTCGAATGGCACAACTGGGTTTGTATTCGAAGACAAATCTGAAACTTGCCGGCGAACTTTGCGCTACTAAGCGAATCTTCCAATCATAGCTACCGCACGTACGTTGCGGGTGCTAAAGGCTGTGGGCCCATAACAAGCACGCCCCAGGCGAACAGTGGTTGCAACGGGTACCAGGGAAAACATCAAGTTGCAAAATGCCGAAAACGTCGTAGCCGCATTGGACCAATTGGTGGCAAAGCTCCGTTTGGAGCAAGATTTGCGACTAGCTTCGGTTTTGCACCATCAACTGCACGTGGCCGCGTGGGCAAATCGGGCTGAACTTTTCGTAGAGCTGCAGCGGGTTCTTCGCAGCACGTTGGAGTCGAACGTGTCTCGTCACTCCGATTCAACGACTGTTCAAATTGGAAAGATCTTGGCCGCCATCGAGCAAGGCAGCTCATAACGCCACAATGCGGGACAAGTCTGCTGCTCGGACCTTTCGCGTTTCGATGGCTAGGCCTTCTTGGATCGAAATATAACGCAGTGAGTCGGGACCACGCTGGCCGTGAGGATCACTCCAAAACACCAAGGTTCCAAACCGGGTCGCCGGTTTGCGAACTGTCGGATGTATCGCGAAAATCCCCGCGTCTTTCGTCGTTCGGTCACGGCTCGGTTCGATCAGGCCAACATCAATTCGTCATAATGAAAATTACCCCGTGCTTCGAGGTTGTTCGCAGCTAAAGTGTTCGGCTTTGAATGCTTACCAGCGTTCCGAAACTACAACGATACCGTGTATCGATTTGCGATTGCTGCAAAGTCCATGAGTAAGAAAGTCTTACTAACAAGTATCTGCCGCCCTATGGGGCAAAAGTCTGGTGAGGGGCCTTCGGTTGGGTATGAGCTCCTACACGCTCAAGTCACACGTGTTCAGGGGATCTTCAGTCCTCGCACGGTGAATGTCCATTTTTCGCTAGATTACATAGCTGAGAATCTGGATACACCCACGGTGGTTCTCCAATATCCCTCGAAGCGGGAGCTAATTCGAGAGCTCAAGCGTGGCTACGATTACGTAGGAATATCCTTCGTAATGGCGCTGATGCACAAGATGAAGCGGATGGTCGCGCTGATTCGGAAGTATTCCCCCAAGAGTAAGATCGTCTTGGGTGGTTACGGCACAATCTTGGATGATGAAGCGCTAAAGCCGTACGCCGACTATATCTGCCGTGAAGAAGGCGTCGCATATTTTCGTCAACTGCTAGGCGAGCACGAAATTTCGATGCCGTATCAGCACCCCTTGACTGTGAGTTGGCTGAAGATATTCGGCTTGAAGGTGTCCGGCACTGGGAAGATATTTGCTGGCCTTGGCTGCCCCAATGGTTGCGATTTTTGCTGCACTTCTCACTACTACTCACGTAAGCACATTAAGCTTCTGCCGCAGGGCAAGGATATTTACGCGGTAGCCGAACGTTACTTGGAGTTGGACCCAAAGCTCGTCTTTTTGATTATAGACGAGGACTTCCTGCTCAACAAAAAGCGCGCAATGGAGTTTCGAGATTGCGTGGTCAAAGGTGGAAACAAACTCTCAATCTTTGCCTTCTCGAGTATAAAAGCCATCAGCCAATATAGGGTTGAAGAAATCTTGGAGATGGGGATTGACGGTTTTTGGATTGGCTATGAAGGCACGCGTTCCAACTATGCAAAGCAACAGGGCCGCCCCATCCCCGAAGTTCTGACCGAACTACGCGAACACGGCATCACGGTTTTGACGTCGATGATTGTTGGGTTTGACTATCAGAATCAGGAAGTCGTGGCCCAAGAGTTGGATGGGTTGATGAGCCTCAAACCAGCTCTTTCGCAATTCCTCATCTATGGTCCAGTCCCGGGCACACCATTTCACGACCGAATCATCAAGCAAGACCTGTTGCAAGATGCTTACGTCAACGACAAGCAATTGTTCTACCGACGCTCGGACGGATTTACGACGTTAATCAAGCACCCGAGTTTATCACCTAAGGAAATCGAGGGACTCCAGCAGTGGTGCTTCGAGGAAGACTTTCAGCGGCTGGGGCCCAGCATTTATCGCGTTCTCGACACGCTCTTGCTCGGGTATTTGAAACTAAAGGACTCCCCAAATCCGAATTTGAAGCGTAAGTCCGAGTTCTACGAAAGGGAACTGCGTAAGGCGTATCCAGTATTCCTTCCGGGGCGGCTCTTCGGTCCCAACGCCGAGATTCGCCGTTGGATTGGAGACTTGGAGCGACGCATTCATCGAGAGTTTGGTCCCGCTACGTTTGTGCAACGATTGTTATCTTTTGCGGCGGTCGGAGCGGCAATATGGACTTGGCTCACGTTGAGGTTCGATTTCCTTCAGCACCCGCAACTGGAGCGGAATGAGTATCGAACGCGCAATGAGAGCTGGAGTGCTCGTAAGCTTCTGGAAACAGTTCAAAGCGGGCCAGTCATTCCCAATGTATCCGTGAACCTGGACTCATAAAACAATTCGAGCATCTTATGACAATGTGTCTGAATACTATCTGGGCCTCATCAAGGACTGCACATGATATCAAGTAAGAGTAAGACGAACGGAAAAACGGCGAAACCAGCACCGCCACCAAAACTGGCTACTCCAGTGCCAACTGAACCCCGTCCGATTGGACGTAGAGCGAGCCCCCAGGTCCTCAAGGGTAAGAGCGTGGACTGGGTCAATGTGCATTTCAGCGAGCGCCGAGGGTACAAGCGCGTTCACGTGGGTCACAAGTACAACCCCAATGAACATGCTACGCTTTGTCAAAGACTCCGCGAGGGCAAACTCGGAAGCGGGTATTACATGCAAGTGGAAGATCCGTCCGCTCCGTCGGGTTCCCTCCAAGAGGTGCTTCATCCGCAGGACGTTGATCGCGTTAACTTTGACTCGCTCGATGCCTTCATAGCGCAGAATCCCGCTACCGTTACGCCTGAAGTTGTCGAAGAAATTGCCACCGACGAAGAGCAGGCCTCGTAGATTATTTCGGTGTCAAGCCAGCACTCGCCGACGACCTACTCGGGAAATGGTTCTCGGCGCTCAACGCGAAGCCACCCATGCGGCAGCCTGGTCACGCTAGCTACGGGCTTGGTTGGTGTGCGTTAGGAATACCTGTCGCGTAGCGCCTTCAGCCTTTGCCGTGAAGCACCACTCCCGGTAGCGACCGTTGGTTCCCATCTCATTGACAACTTGGCCAATGTAACCTGCTTGTTCCCAGTCCACTAGCAGTCGCCAGGCGTCGGATATATCGATCTGTAGCAAGTCTACCAGCCGAATCGTCGTATAAGTATTGGTCTTGCCGAACGCCGAAAAGGCCTTCAGAAAGAAGCTCTGGTCTTGCTCGGCTGAATAAACGGCACGCATAGTGAGTAAGCCTACGCCTCTGGCCGATCAATTACAAGTCACAGGGCTGCAGTGGCCGGGCCCCGGAACTCTCCGTAGATTTTCCCATGCGGCGAAGCCATTGAAAGTGCGACACAATTGCACGAAACATGCTGTCATGTGCGAAGTAACGCACGCCGAATTCGGCACAAACGGCGCGTACCTCATCGGATATCCGAGAGTAGTGAACGTGGGAAAGCGATGGGAATAAGTGATGCTCAATTTGATGATTGAGCCCACCCAAGTACCAGGTCAAAAACTTGTTTCGCGGCGCAAAGTTCACTGTTGACTGGACCTGGTGCACCGCCCACGAGTTTGGAATGCGGCCGCCCTCTGATGATAATATCGGGAATACCGGGCCCTCGACGCAATGCGCTAATTGAAACACGATTCCGACGACGGCACCGGCTATGAACCAAGTAATGGCGTAAAATAGAGCGATTTGCCAAAACGAATGCTTGATGAGCGGCACCACGAACGCAACGGTGACGAAAACCAATTTCCCCCCGATTAGGCCAATTAGCTCCCATCCTTTGGGTCTGCGAAATT
This sequence comes from uncultured delta proteobacterium, assembly GCA_963819085.1. GTDB lineage: Bacteria > Myxococcota_A > Polyangia > Polyangiales > Polyangiaceae > FEN-1139. Next base: position 75,152 of record CAWFUX010000046.1, read on the forward strand.
CACTGCGGCCAATGCGCCCCTGGATGATATTTACGAAGTCGTCCACGAAGTGCCACTTTGGCCCGAGAAATCCGTAAACTAGCCAAAGATAGTACTGCTGAATTCGATAAATAGGGCGGCGACGCTGAGCTGGCGACAAGCGCCCGAAGAAACCCAGGTCAATGTCATCATCCCACCGTGACACGTTGGTGTATGTATGGTGAAGAATGTTGTGTTTTTGATGCCAAACGTAGGAGCTGGCTCCCAAGAGATCGAGCGAAAACCCTAAGGCTCGATTGAGTACTGGCTTGGTCGAATACGCCCCGTGATTGGCATCATGTTGGATATTGAAACCAATGCCCGCGATCGCCAGCGCCAGTGAAACGGAACAAGCCAGTGCTTGCCACCAATTGGCGGCGACAAAAGCAAGCAAGGCGTAAGACAGCGCGAACCAGCACAACATTACGATAGTCTTGACGTGCAACGTGCGAGATTCACGCCTTGATATCTTATGCTGCTGGACAAGCAGATTTACGCGCCGCTTGAGCTCTTGATAAAAGCCCAGATCTGCCATGAACCTGGGCCTTGCAGCTTTAGAAATTAATGTGTTCAGCGAATTCACTTAGTCGGCAGGCGCAACAATTACGCTTAGCCTAGTTACTTGTTCGCTAGCGTCAAGGTACCCGAGAACTCGGACGGCCCGAGCGCCGGCAATGTTGAAGTAACCTAAATTCTACCGCTCCGACGTGATGGTGCAATGTTTCGGCTAGCCCCGTCACGTGACTCAGAGTATCAGTGGTGTCAGCGCGTCGCTCGACTCTCGGTCCATGACTGGACCCAAGTTCGGCTTCCCGCCATTTTTCAAGGAGTTTCACTAGTGGCTGAAGGTACGATTAAGCGTCTGATTGCTGACAAGGGATATGGGTTCATTCTGACGGAATCGGGGAGTGACCTATTTTTCCATATGTCTAATGTCGAAGGCACAACATTCGAGTCCCTCCAAGAGCGGCAACGCGTCACGTACACGGAAGGCCGCGGTCCCAAAGGCCCGCGAGCGGAGAGCGTTCGACCCATTTAATTGCTCGAACCCTTTATTCCCGGAGGCGTTCGCACGCAGACGTCTCTAACTTTGGAAGTTACGGCACGCGCAAGGCGGTACTTAGCCCGGCATTGCCGGACGACGCGCTGTCGTAACTTCCACCTGACGACTGCACTAGAGGGTGGCGGTAAGTAAATGGCCAACAATCCCAGCACAAAAAAGCGCCAGCGTGAGAAAGAACTTCAAGATCGACGGGTCGAGAAGGCAAGCATAAAGAAGCAACGTCGCGATGAGCGCGCCAATCGTGCGCCCGGCGAACCGGGTATCGATCCTGACATCGCTGGCATCGTGCCGGGGCCTCAGCCCATTCCGCTAGAGGAAGAGGCGTGAAGCCTTGCAAGATGTCCAAAGTATTATCTGTGTACGTTAGTGTAATGGATCAGACATGAATGATCGACGCGTTGCGGCAATTCGAAGTGCACTGGAAGCACTTATAGAGTCAATTGATGCCACCACACGAATTGCTCGTTGGGACATGGCCGAGCCTGTTCCTGATTCACTGCGAGCGGCTGCGTCCCAGTTGGACTCGAACCTCGCCGTGGCCAACAAGCTTGTACAAGGCAATTTCTCGGGCACGCCAGCCGTAACCTCCCGTCTGGTAGGGACCAGCGCTGCAATTCGGCAGCTCGCCGCCGCCTACGATGAGTTCCGAAATCGGAACGGCACGAGCAACGAAGAAAAATCGGAAGCACTCGCGGCCCTTGACGCGGCAATAGATCGTGCCAGGGAAGACATGCGCGAGCTCGACTAGGGCTCGCACACAAAATTTGAGGGCAAGGTTCTAGCAGTCTGAGGCCCCCACACAGGGGAAGCGGAGCCCCCAAACCCCCGATTAATGGCTGAATCGGGCGCGCGCGATGTGCCTGGTCGGTCTCGACTGCCGGCAACGATATCCCGAGATTTCCTCCGTTGGCTGTCCTTGAGCGAAGTTGCCTGCTAATAGCGGCGCCACCACATGGATAGCTCACTGTACGATTCCGCTCTCAGTGCAGACTTGCTTACTGCAATTGAACGCAAGGGTTACGAGACACTAACGCCAATTCAGATAGCCGTTCTCGATCCCAAATTGGCTAACCGCGATCTCCGCATTACGTCGGTGACAGGTTCGGGAAAGACTATTGCCATCGGATTCGTGCTGCAGGCCCCTCTCGATGTTCCTATCAATTCTTCGAAGGAATTCTCTGGTCCCCGTGCACTGATCATTGTTCCAACGCGCGAGCTCGCTCAACAGGTAAAATCAGAGCTCAGTTGGCTATTTGCGGAACGTAAGTTGCGCATCGAGGCAGTCACCGGTGGAACCAGCACTCGCGATGAGCGGCGAGCACTGGCTCGAGCCCCAACAATCGTCGTAGGAACTCCCGGGCGGCTTCTGGACCACTTACGCCGGGGGGCGATTGTGACCGACCAAGTAGCGGCAGTGGTACTCGATGAAGCTGACCGCATGCTCGATATGGGGTTTCAGGAGGATCTCGGCGCCATTCTGGAGAGTTTGCCCAAGGCTCGGCAAACGCATATGGCATCGGCCACTTTTTGTAACGAGGTCGGGAGGCTTGCGGATCGGCACCAGCGCAACGCAGTGCATGTACAAGGCACTCCACTCGGGGAAGTCAACTCGGATATTGAACACATAGCTCACGTGGTCAATTCGGGGGACAAGATAGACGCAATCGTAAATTTGTTGTTGGTCAACCCCGACGAGCAGTCGATTGTTTTCGCCCGCACGAGAGCGGATGTCACCATGATGACGAGGGAACTAGCCAAGGCAGGATTTCCCGTTATTTCATTGTCAGGCGAGATGGCCCAACCTGAACGTGATCGTGCCCTCGCTAACTTTCGCCGCGGCTCGTTCAAAGTACTCGTAGCAACGGACGTGGCGGCGCGTGGCCTCGATATACAGGGAGTAAAGCAGATCATTCACTTGGAGCCACCGAATGACCCTGACAGCTATGTGCACCGCAGCGGCCGAACTGGACGCGCTGGGCTCAAGGGAACCAGTCGGTTACTCGTGACTCCCGCGGGTGTTGGGCGCGTAAAGCTCTTGATGCGTCGGGCTGGCATAAGCTACCGAGTGATGCCGATACCCACCGCGGAGAGCTTGCTCGCGGCGCAAGATGACCGGCTATTCTCCGAGCTCAGCAATCCAGTCAATGCGGATCCATTGCCGACGGGACCGGGCCATCATTCAGCTCTCGCGAAACGCCTGTGCGCCGAGTGCGACGGCGTCGAACTCGTCACACGCCTGCTTGCGCGCATCAATAGAGTTGAAATCGAACCACGGCACGTAGTCGCCCCACGATTCGAGGCAACTAACTTGCGTTCCAATCGAGACTTTGCGGAATCAAACAAACGTAAGCCAAAGGGCGCGCAATTTCGCGAGGCTCCCCGGCGTGCTTCTAATCTGACTGGCGCGCGAGCGAATGCCGACATGGCAGCTGGCAATGCCTGCGCAATTCCGAACGACTACGGCGCATTTCATGTGACTTGGGGGGAAAATCAGGGGGCAGATGCACGCCGGCTGTTGGCGATTGTTTGCCGAAGAGGGAGGATTCGGAGCAATGACGTGGGTGAAATACGCATTGGTCCGACATCTTCGGTGATCGAAGTTCGCAAGCAAGTAGCCGCCGCATTTGCAAAGGCCGCTCAGGCGCCCGATAAGCGGGACCCTCGAGTACACATCGCGCCGCTTCGCGGCGATCGATCCCTGCGCGCAATCGTGGCGCAATAAATCAATCCGGGCGCGGTCACGCAGATTCGCATCCTTAGGCTGCGCAGCACGCGGATTTTGACGCGTCGATAGTCGTCGATTACTTGCAATATTTGGTGGGCTCGGGCGCCAGCGCTTCCTGGAACGGATCAGGGCTGGGTCGCGAGCTGCTCGTGCCGATGCCCATAAAAGCGGCGAAACGCCCGGTGCAACCGGTGCACGTGCACCCCGAAGGGTTGCCGCAGGCGCAACATTCAATTCCCCACGGGTACGCGTTGTTGGCGTCCGGGGGCCGAGTGTAGCTACCCCCTTGCAAGTGCGACAAAAGACCCACCACCATGGTCCCGGCTACACCCTGACCACCACAATAGTTCGAGATCCACACCGCACTCGAACCACCATTGCCGGTTGCATTGTAGAAGTAATACCAGGCGGCAAGCGCGATGTTACACGAGACGTCCTGCATGAAACTCAGGTATGTCGTACCCCCTGCGGTAGCCCAGAATGTTGCCGTGTCAGCTTGGGATGTCAGCGCGGACGGCCAGTTACATCCAATTGCCGCCATCTTGCCCGTGGGACCGTAGTAATTATAGTCGTGCACCGTCGAGCTAAAGCGAATTTGAAGTAGGCCTACCGTAGGATCGTTAGCGGTAACACCACTTACGGCGCGTGTCGCGTAACTATCCGTGACTACAGAACTAGGGTTGTACGAACTTTCGGCGACAATCGCCGATGTAAGCACGGCTTCGCATTTTCTTAGCCAATTGCTTTCCATTGGTGCGAATTCAACGCAGCTCATCGCAATCGTGCAAGCGAGCTTATTGAATGCGGCACCTGCTGGAAAATTAGTCTTGATGTTGCTGTACGCGTAGCTAGGTAGTGCACCGACGGCCGTCGTGTTGTTCAGCCACGCCTGCACCAAAGCAAACTCCGAAGCGTCAGCACCCGGGCATGCCGAGTTGGTGCTCGTGGAACCCCCCGTACCGATAACGCCCCCGCTCGACGAGCTACCGCCGGTGCCGCCAGTTGCACCGCCGGTACCGATCGAACCACCTGAGTTCTTGGCACCACCAGTGCCGACCATTCCGCCTGTGTTTTTGGCCCCTCCGGTACTGAACGTTCCAGCCGTATTTTGGGATCCGCCCGTGCTCGGTGCGCCGCCTACCTCCTTGGAGCCGCCGCTAGTGGCCGTTCCGCCGCTACTCGGTGCACCACCGCTGGTCGCCCCGCCTGTGTCGATCATTATGATGGCAGTGCCTCCTGAAGCGCTTGAACCACCCGCGCTTGGCGCCCCGCCACCGGTCGTGGGCAGTCCGCCTGTGCTCGGAGTACCTCCGGTAGACATGGAACCCGCTGTGCTTGCCACTCCACCCGTGCCTGGGTTTCCTCCCGAAGTGGCGTTTGCGCCGCCCGAGCCCCCGATGGTCCCCGCGTCACTCCCCGAACAGGCACTCATGGTTACGAGCAACGCGATGGCGATGCTTCCATTGACGTTGATTGAATGAAGATTCTTCCGAGACATAGCAAACCCCGCACCGTGTGTGTTGCGGCTCTCGCACTTGAGACGTCAACGGAGATAAGGACTTGCGAGATGGAATACCTTCAACCCATCTACGATTGCCGAGTCGAGTTTCAGCGTACATTTTCGCTGGGGCGACTATCGACTCACCAATGCTTGCCCCGGCAGTGCGTGTGGCGCGGGTCAATTTGTTCGTGAGGAACTAACGAGAACGGCCAGTTAGTTAATCTCGCTAACTGACCGCCCCGCTTCGGCTATATTTGAGCGGGAGAAGGGATTTGAACCCTCGACGTTGACCTTGGCAAAACAAAAGAAGCCGTTTTCAGGCGTTACCATCCGTTCTAACTAGTTGAAATCACGTTACCTGGCGTGCCCTGGACGACCCCCACGTTACGCCTAAGTGGTACTTTAGGTGGTACTCAGAAGGCTTGAGTACCACTTGCGGGTTTTGCGGCACTTATGCGCCATCGCTGTTAGGAAGTCGCGTCTTTGTGCAGTACTACTCTCGTATTTGCCGTGAATTTTTGAGCCCTATCGCGATAACGGCTTTCATACAGGGCAATCTCGTTCGAAGACAGCTCTTAGCGCACGAAGACCCGGCATTGCCGGATTCAGTGGACCAGCCTGACGAAGCTCCGCGCCACCAAACGGGTGCATCGATTGCTAGGCCGAGCGGCGGCAGGTGTCCGAATGGCGGCACAATGCGATCATCCGTCCATTCGGTGCGCGAGGGAAGAGTTTTGGCTCACGCGGCCGTCGATGTCCGACTTATCGCATACGCCAGTCGGGTGGCGAGTCCCGCTGGGCTTACACGGGAGCGAGCCAGGGGTGAATGCTGACGTGATACGTCACTTGATGCTGCCGTTGAACACCACGAAGTATAAGATATTCTGAGCCATAGCTGTTCCCAGCGTCAGCGAGATTTCTTCTTTGCACGCTTGTTGCGGTTGATAAAGAACCACTTGCCCTTTGCCTTCTTCGAGGAGCCACGTGGCTTTTTCTTGTTCTTCTTCGCCTCTTTCGGCAGGGAGATCCCCGCGGATGCGGCGCCGCGCCGCTGCCCATCATGGGTCAATGATGCCAGTTGGTAGTTGATCTGTTGGCCATCTTTCTCGAACGACGTATCTTTAACGAGCACGAAACCGGCCCGGCAGAGGCCTCCGAGGAGGTGTTCGAACGAACGGCGATTGATCTCTTCGTTGGGAAACGTCTCGCGATAAAGCTTGCCGGTTGCCAGCTCGCCGTCTCGTGCCAGGACCGAGAGGATAAGCGATAACGCCATCTCTTCGTCCCTGTTCGGTTGGCGAAATTGGCGTGCAATGACACGCCCTGGTGCACACACGTCGCAGAGTCCGCACGGATCGCCGTTATCCTCTTGATCGCCAAAGTGGCGAATCATGTGCACCATGCGACAGTTGTGCGACTCCGCGAATCGCGCCATGAGATGAAGTTGCTCGAGCTTGTGGTCACGTTGGACCCAATAGGTCTTCTTCCATGTGCTGGTCCCTCGAATAATCTCACCGTCGGGTGTCATTGACACACCTCCGTGGATCTCGAGTTTCTCCAGCACTTTGTCGAACGTGTCTGGTTCCAAATGGACTTTGCCGCGAAGCTTGTCCCGATCCATCGGCCTCTTGGTCAGTTTCGCGTAGATTGACTCCAGTACCTCCGGATCAGGGTAGTCGCGGTTGTAAAAGAACTCGTGGGTTTTTCGGTCCGCGTAGGAGTGCATCAGAATCGCTGAGGCGGAGTTGCCGTCACGCCCAGCGCGTCCGATCTCCTGGTAGTAGCCTTCGAGACTGCCCGGAAGCGCAGCATGGATGATGGTCCTAACGTTCGCCTTATCGATGCCCATGCCAAAGGCCACCGTGGCGACGATAATGTCAATCTGGCCTTGTAGAAATGCGGTTTGGATCCGCTCGCGCACATCCGAGTCCATGCCCGCATGGTACGCAGCAGCGAGTTTGCCACCGAGAGCTGCAGCGAGTTCTTCGGCGCTCTTGCGTGTCGCCGCATAGACAATGGCGGGGCGACGAGTTTTGTCGCCGAGCAGATCACGCACGGCCCCAGCTCGCTCGCTCGGGCTCATCTCGATGATTTCGATGGCAATATTTGTACGGCGGAAGCCGTGAATGAAGCGCTCGGCTTGTTTCAAACCCAGTTGAAGGATGATGTCATCCTGGACCTCGGGGGTGGCCGTGGCGGTGAGCGCGATGATGGGTGCTGGGCGGAGTAAAGGCAAGCGTTGGCCGAGCAAGCGGTAATCGGGACGAAAATCATGCCCCCATTCGGAGATACAATGCGCTTCGTCAACCGCAATGAGGGCGGGGGTCCGCTTGGCCAGCATCTCCGGAAAGCCTGCAACCCGGAGTCGTTCAGGCGCAATGAACAAGAAATCAAGAGTGCCGGCGAGGTAATCAATGCACGCTTGGCGCGACTCAGTTCGTTGACGACCGGAGTGGATGCGCTCGACGCGGAAACCCTGGGCCGTGAGCTTGGCAGCCTGATCATCCATGAGGGCGATGAGTGGGCTCACCACGAGCGTGGTGCCGGCGCGGGCAATACCAGGAAGCTGATAGCAAAGAGATTTTCCGGCGCCAGTGGGCATGACCAAAAGCAAATCTCGGCCTTCAGTGGCGGCGCGGCATACCGTCTCCTGATAGGGACGAAAGTCAGTAAAGCCAAAGGTGGATTGGAGCAGTCGTCGCAATTCTGACGGTGCAGTTGTTGATCGTTGGACGATGGGATGAGGTGTCAGGGAATGACTTGGGGGAGCCAGCGCGGGAACGTTCGATGAGACATGTTTAGACGCCGGACGCGTGGTGATGCGGTCAGTTGCCGTTGACCTTGACCTGGGTATTCTCACGGATGGGGCGCGCAGCTCGGTCTTTGGTGAACCATTGGAGGAAGGCGAACGTTTTGCCGGTGATACAGTCTTTGGTGTTGGCGAGTCAATTGTCGGGATTTGGCCTTTGATGACGCGTGCAACCACCTCAGCCACATACGCCTCGATGCCAGCCATGAAGGTAGACAGATCCCCTTGGCCACGCTGCAAGCGTTTGAGTTTGGCTTCCCACTCGCCGGTCATTGCTGGACTCTTCACTTCGGCGTGAACAACTGAAATGAGACCAATGCCCTTGTCGGTCGCTTCCAGCGATTTGCCGTGACGGAGCAAGTACTCGCGCCGTAGCAGGGTCTCGATGATTTGCGCGCGCGTGGCCGGCGTGCCAAGACCTAGATCCTTCATCGCATCCGAGAGCTCCTTGTCATCGAGTGCTTGGCCCGCGTTCTCCATCGCCGTCAGAAGTGTGGCCTCGGTGTAGTGCTTGGGCGGTCGAGTGCGTTTGGGTACCGAGACAGCATCGAGCACGCGCACGAGTTGGCCGCGCGCGAGCCCGGCAGGAAGCGCTTGATCTGGGTCATCGGTCTCCTCCACGGATCCGTCGTTATCCTCTTTCTCACTCTTTCTTGTGGGCTTTGGTGCCTTTTTGCCTCCGCCTATATCCAGCACTTTCCAACCGACATGCTCAACGGCGGTGCCACGGCTTTCGAAGTGGTCGACGATAGGGGAGGGGGCAACCGCGGTTATCGCGGTGACAACCGTCGTGATCGAATACACGTAGTCGTCATGCCATGCCTGCAACAGGCGGCGGCAGACGAGATCATATATCTTCTGTTCCTCGGCGTTGAGCGCGCCTGCGCGCGGCGGCGTTGTCGTAGGGATGATTGCGTGGTGGTCGGTAACGCGGGTGTCATCGACAAAGCGGCGGCTAAGAGGAATCGTGCCCGTCCCCGGCGCGATGCAGCCGGGGTAACGGTCGTGTATCGTATCGACTACGGCTTCGAGTGTCGCGGCGATGTCTTTAGAAAGATGCCGACTGTCGGTCCTTGGGTAGCTCAAGAGCTTGTGGCGCTCGTACAGAGATTGAGCGATGTTGAGTGTCTGTTGCGCACTCATTCCAAAGAGGCGGTTGGCGTGGCGCTGTAGTTCAGTCAAGTCGTAGAGTGGGGGTGGCGGCAGCTTTCGAGTCTCCCCCCGCACCGACGCGATAACAGCCTTGCCCGAATGCGCTCGTTCAACGATTGTTGCGGCGTCTATCCCGTCGGGCGACAGGCGCCGCTGTCTGGCTGAATCGTCCGCGGATTTATCGGGCGATGCTGGCGTACGGAACCAGGTGCCTTGATAGCTCTGCTTCGCGCTTTTGCCATCCGGACCATTCGGTGTGAAGCTGGCGATCACTTCTATGTAGTCCTCAGGTACGAAGTGCCTAATCGCGACCTCGCGCTCGACCACAATGGCAAGCGTGGGTGTCTGCACGCGTCCAACTGAAATGTCCTGATTGAGTTTAAGGCTGTAAGCTCGCGATAGGTTCATTCCCACGAGCCAATCGGCGCGGCTACGGCCTTTCGCGGCGTCGGCAAGGGCGTCGTAATCGGCGCCACTCTTGAGTCTCCGGAACCCATTTCGAATCGCGTCCGGTGTGAGTGACGAGATCCAGAGTCGACTCACCGGTTTTCTGCATACAGCGGCCTCGTAGATGTAGCGAAAGATGAGTTCTCCCTCGCGCCCCGCGTCTGTCGCGCAGATGACACGCTCAACGGTTCGGTCTTTCAAGATTCGACGTACGACGGCGAACTGGACTTTGGTGTCGGGTACGACGACTAGTGGAAATGTTTCGGGAAGCATGGGCAGCGTTGCTAGGCTCCAGTGCTTCCAGCTCGGATTGATCTCGTGTGGTTGGGCGAGCGCAACAAGGTGCCCAATCGCCCACGTCACTTTATAGCCGGCCCCTTCGAAATAGCCTTCACCGCGCTTTGTCGCGCCGAGAACGGTAGCGATGTCGCGAGCCACGGAGGGTTTTTCGGCAATGACGGCAATGGTCACTTTATTACGCGAAATCCTGGAACTTGAGGTACGTCTTCACGAATAGCCGGCTGGGCGCGGCGCTGCTAATATGAACGAAAGTGCAATAGCATTTGAACTGCGAGGTGCCTCGACTATGCGCGGGCTAAATTGGCAACGGCCGCTTGATGGACGCGATCTCGGAGCCGTTCGGGACCAGCAAGGCCGGAGTATACCCGCCAGCGTGGAAGTGCCACGAAGGCAAAGGGCAGCTCATTGGTCCGAGTTAGCCGACGTGCTGAACCGGTAAATAACCACCTTTGCAACGATTCGTTGGGGGAGGGAAGGGAAAGGAAAGACCCGAACGCAACCGGCCCACCTTATGCAGCGGCCAATTCAAGGAATCACACCATGACAAAGATAATGGCTCTACTCTTCTCCCTGACAACTCCGCCGATGCCCAACTTCATGCGACCATAGTTTCTTCTGGGATCCTCGACCATTTCACGGCGCTTGAATAGGTAGTTGTCAGGCAATGCACCCTTGCCGCCTAATTGGACGCGACTCTCCATACCTAGCGCTGCTGTGAGTCAGAACATTCAGCACTTTGAGGCGCGGTAGTTCGACATGGTTGAAATCAAAGCGGAAATCGGCCAAAGTGACCGTTCGTTCGAAATGGTGCCGACTAGGGGTAAGGAATGACTCGGTAGCATTAGGCGGCCAACTGCGGTGCCGCTTTAACGATGATCGAAGCCTACGATGGCCGCAATTCCGCGATAAACTCAGGAATAAGACTTCTGTAAACCCAATCAAACCAATGGGTACCCAAGGAGTCAAGTATGTCGTTTTTCGAACGCACCAAAGGTTACTTTTCTCGAGTTGTGCGAAATGACGCTACCAAGCATGGCATTGCGGCCGCGAGCGCCGGCCTCATTCTGTCCCTCATCGTGGAAGCTGTGTGGCCTTCGCTGCGCATCTGATGGTCCAAATCGTCGGCGACGCTCTTATCGAGGCCATCGGGCGAAGCCGGTATCAATCATTGGCACGAGCGCAAGCAGCGTGGCGTTGGGTTCAGCACGTTGCTGCGGCCCCGCCTGGCATTGAGCTTTTGGCCCCAGACGGGTCAAAGTACACAGGGCTTTTGTTTGTCGAACGGAGCCGTGCTGTGCTGCTAATTGCCATCCATCATCCGCCTCAAACAACCCGTCCACGTGCCGAGCACGTTGACTGGGGCGATCATGTTCGTCACCCGAGTCTGTTCAATGAGGACGACTTGGCGCAGGACGAGCGCAACCCCTTGTACCGACGCTGAGCTCATTCAGCAGAACCATGTGGGCGCCTGCTGGGCAAAATGGCCCGGCGGCGCCCGCTTGCCATTGGAGAACAAAGTGAGAATTCAAGGTCGTACTTTGCGTCCCTCAAACCTAGCCGAGCGGCGTCTACTACTGTCGCTCGGCTCTCCCGCGCTCCGTGTGCCTCGTGCTGCTAATCCCTACTTGATTGCGCGCCGGCTCGAGCGAGCCGCCAGAGGAAACAATCGCGATGTTCTGTTCGTTTGCGATGTGCTCAATCGCGCGAGCAAAGGATCATCCTTGTCGAGGAAAGTTGCCGACCCATCAAAACCCGACTATGGCTCGACGCCCGAGTGAGCGTGAGCTGTTAGGAACGTTAGTGGCCGCAGTCGAGTCCGATGACGGCGAGGAGGAGCTTACAGCTCTATTACGCGAGCAAGGCGGCACAATCTCTGCGTTACTCCGGCTAACCACCGCACAGCTTGAAGCCGCCGTCAAAGCGCCACCCATGACCCGCACTGTCAAGATTCGGGTGGCGCTGCGCAAAGCTCGAGAGCGACACGCGGCGGCGCTCAGGCTTCAAGCCCAGGCTCGTTCGACTGAAGCAGCTGGTATGTTGGCAAGCCTTTGTCGATGGCACAACGACCGTGTCGAACTTGACACGAAAATAGTCCTTGGAACATTGCTTGCTGACCGTCAGCGAAAGGCCATTTGTTTCGAAGTCAAAGGCCGCAGCTCTGTCACCGTTTTGCGAGACAAGCTCAAAGAAGCGCGTCGAGCTCTCGGATTCTCTGACCTTCGCTGTTTCATTGATGAGCGCGGCCTGAACTTCCGCTGGCATGGCGGACGTGGCGGCCTCGTTCTCGTCTCACAAGATGTCGAGAAGTTTGAATCCGGTGCCGTGCTCACGGTTGAGTTTCAAAAGCCGCGTCCCAAGGTCAAACCGTCGCTCGTACCGCCAAGCCCAATCACTGCATCGCCAGCCTGGCTGGGGGACGTGCTTTTGGACTTTGGCTTTCTCTGATTTTGGGTCTCCGGCTTAGACCGACGTGACCTGCACCAAAATGACATTCGTTCCAAAGGAACCGACAATGAATGCACCTACACAAGCACAAACCTCAATGAACCTGCCGCCCCCGCTGTCAGTGGCCAAAGACATGTTGTCGCGCTGGGACGATGTTGACTGCGACTATGACACGGCCGCGCAACGACTGGTGTCCGCACACGAAAACGATGGCCAGTTGCGCGACCTGCCGATAATGGACCTTCGTACCTGGGGTCTAAGACCAGACAACGGGCAATTCGCGTTGGCGCCGCTTGCCGGTCACGAACCAGCGCGACCTCTGCGAGCCAATGCGTTTTCACAACTTTCCAATCGACTGGGCGCACCTGTTGAATTCGTTCGAGACAGGCTACCGGCGCCGTTGCAGCTCGCGACGATGAATTACCTATTGGCAGCGGCACCGCAGCCACTGTCAGCCCAATTACGCCTGCGGGGCGAGGAAATATCGGCATTGGTCAGCGAGCGCTACGCACCACTCGACGCCGTGGAATTCGTGGATACGCTGCGACTGGCCCTCAACCAACAAGGGCTATTGTCAACCGTGCGAGCCCGGGCCGTGGCCAGTGGCACCACCGACCTAATGCGCCTGGTCGTCCCGAGTGAGAGTCAAGCCATCAAAGTGGGCGATGTCACAGCTGTTGGTTTGGACTTGTCCACGTCCAGCTTCGGCCGCTCGGCACTGCACGTTCGTGGCCTGCTATGGCGCTTGAAATGCACCAACGGCCTAAGAACCGCAGAAGGTATGGGCCAATTCTCATATCGCCACGTGGGGGAATCCCGGCGACTGCGCGACGGACTACGCGACGCCATTCCGACAGCGCTCGTTCATGCGCGCGGTGTCATGGACCTCTGGAAGAAGGCCGTGGGTGTCTTCGTGAACAATATCGCCGCGGAAATTGACGCATTGCGTGCCCTGAGCGTCGGTGAGCGAGAACGCGTGCAGGATGAGGTCAAAAAGGAAGCTCATGTGCTGGAGCTGCCCGGGCGAGTTTCGGCATACGACTTCGTCAATGCCATCACGGCAACCGCGCATGATGCCGAACCCGCCCATCGGCTAGAAATCGAAGAGCTAGCCGGAGGACTGCTTCGACGCCATGTGGGCCAGGCGTGATGTGCACTCGGCGTAGCGACGACCCCGAGCTCAAGCTGCTCCGAGACGTACTAGGCACCCGAGCATCTCGCCTCGTGGCGTCCGCTCCAGGTGGCTGGCGAACGCTGCACGAGACGGAACTTGTGTCGCTGGGGCTCCAGGAAGCCTCCAGAAGGACCGTTCTGGCGCTGCAGACGCTTGCGTCCAGCGCTTGGCCGACATTGCCCTTTGGAAGCCTTGCCAGCGCCGACAAAGTGGCCTCGGTCTACACGGCACGCCTGGGAAATCTCCGACACGAAGTCATGCTGGCCGTGGCACTAGACGGCAGAAACCACATCCTCGAAGAGCTCATGCTCGCCTCCGGTGGCGCTCACGGCTGCGCGTTGACCGCCCGCGACGTGTTTCGTCCGCTGATTCGCGTCGGCGCGAGCGGCTGCATCTTGATTCACAACCACCCCAGCACCGACCCCAAGCCCAGTCGCGAAGATGTCGCGATGACGCAAGTGGTCATTGATGCAGGCAACGTCCTCGGCGTACCGCTCCTGGACCACATCATCATTGGAGCCCGCGGTGGTGGTTGGGCATCCCTATTCGAACAAGGCGTTTTAGAGATAAAGGAGAGTCAGCGTGAACAAGGAAATCCTCTGCAAGCCATTTCCGCGTGAGCTCATCAAAGAGCGCGCAGGACCGCATGGCAAAAAGCTTCGCTATGTGGACGTCCATGCCGTCATTCAGCGCCTCAACGAAGGCTCGGATGATTGGTCCTTCGAAATCGTCCAGCACCAGATACTCGATGCTGAGGTCGTCGTGCTCGGAAAGCTCACCCTTGATGGCGTGACCAAGTCTGCCTTTGGCGGCTCGCTCATTTCATTCCGGGACGATGGAACGGCCATCAGTATAGGCGACGACCTCAAGGCGGCTGCTAGTGATTGCTTGAAGAAATCGGCCAGTCTTTTCGGCGTGGGACTCGAGCTCTACGGCGGAAAGGCCTCAGTCGAGCCGAGCGAGCTGCGGTCCAAGGCCCGTATACAAGAAGACCCGAAGAACCGCGCTACAGTTAGACAAGTGGCCGCGCTTCAGGGTGCCGCACGACGCCGCGGTCTCACTCGGGATCGTTTCTCGCTCATGTTGCGCGAGCGAACGGGAAAGTCGGATGTAGCCGAGCTCGACCGTGTTGAGGCATCCCACCTCATCGCGGAATTGAGTAACAGCAACGGTACAGGTAACTAACGCCGCTACTGAACGGCGGCCACAAAATAGAAAGCCCGCGTTTTCAATCACGAGGCGTGGGCTTTCGTCATAACATCAATTCAGGGCGATGCTTCCGGGCAAAAGTGCCGGCTGCTGTCATCGGAGGTGACCATGACCCTAGCGTTAGTCGCATTGCGGAAAAAACCGCATACGAGCGCCTCTGCGCTCAAGACCTTCCTAACTTGCCCGCGCCAGTACTTTTTTCGTTATGTGGAACGAGTGGTATCCGCATTTCGCTCGGCTAGCCTTGCCTTTGGGCATGCGTTTCATGCAGCGATTGGTGTCCATTTGATAAGGTCGTCTGAATCTCAGGCAGTCCCGCTCGATGAACTGGTCGAGGCATTTCGGCATGTATTCATGGCTGAGCTAGGCGAAGATTCAATTCCCGTGTTGTTCGACGATGAAGAGCAAAGCACTGACGAACTTTTGGACAAGGCACGGGATATGCTAGCTGTGTTCGTGGAGCAATTTCCGCTGCCGAGCATAGTTCTCGGTATCGAGGTTCCATTCGAGCTACTACTGCGGCATCCGCTTACCAGTGAAGCGGCTGAATTGCCGCTGATTGGCGCAATGGACGTCATCGCCCAGTTTGACACCCGGCGGCGTGTGCTCGAAATCAAGACCGGAAAGCGCAAGTGGAGCGCCGACCAGGTGGACTATGACCTGCAGCCGACCATCTATCGCAAAGCAGCTAATGACCTGGGCCATCAGCACGCAGAGACTGAGCTAGTCGTTGTAACCAAAGCCAAGCAGCCGACGCTCCACCGGTTGCCCTGCGCGCGAGGCCAACGCGACGAAGTCGAACTTGTTGAACTGGCCCTCTCCGTCGAACGAGCCGTTCGTGCTGGCGTCGATAACCGCCGTCGCGATTGGCAATGCCGAACGTGTGGGTATGCACAGAGATGTTCACCATGAGCCGCAGGATTCACCAGGCGGCATTTGCCATTGCGTCCGATGGCACTCTGCTGCTCAACATCGCGCATTTCGGGCGGCATGTCAGGCCGAATGAGCTGCTGCGCGTGGCTCTCTTGCAACCGGGAGAGCTCTTTGTTGGGGTGAAGATGACCACCGCCGAGGCGGAACGAGTGTTGAGCTGGTCTGCTGATACTCACAGCGAAGCAATCGCGTATGTCGTAGGGAAGCGTTCTAGATTGCGTCGCAATCGTAACACGCAGCTCCGTCATCAAAGATGAGGACCCCGGTCCCATTTCCAAAGTGGTACCTGTGCGTTCCCCACCGACATCGTGAGCGTACCAGCCGAACCAAGCACGTTTTGTCAACACCTTGAACACCCTTTGCCAATTGCAGCAAGGCGCCGATGGAGCGACGATCCGACGATCGCAATGGGCTAGGAATCGACGCGTTCAGATCATGCACGCCGACTCGCTGTCGCCTACGAGCAAGGGAGCGCAATTAATGAGCGATTTGGATGAGGAGTTCGAGGATGAGGAGTTCGAGGATGACGAATCCCCGTACGTTCGAAGCGGTCGCGTTTTCAGTGAGTCGTCTCAGAAGGAGAAACAGATCTTCGGCGAAAATGCAAACTGATGATGCAGTTGCTTGCCGTTCACAACCAGCCCCACGAGTTCTACGACGCTAAATCGTGGGTTCTCGCGCTGGATCCAGGTGATGATGAAGATCCAACAGTCGAGGCGGCCGCTTGGCTTGAAAGCGGATTTGTGGATAGTGACTGGGTTAAATGTTTCCGGCGCGCGGACTCGGACCCGGAAGCTGTCATCGATCAATTTCGAGAACTAGGTCTAAATCTGGATAGATTGCTCGAAGACGGTAATCCAAAATCATTCGACAGCATCTGGTCCCTGCTTGTGCAGAATCCAGATACCGTGGACCAAGCTAGTCTAGCTTGGCTCGAGATTTCCGATGAGGAGTATGAGTTGCGGAAAGCTCGTGCTGCAACAGAAGCCGACGCCCGAAGGGCAAAACAGGCCGCCGAACGTGCTGAATGGCAGAGTAAGCTCGATAGCTTTGCCCCCGAGGCAGCCCGAATGAAAGACGACATCGTCTCAAGGCTAGCTAACGTGGGCTGGCCCTATGGCAGTGACGATTCGAATGATTCCACCAACCTACCGAAAGTCCATGAGTTACGTCAGACTGTCCAGATGGCTCGTCAACTGATTGGGCTGTTGCAGTCCTTTCGCAACGAGAATCCTTCAGCCCTGCGGAGCTATTACGCAAAGGTGCTAAAGCGCTTTCAATCCACAAGTTTAATACGGTTTGAGGGAACGCGAGTAAGTCTACTACTCCGGCGAGGCCACCCTGGCTTCGATGGCAGCCTGCGTAGCGTTCGGCAGGTTTGACAGAAAGTCGTAGCCTGAAGCCTGCTCAATCGCATCAACTGACGTCAGATCGTCGGTCCACGGATGGCTGCCGACGCCCGCAACATTCGGCATGACAACGGCGATAACCTTGCTATCGGACTTTACATCCGAGGCTTGCTGTCCCTGCCGTAGCGCAACGATGATCTTGTCGTTGGCCTTCGGTACCGCGATGCCGTGTCCGATGCTTTGTTGCTGGGCATCAAATATACCGCCCGCTACTATGAATAATTCCGCGTCATGCCGCCGAGCGAGCTCACGCTCGTATTCTTCCAGCTTTTCCCAAGGTCCTTCATTTAGCTCGTGCAGCTGCGGCTGGATATTCGTCATCAGGAACGTCAACGAGTTATCCGAAGGGCTATCTTGTCTGTCGGCCGAAGGACATAGATGTCCACGGTCATAGCCACTGTCGTGGTAGTCCTGCGGAATCACGTGATAGAAGTTCGCTGGCAGCGACGAGTCCGGCCGAAAGTCATTCTTCCGCCGAACATGCCCGAGGAACGAGCGGTCAAGTGCCCAGAGACCCAGTTCGGCACATTCTTCTTTGGATTGTACGACAGAACATAGATGCCATGGTCGATGAGGTAATCGTCGGACGGATCGCTGTCGGACGGAATACCGAGCGCTACGTGAATAGAAGCGCCAATGCCGGATTGAGCGTTGCTTCCAATTGCCCCCGTGTCAGGTGTGACAGGGGCTTGCGGATAGCTGTTGCGATGTAGATGGGTACGATTGGCATGAGCGCTTTGTGCTTCGGCTGCGGCGCTCAGCCCCAGCGGCGCGGGTGACGCTGAGTACCAATGGCGCTTAGACCCAGACAGCGGCTAACCACAGGAGCAGAAAGCACCACCGCAAAGCCGAGTAGATTCCCATCGGGTTTGCGCTTCGTCCGGGCCACAGTTGTTGCCAATCTGACGGATTTGTACGAAAAGGAAGCAAGACGCTCACCCAATGACAATCTGGGAAAGGTGTGATTTAACCGAGTGTGAACGCGGTGACCCAAAACCCCACAAACCAACGAGTCAATCAATCTCTTCGAGTTCGCTTTGCCGATTTCACTGGCCTGTGAACATTGCGCCGGG
>CAWFUX010000047.1:0-169163 GCA_963819085.1 uncultured delta proteobacterium
TTCAGCGGTCACTTCTGAGTGATCCAATCCTGGCCGCTTAGAGATCCAGACCCAAGGCAGCTTGGTGTCTAACTTGGGTCTGAGGGGGTTGCCGTGGGTGGCGTCAGAAGTCGGCTTTTTGGTCCTGGACAGCGCGATAGTGACGGAGCAAGTCGAGCAACGCGAAGCTGGAGACGACGAGGATCTGGGCTAGGATTTCGTCGGTGGGGGCGTTGTGGTCGTAGGGGGGCGAGTCGTGGTCGTGGTCGAGAGATGGGTGGGCTTGGTACAAGGCGGAAATGGAAGCTTGCAGTGCGATATCGAGCACAACAAGAGTCGGATGGTGCGGCTGAACAACGTAAGGAAATGGCAAGACGACTTGGGCAGGATTCATGTTGGTGTTTCGATGTCGCGGTGGTCGGCTTTGGGCGAACGGGTTCCGAGGCGTTTGGCGAGGGCAACGCCGGAGCTTTGGCGATAGCTGGGGCCGTCGATGTCGATGCGAATCGCTTGCATGGCAAGCCTGTCGAGGATAGCGGCAGTGACGGTAGCGTCGCCGAGGTAGCGGCCCCAATTGCTGAGTTGGATGTTCGAGGTAACGGCGGTACTTCAGTGGCCGTGACGCTTGTCGATGAGGTTGTAGAGGGTATGGGCAGCAGTGGGCTCATCGGCACGTTTGCGGACCTGTCCGATCCCGACGTCATCAATGATAAGGAATTGGGGTTTGGCCCAAGCCTTGAGCCGCTCGGGATAGGTTTGATCGGCAAGGCCCGCGTGTAGATCGTCGAGCAAGTTGACGCAGCGTGCGTAGCGGATCGAAAGCTGTTGCTCACAGGCGCGAAGGCCAAAAGCCTTGAGCAAGTGGCTTTTGCCGGTGCCCGATTGACCGGTGATGATGATGTCATCGTGGCGACGGACGAAGTCGAGGCGAGCGAGCTCGATGAAGAAGGCTTTGTCGAGGGAAGGCTGAAAGTCCCAGTCAAAAGCTTCCAGGGTCTTGCGCTCGGGCAGGCCACTCTTGATGAAGCGGTAACAGATGCGGCTGACACTCTTGTGATCGACCTCGACGCAAAGGACGTGTTCGAGCAGGGCGGTGTAACCGGGTCGATTCTGGGTGGCCCAGTCGAGCAAGTCATCGAGCTTGGAGAAGGTCTGGTTTAGCCCAAGGAATTTCAGGTGTCTGCGGAGTCGCTCGAGGAGCAAGTCGTCGTTTGGGGGTTGGCCGGCGGCGACATAGGGGCTTGAACTGGACCCATCAACGGGACTGGACTTGGGATTGGTATACTTTGGGCTGGGTGTCGGGTTTTGGCTTTCGCATGGGGCGGACTCCTTTGGATGCGGGGTAGTGGGAGGCGCAGCCGAAACTGCGCCACAGACGGGAAGTCGATCGTATTCGGTGAGGTCGCGCGTCTGGTGTCGGTCTTGTCCGAGGGACGCGGTAATTCTGGCGATGGTGTCTTCAGCGACGTATTCATCGAGGGAGCGTGGTTGGGCGCGCACGCTCAAGATGCGCTCGACCGCCTTGTGCTCGTACGCTCCGTAAAGGGCTGCGTGGGCGAGGGCCGAATCGAGGTCAGCGGTATCGTAGCGCTCGCGCAGCAGCAGAATTTGCCTAGCTTGGCGTCCCCACAGGCGAGCAGGAGTGACCGCAAGTAGACGAGAGAATTCGGTGCCACCTTCACCCATATGCTCGAAGGTCGCGCGCAACTGATCGAGGTCAAGCGCACTTATCCCGCGAGGCAGCGGATGGTACCGAGCAGGATCTAACGAGAGTCCTTGTCCTTTAGTCGCAAGCTCGTGGCGAGCAATGCAGCGCAGGTCTGCGGCATAGACGAAGAGCTCACGCTGTGTGATGCGCACGGGGAGGATATCGACAATGTAGTCATAGGGCACGGCATATCGATTGCCGTTCCATTCGATGAAACCATCGATACTGCAGATGCGATAGATGACGCGGGCGGTGTCATACGGATGCTGGGGCAACGCCACCAGATGGGGCTTTTCCTCGACGAAGCGGTCGAGCGGGGTGAGGCGGTGACGTGGGCGACGGTCGGCGATGTTGTCGAGCCAGTAGTTGAGTTGGGCCTTGAAGTCTTCGGCGCTGCTGAAGGAGCGGCCATTGAGGAACGAGGTTTCGAATTCCCAAAAACCTCGCTCGACGCGAGGCTTTGCGTTGGGGTTACCGCGAACGGCCGCAGGGCGAAACTCGTAGTGCGCAGCGAATGCAAGGAAGCGCGGGTTGTAGATGGGCTGGTTGCCTTCCCAGCGCAACACGACGGGTTTCTGACTGTCGTACTTGCAGGACTCGGCGCAGCCGTCGAATCTCGCGAAGGCTTGGACATGCCCATCCATCAGGGCATGCAGGTCGTTGCTAGAAAATGCCGCGTAGAACTTGCGTCGGCTGTGGACCAGGACGTAGCTAAATGCCTGTAGCGACAGCACGCAGCCGTCGAGCAAGGTCACCTTGTAGGGGGACCAGTCGCTCTCTGCCATCTTGCCGGGGCCATAGACGGGCGTGGTCCGGCTAGGCTTGGGCTTACGCTTTGGTCGAATACCGCGCACGAAGCGTTTGACGGTCGAGTAGCCCCCTTGGAACCCTTCATCCTTGAGGATCTCGAATACCCGTTGGGCGGTGATGTTGGGATAGGTCGTGAGCAGATCGGTGACCCGAGTCATCACGTCATCGATCAGTTTCGCGCGTGGCGCGCTCTGACGGGGTTTCGGCAAAGCCGTATGCGGTTGCTCCCGCTGCTCGGCGTGGCTGAAAAGAATTCGTTTGACGGTGTTGCGACTCAGGCCGAGTGCGCGCGCAATGGCGCGTCGTGACATCCGCTGCGCGGTCAAAGTTACGACCTGCAATTCGAGGGCTTCGCGGCTGCTTTGAGCCAGTGATTCGGGAGTCATGCGGCAGATTGCTCCTTGCGGGCCATGGCCTTTTTCGGCGTTGTGGTGCGCACGATGGTGCTCGCGAGCGCGGTCAACATTGGGATCAATGCTTCGAGATTTGCGGCAATCAGCTCGGCTGCTGTCGGACCGAACGCACACAGTGGTGTCCCGAGCAGACGAGCATCGAGGCGGGCACAAATTCGCTGCAGCGTCGTGATGTCAGCAGCCACCCAGTCAGCTTCTGAGCGAATGGCTCGCGTTGGACGCGGACCCGGTTGCGGCGGCGCGACGGCACCGGATGACCACCGGGCGAGCAGGGCCGCCTGAGCGATCGGGTCATCCAAGGCGGTGACCTGGCCCACCAACAGCTCCGTTTGCCGTACGGTCAGCCCGCGCTGGATCACTGCCCTCATGGCCGCGATTTGGTTGCCACGTGGCAACGCCGCTAGGGTCACGGCCGCTCGCGGGGCTATCAGCCCCATCCGAACACTGGCCTGCACCTCGTCGAGCAGCCCCTCGACGAGCAGCAATCGACGGCAAATCCAACTCTTGTGACGACCCAGACGCTCGGCGATGGCGGATTGCGAAAGTCTGTCTTCGCGATAGAGCGAACGAATCAGCCAGCCCTCTTCGAGCTCAGTCAGGCCATGGCCGCGATGGAGCACAGCCACTTGGACTTTGGCTTCAGCGATATCGACGTCACAGTAGCGCACCTCGATCTGTGACCACCCCAGCTGCCGAGCTGCATGCAAGCGCTTGAAGCCATCAATGATCTGGATCCCATCGCCGTCGTCGAACACCGCCAACGGACTGAGCTGACCGTAACGCCCCAGCGACGCGGCCATCGCTTCGACGGCCTTCGGCTCGCGCAGTCGAAACGCTGAGAGCCTTTCGTCCAGATCCTCGACGGCGATCATGAGCTGTTGGTGTGGGGTCTTCGTCACGAGTCGGACGCGAACACAGACCGAGCTCGGAGAAAATCCAGGCACGTGACATCGGCCAAAATTCAGGCACTTACATCAATGTTTTCCATGACTTACAGACAGAACCCGGCACGTGACATCGTCCACTACGGTCCATATTGGGCCACTGCCTGTCGCACGATTGAGCCTATTTTCCGCTCGATGCGCAGCAGCTCTCGGCCGAACCCGGCACGTGACATCCGAAAAGGTCCGTCCAAAATTCGGTGAATTTCCTCTTGTAATTCCAATGACTTGAGAGTCGAAGCCGGCACGTGACATTCCAGCGTCTCCCCGCCCGAACCGCCCTGGGCACACTGTGCTTGCAGCCTTGCCCGCCGCTGCCGCTGTCGCACACGCTCATCGGCTCGGTACCCTTCCAGGTCCTTACCTCGACGCTCCCGAGCAAGCTTTCGCCGTCGCAAGACGCGACAGGCATCAGAACAAGTGCACTGCTCTTTGCCGGCTCGCGGCGAAGCAACGAACCGCTTGCGACACTCCGTACATCGGCAACGTGTAACCATGCTGCGAGCGTCGATCCGACCCGCGCCAATGGCCGAATTCTCGACCTATTGACCAAAACCGCATCCGCATCCCATCCTGTCCCCAACACCCGACCCCAGTTGCATCCGCGGCCACGTGGATCACGAACTGACCCTAGAGTGGATCAGTCTCAACTGACCGCTGAAGCAGGGTAACCCATCTACGAGCAGCGTATAGAAGGCGTGGGGCGTTCGTGGCAAACCGTGCGGTGGAGGCTCACTTTGCCAAAGTCGCTGGTGCATGTTGCACCGATAGTGCCCAAGAAACACCGTGCTCGTTGGTCAGCAGAGGAAGCACGACGCGTAATTGGTGAGCAAGTGTCGTCGGGCTTGTCAGTAAGCAAGTTCGCAGAGCGCGAGGGTCTTGAAGTGGAGCGCCTGTATAGGTGGAAACGCATTTTGACCGCGAGGGCGGAGACAACGCCGGCATTTGTAGAAGTTCGGACCGCCGATATTGCTAGGCATGATCGCTCAATTGAGATCACGCTTCGTTCGGGACATCGATTGTTCTTCGCCGATTCGGTTGACCCGTCGGTATTAGGTCGGCTATTGCAGTTGCTCGAGTAGGGGCCGGTAGTGCTGGGCCTTCCCCCGAGCGTGCGCGTGTTTGTGGGCACGCAACCCGTGGACGGGCGCAAAGGCGCCGATAGTCTGATCGCGCTGGTGCGCAACGCGTTTTGCCAAGATCCATATCTGGGGTACCTGTACGTGTTTTTCTCGAGACGGCGCGACCGGGTACGCATCGTTTACTGGGATCGCAGTGGTTTTGCGATGTGGTCAAAACGTTTGGAATGCGGAAGATTTCATGCACGGTTTTCCGAAGATGCCTCGCTGCAAGCGCAGGCGATTGAAGCGGCCGAATTGAGCCTCATCCTCGAAGGGATCGATCTGCGAGGTGCTCGACGGCGTCCACGCTGGGAGCCGCATCGCGCGGAATAGTCCGAGTCGTGTCGTTTTTTTGAAAAATCGTCAGGCGGCCCGGAATTAATCGGAGAAGTGGCACGTCTACAATTTGAATGGCCACGTTGCAACCGATCACCTCAGCCCATGTTCCTGACCTGGAACAGGTGCGTGCTTGGCTGCAAAAGATGATCACATCAATGAGGTTTGTCGAGTTGATCGCAGCCATCATCGGGCTTATCGTGCGGATGCGCGACATCAACACCGAGCTCAATAAGCGCCTAGCGCATCTGACCCGAAAGCGTCCACGCTCCGAGACGCTCAAGCGAGTCGAGCGACAGTTGTCGCTGCCATTTACGCAACCGGTGCAAGCACCCGAGAAGAGGTCGCCGGATAGCGCGACGGACAAGCCCAAAGTTAGTCGCAAAGGTCAGCATCCTGGACGCCGTGCACTGCCGGTACATCTTGAGCGCATCACGGTTGACAATCCGGTGCCGGCCCCGATGCGCGTGTGCCCTCGATGCGGCGCCGAGATGACGACCGTCGGGCATTCGGTGTGCGAGATACTGGACGTGATTCCGGCTCGCGTCGTCGTCATCCAGCGCCGTGACGAGCGTGTGGCCTGCCCGCACGACAACGCGATCGTTTCGGCTCCGACTCCCAATCAACTCGTCGAGCGCGGCGTATTGGGCACAACGCTCATCGTTGAAGCCACTGCCGACAAGTACCTGGAACACCAACCTATCGAGCGACAATGCAGTCGCTTTCGGCGTGCCGGAGTCGAGGTCGCTCCGCAAACTCTTGGTCATAGCGTCGCGGTACATATCGATTGGCTCGAGCCCATCGCTAAAGCCATTGCTGAGCGCACTCGGGGACCGGGCCTGCTTGGAACGGACGCGACAGGAATTCCAATCTTGGATCGCGATTCGCCCGAAGGCATTCGCATCGGCACTGTCTGGTGTTGGACGAATGACCACTGGGTGACTTTCTTCTATTCGCCCCAAGGCGATTCGGACAGTGTGCGTCGGTTTCTCGGCGACGACTTCGCGCGCACCGTGCAATGCGATGGGACTAACATCCTGGCATTCATCGAACGCGCTGGCGGACGCCGTCCAGGCTGTTGGAGTCACGCACGGCGTGGCCTAGTTGAAGTGGCTCGCTCGGGCGAAACCATCGCACTCGAAGCGCTGCATCTGATTCGACGACTCTTCGCGGTTGAGCGCTGGGCGACCCAGTGTGGCGACACTGCCGAACAGAGATTGGACCGACGCCGTCAATACTCGACACCCGTCGTCGAAGCGTTGCGCGACTGGGTAGACAAGCAGCGCGAGATCATTGCGCCAAAGTCCGAGTACGGTCGAGCCCTCGGCTACATCCATCGTCAATGGCACCGTTTGATATTGTTTCTAAAGGACGGCAATATTGAATTGACGAACAATCGTCGAGAACGCGAGCTACGAAAGTTAGTCCTCGGAAAGAAGAATTGGCTCTTTGCGTGGGAAGATCTCGGCGGTGAGCGGACTGCTAACATCCTAACCATCATTGCCACTTGCGTGGCCCACGACATCAACCCTCGTGCTTATCTGCATGTCGTTACGAAATTGCTCATCGAGGGCTGGCCGCAGAAGCGACTTGCTGAATTGCTTCCCGACCGAATTGCTTTGTTGCACCCTGAGTTGCGTTTGGCTCCGCCCGTCCAAAAGAACCCGTCGCTGCCAGAATTGAACCGAGCGATGCTAGCGGCAATGCCGAACTAACTCATTGGGGAAGATTAGAACCCGTCCATCGAATTGCATAGACTGGCACGTAGCCCGTCGAGCAACTCGCGCCTACGCCCACGCGGCATAACGTCGGTCAGTTCCTCGACGAGAGTGTACATCTCGTCCAGTTCTTCGACTGTCGCGTCGATGAGCAGCAGTCCTGGCACGTCTACATGCGGGTGTGCACGAGAAATGATCGAGCGCAGCTCCAACATTTCGGCGGTGTGCTCCCGGAGAAAATCGCGTTCCGCGTCATCGATCCCCCAGAACACCAGCTTCCCTATTGGCGCATATTCTGATAGGTCTGAGGGTGTTCCAACGTGCCCAGTAATGAGGCCATTGTCCGGGCACTCCGTGCAACACCACTCGATGGATTCCAGCGTCGAGCTGATGATACGAATGCGACCTCGACACAGTCGCCGACCTACTCGGGCTACGCATGGGACCGCAGAGATCCACGGCTCGTTGCAGTCGCGGCAGGTCGCTGCCTCCACGACCTCACGGGTGAACGCCGCTCGGCGTTTTGCCGGCGCTGGAGCGTCCTTGACGAATTCCGCAACCAGATGCTGTACGTCGGTAACCCACGTTGCCATGTCGGAATTTCAAGCACATCCGGGGCCGCCCGTCACCTCGCCGATCACGAGTCTGCCCTAGGCGCAAGCAAATCTGGCTACGCTTCTCGCAAGCGGGTTACGAAGCAGGTGACGTTACTGGAATCGCGAGCAAGGGACAATCCGCATCTCTGCGGCAAGTGTTCCCTGTATTTCCAACGTCAGGAGTGTATTACAACATGATCAATAAACAACGAATTCTAACCGGAATACTGACTTGTGGAATTACGTCACTTACAGGTTGCGGTGTAGCACCGCAGGAATTCGACGACGTAGCTCAGACGACTCAAGAGATCACATCTTCCGGCGAAGTTACTGATTCCACAGGGAAAGTTCATATCAGTGTCACCCAATGTGATTGGGTGCCTGCCTCGGAGCACCCGTTCGCAACTTGC
The DNA here is from genome assembly GCA_963819085.1 of uncultured delta proteobacterium. Taxonomy (GTDB): domain Bacteria; phylum Myxococcota_A; class Polyangia; order Polyangiales; family Polyangiaceae; genus FEN-1139. The sequence continues at coordinate 8,033 of CAWFUX010000047.1, forward strand.
GCAGTAGACTCTAGTAAGTACGTTCTAGTTGGTGGGGGGGCAGAAACTGAACAAACCGGTGCTGGTGCGCTCCTTACGGGTAGCTATCCTTGTAATCAGGATCACCTTACCTGGTGCGCCGAGTCAAAAGATCATAAATACGTCTCGAGTCATCGTCTCAGGGCATACGCGGTAGGAATGAGGATTGATGGCTACACAGCGTCCTCATTGAGCCAGTCGATGGTGGTCTCATCGGTAAGCTCAGCCAGATCCTCAAGGCCCGGAGCTCTTGCTTTGCCATACTATCATCCATATTTCAGGGAACTATACATTGGTTGGTGGTGGAGCCCATACGTCTGGTTGGACTTATGGCATACTGTTGACCAATTCAACTCCGACTTGGAGTAACTCTGAGTGGGGCTGGGCCGCAAACGGCAAGGATCACGAGTTCGCAGACACGGGCATCATAACAGCCTATGCGATTAGTCTCCCACCCGGTATTGTGACGAATGACGTTAGATCGATCAACTCATCGACCGTGTCGTCCGGTTACGCGGCAGCAATTCTGCCTTACGCAAATAGGCCGTCCGGAATGATCCCCAGCAGCATCGGGGCATACTCGTCTTATGGAAGTGGGCCGGGACGCCTACTAACCTCCATCGATTTGAGAAATTGGTTCGACCCAAATTATAACAATTCCATGTACGCGCAGTCCAAGGACCATGAGTTCGCAAATTCGGGGTACGTTAGTAGTTACGCATTGTACGTGAAGGGAACCTAGCGCCACAAAGATGGCATTTCATTTCTTCTATGCAGCGAGTGTTAGGGGAAGAACTGAAACAAGTCAGCCCTCAACATTATTGGAGCCAAGCCCGGCCTCAATGTAGTCAGCGAGGGGCCCCGAGGTAATGCCTCGGGGCCCAGGCTCAGCGTAAGGCGCTCGGGGAGAGACCTAACCAACTATTGCAGTTTGATCTCATGCGAGTCATGAGGGGCGATGTTCTGGCGGGCTCACACGTAAACCACTCGCTCACTCAGCAATGATTGGCTCGGAATGAACGTTCCGCTTCCCGTTGCGACGAGCCTGTCCTTGTAATCGAATGCTTTCGCCTCGGCCACGGTGATGCGCCCGGTACGGAACAAGACCGAACTGACCGCGAGTTGGCCGGGTGCACTGCTTTTCTCACGAGTACATGTATATTGGGCGCGCCGGGATTCATGGCTCCTGAGCAAGCGCTTGGGATTGGGCCAAACTTGATGCGCGCGCCGACCTCTGGTCGCTGGCGGCTACTCAGTTCGTTTCGCTGTCGGGTGAATCGGTTTATTCAGGACCGACAAATCAGCAAATGGAAGAAGTCACGCGGCAGCCCGCGCGTTCCCTAGGCGCGGTCGCGCCTGAGCTGGAGGAGTGGATGAGTGTCTAATCGAGTGGATCGATCGAGCCTTGGCATTCGAGCCTGAAGCGCGGTGGCCAAATGCTACCGCAATGCTCTTGGCGCTTCAATCTAACGGGTTCTCATAAACCGCATCAACATCAAGAATGATTCCCAGCGATTCAAGCTTTAGTTGGGCGCCGCTTCGCGCTTCGTAGAGTTCCCAAACCCCTTGCGGGTTGCGGCGAATCACTTCGATGCGGTTTTCGTCTCGAGCAATCAGGACGTACTCTATAAGTGTTGGAATGCGCCGGTAGTGTGAAGATTTGGCGCCACGATCATAGGCTTCGGTACTTTCCGACAGTACCTCGACCAGTAAAGTCGGATTGACCACCGCGTTAGGGTCATCGTGTGCGGTCTCGAGTTGACCGCACACGACACTAGCGTCCGGGTAAGTCGACAGGTTAGTCTCTAGTACACGGATCCGAAGGTCAGAACTGTAGACACGACAGGGCTTGCCGCGGAGTGAACCTCGAAGTTCGCCAATCACTGCCGCTGCTAGGGCGCTGTGTTCAGGCGTGCCGCCGGCCATCGCGAACACCATGCCGTTCGAGAATTCATGGCGCACCGCGCTCGCCTCTTCTGCAGCGACGTATTCGGCATACGACATCTGGGCGACCGGGGCCGTTGGCGGCATGATGACGTTACTCTAGCACAATTACGCCAGTGGCGCCTTGGACTGCGCATGGCACCGCGTTTCCGACGAGCTCGCTATTGCGTAGATGTCTCCTCGCCCTACCCCACCAAAGCACGCGTCCAAGAATCGAGAGTGGTTCTGGCGCAGTTTTGCCAAGTGAACTCGCGTGCTCGTAGCAGGCCGCGCTGTCGCATATTGCTCTGCAGTTCGCTGTCAGAAAGTATCCGCTCGAGTGCGGCCGCGAGCGCCTCGGGTTCGCCGCAGGTTACGATTTCGGCGGCATCGCCCGCCACCTCGTCTAGCGAGGACCCGGGGCTCGTAATCGTGGGCGTTCCGCAGGCTAACGCTTCGAGAACCGGTAGCCCAAACCCTTCGTAAAGGGATGGGAATACGTGTACAGCCGCTTGACGATACAGCGCGGGTACGAGATTTTCCGCGACGTAGCCGGCAAAATGCACGGACTCTCGCGTCCCTAGCCGTAGCGCGAGCTTTTCAAGCTTCGTGTGCCGCGGCGCACCCAGGTGCCCCACTAACACCAGGCGAATGCCCTGCGATGCCACCCGAGCGTGGGCGCTTACCAGGGTATCAAGGTCCTTACGCGCGTCGCCAGCACCAAAATAAATAATGTACGGCGCATCGGAACCGAGGAATTGGTGAACACGGGCGGCTTCACCGACCTCGGATTCGGGTCTAAATCGTTCGTGATCGACGCCCAGGTACGCGACATCGATGCGATTCGGATCGAATCCCAGTAGCTCGACGAGATCGCGCTTGGTGGCCTCCGAGATGGCAATGATTCTTTTCGCGCTTCTGTAGCGCAAACGCTCGAGCCCTCGATACATGATCGACCAGCCCGGGATCGGCGGCAGGTAAAGATGTTTCATGGCCAGTACGATTAAATCAAGAGACGTAATCGTGATGATCGGATCGCGACTTAACGGAATTCCTTTCGGTTCTGATAAATGTATGAGATCGGCGCCTGCTTCGCGACCGGCGCGCGCAACTTGGAATGTCACTAGTCGCGAGCGTTTGGAATTGCAGCGCTTGACGGGAGGTTTGGGTTCTCTCTCCGAGTATTCACTTAGGTTTTCGATAGGTGGGAGCAGACGGTCAAGGGCGTCAGCGGCTGCCAGGCCGCGGATCTCGAGGCCTTGCCATTGATCTTGACCTAGTTCCTCGAGGCCTTTGACGAGTCCGCGCACATAGCGGCCAATGCCGCGCAGCGTTGAGGCTGCAACGAGTGGAGTAAGATCAAGCAGAACTCTTGGCATCCCTAGTTACGCTAGCCCAAAACGGCTTGGCTTGCTGTTGCCGATAGCGCTAGCGTGAAACGCCATTGATGCGAATCGTTATCGACGCCAGGTACCTCGGCCCTAAGACCAGTGGGATCGGGAGCTATATTCGAGGCGTCGCTAGCAGGCTCACGATACTTGATCCGGGCCTCGAACTTCGGCTCTGGCTGCCCGAAGGCAAGCCACTTTCTGACCCGTTTCAACACGCGACGATCAACCCAGTTTCGGCCATTCCCAATAGCTTTTCAACGCTGTTTTTCAGCCGCTGGCTAGACGACTGGAGCAACGTTGATCTGTTTCACGCCCCGGCCAACGTGCTTGGTTTTCGAATTCCAGTGCCCAGTGTAGTAACTCTCCATGACGTGATGTGGTTAGAACACTTAAGCTGGTGCCAGCCGGTCCCCTGGCTTCGGCCGATTAGCTACGTGTATTTCCAAGCCGGGATCCGAAACGCAATTCGCCGTGCCCGTCGCATCCTCACTATTTCTAATGCGTCACGCGATGCCATTATTCGGATTGATGAAAGCGCGCGTTCGCGTATCGTTGTAGCTCACAATGCGCACGACCCAGCATTCTGTCCCCCGGAGTCACGCGATGAGGCCCGAGCAAAAGCCGCCAAGGTGCTCGGTTTCGAGGAAGACTACGTATTGATGGTTGGGCAGAACGCGCCATCAAAGGCCCACGACGTCGGCCTATCCGCATTTGCGTCGCATGCACCGCCGCCAATTCGTCTGGTCGTCGTTCAACGGTTGCAACCTGGGCTAGGTCTCGCATCGCTCGCCGCAAGACTCAATGTGGCCGATCGCGTAAGCTTCGCGCCGGAGTTGCCATTCAACGAGTTTTTGGCTGTGCTTCGCTCGGCGCGTTTGCTCATGCAGCCATCGCGGGGTGAGGGTTTTGGCCTGCCAGTGCTCGAAGCCATGGCTACTGGTTGTCCCGTACTCGCCAGCGATATTGCGCCGCTCGTCGAGGTGCTCGGGGGCGCGGGCGTGACGGCCCCCATGGGTAACGTGCGCGCAACTGGAGAGGCCCTCGCTTCGATTTTGGCCGACCGGGCACTGGGTGAGGCCATGCGAGCACGTGGCCTCGCACGTGCCAAGGATTTCAGCTGGGACAACACGGCTCGTTTGACGCTCGAGGTTTACCGCGATGCTTGCCGCGCCGGTTAGCGCACTATTCAATGGCCTTTATCGCCTGCGTCGCGCCTTTGGTGCGAAAAAGGGCTATTGTGAAAACTGCCCTCAGTTGAGGAGACTAAGAACGTGCCAGTAGACACGCCTGCGACAAAGTCTGAACGAGAGATGCCCAAGGTTCTTGCGTGGCTTGCTCAAATGCAAGCTCGTTGGCCTTGGCATTTCATCGCTTTAGCCACTCTTACGCTGATTCCAGCCGCGTGGGCGACTCTTCAGCTTGGGTTCAAACCAGATTTCTCCGAATTGCTACCCGACAATAAAGACAGTGTGATCGAAATGCGCCGTGTGTCGAAGCACTTGCGGGGCGCTTCGACGTTGAGCTTAATCGCTCAGGTTAATAACGGCAACCATCGAGAATCGCTAAGGGCGTTTGTAGATGCTCTAGTGCCAAAGTTGCAGGCGTTGGGGCCCAAATGGGTAGGCGCCATCGACTACGGAACGCAGGACACGCAGAAATTCTTCGACAGCCATTCACTATTCTACGCCGACGTTGGCAAGCTCACGAAGCTCCACGACCAGATAGTCGAGCGATACGATTGGGAAGTTGCAAAGGCTGACGGCACTTTGGTCGATGAAGACAAGGAAGATGAACCGCCGCCGATTACCGCCGATTCCGTCGAAAAGGAGCTCAAAGGTGTTAATGACAAGCCCAGCGCGGCAGACCCGCCGAAAGCCGACAATGGCGGCTATTACGAAGCTCCGGATGGTACCTACGCGGCGATACTCATCCGCACGCCCGTTTCCGGGCGCAGTGGGGTAAGCGAACTCTTGAGCCGCGTGAAGAACACAGTGGCCGCAGTCAATCCCGAACACTTCGAACCGACTCTCCGAATCGAATACTCCGGCGACGTAATTACGAGTCAGGAAGAATATGACGCCATCATTCGAGACCTAAGCCAGGTTGGCGCGTTAGGAGTCCTTGGCGTGCTCGTGAGTGTGTTTGTATTTTTCCTGCGCGTGCGCACCGTATTGACAATGGGAGGTACGCTCCTGGTCGGGCTGCTGTGGACCTTTGGTCTCACCCATTATACGATCGGTTACCTCAACAGTTCGACGGGGTTCTTGGTCAGTATCATCGCTGGAAATGGCATTAACTATGGCATCATGTACATGGCGCGCTATGTCGAGGCGCGACGTGACGAAGGATTGACTTCGGATCAGGCCGTATTTGTCGCCCACCGAGATTCATGGTTGCCTACGTTGGCGTCTGCGGCGACAGCGGCAATCGCCTACGGCTCGTTGATGATCACGAATTTCCGAGGCTTCAAGCACTTCGGGGTGATCGGCGGTTACGGCATGGCGCTCTGTTGGCTAACGACCTATGCATTCATGCCCGCTATTCTAGTGGCCAGCGAGCGAGTCTGGCCCGCATATCGCGCGCTGCGCAATGGGGAAAAGCCAACGCGGGCCCGCGGTTACTATGGAGTATTGTTTGCCAAGATTGCGCTGGGCGCGCCTCGGACCACGGCAGTTATTGGTGTGCTCTTGGGGCTCGTATCAGTTGTGCTATCGGTTCGCTATTTCGAGCACGATCCGATGGAATACGACATGCACAATGTGCGCACCGACAGCTCGACCAAGAGCAATGCCGCCCTTCTGACGCACAAGGTTGACATGGTCGTCGGTCGCATGGGTCAAGACGGTATGGCCGTCTTGACCGACCGCCTTGATCAAGTGCCATTGCTCACAGCCGAGCTCGACAAGCGCTGGAAGGCGGCTCCCGCCAACAAGAAGCCCTTTGAAAAAGTGGTGAGCATCTTTTCGCTATTGCCGAGCGACCAGACGGCTAAAATTCCCCTAATTGAGGAAATGCGCGATCGTATCATTCGTGCGCGGGCCCATCATTTCGTCAGTGACCAGGACTGGAAGAAGATAAACGCACACTTGCCCGAAGGCAAAGTCGTGCCACTTACAATTTCGGACCTTCCAGAACAAGTGGCGCGCCCGTTTACGGAACGTGATGGTACGCGTGGGCGTATCGTTTATATTGCGCCAAAGTCAGGCGAGAGCGTGTGGGACGCAAAATATCTCATGCGCTGGGCGGACAGCTTTCGCTACGTCAAACTGCCGACGGGGGAGGTCATAAAGGGTTCGGGACGCTCGGTGATATTCGCGGACATGATTAGTGCGATCGTGGAAGATGCGCCTAAGGCGATTGCCGTGTCCGCTCTTGGAACCATTTTAGTGATATTGATTGCGTTTAGAGGGCGTATGCTGGCATTTGGCGTATTTTTCCCCTGGTTGCTGGGCATAAGTTCTTTGCTCGCGTTCCTGTACTTGCGAGACATTCGCCTCAACTTCCTGAATTTCGTGGCAATCCCGATCACCATCGGCATTGGCGCTGAGTATGCTCACAATGTGATGCAGCGGTTTAGAGTCGAAGGGAGTAGTCGGCTGCGGCACGTAATCGTCGAAACCGGGGGCGCTGTCACGCTCTGTTCGATGACGACGACGATTGGGTATATTGCCCTTTCGATGTCTATCAATCGCGGCATTCGCAGCTTTGGCATCAGTGCCGCGGTAGGTGAGTTGACATGCCTGTGCGCCGCGGTGCTGTGGTTGCCGGCACTGCTCGTGTGGCTAACGCGACGACGACAGGCCGCAAAGTCGCGAGCTACGTAGCGGGTAAGCTACTTGCGTTGCTCAATTGGCACGTAATCTCGGATGGCCGGGCCCGTGTACACTTGCCTCGGCCGCGCGATGCCGAGTTCTGGACGGTCGTTGACTTCTTTCCAGTTAGCAATCCAGCCTGGCATGCGACCGATTGCGAACATCACCGTAAACATGTTCACCGGGATCCCGATCGCTCGCAGGATAATTCCCGAGTAAAAGTCGACGTTCGGGTACAGATTGCGCTCCTTGAAGTAGCTGTCGCTGAGGGCCACCTCTTCGAGGTGGCGGGCAATATCGAGGAGTGGATCTTGTACATTCAACAGCTTGAGGACTTTGTCCGCTGCCGCTTGTAAGATTCGAGCCCGCGGGTCGTAGTTCTTGTAGATGCGGTGACCAAAGCCCATCAAGCGCACTTCGCGCTTCTTCACGCGCTCGATGTGATTCTTCAGATCGACCTTATCCCGATGCAGTGCTTCGAGCATATCGATTACCGCCACATTGGCTCCCCCGTGCCGCCAGCCCCATAAGGCACATACGCCCGCTGAGCAACTGGCGAACAAGTTGGCACCGCTCGATGCCACCATGCGCACGGTGCTCGTCGAGCAATTTTGCTCGTGGTCGGCGTGAAGCAGCAAAAATAAGTTGATGGCCTGCGTGACCTCGGGAGGCGCTTCATAGTTCTGGTGCGGAATCGAAAACATCATGTGCATGAAATTGCGCACGTAATCGAAGTTAGGATTCGGATAGACGAGGGGACTACCAATCGAGGCTCGGTAGGACGCGGCCGCAATCGTGCGAACCTTGGAAATCAAGCGTGCCGCGGCAGGCTCGAGCTTGCTCGGGTCTTCCATTCCCAGGACATCCGGGTGATAACAGGACACGGAATTGATCATGGCCGAAAGGATTGCCATTGGTGGCGCTGCCGCTGGGAAACCATCGAAGTGGTGATGCAGCCCTTCGTGAATCAATTCATGCTCGGTGAGTAAGTCCCGGAACTGGCGCAGTTGCTTCTCGGTTGGAAGTTCGCCCCAAATGATCAACCAGGCCGCCTCGATGAAGCTACTCTTCTCGGCGAGTTGTTCGATCGGGATGCCCCGATATCGTGAAAATACCCGCTTCACCATCGATGAACGTGACGTTCGATAGGCAAGCCCCAGTGCTGCGATAGCCTTCATCGAGCGTGATATGCCCGGTAGTCGAGCGAAGCTTCTCGATGTCGATGGCATGCTCGTTTTCAGTTCCCACCACAACGGGCATCTCGTAAGTCTTATCGTCGAGGATTAGCTTGGCGGTCTTCGCTGTGGCTTCGGTCATCGCTAGGTCTCCTTATTCACGAATGTCTGGGCGGCGTCGCCGGGGCAAGTCCCGGGAGCCTAGCAGGCAGCCAGGCATTTCTAGTGTCTAGAATTTCGTGCGACTTGGGGTAATCGAGCGCGCCTCTTTGGTCCGTACAAAGCCCCTTCGCTCGTCGCCGCCAACCCGTCGCGTTGCAAATTTCTGCGACGTTTCTAGTTTAATCGGACGCCGAAGGGAGGGGTCTGCCTAGGGCGGCGGGCCTGGTACCCCCACAATCACTTGATGACAGGCGGACATGTCCCGGCCCCCCTGATAAGTCCCGGGGCAAATTTTCTTTGGCTTACAAGCACGTGGCTACGGGTTACACAAGGTAATGCTAAATCGCAGTTTATGCCGCCTATTCCAGACGCAAAAACCCAGCTCTGCGCCATCTTCGGCCACCCCGTGCGTCACTCGCTTTCACCGGCGATTCACAATGCGGCATTTGCCGAGCTGGGCCTCGACATGGCGTATGTTGCGCATGACATCGAGCCGCAGAATTTGGCAAATGCCATGGCGGCAATCAGGGCACTCAACTATCGCGGCCTGTCGATCACGATCCCTCACAAGGTCGCGGCCCTCAGCCTCGTTGACGAGGTCGATGAAACCGCTCGTCACATTGGGTGCATCAACACTGTCGTTAATAATGGTGGAATCCTCAAGGGCTACAACACCGATGGCCTGGGCGCGCTCGGGGCGCTACGTGCGGCAAACGTGGAACCTCGTGGAGCTGACGTAGTAGTGCTCGGCTCGGGCGGAGCCGCGCGCGCGATTGCGGTGACCTTGGCCGTACAGGCGCCGCCCCGCCGGTTGACGCTGCTCGGCGTCGATGAGCCCGAACTCACGGCATTGGAGCAAACCCTGCGGCGGCAAGGGATCACCGAAGTCGTGGCCGAAAGCCTGGTGCCCGACGCGGTTGCGCGAGCGGTGAGTGAGGCCCAGCTGCTGCTGCACACGACACCGGTTGGAATGGTCCCCAACACCGAGCAATCGATAGTTCCAGTGACAAGTCTGCACGCGGGGCTCACCATTTTCGACGCTGTTTACACGCCGCGCCGGACAAGGCTACTTCGCGACGGCGCCGAGCGCGGCTGTCGCATAGTCGAGGGGCTCGAGATGTTTCTCGGGCAAGCCCTCGTGCAGTTCGAGCTATGGACGGCAAGGATTCCTCCACGCGACACGATGCGAGCGATTATCGAACAGAGGCTCGGCTAGGCCATGGCCAATATCGTTCTTGTTGGATACCGCGGCACGGGTAAGAGCACCGTCGCGAGGCGCGTGGGAGCTATTCTCAATTGGCCTACAATTGGTATGGACGCAAGCATCGTCCAGCGTGCCGGCATGCCCATAAAGGAACTCGTGGCAAAGCACGGCTGGCCCTACTTTCGCGACCTGGAACAGGCACTTTGCGAAGAGCTTGCGCGTGGCGATCGGCAAGTCATCGATTGCGGTGGCGGCGTCGTCGAACGGCAGGCGAATGTAACGGTGTTGCGAGCGGCTGGCACAGTCTTCTGGTTGCGCGCCAAACCGGACACGATTATCGCGCGTATCCACGCCGACGATCAACGGCCATCACTCACCGGTACGCAAAGCTTTACCGACGAAGTCCTCGAAGTTTTGACGCGACGCACGCCACTTTACGCGGCGCTTGCCCATGTTCAACTTAGCGTGGATGTGCGCTCGCCCGAAGAGATTGCGCGGCGAATAGTCGAACTTTTTCCGAGTGGGGCGGACTAGCTAGAGCAAGTCGGTGCGGCCCATCTCTTTGAGCCTTTCAACGACTGTGCGCACGTCTTGAGCTCTTTCACGAGGCATGATCAAGCAGGCATCGTCTGTTTCGATGATGCACAGATCATCGACCCCGACCAGCGCGATGACGCGTTTGGAGTCGCCGGTGCGAATGCTCTGAACCAAGTTCCTGTGCGAATCGACGAGCATCGTCGATGCAGTTACGGCATTGCCGTCGCTATCCTGCAGCGAAAGTTCCCATACACTAGGCCAGCTCCCGAGGTCACTCCAGCCGAAACTGCCTCTGACGACATTGAGCTCGGTTTCCTTCTCGATGATTCCGTAGTCAATGCTAATTGATGGAAGTTGCGGAAAGACCGTTGCTAACCTTTCGGCGTATTTCACGGGACCCTCGAGGGAGGCGGCATCTATTTTGCTGAGCCCCTGGAACAGATCGGGCATGTGCTTCTGTATTGCGTTTTGCATTACATCCGCGCGAAAGAAGAACATCCCACTGTTCCAGAGGTAATTCCCCTTGAGCAAGTATTCCTGAGCCTTGGCCCGGTCGGGTTTTTCGACAAACCGAAGCACGCGCGATGTACGGTCCAAGAGTGGTTCCCCGACTTCGATGTAACCGTAGCCTGTCTCTGGCCGGGTCGGTTCGACGCCAATTGTCGTTACGACCCCCGCGTCGGCGCTGCGCAAGGCTTCAGTCAATAAAGACGTAAACCCCGCTTCATCCGCAATCTGATGGTCGCTTGGGAGAATGGCCAACACGGCCTTGGGATTGCGGCGCGCGATGACCGAATTGGCCCAGCCAATACAGGGGGCGGTGTTTCTCGCCACAGGCTCAGCCAAGAAATTGTCCTTCGGGATATTGGGCAAAGCGGCCTGTGTCGCTTCGAGCAAAGCCGAACTAGTGGCAACGAGAATCCGCTCACTCGGTACCAATGGCGATAGTCGCCGGGCAGTGCTTGCAATCAGTGCCTCCTGGCTGCCCGGGGCGATCCGTAACAATTGCTTGGGTCGAAGGCGCCGCGAGGCGGGCCAAAAGCGAGTGCCACTGCCGCCGGCTAGAATCACGGCAAATACATTGTTCATAATTCGAGGGCAACCTAGTACCTCAATTCCATTGAATTGAGGTACTAGAAAATCGCGATTTTGGGTTTGGGCAACGAAGATCGCGCTACTAGAGGAATTGCCCCCGAACTGCAAGGGCGCAAGGTTCATTGACCCGAGTAAAATTGCATCTTTAGGCGCAAACGAACCGACAACTGTGACTCTCGTGGTGTTACACTCTGCCCCCACCATGAGTGCTCAAACGGTTACCCTAATTAATGGGTTAGTGCAGTCGTTGGCCTGGCCGCTGACCCTGTTGATCGGCGTGTTTTCGCTTCGCAAGGTCATTGCCGAACTGCTGCTTCGACTGCGCAGCGTCGAACATGGTGAGACCAAGTTCAATTTCGAGGAAGAAATCCACGCCATTTCGTCTCGGGCGGACGTGCCCGACGCAGTTGTGCCAGTACCTGACGACGAACCTTGGGGAAAGCCCCTGGACCCACTAAGGTCGCTTTCCGCTACCGCACCCCGACAAGCGGTGCTCGGCGCTTGGAGTCTGCTAATGAATGCCTTTGTTACGCTGGCACAAGCACATCAAATTGCTCTGACGGATCTGGAGCTCAAGACCCCCAAATATCTGGCGCAGCGGCTCAAGAGTGCCGGCCTTATCGACGCGCAAACCAGCGACGCGTTCGTGTCGTTGCGACTGCTGCGCAACAAGGTGGCTCACGTGGAATCAATGCCCGTTTCCACCAAAGATGCCTTGGCATTTATCAATACGGTTGCGTCTTTGATGCAAGTGAGCTCGTCGCGGGCAGACTGAACGTGCTCGCGGGCGGGGGTTGGACTTACTCCCCGACCGACTGCGCGCGTCCAGTCCGCCGGCTCCTCGTTACGTTTTTTGAGGCGCGCTTCCTACTAAGGTACGACCTTGTTGAGCGGATATTCCACGATGTCCTCGGCTCCACTCGATTTCAATTTGGGAATAATCTTTCGCACGATGTCTTCATCCACGATTGTGCTCACTGCATACCAGCCTTCGGCGCGCAGCTTCGATACGGTGGGTGACTTCATCGAAGGAAGCAGGGCCTCAACGGCGGCCAGATTCGTTTCATGGACATTGAGCAGCAGTCCGACCTTACCGTGGGCTGCTAGAGCGGCCTTCAGCAACAGCGCAAGGTCGTCGATCTTCGCTTTTTTTTCTGGATTTTCCAGAGCCTGCCGGTTAGCGATAAGGCGCGTGGTACTTTGCAGTATCTCGTGAATAATCCGCAGGTTATTCGCCTTCAAAGAACTCCCCGTTTCGGTCACATCCACGATCGCGTCTGCCAAATAGGGAGGCTTTACCTCGGTGGCGCCCCAGGAAAACTCGACCTGCGCCGCGACGCCCTGATCAGCTAGGAATTGTTGAGTCAAATCCACCGCCTCGGTAGCAATGCGCTTCCCTTGCAAATCTTTGACAGTCTCGATCGGAGAATCATTAGGAACGGCGACCACCCACCTTACCGGGCGGCGCAATTGCTTGCTGTAAACAAGCTCAGCCACTTCGACCACGTCTCGCTTCAATATCCAATCGAAACCGGTGACGGCCACATCCAGCAGCCCCAGTTCCACGTAGCGTGCGGATTCCTGAGGTCGAATCAACATGCAGTCGATATCGTCGTCGTCGATGGTCGGGAAATAACTGCGGCTCGAAATATTTACCGTAAAGCCAGCCTTGGCGAACAGTGCAACGGTAGCCTCTTGGAGGCTACCCTTGGGCAGACCGAGCTTTATGACCGTCACGCCTTGCTCCCGTACATTTCAGACGGTGTCAGAAGGCGTTCGGCATTCTCTTTGAGATTGCCTTCCCCGTCGAACGCTTCGATAGAAACAACTCTTGTAGCCCTCATGACAAGCAGGCCCCGTTTGGCGCGCCCGCACCACAACCGCGTCGAGGTCGCAGTCAACCCGCATTTCGACTAACTCCTGCATATTGCCCGAGGATTCGCCCTTTTTCCAAAGCTTGCTTCGGGTTCGGGACCAATAGTGAACCTTGTTGGTTTCGAGGGTCAGGCGAAACGCTTCTTCGTTCATGTACGCGACCATTAACACGTCGCCATTGTCGGCATCGACAGTGACGGCCGTGATTAGACCGCCGGCTTTTTCGAAATTCGGGCTAAATTGAGGTTTCACGGCAATTCCTATCTGTCAAAAGTTGGGGGCGGGGTAACTCGTACGGCGGCGACAGTCAACTCACTCGTCCGTCACGCAGCCTTCGGAAGCTGTTTTGACTGTCTTGATGTATCGATATAACGCACCGGATGTTGCCTTTAGTGGTTTAGGCACGAACTTCGCGCGGCGCTTGGCCATTTCATCCACGGGCACCTCGACATTGATGATGTTGGTTTCCGAATCGATCGTAATTGGATCGCCGTCTTGCACCAGAGCAATCGGACCCCCAAGTTGGGCTTCTGGTGTGACATGGCCAATGATGAAACCATGGCTGCCCCCGGAGAAGCGCCCATCGGTGAGCAAAGCCACATCTTTACCCAAGCCCGCGCCCATGATCACTGAGGTTGGAGCAAGCATCTCGGGCATTCCCGGGCCGCCCTGGGGACCTTCATAACGGATGACAATCACGTCGCCCTTCTTGACTTTGTTTTGCTCGACAGCGTGAATCATGTCCTCTTCCGAATCAAACACGCGCGCCGGACCAGAAAAGCGCAGCCCTTCTTTGCCCGTGATCTTCGCGACGGCGCCTTCGGGTGCCAGCGTGCCGCGCAGAATTCGAATGTGTCCCGAGGTTTTCAAAGGCTTGTCCCAAGGCGCCAAGATACTTTGATCCGCCGGTAGCTCGGCCCAGCCTGCGACATTTTCGGCGAGCGTTCGTCCAGTCACCGTTAAGCAATCGCCATCCAACACGCCGCGCTTTAGCAGCATCTTGACGACTGCCGGCACGCCGCCAATCGCGTGCAAGTCTTCCATCACGTACTTGCCGCTTGGTTTCAGGTCGGCCAAAAACGGAATGCGATCACTGACCTTTTGGAAATCGTCAATGCTCAGTTCCACGCGAGCAGCGCGCGCCATTGCCAGCAAATGCAACACGGCATTGGTCAACCCACCGAGTACCATGGTGATGACCATCGCGTTCTCGAAGGCCTTGCGAGTGGCAATCTGGCGCGGCGTAATATCCCGTTCGAGAAGATTCAGAATCGCGCGCCCAGCGGACAGGCACTCCTCGATCTTCTTGGGGTCCACGGCGGGTATCGACGAACTACCCGGCAGGCTCAGCCCCAACACTTCAATCGCCGTGGCCATTGTATTGGCCGTGTACATCCCTCCACAAGCGCCTGGGCCCGGGCAAGCATGCTGAACGATATCAGTCCATTGCTCGTCGTTTATGCGCTTGGAGAGCAGTTCGCCGTAACTCTGAAATGCGCTGACGACATCGAGCTTTTCCCCTTTGCTGCTGCAACCGGCGCGAATCGTTCCGCCGTAAATCATGAGCGAAGGGCGATTCAGGCGCAACATCGCGATAATCGAGCCCGGCATGTTCTTGTCGCATCCGGGCAGCGTCACGAGTGCATCGTACCAATGCGCACCCACAATCGTCTCGATACTGTCGGCAATCAAGTCTCGCGAAGGCAGCGAATAGCTCATGCCATCGGTACCCATCGAAATACCGTCCGATACGCCAATCGTATTGAAGCGCATGCCGAGCAGGCCTGCCGCAAGCACACCCTCTTTGACCTTGATGCCAAGGTCGAGCAAATGCATATTGCAGGGGTTACTTTCGAACCACATGCTGCCGATCCCCACCTGAGGTTTTGTCAGGTCTTCATCGGAAACTCCGACGGCATGCAACATCGCTTGTGATGCAGCTTGCGCCTTGGGTTGGGTAATATGTGAGCTATATTTATTGAGCGGACGCGTCATGGTGGGCGGAGCATACACGACTTACGCCGAAGGGCTTGCGCAGCCGCGAGGTTCAGTTTTTTTGGGTCGTGACGGCACGTGGACACGTGATTCGTCTCCGAGCAACGGGACAGTCGAGCTCGCCCAAGTCTGGTACCTGACTGGTGTTGGCTAGTGCGCCGAACCACGAAAAATAGCCCAATAATCACGGGTATCCGCGTTTGGCCCTGAAAAATCGAGCAAGCCGGCCGTTCATGCAATGACTTCATGAGACAACGTTTGCTCGCGATCCTCTTGGTCCTGGCATCGGCCGCCGCGGGCTGCGCTGCAGAGCCTCCCGCTCCAAGGCCCAAGCCTGCGCGAAAGTCAAGGCTGACCTCTGCGAAGGTGCCACCAAAGACCTCGGCATCTTCGACAATCGACACACCGAACATTCCCTCGTCCGATCACTATGGTTTGCCGTTCGCCTGGGAGAAGGCCGACGACGAGCCGCTCGGGCAGACGCGCACCTTCTTGTCAGAGGTTCTTCGCGACAACGGAAAGTACCTGGAACGGGGCAAAGCCTACTTCGTAGAACTTAGCCGACCTCAAACGCCCCGTGCCACGGTTATCACTTGCGCCGATTCACGCGTGCAATCAGAAGCGTGGGATGCCACGCCCGAGAACGATGACTTTACGATTCGAAATATCGGCAACCAGGTTGAGACGGCAATGGGTTCTGTGCAATACGGCGTCGAACACCTAAATACGCCTGTTTTACTCATTCTAGGTCACACCGGCTGCGGAGCGATTAAAGCAGTTTTGGATCAGGACAAGGACTTACCCAAATCGATTCAGCAAGAACTTCAAGGGATCAAAGTCACGCCACCGAGCGATGGCAAGAAGCGAGATTCCGGGTGGGCCGAGGCAGTGGTGGAGAACGTGCACCACCAAGTGCGAGCGGCTTTGGACAAGTTTGGTTCGCGCATCGTCACTGGAAAACTGACGGTCATTGGCGGCATCTACGACCTGAGTGACGACCTTGGTAAAGGGGGAGGGCGCATCAGTATCGTCGATGTAAATGGCAATTCGGAACCCAAACGACTACACGCGTTCGTGGCTGCAATTCAAGAAACCCGGGGCAAGGGTGCGGCTCAGCCAAGCGTGCCCGAAGGAGATGTGGCCGTCCCCAATTCAGAACTGCCTCCTACGGCGCCAGTGCAATCGGCTTCGAATCCTAGAGTTAAAGGCGATGAGCTCCAAGCGGCTTTTGTCGATATCCCGGGTCTAGTAACCAAAGAGGCAACGAAGGGGACTCATTGATGAATTCGGATCTTGATGCAAGCACCCATCGACGTTTCCGTGCCGTCACGCCCAATCAGCAATCAGCTTTCAGCTTTCAGGATTTCTGATTTTTTGGCTGAAGGCTGAATGCTGACTGCCGAAGGTTGATAGTGCTTTCTAACGCTTGATTTCCCCGCAACCTATTCGGCTACCGGCGTTTCCAGAGGGCTGACCTCCGTTATCGACCTTCTCGTGGATAATGATCCCGCGATCGAGAAATGACATCTTGTCCCCCGGCGTCAGATTGGCTCCTGGGATCGTAATTTCCAAGTGTCCGGTGCCGTTTTTACCGACCTCCAGGTTGCCAAGGTCACCCAGGTGCCGGTGCTCGGTTGGCGGCAGACCGTGCTCATGTGCGGTGGGGTTGAAGTGGTCGCCTGCGCTCTTGCCGTCTTTGGCGCTGCAGTCGGCGTTTTGATGAATATGGGCCCCGTGTTTGCCTGCGGGTGCATCCGTGACGTCGATCGTGACTTGAACTCCACCGCTTACTGACTCGAACTTGGCCGTGCCTTTGAGTTTGGAGCCGCTGCGAGGCTCGATTGTAATCACGAGGGGTGCAGCGCTTGGGGCGGGAGCTGCAGACGCGACCGGCATTGCCGACGGAGCGGTTGCAGGGCTTGTCGCAGGCGGCGTCGCCGCCGGCATTTCCATGGGTGCCCTGGGCGGCGCGCTTGCAACCGGTGGTACGGCGGAATCTGTCTTTTGTGTGCCGCCGCATCCAAAAATCAAAGTGGCGCAAGCCACGACTGAATTGAGTTGAAACATGCGAGCTGTTGCGGTTTTCATGGTCAATTCCCTCTGTTAGTTTCGCGAATACGCGGTGCAAGCTAGCACGAGCCGCACGCGTTAGGCAGCCGAGCCGCCGGCCACAGGCTTGTGACATACCGCATGTTTCCGATACGCAAATACAGAAAGTCACCGAATGCAATTCGTTCGGCCGCCGCGGCAGCCGTTGACGGTGTGCGACCCCCATTCTGTTTTGAAGTTCGTTGTCGAGCCGTTGCAATACTAAGAATTTCGACTATTAAGGTGATGCGTCGAATGGCCTCCGTTTACGTGGAGGCCAACGGAGGACCCAGTTTTTTCCGGGGCGTAAGGTCAACAGGAGCCATGCGGTCGAGTTGACCTAGGGAAGCCTTCCTCCCCAGCCCGCCAGCTAACTTCGTAAACGCCAGGGAAGGACGAGCCGGCACAAGCCGTCGTCCAGCAGGTCGGAGCAATTTGTGCTCGCAAGGTGACGGTTAGTAATGCTCAAGAGTGTGTATCGGTGGATATTTGGCGCGCCCAAGGACATTCACGATCCTCAGGCGTTTCACAAGCTATCATTAGTGGCACTGCTCGCGTGGGTCGGGCTCGGCGCGGACGGCCTTTCCTCGAGTGCCTACGGACCAGACGAAGCGTACCGCGCGGTCGGTGAGCATCGTTCGCTGGCGTTGTTGCTAGCAATCGCGACCGCGCTCACCGTCTTTATCATCAGTTACGGTTATAGCCGGTTGATTGAGCAATTCCCAAGTGGCGGCGGCGGCTACATCGTGGCTTCCAAGCTGCTCGGGCCTAAGGTTGGCGTCGTTTCCGGGTCGGCGCTGCTCGTCGATTACGTACTTACGATTACCATCTCGATTGCGTCGGGTGCCGATGCGCTATTCAGCTTTTTGCCGCCCAGTTGGCTCGGCTATAAATTGATATTGACATTTCTGGGCCTGGCACTGCTTACGATAATGAATCTTCGGGGCGTCAAGGAATCTGTGTCGGCTATCTCGCCGATATTCGGTGTGTTCTTGCTGACTCACGCCATCCTGCTAATTGCCGTCTTTGCACAAAATGCCTCCAACGTGCCGCAAGTGGCCAGCGAGGTTCACCAAAACCTTTCGCATACTTTCAAGTCGCTCGGGACGTTTGGCGCGCTGGCACTCTTCATGCGCGCCTATTCGCTAGGTGGCGGAACTTACACGGGTATCGAAGCGGTATCCAATGGCCTCGGAATTATGCGCGAGCCGCGCGTGCGAACGGCGCAGCGCACGATGATCTTGATGGCCACATCGCTCGCTATCACGGCGGGCGGCATCCTGCTTGCGTACCTGCTGGTGCATGCAATTCCAGTCGACGGCAAAACGATGAACGCGGTTCTACTAGAACGCGTGGCGGGGCAATGGTCATTCGCGGGACTGTCATACGGCAAGGTGTTTGTAATCGTAGCTCTGGTCAGCGAAGGGGCGCTTCTGTTCGTGGCAGCTCAGGCTGGTTTCCTAGATGGGCCGCGAGTCATGGCAAATATGGCTGTCGATCGCTGGTTACCGCAGCGGTTTGCTTCGCTTTCGGAACAGCTGACCATGAAGAACGGTGTATTTTTGATGGGGTTATCTGCGGCTATCGCCCTCATCTACACCCGGGGTGACGTGTCGCGCTTGGTCGTCATGTATGCGATCAATGTGTTCGTAACCTTTTCGCTTTCCAATATTGCGATGATGAAATTCTGGTTTCAAAAGCGTAAAGAGGAAAAGGAATGGTGGAAGCACTTGCCCGCGCACGCAATGGCCAGTGCGCTATGTGTGCTCATTCTCATGGTGACCATTGTCGAGAAGTTTACCGAGGGCGCGTGGTTAACTCTGGTCGTTACGGCTGTGCTCACGGCAGTCTGTTTTGCGGTGCGCCGCCACTACGATGCCGTCGGAGCATCGATTCGTCAGTTGGACAACGAAGTGCCCGATCGAATCGGCGTACCCGCCGACACGCATAACATTCCAGATTGGGAGAGTCTCGACAAAACTGCTCCCATCGCGGTGCTTTTCGTGGGCCGGTACGGTGGCCTCGGTCGTCATGCGCTGCTCACACTGTTGCGGATGTTTCCTGGACACTTCAAGGGCGTCGTGTTCGTAGCGGTTGCCATCGTCGACTCCGACGCTTTCAAGGGGCCGGACGAATTGAAATCAGCAGAACTTCGCACGCGCGAAGCTTTGGATCAATACGTCGAATTTGCGCGCTGGGTAGGAATTACCGCTTCGAGCCGCATGAGCGTAGCCACCGACGTGCCAACCGCGGCCGAAAAGATAGCAAGACCGCTGATTGATGAATGCCCCGGTGCGCTCTTCGTCGCGGGGCAAATTGTCTTCGACCGTGACGATGTGGCCATGCGGCTACTGCACAACGATACGGCGTACGCCGTTGAGCGTCGCCTGCAGCGGCTCGGGGCTCCCATGATCGTCGTGCCCACGCGCATCAAGATGCCCGAGGCAACGGGCGTCTGGGCCACTTCGCCCAGTTAGAGATTTAATGCACCTGCGGCCTTGGCTGCAATGCCGAGCGCGCCGGTTACCTTGTCCATAATGTCCCGGGCGCGGCTCGCCTCGCGTTCAGTGTCTTGTATCTCAGATGTTAGGCGATTGACCTGCTGAATCGGGCCGGTAAGGTCCTCGGCTGCCCATTTTGCGCGGGTAAGTTCGATTTTCTCAAGCGCGCTCGAAATATGCTCACGCAATGCAAGAATCTCGGAAAATTGCGCGGCGTCCGCCTCGTTCGAGGCATTTACGCTCATGCACCAAAGGGTTACCGTTTGTTCCAGCGAGGCCAGTGCTTCGACGAGGTCCATCAGTATCCTGTCCTTTCAGATTGAGCGCCCGCGAGCCTCTCGATCGCCTGGGACAAGTGCGAAAGTTCAAGGCTAGTTCGACTTAGGTTCGAATCATCCATCGTTCGAGCTGCTGCCGACAGTTGAGTTTGCGCCGTCAACAAGGCATTTAGCGCTGCCTTGTACAGTTCTATCGTAGTCAGGTCGAGTTGTGTGGTCGCCGTAAGCGCTTGGGCATTGTCGTGGAGAAGTATTACGGCGAGCGCGTCGATTTGCTTTTGTTGCAACGCCGTTTGCTCGCACAAATGAGTAATGAGGCTCACCGATTCCGACGTGGCGGGACTCGGCGAAGGAGCACTTGCAGAGTGACACGAAAGGCCGCGCGCTGGTTCGAATTTCCCGCCTAGCCCTGCTACGTGTTCCAGTGATTGAATCAGCGTTGACTGCCGCGTTTTTAGCGTTTCAAGTTCCTCCGACACGATGCCCAGGTATTGCTGCATCGCCCCGATCAACCCGGTAATCACGGGCTGTGCCTGCACGAGATACGACACCAAGGATGTCTCGGCCTTGCGAGTCAGCCAGAGGTTGGCAAGCTCCTTAATCGGATTGGCCATTGGAGCCACAAATTTCATGAAGCGACCATTGGGCCTTGCCAGTCCGTGCTGAATCGCTTCTGCGCTGGATAGGAGTGCGCCCCAATCGGGTGTAATGCCGCGCCTAAGGTCTGAGAGAGTGCCAATTGAGTCTGCGTAGGCTGACAGCGAATCCAACCCGAGGCGGAACGCCGATGCGCTCGCGTCCATTTCGCTGCAGTAAGCTTCCCAAGTCAGGGATCCAGAAATAGCCGGGGTCTTGTCGAGCCAGTGAGCCTCGTCAACGTAGTACTTTGTATCGAGTGCCTTACCAAAGTACTCGGCCTCGAGTCTTAGCAGGCGCTGCTGAACGAATTCCGTCCGGGCGCTCTGCGTGCAGGTTCGCCGGGTGAGGGACGCAAGCGGTTGTAGTGCTAGCGCCGCTTTTCGCCCCAAAGAGGCATATTGAGCGGACTTGTCCGCGAGCGGATGCGCGCAACCCGTGGTGAAAACCCACAAAAGGAACGCAGGCAATGCCCTTCTCCGCCAGGGGTGCGCCGCCTCCATCAATTCTCCGGCCCGCATAGCCACAGAGTACTTTATCAAAGGGGAATTCCGGTTGGAGAAACGTATCGCGTCCTAGGCGGCGCCCGTTAAAAATTCCGCGGATGCTTGACATTTCAGTTAGCCCGTAAAAGAATATTTGCACCATGACGAGTTCTAGGGCCTCGCTCGCCGCTGCACGTCGCGCCGCAAAGCGCGGCGGAAGCGTGACTCGTCATTAGGTAACCGTACGAGAACGCAGTCCGCCCGAAGCAACTTGGGCGGCATCGGCTTGTAGTCGGAGGTCGCCCCGAAAGGAGATGACCGATGAACCCAATCGACGACAAGCATCTGATAAAAGTAACACCCAGGCCCAACCTCATCATGGTCAAGGGGCAGGGGTCCCACTTGTGGGACAACCATGGCAAACAATACCTCGATTTCGTTCAGGGCTGGGCCGTCAATGCCCTGGGCCACAGTTCACCTGAATTGCGCGACGCCGTCGCCAAACAGGCTGAACTCTTGGTCACGCCAAGCCCGGCATTTCACAACGTGCCGCAGTTGAGGCTCGCCGCGCGCCTAACGGAACTGACCGGGCTCGACCAGGCCCACTTTTCGAGCAGCGGGGCCGAGGCCAA
The DNA here is from genome assembly GCA_963819085.1 of uncultured delta proteobacterium. Classification (GTDB taxonomy): domain Bacteria; phylum Myxococcota_A; class Polyangia; order Polyangiales; family Polyangiaceae; genus FEN-1139. The sequence goes on from CAWFUX010000047.1 coordinate 29,840, forward strand.
TGAGGTCGCTGTCAAGCTTGCGCGAAAGTGGGGAAAAGTCGCCAAAAATGGGGCATACGAGATCATTACCACTCACGACTCGTTTCACGGTCGAACCTTAGCCATGATGGCGGCGAGCGGTAAACCTGGCTGGGACGCCCTGTTTCCCCCGGTGTTCGCAGGCTTTCGCAAGGTCCCCTTTGGCGACGTAGCGTCGGTCTCTCAAGCGATGTCGCCGCATACTGTGGCCATCATGGTCGAACCGATTCAAGGCGAAGCTGGGGTAGTCGTACCGCCGCAGGGGTACCTCAAGGCATTGAGACAACTCGCTGACGATTCGGGAGTGCTACTCATCCTCGATGAGATTCAAACCGGAATCGCTCGCACAGGAACTCTTTTCGCTTACCAGGCAGAGCGGATACTCCCGGACATTTTAACCCTCGGCAAGGGATTAGGTGCGGGGTTTCCGATTTCCGCAACGCTAGCAGCGCTCAAGGCCTGCTGTTTTGACTACGGGGATCAAGGCGGCACATTCAACGGCAACCCGCTCGGTACGGCCGTGGCCAATTCAGTGCTCGATGTGGTGTGCCAAGCAGACTTCTTGGCGAACGTGTCCCGAGTCGGTGAGCACCTGGAGTATGCGCTCAATCAGCTTGCCGCGCGCATGAATTTCAAGCAAGTTCGCGGCAAGGGTCTGCTGTGGGCGGTCGATCTTGGCAGCGAAATTGCGTTTGCGGTTAGGGATGCCTGTTTGCAAAATGGTTTGATTGTCAATGCGGCACGCCCAGCCATTCTTCGCTTTATGCCCTCACTTCGCGTCACTGCTGCCGAGGTCGACGCAGCGATTGACCTGCTGGAGGCAAGTCTGACATCCGTCCTAGCGGCGGCCTAGCACCGCTCTTCTGCGGCAATTTCAAGCCAAACGCGCGCAGGGTCAAAAGCCCTGCACGCGTGACATAAGACGGTCGTATTCCCTGGCCAATAGCGTTAGTATCCGTCCCTCGATATGATAGAAAATAGCCTGTCGGTCAAAGTGTACCTCGAAGATACGGATGCCTTCGGAATCGTGTATCATGCCAACTATCTGAAGTACTGCGAAAGGGCGCGCACGGACATGTTGGCCCAATGCGGCTACTTGCTCGGCGAGATGCAAAGGCAAGGTTGCTTATTCGTCGTGTTCGACATGCATTTGCGGTTTCACAAGCCCGCACGGCTGCACGACGAACTCGAGGTAAAATCGCGCGCCGATCGCGGTTCGGAATATCGAGTCTCCTTCAAACACGAGGTATTTCAGCGCGGTAGTGAGCGGCCAATCTTCGTAGCCGATGCAACGGTCGTAACGATTGACGATGAAGGGCAATTGTGTCCCCTACCTGAGGACTTGTTACCGTCATTGGACTAGGGGGTGTCCCAAGGCTCACGTCCAATCACCCCAAGTCCTTCCGCTCTTCCGTCCTTCCTGTGAAGTTCAAATGAGCCAATGTCTCACGAGCCCGGGACACCCCCTAAGGTCGCTCAATTTCGCTTGGCGACGGGCACATTCGACTGACCGAGGTTCCCGGGTGCCAATTGTTGGGCATTGAGTAGCCCGCAGCGGTTTCCCTCGGCGACCGCATCGCGCAATGAGTTTTTCCGGGCCAGGGCCGAGGCCAGGCCGGCTGCGAACGCGTCCCCCGAACCAATCGGATTGACAACGTCACGTGGCTCGGGTGGCTGTTGCCACACCTCGCCACTTTGGCTGACTAGCGTTGCCCGGTTACCTCGAGTCACTACGCAAGCGCAACCATATGTCTCGGACAATTGGCGCATGCGCGTCTCGATACGCCCGACGGCAATTGGATCAGAGGGCTTGCTGTCGATCAAGTCCGGTTCGAACGTAGCCGCGAATTCCGAGAAGTTGGGTTTTATCACTTCCGGTTTGAACTCGAGACTCTTTATCAGATCGGTACCGTGCACGTCCAAAATGACACGGCACCCTTGATTCCGTGCCGTCATAACCATATCAGGAATAATCTGCTCGGAATAACCCGCGGCTTTGGTGCCGGAGATCACCACCATCTCGTGGAGCTTGACCAGGGAACTATAAGCCCTTCGCACGCGCGCCTCGGTGGATTCGGAGACCCGCTCCGAGGTCTCGATGAGCTCGGTCGTAGTGTCTGACTCGAGCTCGATCATAGTGGTGCAAAACCGGATGTCGCTTCTTGAATCAATTGCCTGCAGTGATACGCCGCTCTGTTGAGCTAGGTTGATGAACGTGCGGCGAAATTGTCCCCCTGCGTGCGTCAAGTGCGTACAGCTCTCGCCCAATTGAACCAGCACGCGCGCCACGTTGACACCTTTTCCCGAAGCATCGAGGCGAGACTTCAGGCAGCGGTTGACATCCCCAGCGCGGACCGAAGAAAAGACGAGCGTCTTTTGCAGCGTCGGGTTGAGACAAACGGCGAGAAAACTTGGGGCCACGTTCATCCGTGAGAGAGCAGTATAGTGAGCTCCAACCGTTTCGGGTAACCAATGAAAACTTGCCGAGCGGACTTGCCACGGCGGGCACCGAACTCCGGTCAGTTTCCCTGAAAATCGGCCAAAACCTCACCGGGGCGATTCCGGCGCTCTGACCGACAAGCGCCACCAGCCGCCTCGTTTGGTGGACGCCAAGATTGATGTCGATTGGCCTCGTCGCCGCGGCGGCCTATGCTCCGCCGCGGGTAAACTACTCATGACGTTGCTTCGCCCTCGGCCCCTTGGAATCCTCATCGCGGCGATGCTCCTGTTAGGGATTGTTCTGCGCGTTCATGCCTTTGGATATCCCGACTCATTTATGTTCGACGAGCATCACTTCGTCGAAAACGCGCGCAATTATATCCACAACAAGGCCGATTGGAACGACCATCCGCCACTCGGAAAATTGATTATTGCGCAGTCAATCGAGATGTTGGGAGACAACTCCGTTGGCTGGCGAATTCCCTCGCTGATTTTTGGATTTCTCACAATTGTGTGCGGCGGCCTTGCTTCGAGCCGATTGTTTCGAAGTTCCGGCGCGGGCTGGCTAGCCGCGGCCTTTTTGAGTGTGGACGGTTTCTTGATCGCCTATTCGCGGGCGGCCTTGCTGGATGGCTTTTTGGCGGCAGGTCTAGCGATGACGCTGCTGATATCGACGTTCACCGTAAATGCTTGGACTGCAATAGCGGCGGGGGCGTTACTGGGGCTTAGCGCAAGCATCAAAATTTAGCGGGATAGCCGTAGCGCTTCCGATAATCACGGCACTCGCATTCGCTAAGGTTCCCCGGCGAAGGCTGTTTTCATTGTGTGCCCTGTTCGGCGTGACCGCTTTGCTCTGCTATTTCATCCAGTACTCGCGGGGTCTGACGCTGGCGCTCCAATCGGCAACGCCCGTGGATGTCGTTCGCGACACTCAGCGGTTGCTCGACCACCATGCGGGCCTCACGGACATGAAGAACCCGTGGGTTTCCGGTTGGATCACTTGGGCAATACCGACCCGGCCGGCAATGCTGAGCTACGCAAGAAATCTGGGTGTGGTCAGGGTATTGTCGGGTCTGGGGAACCTTGCGCTCTGGTGGCCCGGAGTATTGCTCACTATCGCGTCAATCGTCACTATCCTTGCCAAAGGTGTAGTTGCGGTAGCATCACCCAATGTTGACGCAACGAACACTTCGAATTCGGCAGGCGTCGTGACATTCGTACAAGACCAGGGGCGTGCAGTGCTTGTGTTGCTCGCCGGTTGTGTGGGATTTATTGCACCTTGGGTAATGTCTCACCGTGACTCGTATATCTATCACTTCTTGCCAGCGTACGTGGCGATCATTATCCTATTGGCCGGCTTTGTTGATTGGCTAAGGAAGCGCAAGCCGATCGATGCGATGATATTCGTCAGTGTCGTTCTGGTGGTTGCGGCATTTTACGCGCCGATTTGGTCATCCATGGAAACTTCGGAAGCCGCGGTGAACGCGCGCCTATTCTGGGGGGCGTGGCGATGAGTTCGCGTGAGAACTGGAACCCCTGGTGGGTAGCGGGGACGGCTGTGCTACTAGCCAGCTTACTTCTGTCATTTGGACGAGGCCGGCCGTCAGCGTCCGCTGAATCGATCTCAATTACCGTGGTGCCCCCTGACGCTGTCAATTTGGATTGTTCGAGCGGCGTGCGCTTTGACGATACACAATGTGCGTTTGATTCCGCGGGCAAACCGCAGGCAGTGGCAAAGCCCCTGCGTCCCTACGTGTCTACTAGTCGCGAGTTACTCTTGCTGAGCGGCGTATTCGAGGACCCGGACGTCAGCGCTTGGCTTCAGCGCGCACGGCAAACTGGCAGTGATGCGCGCGTCACCCTGAACTGCAACCTTGCGAATCTAGGAAGGCTTCGGACTGTCGTAGTGCGCTTTCAAAGGAGTGCAGCCTGGGGTCAGGAGAAGGACGTGCCGGTGGCCAAGGTGAAGAAGTGCCAGGTCGTTCCGTAGGGGCGGGCAATTTTTGACTAAGAGTCAGCTCATCCAGGGCACACAGGCCGAAAGAATGCCTTGAGTTGAAATTGCGTTCGGACTATTCGGACGATGCTTCGATGGGCATGAACCGGTTCTGCGCCTTAAGTGCGGGACCAGGTTGGTATTTCTCGTATCGCGGTTCCGGGTCCGTTTCAGGCAGGGAGCGTTCAATGTTGCCAATAACGCAGTTACGCAGTCTCGCTTTTTCAACCAATCCTAGCAATGCGAGTGAAATTTCATCGTCAAAGCTAAGGTGGCTTGCCCTACCACTGCTGCTGGCAGTCAGCGCCTGCGCCAGTGGAGCTAGCCCCGAAGAGGCGCGCGCTCACTCACAAGCGGCTGCAGTGGGAACACTCACAATTTCCGGCAATGTTACCGACGCCGTGAGCCATCCGGTGGCAGGCGTGAAAATTCAGCTTACGGGTGCTGCATCACAGTCGGTATTCACTGATTCGGCAGGTCATTACGTTTTTTCGGGGCTTGGCACCGGGTCGTATTCGTTGACGCCCAGCCTAGCGAACTGCTCATTTACACCCAACGTTCTCAACCTAAACAATATGACAGCCAGCCAGGTCAAGAACTTCGCTGGCGCAGGCAGCGGCTGTGGTGGCAACCCGGGTCCGATGGGTCCCGCAGGACCTCAAGGCCCCGTCGGCGACAAGGGGCCAACGCGCGACAACGGGCCAACAGAACAGGTTTCATTCAATTCGACCACCCTGCAATGGGATTACACGCCGACCGACGGCGCGGCTCAGACCGCGGGATACGACGTCGCAAAGGGTACGAGTATCTAAAAGGCGTAAAGCGTACAAGTCTGGTCCTGTTGGGGCGTCGTCCGCGTCGGTGCCACCCGAGCAGGCCCGCACTGACGACGTTTCGCGGAGTTACGGGACCTGAACGAGTGTTACGGACAAGGTGCCCGATAAGGCCTTGACACGGCCAGCAAGATGATGAATTTGCAGGCGCAATTATGACTGAATCGACTCGACATGCCTTTCAGGCTGAAGTGGCCGAAGTACTTCGGCTGGTTGTCACCTCGCTTTACAGCCACAAAGAAGTTTTTCTGCGTGAATTGGTTTCCAACGGTGCCGACGCCCTCGATAAGCTGAGATTTCAGGCCATCAGCAACCCCGAGCTCATGGCTACCGGTGAAGCGCTGAAGGTTCAAATCTTGGTTGAACTCGGCGACCAAGACCGTGACCATTTCGGACAACGGCGTGGGCATGTCGGAGGGCGAATTGGCCGATAACCTGGGCACGATTGCCAGGAGCGGCACCCGGGAATTTGCCAAGCGAATTGAAGCCGCACAAACAAGTGGAACGGATGCCCCGAAACTTATTGGGCAATTCGGGGTCGGTTTTTACAGCGCATTTCTCGTGTCCGATACGGTCGAAGTGACGAGCCGCGAAGCGGGAAAGACGGAAGCATTCCGTTGGTCTTCCGACGGTAAGCAGGACTTTACCGTGGAGCCCGCAACCCGGGAAACTCAGGGAACCAGCGTCGTTTTGCACATACGCGAGGATTCCGCGGAATTCCTCGAAGAGTTTCGATTGCGCAACCTGATCCAGCGCTACTCGGACTACATCAATTACCCCATTGAGCTGGCATTGGTTCAGCCCGAAAAGGCACTGGAATATTCGGTTGTCAATCGTGCCAGCGCGCTCTGGCAGCGACAACCCAAAGACGTCACCGACGAGCAGTACAACGAGTTTTACAAGCACCTGACCCATGATTGGGAGGTCCCGGTCGCACGGCACCACTTCCACATCGAGGGCACGCAGGAATTTACCGGTCTGCTCTATTTGCCGAAAAATCCGCCATTCGATCTGTTTGACCCCAGTTCCAAACATGGTGTGCGCCTGCACGTGCGGCGCGTGCTCGTGATGGAGGCTTGTGAGGAACTGCTGCCAAAGTGGCTGCGTTTCATCAAGGGTGTAGTTGACTCAGAGGACCTACCGCTGAACGTTTCTCGCGAGACTCTGCAGGATTCCCGCATCGTTCGCACGATTCGCAAGCAAGTCGTCAACCACGGCCTTAGCATGCTCGAAGAGCTCGCGAATGATCGACCGAATGATTACAAATCGTTTTGGGAGTCCTTTGGCCCGGTTCTCAAGGAGGGGCTGCACTTCGACCCCGAGGAGAAGACAAGAATTGCCGGCCTATTGCGCTTTGCGACATCGTCGGAAAGCGAACCTTGCAGTCTCAAGGACTACGTCTCTCGGATGAAGGAAGGTCAGACGGATATCTATTATGCCGTGGGACCCACGCGGGCACTGTTGGCGGCGAGTCCACAGCTCGAGAACATCAAGAGCCAGGGCTTCGAGATCATCTTTCTCACCGACCCCGTTGACCCGTTTGCAATATCGAATCTCAGCGAGTTTGACGGAAAGAAGCTTGTCGATGTGATGGCAGCCGAGTTCCAACTGCCGAACAGCGACAAGAGTTCAAGCAGCGAAGCAGAAGCCAAGGCCTCTGAACCCTTGCTTGCCAAGATTCAAGAGGTACTAGGCAATCGAGTCGGAGAGGTTCGAATTTCAAAGCGCCTGGCGGATTCGCCCACGTGCTTGGTCGTGCCTTCCGGCGGGCTGCCGCCTTACCTAGAGCGCATGCTCAAGGCGAGGCAAATGGACGTGCCTGAAGTGAAGCGCATTCTCGAGGTCAACCCCGAGCACGCGTTGATCGGCCAATTGCGCAATCTGCACATGGTTGAGCCGCTGTCGCCCAAGCTCGTCGATTGGGTCGAATTGCTCTACGATCAAGCGCTACTAGCCGAGGGGAGCCCGCTCGAGGATCCGGCCCGGTTTGCCCGCAGAATGACGCAATTGATGTCGGATGCAGCCAGCGCTGCGCTTCGCTGATTTTTTCTCCCCTCCCTAAATCCCTCCCCGCTGGGGCGGGACTTCAGGCCCGGTAATTTCACTTGGCCCAGACCAGGCCCTAACCCCTAATTGCGCCTTTGAAAGGTCAACGCGAACTCTCAGGGAAATCCCGGGTGGGTATGTTGTGTTGCTAGGCGCTAGCGCGTTGATAACTACGCCAATAATTCTTTGGCCTGCGCGTCTTCCTGCTCCTTGCGGCGCGCATCGAGCTCGGCTTTCACCTTTGCCATCAACGGCTCGTCGAGCTTGTAAAAGAACATTAGGATAATCAGGGTAATTATCCCTGCCGCCAGCGGAATCACACTCATCATGGACTTGAGGCCGTTGCGGACATCGATATTTTGCGCGACGTTGGGCGCAAATCCGGTTGTTGCAAGAATCAACCCGGCAATGACGGTTCCCACGGTCCAGCCGATCTTGTTCGACATGATGGATGCGGAAAAGACGAGCCCGGTGGCGCGTCGGCCTGTCTTCCACTCCGAGTAATCCGCTGTGTCTGCGTAGAGAACCCAGAGCAGGGCGGAAATGGGGCCGCCCGCGAGAGAGCCAATCGCCTGAAAAACGAAGATTGGAACGAGGTCATTGGGTTTGAAAACGTAGAAAATTCCCGTCGAAAATAGCGATGCAACCAGCAGGATGATGAGCGCACGCTTGCGCCCGCACCACTTGGCGAACCAGGGAACGAGTAAGACACCTACCAGGGACATGCTCTGGCCGACGGTGTTGAACGCCGAGGCCAAAACCTCGAACCCATACTTGTGAGTGGTGCCGAAGAGCGAGACCTCTTGTTCACCGATAAAGTACTTGAAGTAGTGAGCGGTGACGCTGAGGCGGATGCACACGAACAGAATGAATAGGATTGTCGCAGCGAACAACACCATCCACGGCACATTGTGCGTAATGTCCCGTAGGTCGTCCTTGATTGGCGTCTTTTCCTTGGCAATTGGCTGGATCCGCTCCCTCGTCATCATGAAGGTGATGAAAAACAGAATAACGGCGGCAACGCCGTAAATGGCCAAGGTCGCCTGCCAACCCTTGGGGGCGTTGCCGTGGCCAAAGTGTGCAGCGAACGGCAGCGCGGTTGCCGAGACGATGAAACCGCCGAGATACGCGCCCACGAACTTGAAAGACGAGGCGCTCGTGCGTTCGATTGGGTCGCCGCTGATGACACCGAGCAGCGAGGTATAGGGAATATTAACGGCCGAATAGAGGAACATGAACACGACGAACGTAACGTAGGCGTAAACAATCTTGGCCGTGCCACCAAATGCCGGAGTGCTAAACGCTAGAACAGCGGAGATTGCAAGCGGCACTGCACACCAAAGAATGTACGGCCTAAATTTGCCCCAGCGAGTCGAAGTCCGGTCCGCAATCATTCCGATGATGACGTCGAAAAGCGCGTCAAGCAGCCGGGATACGCCGATCATGATGCCAGCGGCCGCGGCGGATAGGCCGAAAACGTCCGTGTAGAAAAAGAGCAGGTAGAACGTGATCGTCATCCAGAAGAGACAGGACGCCAGATCGCCGAACCCGTAACAAACTCGCTCTAGATAGGGGAGTTTCTGATTTTCGTTGCTCATGCGGGGGCTTCTCCTCCGTTTGCCGGTCACCGAGTCAGTGGACCAGATTGCGGGCCGCACACTACGGCGGGGTTGCCCTTCGAATCAAGGGAAATAGGGGACGCCGCAAATCGCTCAGGTGATTCGCGCGGCGGCGTCGATTATTTCTGCAAATTCGCGATTGCGTCGAATCACCTCCCCGAGAACTATGAGCCCCGGCCCGGAAACGGTAAGTTTTTCAGCCGAATCAGCCAACGTCCGCAGCGTCCCGATTGCAACCTGCTGATCGGGACGTGTCCCATTGACCACCAAGGCCGCGGGAGTATTTTCGTCCCTGCCGTGCTGGATCAGTCGCTGGCTCGCCTCGCGCAGGATTGAGCGACCCATGAATAGTATCAAAGTGTCGGGACCCTTGGCCATGCGTTCCCATTCGAGATCATCTGGGAACTGACTGTCGCGCTTATGCAGGCTATAGGCGCCCAGCGAGCGACCTACATCACGGTCGGTCACGATTATCCCAGCGGCCGCTGGCACGGCGGCGAGACTCGACACCCCGGGGATGATTTCGAATTCAATGCCCGCTTCCTGCAGTGCAAGTTGCTCCTCTTGTGCACGGCCAAAGATGCACGGATCGCCCCCCTTGAGCCTAACGACGCGCAGCCCCGACTTGGCCAGGGTCACCAATAGATCATTGATCTCGGGTTGCGAAAGCAACGCTTTGCCGCGGTGCTTTCCGGCATTGATGTATTTCGCGTTGGGCGCGTGACGCGTAAGAACCTCAAGCGCAGCGAGCGCGTCATGGACGACGACATCGGCCTTGCTCAGACGATCAACGGCCTTGAGTGTCAGCAATTCCGGATCCCCCGGCCCAGCGCCCACTAATGCCACGGAACCCCATTTGGGCGCGTCATTCTGCGGTATTTGGGCTCCCGGCTGTGAGGCGGCAGTTTGGATCATGATTGACACTTGTCGTCATACAGCAGGGCCGTCAAATGTCGAGTTCGGACTGGCAATCGGGATGATTGCGTCGGTTTGAAACGCATCGAGAAACCACCGACAAGGAAATTGCGAAACCGTGGAAAATGACTCAGGCGCCGTCCAAACGAATCAACAGTCTCTAGCCGGTTGGTGTGTCGTGACATTCGAAGCTCGGATGGGAAACGAGGCGAGGCGCCTATTCGAGCGGCACGCGGCCACCGTCATCTCGGCTCCAGCAATTCAAGAGGTACCGCTCGCTGATCAGGCATCAGCCCTGAAATTTGGCGAGCAATTGATGGGCAATCAGTGTGACGTGCTCGTACTGTTGACGGGCGTCGGCACACGCATGCTCATCGAGGTGCTCTGCACGCGTTGGGATCGGTCAGGAGTTCTATCCGAGTTAAAGCAGGTGCGGCTGGTGTGCCGCGGGCCGAAGCCGGTTGCTGCGCTCAAGGAATACGGAATAAAACCCGATATCGTCGTTGCGGAGCCGAACACCTGGAGAGATATCGTGACGACTTTTCAAGAACAGGAACTCGGCAAAAACAAGCGGATCTGGGTGCAAGAGTACGGTAGGCCTAATCCCGAATTGGTCGAAGCGTTGTCCGCTCAGGCTAAGAGTGTGGACACAGTTGCCTTGTACGGGTGGACAATGCCAAACGACCTGGAACCCCTCAAGTCGGCAGTCGCGGCAATCATCGCGGGCACGGTGCGCGTCGCGTGCTTTACGACGGGCGTGCAGGTGGATCACTTGATGGAGCTTGCCAGTCGCTTGTCACTGGATAGGGCTCTGCGGCAAGCGATGATTGAGAACATCGTGATCGCATCAATTGGCCCCTTGACGACCGAGCGCCTCGCTTTTCACGGCCTCCGCGCCGATATCGAACCCGAGCATCCTAAACTCGGGCACTTGGTTTTGGCCGTTGCGGCACGCGCACGTGAAGTGTTAGCTACGAAGGTCCACGCCCAACCGTTGCGCGGCCTTTGAAGCATCTATACCTTCAGGCCAACCCCGCTGCGGTGGCATTTAGAACCGTTGCTCAGGCCGTGCTTCGAGCGCTAAATCGCCACGCGCAGCGCCACTCCAAAGTCCATGAAGGCTGGCGCTCGGTTGAAGACATAGTTGCCACCCAGGTTTAGATTATGTATGCCAAAGCGGAACTCGCCGTTTTCATCGCCGTAGCGGCCAGATACGAATGCCTCGAATCGAATGTGCGTCAAAAGGATTAGCGAATAGTCGAGGCGGGTGATGAAGGATTTGTCGGACAAGTTGCCGATCGTCGAAAGCGTGAACGTGTGGTTATCAAGTGAATAGGGCGCAGGGAAGGTGATGTATAGCGCCGCATAGTGCCTGCCTAAGTAGAAGAAGTTCGCCGAATCGGAAAGAGGCACCGAATGTGGTAGCACCAATCCGGGGTACACAGTTGGGCTATGGTATCCGAGGCCGTTGTAGAAATACTCGGCGCCCACGGTGAACATGTCATTGTCGTTGTACTTGCGCGAGTAATTCACACCGCCGACAGTTTGAGGGCGAATCCCTTCATGCCGATAAATCGGGTAAATCGAATCTACATTTTGCGTTATGGACAAATTGGGGTCGGCGACTGCACTAGGATCGTAACGCACGCGGTCGATGTCATCCAAATACCGAAGGGCTAACTCGCCGTACAAATCGAAATCACCGATGCCCGTCGAGAGATCGGCAGCGTACTTAGGCTTTTTGCCGCGTTGCCCATAGACTCCAAGACTTAGCTCGGTTGTGTCCACTACGAATTGGGCACGCGCCGCTCCGGCTAGACTACCGAGCGTCGGGGTTGCCTCTCGCTTTTCCGTGATGCCATAAGCATAAAAATTCCATTGCCGAGATTCGATGGGCAAGTGCAACTTCACCATCGTCGTTCCCGTGCGGGCATCGAAGACATCCAAGGGATTTCTTGGCTGCAGATGCAAGTAGTCCGTTGGCGCCCAAAAACGAGCTGTGCCCCAACGGACATGTTGCTTGCCTGCCGTGACGAAGAGCTGATGTCCGATATCGAACTTTATCCACAGCTGGTCCAGGTAAACCTTGGGATCTCGCGTCTGCTGTTGAAACAACGACGATAGTGATTGGCTCCCCGAGGTTCCTCCGGTAGCCGAGACGGGGGCGTTGTAGTTGGTGGTCGCTCCACTTGCGGGTAGCGTTGGATCGTAAAGCATCCGTCCGAGGACGAATCCTCGAACTCTTTCATTGGGGCGCGCGTCGAGGTACACGTCGAGCAGTGAAGGCGCGCTAAACGAATAGTCCGTGAACTTCTGCCCTTGCGACGCGGTGCTCTGCGTACGAAGGTAAAGCTGCCCTCCCAGTTTCAACGGGTCGTCAGGGGCTGCCTCTTCGGTGAACATTGGGGCAGCCTCGCCGGAGCCCAGGATTTGGGAATCTCGCGCGCCTTCCTTTGCAGAAGTGGACGAGGTGGTGGCAGTTGAGGCCACCGCAGGCTGAGAAGGCACTTGTCCGGGCACTTGAGGCGGGGCAGTTTGCGCCGCTGGAGCGGCAGTGGGACCTGCTGGCGTCGAAGGTGGCGCTTCCTTGCTCGGGCTTTCCGTCGAAGCGGGCGGTGCAGAAGGCGGGCTATTGTTTTCGGTCGGGCTTGCACCAAAGAGTTCGGCTTCGTTGGGCCGATCTTGAGCGATAGCAACCAATGGAATGCTCGTTGCCGCAAATATGATTGCCGCAATAAATCTCATGCTTGCCTTCTGACGCTCGGGCACAAAATCATGGTGTTCTCAAGTGTGACGAGCGGTATCGCACGTGCAATTCGCCCTCATTTCGGAAAATATGTCTCGGAGTATCGAGGAAATCGCGCTGACATTGCAAATGTTTCGACAACGATTGGACCTAATCAAGAGTTCGCCAGTTTGCCATACCCGAAAGTTACCGCGATTTGCTTTCCAACCACGCCTTGGTAAACAAATTCGCTTCTAGCGCGTGCAAATCGACTGATTTTATCAGAATCAACGTCGAGTTTTGCTTCTCTACCTCGTCGTAGAATCGAATCTCTTGCGGGTACCAGATGTCCATGCCGCGGGACTCACTGAAGATCTTCTTCCACTTCGGATAATACGATGTTCGCAGCAGGCGTCCGGATAGTGCAAACTCCTGGCGCTTGAGCACGTTCTTCGTTTCCTTGTTGACCCACAACTTGATGACGGGAAACGCAAGATCGAGACCGGGCTTCCCCTTGAGTGTCAACAACTGGGCCGAATAGACTCCAAGTTTCTCTTCCCCGTTGTCTTCGGGATCATATTCCTGGGCCAGGCGCGATTCATCGAAGTCGGAGCGACGTGAATTAGTGCCACCGATCCGCTCACGCTCGGTGCGTCGCTCCCATTTACCGACCGATGGATCGTAAAACCAAAGATTCTTGTCAACGCGAAGGTACCCCTGACCTTGCGAGGCCTTCGGTTTCGTGAAGATAATCATGAACTTCTGATCGGCGCTGCGGCGAAACACCAGCGCGTCATAAACGACAGCGACCTTGTCCTTTTCCTTCTGTTCGATGTAGACGTTCGAGCGCCAATCACCCTGGTTGCGCTGCCGATCATCGACCACCTTGAGAATGTCTACCAGCTGATCTTTGCTGAGCGCCGCGTGCGCCACAGCGGAAGTGAAGAAGCCGAACAGGTTCACCAGTGTAGCGGCGACGAGCAAACGAATGAATCTCTTTGTCATAGTAACCTCATCCAAAATGTGACATCGCGTCAACTGGCTTCAGCCGAGCAGCGCGCAGGGAAGGAAATAGTGAGGCCGCTCCGGTAACGACGGCAACCAACAACAGCGCACTTAGCATCGCGGTTGGCAACACGGCCAGATGCAACGTGTCGGACATCAAAAAGATTTGAACCGTAAGCGGAACATGAATATGAGCGGAGTTGAGGAGCGTCGCCAGGCTGAGGCCCAACGTCACCCCGGCAATGCCTCCGAAGATCCCGAGCAGCAATGATTCCAGAAAGAACATCCTTACGACGCTGCCGCGCTGCATGCCCATCGCTCGCAGTGTTCCAATTTCTTTGGTGCGTTCACGAATAGCTATCCACATCGTATTCATGATGCCGGTAACCACGATGCCCATCAGTATCAGCATCAATATGAATGTAAGTCCGTCGAGTGCCTTGAGCGTCCACATCATGAACGAAAGCTCGTCTTCCCAGGTTGTTACGTCCAGCTTTTGCCCGGTCCAGTCTTCACGGGCTACAGATTGGAATTTCATGAAAAATGGCTTGGGATCGGGCTCCATTAGCCGGTAGCCGGCGTGCTCGAGCGAAGTTCGAAGCCGCGCCGCCAACCGGGGCAAATCCTTGAGTGCATTCGGCTGCAGGTGCAAATGAATGGCCCCGGTAACATCCGGCCGCAATTGGTACAAACTGCGCAGCGAATCCGAAGATACGAATACGTTCCACTGGCTCAATAGGCCAATGTCTTTGGCAATGGCGACCACTCGGCAATCGATGGTGTTGGCTACGCCGCGCGGCGTCTGGGCGGATATTGTAACAGCGTCGCCCACTTTGACTTGCAGCTTCTTGATCTGCGACTCGAACAATAAGATCGTATTCGGCTCTGCCAAACCTTCGAAACTGCCGCTCGATAGTTGGACGATTTTCTTGAAATCTCGCTCATTGCCAATTTCGATGCCGCCAATTCCAGCCTGTGTAGAGCCTGAATCTGAAACAATTTTTCCCCAGCCGCGCCCTCGCGGCACCGCAAAATCTAGTTCCGGCACCTCGCGCTTGACGACCTCGAGCACCTTCAGGTAGTCGGTGACAATTGGCCCGGCCCGACCCGCGGTAACCTTGAAGAAGCCACCAACATTGAGGTGACCAGTAGAAATGGTGGTGGCCGTTTCAACTAGCGTGTGCCGGATCCCCGCGGAAAGGCCGTTTAGAAGCACCAATAGCCCCGTCACGGTTGCGATGGCTGCGCCGAGCAAGAACGTTCGCCGCTTATGCTCGAACAGGCTCAATATTGCGATCCGTAAGTCCAAAAAGAACGATGACATGATCATTCCTCAGATTGCATGGCTTGCCGTGGGCTTACGCGCATTGCGAGCCACGCGGGGTAGGTGCTGGAGACTATGCTGACAATCAAGACGATGACTAACGCGAGTACCAGATTCTTGCTCGAAAGTTCAGGATACAGGCGCGGGCCGGAGAAGAAGAAAGTAACGATGTCATTCCAAGCCGGAACTCCCCGGTGGCCAAGCCACGACACGAATAGACTCCCGAGCAGTATTCCAAGCAGTCCAAAAAGGATGCCGGTCACCACGGACTCGAGCACCAGCATGGCCCAGATGAAGCGGCGCTGAGCGCCAATCGCGCGCAGCGTTCCGAATTCACGCACCCGCTCGAGGGTGGCCATGACCAGCGCGTTATTGATGATAATCAGCGCAACCAAGAAGATAATGATGACTGCCGTGTAGAGCACGGCGCGCATCAGCACGGTAAATTGCCCGGTAACTCCGACGGCCTTTTGCCAGGAAAGCGCCTTGAGAGGGACCTTGTCCCTAGCCGCTGCCGATTCGATGGCGCCCAAAGTACTGCTGAGCTTTCTCGGATCTTTGAGAAATACGGCCGCATTTAGAATGACGCCCTGTTCGAGCTGGGCAGGGTCATAGGGAGCGTCCATTGCCTGGCCTCGTTGGCGACTCCCAGCAATTTGCGAGAGTTCATCGGCTAGGCTCGGGCTGTTTGGCGGCGTTGGCGTACCGCCCGCCGTTGAGTCGTCCTTACCAGCGGCACCGAAGAGTTGGCTGTCGGCATTTTCGCGCTGAATGTCGGTTGCGCCCGACTTGGCGCGAAGGTCTCGAATCTCCTTTTCCCGATCTGCGGTCAAGTAACCGTACAACTCCCGGAATGACACGAGATCCATCATATTCATGGCGCCCGCCTGGGGTGACTTCTCCAGGCCCTTGAACGCAAATATTCCGTACACATGGAGATTAGCCGATTGCACGTAGCCGCTGCGCGTATACGCCTTGATCGTCAACGTGTCACCAACGCGCACTTTGTACAGCTGCAGTGAGGGAGCGAGCTGCTTATAATAGAATTGGTAGCGCTCCTCGAAGTTGTCGTCATTCATCGTCAGAAACTCGACCAAGAGCTGCCCCACGTCCGTTTGCTGAGAATGCAGAAATGCGCCGAGCTTAGTTCGGAATAAGGCCGTCTTTGCGCCATCCAACTGTAGGAGGATCTCCTGACCGTTATTGGCGTTCTCCTTGATCATTCGTTGTAGTTCCGGCTCCTTGGCAATCCTTTCCTTTCGATTGTCGCGAGCCACCTTCACCTTGTCGAGGGTGCGGGCCGTCCGCAGCTTGACTTGCTCTTCGTAGACGTAACTAGAAAACAGAAACCCACGTTTGCCCTCGGGGATCGGTTCACCTTTAACAATCGTCATGCGATCGAAGGAGCGCCTAAATTCAGCGGGATCAGTGCCGATGTAACGCAGAAAGAGCATGTCGGCATCGCTGACGAGGGAAGCAATGCGGTTCTCCAAGAATTCCAGGTTAGCGTAGGGATCCCGATCGAAGTCTCGCCAAAACTCCTCCGAATAGGCCTTTTGGATGAAAGCCTGATCCTCCGAGACGTCGCTGGCGTCAGTACGAACCTTCTTTATGTTTTCGAAGTCACCGTGCAGAACGCGCACGATTTGGCGGACGTGGTCCTTCTGCGATGCATATTCCGCTGCTGTCGCGGGAGACTTGTCGCCGTTTTGAATTTTGGCGGCGATTTCGCGCAGCTTCGCCAAGACTTGATCGACGGAATTTCCCGCGGTCACCGTAGCGGTGTCGATGCCCATCGGGACGACCGCTGCCACGTTAGGAACAGTACTGAGAGTCTGACGTATTTGGGCAAAATCCGCTAGCGGCGCGATGTCATTGCCGCTCGGGCCAAAGCCGCCGAATACATCGAGTTCTTCCTTTGATTCTGCCGAATAGACCTGAATGTCACCCGCAATGCTGCCCGTGATGCTGCGGCTCATCGATTGATCGACGCTATCTAGCAGCGAAGTCCCAATCACGATGATCCACGCACCAAAGGTAATGATGCCGCCGACAATGAAGGTCTTGATACGGCTGGCAAACAAATTGCGAAGTGCAATCTGTGCCACCACCTTCAGGGTGTCCCAAAATGCATTCACGACGGGCTAGCCCCCGCGCGAAGGTGCCCCAATTCCGCTACTTCGGCATCGGTGGCGCGGCTGCCCTCGGGCGTGTCGGCGAGCTTGCCGTCTGCCAAGCGGATGACTGCGTTTGCGTAGCTCATGACGCGCGCATCGTGGGTCGAGAAAATGAAGGTGGTGCCGTCCGCGTGGTTTAATTCTCGCATCAAGTCCAGGATATTCTGCCCAGTGACGGAATCGAGGTTGGCCGTGGGTTCGTCTGCCAGAACCAGCTGAGGTCGCGTGACCAGCGCACGGGCAATCGCCACGCGCTGGCGCTGCCCACCCGACAATTCACTCGGACGGTGACTGGAGTATTCCTTTAGCCCGACTCGATCGAGCAAGCCATGCACGCGCTCGGCGCGCTCTTTCGAAGACAGCGTACGCTGCAGCAAGAGCGGCAATTCGACGTTGCGGAACACGTCCAAAACCCCCACCAGATTGAAACTTTGAAAGATGAATCCAATCGTGTAAAGGCGCAGCCGGGTTAGTGCGCGTTCGCCGAGCTCAGCCGTATTGCGGCCGGCAACCTCGACGGTGCCGTTGGTGGGCGTATCAACGCAGCCAATCAAATTCAGCAGTGTGGTTTTGCCGCTGCCGGATGGCCCCGCTATCGATAGAAACTCGCCGGAATTCACCTGCAGCGAGACGCCGCGTAAAGCGGGGACGATGACTTTGCCAAGACGATAGTCTTTGGTCGCATTGCGAATCGAGACGATGATTGCCATAGCGTTACGCCATTAGTTCTTGAGACACTGAAAGAGTTGATCTTGAATTGGCTTGTCAAAAGTCGCGTCAGCGACAAATCAGGTTGGATGAGTGAGGTGAGCGCGCAGTAACGACCAGACAGAACCCCCTTGGGTCTTGAGCCTTCAGCGGTCAGTTATTCAAGTATCCTTTTCGAGGAGTTGTTCAAGTTTATGAATAGCCTCATCGACTATTTCGCGCACCTTTGTCATAGTACTCGTAGACAGTCGCCCGCGCTTGGCGGCCCGTTTGAATGTCTTGAATAAATGACCGAGCCGGCGCATGACCTCACCAAAAGTCTCCATGTGATTTTCCCAGGAGTCATCGAGCAAGCGGTCGTAAAAGTCATCGACCTCTTCGCGATGTGCCTCCAGATCAGTGCGACCCGCGTCCGTAATTTCGTAAACACGTCGACCCTCGTATTCAATCGCGTGCGCATGCTGAAGCTCATCGAGCATCTGCAACGTGGGATAGATAACACCGGGACTCGGCCGATAGCCACCCTTGCTGCGTTCCTCGATTGCAGAGATCACTTCGTATCCATGGCGCGGCCGATCCGATATGGCATCGAGCACTAGATAGCGAACGCCGCCCCGTTCAGCCCGCGGCGGTGGGTCGCCGAACCAATCGCCCCACCAGCCAGTCTTGTCCGCGCCACTGGAGTGGCTCCAGGGACCCCGGCCCCAGGGACCGCGCCGCTGCCCAAATTGTCGATAATAATCGCGTAGATGTGATTCCGGTGTCATTGGAGCTAGTCCTTCGCCTGATTTTTGAACCTCGCTGGTCTTTCAATGCCCGTTATCGATACATCGTAAAGACATATCTATAGATACATCTTTAGACTGACTCGAGCAAGAGGGCCGAACATTTTCCCCTTCGAAATCAGCCCAGTGACCGGTAATTTCGCTACGCACTGGTGTCACCATGCGGCCCCAATTATTGCCCTGAATTGCGGAGATGATTCCGCCAAGAGGATCTTTTTTTGATTGGGCGGCACGGAATCAAAGGTTCGCGGCTTGCGTGGTGGGCACGACACCTGGAAGCAGACGCATCTTCTGTTGAATTGATTTGTCGAACTGGGGCCTTTGGATCTCACAGGAAGGGCAGAAGGGGCGGAAGGATTTCATCTCAATAATATCAGGTCTTCCGATCTTCCGATCTTCCGATCTTCCTGTGCCCCCTAATCTCTCAATAACCACGCAACTGTTTCCAAGTGCAAAGTACCGGGAAACATATCGAAACCCGTGAGTTGATCCAATCGCCAGCCTGCCTTTAACAGCACCCGAAGATCTCTAGCCAGCGACGTAAGGTTGCATGAACAATACACGATCGCCCGTCGAGCGATTGCCATTACAACGTCCAATCCCTCGCGGACTCCGGCCCTGGGCGGATCGATGATTACCGCGTCAAAGAGTTGCCCGCCCTTCTGCCAATGTCGGCAAGTTTCAATCGCGTCCCCATCGATGAATTGCACCTGCTGCAGCGATTGCTCGCGTGCCGCTCGCGTTGCCGACGAGCGACACGCCGCAACACGCTCAACACCAAAACCACTCAACCCCGCCCTTACCAGGGGCAGCGCGAAATTGCCCGAACCACAATACAAATCGACGAAGCTTTGCAGGCTTCGCGCTCGAACACCCTCGACGATGTGCTCGGTCAACAAGCGATTGACTTCAAAGTTTACCTGCAAGAACCCGTTTAGAGGCACACGCTGGTGCGTCGCGCCGTCGATCGAAAAGCACTGTTCGCGCATGTCTGCATCGCTGTCCGAGCCGACGCGTAGATTCTCGAATGAAGCTTCTAGTTCGGGCATCGCGGAATTTGTCGGAGCATTGACGTCCTTTCGAGCCAGGTATACGCCGGAGTACCCCTCTTTATCGGGAGCGCGGGCCTCGAGATGCGCGTAGAGCTTCAACAACTCGCGGTGTGCCTCGGACCAGTCACTCAAGTTGGCTACGACGCGCCGCAGTGCCGGCAGAAGAATCAAACATTCGGGTGATTTCTCTGCATTGAAGAAGCCAACGTGACCGCGTTCATCGACGCGCAATCGAATGCGATTGCGATATCCAATTCGCTGTTGACCGGCAATTAATTCGGCGGGCGGCGCCGTCGCGTCCAACTCCGATTGCATTTGCGCCAACATCGAAGACTTGGCTTCGCGCTCCTGCGCAGCGGTTTGCATCAGCAAAGGGCAGCCCCCGCACCGTTCGACAACCGGGCACAACTGCGCTGCTTTCATAAAAACGGAATCAGCGATAGCATGGACATCGACTAATGCGATGTGCCTTGCCCCCAGGTTTTCCTTGAGCGAGTGGCCAAAAAACCAAGCCAGCCTAATTTCAAAATTCGGAGGGGCCTTGTCCGTGTGCAGGTGTCAGCGCAGAGTGAATAGCGATTGTCCACTTTTATGGGCACATCGGCACGGAAAGCCCATTGCTCACAGCGAAATCACACGCTGCACAATTATCGCCGACGTTGAATGGCGAGCGAAAAATCAGACGAACTAGGCAATTTCATTGATTGCTAAAGCAGGAGAGATTTGTTAGTTCTTTGAAGCAGAAGAAAGGACTGAGGGACATGCGCTTTAGATCGTCGTCCTTGTGGAGTTCATTTGTCTTGGTCGTGGCCTGTTCGGGAACGGACCCTCATATTGGCGATTTGGACGCCGGTGTTGGGGGAAGTTCCAATGCTGGCGGCGCGACGACAGCGGGGGGCGCATTACACACGGGTGGGGGTCCCGGTACGGGTGGCAGTTCCAAGGCTGCCGGGGGTAGTGTGACGGGTGGTAGCACGCAGACCAGCACCGGCGGCGCACTCACTACTGGAGGGCAGGCGGCAACTGGCGGCGCGCTCGCGACTGGCGGAACCGCGACGGGCGGAATGCCTGCAACGGGTGGAACCCCTGCAACCGGAGGAACCGCAACGACGGGCGGAGCGCTCGCGACTGGCGGTGCGCCTGCAACGGGAGGAGCACCTGCGACTGGCGGTGCACCTGCTACGGGCGGAATGCCCGCGACCGGCGGTCTTATGTCAACAGGAGGGGCACTCGCAACGGGTGGCTCACCGGCAACCGGCGGCCTGCCTGCTACGGGCGGAATGCCCGCAACAGGCGGGGCTATTACAACAGGAGGGACGCCGGCAACCGGTGGGCTGCCCGCTACGGGTGGCTTGCTTGCAACAGGAGGAGCGCCGGCAACCGGTGGAATGCCTGCAACGGGTGGCGCTTTAGCAACGGGCGGATTGGCTTCGACGGGTGGAGCTGCCGCGACGGGTGGTGACACGAGCACAGGTGGAGCAACTGGCACCTGCTCGAATCCCGCCGGAGGCAGCGACAATGTGCCTTCAGGCTGGACTTGCGAACCCTGTCACTACGGTGCCGGCGACGGCTGCGACTGCGGCTGCGGCGCGGTTGACCCGGATTGCGGAACCGGCACCACGATCCCGGTAAATTCGTGCAATACCTTCCTATTACCTGGCTCCTGCGTGCCCGTGTCGTTAGGGTTGCCCTGGTTGGATTTTGCGCCGCGCACTTCGCCAAACGCGGTCACTTGCGCAAATGCACCACCGGGTTGGACCTGTGCAAGCAACACCTACCGGGACGGAGCTCTTTGCGATTGTGGTTGCGGCATTCCGGATCCGGACTGCGACGACAACACCACCGACTCCTGCGACTTCTTCACGCAGGCTGGAGCATGTAATCCGCTCGACTTTTCCGGGGCAGAGCTTCAACCCGACGACAATTCACAATGCATCTTGCATCCGCCGCCGGGTTGGCGCTGCGATCCTGCGCTTTACAACAATGGCAAATGCGATTGTGGGTGTGGAGTACAAGACCTTGATTGCGTAGGCAAGCCGCAGGGGCACGCAGCCTGCGAAACCAATTGCAAGGGTGCAGGCTCCTGTGCGTCACAATCCGCGGACGCCAACGCGTGCGATCTGATTTCCGACACGGACAATTCCAAGTGCAACGCGGGAACCTGGACGTGTGTCGCGACCAGTCAGTTTGACAGTAAGTGCGACTGCGGCTGTGGCGTGCATGACACTGCTTGCACGTCCGCCGCAATCGCAGCGTGCGCTACATGCGGGAGCGTTGGCTCATGCGCATCCACTTGCGAAGGCATCAACCCGACTGACAATTCAGTGTGTAATTGAAGACAATTTCGCCCATTTACGTCCGCCGTCCGGCACTGATGCGTTTTGCAACGGTGCCGGGCCACATTTTATCTTGTGTGAATGTTGGTAAACATACTGTCGAAAAAATCGCTCGCCGTGTTTGTGAATCTTCCGAACCAGGCTAAAGTTGCATGATTCGTCCAGGCTTGACTTCAGCTTGCCTCGTGGGTCGATCTCGGATATCTTAGAAAATCAGAATCACTCTTTGCGAGAGTTGGTCCTAAGTGAGTACAATCCGTCGATAGCAGCGCTTTGCCGTGAATCCCTGGCGAAAACGATGGGGTCCCAAGCCATCATGAATAGACTGCCGCTTCGCACATACGCCTTCACAATCTCTTTGACGCTTTCGGGCTGTATTTTATCGTCATACAACGAAGGCAGTCTCGGGAGTTCAGCGGGTGGCGCACCTCAGGGTGATGATAGTGGCACTCATACTGGAGGAACCTCGGCCATCTCCAAGGGTGGCTCGACGTCGGGTGGGGCATCGATAGTTGGGGGAGCGTCCACATCGGGCGGCACCAAGGGCAATGGAGGTTTCGGGGCGGTTGCCGGCGCGACGATTACGGGAGGCTCGAAATCCGCTGGCGGTTCCGTATCAACGGGTGGACTGCAATCCAGCGGCGGTTCCCCCGTCGCTTCTGGCGGCCAACCGAGTGGTGGGCAAAGCACGAGTTTTGGTGGAACGGCCTTTACCGGTGGCGTTGCATCGACTGGCGGACTTAGCTCAATTGGCGGAACCGGGGGCACGGGGGGTAGTTTTTCAACAGGAGGATCACGCCCAACGGGTGGGAGCGTTGCAACCGGTGGTTCGCCCGTTACCGGTGGAGCCGTCGCAACGGGCGGATCTCGCCCGACAGGTGGAACTGCTGCAACCGGTGGCGCGGTCGCAACGGGCGGTACTCCCGCAACGGGCGGAGCCGTTGCATCGGGTGGCACTCCCTCCACGGGTGGAGCTCCTGCAACCGGTGGCTCGCCTCCGACTGGAGGTTCTCCCGCAACGGGTGGAACTTGTAGTAGTACGGGAGGCAATAGTGGATTGCCGGCATGCGGCTCGTTGGGCCCCTGTACGCGCGGATGGTATTCGGGTGCGGATGCACTTGTATCCGCGGACGTGTCGCAGCCCTTCTTCCTCTGGCACGTAAAGTCCGGAACAATGCTCGGATTTGCGCAAGTTCTGGATGCGGGAGATTCCGTCACGTCACTAGGGGTAGTCACAAGTCTCCCCATTGGTGTGCCCCAAGGGACATTTCAATTGGCGCTTTACACGAACACCGGCACCATATCTGCTGTTGCACCCGGTTCGTTAGTCGCGACAACCGGCGACATCCAACCAATGGGCGGCGACAACGTCTGCACTAACAATCGTGCCGTAACAGGTGATGTCAATTATACCGTAACCGCCTCAGCCTATTTTTGGATTACACTCCTAGTCAAAGGAGCCGATGATGTCGTCATCGTGGGCAAGAATGCCGCCCAACTCGAACCCACGTGGTGTTCCTCACCAATAGCGCCGCCAACGTGGCCCGATCCGGCACCCACGTCGGATATGGCGACCTTGGCGAACTGTGCGCCGTCGGGTCGGGGATCTTCAAATCTTGGGGCTATTCCGTACCTGTTCGCTGTCGTATCGCCCAGTGGTTGACAACAGCCGCATCTTCGAAGTTGTTAGGGACCGACCCACACTGCAACTTGCGCGTCCACCGTGGAATCAGTGGGCAAGAAGGTTGCCCCAGGCGCTACCGTTGCCACGATTACGAATACATACGGTTGAGTCGTTTCGTCGGGGGGCGCTGGAGTCCAAAGGACTGTGCCCGTTGGAGGCACCCAAGGCGCATCCCCTAAACTCACCCGGCCAGTAATGGTTACCGAATTGAACGGCCCAGCAAGAATCGGTGGCGCGGCCACATTTAATATAGAATTGAAAATGAACTTATCGACTTTGGGGGGACTGGCAAAGGGAGCGGTTCGATACGCACCATAGAGCACAACGAAGTTTCCCGTGGACGCGGTGGCGTCGGAATTTCGCACGGACAGATCGATGTGAAAGGTCTTCGTACCCAAACCATCAGTCGTTATGGAGACTTGGAGTGAAGGGTTGCGGCAATCTGGAGCATGCGGCGTGTCCCAATGATGCTTTCCCGTCGCATCCAAAGGATCATTATACGGACCCATATAGATTGGCATGACTTCCTCTTTCAGCTTAACCTAACCAAATACCCACAGATGGGTCCGATGCGTAGTCAGCATGAGGGGCCTGCCCCGTAGCAGCGCATTGGAGTGTTGCTATGACAATGAATCCATTTGCAAATGCAGGGATCGTCCAAGCCGTTGCGGGTGGCGACCAGAAGGTATCGGCCACAGAATTAATTGGGGGTACGTCTGGTGGGGGTACCGATAGAGCGGACCAAGAGTTGATTGTAACGCCTGCCGAGATCACCATGCTTGCCAACGTATTGACGTCGGTAGCACTAGCGAGGATGCCGCAAGCGGCCGCATACAAGTTTACCACGTCTAATCTGTGCACCACCGTGTCCCGGTTTCGAACTGCGAACGCGATGCTCAAATTGTTCCCCACGCGAGTTATGGTGAACGCCGGGTTATGGAAATCCGGGTCGTGCGGATATTGCCAATGGTGCGTCCCGGAACTATCTCCCGGGTCATTATTCGGGCCAAAGTAGAGGGTCAAATCAGTCGTCATGTAGATTGCTCCTTCGTTGCTCGGGTAAACTACTCGTCGATACTTTGATTGCTGTGGGCTCGACTTAACTCGTCGCTATTCTCACTCGATATCCTTGCGATGTCGATCGCCGAAGTATAATTGTCAAACGGCGCAGAGCTGTAATCACACAGTTAAACCTACTTAGAAACTACCCTCAACGCCTGCCGATTCTAAGCCAAGCCACGGTAACACATGAATAGCAGCGTCGCGAGTTTTCTTTTGTCGCGGTTCGCCAAAATAGAGAGCGGTGCCGGCGATGACTCCGGCGAGCCCCGTGTAAAAACTGACGCCGGCAACTGTCCTGTAAGTGCCATACCGATCGGCGGCGCTTTGATCGCAACTCGAACCCCGCGGCTGCAAGTTGCATTGAGTCGAGTCTGCGCGATGCCGACTCGATATAGCCAATAACCCCGTCACACCTGACACAAGCAGCCCCGTGCCCCCAACTCCAAACCCGACCCATGCTGCGGTTCGCATTGCGGATGCGCCGTTCTCGGCAGACTTTCCGGGTTGAACGGGTTGCTCGGCGGTCGTCTGCTTGGGCGAAGCTTCGAACGTAAATCGAAGTTCTCTTGCTTCGCCTTCGCTCATTGCGGCTATTTGCTCTTGTTGCTGATTGCCATTGGTGGCCGTCACTTTGTGGGTTCCCGGGTCAACTAGCCACCCCGACTCGTACGCTTCCGGCGGGAATCTCGCGCCGTCAACTTGTACCGTCACAGACTTAGGATCTACTCCTGCAATGCGAATCAGCAATTTGGGAATGCGCAGCAAAAGTGCCGCGCGTTCTACTTGGGCCTCTCCCCGGGCACGAGCCTGCACGGTCGCCTCGCCCACTCCATCACTGAGCTCTGTTGCTTCTAAGTAAAGGTCTGCGGCCGCCACGAACCGCCCTAGTTTGATGTCGGCGCGCGCCATGTGCACGGCTAGTGCCGGCAACCTTACGATTGAAAAGGCCCTAGTGTACTTGTCGAGCGCCTCTCCAAAATGGCCAGCGTTGAAGGCTGACAGCCCTTGCGCGGCCAATTCGTAGGCGTCATTCACGGCTGCGTCGTCTTGAGCGCGTGCGAGCGATGTTACGGATACGAAGCAGGCGAAAAGCACCGCCGCTATTGGTCGTGAGTGCCCAATCCCCGAACGGAGTCTGGTGAAAGATGCAGTAGCGTCTGAATGCATCGTCATTTATGGCATTCCTTGGGCGGCTTTTTTCGGTCTCAATCCAAAGGTACTCTCGACGGTCTCCGAGGCGACCGGTGCCGGTAAGGCCTTCGGGGCCGCTTCGATCGCCACTAAATTACTTGCGCTGCTTGAATTAGAGGCCCGGCTGACCTCCTCTTTTGAACTCGCTGAGTTAGTACTGGGCTTTGCGTCATGATTAGCCTTGGCTGCGTTCGACTCGGTTTTGATTCTCTTCGGAGCCGCCAACGAGTCTACTGAAGTAGTCTTGAGGGGCGATGATGACGGCGCCGCGGCAGCAGCCGTTATTGATGAAACAGCCTGCGGCACAGGCGCTGGGACTCTTATTGCCGCGGAAGCAACAGGCAAATCATGATTGACAACCTGCGTTGACGCAGCACTGGCGGCGTCGAGTGGCGTTGCACCGCTCGCTGGATGGGACGCCCCGCTAAAACGATATATTGCGGCAACCAGTAGCCCCGCGACGAGCAACCCCCCGAAATATAACCAATTATTTCGGCGCTTGCGCAGCACCATACTCTCAGCGAGTGTGAGAATTGACGGCGCATCCGTCGTTGATATTGCGCCCGAATAGGCCAGAGGCCGAAGTGCGCGCCTGGGCACCAGGGCCGAGTAGGGAGACGGCGGAGGTTCGGAATATAATTGCGGCACCGCCAGCGATGCGCTCACTTCAAGACCGCACACGAAACGAAGTACATCCGCGGCTTCCCCAATCGACAAGAAGCGCAGGCTTGGATCGCGGTTCACGCAGCGCGCAAACCATTCATCGAAACCACGAGGCACTTGGGCGACATAAGACGGAATTGGCAGCGGATCGGTGCAAATAGCCAGCAGCAGGCCACCCAGAGTTTCGGCTGCAAATGCGTGGTAACCAGTCAGGCATTCGTACGCGACAATCCCGAAAGACCAAATGTCCGTACGATGATCGACAGTGCGCCTGCCGGAGGCTTGCTCGGGACTCATGTATTGCGGCGTCCCCATGATGGAGCCGGTAATGGTCACGGGTGCGTCTGTAAGATCCAGATGCAAAGGCTTTGCGATGCCGAAGTCAACCAGCTTGACGATGGATTCGCCTGCATCTTCCGACAAGAAGATATTGCCCGGTTTCAAGTCGCGGTGAACGATGCCCATGCCGTGTGCCCACGTGACAGCCTTAGCCACTTGGGACAAGATGACGGCTGTTTCGCGTGCCGACAGCGGGCATCTCTCTGAGAGCCGCTCTGCTAGTGATTGCCCGCGCAAGAGTTCCATCGCGATATACGGGACGCCTTCGTCGAGTCCGAAGTCGAATATCTGTACGATGTTGGTGCTGCGCAGCGACGCCGCCGATTGCGCCTCACGCTTGAAGCGAGCCAGTGCCTCTGGCGATTCGGCAAAGGCTGGGTCGAGTAGCTTTACGGCGGCTGCGCAATTGAGCTCGAGGTGCTCCGCTTTCCACACCGAGCCCATGCCCCCTTCACTGAGCTTGGATATTAAACGGTATTTGCCAGCGATGACGCGGTTATCCGGCATGCGTTGTCAGCCTCGAGACTTTCACTCAACTTTAGACCAAAATTCACGCAAAGGAAACACTTCTCGACGTTAGCTCCTACATTGATTTACACCGTTTTCAAAGCAATGCAAAGCCGAACGGCCGCAAGGGCTGACCGTGCAATTTCCCAGTGGTCACTGCGCCCCAGGGATGAATGGCGCAGGACAACTTCGACACCTGTCGAGTTGTTTACATTGACCCCGCCCAGCCAAGACGATGCAATTGCCCGAGTATTATGGGACATCGAGCAAGCTTGTCCAATCACTTTGTTCGTCGCGTCATTGATGCGAACGCGAACACTGACGTGCTCCGAACGTGCAGCGCTTCACTCTTCGGCGGTGACTCAGTGGGATTACCCATGGCTGCGCGAGTTCCGATTTTTTTTGGTATGGCGGCACGGAAACGCGAAGCGCCGCAGGTTTTTCCGTGCGTTCGCCCTGAATCTATCCCTTCAGGCTATCCCTAATCCTTGCCCTCACCCTTACCATTCATGCCCCGATTCGAATTAGGGCTAGGGTTAGGATTAGGGCAAGGATTTGGCTGAAGAAAAAAGCATGAAGACTGAAGGGCTAGGGGTAGCCTGAAGGGGCGGCGTGGTACTTCATTTTAACTCGGGGGATACTCCGAAGATTTGCATTGGCGCGCCAGGGCCTCGCCCTGTCACTGGCCAATGCAGTTTCGACAATTTGATTTACGTTGTTGTTGCTCGTGGGCTCAGGACTCGTTCCTTTCGTGAAGGAGTCCTTCGCTAATGAATCAACTCAATAATCGCGGTACGTCACTTCCTCATCATCGGTTGTTTGCGGACAAGAAGTCCCTTGAATTGCTGGCGGCGGTTCGTGCTGCACAAATTCGGGATGCTAAGTTGCGTGATGAGGCTTTGCGGGCCGCTAAAGGTACTTGTCTCAATATTGCTGAGGGTGCCGGGCGTGTTTCACGGGGTGACAAGGCTCGAGCTTATGCCATTGCCCGCGGGGAATGTGTCGAGGCCGTTGCGGCTACCGAGAATCGCTGGCGAAACTGGGGATGCGGTTGTTGAGGTGGTCGCGGTTGTCGTTGCTTTGGGTAATGAGCTTTACTTGATGCTTGGGGGCTTGATAGGGTGAAGTGTGGCCCTAAACACGCAACGCCACTTCGCTAAGTGCGACTTCTACGCATCGAAACACATTGGAATTGCAGTTATGACTAGACTCTGATAGTGCGATTCCACGTAGGTTCGGAGAATCTCAAATGCGGTTCATCAAGTCGTCACTATTGGTCCTCGGTCTTTTGGCAGCAGCTTGCGGAGGCGGAAACGACGGGCAGACGACGACGCCGGACAACACCGGTGGCACCGGTGCGACCGGCGGAGGCGGTAATGCTACGACCGGGGGCAGTAAGGGTGTGACGGCGGGGGCCAGCGCAATCGGCGGTGTCAGCGCAGCGGGCGGCACCGGTGCGACCGGGGGAACCCCGGGGGGTGGCGCGTCAAACTCAGGTGGCACTTCGGGCAAAGCGGGCGGTCCCAATGGGGGAAGTTCTACTGGCGGCACCCAGCAAGTTGGCGGCAGCGGAACCACCGGCGGAGCCGTTCCAACCGGGGGCGCCACAGCCAGTGGCGGCGGGGGACCGACAGGTGGGGCAGCGCAGGCTGGTGGAAAGACGTCGGTTGGTGGGAGCTCGGTGACAGGCGGCGCATCGGCGACTGGTGGAGGGGGAGCAACTGGCGGGGCTTTGCCGACTGGCGGAAGGACGTCCAGCGGCGGTACTTTGGCTACCGGTGGTTCGATTGGCGGTGGTGGACCAACTGGTGGAGCTTCAATTTCGGTGGGAGGATCGATCCCTTCTGCGGGTGCGACGGCCACAGGTGGCATGTCGAGTACGGGTGGTGTTATGACGTCCGGGGGGACGGCTGGTGGCGGAGTGACATCCAACGGCGGCAATTCTGGAACTGGTGGAGGGGGAGGGGCGGGGGCCGCTGCGAGCCTGAGTTGCGCACTGAGTGTCACGGGCAATGCCGCCAAAATGTTTGCCCTAAGTTATTACTATGACTATTGCACGCAAGTGGTCGTGCCAAACACGAGGAGTCTCTGTAACGATTACGCATTGACGGCAGCTGACATCGATAGTTGTGCGTGCGACTACTTCGCCAGCCAAGCTATTTGCAGCCAAACTGCCGCTAGCCAGTACTTGGACTGTGCAGTAAATCATCCAGAAGAGTTCGGCTGCGATACCAACTCTCCTCCGGACCCACCCGCTTATCCGTGGGTTGACTATAACGGCGACACCTGCCTCTCGGACTTTACTAGCGCCTTCCTACTATGCCAATAAGTAGTTCGCTGCGCATTCCAACGAGCGACCGCATTTGAGTGACGCTTCGAACTGTGTGTAGGTTAACAGCCTGCGATTGGCTTCTCGGTACGATGGTTCCAGGGACGTTATCGGTGGATTACTCCCCTGCATGCCCGGAGTAACCGATGCAGCCTTTTCGCGCGAGGTCGCGTCCAGCCCATGGGAAAACCCTTGGGCTTGCGGCCGCAGCTCACATCGGCTAGCATACATGAAAGGGTGATAGAGCCTCTGAATGGCCGCACGCACCTCTGAAGATCAGGTATGCATATTTGACGCACGGCATACGTACGAGTGACACTATGACTACTCGAGCGAAATTTGAATATCTGCTAGCAGCCCTGCTATTGCCAGGCTGTGTTTTGCCTGAATCTGGCGGCGGAGTAATCATTTTGGGGGGAGGAGATACTGGCGGCGTCAACTCAAGCACATCAAATAATACTGTCGGCGGTTTTGCAACCAGCCAGAGTAAGTCCACATACGTGACCGGCGCGACGGGGGGCACGACAGCCAGTTCCGGAGGTGCCGGAGGCAGTTGTGGCGGCACAACTTCTAGTGTGGGGGGCAATTGCAACTGCGATACAGGAGGTTCGACAGGAGCCGGCACCTGCCCGTATTCAATCCCGGTCAGCGGAGGGTGCGCAACTTTTTGTTCGGGAAGTTGTGTAGCGGAGTCAGATACACCACCCTATGGCCGCATTCCACTAGTACAAAACTCGATATTCGGAACCCAAAACTATCCCCCGAAAGATCATTGGGTTGTTGCTCTTGGTGCCGTTACAGTGACGGACGCGGACGCGGGAATGATTCCGCCGGCAGCAAGTTTTCAGCTGGGCTTGTATGCGGACAATAACGGCCAACCCGGGGACTTATTGGGTTCCACAGGGCCCGTCAGAGCGGGTCCAGGTTCGGAAGGGTTATTGTCCGCACCGGTGTATATAGCAGCAGATTCCGCTTATTGGATTTTGCTGTACAACGACAACAGCAACGAGATCCTGCTCGAGATAGAGAACGCTTCCGTACCGGAGCCATCAGTGATGTTCGCCGACGGAGCAGACTGTCTCCCATCCAAGTCCTGCACCATGCCACAATTATACGTGTACAATACTCACGTCTATCCGCAGATGGGGCAATTCGTACCGTTCGTTTACGCCCGGTATGCTGTTGCCGAGTAAGCTTAGCAGTTCAATCGCGCTTGCAGATCGCTGGATGTCGCTGTGACCATTTGCCGCGCCAAGTGACGTGATGATTGAAACACAACATCGCAGGGCCGAACGCGAACCCCGCGATGTGTGGCTGGCATTGTGAGAACATCTAGAGTAGCAGCGAGTTGAAAACCGCAGCGCAGGGATCCTGAGAGAGCATTGTTAAATTCGGATGTTGCTCGGTCTGCGCGCAATCCACCGTTGCCAAGAGGCCATAGTTCTTACCATCAACGACAGACCCACTCGGGTTCCAGTGGAAGGTATCTGCCCAGCAGCAATTCAGAACTTTGGCTGGCGGAAACCCACCAGGTACCGCGATTGGCTCTAGCCCAATATTCTTTAGATTCCAGGTCTTAATCAAGCCTGCCTTCGTCCAAGTATTCGGCGTATTTGTTGCACGGCCGAAGTATAAATTAACAACAGCGGCAGGCAACTCCTGACTAATAATGCTCGACAAGTAGACGTAAATGTCTAACGGAGAACTGGCAAGCTTAATGACCGGATTGATTTGAATAGCAACGTTGAGATTGTCCGGGTTATGCGGGCTTATTGCGTACGATGCATCTGGACCAAAATAGAGTTGTACAGTCACGCGTCCCTCACTTTCTTTGAATTGGTTCGATGAAGTAACTCGACGGCACGCGTCGCATGGAGCCGTCATTGTTTACCGTGAAGCTGCTGGCAAACTCGGTAAACTTAGCGGAGCATAGTCACAATCGCGTCGTGCTGTCCCCTGAAATCGATTCGAAGCGCGTCGATTTGTCACCGGGCAAATTCTAACTTTGCGACTTTCTCGGGGACAATGAACATGTCGTGACCGGGGAGTCTTCAATTGAACCGGGCACGACGTAGCGCGCAAATCTCACATGCAGAACGCTTCACTAGCCCAGGTGGACTCGATGTTTCGTGAGCCCTTGTCGTTTTGCTGCAGATTGATGACGAGCCTGTTTCGTGTTGTCCGCCCCAAAAGCAGGATCGGTAGTGCGCTCGAACGGATCGGTGCAAAAACCCATGGTGGATAGGCCTGTATAAAAGCTCACGGTTGAAAGTGTGCGCAGTGTCTTGTACTCGCGGCAGTCGCTGCCGGGGCCGTGACCCGATGCCGACTTGCCTAGTTGGCACCGCGAATGGCTCGGGGATAGGTCCAACTCGAGTTCACGTTCATGGGCGTTCGATTTGCGACGGAGTGTTTCGCCGAAATAACGATGGGCGCTAGTCGCGTGCCAGGGGATTCACGCTAGCATTCCCGTGGGCCGATGTTTGGCATTTGTGGATACATCGTGCATCCTAGGATTCACGTAGCCTAAGAATATGCAGAGTTTGTCGAAACTCGATGTGGATACAATATTATGCTATTGTATCCACATGGACGTCGGCGTTCGTGAACTCAAGCAACACTTATCCGAATATCTGGAGCGCGCCGCAAAGGGGGAGCTGATTCGTGTCACAGACCGCGGGGAGCCCAAGGCTCTTCTAGGTCCCGTGCCCGGCGCTGGCCGCCTTGAAAGCGGAGCTAAGGAGGGGTGGATTCGCCCTGCCGAAGAGTCTGAGCCCGGTTCAGTTCGCCGAGCTACGGCATTACGCGGGATTTCGGAAGTCCTAGATGAGGATTGAAACTCTTGAGTCTGTACGTTGACAGCAGCGCTCTGCTCAAACGCTACATATCCGAGCCCGACAGTCAGGTTGCCGAGCAGTATCTTTTGGCGGACCCAGTATGGGTGACGGCTCGTCACACCTGGGTGGAAGTTCGGCGTAATTTGGCCAGGCTCGTCAAAGGCAACGACTTGTCAGAGGCTCAGCGGTATTTCGAATCCGACTTCCGGAGGACTCATGTCGTTGAGCTTGATGAGACGACCTGCGCGCACGCCGCCCAGATCGCAGAAGCATTCTTGTTGCGCACACTCGACGCGCTCCACTTGGCCGCGCTGCGTCGCGTGGGCCCGGACATTCCTCTGCTATCATTCGACATTCGTCAGGCTCAGGCCGCGCGCACTCTCGCCATCACCGTTTTGGGTGCTTAAGTTGACCCGTTCGACGCGGCTTTTCACGAGGCTCGTTCCAAAACCCCACCCCCGGGGGACAAGGAGAAGTTTCGGGATCAGTGATGCCTTGCTGACTTTGCTGCGTCAAAATTGCCCCCGAACTCCTGCGGATCCCACTCCAACCCAAGGTGCCAAATGGACCCCTTTTTGAGGACGGTTTGGACTGTCCGGCGTAGCAAGCAGAAGTACCGTACCTGTGGCTATGCCAGCCAGGCCTGTGTAAAAACCAATCGTTGAAAGCGTGCGCAGTGTTTTGTATTCGCGGCACACGTTTCCCGAGTCGCCCGACGGACAGCTGGGTATGACCCATTGCGGACTCGTCTTGTCCTGGTTCCGCTTGACCTCGGCCCAGATGGCCGTCGTGCCCGAAAAAACCAAAGCCGCCCCCCCAATTCCAAAGCTGACCCAAGTGGCGTTGCGAAATGCCCTGGTCCCCGGCTGCGACGGGAGTCTTTCTGCCTGATTTATAGTGATTTTCAGGTGCATTTGACCCGGTCGCCGGAAAAGCGAAGACGATCGTCTTAGTTACCCCGTCACTGACCAGTTCGCTCTGCTCGAGCCTTTGCCCCCCCGACGTTGCCACAATCCGATGCACTCCCGGGTCCAATCTCCACCCCTCCGCCAGAGCCGCCGAGGGGATGACGACTCCGTCAACTTGGATTGTGACCGTTTGAATATCGATGCCCGGGGTCTGAACGATGAGCCGTGGGATTCGCGCTTGCAGTGCTTGGCCTTCGCGTTGGGCTTCTTCCCGGGCGTTTTGCTGCATTTCGGGGTCGCCTGGGCCGTCTTGCAGGCGGGTGGCTTCGGCGTAGAGTGCGGCCGCTGCCGTGTAGTGGCCGAGCTTCACTTGGGCGCGGGCCAAGTAGACGGCTAACGAAGGTATTTTGAGCAAGGTATAGGCACGCGAGAATTTGTCCAGGGCGTCTGTATTTTGACCCTGTTCAAAGGCGGTGAGTCCTTGGGCGGCGTGCTCGTAAGCCGCTGTGATGGCCGCTTCATCTTGCGCGAATGCTTTGCCGGCAACGAGCACGTACAGGAGCGGCGCTAGCGCCCAACGGGATCTCATAAGCTCTAACGACTATTTACCAGGAGGCGGGCAAAATCCGAGTCCATTCGTTTTGGGATCACATTTTGTTGAGTTTGGCGCACCGGGAGCGGAGCCCATTTGTTTGGCACTTGAAGTTTCCGGCAATGAAACAAGCGCCTTCGAGCTCGGTGGCTGCTGTTTCGCCGTTGGCTTGGCTACAACCATGGGTTTTCTCATGGGTTGCGAAGTTGCGTTGGGCTGCGCGGTAGCCTTCGGAGGTATCGTTTCGGAGCCGATGCTCGATGCTACCGGCACTGCCGGAGATGCGGGTGAGCCTGCCGAGGTTGGGATGGCGGAGTTTTCGGGGGTTGAGGATGGATTGGGTGCTGGGTTTGCGTGAGCCTCGGCGTGGCGAGTGCCGCCGTATCGCATAATCGAGCCAACGGCAGTGAGCGCGACGACCAAAACCCCAAAAATCAAAAGTGCCTGGGTGCGTCGGCTGCGCGGAAACAAAAGGTTGCGCAGCGTCGTCGTCTGTTCGGCGTCGCCGGTGCGGCGCAGGTTCATGCCGCTGATTGGCGTGCCGCGGCTGGGCGTTGAAAAGGCCCGCACTTCGCCTTCGAGGGTCCCGTTGAAGGTCGAGACGCGGTTGGTCGAGTTCGTTTCGACGCCACAGACGAAGCGCAGCATGTCCGCAGCTTCGGCAATTGAGCCGAAGCGCAGCTCGGGTTGGCGATTGGCGGCGCGCGCGAACCATTCGTCGAAGCCGACCGGCACTTCGCCGAATTGGGAGGGTATTGGAAGGGGTTCGACGCAGATGGCGAGCACGAGTCCACCGAGCGTGTCGGCGTGAAACGCGTGACGTCCGAGCAGGCACTCGAACGCGATGATGGCGTAGGACCAAATGTCTGTGCGGTGATCGACCTGTTTTTTGCCCGAAGCCTGCTCGGGGCTCATGTATTGCGGCGTGCCCATGATGGCGCCGGTCAGGGTGACGGGCGTCTCGGTTAGGTCCATTTGCACGGGTTTAGCGATGCCGAAGTCCAGGAGCTTGACGACGATGTCGTCGGCATCTTCCGACAGGAAGATGTTCCCGGGTTTCAGATCGCGGTGCACGATGCCGCGGCTGTGCGCCCAGGCGGCAGCGCGGGCCACTTGCGAAAGAATTGCGGCCGTTTCCGAGGGCGCCAGCTGGCGACTGATGCGAAGCCGTTCCGCAAGCGACTTACCGCGCAAAAGTTCCATGGCGATGTACGGCATGTCTTCATCGACGCCGAAATCGAATATCTGCACGATGTTCGTGCAGCGCAGCGATGCCGCGGACTGCGCTTCGCGCTTGAAGCGAGCGAGCGCTTCGGAGGATTCGGCAATTGTCGGGTCGAGAAGCTTTACAGCGGCGGGGCTACCGAGCTCGACGTGTTCCGCACGCCAGACCATGCCCATGCCGCCCTCGGTTAGCTTGGCTACTAACCGGTATTTCCCCGCCAGGATTCGGCCTTGTCGCATGATAGCCCGCCTGCATTCCAACCCCACGTTAGATCAACCGAGGAAGCTGGTCACGTCCGTTCTCCATGGAGTACGCACTCGAAGGTCGAGAGTGTCTACAACCCGCGGCCGGTAGGTCAAGTATCCGTTCGGTCAACTCGATTCTAGGCTTTTTTTGGGGGTCTTTGACTCACGGAACCGGCGCGGTTCGGGGTCATAATGAAACCCCGATGCCAACCCGCTAAATTGGCCGGCCGCTTATCGACGATAGATTTTGTCAAGTTCGGCCGATACGACGCCACACTTAAAGCATCAAACTATCGCTGCTTGGTTACTAGGCTGATTGCCTACCAGCCTTTGCTCGCATACCCCCGGAGAAGTGTATGAGATTCGGAAACGCAAGCCTCTTTCTGGTCACACTGGTAAGCCTTCCCCTGGCGTCTTGCAGCGGCACCGAACCAACCGTGGGCTCGGGTGGTTCGTCGAGCGATGGCGGTGTGGCCAATGTCGGTGGTAACGGCCCCGAAGGAGGCGTCACCTCAACTGGCGGCATGCTTGGCATGGGTGGCGTTGCTAATGCTGGAGGTGGTCCATCAACCGGCGGCGCGGAGAGCGCGGGTGGCGCGCTGAGCACTGGTGGTGCCCCGAACAGCGGAGGTATGGCCAATACTGGCGGCGATTTGAGCACAGGAGGAGTCTTTGAAACCGGGGGACTTGCAGCAACCGGGGGTTTGCCGACGACGGGTGGACTGTCAGCGACTGGCGGGTTGGTAGCGACCGGCGGAGTTCCGGCCACCGGAGGCGGGTCCGCCGTTTCTGGTTCCTGCAGCTCCGACACGGAATGCCCAAATGGTCATTGTGTCAACAGTAGTTGCGTGTGTTGGGACACGAGCGCCATCTACTGCAGCGGGCAATGCACGGCTGTCTTGTGGGACAACAACAATTGCGGAGAATGCAACCATGCCTGCCCGTTAACCGCACCCCGATGCAACAGCGGCACTTGCGTTTGTGACAGTCCGCCCTGCGGCAGTGCTGGCACGGGTGGTGCTCCTGCCACCGGAGGGGCCCCCAATACTGGTGGGTCGTCACCTACAGGAGGAATGCCGGCGACGGGGGGAATGCCGGCAACAGGAGGAATGCCGGCAACAGGAGGAATGCCGGCAACAGGAGGAGTGCTCGCGACTGGCGGCGCGCCTGCGACGGGTGGAGCTATTTCTACGGGCGGCACCAAGACGACCGGGGGCAACCCCGGGACGGGCGGAACGCCTGCGACCGGCGGATTGCTCGCGACTGGCGGATTGCTTGCGACTGGCGGCGTGCCCGCGACTGGTGGGATACCTGCAACTGGTGGATC
This sequence comes from uncultured delta proteobacterium, assembly GCA_963819085.1. Lineage (GTDB taxonomy): Bacteria > Myxococcota_A > Polyangia > Polyangiales > Polyangiaceae > FEN-1139. The sequence goes on from CAWFUX010000047.1 coordinate 66,727, forward strand.
AAAGGTTACGGGCGGCTCACCAGCGACGGGCGGGTCGAAAGCCACCGGCGGATCAGCAGGTACGGGCAATTCGTGCGATTGGACCAACGGCCCTGCATCGAACAGCGGGCAATTGACCTGCTACTGGTTTGGTCAGGGCACATCCCAAGGCAACGGCTGCCCCAACTACAAGACGGCGTGCGGCTACTGCGGGACGGAGTCTGGAAGCACCAACGGAACGAGCTGCCCGACTAGTGTCTCAGACAGTGTCCAGAACATTGCGACTGGCAACTACTTTGCGGCGATCCCCACCGCGAGCTACGGCAATGGCACGTATTGCGGTATGTGTATCGACATTAGCTATCAAGGAAAAACGATTACAGCCACTGTCATCGACCAATGCGCCACGTGTACTGCAACGGGTCACGTTGACCTCAGTCTGCAGGCCGCAGCCGCCTTGGGTTTGACCGGCAATTCTGGTCAGGCTACCAGCGGCGTTACCTGGAATGCCGTAGACTGCCCGGTTTCTGGAAACATCGTGGGTCTGTACAATAACGGTTACTCGGGTCAGATCTACTTCCAGAATTTAGCGTTCCCCGTAGCGACTGCGTCGGCCGCTGGACATACGGCAAGCAGGGCCTACGGCTACTGGGACTTTGGTACGAATGTCGCCGGTCAGACGGTGACGCTCACTGACACAATCGGGCACACCATCACCGGTACTATTCCGAGCAATAGCGGCGCAAGCATTGGCGCGCAATTCCCGCTAACTTGCCAGTAGTCTTGCGTTCCGACCGGTCTTGTAGCAACGATGTCGGGCCCCAATGCCCCATCGCAGCCTTATCAACCCAGCGCATTGCCGTAGTCGAATCGTTTGCTCGCTTGTCGGCCTTCTACTGTTCGCAACACTCGACGCCCATGCTGCGGACTCGACTAGCACTCATTTATTTATGCGCCTGCCCGTGGTCTATGTTCACCAGGGCGGTGCCGAGTTTGACGGATATCACGTGCTCGCGTTTGATTCTCGCCACCAGGCGTATTTGCCCAAGTTATCCGACGGGTTAGGCATTCGACCTTCCGTCGGGGTATTGGTGGAGAACGCGCTTCGAAGACTGAATGTGTCGGCAGCGTTGAATCTGGAATACACAGGGCATCGTGCTATCAGTTACAACGTTGGCAATTCTTGGTACGAACATGACACGACGACGCTGCTGAATTTGGGGATCGATCTGCGCGGTTACCTCGTGTTCGGTCGGTTTAGGCCCTTCGTTGGAATTACGCCGGGCTACGGCTGGCTCAAAATGCCCAACGGGGTAACCGTAACGACGGTTGATCCCGTCATTGGCTCAAACAGTATATCGTGGTCGGATGTTACCCTGCATGGTTTGTCATTCGAAGCCTGCGCGGGTTTACTTTACGAGTTTATTCCGGCGTTCTCGGCGGACGCCAGTATCGGGTATCGACTGCAAGGCCTCAATTCCTCGAATCAGGGGCCAGTGAACGGTTTTGGCTACAGCCCGGCTCTTATCGTGTCGCTGGGGTTGCTGGCTAAGATTTAGGGGATTTTGTGATTGGCCTTTGTGTTGACTGGAGACGATGCCTTTGCCGTGCCGGTCTGACACGTCGGTGACCACAACAAAGCTACCCAGTAACTCGCCCTATTAGTCCGATGAACTCTTGGCGCGAGTAAGGCTTAGCTAGACCTGCTCGAAAGCCATACGCTTCGGGGTTCGCTAAAATGGGATCGTTCGAGTACCCGGTCGTGGCAATGGCGATGACATTGGGGTCCATTTCGTGCATCGATTCAAGCGTTTCCCGTCCACCGAGGCCTCCCGGAACGGTAAGGTCGAGTATCACGAAAGCGAATCGATTGCCCGAGGTAATCGTTCGCCGGTAGATCTCGATTGCCTCACCCCCATCGGCCGCGGGCACGACTTCGTAACCCAGTCGCATTAACAAAGCGCAGGTGACTCGACGAACGGTGTCCTCGTCGTCCATCACCAAGATTCGGCCCTGCCGGGTAGGGCGATTCGAACTCATGTTTCGGGGTTCGGTCAAGGTCTCAGCGTCGTGAGGCAGGTACACATGGCAGGTAGTTCCCTTTCCGATTTCCGACTCGACATCGAGGTGGCCACCATGCCTTTTGATAATTGAAAAACTTGACGCAAGGCCTAGCCCCGTTCCTCCGGGCTTTGTCGTGAAAAACGGGTCAAACAGCTTGGGCATGTTCTCGAGTGGAATGCCAACTCCTGCGTCTTTGATGGTGATGCGACTGTAAGTCCCAACGGACAGGGGTAAGGACGTCCCCACATTGATGTGAACGGTGTCGATTGACACCTCGAGTTTTCCGCCGAGCGGCATGGCGTGCCGCGCGTTTACGACCAGATTGTCCAGGACTTGAGCAATTTGATTTTCATCGAAGGCCACCGAGTGGGTGGATTCCGCCTCGGTAAATTGGGGTTCGAGGTTGGAACCGGCGAGAGCAGACTCGACTGTTCTTCGAACGAATGCACTCAAATTGCCTGGCTTCTTCTGGGGAGCGCCGCCCTTTGAGAACGTGAGCAGCTGTCGTGTAAGTTCTCGTGCCCGATTGAACGTTCCGGCCGCTTCCGCCAGGCAGTCCACCGCGCTAGTGACCTTATCCTCGATTATGTATTCGCGGGCCATTTCCACATGGCCAAATGCGCCCGCCACCAGATTGTTGAAGTCGTGGGCGATTCCTCCTGCCAGCATCCCCAGCGCCTCGAGTTTCTCGATGCGCGCCATGTTTTCTTCGCTTCGCCGCTGACTGGTGATTTCACGTACTATTGCTACAACGCGGCCCGCTTCTTCGGCGACGAAACGCGCTTCGAACAGCCGGCGCTCGCCGTCCTCGGTTATTGTGTACTCGGTTGACTGCAAATCGCTGGTGGAAGTGGTCTGAGCAATCGCCTGCCGAAGCCGAGACTTGTCGGTTTCTTCAAGGGGCAAATCAAAGATGTTTGCGCCTATTATTTGGTCTCGCGGCAGGAACAATTCGCCACGACCATCGTATTTGTAGTCAAGGATGAGCCCCGACGAGTCTAACCGAAAGATAGGGTCGGGGACGGCCCGCAGTAGTGCCCGATTGCGACGTTCGCTCTCGCGCAGGGCTTCCTCTGCTTGCACGAATGCGTCTTGATGCGGGGCGACCGTTGGCTCGCGTTTGGAAATGTCGCGCAATACGTGGACAACTATTGGAGGCGAGTCCTGTGCGATTTGCGAGTGGATCTCACAGGAGACCTTTTGCCCTTTACCAGTGACGATGGTCAACTGACCGAGGTAAGTCGAATGAATATTTGCCAGGTCAGTGAAGAGGTTGCGGGTGGCCTCGCGTTGCTCGGAGTCCACCAATTCCGAAAGTGTGGTTTTGAGCAATTCCTCGTTCGATCTTTCGAACAGATCTTGGCAGGCGCGGTTGGCCGCGATCAGGCGATCGCTCAATAAATCCACCGCCAGCAGGGCGTCCGGTACGGCGTCTAGCAGTGCTTGTGTGAAGCCTTGCAGCATTGGCGAGCATCATACGCAATCTTGCCCGGTCAGGGCAGCGAAATGCTCACGAATCGGGTTGGAGGACCCAAATGTGGAACAAATTGCACTCACCCTGGTCAGAAATGATCTCGAAATTGGCTGCGCGCTTGATCAGATTTCCATCGATTTCCAGGCTCGTCTCCTGCCAGGCGTCTTGTGGCAACTGTGTGAACTTTCCCATTTCCTTGTTGTCGAGGCTAACGCGACAGCTCATGGGCTCGGCGGGGGCTGCTCGGATGACTAAGCGTGCCCTTTGGCCCGCTTGGAAATTGGAGAAATGGAAGCGAGCTCGGTTGCCGCGGAATAGAATTCGACCCGCGTCGAATACGTCACGCGAGGGTTCGCGAGGGTGCGGCAAGATCTTCATCAGTACATACCCGGAATGTCGCTCGAAGAGCTTATAGTCGTGGGAAGCTTCACTCACCAAATCAGCGACGTCGAGTGCGTCCACGATGTGCCAGCCAGGTTCCACTGCGAACGGCGGCGATTCCGAATCGAGACCGCGCCATTCCGCCGAGTACACGACTTTGTTCGGCGCGCCACAAATCACGTTGCCAGCGATATCGAGTTCGAAGATTGGGCGACCAAACCACAGGGGAAGATCCTTCCACCACGAAGGATAAAGCGCCATCAGATCAGGCCGCTGCTGAGGCGGCATACGCTCGATGAGTTCAACCGTCGCGCCGATCCCCAGGCGCACGGCGCGCGCGAATGGAAGTCCACGCGTTGCGCCCAGACCAATCGCATCTACTCCTGGGAGGTCCGAAAAATACTGGATGGCGCCAGCGTCACCGACCAATATCTGATGGTTCGCGGATTCGGACGTCGAGCTCAGCAATAAGCCGAGCCGCACTTGTTGTTCGGCAATATTCTTACAGGCGCGACCAAAGAGCCAGTTTTGCTGACGCAGTCGCGGTAGCTGATGCAGGCTCCACGTTACGACCACCCCGAGTGCCAACGCAAAGGGCGCTAGCCGCATGATGATTGGGCGCGATTGGAGTTGTTTGTCGAAGGTACGCTGGCCAAGCTTTACCACGAATAGGGAGGCTGCAATTACCAGCCAGGCCAGCGGTGCCATCGTATACCGATCATTTTGATAGCGAACGTATTCATTGTTCGCGACCACCATGATCCACAGAAGGGCCGTCATGCAAAGCATGCGGGCATCCCTTCGAGTGCTTTTTTGCCACAGCGCACCGATTACGAGCAGCCACAGCAATGATCCCGAAACTGCATTGTCGCCGGCGTGATACGCAGTGATGCGACCGAACTGAAAACCCATGTTGCCCGCCCATAATCTAAGAACCTCGATTGTATCGTAAAACGGTGCCAAAGGTTCAAGCTTTACGATGGATCCGGCGTCCGCGAGTTCGCCCGTATAGACCCGATTAAACACGGCTCGCACGCACAGCAGAAGCAATGAAGGGCCGAATAAGGGAAGCAGCAGTGCCCGCGTTACCTTGCCAGCGTAGGCGGATCGATTCTCGCGCCACGCGAAGGCAAACCAGATCCCAATACAAATCAAACTCTCAGGACGGGTAGCGGTGAGAAGAAGTCCGATGAATCCCAGCAACCAGGCGGATGCTAGTGGGGCACGCGTGGTTCCAGGCTGCTCTAGATTTCGAAATACGGCCTGTCCCGAACACCAAAGCGCGAAAAACAGCGGTAGCTCCATGCCGCTCCACAGGGCCCAACCAAATACGCCGAGCGACATCAATGCCGACGCAATCAAGTAAGGTGCCCAGCGCGACAGGCCCTGGTAAGCGCTTCGGAGTGCGCAGAGCCCAGCAAAAACGCACATGCACGAGAACCAATCGGAAAAGTGCCCGAGTGCAAACCCCCTAACGCCCGCAGCATAGGGCAAGGCCAAAATGGCAGGATAGAGCCAACTCGTGGCACCGCTCGAATAACCGCCGCCGCGCGCCCACTCGAAGAATTGTCCCCGCGCTAGCGAACGTGCAAAGTCGAAGTGAATGAAAACATCATCGAGGGGAGCAGACCAGTTTACAGGGGCAATCAGATGGGCGGGATCGTCCGGCGGCAACATTTGCCGGGCAGCCTCGGCAAAGCCGAGTGCAGTTTGACGGGCGTCAAAGAATGAGCGGGCTGAAAGCAACGTGCAGATTGCCGCAAACACCAAAAAAGCCCAGGGCTCGATCTTGGAGAAGCGGATTCGAATCAAGGTCTAATATCTTTCGCGTACTAAGTGCTCCCGCGACTCTGCAACGAAATGTAACGACGGTCGAGGCGTAACCGATGGGAAGAGCTAGCTCCCGGACTCGAAGAGCACTAGGCTATTCTGTGCCATGTCTGGTAAGCCTGCATTTCCCTCCCTACTGGTGACGGCGGACAACCTAGTTGCACAGGGTGCGTTCGCGGAAAGCCAGGCCGCTGTCCTCGATCCGGACACTGAGTCTGTTCGGCAATTGCGCCAACTATTAGAGCAATCCCAGGCGGGGATCGTAGCGCACTACTATATGGCCCCCGAGCTCCAAGGTGTGCTGCTCGGCAGTGATTGGCCGCACGTGCACATTTCCGATTCGTTGCTCATGGCGGACAAGGCCGTTGAAATGGCGAAAGACGGGGCTAAGGCCCTCGTGGTTTTGGGTGTCGATTTCATGAGCGAGAACGTGCGCGCGTTGCTCGACGCAGCTGGTAAGGCCGATGTTCCCGTTTTACGAGCCGCCGATTCGGCAATTGGGTGTTCATTAGCCGAGGCAGCGGAAACCCCAGCATACCTTTCGTACCTCGAGCAGGCCTCGCGCACGCCGCGTTCAGTGCACGTGGTTTACATCAACACCAGCCTTTCCACGAAGGCCGAGGCTCAGGCCCGCCTTGCGACGTTGACGTGTACCTCCTCCAATGTGGTGTCGATGGTACTTCAATGCTTCGCCCAAGTGCCCGAAGGGCACGTGTGGTTTGGGCCAGATACCTATATGGGTCAAAACCTGGCGCATCTCCTGCAGTCGCTCGCGGATCTTGGGGATTCAGCGGTGCGCGCCGTTCACCCCGAGTTCGATGCCGCAAAGGTTCGCTCGGCACTCGAGAGGTTTCACTACTTCGAAGCGGGCAACTGCATCGTGCACCACATGTTTGGGGATGACGTCGTCAGTCATGTCAACGAAGACTACGGCGACTCGCTCATCACCGCGCACCTCGAGGTCCCGGGTGCCATGTTCAAACTGGGCCTCGAAGCACAACGTCAAGGCCGAGGCGTCGTGGGGTCCACGTCGGATATTCTCAAGTTCGTTGACACCTGCGTGATGGGTGCAATTCGCTCCAAGACACCACGGCGGCTGAAGGTAATTCTCGGCACTGAAGTGGGCCTCGTGACGTCGCTCGTGCACAAGATTCGCGCTCGCCTGCGAACCTGTCCGGAACTCGATTTATCGGTCGAAATCGTGTTTCCAGTGGCCTCCGAGGCCATCGCACTGACCGGCGCCCAGGATTTGCCGGTATTGCCCGGTGTCTCGAGCGGCGAAGGCTGTTCGCTAGAAGGCGGCTGCGCGACATGTCCATATATGAAGATGAACCACTTGGACGCACTGCTCGGCGTACTCTCGACCTTCACCAAGAGCGGCCAGCGTCACCTCGCGGGGTACGCGCCAAGGCGTTACGAAGATTCACTCCAGGGAAATTCTCGGGTCAATTTGGGAACCGCACCCATTCTTGCGATGCGACATTTCTCGAAGACCAAGAAACTCTCAGACGAACTCGTAGCGCGCGTGATGACCGCATGACTCACATCAAACACTGCTCAAACAAATCCGTATTCGGCGCTATCATCGCGCAGTCGAATTTTCTTCGCGAGATTTGCTTGCTGCATTTGCCAAATTGGGGGTCGCGCCGGGAGAGTTCTTTTGCGTGTTGACGCATGTGATTGCGCTGCTCGGCAGTCGCGTCGGGGCGATCGGAGACCGCGAGCAGTACCACGTAACGATCGAGCAGTTGTGAGCACTCTTCGGGCGTCAGCGGCTTACCGCAACCTGTAACCAAAAATGAGCCGAGCAGTGCCCAGCGAGAGACCGCGATGATTCCGTGCCGCAGTGACATCAATCAAAACAATCCTTTTGAATCGTGTCGGCAGTCTTGGCAGCGCGGACGCACTGCAGCGCGCGCTGAGTGATGCGCTTGCCGACGCAGCCCTTCATCATGGCGTCGTGCACGCGGGCACGGATGGTCTGAACTTGGTCTGGCGCCGGAGGAGACTTGGTCTTGCTGGCGGCCTCGTACTCGAGCGTCGCGACTCGACTGGCGATCTCTTCGCATTCCTGCAGGGTCGCCGGGCGCCCACAGCCGGAAAGGAACAGTAGAATTGAAAGGAAAGGGGCGAAACGGGGCATCGAAGTCCCGGGAACATGAACCGACGGGGTCCCGGAGTAAAGGTTGGGGGGCCCGAGGCGCCTCCGGGAATGTCGAAATCTGGACGCTTGTTTAGGTCCTGGTAGCATGCGATTGATGCCTCGTACCCGAGAGGTGGCCGCCGCGCCCGCCGCGCCCGAATTGCTCCTGCGTCAGGCCACTTTGGCCCGCACGTCGGATTTAAGGGCGAAGTATGCGCGCCGAGGCCTGGAGCGCGGTAGGCGCCTCGACCCGACGATGCGGGCAATGCTCCTGCGCCAGCTTTATCTCTCCCTGCTGGAGCAGCAGAATTTCGAGGAGGCTCTCGCGATCGCCGAGCAAAGCCTCAAGACGGGCGTCATGCGGGATGTCGTACATCAGGACGCCGCCCGAGCGTGCCTGGGCATGGGCGACGTGGAGCGTGCAGCCGGCCACTTGCGTCTGGCAAGTCGCCTGGGTCCGGCATCCCGTCGAGCGTTTCACTGCTGGACGCTCGGCAGCGTGCTCTACCTGGCACAAAAATACGAACAGGCGATTCACGCCCTCGGGCGCGCCGTTCGCTGGGGGACGTCCGACAAGCCCTTATATCGGGCACAGCTGGAGTTAGCCAAACGTGCCGCGGGACAGAAAACGGGAAACCTAGCGGAGCTCTACGAGCAGTTGCTCGAGGTTCCCTGCGGCAACGGCTACGGCCAGTTCGTGCTCGGTGAGCTCGCCTTTTACAGCGGTGATTTTCTCAGAGCGCGTGATCACTTGCGCTCGTTCGTCAAGCGTACGACGCAGGGTCGAATGGCCCTTGCTGTCGCACTCAAGGGTGAGCTCGCGCAGGCGCGTCGGTTGCTGACGACCATTCGTCGCAAGCTGAGAAAGACGTGATTGCATCTAGCTCCTGGCTTGGTCGCTGGTTACCTGACAGCCGAAAATTTACGGCACCAAACATATCCGTTGTGGATCGAGGTTTCAGAATGCCGCATTTGGGGAAGGGGCCCCAAATGCCACACAAAACAAAAGTCGGGACGACACATGTTTGGCACTGAGGCCTACACATTGAGGGAAGCCACAAGTTTGACAGACTCGCGAGGAATGGGACCCAAAAGTCAGCCAACATATCTCAGTTTTTTGTGGCTGCCCAAGGCATTGACGGACAAACTGGTATCTTCTTGAATTGGAGTTAGATTGTCCGCATGCGACCAGCTGGGTTCATCGCGTTGATTCTGGCCACGGCTTTCCTGAGTTCTTCGGCATTTGCTGCCCAGGCCGATTCGGACGCATTTACCCGTGCCTTGCAGCAGGGGCCGCTGGCGGCCGTCGGCGCGGCATGGCTCGGCGGAGTCCTCGTCAGCTTGACGCCCTGCGTTTATCCGATGATTGCCGTCACGGTGAGTGTATTTGGCGCCCGTCAAGCCAAGAGTCGTTTCGAGGGTGTCATGCTGTCGCTGGCATTCGTAGCGGGCATCGTAGCGATGTTCGTGCCGCTCGGAGTCGTAGCGGGGCTCACCGGGAATTTTATTCGGCGCAGCCCTGCAGAATCGATGGGTAATTACCGCAATAAGCCTGCTCTTCATAGCGATGGCCGCCTCGATGTTTGGCGCCTTCGAGTTTGCGTTGCCCTCGTCGGTGACCAACCGCCTGGCAACGATGGGCGGCATCGGGGCCCGCGGCGCTTTCGTGCTCGGGCTCGTCAGTGGCCTGGTAGCAGCGCCCTGCACTGGCCCCGTGTTGACTGGTATTCTGGCGTTCATCGCCAAGACCCGCAGTATAGCTTTTGGCGCAGGCTCGATGGCGGCATTTGCCATTGGTTTGGGGCTTCCTTTCTTTTTGGTCGGCGCGTTTGCAGTCCAGTTGCCTAAGAGCGGGCGCTGGATGGTGCACGTCAAGTCGCTGTTCGGAATCGTGTTGCTCGTGGTGGCCATCTATTTCCTGGGTAACGCCTTCTCGGCATTGCCCAAACTGATTCCTGGAGGGCGTATGGGAGTAATTCTTGCACTTTTGGCCATCGTCGGAGGCGTGTTGCTCGGCGCTGTACACCGGGACTTTGCGTCTGACAGCGGTTCCGGCAAGCTCTCGAAGGCCCTAGGCGTGTTGTTGGTCACGTTCGGCGGCTTTGCCTGCGCGGCGATAGTTACTCGGCCTTTGGAGTCGCCCATGGCCTGGCAGCACGTGCCGTTTTCGACGGCCCAGGCGCAGGCACGTCAAGAGTCGCGGCCGATGCTGGTCAACTTTGGTGCCGCCTGGTGTGGCGCCTGTAAAGAGCTCGATAAACTGACTTTCTCACAGCCGGGCGTCACTGAAGAGGTGTCTCGCTTCGTGGCCGTCAAGGTGGATGCCACCAACGACGAAGAACCTACGGTTGCGGCCACGATCAAGCAGCTCAACGTCCTCGGGCTGCCGACGGTGATTCTCTTTGACTCGCAAGGCAAGGAAGCCAAGCGATTCACGGACTTCGTAACGGCGGACGTGATGCTGACGGCGCTAAGGGCGGTGCATTGAAGCGGGCACAATTGGCTGCGGTTGCTCACTGAAACAACTTGGCCAAATGTCGAAGATGCACGCAGCGGACCTGGATATCCCCGTAACGTTTGTTGTACGCTTTGTCAACGTCCTGCGCGACTAAGAGGTTCTGGCCTTCAGGATAGTGCGTTCGGAACGTGTTGAGATTCTTGGCGTCGAACGCGTCTACATTCCATTTGACTTCGATCGCCGTTGGCGCCTTCGGATCTTGAGCAATCACGAAGTCGATCTCTCGACGATCTTTGTCACGCCAATAGTGGACCGTCTTGTTCTGCAAGTGAGCGACGAGTTCGTTGAGAACTAGGTGCTCCCAGAGTGGCCCCAAGTCGTCCTCCCGCAGCTGATTCCAGCCTCGGAAATGGCACATAAATCCAGTATCAAAGCCGTAGACTTTGGGGGCGTGGGTAATCTCGCGGCTCTGCCCGCTGTGAAATGGCCGAAGTACATACGCGACCAGGGTTTCCTCCAAAATATCGAGGTACGTGTTTACGGTTGGACGCGAAATCCCGCAAGGGCTCGCAAAATTGGTGGCCTCGAACAGCCCCCCACTTTGCCGAAATAGCAACTCCACCATCTTCTGGAAAGCGGCTCGCCTCTCCAACCGAAATAGTTCCTGTAGGTCTTTCGCCCAATAGCCATCGAACCATTCGGAGTAGTCCTGCTCGGGATACTTCTTGGACAGGAAAAACGGAGGCAGCCCGCCGCGAAGCATCCTGTGACGTAAGTCGGGGTGATCGAATGCGACTTGATCAGTTGCGATCATCGGCGTTAGATGAAGCGTTCGCTTGCGTCCAAGGAGTGTGTCGCTAAACTTCCGCGACGCGCCCAACGTGCTCGAACCCGTCGCCAGGATCCGAATTTTCGGGTAGTGATCCGCAGCAATCTTGAGCAACTCAGATGGATTGTCCAATCGATGGATTTCGTCTAGGACCAATCGTTTGCCCTGCTGCTCGTCAAGGAAGCTTTCTGGATCTTCCAAGAGTCTGCGCACCGTGGGTCGCTCGCAGTCGAAGTATTCAATCCCACGGAGTCCTTGACACAAAGTCGTTTTTCCACTGCGGCGCACCCCAGCAAGCCAGACGATAGGCCGCTCGGCCCACGCTTCTTCGATTCGACCCTCCCAAAAGCGGCGCTGGTGCACGCTTCGGACTATGACAGGGGTTTCGGCCAAACGAAAGTGCTTTTTCATTTAGTCGGACTAAACGAAAAGTTACCTGCGTTCAGTCGGGACTAATGTGTGACGAAAAACGCCGCGGGCGGTTTGCTCCGCCCGACAAGTGACAGTCGGGGCTTCACTTACGGCTCGAAATCAGCCGCTGGTGCATTCGTCTCCTGCGGACTTTTGGGCGCGGCGCCGCGGACGGGACTCGCGGGGCCACCTCCGGGCTTTCGAATGAGTGACTTGTCTCTGGGCGGTTCCTGTTTGACGAAGGTAACGAGCGGAGCTTCGTTGGCGGCACCGAGTGCGGGGTTTGTCGTAACCGCCGTGGCCAGACGCTCGATGGTCCGGTGTGCATCTACGGCTAAATCCAATCGGCGTTCTTCCATCAGGACGAGCATTAGCCTCGCGTCACTCAGATTGCGGTGTACCTCTTCCACGACCTTTGGATCCGATGTCGCAAACGTTCGGTCAGTCTCGGCTTCAAGAACGGCGGCGCGTGCGACTAGCCGCTGCAGCGACTGCTCCTTGGCGTTCAGGCGCGCTAACAATTTCGAGCTCGGAACGCGCCGCGCGCGCGATGGCTTCCGCAAATTTGAAGTTTTCACCGTCGAGCGTTCCGTTTACACGCATCTGTGCCGCGGTGTCCGCTTCGTCAACCGCGTTGTAGCCTTCGACGTCCAGTTTCAGTGTGGTGCCTTGAGCCGTAAGACCTTGGGCGATGGCTGCCGCGCGCTCCGCGAGCACGCTGGTAGTTGCGCTGTCGGATAGCTTGAGATCACTGGCGAGATCCGTTCGCAGTTTGCGTTCTTGCTCCGGTAATTGGAGCATTGTGATTTGCTCGTCGTGCAAATCCGCGAAAAATGCGTCGAATGTCGCATTGTGCGCAACGAAGCGCAGCCCTCGGGCAACGTTAGAAGAGTCCGAGGCGTGCAATTGATAGTTGCAGCCCGCCGCACCGAGCATGAGTGAGACGAGTAAAAAGAAGGTTCCGTGACGCCGTGACATAAAAACCATTATTCCGAGCATTGCAGCGACGCTGCCCAAAGTTCCGCACTTTTTCCGACGTTGACTACGAACAGCGAGACGGCGTTGGCGCCGTTGACCCATAATACTCCCTGACCCGCGTTTGTATCGATCGGCGACACATTGACTGCTGGGCCCCAGGGCTGAAGCTTGGCATCCAGCGTTTGCACGCGAACTTGCCGATGACCCGTGGCGCCTTCGGACCATTGCAGGATGAATCGCCCTTCCCCAAGGCCGGCGGCGACGGGTGCAATTGCGTCGCCGCCGGGACCGCCTGCTGGCAAAGCCAAGCGCTGCGCGGGGTTGCTCGGGCCATCGCCCGATACAAGCGCCGTGTGCACTGCCCAAGGTTCGGTATCGCTCGCGCGCCCAGCGAACGTCACTAACACTTTTTAGCCGCTGACTGCGATGTTGGGCTGCCCAATCGATTTGGCTTCGGTCTTTATTGCGCCGGGCGCAGCTCGACTATGGCCGTCGGGCGTAAGCCATCCGACTTGAATCGAGCCACTCTGCCCGCCTTGCCGAAAGGTGACTGCGTGTCCCAGATTCGGTAAGCTCATCAATCGTGGCCCGGTGCAGAGCGTATCGATGTCCGTTGGCCAGATTGTTTCAGGGTTTGCGTTGCCCAGCTGACGCGCAAAGCCTTCGACGGTTTGACCCAGAGAGAACTCGGTTGCACCAACTACGACGCGAGCTTCTTTGAATGTCTCAGAGTCGCGCGCAACGGCAAATGTTAGCTGCGAACCTTGCACGCGCGGCACAACGGAGGCAACGCGACGATTGCCAGCCTCACGAAATACGTATTTTACGCTGCGTGTGAGCGGGTTGACCAAGATGCCAGCCGCCGAATTGGCCGTGTCCGCGAACCCCACGGCTAACCATTTGCCGTCCGGTGCATTGGCGACGATCGGCGGCACATTCAAGGCAATGCTCGGCGTCAATCGTTCTGCCGTGCCAACGAGCTTGCAAGGTTGTAGCGGGCGCGACGAAGTTGAACTGGACGCAGCGGCCCTGCGCGAAGCCTCGGCCTTTTCGGAAGCGTCGCGATTCCGAATCACAATCGCAACTAGTGCCACTGCGGCCACAATTGAGACGCCGCCGATGAGCAGCGTCCTTCGCCCGCGCTTTGCGCTGCCGAGCGGGTTACCGGTGATCAGCTCGGCGGGAGCCAGCGGTTCTGCGGGACGTGAGCTAATGAATGCTTGCACCGGAGTGGGCTCAGCTCGCGTCGCTTCGTTCCCGCCGAGCACGGAGCGCATCACTAGATCCGGCGAACTCACTGACGGCAATATCGGCGTGGCGTCATCGGAGGCAAAATTGGCTAAATCCAGGGCGCGCTGCACGTCGAAGTTGAAACTTCCGGAAAAGGTTCGCGGCGGGGGCGGCACGGCTCCCGGGGGTCGCAATGTCTGCGTAATATTCGTCTCTGCGCTTTCCGATTCTACCAAGGTCGGCGCGGCAGGGCGGCGCACGAGCGGGCGATGATGCAACGGCGCTGGCACGGGTGTACTCATTCGCCTAACGTAGGACGCGGACGGATAGGAGTACCGCGGCATCGGTGGCGGCTCAACCGCGGACGGGTCTATCGAGATAGCAACTGCCGGAAGGCGCGCCCCTTTAGGAATCGCCGTTGCTAAATCGGAAACCTGGCTGGCACGAATCCAACTCGTCCACCCCGTTCGCCAGACCCAAACGTGCGGAGTCATGCGCCCCGTCAGCAGTGCATCAACGAGCTCACGAGCATCGACAGCGTTATGCACGCCTAGCTCGTTTACCCAACGCCACTGAAGAGGATTACCGTCCAAACTCGAGTCCTACCCAACCAAGATTATTGCGGGATACCGAACCATTGACAGGTTACTATATCGATTTTACCGAAGGGCGACACACTCAGTGCCAATGGGGCAGAAAACAGGCCATTTCAATGCCGGGCCGAGCCCCGGTTCGGGCGCCGCGGGCCTTGCAGTGCGGGTTTTGCAGCATGAGTTATGCCGCACGGGTCTGCGGCGCCCATACGTGCTCGCGGCAACCCGCTCGAAGGTCTTTCTTTTGTGGTCGCAGCGGCCCAGAAACGGCGTTCGAAACCAGCAACGCGTGCCGAAGGCGGCGGCAGCGCACTCCGCGTCGCTTGGCGCAGTGCGTGCCGCATTCTGGATGCAGCGCCGGCAGTGGCAACGCGGTCTGAAGAGTTGACCCAATGTGCGGCACTTTCCGATGATAGCGGGGTTGAAACCGGCGTATCGGTTAGCGTGAGTTGAACGGTTGCTGCGTGGAACTCGCTTCGAATGCCCAATGGCTCCCCTCTAGTAGAGCACGTGGTAGCCGGCGAGCGCCGAACGCGGCGCCTCGGCTGTCGTTGCTTGAGTATGCCTGAGTTGCTGTGCTAAACAGAGCCGAGTGACCGTTCCGCATGCCCCTTGATTTCCTCCTCACTCGAACGCACCTTGGCAAGCCTAGGCCGCGCCGTGGATCGGTCTTTGCGCGAGCCTGGCGACGAAGAGGTTCGCGACGCGGTCATCCAACGGTTCGAATACAGTTACGAACTCTGCTGGAAGATGCTCAAGCGCCAACTGGAATTGGAGTTGCCAAACCCCGGCGATGCCGATCGCCTGAGTTTTGCAGACCTAGTGCGAGAAGGGGCTGAGCGCGGCCTCGTGGCGCGGCCGCAACGCTGGTTGACGTATCGGTACCAGCGCAACCTCACTTCGCACGCCTATGACGAAGGCAAAGCGCGCGAAGTGCACGCTGCCGCGGTCGAGTTTCTGGGTGATGCGCGGGCTCTGCTCGGAGCACTCAACGCGCGAGGCCACCATGGTCATGGATGATGATTACTTGGCGATTGTGAGGCGATTGCTGACAGAGCATGTGCCCGAGATCGAGGTCTGGGCATTTGGGTCACGCGTTCAAGGCACTCCAAAACCGCAGTCAGATCTCGATCTCGCGCTCGTAAATGACCAACGGCTCCCGGTGGATCGCCTTGCCCGACTGAGCCTCAGCTTCGAGGAATCGAATCTGCCGTTCCGTGTTGATTTGGTCGAGTTGATGGCGGCGACGCCCGAGTTTCGCGCGATTGTTGAGCGACAGTATGAGGTGGTTCAGGTTGGTAGGGCGAGCGGGCGCTGACGGTTGCTGATTGTATGTTACTCACAAAACAACTCGAGCGAGCCCGGCAATTGCCAAGCTCGCTCGATATCGTCACGTGTGACCGCTCAGTAGAACCCGAGGTTATCGAAATAGTAGTCAACGGTTCGACTTGTGACATCGCCATACCAATTTGTAGTGACGAATATGGTAGTAATGGTCGATGGATCGACGGTTCCGCAGGCCGTGTCGAGCTGCAATTTGCTCCAAGGCACTGTATATGTGTGGAAGGTGTCGTCGGAGGTTATAGTCAACTTCGTGCGCGCCCCGTTCGCGTTGGCAAAATTGACGCCAATACTCAGTGCACCGTCGGGGATCGACCCTGCTGCTGCCTTGATGTCGATTGTTAGGCCCGTGTAGGTGCTTGCGTCTACAATGAAACAGCCCGTTCCAGCGTCTGGATCCTGCTGGAAATATGTGTTCACCCCCGAGATCCACCCTGCAGTCGCGCTGGCCGCCGCAAATGACTGAGTGACGTGGCAGACGTCACCCGTGTAAGCTGCGGCAGTATTGAAGCTCTCAGCCGGCCATTGCGAGAAGCCGCCAGAAAGCACCGGAGGAGCCGAACCAAAGTATCCGTTCGATGCAGCCGTGCATGTTCCAAAAACTGGTGCAGCAGGGGCGCATGTCCTGTTGCTACCTCCGGCGATTGCGCCGGTGAGGTTGCAAGGGGCTGCCGGGGCGCCGCCAGTACCTGCGTGGCCAGCTGCCGACGTACTTCCTCCGGCACTGGTGTTGGCAGTTCCCGCGGCCCCTCCGACGTTAGTATCCATACTGGTGCTGCCCCCGGTAGTTCCCGCGGCGCCTCCGGTGCCCTTGTTGTCGCTGCTTGAGCTCACACAGGCCCAGGCGAAACTTGCTGCAATGCCGCCCAAGAGGGTGAGGCTCGTGACCGTACGTAAGAAACTATTGTTATGGTTCGCGCTAGGCATGCGTTATCTCCGAATTGATGATTGTGTCTCTGGGAAATCGGTTGCAGTCACTGGCACTGCAGCCACCCGCCTTTTCATGAAGATCGCGAGCCGACGCGGTCTCCCATTGAGGCGGAAACGATATTACAGTAGCACCAACTTTGTCAACGGCTCATTTGGGCTCGCGGGCCAGCGAATTAGTGGTTTGGCTGCTACAGGCGGGCCTAATCCAAAGCGCTGAGGCGCATGTTCACCGCCCTGTCAGGCTATACTGTCGGCCCGAATCCTTGAGGTGAGAAAATGGTACCGCCGCCGATACCCACTACGCGTCACCGATATAGCTATCAAGATTATCTCCGGTTTGAGGCAGCCGCGAATGTTCGGCACGAGTTCTTCGCGGGAGAGATTTACGCAATGGCCGGCGGAACACCGGAGCATGCAGCGCTTGCGGCAAAGGTAATCGCGCTGCTAGATTTTCAGCTTCGCGGACGCCCTTGTCGAGTCTATTCTTCTGACCTTCGTGTTCGAGTGGTCGAGACGGGCCTCGCTACTTACCCCGATGTTACCGTGATTTGCGGGCCAATAGAGCGTGATGTTGAAGACCGCGATGCGGTGACAAATCCCACGCTATTGGTCGAAGTACTAAGCCCAAGCACCGAGGACTATGATCGCGGCGAAAAA
Organism: uncultured delta proteobacterium; assembly: GCA_963819085.1. Lineage (GTDB taxonomy): Bacteria > Myxococcota_A > Polyangia > Polyangiales > Polyangiaceae > FEN-1139. The sequence goes on from CAWFUX010000047.1 coordinate 84,025, forward strand.
CTCACGCAATATCGCCGGATACCGGATCTTCGCGCAATCATTCTAATGTCGCACCGCGAAGTAATGCTCGAAGTGCATCGCCGCGTCGCGGACGGGTCATGGGTAAGTGAAAGATTCGGTGCGGGGCAAACCGTACAGATTGAACCTATCAACTCGGTTTTGAACGTCGACGAACTTTATCAGGACGCATTCGGAAATTTACGGCCATAGGAGTGGCGACCCGTCAGATTTCCCTGGCCACATTGACGCTGGCGCGCAGCCTAGGCACGTAGTTGAAGTCGCGTAGCAGGGCAGAGCCATCGGCGAAGTCAGTGATTTGTTCCAGCGGTTGCCGCAGTGGGACATTCGAGTAAAAGTGCCCGATGAATTCCGGCATTGTCCAGTTGCGAACCTGGATGCTCGAGCCGGGCAAGTACTGGTGGTAACCGGGATGCCGCTCTTCGACAACGCGTGCCACGAGTTCACCCGCGTCGGGCAATTGAAGGTGAATCAATGCGTCGCCGATATTGATCATGCCGGGCACCAGTGCCGGTGCGGACTCGAGATTATTGATCCAAAACTGCCGCGGCAGCATCGGAAAGCGTAAGGACGTGGCCGACAACATTGGCTTGTCTTGCACCAACAAACGTAAAAGCCGCTCCGCCACGTCTTTACTGGCAGCGTAAGAATTGAGGCCGGGATCTGCTGGAGCTTCGCCATCCAGTGGAAAGTATGGGAAGTCGTACGGCGCCACGCGGTGGCCCCCGGGACTGCGCAGCATGACCTGAATAGAGCTCGCGAAGATGAGGCAAGTTGCGCCCAAGTGGTAGCCAGCCCAAAAGACATGCGCATTCATCGCAGTATTTTCTGCAAAAATTCGCTGCGGAGACAGGCCCACGAAGGCATTGGGATGATTGCCGAGGTGCACGACGGTGTCACAACCATCGACCACGCGATAAGCAAAGAGCTCGTCCCGTAAATCACCGAGTTCGACGTGAACCGGGAAGTTTGGCTTGTATCGCAGATCCGTTGCGCGAATATTGTGGCCACGTTCCAACAACGACGTGCAGACCGCCGTGCCTAGGTTGCCGGTGGCACCGGTGACAAGCACGTTAAGTTTCGGTACGTTGGGTGAGTTAGGGTCGACATTCATACGAAATCACGGGATGGCGGGGCAGGCCATACCACATCCCTTTTCGGAAAATAATCTAATCGATATGGTGCGCGATCGCGTCTACAAAGAAGTACTATTGTGCGGATTTCGAGTACCAAACACCTCGCGAAGGCGCGCGATTTGCTCGAAAGTTTGCAGTGCAAACGCGCTGAGGCGCCGCCGTAGATTTATCCCGATTGATCGACCGGCGATCTGGGGTTCGCTACTCGCAAACGGCTTAGGCACGAGTTCAAATCGAAGGGTCCTAACCTTTGCGTGATTGAAGTTCACCAATCGATTGGACGATGTAACGGGTCGAACAGTCGGGTAGCAATTCGAATCAGAGTTTGAGCTCTCCGGAACACACCGGAATCGTTTCCAGTATCACGAGAATTTCGTTAGCTGGATGTCAGAGGTGCAGCAAAATGTTCGAGCCCAAAAACGTTGATATATGCGCTCGAAAAGCCGCACATAGGCAAGGGCGCGGCGCGTTCACACGAAAAGGAAATCACCAAAAGCGACGACGAGCGAAAAACGTACAAGTTTAGATAAAGACATAAAATCTAGATCGAATTCGACTAGGCTACGGTCTCTTTTGAGGTTAGCAGGCCGGAGGAATCATGAGATTTGGTGATGGCGCTTGGAGAATGCTTCCTGGAGTCAATCCGTCTTACCTGACTCGCGTTGAAGCAGTGACTGTGTCTCAAAGCGCGGTTGTGCTTAACGTTTTCAGCAGACTCGAGAAGGAGCGCTGGGCCACGCTGTTCGGGCACATGTTCACGGTGACGTTGTCGTCGCCGTCGGACAACGTCGTGCGCGTGCAGATCACGCACCACAAAGGTCGGAAAAAACTCGGGCCCGACTACGTGCTCCAAAATGCGGAACCTCGAGCGCTTGCCGCAAAAGACCTCGGGGATAAGGTCGAATTCGTTGTTGGAGGCCTGAAGGTAATCGTTTCCAAAGAGCCGTTTAGTCTCAAATTCGAGGACGCCGTGAGCGGTGCTCCCGTGGCGTCGAGTCCATTCAAGGCCTCGGGCCTGATGCAAAAGGAAGGGGCGGGCCTGTACATGCGCGAGCAACTAACGCTGCGCCCCGGTGAACTCGTTTATGGGCTCGGTGAGCGGTTCCAAGCGCTGGCGCGCAATGGTCAATGCATCGACATGTGGAACGACGACTGCGGCACCTGCTCCGACAAGGGTTATAAGGACGTTCCTTTCTTTCTGACGAGCCAAGGCTACGGCGTATTCGTAAATTCTTCGGCGCGTGTATCGTTCGAAATTGGCACTGAGCAAGTCATGCGCGCGCAGTTCTCCGTGCCGGGAGAGGATCTCGACTACTTCTTGATTTATGGGCCTTCACCGAAGGAAGTGCTGACGCGTTACGGCGCACTCACGGGGCGTCCTGCGCTGCCGCCTGCGTGGTCGTTTGGCCTCTGGTTGACCACGTCATTCGTAACCAACTACGACGAAAAGACGGTGATGGAATTCGTAGACGGCATGCGCGAGCGTAAGCTCCCATTGCACGTGTTCCACTTCGATTGTTTTTGGATGAAAGGCCACCACTGGGTCAATTTCAAATGGGACGAAGAGGTGTTCCCCGATCCCGAAGGCATGCTCAAGCGGCTCAAGGACAAGGGGCTTCACATATGCGTCTGGATCAATCCGTATATCGCGGAAAGATCGCACTTATTCGATGAGGGAATGGCAGGCGGCTATCTGCTCACTCGTCCGAACGGCGACATTCATCAGGTGCCCAGCTGGCAAGCGGGGATGGGTATCGTTGACTTCACCAACCCGAAGGCAACTGCCTGGTACCAGGGTGAACTGCGCAGGCTCCTTCACCAGGGTGTTGACGCATTCAAGACAGATTTCGGTGAGCTAATTCCAACCGACGTCGTCTACCACGATGGTGCCGACCCACTGCGCATGCACAACTATTACACGTACCTTTACAACAAGGCCGTGTTCGATGTGCTGACTGAGGTGAAAGGGCCTGGGGATGCCTTGGTATTCGCGCGTTCCGCGACGGCCACTAGCCAGCAATTTCCAGTGCATTGGGGCGGCGATTGTTACGGCACTTTCGAGTCGATGGCAGAGAGCCTGCGCGGCGGGCTGTCGCTGACGATGTCCGGCTTTGGTTTTTGGAGTCATGATATCGGTGGCTTCGAACACACGGCTCCGCCCGCCGTCTACAAGCGTTGGATTGCGTTTGGTCTGCTCTCCTCGCACAGTCGCCTCCACGGCAATTCTTCTTACCGTGTACCGTGGCTCTACGATGATGAAGCGGTCGATGTGCTGCGTCAGTTCACCCAACTGAAATGCCGCTTGATGCCCTATTTAATGGGTCTTGCCGTGACGGCCCACCAAAGTAGCGTGCCGATGATGCGCGCCATGCTCCTTCAATATCCCGACGATCCGGCGTGCCGCACGCTGGATCGACAGTATTGCCTGGGTGACGACCTCCTGGTAGCGCCGGTATTTCACGAAAGCCAAGCCGAGTACTACCTGCCCGACGGCGAATGGACGCATCTTCTGACAGGCGAAGTGCGAACGGGCGGGCGCTGGTTGAAGGAAGATTTCGACTACTTCAGTTTGCCGCTGTGGATTGCTCCGAATGCAGCGATCCCCATGAGTTCCGAGCTCGATCAGATTGAGTACGATTACACGGCTCAAGTACGCCTAGTGCTCGGGGTACCCGATGGGAAGACTGCTCGCCAAGTCAAACTCTATGATAAGTCGGGTCAGTTGCAAAATACGTTCAGTGTCAAACAGTCGGGCTCAATATTGACGGTGACCAACGACCTTAGGCGGAGTGATTTCGAAGTCCAATTGCCATTCGCTAAGGATATTCAGGGCGTTGACGGCGGCACCCGCGTTGCTGATACCTCAGGTGCTCAGCGGAGCCCCGGCGACCCGGGCGGCGTTATAGTCAGGGCCACCCATGCCGAGGTAAAGATCACATGGCTATGACGCAAGATTCGCAAAGGCCCAAGATATGTCCCAAAGTTATGGGATCAACCCAACGTTCATCAAAAACTAGCAAGGCACAATCGATGTCGGAATTTCATTCAAACTGGTTAAGGCAACTGCTCGTGGCTGCGACATTGGGGACGAGTTTCAGCTGTGTATGCCCGCCCTGCGAGGCACCCGGCGCTCAGGGGCCCAAGCCCGCCGCGGTCGTGCCAGTGGGTAGCCGCCTCGTAGTTTGGGATGGCGAAGGCGGCGGAATCGAAGGCGGAAAGAGCTGGGCGGACTGCGATAAGAAAGGTGCTTGTAAGGCCACGTTGGCGCCGACGGCAAAGGTGGGAAAGGACGGTTCCACCGGCCTCAAGTTTCATGCCGAAGGCGATGGTTGGCAGGGTTCTGGCTGGAACTGGTTCGGTTGGTGGCCTGAAACTGCAGGCACGGATTTTCGCCCGTACACCCACTTGACACTATGGATACAGATTTTGGCAAAGACCCCTGAGTCTGCGCCCGAACCAGGAGCACTCGGGTTTTCTTTTGGATGCAGTGCCGGTAAGAAAAATAGCGCGAGCGTGATTCTTGGAAAATACGACAAAAATCTGTTCGACGGCCAATGGCATAAAGTTACAGTCCCCCTTGCCGATTTCTACACCGGCAAGGAAGGTGCCGAATTCGACCCGGGCACTGCCTGGGAATTTCGGCTAAACCACTGGGCGGGGACTCCCAGAAATTTCGACGTCATATTGGACGATGTGGCGGTCGAAAAGCAGTGACAGCTCGGCGCGCATAGCGCCCATCGGCAGAATCTGGGGCGCGCGGGTCCGAATTCCCGCGCGTTTACCCGTGCCGGACAAATTGCGGGACTTCGGGGTTGTTCACCGCTAGGTTCGCCCCATGTCGCGGGATGACCACCTCGCTGAAGTTAGCCAATTGCGTCATGCAGTCGAGAAATGCATCGTTACACTAGGCTCCGGCCTTTTGCGGCATCCCGCCAACGGCGCCTTGCGACAGCGTTTCAGCAGCGGTAAGCTGGACGAGAGCCAGTTTTACCGGCAACTCCAATTGCTATTACTTCAGATGGCTGGTTGGATCCTCGGTGAGACAATTGGCATTGTTCCCGACGGGTCGGTAGAAGCCAAGGGTCGTTACTTAGAGACTTACTCTGCCGCGTCACTGAGCAAGCAACCTCAAGCCAATGATGTTTCGCCTGGGTTGGAGATCTGGAAAAGGCTCAGTCGAGTTCTGCTTGCGGTTTGGCAGGGCGACGAAGCGATTGCCGTAACCTGCTGGGGTTCAACGCTATTTGACCCCGCGGCACTCAATGATTTGCTCAGCTCGAATATGTACGACGAGCACGTCGCGAGTGTGCTCTCAATTCTTTCGAAGGAAATCCTAGTCAATTCAAGGCCTGACGACGCTACAGTCTCTATCGACTTTCAAGTCCTTGGACGCATCCACGAATGGTTGCTCGAGCTACAACCCGCCATGAGTTGACAAGACTGGCGATTTCAGCTCGAAACCTTGCCTGGTCACGAACGACGAGCAACGGGGAGCTATTTCACGCCCGGTGATCTGGTAGAAAACCTACTCGACCTCGCGCTTGAACCCGTTTTGGATGAGCGTACGTTGAATTGCGACGCGGCTACGGCCGAGACCGCGCTATTGCAACTAAGAGTCGTTGATCCAGCCTGCGGAACAGGGGTCTTCTTAATGGCCGCAGCGCGAAGGATTGCGCGACGTCTCGACACATTTCGCGAAGGCTCGAAGCCTCGGCCGGCGATAGCCGACGTGATTTCGAATTGCCTTTACGGGGTCGATATTGGAAATACTACGGTTCAACTGTGTCGATTGGTGCTGTGGTTCAAATGTGGACCGCCGTACAAGCTGTGTTCGCAGATCGAGCGGCACATTCAATGCGGTAATTCCATTATTGGAGCTTGGCCGGCCTTGATGACAAAAGGCATTCCCGATATTGCTTTTGAAGCATCGGAGTTGGACGATGCAGTTTGCGCGAAGGCGTATCGGCGCCAAAATCGCCGAGAGCGGGGGAGGAGCAAAGAGCTAACCCAAGCAAACTCGTTGTCGCCGAACCAGGGTGTCAATTTGGAAACTCTGGCCGACCTGTGGTGCGGGATATTTGTATGGCCGAAATGCTCAGACCACAGCATTCCCACGCATTCGACTTTCGCGGCTCTTGCCAGTGGTGATGGAGTACTACCTAAGGAAATAGAGCGTACGGTACGCTCACTGTCCGAACAAAATAGCTTCTTTCACTGGACCCTTAGATTTCCGGAAGTCTTTGGGGAGATGGGCCCAACCGAGCAGAATTGCGGCTTCGATTCTCGCGGTTTCGACGTAGTCATTGGCAATCCGCCTTGGGTAGCTCACGCGGGTCGGTCGACTCAGAAACTGCCGCGAGGTCATAAGCAATTCATGCTCCACTGCTACCCGTCCTTCAGTGGTTATCCCACGACTCATGGCGTATTCGTGGAGCTGGCCACGCGCATCGTCGGTAATCGCGGTCGCATCGGTCTCGTTATTCCTGCGTCGGTGGCCGATCTGGCTGGTTATGCTCCCACGCGCAGCGCCCATGACGAACGCTGCCTTCCTCTTTGTCCTCTGCCCGACTACGGCGAAGGGCGATTCACTGGGGTAACTCAGCCGTGCATAGCGCTCGTCTCGCGGCGAGTCAGCGAGGGTCGGGCGGCTGCGGACAGGGGCAAGCCGTGGCAACTCAATCGGCACGACTTGGACAATGTTGGCGCCACACTGTTGACTAAGTGGGAGCGGATGGCCACGTTGCCCCCATCACTTTTCGGAGAACGCGGTTTTCAGTCGACGCCCGAATTGCGTCGCCACATTCGCAAGATGGCTGAACCTCAGGCCCCATATATGCTCGCCATGCGGGAGGGTTCGGATGTAAGGGAGTTCGTTCTGGGGCAGCCTCGGCTTTTTGCTAACGCAACCGCGTTAAGAGCCGTTCTGCGCGCGCCGGCGGAATTCGATCAGGTGTGCTTGGTCGTGCGGCAAACAGCGCGCTATCCGATAGCAGCCAAGAGCGACGGCCTTGCATTTAGGAATTCTCTGTTGGCAGTTTTGTCACTCGAGAGTTGGCCGTGGCCGATAGTATTATGCCTGCTCAACTCTTCACTCTTTCGATGGTGTCACTATCACCGCTATCGAGATGGCCGACAGCCGATACTTCCGCAACTCAAGGTCGGCCACTTGCGTTCGCTGCCGGCACCGGCGTCCAACGATCCCGCAGCGTATCTCATGCTAGAGAATATCGGCAGGGAAGTTGCCCGAAGAAACACCGGAATCCAGGACCCCGAGCGCGCCATCCTTGATGATTGCGTTGGAAGGCTATACGAGCTGAGTACAGAAGAGCAGGCAATGGTAACCAGCTGGCACGCCAAACGACCCCGTTAAATTTCTTTGTGGATGTGCTCGCTGGGCGGGGCCCGCTTGAACTTGTCTTGACAACTTGACAATTTGGAGTTATTTGGGGGGCGTGCTCAATCCCGAGGCGCCCTTGCCCCTGTATCGTCAGCTGGCCGCTGATCTGACCAATCGCATAAACTCGGGCCAATACCAAACGGGCGAGCGGTTACCCTCGGAGCCTGAACTGGCCGCTCTTCACCACATTGGACGCCCGACGGTCAGACAGGCAACCGATTTGTTGGTGCAAAAAGGTTTGATTGAGCGCCGCCGGGGTTCTGGAACTTATGTTCGAAAGGTCGAGCAGCATGTTAACCTGTTTGATTTGGGCGGCACAATTGCAGCGTTCAAGAAGAGTGGCCTCGAATTGAAAACCCAACTACTCGATCGCCCGGGGTTGGAGTTGATCGAGGAGCCCTCAAACCCAATGCTGGGCCAAAAGGCATACAGTCTTGCGAGACTCGGTCGCCTAGAGGGCGTTCCAGTCATAATCGAGCACATTTGCTTCAATGCCGAAGTATTTGCGGGCCTGGACTTGATCCAGCTCAAGGGGCAATCGCTGTCACAGCTCGTCGAGCGCTTTTATCACCTCGCACCGAGCGGTTCACGGCAAGTATTCACGGTTGGAGCAGCGCCTCGCGTTTGGGCACAAATCCTCGAGATTTCATCGAAAACGCGGTTACTCGTCGTAAGGCGGACGCTCGACTTTCCCGGGGCCGCGGCTGCCTGTTTCAGTACTATGTATTGCCGAACCGACAGGGTGCATTTCGTTCAAACATTGCGAGGCAACACGCTCCAGTAGGTAGGAAATCCATGTTGAATCGAGGTTACTACGGTGAATTTGGCGGGGCTTATCTGCCTGAAATATTGGTGGCAACATTCGATGAACTCGATGCTGCTTTCAACGCTGCCCGCGCCGATCCCAACTTCTGGCTTGAATACGAAGCGATCATGCAAACGTATTCTTGTAGACCTACCCCGCTAACGTACGCGGCGAATATGACCAAAGAGCTTGGCGGCGCACGCATTTACGTCAAGCGCGAAGACATGAATCACACCGGTTCTCACAAGGCCAATAATGTCATGGGGCAGGGGTTGTTGGTAAAGAGGATGGGCAAACAGCGCGTCATCGCGGAGACCGGCGCCGGTCAACACGGCGTAGCGACGGCAACTATGGCTGCCAAATTCGGTTATGAATGCACGATATACATGGGCGAAGTTAACGTCGAGCGGCAGAGGACCAACGTCTTCTGGATGCAGCGCTTGGGCGCCGAGGTCGTTCCAGTTCGCAACGGTTCACGAACCTTGAAAGACGCAATTAACGAAGCATTCCGCGACTGGGTCAGCCACATGGACACGACCCACTATGTACTTGGAACCGCCTGCGGTCCACATCCATTTCCAACAATGGTGGCATATTTTCAATCGATCATCGGTATCGAGGCCCGCAAGCAAATCTTGCATCAGGAAGGGCGGCTGCCGTCGCGCGTATATGCCTGCGTCGGCGGCGGCTCGAATGCAATGGGAATATTTGGCGGTTTCTTTGACGACCCTTCTGTAGAGCTGGTGGGTGTGGAGGCGGCGGGCAAGGGGCTACAGAGCCATCAGCATGCGGCTCGCTTGGCATCGGGCGACGCGCGAGTCGGTGTCGCTCAAGGGTACAAAACATACTTCCTACAGAATTCCGACGGCCAAATGCTCGACACTCACAGCGTTGCAGCGGGTCTCGACTACGTGGGAGTATCACCAATCCTTTCTCACCTTCACCAGACCGGGCGTGTTCGCTTCGAGTCTGCCACCGATTCGGAAGTCATTGAAGCGCTCGCCTATACTGTTCGAATGGAAGGCTTGATTCCGGCTTTGGAATCTGCCCACGCATTTGCTCGCGCGCTCGTCGAAGTGGGAACGCTACCCCCGAACGAGTGCATCATAATCAATCAATCGGGCCGCGGCGACAAAGACATATTCACTATTGCGGACGCATTCGATGACCCAGATTGGAAGCAATTCATCATCAAGAAGGCCGAAGGGTACCATGCTTAGCGAATACATTCATGACCGGCTTGGGGAACGGAGCATCTTACTAATGACACATATTGTCATTGGTTACCCGAGCCTTGCCGAGTCCCTCCGATTGGTCGAACATAATGGTCGAGGCAGGAGTAGACCTAATGGAACTGCAAATTCCATTTTCCGAGCCAATTGCCGACGGGCCAACCATCGCGCGAGCAAACCAAGCAGCTCTAGCTGCCGGTTCGACCGTGAATGGCTGTTTCGATTTTGCCAAACAGGTGGTAGGCAAACATTCGATTCCCTTCTTGTTCATGAGCTATTTCAACGTAGCTTTCTCGCGAGGCACGGCCAAATTTGTCGAACAAATGGCCAAAACTGGCTTGCGCGCAGCCATTATCCCCGATTTGCCACATGAGGAAGCGGCTGAGTATTTATTCTCTGCACAGCAGTATGGAATCGACCCAATCTTCATTTTCTCGCCGACGACGGGGCCCGAACGAATGGCGATGATTGCGCAAGTTGCCCGCGGCTTCGTCTATTGTGTGGCACGGCAAGGAGTGACGGGGCAACAAACGCGGTTCTCGGCCGATCTTGATGCCTATCTCGCGCGGTGCCGCGCGGCAACACAGCTTCCTCTTGCATTGGGTTTTGGCGTTCGAAACGCAAAGGATGTGGCTTTCCTACAGGGCAAGGTGGACATTGCGGTAGTTGGCTCTGAGACGCTACGGATCGTCGATGAACATGGGGTAGCTGCTGCAGGCGAATTCGTTCGCAGTCTAAGAAACTAAACTAAACCAAGCGATTCCGATGTAATTGGGTTTACGCCGTGGAGCGACGTGGCGCTACATCAGTGCAATCGTGCCAACGCATCCCGCAACGAGGCCGACGGTCGCCGGAAGGAGGACACGAGCCAATGCACGGTTGCCAAACCAACTCGCGAGTCCAAACTTTATCAGCGTATTGGCACCCACTCCTAGCATGATGCATCGAGCCAGCACCAGATGGTCTGCAAGTGGCTTGTGAGCGAGTTCGGTGATGCTCAGCACCACGGCATCGACATCCGTTGCTCCAGCAAGGGTCGAGACGCCATACAGGCCGCCTGTCGGCGCATAGCGCTGCGCAAGCTTGGACGCCAAGAGCACGACCGCAAAAACCAAAGCAAACTTCACGGCGCTGAGCAACCGAAATGGATTATTCAAAAGGACGGGTTGGGGCAGTGTATGAGATGAAAACTTCCTTGACGCGCGACGCATATACAAAAATGCCAATCCGCCATTGAACAGGCCAAGCGCGGCCAAAGGCACCCAAAGCTTGGTCAGCAATGGCCAGCCCAATAGCGACGTCAGAACCACAACGCGGATTATCATTACAGTCCAGGCCAACAGCGTCCCGGCTCCGAACGCCTCATCGTTCGACGCGTCGTCATGGCTCTGGCGTGCGAAGGTAAGAGTGACGGCCGTTGATGACACTAGGCCGCCGAAGAAGCCAGTAATGAGCGTCCCGCGTTCGGTTCCCCAAATCCTTACCGTTACGTACCCAATCATCGACAATGTCGATATGAGAATTACCAGCCACCAGAGCTTGTAAACGTTGAGGGCCCCCCAAGGATCGACGGTGTGATTGGGTAGGAGTGGCAGAACGATGAATGATGCAAATAACAACCTGAGCGTCGCGAGCAATTCCTGACGACTAATTCGGGCCACGGCATCGTGAAGAGGTTTCTTCAACGCTAGCAACGCTGCGGTCACGATTCCGAGCGCAACCGCCAGCGTGGCGTGCCCGAGCAACGTGATGCCGCCCAATAGATAGACAACCAAGGCCGCAACTTCGGTCGTAATCCCCGCCGACTCCTCCCTAACCCGGCGCTGCACCAGGTAAGCCGCAGTAACCAAAGCGGCGACACAGGCAAACCCAACTTCGAATGGCAGAAGCGTCCCATGTTCGAGGGCGAGCCAGCCGCAAAGAGCCCCGAGGACGGCAAAAAGCATGAATGTGCGCAGCCCCGCGAAGCTAGATTGCTCGGTTTGCTGATGCTGCAATCTTTCAGTGCCGACGAGCGCACCAATGAATAACGCGGTTCCCAGCGACTGCAGCAGCTTGAGATCCATATGCAATTTTAATATGAACTCAACCAAGCCGCGGCATCAACAGAGATCTTGAGATTGAACGGTTGTTGGCACACTTGTTCGAATTAAACTCATCGCCAGCACCCGTGCGCGGACGCGGTTGACGTCTGCAGAATCCCCGAACGTACAAAAACACCAAGGCGGGAGTTCCGCCGGTTCCTCGAGGAATACCGCCGGCTCCCGCCTGGCTATTGACTGCCCGTAGTTGGATAACCTGGGCTAGTTTTACGGTGTTTACCGCTTAATTTCAGGTTTTTTTCTGATTTCTGCAGCTCGTGTTCCGCACGGGAAGGACTACAGCCGATTGTGCCCGGGGCGCCATGGGTCATCTCTCGGTCTGCAGAGCTACCTCCTTTTTGTTTGTTCCACGTTTAGTTACACTCTACCTGGCTCCAGCCGTCACCGCTTGTTTTGCCTGGTTTGGCTTTGCCTTTTCGCCGTCGGCGTTCGGCCGCTGGCGCCAAGAATCATGCAACCTTCAATAGGTATGCGCTTTACAACTCGCTCCGTCAAGCAGATCTGCCACATTGAATTCACTTTTTTGGAGCCAGGAAAATTCTAAACATTGGCGAAGCCTCGGGTGAATTTGCTCTAAAGTTGTTCGCGGGTTTTCCGTATCTGAGGGGTTCAGGGTTCATTGGGACTGGAGCCACGCGGGCTTTCATTGGGCTCACCCTGCCCAAGCCAATGACTAGCGCCCAGCGCCGAATTGCCGCCAATGTGCGCAATTTATCGGCAAAGTTGGGGCTCCTAAAGACATCACTGGACCACGCGCTTGTTCGTGTTAGCGCGCAGGGGCCTGGCCCTTCTAGCAACTTCAATGCCCAGGACGGGGCCCGGGTTTGATGGGATGGAAGAATGGCATCAGACTCGACAGAATGACCCAACCCCAAGTTATTAGCGAAAGCCGTGCCAAGTAGTTCGGTCGACTATGGTTGCCATACAAAATCTCTCAAAGTCATTCGGAGCTAGGACCCTTTTTGCGGGCGTTGCTTTGGACCTTCGTCCCTTGGCTCGCTACGGACTCGTCGGAGCCAATGGGTCTGGGAAGACGACCTTGCTACGGATTATTTCCGGCGAGGAATCCGCGTCGGACGGGCAAGTAACTTACCCGAAACAGATGCGTTTGGGAGTTCTCCGCCAAGATCAGTTCCTCGGGGATAGCGAAAGAGTAATTGACGTAGCAATGCAGGGTGACAGGGAAGTGTTCGGCGCCATCACTGAACAAAGTCAGTTGATGAACGGCGGTGGCTCTTCGGATAGAATTGCCGAACTCGACGAGTTTATCCGTGTTCATGCGGGTTGGACGCTAGAGTCGCGTAGTGCAGAAGTACTGGCAGGCCTTGGGATCCCCGTGTCTTCCCAGCGCCAGGCGCTTGCCACACTGTCCGGTGGTTTCAAGCTTCGCGTACTGCTCGCGCAAGTTCTAGTGTCGCGGCCCGACCTTCTGCTCCTGGATGAGCCTACCAACCATCTCGACATTCTCTCGATTCGCTGGCTCGAGAAGTTTCTTGCCGCGTTTTCAGGTTGTGCGGTTATCATATCGCACGACCGAAGATTCCTGGATCACGTAGCCACGAATATACTCGACGTGGATTACGGGACCGTCACCCCCTACACTGGGAATTACAGCCAATTCGAGCTGCAAAAACAGGCGGTACGTGAACGCAAAGAGGCGGAGATCGCTCGGCAAGAGAAGATCGTAGCCGACAAGCTCGCATTCGTTGAACGGTTCCGGTATAAGGCGACTAAAGCTCGCCAGGCGCAAAGTCGAGTCAAGCAAATCGAGAAGATCGAAATTGCCGAATTGCCCCGGTCAACCCGTAGGTTCCCGCGATTTCGCTTCGAGCCGCGAAGGCCAAGCGGCATCGACGTGCTTCGCTTGCTAAACCTGAGCAAGAGTTATGCTGAGCACAAGGTTCTAGCAAATGTGTCGCTATCCGTCCGCCGTGGCGATCGAGTCGCCGTAATTGGTCCGAACGGCATCGGAAAATCGACTTTGCTTAAGATAATCGTGGGTCGGCTGGAACTCGACCACGGCAGCCTCGAGTGGGGACATGAGGCGCATGTTGGGTATTTCTCCCAGGATCATCGCGATCAACTGGGCGATGCACAGGCAACGCTGCTCGAGTGGCTTTGGAGCTTCTGTTCGACACAAACGGAGGGCTGGGTTAGAAGCCAGCTCGGAAAAGTGCTCTTCTCCGGTGACGACGCGCTTGCAAACCTTCATACCCTTTCAGGTGGGGAATCGGCACGCGTGCTTTTTAGTCGCCTAATGGTCGAGCAACCCAATGTGCTCGTACTCGACGAACCGACCAATCATTTAGACTTCGAGGCATCCGAAGCTCTGGTCTCGGCTTTGAAGGAATATGAGGGGACGCTTCTATTCGTGTCGCATGATCGCTGGTTCGTGTCAGAGCTCGCTACCAGAGTCGTCGAATTGATACCCGATGGGTACCGTGACTTCCCGGGTTCATTCGATGATTACTTGGCGCAATGTGGTGACGACCATCTGGATTCGGAGAAAGTCGTCTTGCGCGCCAAGGCGGAAGAGAAACTTAAGGACGTAGATAGCTTGACTCGGCGCGCTTCGGAATTACGGCTTCGCGACGAATTGAAGAAAAAGCGCAACCGGTTGAAGAATTTGCCCGACCGACGGGACGCGGCGCTTTTGAAGGTCGAAGAACTCGAAAAACAAATTAAGGTAATCGACGACAATTACACGCAACCAGACTTCTTTTCGAGTTGCTCGTCCGAGCAGCTCGGGTCGCTGCAGAACACGCAACGCCAATTGCGAGACCAGTTGACGGAAGCGATTTTGGATTGGGAAATGCTCGAGACGGAGATTTCCGCCCTAGAGCAGGAACTCAGCCTTTCAGGTGCAGCCGACGATTTCTGACGAGATAATCCGCAGAATCTTCCAAAATCGGCTCACGGGCCGACCCATTTCGCACCGTTTGCTTTGCCGTTTGTCGAATCGCGGTACACCTTATTGCCCGATGCGGTTCGGTCACCGAGAGCCTAAGGCAAAAAATTCCTCGATGCGACGCAGGGCAGGGACCTTGGGTTCACTACTTTCTTTGGTCTTGCTCTCACTCGCCGAACCGGGGTACGCGGCGGGGCGCGCTTCGATGCACGTCGTTCAACCGGGGCAGAAGTTGGCTTCGATCGCCAAGCGATACGGAATGTCCCTCGACGACCTTTGCCAAGCCAATGGTCTGCGCAGGAGCGCAAGAATTTATCCTGGGCAACGTCTAAATATTCCGTCGACTGACTCTGCCGGCGGTGCCAAATCAGAGGCGCTATCCGAGCAAGAGGAAACACCAATTGCAAGTCGGGAACGAGCGTCGGTTGCGCCGACGACCAAGAGCAGCATCCGCCCAGTTTCATACAATACGGCTACTCGCTACGAAGCTCTGCCAAAACACAAAGGCACCGTTCGAGTAATTGGCTACCACGGCGATTGGCAGGGCTCACTCGTCGATCGAAAGAGCCACCTGGTCTCAAAGAGCGTAGTTTCTGTATCCCGAATCCTTGCCTGGCCCCACAAGGACTTCCGCATGAATGACCGCTTGTTGACGATACTTGCCCAGGTGAGCGACCACTTTGGCGGCCGCCCTTTGCGTGTCGTTAGTGGTTACCGCACAACCTCCTGGGTTGAGGAATCAAAGCACCCTCTCGGCCGTGCCTGTGACTTCGTCGTTCTTGGCGTCCCGAACACGGTTCTAAGGGACTATCTAAGAACCTTGGATAGCGTCGGCGTTGGCTACTATCCGAATTCGACATTCGTTCATTTGGATGTACGCGAGAAGAATACCTATTGGGTAGATTACGCGGGGCCCGGCGAGCCGCCCCGCCTTACACCAACTGCGGTGATTCCGAGAGATCCAAGCGCGTCGGCCGATTTGCAGGCAGAGTTTGCGTCAGCGTCGAGTGACACTGAACCCGCAACTGAACCCGAAACGTCACCGGCGAAGGATCGGTTCGAGGGGTCAACTGGTTAACCGAGTTCTTCCGTGTCGGCGTTGACCCGCTAAATCCCGGGCCAATCGTTGGTCAATTGTCGATTGTCGAGTTCGCTGGGCGCGTAGGCCTTGATGGGTGAAGCTTGTCCATGGACCAAAACTTCGCCCGCATCGGAGTAGGATGGCCGGCATAAACACAAGATACCCTGCGTTTCTTCGGTCGGGTTTTCGTAACCGTGAGGAAAGCACTTCGGCCAAAGGCGGATACTTCCCCGTGAGCCCGCAACGTTTTGAACCAAGATACCATCGGACAGAAGCATCTCGGCCTCTTGAAGCATCGGGTGCATATGGAGCGGTACGCTTTGCCCAGGTGCTAGGTCCAATCGATATATCCCGATATTGGGTGTCTCATGCGCGACGTGCAAAACGCCAAAAGACCGCTCCTTGACCCGGTAGTCCATATCATCCCGGTGACGGCTTATTTCGAGACAAGGTATGGCTTGACCGAGCAGACCCTGGGGCTTTTCGATTCGTAACCGCACTGATTCAACAGCTGCACGCCGCTCGGCTTCAGCCGGAGGCAAAAGGAGCGTGCGGCACAAGGCGTGACAGGCCGTTTCGAGCAAGTGAAACTGACCAAGGCGCAAAATGAAGAGAATTTGCGCCGCGACGCTTTCGTAGTCCACGGTCTGTTCGAGGCGGTCGCTGCTGGCGGCGAGTTCAGTGTTGACGCGTAACTCGACGTGCACTACCAGCGGTTGCGGGCTCAGACGCTCGGCTGCGTTGACGCCAATGATGCATTCGACTTTCAAGTCTCGTAGTTGAATTGTATCTGAATTCACGATGGCTCACTTCGGTGGTGTGGCTGAAGCAGAAGATACTGGAATGACTATCGCTGCGCCCGGTTGAATTTGGTCCGGATGTTGAATTCCATTTGCGTGAATAATCTCGGCAATTGTGACGTGATACTTATGCGCAATCATCTGAAGTGATTCCCCTTTGTGAACGGTATAGATTCGGCCCGCTCGACGGTTCATTGGCGGTTGCCCGGCGCGCATGTGGCCGCCCGAATATTGACTGCCGGGTCTTGCTTTCGCCTTGCTTGATCCCAGATTTCTTACGTTTCGAGAGGGCACCGGTACCGGCCGGGGGGGCGCAGCCTCAATGAACATTTCAGCTAAATTTTCCGGCAGCAGGTCCTTCTCGACAAGTCGTCGAAGATTGAGATCGTGGATTGTAATTGGCTGTGCATGCCCCGCAAAATCATAAGCCCGCTGGGTCGCCGTCCAAGCTTGGTCCAGAGCCGACTGCATGACACCGAAACTTGGACTCGTTGCCTTCTCGATGGCTAGTTGCATCTCGCTGTCATTGATAGTCGAAGTACGGAGCTGATCGATGGCCGAAAGAATGCTCTTTTCCAAAGCATCGATTTCGATTGCTGGTTTTGTCGTCACTTCGACGACGAAAGAACCGAATCCGCGCCCAACAATCAGTCGGCAATTGGCAATTGGATTGGCCTCAAGACCGCCGGCGCGATTGAGCCGATGCTCCAAGAGGTGTGCGATTACCTTTAGCTCAATCGCGTGACGCTCGTCCAATTGGGAAATTGGCCAAGACAAAAGCACCACCGGAGCATGACGCTTTAGTGATTTCGCGCGGGCAAAACGACGAGATAAGTGCGATGGCCGTGCGGCAATTTCGGCGAGCCATGAAATATGACTCCTCGGGCCTCGCAACTGCTCACGGACGAGTGCGTTGCCTCTGAGGAATTTTTCAGCGGCTTGCGGCGAATATTCGCCCGCAATTGTCAGAACTACTCTTGATGGTTTGCTAGGCGTAGTCGGAATCAGATTCGAGCCGGACATAAACTTTGTCTGTTCAATTGCGCGCGGTATCGACGCAGCAGCTTCCGGAGAACCCAACCAGGTGAGTTCCTGCAATTGACCTTGCAGCGGATCCTCATTCAATACTGACCCCAACCCTTGGTGATTGCGCCAGCCTTCACGCAGATCCCCAAAGTTTTGGGTTGTGACGACTACCGGACGTAGCGCTTGAAGTACTATGGAGATGGCGGATTCCCAGTCCGTCTTTGACACACTAACGCACAGGCTGGCGACGTCGCCGTCGAGCACATCCAACATGCGCGAGCCATTGGTCCCGGCACCGAATTTCTCTCGATAGGCTTTGGCCAGATTTTCGCGTCTGAGTTCGAGTTCGACGAGGGCCGCGGCGCGTTTGAGGCGATCACTCGGTTCCGATCCCGACGACTAGTCCTACGCAGGCCGCCGATTGCCCCGATTCGTCCGGTGACGCCAAGAGTAACCGCATTCCGTTCGACAATTCAACCAGTCTGGGTTCGGCCTGGACCGATGCCGCGGGGCCCCCCGTGGCGCCCGTCCCGCTGGATGGTGAGCTCTGCGGGGCCGCTAAGAGGCCGAGTACGACGAGTCCAAGCGACCAACTGGGAACGAGCATTGCCCCGACGCGTAGCAAATGTGCCCCATCGGCGCCAACGAGTGGCAAACTCGCGCTCCGCATGGATCCTACTACGCAATCTTCGAATTCTTCGGGCAGCCTTGAGCGCAGCGCGCCCGCGGGAACCCTCGTCGCTTTGGCGATCATGGCCTTGCTATTCGAAATTTTGGTCGCGCTGGGCGTTATCGTTCAGCCGATCCCCGGATTAGGGGGGCCCTTTTCCCAGGCTTGGCAAGCAGCGATGTTGGCTTCGGGTCTGTATGTTTCGATAGCGGCCGCTCGGCGCCGTTCACGTCGACTGTGCATCGCGGACGCCAAGGTTCCGCTCATGTTTCTGCTCTCGGCGCAATGCAGCGGCGGCTTTACACAATTGACCACCGTGCTTGCGCCTCGGACGGTTTTGAAGTCTGCAACAGAAGTGGTTGCAGGCAACGGCGCCCTGGGTGAGCCCCTTGTGGCTGCGAGCGTAGCTACGAGCCATCTCGCCATGCTGATTGTGGCGTTATGCGCTGTAGCTATTTGGCTGTTGCCCAGTCAACGAACACCCCAGCACAACGCGTACAAGCTACGAATGCTGTTTTACTCAACTATGGGTGCGGGGGTATTGTGCATCGGCCTACCGGTGGCAAGTAGTCCATTTTGGGCAGACATGCCGCGCGGGTCGCTATTTCAGTCGGCAGCGGCCGCCGCGTTTACACCGGCACGCATGGGTGCAATTTGTTTTCCAATAATCTGGGTTACGATTGTCGCGATTGACGTAGTTCGATCCAATGGTAACCGAGCCCCAAGAACCCTAAAATCTGCGGCAATCCTTGCATTATTACTAGTTGTTGCGTTGGCCTACCGGTCCGAAGCTAAGCCCTTTCTTGCAATTTCGCTCGCGTTTGGGGTTGGAACTTTGGCCCAATTGCCAGAGCCTCGTTGGCGCCATTTCGACGCGGTCAGTGCGCTCCACGCTCGCCGTGGAAGCACCGCCCTTTTCGCTCTCCGACATTGGCCTGATTTCCATTTTCTTCATGTCGGGGATGGCTGCTCTCGTATACCAGGTCGTCTTTGCCAAAGGTCTAGCTCTAACCTTTGGGAGCACGTCACACGCGTCCACTATCGTTCTCGCGACTTACATGTCTGGCTTGGCTCTAGGTTCGTGGTTGGGCGGTAAGTATGCGGAACGTGTTGCGCGCCCGGTCCTTTTGTATGCCAGCGCTGAACTCGGAATAGCGCTTATCTGTGTCTTCGCACCAATTACACTCAAACTGACCCGTGCCGCATACACTACTATCGCATCCGGCGCTGATCCTGCTCAAGGTTGGCTCGTAGGGTTGCAATTGGGGCTGGGCGCACTGGTACTCATTCCGCCGACGCTACTAATGGGAGTAACGCTACCCATGCTCACGCGTCACTTACTCGATACACGCGGCAGTTTGGGCGTTTCCGCGGGTGTGCTCTATTCGTCAAACACCTTGGGGGCAGCAGTCGGAGCAATAACGACGGGATATTTACTGATGCCGGCACTTGGCGTAGCAGGCTCACTTTTTATTGCCGTTGGGCTCAATGTCTTGGTGGCTGGCATTGCATTGATATTGGGGCAGGGGCGGTATTTGGAGAAAAAGTCCCGGGATTCCAAGCTGCGCGAACCAGCATCAGGCCCATCTATCCAATCAACCAGCGAGGACCTTCACAGGGTGTTGGGCTTCATCGCGCTGGCCCAACTGACCGTTGGCGGTTTCGTTACATTTGGACTGGAAACTACCTTCGTACACCTTCTGGCAACCATTGCAGGTAACAGCGCTTATGCGTTCTCGCTGATGCTGTTTGCATTCCTAATCGGGCTCGGAGCGGGGTCGAATGTAGCGCGCAGATGGCTTCACTCGAGCCGCGACTACGCAAGTGCGCTGCTAATTTGCCAGGCCGCGTTGGCACTTACTTTGCTACTTGGCATTCCATTCTGGGACGGCATTCCGAAGTACTTTTCACTATTTGGGGCATGGGCACCCGCCAGGTCGTTTGCGGCGCGCGAACTCATAAGATTCTTAGCTTGTCTCGTTATCATGCTTCCGCCGGCCTTTTGTATCGGAGCACAGTTTCCAATCGCCATGGAGGTTATTGGGCGCGCCTGGGTCGGACGTCGAATTGCCGCGCTGGGCTTTGCGTCAGCGCTCAATACGCTGGGGAATATTCTGGGAGCATTGGTCGTAGGTTTCGTATTTCTGCCGCAAATGGGCTCGCTCAGTACGCTGCATCTGCTGATAATTGCGTGCCTATTTTTGTCGGGATTGTCCGTTCCCTATACGACGCGAAAGCTGAGGCCGCCCCTGTTGGCGCTGCTGCTCGTCGAAATCATTCTTTTCTTGAAACAGCCCGCGCAGTTTGATCTAACGGCCTTGGCCTCCGGCGGGAACGTCTATTTTCAGTCGCAACAATATGGGCGAGTCATTGACTCCGCAGAGAGTCTCGACGGGGGACTAACGACGGTAGCGGTAAGTGGTGAAGACCGTTCCTGGACGGTATTGACCTTGCTCACCAATGGCAAATTTCAGGGTGACGACAGCCGGGGAGGAGAGATGAAGGCGCAATCCTCATTTGCCTTGGCCCCCCTGCTGCATACCTCCGCGCGCGATCGAGCGCTCGTGATCGGATTCGGTACTGGAACGACGACTAAGGTTTTTCACCAAGCCGGCTTCAAGCATATCGACGTGGCGGACCTTAGTGGTGACATATTAACCTTGGCCGATCGCCATTTTCGAGCGGTAAATGATGGTGTCCTGCACCGGTCAGAGGTAATGGCGCACGTGACCGATGGTCGAAATTTTCTTTTGCTCGATCAATCAAAGTACAATGTAGTTAGTATTGAACTCTCGAGTATTTGGTTTGCGGGCGCTGCTAACTTGTACAATCGAGAATTCTACAAGCTCGTTCACGCCAGGTTGGCGCCCGGCGGGGTACTGCAACAATGGGTTCAGCTGCATCGACTGCAAGAGTCGGACATTGCCATGATACTCACTACGTTGGAAGAGGAGTTCCCCAATGTATGGTTGTACTTCCTCGGAAAGCAGGGGATCCTCGTCGCCTGCGTTGACGATTGTGCGCCCAACAAGCAGGCGCTCTCGGCGCTCGATCAATCGATAGAACTATCTTCGACATTGAAGTTGTTCGACGGTCACGCAGCACAGGTGCTAAAAGGTCGTATTTTGACCCCTAATTCGCTCAGAAAGCTGGTCCAAGATGCGCGAGACAGTGATCAATCGAGGCACGGATCGTTGGTAGCTACTGACGACAACCTGACCTTGGAATACTCGACACCTAAGGGTAATGTTCGAAAATACGATGAGTCGCTCGATCAGAATCTGCGTTATCTCGATCGCTACAAAGTGAATGATATCTTCGATTCCACTTTGTTGAGTTCGCGTGACGTCTCTTATCTGTCGGAATAGCCTGATGTTTGCTCAGGATGGCCGACAGAGGCCGTGCGAGAACTTCATCGACGTGAGGCTCGGCCGCGCGGCCCGTTGGAAGAATTTGAGCAGCGTCAGTCGCCAGCGGCAAAATTCAAGGGCAATATCGATTCCTACATACCTATCTGGTGAAAATCAGTCCGAGGCGCCACTGAAAACTTCGCGAACGATGTTACCCTCTGCGCCAGCATGAACAGGCTGGAACGTGTAGCAATTCTAGCGGGCGGGGGCCCCGCGCCAGGTATTAACAGTGTAATCGGTGCCGCAACCATCCGCGCCTGTTTGGCTGGCGTGGAAGTGCTTGGGATCAACGATGGGTTTTACTGGCTCATGCAAGGCGACATCAATCATGCCGTTCCCTTGACAATTAGGAACGTCGCGGCGATCCACTTCCGAGGAGGCGTCTTTATCGGCATATCACGAGCCAACCCAGCTAAGGATGATGCGCTAATCGCAAAGACGCTCGATTCACTCGACCGACTTTCGGTTGACGCCGCAATTACCATCGGGGGCGATGAGACTGCGCACGCCGCCATGCGTTTGACCGAAGCCGCGAATGGTCGGATTCAATTCGTTCATGTCCCCAAGACCATCGACAACGATTTGGCGCTCCCTGACGGTATCTTTACATTTGGGTTCCAGTCCGCACGTCACGTGGGTGTTGGAATCGTGAAGGACTTGCAAGTTGATGCTGCCACAACGTCGCGTTGGTACTTCATCATCACAATGGGCCGCAAATCAGGTCATTTGGCGCTAGGAATTGGCAAAGCCGCTGGCGTCACGTTGACTGTGATCCCGGAGGAGTTCCGTGGTGCAATGGTGCCACTGCGAGCAGTGATTGATTTGCTAACGGGTGCGATAATCAAGCGGAGAAGTTACGGACGCAGAGATGGTGTTGCGATACTCGCCGAAGGCGTCATGGAACGCATTGATCCGGCGGACCGCGAGCTCTTTTCCGAAACTTCACTGGATCCCGAAAGTAATCGCCGAATCTCTGAGGTTCGATTCGGCGAGCTGTTGCGGACCGAGGTATCGCGGCGACTCAATGAACTCAGCATTGACACCACGATTGTATCGAAAAATATTGGTTACGAACTGCGTTGCTCGGACCCCATCCCATTTGACATGGAATACACCCGGGATTTGGGATATTGCGCGTCGAAGTATTTGCTCGACGGGGGCACGGACGCCATCATCAGCGTACAGAACGGCCAATTTCGTCCAATCCCTTTCAAGGACATGATCGACCCAGTTACAGGCCAAGCCCGCCTGCGCACTGTTGACATTGAAACGGAGCATTACAAAATTGCGCGTCGTTACATGCTGCGCCTGCGTCGCGATGATTTCGAGGATCCAACCGAGATTGAAAAATTGGCGCGAGTCGCGCATCTAAGTGTCGAAGAATTCAGACGCCAGTTCGAGTATTTGGTTGCCAATGAGCCCCCACCAATACATTTTGAACGGTAGTCAAACACACTTGAAACTACAATTGGTGACACGGGGTAACAGTCCGGCGAAACGGTCGTATTGTCGGCACGGAATCATCGGTTTGGGCCAATCCTGCGAATCTTCCGCGCTATTTGGTAATCGCGTGAATGCCAATCGGGCCTGAAAAGCTTTATTCAGCCCTAAGGCCCCACTTTCACACATACGTGATGCCGCACTAAGAGCACTCCGTGTCGCCCGCTCAAATTACTTCGTTGCTGCATAACCCAGCGTTAAATACCGAGATGTTGATTGAGCGCATTTGCTTTTTGTCGCAATATGAACCCTGGTAAGGTTGTTGTAAGGTTGTTGACAGTATGGTGCAGTCTCTTTGGTAAATTCGAATCCCGCGCAACATGTCCAAAGTCCGCGACCCACCATTGGGTTTCTCGTTGATTGGTTGGAGGAAGACTACCAACAAGCGGTACTTGGTGGAATTGTTGATTCCGCGATTCAGCATGATTGTAATCTAATCTGCTTCGCCGGAGGCGGGCTGAAGTCACCAAACAGATTCGGACTGGAACGCAATTTCATCTATGAATTGGCCGGCCCTGAAACGGTTGATGCAATATTGGTAATGGCGGGCACGTTGGCGCATGCGGTTGGAGCCGGGGCGGTCGGCGAATTTCGCGATCAATATCGGCCATTGCCAATGTGCAGCATCGCAATCGCCGTTCCGAGCGTTCCCAGCGTTCTGGTAGACAATGCCCGTGGAATGCGCGACGCAATCGTGCATCTAATCGTACATCATGGGTTTCGAAGGATTGCCTTCATTCGTGGGCCACAAACCAATGAAGAGGCAGAACGTCGTTTTCGAGTGTACAGGGAAGTCCTTCAGGAATTTGAAATTTCCTATGATGCGGCATTGGTGTCGGTAGGGGATTTCAAAGGTCGTCAGGGGTTGCGGCCGTGCACGAGTTGTTCGACGAGCGCCAAGTGCACGTCGATGCGATCCTTGCTGCTAGCGATATCATGGCCCTGGGCGCCATGGATGCGCTGTCAGCGCGGGGTGCTCGTGTACCCGATGACGTCGCGGTGGTCGGCTTTGATGATGTCGTCGAGGCAAGATTTGCCTCACCGCCACTCACTACGGTGCGGCAACCTTTGTATGAACAAGGGGTGCAGGCAACTGAATCGGTGCTGGAACAGCTGCGAGGCTCATCCGGGCGCCAGCGGCTCACACTTCACACCGAGATCGTACTGCGTCGTTCGTGCGGCTGTTTTTCCCAATCGGCAAGGGCGTATCAGGAAAGCTTAATCCCTTCGGATCAATTGAGTCCAACTAGTGCAGTTGCTCAGGTGCGCCCACTGGCCCTCAGTGCAATGCAGCACGCATCCCGAGGCCTGCGTACGACTGCGCCGGATTGGAATGCCAGATTGTTCGACGCGTTCATCAATGATTTGAAGGGCGGGGATTCATCTCACTTTTTGGCGATTTTGGAGGACTTATTACGCCAAGAAACGGCCAAAGGGAGTGACGCAAGCACCTGGCGTGATGTGGTAACTGCGCTGCGGGGCCAGCTGCTCCCTTGTTTGCCGACCAATGATCGAACGCGAACCATAGCGGAAAACCTTTGGCAACAGTCACTGTTGCTGATAACCAGCGTGGTTGAGCGGGTCCAGGTTCAGCATCGGCTCGAAGCAGAGCAATGGGTCCGGGTATTGAGCGAAACGAACGAGGCCGTGATCACGACGTTCGACGTGACAGCCTTGACCAATTCCGTCGCGGAACAGTTGCCTCGGTTGGGCATCCATAGTTGCTATTTGGCGTTGTTTGATGATGCAACGGTCGGTAAGCAAGCGCGTCTCATCATGGCCCACGATACGCAACGGCAGTTGCCAGCCAATTTGTTGGGGCGCGTATTCGAAGCTAGGCAGTTGTTGCCAGACAACTTGTTGTTATCGGATCGGCGAACTGCTTATATAGTCGAACCTCTATTCTTTAAGCAGCAAAGACTTGGCTACGCCATTTTCGAGATGGGCCCGCGGCAAGGCATAATTTACGAGGCGTTGCGCGACCAAATTAGTGCGGCCCTGAAGGGCGCCATGCTGGTACAGGAAGTCGTCGAAAAGAACCGGGAGCGCGAGCAACTGCTCAATGCCCTGGGCAAGCGCGCGGCCGAGCTTGAGCAGGCATACGTGGCGCTCAAGGACAATCAACAAAAACTACTGGCGTCGGAGAAGACGGCAAGCATTGGCCGCCTCACTGCGAGCATTGCTCATGAAATGAACTCACCGGTTGCAGCCGTTCGTGCCGCCCTTTTGGAACTTGATCGATTGGTGACTGAATACAATCAGTCGGTGACGGATCCAGAGGTGACTACGGCAGATCACAGAGAAATTGCAGCAGAGATGCAACAGTCGCTGCGTCTGGCGTCTGGCGCTGCAGAGCGCGCGGCTGATTTCGTGCGCAGCATCAAGAACCAAACGCGGGATATTGGACACAAAGAGCAAATTCGTTTTGACGCTGTTTCGAACGTGCGAGACGCGCTATTGCTTTTGGGGCATTCGTTGCGAAAGGCAAATTGCGTCGTGCAAATCGAGGCCAGCTCGGACACAATTGATTTAGTCGGCCCACCAGGACGCTTGGGGCAAGTGGTCACGAACTTAGTTACCAATGCGATCGACGCCATGACACCCATGGGTGGCGGGACGATCAACCTTTGTCTTGAAGCGCGCCAGAGGGACGTAATTCTCAAAGTCAGCGACCGAGGTCACGGTGTGGCTGAGGACATTCGTTCTCGCATCTGGGAGCCCCTATTTACGACCAAACCATTCGGTCATGGTACAGGCCTGGGTCTCACGATCGTGCGTGATATCGTAACGGGCGACTTTGGCGGCAGTGTTGACTTCGAGTCGCGCGTCGAGGGCGGAGTAACGTTCACGGTGGTATTTCCAACGGTAACGGGGGGTGAAGCAGCATGAGCCGTAGAAGTCCGGAATCCCATCGATCGGGGACCAAGGTTTTGCTCGTTGATGATGACGAGCACTATCTTGCCACGACGTTGGCGCTGTTGAATTCTGAAGGCTACCGCGTTTCGACAGCTCGCGATGGGCGTGAAGCGCTCAAGATACTTGCAGATACATCGATTGATGTCGCGCTTGTTGACTATTCGATGCCACACGTGTCCGGCGCTGAGTTGATTGCGGAAATTCGGGCACAGGATAGCGACATCCGCATCGTTCTTCAGACGGGGAGCGCCGACGATCAGCCCGAGCGAGAAATATTGAGACGACTCGACGTGCATGGGTTGGCAGAGAAGAGCGATGGCCCAGAGCGGCTCTTGCTATGGACCGAAGTCGCTGCAAAATCTGCGCTCGCGGCCCGCCGCATTCGGCAAGACGCGCGGGGTATGAAGATGGTGATTGAAGCGGCAGCATGCTTTCACCGAATGCAACCCATATCGGAACTTGGCAACGTTATTTTGAGCAAAGCATGCGAATGCGTGGGAGCTGCGCGCGGTGTGTTGGTGCTCTATGCGGACGTAATGGGTACTGGCGACGATGACTTGGATGCCAACAGTGGACGAATTGGCATACCCATTGCCGAGCATGACTACGATGTTCAACGCTCCCCAATCAATTGATTGCAATTCATACGAGGTGCAAAAACTGGCGCAGGAGGCGGTAAGTTCCAGGCAGACGCAGGTCGAGGGGACCGACGTCGTGTTGCCGCTCGCTGTGCGCGAAACAAGTCTCGGCTTTTTGTACTTATCGGAGGCTTCGACACAACAGTTGGATGCCGCCTGGTTCGAGCTACTCTCCTATCAGGCAAGTGTCGCAATTCAAAATGCGCTTTTTTACGAGATGGCGGCCTTTGATTCCTTGAGCGGTGTCCATGCGCGTCGATTTTTCGAGAATTGGGCCCGTCGTGAATTACGGGCCAGCTTGCGCAGTGGTACCGCCTGCGGGCTGATGTACGCAGACCTAGATGGCCTCAAACAACTCAACGATTCTGCCGGCCATTTGCGCGGCGATCAGGCGATTCGGTCCGTCGGGCGAGTACTTAGGACGGCCATTCGTGAACATGATATCGTCGGTAGACTGGGCGGCGATGAATTCGCAATGTTACTGCCCGCTACCAATGCAGACGGCGCAAAGCGGGTTGGCGAGCGCATATTGGAGCTACTTGCGGAGGAGCGAATCAAAACTCCTGACGGGGAGGTCCCGTTGTCGGCAAGCATCGGGATTGCAATACTTGATGTGACGGGCCCCTGCGCTCCGGAAGTTTCTCGTAACCTCATGCCCACATTTTATGAGGACTTGTTGGCCCGACTAATGATGCGCGCTGACGAAGCCCTGTATCAGGCGAAATCGGAAGGCAAGGGCAGATTGTGCATTGCGGCTTCAGTTGAAGTGCCAACGCCCGTTTCGGAGCATCCACAAGGGCTGTCCAATGATGAAACTGGTTGATTCTATATTGTCCGAAATGGTGTAATTATGGCACGCAAACACAGGGCAATCGAGCCATCGGGGTACACAATTGCGCTTGTCGATGATGATCCCGACTACTTGGAAGCCACTCGGTTGTTGTTGGAATCCGAGGGACATTCCGTGCTCACGGCGATAGACGGAGACGACGCGCTTAGGCTCCTGCAGAAAAAGCCGGTGGATTTGTTATTGCTTGATTACTTCATGCCCAAAATGACTGGCGAACAAGTAGTCGAGCAGTTGCGTACCTTTGATACTATTACGCAGGTTATTCTTCAGACGGGCTATGCCAATGAGCGGCCACCCCGCGAAATGCTGCGAAGGCTCGATATTCAGGGCTATTATGACAAGAGTGAGGGCCCAGATCGGCTACTGCTCTGGGCCGACGCGGGATTGAAGGCGGCCGATGCAATCGGTCGTCTTGCTCGCAGTCGCAAGGGGCTTAGAGGAATACTTGAAGTCGCGCCTTCGCTGCATCGCATTCAGCCGCTTGCCGATCTTTATGAAGACGTCGTGGAGCACACGGCTCGCTTGATTGACGCGCGGCGCGTGGTGCTCGCGGTATTCAGAGATCTGATGACGCCCGACAGCCATCTGGCAGGTGGAGAAAAGGGCGTCAGAACACTCAATGATGATACGCTGCTGCTAATGAGTTTCACGAGCGGCACGCCTCAGGGCATGGTTTCGCAGCAGAGCGCGGTCGACCAGGCAATTGGGGAAGAAGTCATCATGGCCTTGAAAACGGGCCAGACGATTCGGCGCCAGCAAGAAACGGTGGTGCCGCTTCGCGTTGGCGATGTAGTGCTCGGAGGGCTCTGGCTAGAACATCCGCCAATTCGTGAAGAAACGCAGGAGCTTTTGGAGCTATTTGCTAATCAGGCCACAGTGGCGATTCAAAATATGTTGCTCTACGAAATGGCAGCGCTGGATCCCTTGACTGGAGTTCACGCGCGGCGGTTTTTTGAAAGCTGGATGAGACGCGAAGTCAGAACAGCGTTTCGTTCTCAAAATCCAGTCGCACTGCTCTTGCTCGACATGGATGGCCTCAAGTCAATCAATGACGCGGCCGGACATTGGACGGGCGATCAAGCTCTTGCAGCTGTAGGCAAAGTGCTTCGTCAGGCAACCAGGGAAAATGATGTAGTCGGCCGTTTCGGCGGCGACGAATTTGCCGTTGTATTTCCTCAAACTGACGCCGAAGGTGCGCGGCGAGTGGCTGATCGCTTGCTTGCGATGCTGCGAGAAACGAGTATTTCCAGCCCATCCGGCAATATTGGACTGAGCGCCAGCTTGGGTTTGGCGTCGCTCCCCAGTTACCACATGTCTGAGAGCGGTTTCGAACGGCCCATTCCTGTCGAGTATTTTCAGGGGATGTCCGAGGCGCTGCTGCAGAGTGCCGATGATGCGCTCTACGTGGCAAAGAGTTCCGGAAAGAGCCGACTGTGCACGGCAGAGGCCTTGAGTTGGCGGACTCTCGGCGTGCCAGTGACATAGACGCCGTCGCGCGACTTCGTGCCGCGATTCATCAGAATTGATGTGCTAGTTTTTCGACGAGCCAAATTATGCGACAAGCCAAAATACTCATTACCCTGGGGCCGAGTAGTACCGATATCGACTCACTGAGGCGACTTGTGTCCGCAGGCGCAAGTGGGTTCAGGCTCAATTTCTCGCATGGCACGCACGACGAACACCGGACCCGCGCAGAACGGGTGAGGCTAGTCGGGGGCCAAATGGGTGTCGAACTCGCCATTTTGGGAGATTTTTGCGGCCCCAAGCTTCGAGTCGGACGATTTGGAGCGAAGTCCGTGACCCTTTCGAAAGGTGCCGCGTTCACTCTCACCACCGAGGAAGTTATAGGGGACGAAAATCAAGTATCGATAACTTACCCTCTGGATCGGGACGTTACCGTTGGTGACAGTCTGTTACTCGACGACGGCCTGATTAGCATGCGTGTCGAGCAGGTTTTACCTGCTCGGGTACTTTGTCGCGTGATCGTCGGGGGCGTACTTTCGGACCACAAGGGGGTGAATGTTCCGAATGTCCGACTCAATACGTCGGCAATCACTGAAAAGGACGAGGACGATATTCGATTCGGTCGCGAAATCGGGGTGGACTGGTTTGCCCTGTCGTTTGTTCGTGATGCGGCGGAGGTTGTTCGGTGTAAAACACTTGCGGGCGCCGTTCCGGTTATTGCAAAAATCGAGAAGCCCGAGGCTGTCGAGCATCTTTCGGCAATCATCGACGCTGCAGACGGAATAATGGTGGCTCGAGGTGATCTCGGGGTCGAGATCGGCCCCGAGCGTGTCCCAGTTATTCAAAAGCGGGCAATTGAGCTGGCTAATCGTGAAGGGAAGTTGGTTATCACAGCTACGCAAATGCTCGATTCCATGATGCGCAATCCACGGCCAACACGGGCGGAAGCCAGCGACGTCGCCAACGCAATCTTCGATGGCAGCGATGTCGTTATGTTGTCGGGAGAAACCGCAGTCGGACTGTACCCCGTTGAAGCGGTCGAGATGATGCGGGCCATCATCGAGCAAGTCGAGCAATCCGAGCAGTACCTCGGTCGAGCACTGCCCACCGTCTATGGTTCAGCGTGGAAGAGTGACAACGCGACTGCACGTGCCGCAGCGACATTATCCAGAAATGTAAAGCTAGCGGCACTCGTGGTTTTGGCTAGTGACGCGGAGTGGCTGGACGTAATTGCAGACTATCGGCCGCTTGCGCCCATTATTGCGCTGGCAAAGGACACCGGTCTTGCACGCAGAGTGGCACTTCAATGGGGAATTACCTGTCATGTTGTTGCAATGCCACAATCGCAAACAGAACTCATCGAACTTGCCGAAACCAAGGTTCGAGAGTCGTTGGCGACGTCTCAGGGCGAGGACATTGCAATATTGTCCCCGTGCCTGCCCCAACAAGCGGGCAGGTCGCTCACGTTGTGGAAACTCCGTTAGTTTCCTACGCGGGCAGGCCGTGCGTTGGCGGGAGCCACGCTGGGGTCCCGCATTCAACCGAGTTCGACGTCAACGTCCACTTTTGAGCCGGCAGCAGCCAAGGGCAACGGTGCCGAGCGATCCACAGATTTACCGTTTACGATGATGCTCTTGACGCCACGCTCCACATGATTCGGATTTTTAACCCGAATGTTGTAGCTTGCGCCCCGGAAGTGTCTCGTCATTTGGAACGAATCCCAGGACGATGGAATCACCGGATCTACGCGCAGCCCATCCCAATCCGGACGTACCCCGAGTATGTACTGTGTGGCCGCCACATACGACCAGGTGGCTGTGCCGCTGAGCCAAGGTAGCCGGGAAGCGCCGAAGCGTCGGCTGTCGCGGCCGTGCGTCGATTGGCAATGCACGTAGGGTTCAATTTGCCGAACCTCGGCATGATCGTTGTAAGCAGCGGGCATATACGCTCGATAATATTCGTAAGCGCGATTGCCGTGGCCCAATTGCGTTTCCGCGATGACTGCCCAGCCCTGGGGGTGACAGAATATTCCGGCGTTTTCCTTCTGTCCGGGATTGAACAACACCGCACGTATCTCGTTGCAAGGGGTCTTCATGAATGGCGGGGAACACAGCAAGAGGCCGTGTTCGGTAGCCAACTGCGCGTTCACCGAGGCCATTGCGGATTCCGACTGTGCCTGGGTTGCCGCCCCACTGAGCACGGCCCAGGATTGCGCGTTCAAGAATATGGAGCCCTCGGGGTCAGCCTTTGTTCCGATGATGCTGCCGTTTTCGCGAAATGCACGCACGAACCAGGCGCCGTCCCAGGTGTGAGTTTGAATTGCCTTGTCCAGCTCGACCAACTGCTTTTTCGCCCAACTAGCCTCAGTTTGCTGGTCGAGGCGCGCCGCGATCATGGCGTACATGTTCAGGCCGTGCCTGAGTTGGAAGGCAACCATGATGCTTTCGCCGTGGTAGCCGAGCTTGAGCGTGTCATTCCAATCGGCAGAAAGCCCGCAGGGCAAACCATGTGCCCCTCGTCGAACCAAATTGAAATCCAACGCCCGGCGCAAATGGCCCAGGACTGAAGCCTCCCCGTGATCGGAGTAGGGCAAAACCTTGCCCAGGAACGCGAAATCGCCCGTCTCCTTGACGTACGCGAGCACGGTATCGAACAACCAAAGGCAATCATCCGATCGATAATCGTCTTCTGCGGGCTCGGGTTCACTGCCAGGGCGGTGCGCAAACGGCTTAACAACCGGCATGGCGCCGCCGGTTGACACCTGCCCGGTGATCATCAGCTCGAGCCGCTGCCGCGTTTGATCTGGAATTGCGGCTACCACGCCCAGCAAGTCTTGAACCGTGTCGCGGTATCCGAGGCCGTCGCGCTCGCCCGAATAAACAAGGCTAGCGGCCCTCGACCAGGCAAATGTAATCAGGCAGTTGTAAGCATTCCAGACATTGACCATGCTGTCGAATTCAGCATCCGGCGTGTGAACCTCGATGGCTCCAATTCTCGAGTGCCAGTGCTTTCGAACTTCGGTCAATGCGGTAGAGATTTGAGTGAGCGTGCCCATGTCGCGCATGGCCGCTACGGCTTCCCGATCGGATCGCCCGACACCGAGCAATACGGCGAGTTCTCGCGACTCCCCAGGCTGCAATTGCAGGCTCGTTTGCAAGACGCCGCAGGGATTGTCGCCGTGGGCGCAGCTTCCCGTGCAGCTGCCGCGCTCGACGGCTATTGGATTGGCGTAGCCACGGTAGGGCCCGAGAAAAGATTCCCTGTCCGTCTCAAAACCGACAACAGGTGACCCCAACATTACCATGTAACTGTGCCGACTCTGATCACGGAACTCGAAATTCTCCGGATGTTCCGGCAAGTTTGCCGATTGAGAGCAGGAGAGCATGTTCTTTTCGACGCGGGCGTCGATAATATACTGGCAATATTGAAGGTTGAACGTGTCGTGCCAGACGTGCCACTCAGCTGACAGTTCCACATACGTAAAGAGATCGATTGTGCGCGGGCGATTACTATGATTCTCGACGCGCAAGTGCCAGACTTCATAGTGCTTGCCGAGCGGCACGAAGTACGTACTCTCGGTGCGTATCTCGGAGTATTCTGATTCTATGATCGTGTACCCGGTGCCATGTTGACAAGTCGAACGATAGATGTCGAGGGGCTTTCCGACGGGTTGCCAAGAGCTTGACCAATAGTCTTTACTCTCGCGATCGCGCAGGTAGAAGTAACGCCCGGGCTGATCCATCGGGATCGCGTTGAAGCGCATCCGGGTGAATCGACCCTGAGCGGCGGATCTGAAGAAGCTGTAACCGCCAGCGTTGTTGGTGATAATCGCGCCGTACTCCGTTGAACCCAGGTAATTGCTCCAAGATCGTGGAGTGTCGGGTTGAGTTACAACGTATTCGCGCCGTTCGTCGTCGAAGAAACCATATCGTGTCATGGGAACGGCGCGACAATACACGACGAGGCCCGACCACCGCTACTGTGCTTTAGAAATCAAATACTTACGGGTCACCAAATAGGGACCGGCCGGCGGGTCGCCTTTGGGTTCGTTCGCGGAAACGGCGAGATTTCGCCGTGCGAGTGAAGCCGTGGACACAAAAATACTGGCACTAAATTGAGGATGCCTTCAAGGAAAGGCCATGTGCGGAATAGTTGGTTACGTGGGGTCTTCTCGGGTTGCGCCGGTGCTTTTGGCGGGGCTGCGGCGATTGGAGTATCGCGGGTACGATTCGGCTGGAGTTGCCGTGCACGAGGACGGAAACGTCGAAATCGTGCGTGCTGCCGGCAAATTGGACCAACTCGAACACGCTCTCGAGGACCGGCCGCTGAAAGGTTCGGTCGGGATCGGACACACTCGATGGGCAACTCACGGACGCCCGAGCGAACAGAACGCGCACCCGCTGCTGGCGGGCGACGTTGCAGTAGTTCACAACGGCATCATCGAAAACCACGTTGAGCTGAAACGTCAGCTCAAGAGTGCCGGCGTCGAATTCAGCAGCGATACCGACACGGAAATCGTCGCGCACCTCATCAATCGCGCGCACACGCAGGGCGTTAGCCTGATGGCGGCTGTCCGCCAAGCATTGGCCCAAGTTCGTGGCGCCTATGCACTTGCAATCGTGTCGCGACGCGAACCCGATTGTATCGTCATTGCCAAACAATCCTCACCACTGGTGATCGGAGTCGGCGAAAATGAGATGCTTTGCGCCAGTGATATCCCGGCGCTGTTGCCTCACACGCGTCGCGTAATTTTTTTGGATGACGGTGAGCTGGCCCAATTGACAGCGACCGAGGCGCGCATCGAGACCCTGGACGGCAAACCCGTCGAGCGCGCCCCGAAAACCGTGGATTGGAGCCCAGTTGCCGCGGAAAAGTCGGGCTTCAAGCACTTCATGCTCAAGGAAATCTTCGAGCAACCGAGGGCCGTCGAGGACACCTTGCGCGGTCGGGTATCGCTCGAAACTGGCGATGTCGTGGACGCGGAGTTGGGACTCGATGGCGAGGTCGCTAGGCAGATCGATCGCGTGGTTTTCCTTGCTTGCGGTACCAGCTATCACGCGGCCTTATGCGGCAGATATTGGGTCGAGCAATTGGCAAAGGTACCCGCGCATACGGAACTCGCCAGTGAGACGCGCTACCGCGACCCCGTATTTACTTCGCGTGATCTCGTGATTGCCATTAGTCAATCCGGCGAAACGCTCGATACGTGGGCCGCCGTGAAGACTGCAAAAGAGCATGGTGCGCGTGTGCTAGCCGTCTGCAATGTGCTCGATAGTGCGATTCCCCGCATGAGCCATGGTGCACTGTACACGCATGCCGGACCCGAAATAGGCGTGGCCTCGACGAAGTGCTTTACCACGCAATTAGTAGCCCTTTTGCTGCTTGCAATTTGGCTTGGAAGACGCAGGGACACGCTAAATTCACATCGTGCGGCAACGCTTTTGCAGGCGCTCGTCGAGATCCCACATGCAATGCGCCTGACACTCGAGCGCAAGGATGCTGTGCAAGCTGCGGCCCGCCGCTGGATGCATGCTGAGCACATGCTGTTTCTGGGTCGCGGCCTCGGTTACCCGATTGCGCTCGAGGGCGCCCTCAAACTGAAGGAAATCTCATACGCGCACGCGGAAGGCTACGCCGCAGGCGAGATGAAACACGGCCCGATTGCTTTGATTGACGAGAATATGCCCGTTGTCGTCGTAATGCCACGGGACAGTCACTTCGAGAAGACGCTATCAAATGTTCAGGAGGTTCGCGCTCGCGAGGGTCAAGTCATTGGCATTGTCAGCGATGGGGATTTGGAAGCAGCGGCCTTGGCTCAGACCACGCTTTGCGTGCCAAATGTTGCCGACGCGGTGCTGCCACTCGTGACCATAGTGCCCTTGCAATTGCTCGCCTACTACATTGCGGATCTCAAGGGTACGGACGTAGATCAGCCGCGCAACTTGGCGAAAACCGTTACCGTTGAGTAGGCCGGCTCGAAGTACGCCAAACCTAAAGTGCAAAACTCGGGGATCTTCAGTCGAGTTTTGCTGTGCCTGTGCTGCGGGTCGGGCCCCGGAACACCAACATGTTCGGTTTCTTGTTTTTGCCGGCACGGGGACACAATCGCCGGCAGCTTCACGAGTTCGGTGCGCCCTCGCTAATTCTCGCTTGATCAATCAAATTGGCAATGATACCGCTGTTCTCTGAACGTCGGCTGATTTGACGGCGTTGAAAGGTTGACCGCCATGACCTGTTACGCGATGCCCTGGGGATACAAGCTGGTCACGAGCCTGACTGCGGCAATGTTGTTTGGTTGCTCGGCAAATGGTGGCTCAACCGCTGCAACGGGCGCAGGTGGCACCGCGGGTAGCAGTGGGACAACAACAGGTGGCGCAGGCGGCACAAGCGCCAACGGGGGAGCCGGAGGAAACGTGAGCAACGTCTATCAACCAGTATCCGCTTCGAATCAAGCCAACCTTTACACGCTTCAGATGGGCCCCATAAAGATGGTG
This sequence comes from uncultured delta proteobacterium, assembly GCA_963819085.1. Taxonomy (GTDB): domain Bacteria; phylum Myxococcota_A; class Polyangia; order Polyangiales; family Polyangiaceae; genus FEN-1139. The sequence goes on from CAWFUX010000047.1 coordinate 119,472, forward strand.
GTCGATGCATCGGTAGGCGCGCGCATTACGGAATTTTCTTATAGCGATACGAATGTACTGACTGGTCCCGATGTCAATCCGACCAACTATGGCAGCACGTTTTGGCCCAGCCCGCAATCCAGTTGGTATGCCACTACCAATTGGCCACCAATCCCCAACATCGACAACCTACCCTATACCGGTAGCATAGACGCATCGACCAACAGCATCCAGCTAGTCAGTGCGACGGCATCGATTGGCAAGTTTGCAAATTCTCAGGTAACGATTACGAAGGACATTACGCCAGTGCCGGCGAGTGGCGCAATCGACGTCAAATACACCCTGTCGAACTTACCCGCGAGTGTAAGTGTGTCGGTTGCCCCGTGGGAAATCAGCCGCGTTCGGGGCACCGGCGGGATGACATTCTTCAAATTAGGAAGTGGTGGCGTTACGTATCAAGCGAATTCAGCCTCGACATTCACGCTCACGGACGCAAACGGATATACTTGGTACGAGTTTGCTACGGTCAACGCTAATTCAAAGGCATTTGCGGATGGCTCGGGTTGGATCGCTCACGTAACGTCCACCAACTTATTGTATCTCCTTTCATTTCCCGACATTCAACCGAGCGACGCCGCAACCGGTGAAGCAGAGATCGAGGTATTCACGGGCACTGGCGGGGACTACGTTGAGATTGAACCTCAAGGCGCCCTTATGAATATTGCGCCCGGCGCAAGCCTGACGTGGACCGTTCGCTGGAAACTACGCCAGATCCCCAGCGGGACCACGGTCGCTGTTGGTGGCGCTGATCTTGCGACGTTCGCAGAGCAGCAGCTGAGTCAGTGAAATTACTGTGGCCGGTTTTGGCCCTCGGCATACTTCTTGGGAGCGGGCGCTGCGGCCGTCTACGTTTTGACTAGTCCCGATTCCGATGGCGCTTCGGAGCCAATTGCGTTGGCGCAGGACGCATCGCGAGTTGCCGCATGGATGGATTCTCGATTATTGGCCGCAGCAGTTCCGAGTGCTGAGTCCCAACCGGACGCGTCTGGAAGCTCTGACGCTGCAGTCGAAACGCAAGGTTTACGCGAGCAGCGGGATCACTTGTACCAAGTTCTGCTGACTCGTTTGGCCGTCGATCCCAAAGCTATCGAGGTTGTTGCCAACATAATCGAGGCCTCGCCCTACGCGGGGACGGGAAATCCCGAAGCGACCCAACACCCGATCACTCCGCAGCAGTGCCTGGCACGCAGGTCTCACGCACTGCTATCAGGGGATGACGAGTCGCTGTGCGGTGCGCCCAATATGGTTGCCGTCTTTGACCCCAGGTCCGAAGACGTTCCACGTTCTAAGCTCTGCATCGACCAATATGAATTTCCGAATATCCCGTGCGAATACCCGTTGGTCTGGGTGCGTTCGAGTGAAGCGGTGCAAATCTGTCGGGCTTTGGGCAAACGACTTTGCGATGCACATGAGTGGGAGGGAGCCTGCGCGGGTGCGGTCCTGCCGGTCAATAGTGAGTATTACTTCAATCTGTCGCGGGATGGGTCAACCAAGGAGCACAATGACAAGCGCGTGCGCACATGGCTGGGGTCCCTTGTGCCGCTTTTGGATGTGTGCGGCACGATGTCAGCTAAAAATCCCGACTGTTGGGATGTCACTTGGGAACAATGCGGCTCGAACACCTATCCCGCGGGGTCCTTTCCAAACTGCGTGAGCCCATTTGGTGCCTATGACATGCTTGGTAACGTGGCGGAGCATATGAACCTGCCTTTGCGCCCCGAACAGCTCGCGAGTCGCGGGGGCCTGGGTGAAACGGAAATGAAGGGCAGTTGGTTTGCCTACGACGGTCTAGTCCCCCATCCCGACGATTGTCGCTGGCGAGCTCCCGCTTGGCACCAAACGCCTATCGACTCCTCCGCGAGCCACAGAAATTACCACCTGGGATTTCGTTGCTGCAAAGACGTATTCTAACGTGCGGCTACTTGCGCCATGGTCTCGAACGCTGCGGGTGGGCGCTCTAGACCGGAGAAATCTAGGTCGATTTGGGTAAAAACACCCGACTTAGCGGGGATGGCAGCTGGCAAAATTGCCGACTTTTCCGCCAGAATTTGTGGTGGGTCACCAACTGGATCCGCAGTGCTAACAGTAGCATCCAGCGCCCGAACAATCACTTCTACAGGAGTTCGGGGCGCATCCGTCCCATTGTAAACGCAACCGAGTACTCGACGCTGACTACCATTGCCCGCCACCTGGACCTGACATACGCGCAGCTCGGAGAGCGCCTCGAGCAAGCGGCGAAGGTAGCTGCTCTCGCTTTCCCTGAGCGAATCGCCCAATTCGACGGTAGCTTCCTTGGCTCTGGGGTCACGTAAAAACGCCAAGAGCATGGCCCCATGAAGCCGCACCGGGCGATTGTGAGCCTTTAGCAATTTAGCTATCGCGTTGGTCGGCGCGGCGTTGCTGCCGTTGTCCTCGATACTGCCAGAAATGGGTGCGCCGTTTTCAGCTGGCGGATGCAGCCGAAATGTCGAGCCCTCGGCATCCACATGCCACTTGATGGCTTCGCCCGGGTGAAGCGGTCCTTGAAAGTAGACAGCTCGAGTTGACACGCTTACCAGTTTTGAGGAAGGTGGCGGATCCTGTTGAAAGAATTCAGCCATTGAAGTTAATTCGGAAATATCCTTGTCGGAATTGTTGATCGCGGCAAACTCGACTTCCACGTGCTCATGCTCGTGACGCTTGTATCGTCGAGATGATAGAACGATCAGACTGACTCGGGGCAAGGGCTGGCTCCAAAGCAAGCTGTCGGCGCGCTGACATTCACAGGGTCCAGTGGTGCGAGCTGCTGCCGCATTCAAGGGGGCAATTGAGGCTGCTATAGGGGGTTGATTCGAATCGATAGCCGGAGCCAAAGTCGCCGCGGATAGCGGGGTTTTTGATACTGCGGCGGGTTTTGGAGGCTGGGCTAACGCTGCACGACCTGGGTCGAGTGGCGGCTGGGAATCGTGATCCGATTCGTCATCATGAGAGACGACTATCCATCGAAACATTATCAATGCAGCAAGCAATGCACCAGCCAAGGTCAGCGAGATGGCCAACGTCGTCCTCGGCAAGATGCCGTCGAAGCGCGGCCAGGAAAACGGTTTGCTGGAAACTTGCAGGGGTTCACGTGGAATATTGGGAACGAACGCCAAAAGGTCGTTAGCGAACAGTTCACCTAGTACCTTTGAGCGTCGTCCACCGTCGCTCAGAAACCGCTCCGCTCGTGCGCCAATTGCCACCAAAATTACCGCGAACGTCACCCCTGCCAGAAGGCCCATCAACGGACCTATCGTGGGAGAAAGGCGCGGAGCAGCGAGCGCAATTGCAGAAGCCAGCACCACGCTAGTACCCAGTGTCCATAGCCGTACAAGGAGCCGCTTCTGTTGAAATTCTTGTAATGTTACGTCGTGCCCCGATGAGAAATGCACCAGCAGGCAACGCTGGACCCCCATTGACGGCAATTCAAATTCAATGGATAAAGCCGCTCCGAGCAGGCGTGCCTGACGCACGAATGACCAGTCAATCATTACCTGTTGCCAGCGTTCGAACGCAATTGGCACCCCTTCGTCTCCAACCCTTGCTGCATCAATGTAAGTAAGGGCTAGCCCGTTGACCGTGCATTCGACCTCAACGGTGCCAACCGTATTCGAATGCTCTGAAGCAATGGCAAGTGCGCGCACCCTCATGCCCAGCAACCTAGCGGTATTCGCGTAGACTGTTCCATGATCGAGAAGTGCGCTTCAAGTGATATCTTTGACCTCAAAAGAGGGACTTCTGGCGTGCAGCATCGGGAAAAATTTGCCCTAGGTGCTCATAGGCCTTGCGCGTAGCAACCCGACCTCGGGGCGTGCGAGCTAACAACCCTTGTTGAAGGAGATAGGGTTCGTACACATCTTCAAGTGTGTCCCGGGGTTCCGAAAGCGCTGCCGCGATTGTCTCGATTCCAGCAGGGCCGCCGTCGTAGCTTTCGATTAGCAATCGGAGCAATCGTCGATCCATGTCATCGAGGCCCTCGGGGTCTATGTCTAGCCGCTGACCGGTGAGGTCAACGATTTCATCGGTAATCCGACCATCGCCCTCGACCTCCGCAAAATCTCTGGCTCTTCTGAGTAAACGATTGGCGACGCGTGGCGTTCCGCGACTCCGCGCCGCCAGCGCTCGCGCACCCTCGAGTTCACACGGAACACCCAGCAACTTCGCGCTCCGTTGCACGATTAGCGTAAGATCCTCGACTGGATAGTAGTCAAGACGAAGCGATACACCAAATCGTTCCTGCAGTGGCTTAGTAAGTAGGCCCGTGCGCGTCGTTGCCCCAACCAGCGTAAATGGTCGAACATCAAGCGAGAGACTCTCCGCATATGCGCCATCACCCATCATTACGTCGATGCGGAAAATCCTCGATTGCAGGATATAACGTTTCCTCTACGGTCACGTTCAGTCGATGAATTTCGTCGATAAACAGAATGTCACCGCGCTCGAGCTTGGTGAGCAGGCCCGTCAGTACACCCTTGTGCTCGATGACCGGCCCACTGGTAACGTGTAAGTGAACGCCCATTTCATTGGCTAAAATATGCGCTAAAGTTGTCTTTCCAAGTCCCGGTGGGCCGCAGAGCAGGATGTGATCGAGCGGTTCGTTGCGGCGCTTAGCGGCCTCAACATAGACGCGAAGATTGTCCTTATGCTTGTGTTGGCCGACAAAATCCTCGAGTCTTGAAGGTCGGAATACCCGGTCGTAACGTTCGTCGTCGTTACTCGCTTGGGTGTCCACGATCCGCTCAGCCTGCGGCTCGGGAGCTGGAAGGGCAGTCTTTTTCGCCATTGTTTCTAACCTAACGACGACCTTTGAAGCCCATCATTTGCTGAACGGCCCCTTCGCTCTGCTCAGCGATTTCGGCTTGTTCATTGGCTAGGTCGGCGCAGTCCTCGCAGAGCTTCTTGAGTTTGCCGCTCACTTTAACGCCGATCAACGTTTCGACTTCTTCACCACAACCCTTGCATACGGCCATGCCCGCACAATAGCGCAAAACGTGAGCAGACAAATGGGCCGGCTGTAACGAGTCCTGCGTACGGCGAGTGGCTACGAAGATGCGGGCACCCGAGCCGCGCTTCGGCAACGCACGTGCGCGCGTGTACACGCCAATTGACTCATAACATATTGAAATTATTATAATATATTGGCGTTCCTTAGCCCGTTGGCTCGCTGGTCGTCTCGGAACGAAGAAGTCCGCTCGGGACAGTCTGGCACAGCGGAGCGTCCCTGAGGTAATGTCCGCGAACTATGCCCAATCCTACCGCAACGCTCAAGACATCACTCGGCGATATGCAGGTCGAGTTGTTTGTCGACAAGATGCCGAATACTACCTCCAATTTCATAGAACTAGCTCAGAGCGGCTTCTATGATGGGTTGCATTTTCACCGCGTTATTAGTGGATTCATGGCTCAATTTGGCTGCCCCAATAGCCGCGACCCGAAAAATAGTCGTGCGGGCACGGGCAACGGCCCCAAGGGCTGCATTGCCGATGAACATCCGCCAGAAGCTAAGATTTCGAACGAACCCGGCACTCTGTCAATGGCAAATACGGGACGCCCGAACTCGGGCAGTTGCCAGTTTTTCATTAATACCGCTCACAACTCGTACCTGGACTGGTTTTCCCCGGGACAGTCGAAACATCCCGTCTTTGGCAAGGTAGTTTCCGGCCTAGACGTACTCAAGAAGATCGAGACCGCGTCCACCGATGGTAGTGATCGCCCGCTAATGCCGATCAAAATGATATCGATTACAATCGATGAGTAGTTAGTAGATATGGCTGGCCGCGCGGGGCAGGCCAACCCCCGCGCGCCATGCGCCTCGCTCGTTGGGTTGAGGCCAATCCAAATCAGGTAGGCGAAATCAGACTTTGGTCATAGTCGGAAGGGGCTTCAAAGCCGAGCAGATTCAAGACGGTGGCGGCGATGTTCGAAAGCCCAAACTGAGGTTCACCCTGGCGGAGTTTCCAACCAGAATTGGGCGAGTTCGAAATCAAAATGAACGGTACCGGGTTTAGCGTGTGTGATGTCTTGGCTTTGGTTCGTCCGTTCTTATCGCGTTTGACATTGCCCTGCTTATCGAGCTCGTACATCTCATCGGCATTTCCGTGATCCGCGGTTACCATGACGGTGCCGTTCAACGACAGAATGGCGGGTATTAGGCGCGCCAATTGTAGGTCAAGGCATTGTATGGCCGTGATTGCGGCCTCAAAATTCCCAGTATGTCCCACCATGTCGCCATTGGCATAGTTGGCCCGTATATATCTAAATTGGCCACTCTTGAGCGCCTGTAGTAGCGTATCGGTAATTTCCGCGCACTTCATCCAGGGGCGTTGCTCGAAGGGCACAAGGTCACTCGGAATTTCGACATATGTTTCGGTCGTAGCGTCGAATTTCCCGCTACGGTTCCCATTCCAGAAATATGTTACGTGACCATACTTTTGCGTTTCGCTAATTGCGTACTGAGTGACGCCCGCTTTTGCCAAAAACTCGCTTAGGGTGCGGTCGATCGCTGGCGGTACGACCAAAAAGCGCTTGGGCAACTTTAGATCACCGTCATATTGCATCATACCCGCATATGTCACAACTGGCAGCGGTCCGCGATCGAACTTGTCGAATGAGTTCTCGGTGAACGCACGGGAGATTTCAATTGCGCGATCCCCGCGAAAATTGAAAAACACGACTGCGTCGCCGTCAACGATGGGGCCGACGGCCGCGCCGTCTCTTGCGATGACGAAACCTGGAAGGTCTTGATCAATCACGCCGGGCTTTTCGGCACGATAGGTTTCGATGGCTTCCTTTGCCGATGAGAAACTGCGGCCATCACCGCGTACATGCAATGCCCAACCTCGTGCGACCATTTGCCAGTCTGCCTCGTAGCGGTCCATGGTTATGAACATGCGACCCCCGCCCGAAGCGATTGCGGCGTTGAAATCCGCGCTGTTGATCCCAGCTAGGAATTCCTCGAACGGTTCCACGTAGTCAAGCGCCGACGTTTCGCCGACGTCTCTGCCATCAAGCAAGATGTGAACTCGCACCTTTTTAACACCGTCGAGCTTGGCTCGCTCGATCATGGCTTTTAGATGATCCAAGTGCGAATGTACATTACCGTCAGAAAAAAGCCCGATGAAGTGCAATGACTTGCCTTTTGCTGCTGAGGCAACGACATCACGCCAAGCTTGACCGTTCCAGATTTCGCCAGATGCAATCGACTTGTTTACGAGTTTTGCCCCTTGTTCGAAGACGCGACCCGCGCCCATCGCGTTGTGACCAACCTCGGAATTGCCCATATCGTCATTACTGGGCATACCAACCGCGAGCCCATGAGCGAGAAGTTGAACCCAAGGGTAGTCGCGGAATAGCCCGTCGAGCATCGGCGTGCGAGCGGTCTTGATAGCGTCGCCATCCTCCCTGGGGGATATTCCAACTCCGTCGAGTACGATTGTGACGACTGGGCCTACAGTGGCTGAAAAGCGCTTGGATTTCTCGAGCTTCATTGATTGGGAATCCTGGTCTTAAGTGCGCAGTTCTTGCGCACTCGTTTGGGCGATTGGTCGACTACCTGCTGGTTACACATTCGTCGAGGACGAACCGTGATTAGCGCCATAGAGCGGGATATTCCAGCAGTTTGTGGCACGATAACCTTCGTTCCAAGGGATTTGTCTCCAGGTCTCACGACGACGGCATTTGTCGTGGAAGGGCCGACAGGCGAATTGCGGGCGCGCCAGAGGTAACAGTACCGAGTCACAGCGTGCCGACTCAAACTGGCCATCAATTAGTGTGTGACAACATCTTTCATTACAGCTGGGGCGGAGCAAGAGCGAATGCTTAACACTTTTATGGCGCGAACTCACTTGGCCCCACTTGCAGATTGTGCTCAATCGAATAAACTATTGTCAATCATGTTCCGTTGCGCGCTGTCGTCTATTCACCTCACTTTCGGTAATCCGCCGAAGGTATGCAGTATGAATAGATTGATCGCGGTTCGGAAGCGCGTGAATTCTGAGTAGATCCAGCTTCTCGCAATACATCCGGCGCCGCGACTCCCCGAAGGACTCGCGGCGTTGATGCTTTGTGATTCTAACCGATGTGCCATGTTTACCATACGTCGTAACAATCCTGCCCTAGTTCGGCCCATTATCGGACGGCTGTTGAGCCTTACCTGGCCGATTGCTATTTCCATGTTGTCCTACAGCTTGATGACAGCTGTGGACACGCTGTTTGTGGGCAGAAAAGGGGCCGAAGCCATTGCAGCTGTAGGTTTGGGCGGTTTGGCGTCTTTTACGCTGCTCACGTTTGCGATGGGACTACTGCGCGCCGGCAAGGTGTTGGTTGCGCACAGCTTTGGCGCGGGCGACCATTCAAAAATCGAGAACCTTGCACGAGCGAATCTGGTACTTTCGATATTCCTAGCAGCGGGCACACTGCTTTTGACGTTGGCAGTCGCGCCGTTGCTTCGCCATGCCTTCGATGAACCTAGAGCAGGTCGTTTAGTCGTCTCATACGTTGTGGTTCGCGCCGTTGCCGTCCCATTTTTCCTCATGGCTACGTCGCTTAGGGAGATTAGTCAGGGGGTAGGAGACAGTCGGCGACCCATGTATGCCGCACTGGCTGCCAATCTGGCCAATATTCCTCTGAATGCCCTATTCGTGGTCGTTCTCGACTGGGGAGTGGTCGGTTCCGCAATGGCCAATGTGCTGGCTCAGGTCATTGATTTTTCTTGTTTGTGTAAGCAACGCGCCCGATGGACGAAAGTGGCTCGTGTCGACTGGGTGCAGATACAAAGTATAGCACGTCTTGGCTGGCCACTCGGGCTCGAGATGTTTCTGGACGTGAGTTCTTTTGCAACGTTGGCATTCATAATAGCGCGTCTGGGGGCGACCGAATTGGCTGCGCATCAAATTGCATTGCAGGTTTCTCACTTGGCTATTCTTCCACTATTGGCATTGAGTGAATCGGCAAGCATTCTGGCAGGGCAGGCCTCCGGAGGAGGACGAATATCCGAAGTTCGCCCGATAGTAAGAGCGAGCCTGGCAACCGGACTTATGTTTGCGGCTTGCATGGGAATTCCGCTGGCCATTTTTCCGGACTCGATGGCTGCTATTTTTACCAACGACACCGAAGTTCGCAGATTGGCCGCAATTCTGGTGCAAATGGTCGCGGGCTTTCAAGTTGGGTTTGTTCTGTACGCTGTTGGGCGTGCAGTTCTACGTGGATTAGGCGACCTACGCTTTACAGCGCTGGTGACGGTGGGTGTGGCCTGGGTTTGCACACCGACACTTGGAGTGGTTTTGGGTCACATGATGGGCTACGGCGTTGTCGGCGGCTGGTGCGGAATTTCCGTGGAAGTCGTGTTGGCATCCACGCTCTATTTCATTCGAATCGAGCGACGCGGTTGGCACAAAGCTGCGGAGCAAGTTCAGCGGGCAACCGCACAAACCGAAGTGGCTGCGGGCCGCGAACGGGAATGTGTGGTCTTGTACTCAGCAAACGGCAATTGACGGAAATTGCTGATCAGCCCATCGCAGATTTGCGCTCGTCCGGCACTGGCTCTTGCGGCACCAACGAGTGGAAATTGCGGTAGTTGACGATTCTAAGACCCGTGGGGACGATCGTGAGCACGTCTGCAAATCGATGACCAACTACAATTTCATCTATATTGTACGAATAGCGAGCGTGAATCGATTGAGCGAGCCGCTCGTCGATTCCGTGCAGTGAAAGGAATATTTCAGCCTGTCGATCGCGTAATCGCTCGATAGCGTCGGGGCCAAAAAACGGGCTTTGCTCATCAATTCGATGCATTGCAGTCCATGTGAGTGTAAATAGTGGAGTCCGATCGCGTTCTAACGGCAAATCTATCAGTCGCCGCATGAAGTCTCCTTCAGCGGTAGTCTCACTCACCAGCAAGACGGCTGACAGTTGCGCCTGTACGATTTCATTGTGGCGCCAGTTTGCCATCCGAAACATCAAATGGGGCACGCCATCGCGTAGAGCGATAACGGCCCTATTGCCGAAGAGAACCTTGGCAGTCGGGCGCGAGAACTTGGCAAAGGTGATTCCCGCCACCAGCGCAAACCCAACGATGCCGGCAAACGCTTCGATTGTTACAAGGACATGGGCGTACGTGTTGGCCGGTGCCAGGTCTCCATACCCAATTGTTGCAATCGTCTCGACGCTAAAGAAGAACGCATCCGCGAATGACCCGGGCGTCGCGTGGGCGATTGAGCCCGGGACTATCACATAGGCCACGCCGAAAATCGTGTTGAACGCGAGAAAAGCTCCGAATACGATACTAGTTAGCGCAACCCAACCCCGCCCCAACACGTAGTGGTAAAAGTCGCCCTTGATTCCCCACTTTTGGCCAACAGCACGTATCTTCGGCGCAAAACTGCGGGAGTTTTGTAACGAGACCTTGGAGACACGCCCTGAGTTTGCCATGACGCACGAATATAGTGACGCACCACCCGGTGCGCCCCCCTAACACGCACTCTTGACGCAACTGTTACAGTGCGATCTCAGGGTGATCGCGCGGCTGACAACCAAGCCGTCGAGTGCTTACGGGGACTGCTACTTACCCGGATACACCATTAAGAGCGGCGTTTACCACCTTGCCGCCAGCACCGGCTATCAAATCGCTGTTGATTTGATCACTAGGAATACCCAGCGCTACCCCTAGCGTTCGCGCGTAGGCAATGTGCGTGCTTGCCCCGGGTATATCGCCCCCTGCCATCGCGGCACCACTCGCGGAGTCGATGTCGGCGGCGGCTAGGGAACCGGATGTTACCCCACCCGAGCTAATAGCGAGTGGCGCCACGCCCCCGACCACGCCTGGTGCGACGTTCTTGCCGATCATGACACCCACGCTGTGGTCGCCGTAATGGTCGCGACCCGCTCGCTGAGTCACTTTATCGATCCCATTCAGATTGCGCCCAAATACATTCCACGTTGCAAAGGTCACTTTATCCGTCAGGGCCAGACCGTTCGAGCTTAGTGCTTTGATAACATCGTTAATTCCCGTGCACCCATTGTGCGTAGGCTGTGGCTGCGCGCCACCGGCGTGTTGGTCTGCCTCTGCTTGCAGATTTTGGTCCGAATGATTGTCGCCGCCAAAGGGAATCCGGACCGCCACGACAGAAGTAACATTGGCCGCAATTAGGGCTGCAGCGGCCAGCGCCTGGCCCGCAACATCATCTCCAGAGATGTTACCCAGTAATGTGCTGAGCGAAGATGACAGATTGCGTACTTGGGTCTGAGTATTGGCAAATGCATCCAAGAAGGCCTTCTGAACGCCGGTTGCGTCTTGCTTTGCTAGGGCGTTCAGCTCGTTCAACGACGCGTCACGGAGTGGCCGCAATTTGACCAGTGGGCTAGTGCTCGATCCGGCAAGTAGCTGCTTGAGTGTCGTTGGAGAAATCGAGGGCAAGGTCCGTCCGGCAAAACTGATCAGCTCCGTCGCGTTACTTCCGGCTCCCACGGATATCGGTTCTTGCTGAATAGTCCCGAAACAGGCACTCAAGTGTTTGGCGTAAGCCGATACCATCATTTCGCCGTTGGCCGTCGCGCCCAAGAGGCGCATAACTTTTGGCTGATCTCCGTGGACTGTCGAGCGAGTCATGTGGTGAAAGAAGCAGATTCGACTCAAAACGGCGGGGTCGAGCTGCCCGCCATTGGCTGTGCTCGCCCACGGGAGGGCCGCCTGGAATGATTTACTGCCTAACTGTACCGCTGTGGGCGCCATCTCGGCTTGTTGCGGGTGAATTGCAGTTGCATCGAGGTACGTGCCCGGGCAATTGCAATTGATCGGGTCACCGTTGCTCGATACGCATATGATCAGGTATTGCAGCTTATCTTGCGCAGTTATCGCACATTGCAGAGATTGGGCGGTGGCTCGTCGAGGATTCGCAATGAACCAGGCGGGTAGTCCGGTTGCCAGGGCTCTTAGCCCCACGGCTCCGGCGCCAAAGAGGCCAGTAAGTAGTGCTTCACGTCGGGTAATCATAGCAAATTCCCTTTCCCTACATTCCTATGCCTAAGGACGTGGGCGATTGACAGGCGAGCGAGAAGGTTGAGCGCAGTGCATTCGTCTTGGTTGCACTGTAGGGCGTCTTTTGGGCGTCGTTGTAGTGGCGGGTTAGTATGTCGAGGGCGCTCGCATAGTGACTGTCACCCGGGGAATAGCCAACGATATTCTGAACCATGGCTGCGATAGCGGTGGGGGCGCTGCTGCTGGCATAGACACTCCCTGTGGTTGCGTTGACGACGAGCGCTGCGACGTTCTCACATAACATTTCGGTCCCGGCACGGTAGAACAACGTTGCCGGTGAAGGTGTTACGGGGGTCTGCGACCCACGACTAAAGGCATCAGCCGCCACACTTCCGGCGATCTTGAGTGTTGCTGCTTGTGTCGAACTAGGCACGGGTGCCTGCAGCGCGCAAATGTCGCTGACGCCGAGCCGATTCGACAACGAGGCGCACAAGTGATCCCGACGCGACACGCTAATCACGACACCGTCAGCGTCAAATGTTGCGGTGTCAGACGCATCCGTCACCAGTGGCGACGAGAAGAGTTCGGTAATCAGGGTCCCGAAGTCATAGCTGCTGTTGGCGAATGCCAGGGCTATCCGTCGATACTCCGGATCCGATTCGACGCATTCCGAAGAGTTTGCGTAGTAACAGAGCTTTTGGGCCATTGCCATCGCAAATCGATTGATCGACTGGTTGGGATCAGCCTGGTCTAGTACCTGTGTCAACAGATTGCTCAGTGCAAATATGTCGCCGCCAGCCGCATTAACGTTGTCCCAGGCCAGTACCCCACCGGTCGTGCTGGGGCGTGGATTCGACGGGTTTCCCGTGAAAGTGGCGTTTCCGGTTAGAAAGTCATTACGGTCGTTGAAATCGAATTGTGTCTCCCAGAAATTCCGTAGTGGGTCTAGATTCTTATGGCAGCCGTAGCACTGAGTTCCCGTCGTTGCGTGGTCGGAATCTAGTCCGACTGGGTTGAGTGGGACGAGCAAGTTGTCTGGAGTGAAAGTCTGGCCAAATGCCACCAACAGGGTTTGGTTGGCCGTTACGCGGTGTTGATTACTGTTGTTCGTTTGCCAAAGCGCCATGAATGCTGGCGTAGTGTAGAAGCCGACCCTGGGTAGATTGAGCGGCAACGTCGTGGTCGTTCTGAGCGTTGGTAAATCGAAGGGCTGAATTAGCTTTTCGCCGCTGTTGAGTTTTCGGATTGTCACCCACTGCCAGTCAGTCAAGTCGGCCGTGGTGTAGTAGGGTTTTGAGGCGTGTTCCCAACAAGTGGGAGACGCAACATAAGGATACCGGGGTGTAAATCCAAGAAGCCTCTGGAATAGTTGAGCGTAGCCCGTGAACGAACGAACCTGGCCGTCACCCTGGCATGTAGGCTGCAAGGCGAACCCATTGGTCTTGGTGGGGGCAAGATCGGAGAAAACCATGTAGTCCGCGCTGCTCGGATTTAGCGTATTTACCAGCGGAATATCACGAGTGCTGTATTCGATCTTCCACGGCAACTTATTCGCCGACGATATGGCGAAGCTGTAGGGCTGATCGTTGGGCATTTCGATCTGAAGGTAAAGGCTCTTCAGTGCCGTGGTCATCATATAGCGTTGAGTAGTTAGGACATCCGTCAGCGGGCGCCCTTCGGCCACAGTCTGCAGGGCCGTTAGTGCGAAGCTGTCCTGCAGGTTTTGTACGAGTCTGAAATACGCATCATCGCCAACGGCACCGGAGCCCAAAGGTCCGAAATCGAAGCCGCCATTCTCGAGGAGTTGGTGCTTGAAGTCCTCTGTTGGCACGAATCCGACCTGCTGGAACGCGTTTCGGAAGAACCCAGTCATCTTGTCTTGGAAGAACGGTTTGAACGTGGCATCCGTCATCCAAGTGTTAATAAGTGACTTCAATCCAGCCACTCCGGATTGATTGAGTGTCGCGATATCTGCGTCAGTGCAGGCCAACCCCACCAACAGGTTTTTGACCTTTCTGCACGAAGCAGCGGTCGAAATGGCCTCGAACGAACCCACTTGCGTACTACCGCCAGTGCCTGGACTCGCGCCACCCGTGCTGCTTGTCGTATTCGAGCCCCCCGTGTTCGTATTACCCGAACCACCCACACTCACTGAGCCGCCCATCGCAGCAGAGTTGCTCGTGGAGCCTCCGGTCAACAATGAAGTTGGAGCACCCCCGGTGACCGCCAACGCGTTACCAGTGCTGCCTCCGGTAGTGCCGGGTACAGAGGGTGTGCCGCCGGTGCCACTCTTGCTCGTGGCACCTCCGACGCCCGCGGCGCTGGTTAAGCCGCCATTTCCCGTTGAATTTGTAGAGCTGCCGGTAGCTCCAGCCGCCGCACTAGCGCCTCCAACAACGTTTGCGGCACCACCGGCGCTAGCTGCCCCGCCGACAGAGTTATCGGTCAACCCGCTTGGCGTCACACCGCTGCATCCAGCGACCAGGCAACATGCAAATGCGGAAAATTCCAGGAACAGTGACCGTTTCATGGTGTCACCCCGAGTGTCCAAAAGTTCGTCTCCCAACGACCTGTAGATCTAGTCATGCCTAGGGCTCGAAGGATCAATCGCAAGCGCGCGTCTCAAGAATTTCGCGCTCGGTTCTGTCGATTTTTGCCTCGAATATCTATGCTTGCTGAAACACTCCAACGAGATTGTTCAGTCTCCCGAAAGTGCGGCGAGCCGCCCACAACAAAGATGGGCATGCTCATTTAACTGTGAATCATTGCTGTGCGCTGACGCTGCAGTCACGCGCTGGTTGCGTACAATATCGTCAATGGCTTGATCGCGGAGTGAGCTCTTTAGGCGCCTACGACACACGCCGCCAGAAAATTTGGTTTCACGGGCATGCTGGGCGCCATCCATCGTCAGACATGTATTCGGCGATCAATGAGGGCAAGTCCGGTTGGCGTCGAACCAATCCTGAATTTCCCTCAGCGAAATAGATGCCCGAATCGGTGGCTGCAAAGAATTGTTGCGTGCGTTCTCCTCCGATGCCGGCAGTGAGCGTTGCGATGGTAACGTCCCACTTTCCACCGGGTGCGATTTGCACGGACACGTTAACCTGACTGGGAGATTGACTCAGCACTCGACCCGCACCGGATAGCATCCGCCGCACGTAACTGTCTGTGGCTTGTGCGCCCGAACATCCAAAAGTTTCGGTCCAATTAATAATGGCAGGCAATGGGTCGGTTGGCAGACTATCGGCATGCTACCTCGACCGTAGGGAAGTCGAGCGATCGGTCGTCAGCAATGCCAGGAGCCAAGAAATAACCCGCTTCGACTTTAGGAGACACGATCATGACAACTCGCGCCAACCGTAACTTCTGGTATATGCTTGTCTATTCGGCATTGGGGCTTTCGCCGGCACTTTCATTGGCCTGCCAGGACACTCCGGTCGATGGTTCAATGGAAAGTACCTCTGCCGCAATCAATGCGGAAGAGACAAATCCGGCCTCGGTATTGACAGGGGGTGAAGGTCAGCGAGGTGAGGCAAGGGGAGCCGGAGCGAAGGAACGATTGGACAGGCTATTTCAGCGCTTCGACAAAGATGGAGACGGCAAGATTGCTCTAAAGGATCTTCCGGATCGTTTGCGCGAACGCCTAACGCGCGCTGATTCGAATAATGACGGTCAGTTGACCCGCGATGAGATTGTCAAGGCATGGCAGACCGCAGCCGCGGAAATGAAGAAGAAGATTGACACGAACGGCGATGGCGTTATCTCGGACGCTGAACGAGCCAAAGCCCGAGGAGCGTTTTGGGACAAGCGCTTCAGCGAGCTAGATAAGAACAAGGACGGCGCGCTGTCCGCCGACGAAGTGCCCGCTAGAATGTGGGAGCGCATTAAGGTGGCGGATTCGAACAACGACAACAAAGTCACTCGTGCCGAAATTGATGCGGCGCTTGCCTCGGGTAAGCTTAAGCCTATGCATCCAGGTCACGGGCATCATGAACACAGTGACGGCACGACGAAAGCGTAGCAGGTTTGCGATTGGCGAAGTCCTGGGTCAAAAGATGCTTCGCCAGACGCTGCGCGATGGGTGAGCCCACCTCGCGCGCGACACAGAAGAATATCGCATCACTTTTAACCCCGAGCGCGAACACCTGACCTCCCCAATTCCCGTTGACCCAGGTGGCGCGCTTGGGGTTTCTTTACGTCTTTGAAGACCGCTCATACGGTGGCCGTGCGGTGCCGCGACCGGCGTTTCGAGGCCTCCGAGAGCAACTTCGGAAATTTGTCCGCTTTTTCTTGATCTCGAGGCTCGGGTCAGCTAACCCCGGGACCAGATTGGGCATGGAGCCCCTTGGTTCCGAATGGCGAAACGGCCCACCATCAAAGACGTAGCGACGAAGGCTGGCGTATCAGTTGCGACGGTGTCTTTTGTCCTAAACAAAGCGTCGGGTCAGCCCATTGGTAGTGCGGTCCGAGATCGCGTACATAAGGCTGCCCAGCTGCTCAATTATCAGCCGAATGCGTCGGCGGCCCATCTAGCGCGGCGCCGGACGCGACATGTCGCCATTGCTTTTTACGAGGAAGAAAGTCTGTTATCGAACTCATTTTATTCTCGCGTGGTCGAGGGAGCTCTGAAACAGGCCCTAGAACGTGACTACCATCTACTATTTACGTATTTGAAATCGGACTACCGTGGCAGAAATGATCTCCCCCCGGTAATTACCCAGCGAAATACCGAGGGTGTTCTATTCATCAAGCGCCTGGTGCCCGAGATGGTGGCGGATATCTCGGCGATTGGAGTACCAATCGTCGCCATCGATCACTATCCGCCGTCGCCATTGGTAGGTTCGGTATCTATGGACAACCGACACGGCGGCGAGCTCGCCGCGGAACACCTGCGTGAATTAGGCCACGAACAGTTGGTCGTAATCGCCGGTGGTCTCGATCGAACGAGCATTTCCGACCGAGCCCATGGTTTTTCGGATGCGCTGCATCGGTGGGGGTACCTGCGCAATCGCCGACAGCCCTTGTGGAAGAGCAATTCCCTTACATTTGAAGGTGGATTTGCCGCCGCGTCCAAGGGCCTGCGTAAGGATCCTGGAACCACGGGCGTCTTCTGCGTAAATGACGAAATGGCCGCGGGTGCTATTCGAGCCGCCCATCAGATGGGCTACCGCGTCCCAGATCGTCTTTCCGTTGTGGGCTTCGATGACATCGATATGGCGAGATACCTCGATCCGCCGCTCACTACGATTGGGGTCGATAAGCTAGAACTCGGGCGGCGAGCAATGAGTCAATTGCTCGATCAGATCGAAGGCCGCGCCCCAAGAGTCGTCGAGGAGCGCGTTGGCGTACAGCTCGTGGTGCGTGGTTCCACGGGACCGGTGAACAAGCGAAGGGCAAAGCCATTATTATGATTTGGCTTTATGGCGAGTGGTAAAGTATTCTTTCGCTTCTGACCCGGCCACGTCGGTGACCTGTACCTTAGATTTTCCCGCGCTACCTGTTCACTACGCCCTGCGGGCGTACCTCGCTACGGCGACGGAGGACCATGGTTTGGGGCCCGGCCCAAACCACGGCGATCTGAAGAGGTGAGTGCTACCAACCCATTGCGGTCTTAACGGGATTCAGCAGGATGTCGGCGGCGTTTGGATCGTAGCTGTCCGGTGTTCCACCAATCTCCAATTGTTCGGTCGCGTTCGGATGTGTGCCGCATCCAAAGCCTCTGCCTTTGGGTACCGTGTCAACCAAATGCACCTTCGCGTCCCCGGCATCGCTGAAGGATTTGACAACCGCCGTAATAGCCGAAATTTGGCTAGTCCGTGACGTGTAAGGGCATGGGGTTCCCGAATCTCCAACTATGGCTGGGTCTGGCCAGCCGTCGGTGAGCATGGGGCTCGAAGTGAGGAATATATGCGCGCTCGGGTAATATCCGCGTAATTTCGCAACGAACGCCTCGAATGCACTGACAAGCGATTGATACTTCACGGGGTCACATTGCGGGCTGATCGGAGGCTTACTGCAATTATCCGGGCTAAAATCGTTGGTGCCAAGATCGATCACGATTGCGTCCGGCACGTATTTCGTGTGGTCCCAAAGCGGCGAGTTGAGATCGCGTTGATTCATGTGGTCGTAGCCCGCGGGCAATGTATCCGCCGAGCCGCATTCGTAGTTCTCGTATACGCCGCGCCCGCCAGCGGCCGTAATGTACCACTCGGCATTTAGATTGCGCGCGAGTTCGGCTCCGTACGTGAGGTACGCGTTTTGGGCAGGGTTACCGCCCGCGGTATTGCAATTGACCTGGTTGAGCCCCGGCTCGGCGCCAGACCCCGCGGTGATCGAATCCCCAATGATTTCGAGTTTTCGAGTGGGGCGGGCGGGAGCCGGCGAAAGCGGGCCGCCGAATTCGAAACCGAGGAACGTCACGGAGCCTTGGCTGGTTTCGGTGCGCTTGACGAACACGACCGTGTGCTCCGCGTAGGCAAGATCGGACACTACGTCGTACTTCGTTTTGCCCGAGGCTGGCTGGATGAGAAATGTCTGAGTTCCATCGACAATAACGTTATAGTAATTCTGGCCTCGCATGGAGTCCTGGAACATGACCGAGATCGAGACGCCCGTGAACTTCGCGGTTACCGATGCTCCCGGCGCCGCGTAAACAGGCTTGGTGGGATCCGTGAAGTCCATTCTGCCCGAGTAAAGCAGGTGAGCGGTGTCGTCAGGGGTGACTGTGCGCAGCGTCGTATCAGCATCGACCTCGGTGCTCGTGTCACCGCCTGACGGTGTATTGCCGCCAACGGAGGTGTCTCCGCCACCTGCCGTGCCACCTACCGATGGGTTGCCTCCCGACGAAGAACTGGCGGTGGCCGGCGATTTGCTGCTCGAGCAACCCAGGGCCCACGTGCCGGCAATACAAAAAAGAAACAATGATCCACCCAGTAGTCTATTCATGGCGCGATTCTTTCTTACGACAGCTTGGGCCCTCGTCTAACGGGGCACGGCGCGGCAATTAGAAGTCCAGACCCAGACATCACTCTTGCAATTCTTCGATGCGCTACAACTTTGGCCGATGGGTTGAGAGTCGTCAAGAACGGCTTGTGGTTTCATTTTCTGTCCGGCTGAGACTTGACAGAACGGTCGGGACTATGACTAACTGCGCCGACTAAAACGTTTTAGCCGGCGCTCGGGTCGAGGAGCTAGTCGGAGAATTTAGGCAAACGATGCCGGGTCGAATGAATTACGCAGTCATCGGTCTAACGTTACCGCTATTAGGGTTGCTGCCTGGGTGCATCACTAGCCCTACCTATGAGTTCGGGCCCACGGCAGAGGCAAAGACAACGACACTGCCTCCATGCCGTGACGGCCTCCTCGACGATTTAGAGGATGGTGATGGTCAGGCCGCGAAGATCAATGGTCGCGATGGCTATTGGTTCACGTTTGCCGACACGGAGGGCTCCACCATTGAGCCGCGTGGCGAATACAAGCCTTCGCCCGGCGGCGCCAACGGCAGTAAGTTCGCGGGTCATGCCTGGGGCAAGATGGCGCCAAAGGGTGTCAGCTTATACGCGGGTGTCGGGTTTGCTCTAACGAATCCAAAGACGCCGTATGACTTCAAGACGGCCAAAGGCATTCAGTTCTGGGCCAAGGGTCCCGGGCGGGTGCGCTTCAAGACGCCTGATATCAATACTACGCCCGAAGGCGATCGGTGTTCGGATTGTTACAATGATTTTGGTGTGGACATCACGCTGCAGGACAGTTGGCAGCGCTACACCGTGCCCTTCGAGAAGATGGCGCAGCAGCCCGGTTGGGGCGACAGGGCGCCAGCGGTAGACTCGCATCATGTCTTCGCCGTTCAGTGGCAATTCTCGACGCCGAACGCGGCCTACGATCTTTGGTTTGACGATATTCGCCTGGTAGGGTGCGAGTGATATCCGTGAGCCTACAAAAGTGGCCTGCGCTGCTGTCCGCTGTACTCGGACTGGCTGCGTCAGCCTGTGGCGGCACGGGGTCTGATGCGGATCGATTGGCTACGAAACCATCCGGCACGCAAAGGCCGGATTCGTTCAATCATGATCCGGGCAGCCTTAACACCTATTCCTGCACTGCGGATCAGCCGTCGAGTGGAATCACGACGTATTCTATCGAAGACTGGGAGTCCGGTGCTGGCGGCGGTTGGTACACGAACAACGACCGTTGCGAAACCTGCCAAGCTGCCACGGACACTATCAATTCAGCGATTGACGCTGGTAGCCTGGGAGATGCTGGGAGTCTGGTAAAGGGCATCACTGCGCGTGACCAATGCGAACCAGACTGTTTAGCCGCGCAAACTCCTAGTTACTTCGCCAAACCCGTGCCTGCCGAAAAGATTCCCGCGGCGAACGGTGTCCCTGACCGCTGCGGCAGTCAATGGGCTTTTCACGTCGAATCTGGCCTCTTTACAAGGTGGGGCGGGCAACTTGGACTCAACTTCGGGCCACCCAGATGCGTCACCGTGGATTGCCCCGCCGACAGCATGACTGTACCGGGCGGTCCCTATGATGGCATCTCGTTCTGGGCTCGTGTTGTGCCCGGTTCGGGTCAGGTCATGCGCATCCAAGTGGCTGAAAGCCATACGGACAACAAGTATCCGGAAACCGGTGACGCAGGCCCGCCTTGCCAAAGTTTTTCATTCGTAGGTCCGCAAAACCTCGGGCTGGGCTGCGACACCTTTGGAACTTTCGTCCAACTCAACAACGACTGGCAGTTCATCACATTGCCCTTTGAGGAGATGCGCCAGGAGGGCTGGGGTAAACGCGCACCTTACTTCGACATCCAGCATATTTCCAATTTGACGCTCTTTTACGGGCCAGGCGTGTGGGACATTTGGATAGACGACATCAGCTTCTATAGGCGGAGTCCACAGTAATGCGCCTTTGCTTTGGATTGAGTCACCAAGTGTCCGTTTATGGGGCCATTGCGTGCTGCGCGCTGTCCGCGTCGCGCGCGAATGCTGCACCTCCACCCGATACGACCGGGGAGGAGTTCCGAGACACTCCGGCAGAGGCGTTGCCCCAGCCAAAGGCCGTTGTACCGACAGAGGACGAGCGCAAAGAACCGGGGTACATGCCGGGCTATCGACGCGAGGCACAGATCAGTCTACCTGCGACTTCTTTGCAGTTTTCCACGGTTCTGCCGACTGGAATTACGCCGCAATCAACGGCCGTGAGCCCGTCTTCGCACGATTTCAAGATGCAGTTCAGCGGCTATCTGCAAGGTGGGTTGCGCGCTGGAATCGGTCATCGCGATAACGCCACTAGTCAGCAACATTCGATGACCTTGCATGCGGACCCCGTGGTTGCGGGGGCATCGTATGGCTGGTTCGACCATACCAACGTCGTGCCGGGGCCCTGGGCGCAGCTCAACTTCAAGTATGGCAACGATATAGTTTCGGCGAACGCCGTGTTAGGAGCGTGGGGCACCGCCGAGGCCATGAATGCCGCCGGCAATTTCATGCCCAACGTGGAGCAATGGTTCACGGACGCGTATCTGGCTTATACGCCCAAGGTCGCACCTATCAACCTTACGGTGAAAGCCGGCGTGTACCGAGAACGTTACGGTTCAATGGGTCAGTACACTGATGGCGTTTATGGTGTGCCTACGATTGCCATCATCAACGGCGTCGGCAGTACCACCACCATCGAGTTACCCTTTGAGGGTGACTTTACGGTTCGGGCGGAAGCTGGACTCAAGGGAACATTCAATCGCGCCATGCCTGGCTTGGTCCCCGATGGTTCCAACGAAAATGCGCGGCCGATCGAGGGTTCCACTTACGCTGCGCATGCCCATCTGGGGTTCGGCTACAAGGATATCTGGCCGACATTCCACATCATTCACGCGTTCAGTCAAGATGATCGCTCGGATAACTACGACGACACGTCAACGCCCACGTACGACCCACAGACGCGCAAAGATGGGACGCTAGACGTCGTTGGCGTAGACGTAAGGATCGTTGGCGGCCGATTCGGACATTTTGTCGCCTCGACAGAGCACGTTTCAGGCAAGAACATGACATCCATGTCGAACCTGGTGCAGATCTTGTACTCAGGTACCGGGCGTGATTTCAACGAACGATATTGGGGTTACTACAGCAACGGCACCGGCACGCTCTCGATCGCGGCGCTCCAATACACGCTAAGCCTCGGCACGTTGCTTCGATATCCGGAGGAGTTCTGGGGTGACGGGCCTGACCTGACCGTGAGCGCGTTTGGAATTTACGCCCATTCAACAAGTGCGGCTCCGATCCCAACAGTGTTGGCTCCGGTGGTGATGGACACTCCAGGTTACGTTGGGCAGAACTACGGTCTCGGAAACCGAGACATGATTAAGGCCGGCGCCGAAACGCTCTACTCGGTGGCTTCCTGGCTTGCCATTGGCGATCGATTTGATTGGGTAGCGCCTGCACTGGGAGACTCAACCAAGTCTTACGAAGTGTTGACGCAAAAAATCGTGATTCGCTCTGATTGGACGGCTCGCGAGACGCTCGTCCTCCAGTACTCTGGCTGGCTACTCGGAGATAACGTCGTTGTAAATGGTGATAATCGACTCATGAACTACACGTCGGCAAAACCTGACCGGCACATGCTGGCCATCTACGGAACGATGTGGTGGTGAGGACATGGGGAGCATGGTCATGACGTCCGCAAGAATCAAACATCTGACGAGGCTTGTCCCATGAAGCGGCAGCTATTCACGGCTAGTGGACTTTTCCTGATTGTTTTGGGCGGCACTGCTCAGGCCCAAAACGCTAACAACAGCAATGCCGGCAGCACTTCAGCTGCAGCGCAGCCTGCACCAACTGCGACCGCGGCAGCTCCTGTGCCTTCGACCAACCCTGCGCCGGCGCCAGTGCCCAACGCGACCGCTGCACCCACGCCCACGGCAGCACCGACGGGCGCAGCACCTGCTACGGCCGCCGCGCCGGCGACATTGCCAGCAACCGCGAGTGCTCCGATCCCGGCTCCGGCAGCCACGGCTCCTGTTAACGCAACCTCGGATGCAAACGCGAAAGCCGCTCAGGCTAACGCAACTGCCGATGAGGCGAATCAGGCCAAGTCGGCGAAGAAGAAGGGCTCACGAGGCGCTCAGTCCAATGCTTCGGCTATTAGTTTGGCGCCTACTGCCCCGCAAGTCACGACTCTACCCGGCTCAGTAACTCCCGGGTTCGAGCAAGCGGCATCAATAAGCCCAGGCGATTGGAAATTCGACGTTCACGGGTTGTTCGTTCTGCCGTTGGCGATCGGCGTCAATAAGCGTGACAACCCTAATGCGGATCAGAAGAAAATGACTCTGCATACGCCGCCAGTCACGCCCGAAGATCGTGAGGGCTTCAATTGGACCGGGGTGACACCGCAGCCCTGGGTTCAAATGAACTTCAGCTACGGCAACCGCGACGTGACGGCGAATGTCATCCTCTCGGCGCGCACGGTGACGAATGCCAATTCCTATTTCAACCCACCTGATTATCAGGGGATAACCGACGCGTTTCTGACGTATCGTCCACCACTCGCACGACCGATTAATCTGTCAATTGACGTTGGTGCATTCACCAATCGCTACGGCCACATGGGCGAATATGACGCGGGTCGCTATGGCCAATCGATAATTGCGCGACTTTCCGGCGTCGGCACCAACGTGCGAGCAACCATTCCCGCCGGGGATGTTCAATGGTTATTCGAGACCGGCGTCATCGGCCAAATTGGTAAGGCTCCTTTGGGTGTGGAACCCTCGGGTTGGAACAATTTTGCCGATGCAAACGTGGGCAGCACCTACGCCATTCACGGCCATGTTGGGGCGCGCTTTGCCAAAAACGCCGAACTCGTTGGCCATGCCATCTACGCATTCGAGCAAGATGATCGCGCAACCCCCACTGATCAGCCTGACGGCAGCCTGAGCGTTTTGGGTGTGGATGGGCATGTATCAGGGGGCTACCTCGGACATTTCTACTTTGGGTTGGCTCATACAAAGGCTACCAACGCGCGTGGCATATCCCCGGTCGTGCGAATTCTAGAAGCGCCCGGCGGACCTGGTCTAATGCGGACCTATTTTGGCCCCAACGGCAATGGCAACGGAACGTTGACAACCATGGGCGCGCAATATGATTTGAGCTTGGGGAATCTGCTGAGTCATCCAATCGCTCACAACGCCGATTCGCCCGACGTGGTTTTGGCGCTATTTGGAATCTACACGAAAGTCGGTAGTGATCAGCCTACCTACGATGGCGTCAAGAAACTGAAGTACGGCGCGGAAGCGACTTACTCTATTACCAGTTGGTTTGCTGCATCCGGGCGTTATGATCGCGTATTGGCCAATACAGATGTGGCGCATCAGACATACGCGGTCATTAGCCCGCGTCTGATTTTCCACAGCGATTGGAATTCGCAGGATCAGGTGGTTCTGCAATACTCGCACTACATGGTGGGCTCAGGCGTGCCGGTTATCACCGGCTATCCCCCTGCGCCCAATTATTACACGGTACCAGACGCTGATGTCGTGAGTTTGACTGCCGCGATCTGGTGGTAGTGAGCGACAAGGCTCCCCGGCTTCGGGTCGACTGACGAGTTTCGTTGCTATCCGCCGATTGTGTGAAGAAGGCCGCTCACTTACATGAGCAGCCCGACGAACTCACTTATACTTGTACAGCATAACGTCGTCTATCCAGATATTCCAGTTGCCGTTGGCGGCATCTCCAACGTCCGTTGCAAATTTAATTCGTTCGATCTTGGTTCTGTCCAACGTGTCTTGGTGAACGCCGTAGCCACGCTGTTTTAGGTCATCGAACTGAAGCATGACGTATCGCCAATGGGTATCGAACGAAACTCCTGCGCCGTAGGCATCACATTTCTTAGCATCGATATTCGACGCATCGTTGCATGGCGGATCAGAATCGAGCTTGGACAGATTGGAAACTGTGTTCGGGTCGCTCAATGAAACAAACAGGCTTGTCCCGGTCGGTTCAAGCTCAGGATGGTTGTTGCCCTTCTTGATCCAAAAGCCCACCCCGTCCCAATCGGATATGTTCACAGGAGGCAGCGGCCCATCACTTTGTCCCGTAAACTTTGCGCCAAACTGGACTCCCCAAACAAGTTGGTTCACAGCTACCAGGTGATACGCAAGCGTGTTGACACCACAGGGTGTGTCATCACTGCCGGCGACCAATCTCGTGTAGTCGGCGTAATCAAGGAACGCAGGTTTCGGGACTGACGCATCCGGCAGGCCTGACGCGTCGGTCTCAATTTGATCTGCGTATATAAAAAAACCCGTTGGTCTGGCGCCGGTACCAGCCGGGTACCCTTCAAAGTCAAGGCATCTTGCGTTGATCCCACTTGCCGTGAGCCCAGGCGTGCACCCGAAGTTCGCAATGTCCAGCGTCGCTGTGAGGTTACAGGCGTTAACCTTTACTCCCGCATCCTCGGTCGAAACGACATTGGGAGTAAGCCTTTCGCCCTTTCCGCCACAGCCCGCCGTACCGATGGACGCCAGCGCAAGTGCAATAGAACCTAAGGCCGTTAGACTCACCGAAAAGCGATTCGAAACTCGTGACATAACCCTTGAAACTCCCTTGCGCGCGCGGGCCAAACTGCGTAAGCAGTGTACGTGGATGCGGTCGCGCTGGCAACCTCGAAGGCGCCTAAATCCGCCAGGAAATTGAGATGAAACCCATTCTTCGCCGCTACTCAGGTAACCCCATCGTAACCGCCAAAGATTTCCCGCCTGAGGCTGGAATTAAACACGTGTTCAATTCGGGGGCTATCAAGTGGGGTAAGAAGTACATCATGGCCTGTCGCGTGGAGGACGCGGCCCTGCGCCCCAAAATGTGGATAGCTGACAGTACGGATGGCTACCACTTCGTGCCGCGGCCAAAGCCCATTCCCGTGCCGGACCATGATCCGGAATTCGCGGAATATACGGCGGGAATGTACTACGATCCGCGAGTCACCGAGATTGACGGGACGTTCTACCTTCTGCACGCCGCGCACAGCAGCCACAGCTGCCGGCTCAACTTGCTCTCGACTAAGGACTTCGAGAAGTACGAGTGGATTGGTTTGATATCCGAACCCGACAACCGCAACGGAGTGCTTTTCCCCGAAAAAATCAAGGGCAGCTATGCTCGTCTCGACCGCCCCAATACCGGCGAAAAGATGGGCGATATTTGGATTTCCTATTCGCCTGATCTCGTTCACTGGGGGAGGTCGCGTTGCGTGATGCGCAATTCACAAGTGCGTTGGGCTTGGTCGAAAATAGGGCCCGGGGCACCCCCAATAAAAACCCCCGAAGGGTGGCTGAATATCTTTCACGGTGTTCGCACGCAATGCGTTCAGCATTACGTCTACCAGCTGGGTGTGGCGTTACTTGACCTCGAGGATCCCTCGAAAGTGATTGCGCAAGCCAAAGAAGCCATCCTCGAGCCCGAAGAAATGTACGAACTCGTGGGGCAAACCCCGAGTGTAGTCTTTACGTCAGGCGCCATCGTCGAAGATGACGGTGAGGTAAAGGTCTACTACGGTGGAGCCGACACCGTCCAATGCGTTGCCACGACGACGATTGACGAACTATTGTACGCTTGCAAGCATCGTTGAAAACGAGTCTCGCGGATTGGCATCAACGTGCTCGACGTTTCGGCCCTAATCCCTGTCGCGCGCCAATCGAACCGTAGAGCGAGCGGGTTCGTTGCGTGCGGAGCTGGGATGTAGGCAAGGTGAACGAATCGCACATTCATTTTGGCGCTCAATTGAGACAATAGCCTAGGCATCCTTGCGCGTCGGACGCGCAAGGTAAGCTGCCGGAAAGTACAGGCGGGAAGGGCTCCCGGTGCAGTGCGCAGCAGGCCCCGAGTGATTCTTGCATTGATGTGTCAGCGCATATCCGTGAGCGCCGGGTCTCTTTTCGAGCTGATCAGCTCCAAGTTGCGCTCGATCAACGCCAGCCGCTGTTGCACGCACGCTGCCGACCGCAGGGGATCTGGAGGCGTATTCTTCGCGTAATCGACCATTTTCTCTAGCGTGGTTCGCGCTACGTGCACCCTCGTGTCACTCGAGGCGTAGTAAATGAGAAGCTCGCCGTTTTCGCGGGCAACCGCCCCATTACAAAAAACTACATTCGAGACATCACCGACGCGCTCTTCACCCTGTGGGGCAATGAAGTAACCCCCGGGTCGATGCGTGATTTGCCAGGGTTTCTCTAGATCCGTCATGAACACGTACAGCACGTAGCGCAGGCCCGCCGCGCAGCCCCGTACGCCATGCGCAATGTGAAGCCAACCCGATTCGGTTTTGAACGGGTGGGGACCCTGACCATTTTTGGACTCTTTTATCGTATGATATTGGCGATCATCAATGATTGTTTCGGCTCCAATTACCGCGGGATCCATCGAATCCGATACGGCCCACCCGATACCGCCGCCGCTTCCCGCATCAATGAAGCCATCCTGAGGTCGGGTGTAAAACGCGTATTTACCGTCGATAAAGTCGGGGTGCAGCACGACATTGCGCTGCTGAGGTGACTTCGATTTCAGGTCGGGTAAGCGCTCCCAAGTCTTTAGATCTCTAGTTCTGGCAATTGCACATTGCGCAATCGCCGAAGACAAGTCGCCCCTGGGGGCGTTGGGATCTTTGCGCTCAGTGCAAAATAGGCCATAGATAAACCCGTCGGCATGTTTCGTCAGACGCATGTCGTACACATTCACGTCCGGGTCACTCGTTTCCGGCATCACGAGTGGGCGATCCCAGAATTTGAAACCGTCGATTCCATTTTCGCTTTCGGTTACGGCAAAGAATGATTTTCGGTCGGCGCCCTCGACCCGGCACACCAGGAGAACCTTTCCAGAGACCTCGATGGCCCCGGGGTTGAAGACCGCGTTGATACCAATTCTTTCGAGCAAAAGTGGATTTCGAGTGCGATCTGAGATCGTATCGCCAGAACAGCGGCGTATGTTCCGCAGTCAACGCCGGGTACGTGAAGCGCTCGAAGATTCCGTTATTGTGACTTACATCGACCGGGTTTGTTCGACCGACTAGCGCTTTGTGTTGGCGGACCAGAAGTTCCAATCGAGCATCAAAATCCGTGTGCATGAGGGTCTTTTACCTAAACGGCCAATAGCCGTCCAGATGTCGTCACTGCAAGTGCCATAGTCCGCGGTGACCCCGACAGTGCTCGGCGGCCACGACCTTCTATGAAAAAGTCGCCACCCGCGCGTCGGCCCGCCGGAAATATGCCGATCCGTTGAATTTGCGCGCGTTCAGGACGACAACAATTGGGCCAGTTGGGGCCTATTTGAGTAACTTGCGCCCCGGATTGCCTTGGCTAAAGCGTTTTAGTGCGGTATGGCTTGGGCGGTTTGACCGGAGGAAGTATCCATGAAACACACTTTTAAGTTCTTGGGCCTTGGCGCAGGTATCGTAGGCTTGTCGATGATCATTGCCTGCTCATCGGGCACCACTGTCAAGGAGGGCGATGCGGGCAATGTTGATGAAACCGGCGGTGCTGGTGGCGCCACCGCGGGTGGAGCTAGCAATGTCGGCGGCACAACTAACGCAGGCGGCAAGACGAGCGCGGGCACCACCGCAAGTAGCACGGGCGGTACTACGTCAACCGGGACCAACTTGGTTCTTGATTCATTCGACACTCTGGCGCAGCAGCAGTCTTTTACGCCCAATTCGTTTGTTCCAACGGACTGCTCCGTCAATGTTGCCGCGCCCAATGACGCGGGAGGTACGTTCCAATTGGATTGGTCGGGCGCCGTAGACGTCAATGCGGATTCGACCACCACGGGTTCCATGAAAATTACCGCCACGTTCACTAATTGGGATCAGAAGTGGGCAGTCGAGATGAGTGCCCCTACGGATGCGCTGGGTAGCCCGATTGATCTAACTAACAAACTGGTAACTGCTGATATCAAAATTACGTCGGGCCTTTCGCCCAATTCCAATTACCCATTCGGGGCGCAATTATACGTCAAGACCGGCACTGCTTACGTTTGGGGAGCTTCCGTGTGGGCGAATATTACAACCGCGAACACCTGGGTTCGGTTATCGCTCGACACAACAGCTCCCGACGGCGTTCCCAGCGGGTCCACTTTTGATCCCACTTTGCCAAGGCAGATTGGAATTCAACTTGATACAGGCGGCGCCAATGAATCACCGTACTGTGCCAAGAACTACGGCGCTCCATTTGGCGCGCCAGTGACCACGACCGTCTATATCGATCAGGTCCAGGTTGAACCGCGACCGTAAGACGGCTTCTTCAACGAGCTAAACGACTTAGGCGCGCTTTCGCAATGAAGGCGCGCCGTTTTAATTCGATTGAATGACCAAACCGAGTTTCCACGGAATTAGAGGGTAACTGGCAGCTCCAATTTCCTTTTTGAGCTCCACACCTTGGTAGAGAAACTGCATATGGCACGGATCTACGGTCATGGTTTCGTCGTAGCCGTCGCGGATCATTTCTCCATGGCTGAATTCAGCGGTCCAAATGCCCGCGCTGCTGTCAGAGGTGACATTGTTCGCGCCGATGAACGGCTTGTCCCAGCTGTCCAATAGCGGTGTCCATTGCCCATCCAGCGTGTCCGCGGTCCATGATCTAAAGTACCTTTGACCGGTCGGGCCGATGCATTCTACGTCCGCCAAGTACTTGTTGGTTCCCTTGAGCTTGTAGACGTTGCTCCCTTCGAATAGGTCGTTCTTGTTCGCCTCGTGCATTACTAGGGTCGTGTTACCCATGCCGTTCGGAAAATCCTGAATGGTTGTTTGGGAGCGATACCAATTCCCGTTGTCATCCGAGAAAAATAGGTAACAATTTGCGGTATCGCAGATGATCCAATTGTCGAGCCAACCTCCCGAACCCTGATTAGCAAGGACTACATCGGGCGTCGTACTGAAAAAGCTCTGCGGTGCGGACCAAGTCTCTGGCTTGGTCGGATCATCGGTCGTCGAAAATTGGGGCGGTCCCGATTGATAGACGAGATACCACTTGTTTTGAGGGCTAAAATAGAACACCTGCGGGGCACAGTGATAGCCGGTGCCAATTGCCGGATTGTTACTCAAAAAGTATTGAGGAGCGTTTGCGGCTTCTGAAAAATCCGTAAAGCTCAGGTAAACCATGCTCCAGTGGGACGCGGTATCGGCGGTCGTGGCATAGACTAACCACCTGTCCTTGTAGTAGACGATCGATGGATCCTTGATAGACACTACGGGGTGCGTTGAATCCGGTTTGACCGTGATAAGAGGCCCGGTCGTTTTCCAGGCAATGCTTGTCGGCACGCTGGGGTTGTCGCAGGCGACGCTGCCATCGGTCACGTCCAGTTCACTTGCGTCTAGCGTGTTGCCGCCATCCGAAATTCCACCGGCGTCGATGCCCGCCTCGGTACTCGTCGAGCCACCGGTATTTCCGTCGATCTGCGTGCTACCTCCAGTTGCAATCGGTTTCGCGTGATCGCTAGTCGAACAGCCGTTGACGAACAGGAGATAGAGGGGTGCAACGAGCGCAATGCGGGTCAGGGTGTTGCTCTGCATCCCCCAATTGTGCCTCACCATTCGTCGATAAACCAATGGCAGCCAGCTCTGCTAAACGACGAGTGCCATTAACCTCGTTTCGACGCGCCAACGATGATGCAATTGCGAAAAGTCGCATTACGTAAATCGAACGAGACTCAGCTTGAAGGACTATGCGCGCCCGCGAAGCGGCCAGTCCAAAGGACCCATCATTCACTGGAACCGATGCTAGGGCGCGCAGGTAATCTTTGCGTCGGCCCAATCGGCGTGATCGGTTGAAGCAAGGTCCCCCGCGCCAGTAACTAACAGCGTAAGTTTTTGCCTGCCGCTAAGGTCCACGTCGATCGTTTTCGACGCGTCAGTGCCCGTCATCTTGCCACTATCAAAGAGCTTCTCACCGTCGGCCCAGACTTGCATCAGCACGGTACCCGACGCGCTCGATTCGTCATCTACACCCACTACCGCACTGAATTTGCTGCACCTTTTTGCGAGCCGATAAATGATTTTGGAGCCTGCAGCAACTCCGAGGCCCTTGCTAAAAGTTGTGCCACGAAGCGAGAGTGGCTTACCGTCCGCTGCAGTTGTGCCGCCGTTACTCATGTCTTTCTCTGCGGGGCCTTGACCATTGGCCGAGTATATCCAAGGCAAATCACTAATGTTGGCTGTGCCCTGCGGAATTCCCGGCTCGTTCCCTTCAATTCGAAGTATCACTGACCCGTGTGACGGAATATCGGCAGCGAAGCTGTCCTGAATGGAAACGCCCGGCGCATCTTTGACCTCGAGGTCAAAAGCTGTGGCGCTCCCCGCGCTTAGGCCAACTTCCGTTAGATTGACTGACACGTTTTGTGTTTGGGTCCCCGCATTCAACAAGAGCACCGCGCGCGCGCCTGCCTTGTTAAGGGGCTTGGCCCAAACGCTTGTCGTGTCCGTAGACTTTACCGGCACGCCCTGCAAACCGAGATAGTCCTGATCTACGGCAATCACTTGCGGATTGGTTAATATGGCCAAAACGTCGCTGCTCATGCTCTCCAGCTTGTTACCGGCAATCAGTGGAGCCGACATGATTGCCCATAGGTTGAAGTGAGTTTTCGATTCGGTGAGTGTGATATTATTGCCGACCTCGAGCATGTCAGGGTCGTTCCAATTGTTAGGACCGGCATAGGCCGCATAAGCCTTGTTCAATGAGGAATTCTGCAGAATTGTGTTGCTGTAGCTATTGCTCAGTAAGCTTCGATCATTGAACGCCGGCCCAATGTCGCCGGTCGTTCGCCACAATTGCCCGGTTTGGAGATTCCACTCGTCAAATTCCCAACTGCAAAGGCTAAAAACGATGGAATGTCCCGTTTCAGTTGCGGCTGTGGCAAGCCCGTCTCGCATGGCTTGATAACCTTGTTGCATCGGGACATCTGCGGGCGGGCTGCAGTTGTCGTATTTGAGGTAGTCTACACCCCATGCCGCAAAGGTTCGAGCATCCGTAAGTTCATAGCCTCCAGATGCTGCAAAATGTCCGCATGTTTCCGTGCCGCGGTCGGAATAAATCCCCAGCTTCAAGCCCTTGGAATGCACGTAATCGGCGAGGTCTTTTATCCCGTTAGGCCCGCCGAAAGCGGGACTAGGTTCTAGCACCGAGTCGCCAGCGTCCGAAGCAGTGAAATCAACTCCCGAATCGCCTTGCTCCGAGCCCGGAGCGACACGAGTCTTGAGCGTCCAGCCATCGTCGATGTTTACGTATTGGTAGCCCGCGGCTTGCATTCCGTTGCTGACCATCAAGTCCGCGACCGACTTGATAAGAGTAGATGTTATCCCGGCGGCGTATGCATTCCAGCTATTCCAACCCATTGGAGGCGTTGGCGCGAGACCTGACGGCTTGGCGACAGGCGGCCCGTCTTGATCATTGGGCACGGCTACGAGTGTCACACTGCTACTTGCATCATTTGCAGTACTCCCGCCGGTGCCTTGAGTATTGGAACCGCCAGTTCCGCTAGCGCCGCCGACCGCGGTTGGCTTGGTGCTTGATGAACAGGCCGGCAAACAGAACATTGCAACGAAAAGGTAGACGGCACTAGGAGATATTCTAGAAGTCACGATGCGCTCCAGTCATGCATAATTGTTCAAAACGGTTCGGATAGCCAATCCGCTGCGAATAAAAGCCCGCGCAGATCGTGGTACGAGGCCTTCCACGGGTCGCCCTTGCGATCACCGTAGGGGCCCAAAGTACCGTCCGGCATTACCCCCCAATAGAATCCACCGAATTCCTGGTCGAGCTGCCCAGTTTCAATCCAACGGAGCGTGCGCTCCAGGCGTTCTAGAGCATCCGGCAGGACTCCTGCACGGTGCAATTGCACCAGGGCTGGTAACGCTTCGAATTGCACCCACCAAAGCTTTTCCTGATCGAGCACGCGCTCGCCTGGAATGCCTCCGTTGAAGTAGCCGCCCTTTTCCGCGTCGAAGCCCCAGGTGGCTGAAGCCTTGCCCATTTGGTGAGCGGCAATTGCAAACGAGTCAGCTAGCGGAGCAACCACCTTGTTCTCACGCAGAACGCGTAGTGCTTCCAACACGAGCCAGGAGGTCTCCATGTCGTGACCATAGCTCACGAATGGGTCTCCAAACGGGGTGTAGTCCATATAGAACTCGAGATGCGCGTAGTTGAGCGGCTGGCGGTGCCGAGTAATCGTCAACTCCGTGAATTCCCGCAGGCGCTTGTGCACGTGTTCGTCGTGGCTGACCTCGCCGAGCGCCGTGAGGGCTTCCATGACATGAATATGCGTATTCGTTTCCTTATTCGCGCCGGGTGTCTGCCACGGTGGCTCGTTCGTCAAATCGTAGCCGCCGTACTGCGGTTCGTAAACTCGCTGGTCAAACGCCTTGAAGCAGGCAAGCGCGTGTTCAATTGCCGCTGACTCTGCAAAAACCCTCCCAAAGGTGGATAACGCGTAAACCGCGAACGCCTCGGGGTAAACTTGGTGTACGGGGTCAACGACCCTGCCTTCTCGGTTCACCTTCCGAAAGAAGCCATCTTCGCGTTCGTTACTGAAATTGTCGAGAATGAATCGATAGAGATTTCTGGCAATGCTCTCGATTCTCGGGCTCTTTTCCCGGCGATCGTACCAGGTCGAAAAAGTCCACAAATGGCGGGATTGCTGAATGAGCCCCTTGTCGCTTGGCTCCGCAGGCTGGCCGCGGCGATCGAGAAAACCATGGAATCCGCCAAACTGTCGATCGGGGCCGTGTTCAATCCAGTACTCGGCACACTGTTCAGCGAGGGGTCGAATTCGCTCGGCGAGCGACCGCTCCTTGGTGCGCACTGCCGAGTTTGTTTGTTCGCGGCTCATTGGCGGCATTGATTGTTCATCCTGGAGTTTTTTTTGACTTGTCGGCACGCGTACGTCCATCTGTAGTCCGGAGTAATTGTACGTTACCCGGTTTGTCGTCGAAATCCAATCATTGCACCCCGACTTTCGCGTCCAGCGATTGCCCACAAACCGCCACACCCGACACAGCAGTCCGCCAAATCCGGCCACCGCGTTCCATGGATTCACCATTGGATGTGGACAGCTCCCGAGCCGCAGGGTGTCCTCGCCTCCGTCGGGCCCGTCGAGTCTGACCGTTGGGTGTTGGGGATTGCGGAATCCCAATTATTACGATAGTGAAACGTTTTAGTAGGTTCCGGACATGCTGGAGCACTGTGCCTCGGGCCAGAGGGTGTGACATGAAAATTAGATTGCGCGGTCTGCATCAACCCAATCTCGGAGCGTTACTCTTGACGCTGTCGCTCGCGTCGATCAGTGCACCTGGGTGCCTGCGCCTGAAGCAACCTCAGGCAGCTACCAGTAACACGGCGGCAACCAAGTACATGGATATGTCGGAAAAGAATCCCGCCCCGACGATTGTCCCTACGAATCAACCGAACGCCGTGTTCGAACTCGACGGAAAACCGTTTTGCTTTGAGGGCACCAATAACTACTACTTGAATTTCAAGAATAGGGACATGGTCAATGACGTGTTCGCGAGGGCCAAGCGCTTGGGTCTCGGTGTCATGCGCATGTGGGCGTATATCGACCGCGGTTCATTGGACAATAGCGTGCCCCCGATTGACCCCGGCGATAGAAAAGATGGCACCAAGGAAGGCTGCTACACCCAATACTGGGATACGGCCAACAAGCGTCCTGCCTACAATGACGGCGCTACCGGTCTCGAAATGGTCAACTATGCGCTGCATGCCGCGCGTGAATCCGGCATCAAAGTAATCCTGGTGCTTACCAACAATTGGAAGGATTTCGGCGGGATGGATCAGTACCTGACCTGGTACGGTCTTACCAAGCACTACCAGTTTTACACCGACGATAGGGTTAGAACGGCCTTCAAAGATTGGGCGACGCATCTAGTCAATCACAAGAATTCGATTGACGGCATGCTGTATCGCGATGACCCAGCCATATTTGCCTGGGAGCTCGCAAATGAGCCGGATTAGAAACTACACTCGGTTCGATGCGGCAGAAGGTTGGGATCTAACGATGATCCCTCGTTGGGCGGATGAGATGAGTCGCGCGATTCACGCGATTGACCCCAACCACATGGTCGCCGTCGGAGACGAAGGGCAGTTTGCCGAAGGCAAGAAACATGATTTTTACTCGGGCAAGGATGGCGTAGACCACAAAGCGCTGTTGGCCATCAAGGGCATCGACTTTGGAACATTCCATCAATACCCCGAGAGTTGGGGAACGGGTCTAAAGTGGAGCTACGAGTGGGTGCACGACCATATCAAGGCAGCCTACGCTGCCAAGAAGCCCACCATAATGGAGGAGTACGGCATTATCGTTAAGCGCGATCCGGGCAAGGGTCTCGATCCTGGCAAACCGAACTACGGAGAAGAGCGCCGGCTTGAGACTTATCGCCGTTGGAACGACATGATGCTTCAAGAGGGTGGTGCGGGATCGATGTTCTGGATTCTCGTGGGTAAGCTCGAAAATGGCGACATCTATCCCGATTACGATCACTTCACGGTCTATGAAGGCGAAAAGAGCGCCGACTTGATCAAGGAATACGCGACCAAATTTGCGACTGAGGCGCGGGCTTGCCTGTTGGCGCCGCCGGCAACCGGCGCGCCAAGCCCCTTCGTGCGGATTCGCCATTTGCCGGGCACTGAAGCCGTGGCGGCCCGCTTTTCAGTGACGCGAGCGCAGGATTCAGGGGGTTGGGTCGCGTTTCGGTGAAGAGTCGGTCATCTGCTCGCACACTCGGTGGCGTTGCACTGATGTAAGTCTTGTCCGAGTGCCGTCAAAACCATAGAATCCAGCCGACGCAAAGCAATTGTTTCGCGTAGCAGCACGGGAAGGTATACGGTTCGGATCCCCTAGTGCGCGCCGGCAACAACTATTTACCTCGATTTTGCCGTGCCCGCTCGCTGAGGCGGATTCGGCATTTGAGCGCCGCGCTCATCTCTCTTGGAGCAGCCCCGCTTTGGGCTCAAGCAGAATCGACGGTCGCGTCGGCGCCACCAGTTGGGCCCGCTGCACCGAAAATTGTGGCGCCGCATCTCGCTATGCAGCCCAATGTGCCGTATCCGCCGGAAGCAAAAGGCGATGCATCTATCATCTTGCGATTGACCATCAACGCTGATGGTACAGTAAGAGACGCGCAGGCGACCGAGGGTGAGGAGCCCTTTGCATCGGCGGCGGTGCAGGCCGCCACTAGTTGGCGATTCGAACCTGCGACGCGCGACGGGGAACCGGTAGCGGCCATCGTGCGGTTCGAGGTGTCATTCGTAGAGCCGCCGCCAGCCGCGCCAGTCCCCGAAACGCAGAGTTCACTCAATGATGCCGATGCGGGCGAAGGCCAGACGCCTTCAACTAAGGGCAAGGGAGCAGCGACAGTCACCGCGCCTGCACCCGAACCGATTGAAATTACCGTTCAAGGCGATCGACTTGCGCCAGCAGTATCTTCGTTTACTCGCGCGGAAGTTCGCCAATTGCCCGGTGCTTTTGGCGACCCATTCCGTGCGATTGAAGCGATGCCAGGCATAACGCCGATAGTTTCGGGACTGCCGTTTTTTTATGTGCGCGGCGCGCCACCCGGAAATGTCGGATATTTTCTCGACGGCGTACGTGTCCCCTATTTGTACCACGTGGGTCTTGGGCCATCCGTTATTCACCCAGCTATGGTTGACAGGGTTGATCTGTATCCCGGGGGTTATCCGGCGAGTTTTGGTCGTTTTGCTGGAGGAATCGTATCCGGTGAAGTCACTAAACCTCGTAATGATCTGCATGGAGAGGGGAATATTCGCCTTTTCGATCTGGGAGGTTTAGCGGAGACAGGGTTCGATAATGGCCGCGGCACGGTCTTACTAGGGGGTCGATACTCGTATACGGCGACTCTCTTGTCGCTGATTGCACCCAAGGTTGACCTCGCTTATCGCGATTTTCAGGCCCGCGTCACGTACGATGTGACGCCGCACGATCGGCTGACAGCCTTTAGCTTTGGCTCGTATGATCTCTTGGGGCAGACGACCAATGGTATCGAGACTATTGTGTTCGGTTCGGAGTTTTATCGCCTTGATTTGCGTCACGACCACGACTTTGGTCATTCGACGACACTGCGCACAGCCGTAACGTTAGGTTTTGATCAAACGCGTATCGCGGACCAGAGAAACGCGCAAGACCGCATGATTTCCGTGAGGACAGTGCTGCATCACCCTCTGTCAAAAGAGGTAATGTGGCGGACAGGCGCCGATGTAACAGTGGATGGATTTACGGCGGACAATGCCAAGTGGGCGGATCCAGAGGATCCAGACACGATTCGGTTCAACAACTTGTTTCCGCCGCGGACCGACCTTGCCATTGGCGCCTGGTCCGACTTAATTATAGGGGTCAGCCCTCGACTTGAATTGACACCTGGTTTGCGTGCAGACGTATACGGGTCGGGGGGCACAACGACACCCGCCCTCGATCCCAGAATTGCCGCAAAGTACAAGATTGCCGACCATTTTAAGATTATTCATGCCTACGGGGTCGCTCATCAGACGCCATCATTTGTCGTGCCGATTCCTGGCTTGACCCCCGGCAACCTTCAAGGAGGGCTACAATCATCAGTTCAAACCAGCGCGGGAATCGAGGTGGACCTACCCGAGTTAACGACCGCCACGGCGACGGTATTTCACAACGCATTTTACAACATGAACGATGCGCTCGGCGATCGCAGCAACACCACGACTGGTGGCCTTGATAATGCGCTGACCCAGCGGGCAAGAGGGCAGGCTTATGGTTTAGAATTCTTCCTTCACCGTCGTTTGAACAAGCGCCTTGGTGGTTTTTTGACGTACACACTTTCACGTTCAACTCGCACGCTCAACAACAGCACATTCCCAAGTGCTTTTGATCGTACGCACGTGGCCAACGGGGCATTAGCCTACGATTTGGGTCGCGATTGGCGTGCCGGAACGCGCTTAGTTTTTTACACGGGTACGCCTGTCATTACACCTACCGGGGGCTTAGTGATTGCTCAGCCGACGCTCAGCAACTCACGCAATCCAGCGTTTTATCGCGTCGATGTACGCCTCGAAAAGCGCTGGAAACTAAGCCAAAGGGCTTGGATTTCGTTCATTGCCGAGGTCATGAACGTAACTTTAAGCAAAGAGACGTATAATAACACGGTAATTGGACCCATCACAATTCCGAGCATCGGCGCTGAGGCAGGGTTCTAACCATGTTTCTTCCGCATCTAAAATGTCACGGCATCATTGTTCTTGCGATGACTGCGAGCTCAGTAGCCTGTCTGCCTAAGGACACGCGTCCACCTCCAGCTAGCGTATTCGTGACGGCATCATCAGACGACGCGGTAAGACAAGGTTTTGACACCGACGATGGTTGGCACATCACGTTCAATCGCTTTTTGGTCTCAATCGGCCGATCGAATCTCGACGGTGATTCCTGCAATTCATATTCCGATGCGGGCTACATGCGTGTATTGGACTTGCAGCAAACCGAGCCGCAAAAGGTCAGCCTGATTTATGGCCTGGGCCAGTGCGATTTTGGGTTTCGCGTATCAAACCCACAGACGGATTCCTTGCTAGGCGAGGGAGTATCCTCAGCGGACGAGCTTTACATGCAAACCGCCGGCAACGACAATTACACGGCAGCACGCGGGCTTACCGGGGTCAGTGCATCAACCGGAGTCAATGCGATTATCAACGGAGTTGCCACGGGTCCCAGTGGACGGAAGACCTTTTCGTGGTCGTTTCGTCAGAATCTAGAATACACGAATTGTTTTGTTGAAGCCGACGCTGGTGTGGACGAAGGTCTCGGTCTGAACGGTTCCGGCACGGATCCCGTCAACATATTGGTTCGAGGGGAGACGCTATTTCAGACCGATGTAACTTTGTCTGCAGGCTCGCTGCGATTTGACCCAATTGCACTCGCGGATTCGCAATTCGGAAACAATGATGGCTCCGTGTCGATTGACGAACTCGGTTCGGTCCCGATACACGTGGTCGCAGTGGATGGCTCGAGCATTGCCGGTCTGGGGCCTCCCGATGGTTCAGTTGGGGAGTATGTTGGCGGGAACCTGAGCGTATTTGACGGTACGGGTGTAACGGCGATGAACAATCTTGAGGCATTCGTGTACAGCGTCGCCTTTCCCACGATGTTTCACTATCGCGATGTTGGCCAATGCGTAGTGGCCATTGCGCCTATACGGGGCCGCTGAACACGGGCCAAATTACGATATGCGGGTAGCAGTGCGCGCGCTACCGGGGAATACTACGACCCTTTGGTCTGTATTATCACCGATCCAGCCTTTAGCCCCTCGGACTCTGCCGTCAGTATGATCTTTCCGGATTGCCCGGCTTCGGAGCGAATTACGACCAACGCTAATCCGTTGAAAGCTTTGCGGCGGCTGCCCTGGAACGACTCGAAACTGGTGGGGTCACCATTGTCTAGAGCAACGATGCTTCCCGGGCCAATCACTGTAAATTGAAGAAGATTGTGGGACCTAGGTACGCTTTCGCCCTTTTCATCAGCAACCCTGACAGTTACGAATGACAAATCACAACCATCCGCACGCAGACTCTTTCGGTCGGGTTTTAGAAGCAACTGCTGCGCTGGGCCCGTGGTACTTCGCTCCGCGCTGGCCCACTTCTTTCCTTGCTTGTAGGTAATTACCTTGAGTTCGCCGGGCTGGTAAATCACTTCATCCCATCGAAAACGATATTGAAGCCGCTTGCGCCTACGGCGACCTTGCGATTCGCCATTTAGAAACAGCTCGGCTTCGTCCGCGGCCGAGTAGACGTGGACAGGTGTAACTTCGCCGATTCGTTCCGGCCAATTCCAATGCGGCAATATGTGAGCCATGCGCAGATTGGGACGCCAACGCGCTTGGTAAATATAGAAGCGATCCTTCGCAAAACCCGCTAAATCCACAATACCAAAGTAAGAGCTGCGCGACGGAACACGAATTTGACCGATGCGTTTTAGTTCTTGTTGTGCGATTTGCCGCTGTGCCGGATCGGAGAAATTCAACAAATTGCTAGAATCCGAGTTGTACGGTGTGGGTTCGCCGAGATAGTCGAAACCCGTCCAAACATATTCACCGGCCACTGCGGGACATTCATCTAGACCTCGAAACTCGTCGTCGGGGATATTCGACCACCAATTGGCGGACAGGTCGTATGAGCTGACGTGAAAGTTCACTTGGCCCTGAAGTTTGTCGTTCGTAACTGGGAAAAAATATTCACCGCGCGAGCTAATCGTCGAGGCCGTCTCGCTGCCTATGATCGGCAGGGTTGGATTTCGACTTGTGCAGCCGGGCGTATTCTTGTGGCTTGTAATTGTAACCCACTACGTCAAGAGCGGTTTGAAACCCGCTGTAGCCAGCCATTTCACCATTGAATGCGGACGTTACAGGTTGACTGCGATCTTCTTCACGGACGATTCCTGCTAGACGCGTCGCTAACTTCCAGCCGTCAGGGTACCACTGCTCGATGACCTCGTTACCGATGCTCCACATGATTACACAAGGATGATTGCGATCGCGCCGGACCATCGCTCTCAAGTCCCGTTCATGCCAATCATCGAAATCCGTTGCGTAATCGAAGTAGCGGACATTGGGGTCATTTTCCAATGCATCGGGTGGCCATTTCTTTCCGCGCCGCCAACAATCAAATGCTTCATCGATTACCAAGATCCCCATTTTATCGCAGAGATCCAATAGTTCGGGCGCAGGCGGGTTGTGACTAGTCCGAATCGAATTGCACCCCATTAATTGCATGATCTCGATTTGTCGCTCAAGGGCGCGAGTATTCACCGCAGCGCCGAGCGCACCAAGATCATGATGTAGACATACACCCTTGAGCATCACATGCTCATCGTTCAGAAGGAAGCCGCGATCAGGGTCGAATCGCACCGAGCGGACCCCAAATGACGTCTCGACTCGGTCGATGTCCTTGCCGCCGCTGCTTATGGTGGTGACGGCCACATAGCGATGACGATGCTTGAGAGCCCACAACTTGGGTTTTTTGAGCTGAACCACTTGCGTGCGCATGGTTTGCGAGCGGGCGCGCAACTTGATGTCGAATGGTTCGGCGTGGGCCGCAGGTTTCTCCGAAGCGCGCCCCTTATCGTCGAGCGCAAATATCGTCGTACTTAGAATGAGTTCACACTCGGATTCGGTGGTGTTTTCAAGCGTAACGTCGAGATTTACCGTTGCCTCGCGTGACGATACGCGTGGGGTTGTAATAAAGGTTCCCCAATGGGCGACACGCACCGGGTGTTTCTTGACGAGCCACAGATTGCGATAAAGGCCGCTACCTGGGTACCAGCGCGAAGAATTGGGCGGGTTCTGAACGCGAACCACCAGAACGTTGTCGGCATCGATATTGACGTGCGCAGTCAGCTCGACGCGAAAAGAAGAGTACCCATAAGGCCAGCCTCCAAGCAGCTTCCCGTTTAGCCAAATCGCTGAGTGCGACATGGCACCATCGATATCCAGAAAAATGCTCTTCCCCGAATCGGACTCGGCGAGGGTGAAGTGCTTTCGATACCAGCCGACACCGGGCCAAGGAAGCTTTCCAGTTTCACCCGGCAAGTCCTGCGAAAACGGTCCTTCGATTGCCCAATCGTGCGGTAAGTTAAGCTGCCGCCAACCGTTGTCATCGAATTGCGGCAAGAACCTGTTCTCGTCCAGTTGCGGTTCGGCCGCTGGTCGAACGGGCTTCTCGACACCTTCATTGATCAGATCCGTACCCGTTGACAGTATCCAGTCACGAATTTGCGAGTATTCGAACCCGGGGGCTGCGTCGGGGTCGCCATCGCGATGAAATCGCCAGTCGTCATTGAATGAGAGGCGATCGGAAAGGGCACTAGTAGATTGTTTACGAGCCATGGGAATCGATATTCTTGCGAAAAATTGGTTCGGTTTTCAGACCGCGCCGCCCGGCGGCCAGTCGAAGAAACTATCACGTTTTTTGCTGCGGAAGCCAACGCTGCAGCTGGTCAGCTCACGAGCAGGCCGGCCCTTTCAGCTAGCAATACTGTCCGGTAGAGTTTTCCGTGCCGGTAATTTCAGAATCCTGACCAACTCGTCGCATTTGAGCGCCAAGATGCCTTTACAAAGTGCCTTTCGTTGCATAAGGTCCGCCGGCCAGGCACGCATGGCATCGGAGTTCTTACGTGGCCAACGACGAACTTGACGTATCTATCGTAATACCGATTTACAACGAGGAAGCCATCTTACACGCGGCCATAGTTGACTTGCGTGAACGGTTGCAAGACGTTGCTTGGAAATATGAAGTTGTACTCGCGGAAAACGGGTCGCGAGATCAGACCCTGCAGATCGCTCAATCTTTGGCAAATAAATATAGGCAGGTAAGGGTTATATCGGTGCCCGAACCCAATTACGGCCGGGCGTTGCGTGAAGGGATCATGGCAGCCAATGGTCGATATGTGCTTTGCGACGAAATTGACCTGTGCGATGTGGAATTCCAGAACCGCGCGGTAGAATTGCTCAACGCCAACATGGCCGACGTGGTGATTGGGTCAAAACTTATTGGTGGAGCAAAGGACGAACGCCCGATGCTTCGCCACCTGGCTAGCAAATTTTACACGGCAATGCTGCGACTTTTGGTTGGATTCCGCGGCACGGATACGCATGGTCTGAAGGCTTTGCGCAGGGAACTAATACTGCCGGTGGTGCAGGCATGCGTCGTGGACAAGGACGTCTTTTCAAGTGAGCTGGTTGTGCGTGCCGAGAGGTCAGGTCTCAGGATGCTCGAGGTCCCAGTGCGAGTCATGGAAAAACGACCTCCATCAATCAACCTGATTCGTCGCGTTCCACAAGTGGTAAAGAGCCTAAGCCGGCTGACTTGGGCGATTCGAATCGTACGGTAGCTACGCGCGTAATAGTCGCTAACGAACTCGGTGACGTTGTCCGGGTCCGCTAGAGTTACGCTGGCGGATTCGACTTGGTCGGCAGCAAGAGGGAAAGTGCTATTCCGAGCGTGAGTAGCCCCAAGACTACACCGAGGCTAATACCGTTAGGGACATGCCAGAGTCGGTGGAGGCCCATTTTTAGGCCAATGAAGATAAGCACCAACGACAGTGCAAAATCCAGCTTATGAAACTTGTCGATCATGCCTGAGAGCAGGAAGAACAAGGCGCGCAGCCCCAGTACCGCCAATATGTTCGACGTGTACACAATGTACATATCTTGGGAAATGGCTAGCACGGCTGGCACGGAGTCCACGGCAAAAATTATGTCGGTGAATTCTATGGCTATTAGCACTAGGACCAACGGAGTAGCGTATTTGACTCCGTTTTTCCTGGTGAAGAACCGCTCGCCATCGAATTCGTGAGTGGTTCGCAAGTACTTGCGCGCCAATCGAAAGACGAACCCGTGCTCCGGATCGTCGAAGCCCTTATCCTTTCTTAGCAGTTTTATCCCGCTAAATACGAGGATTGCGCCAAATACGTAAGCGGTTGCGTCAAAGTGATTGAGCAGTTCCGCCCCCGTAAATATAAAAATACCTCGAAGTACGATTGCTCCAAATACCCCCCAAAATAGAACGCGATTTTGCATCGCGTCGAGCACCCTGAAGTGACGAAAGATAATCAAGAATACGAAGAGATTGTTAACGGAAAGAGATTCTTCAACCAAGTAGGCAGTCGCGTAAGTGATTGCGGACGTAGTCCCGAATCGGTGGGCGACCCATAACGCCAGGGCAAGCCCTAGGCCAAGCCAGAGGCAACTTCGCACTAACGCCTGACGAAAATGCGACCCTGCGCGCCCGCTCTTGTAGATGAGCCGATCGACGAGCATCGTGCCCAAGACGCCGCCCGCAAAGACATTCCAGTCTATCAGGCTGGCCGGCGTTGGCATGCTATCGGTCGTAACATGCGACATTATCAGACGCCACTGCGGTAACATTCGATGATGACGCGGGTGTGTTGTTCGCGGCGTCCCAAAGTTGGGATTGGTTTCAGTGCTTTCACGACTACAGCGGCTGAATAGCTCGAGGGAACTTTGCGGTTGAAGGCGACGAAAAGTCACCCGCTACGAAGCTGGAAGTCCTAAAAAAACGCCGGCAAAATGGTGTGCCGGGTTCAGATCACGGTCGAAAATGAGAACCCTGGACCATTGAAGTTTCGCGAGCGCGGAAACCGTCGGCCGGAATGAAAATGGCTGCGGGCGTGTCAATCGTCGGGGGTTACATGCCATCGGACGGCCCT
This sequence comes from uncultured delta proteobacterium, assembly GCA_963819085.1. Classification (GTDB taxonomy): domain Bacteria; phylum Myxococcota_A; class Polyangia; order Polyangiales; family Polyangiaceae; genus FEN-1139. Next base: position 163,736 of record CAWFUX010000047.1, read on the forward strand.
GAGACCAGGGAATGGGTCAATGCTCTCGCCTACCGTGGTTCTCGGAAACTGCTCGAGTTCGTTGTGGGTGTTAACTTGCGCGGCGATTTGGATCGGTGACAACATACCGCCCGCCTTGACCGCCGTGCGTCGATTTTGGGTTCGATATTGAGTGTGGCAGGGCAAGTGCGGGTCGGTTCATGACAGCTGGCTTAAGACCAGGACATTTTGATAAGTTGACCCGATATGAGCGAGCATACAGCTTCAGGCAATTTGGTTCTCGGAATTGATCTTGGAACGCAGAGCACCAAGGCATTGGTTTATGATCCCGAGGCCAAGCGCATATTGGCGCTGGTGCAATCACCCCACGACATCATACAGCGCAGCGATGGAACCAGCGAACAAGAGGCAAAGTGGTGGATTGCCGCAATTACAGATTGCCTGGGCCATCTCGATATCGGCCTTCGACAGCGAATTTGCGCAATCGGCGTGTCCGGACAACAACATGGGTTCGTTCCGGTAGATTCCCAAGGACGCTTAGTTTACCGGGTCAAGCTTTGGAACGACACTACGACGCAGAGTGAGTGTAATGACATTGCCACGTCATTTGGAGGAAATGAGCGGCTAATTGCAGAGGTGGGCAACCCAATGTTGCCCGGGTATACGGCACCCAAGGTACTCTGGCTTAAGCGACACGCGCCCGAAGCGTATTCGGCCATGTCGCGAATATTACTACCGCACGATTACATCAATTTCTTTCTCACCGGTCAGTACTCGGCCGAGGCCGGTGACGCTTCCGGGACAGGCTTTCTCGATGTTCGTACGCGACAGTGGTCTAGTAAAGTATTGGCAGCTATCGATGCCGAGCGAGATCTGCGTGAATGCCTTTCACCTCTCATGCAGCCGAATGCAGCAGTCGGCAACCTTAGCAAAGCCACCGCTAGTTTGTTGGGGCTTCCTGCGCACGCCTTGGTGGCGGCGGGCGGCGGTGACAATATGATGGCCGCGATTGGCACCGGTTGCGCGGGGGCCGGCGTGTTTACGATAAGCCTTGGAACGTCGGGCACGCTATTCGGTTATTCGGATAGTCCTGTCGTTGACCCATCTGGACTCGTTGCCGCGTTTTGCTCTTCGACGGGCGCCTGGCTGCCACTCGTGTGCACGATGAACTGCACTGTTGCGACGGAGCTGAATCGGACTCTGTTCGAAATGCCAGTAGCGGACATCGATCGGTTGTCAATGACTGTCCCGGCTGGCGCTGACGGTGTGATAACATTGCCTTACTTCAACGGCGAAAGGACTCCGAATTTTCCCCGCGCCAGGGGTTGTATATTCGGCCTGTCACCGAGCAACTATACTCGTGCCCATCTGGTCCGCTCTGCCATGGAAGCGGCCGTTTTTGCGCTCCGCTACGGACAGGAGGCTTTCTCCGACCTCGGACTCAAACCTTCGTCGATAAAACTAACGGGAGGTGGCGCAAAAAGTCGAGTTTGGCGTCAGATGGTCGCGGACATCTCGGGGTGCCCGGTTACCTGCCCAAGTATCGAGGAAACAGCAGCATTTGGCGCGGCGCTGCAAGCCCATTGGATGTACCAGGGCAGGCAAGGGCGGTTGCAACCGATTGACGCTCTCGTAGCAGAGCACGTGCCGAGTGACGGCGAGGGGATAGTGCCCAACCCAAGCACCCGATCGATTTACGATATTGCTTATGGCGAGTATCTAGAAGTCATGCAACTGCTCAAGCCGAAATTCGTCTAAACCAAATAAGGAACCCGAACTATGTCGTCACCGTTCATTGGAAATCGCGAGTACTTTGCCGGGATCACCAGCATTCCTTTCGAAGGTAGGGAATCGAAGAACCCCCTTTCCTTCAAATTTTACGACAAAGACAAGCGAATCATGGGCAAGACCCTCGAGGAACACCTGCGATTTGCGGCGTGCTTCTGGCATAGTTTCTGCGGTAGCGGACAAGATCCATTTGGGTCTGGAACGCGGGACTTCCCTTGGGATACGTACTCCGAACCTATGGACAAGGCCAAGGGGCGGCTCGACGCGGCATTCGAATTCTTTACCAAGCTCGGGGTGCCCTTCTATTGTTTTCACGACCGAGATATGGCTCCAGAAGGTGACACTGTCGGAGAATCCGAAAAGAATTTGAAGACACTGGTCGCGCTCGCTAAGGAGCGACAAAAAGCTACTGGGGTCAAGTTGCTCTGGGGCACCGCCAATCTATTCTCGAGCCCTCGGTATATGAATGGTGCGTCAACCAACCCTGACTTTCGCGTGCTCACTCACGCCGCCGCACAGGTGAAATCTGCCATTGAGGCAACGGTCGAACTGGGAGGCCAGAACTACGTGTTTTGGGGTGGTCGAGAGGGATACACAACTCTCCTCAATAGCGACATGAAGCGTGAACTCGACAACATGGGTCAATTCCTGAGGCTTGCGCGTGACTTTGGAAGGCAGAACGGTTTCAAGGGAACTTACCTGATTGAGCCCAAGCCCATGGAGCCCTCCAAACACCAATATGACTTCGATGCGGCCACGGTCGTCGGTTTTCTCCGTGCCCAAGGGCTCGAGAAGGATTTCAAGCTAAATATCGAGGCGAATCACGCAACGCTGGCAGGTCATACATTCTCACATGAACTTCAGGTGGCCGCGGATGCGGGCCTTCTCGGCAGCGTCGATGCCAACCGAGGCGACTCACAGAATGGTTGGGACACTGATCAGTTTCCAACCGACATTTATCAAACCACCGAAGCGATGATGGTCATACTGGAGGCGGGCGGCCTCAATTCGGGCGGCCTCAATTTCGACGCAAAGGTCCGAAGAAACTCGAGCGATCCCGAGGATTTGTTCCTGGCGCACATCGGAGGGATGGACGCCTTTGCTCGAGGTCTAGAGGTTGCGGCCAAACTGCTCGAACAATCCCCGCTGCGCTCGATGCGTAACTCCCGTTATCGCTCGTTCGATGAAGGGGACGGCCTGAGATTCTCGAAGGGTGAACTGAAACTTCAGGACCTAGCAAAGCTCGCAGAAAAACACGAGAATTTGCCGCTGATCAGCGGCAAGCAAGAACTGATAGAGAATATTATCAATCAGTACTTGTAGCCGCTGGCGGCCAATTCTTCAGCAGATGGCGCCGTTTGGCGGCTTCATAGAAGTACTGGCGAGCGACTGGCTCAAAGCCTCGGTGAATACACTTCGAGGTGAATCGATGATTGCTAAGGGTAAGCTTCCAATCATTGTATTCGCCTCGTTGGTATCCTAATGTTGAGCCGTCGTCCTGCCAATACCGACCGCTGGCTTGGCCTCCAAAACATCTGAAGGTGATCGAAGCGGTCTCGAGTTGGCCTGTATGCATTGCCGGGCCCGCCAATGGGAGAATTGAACCCTGCTTAACGAACGCTGGGGTACTGTCCCACTGATATTCCACATCGTGAAATCGAGCGCCTCGCAGGGCTGGGCCGCCATCGAACGGAAACCAATTCCCATTGGGCAAATACACCGCCCGCCGACTTTTTCCGCGCTGCAAGATGGGCGCCACGAGGATGTCTGCGCCGAACATGAACTGGTCGTCTAGTTGCCTCGCTGTCGGATCGGAAGCGTAGTGCCACGCCATCGGACGCATGAGCGGAGCTCCGCTATGCCGGTGTTCGACAAAGAGTTGCTCGAAATATGGCAAAAGTTGGTAGCGCACATTGATCAGTTGGCGAATGGCTTTCTCAACCTCGGGTCCGAGCGCCCAGGGCTCCTGGGGTTGACCGTTCAGTGCGCAATGATTGCGACAAAAGGGGTAGAAGATGCCCAGTTGATACCAACGAACCAACAGTTCAGCGTCCGCACTTCCCCCGAACCCACCAACGTTGACGCCGCAAAATGCAACGCCCGATAAGCCAATATTGAGCAGCATCGGTATGCTGGCGCGCAGGTGCTCGAACCAAGACGTATTATCTCCGAGCCAGACCGCGCTGTAGCGTTGTATCCCCGCATATGCCGAACGAGTGAGGGCAAACAGCCTTTCGTTGGGGCGCGCTAGTCGCATTGCCTCATAAGTGGCCAAGGCCATTTGTTGGCCATATACATTTCTGACCTCGAAGTGTCCAACTTTGCCGTTTGCATCGTGCTGGACGAACATCTGATTGCGTTCATCGGGTAGCTCCATTGCATTTGCCGGTAGCGGTCGTTGATTTCCCGAACAGGGCCGGTTCATTCATGTCGTTCCAGATACCAGCTACGCCGCGTGAAAGCAGAAAGTCGAGTTTCCTGCCCCACCAACTGCGAACGTTGACATTGATAAAGTCCGGTAGACATGCCGCACCGGGCCAGACCTTGCCCACGAACAACGAGCCGTCGGCTTTGGTGCAAAAGGCATTAAGCCTGCGACCCTCGCGAAACGTAGCGTCACGCGGCAATTTGGCGACGCCCGGGTCAACGATCGTTACGACCCGAAAACCGATTCGGGAAAGATCGGCAACCATCCTTTCGAATCGCGGAAATCGCTCACGGCTGATGGTAAAGACTCGGTAGTCCTCCATGTAGTCAATATCCAGCACCAGAGTATCGCAGGGAATATTTCGGGTTCGAAACTCGCGCGCAATGCTTCTCACCACTCGTTCGGTTGGGTAACTCCAGCGACTTTGCTGATGACCTAGACTCCATCTTGGAGGCAAATTACATCGACCCGTGAGCTGCGTGTACGCAGCCACAATCTTTGGTAGCGATGATCCTTCGAACCAATAAAGACTGAAGGCGCGACGTGACAGGAGAGTCAGGCTTATGTCGCCGTTATGTGCCGAGTCTAGGTCCCAATGCTGGGGCGCAGGACTGTCGAGAAACACTCCGTAGGCGGCGTCGCCCTCGACGACCGTGAGCATCGGAATGCTTTCTGTAGAGTGAATCCGAGGACTCCAGATGCCGGTCATCATCGGTCGTAAAGAGGGTGTGTACGCGGCCGCGCAAGTTCAACCCGCCGTACCGCTCGCCCAATCCGAAACATTGCGAGGTTGGTGTAATGGGCCAGTGGAGCAAATACCGACTTTCGGATTCTTGTCGCCATGCCAAGGGCAATTTTGACGTGGGCCGCTTGAGACTCTTCCAACGTGGCTCGGAGGTTGAGTCTATTGCGTAGCTCAGCGGCCACGCAGAATCTGGCGGAACGACGACCATTTTAAATACGGTCACACCCGCAACCAGGGCCTTTTCGTAGTGAACTGAGCCCCGGAATATGTCTTTGGACTTCAGGCCTCGCATTCCGGCAGCGTCAGTCGCTTTTCTCGCGGCGATCCAGAACTGCTCCGGGTTTTTGGCCATGTCGTTCCGACACTCGTTCTATGACAATCGGTTCTTGTAGTCGGCATAGCCAAATTGCCGAACGACTTTCAAATGCTTTTGTTGCCGGCTCGAAGAGTACAATGGCGGGCAGCCTGACGCCGTTGAATGTCGTGGT
>CAWFUX010000048.1:0-434863 GCA_963819085.1 uncultured delta proteobacterium
CCGTGATACCAGAGATGCACGTCGCTGTGGGAGGAATCATAGCCGCCGTCGAGATCCAGGAGATGCCGGTTGTAGGCGCCGGGAAGAGATTGTCCGTTCGGGACGGTGACGCCATCGCCCATGTCCTGCCAGTAATTGTCGGCAAACAGAATGTTCGCGTAATTCTTCATCGACGGATCACCCAGCAGCGACACCGGCCGTGGATCCAGCGTTGTCACGTGGTCTACCCAGATTCCCTGCGCGCCCAGCAAGCGGGCGGTTTCCGTGACGACCGATCCGCCGCGGCTGTGTCCGATCAGGTGCAGGGGCAATTCCACGAGCGCGCGGCCGCCGAGAGCGGGAATCAGGTTGGTGGATTGCAGGGCCGCCGCCGCGGCGGTGGCGATGTTGAGTGTCGAAACGCCCAAGGTTGCGGAGATGGTGGACCAGTCCAGCTTAAGGATGATTTCGCCCGAGTCCGTGGTGAGCGGCGGCGACCCGGCGATGAGGCTCACGGCGGTGTTGTAAGTCGAGCCGCTCTTGGTGACGGAGATCTCGTAGCAGGTTGTGTTGGTGCCGCGCAACGAGCCGTAGGTTGTGATCTTTCCAGCCATGGGGATGATCCAGGTCGCCACATCACTGTTGAAACCGTGGGTGATCAAAGTAACACCGCCACCGCGCGAGGACGAAATGGAAGCAAGCAAAAAAGAGAGGAGAATGCACGACAAGCGGGCACGGCGCACACGAGGCGGACTGCAGGGGATCACGAGTTCCAGTTAACCCGAGTCTGGCTGGTTAGTCAAGAGGTAAGGAGCGGCGGGCTTATGAACCGGAGCCGTCCCCACTCCTGAGGCCCACCCGCCCTCAAATAACTATCGGTCAGAAAGTTTCTCAGCCAGGTTTCGAACCGGGAAATTTTGCCGCGGCTACCCCTACCAAACTCGCCTCCGCCACTCTCCCCTGGCTTTTCAAAAAGGTCACGTATCGATTCACCACGTCCGGTGACGTGGGACACAGTGACCAGGCCTGGCGGAAAGCAAAGTCGGCCTCGCTCGCCATGCGCGCCCGTTCGGAGTCTCCGGAACCGTGCTCCGCCCGCCACGCATAGACCCCGGCGATGCTCGCCCGCCAATGCGAGAAGCTCCGGGACGCGTAATCGTTCTGCACAAATTGCGGATCGCCTTTGAACCCGTCAAGGTCCTTCCGCAAATACGTCTTCTCCACAAACTCGGCCACGGCTTGAACAGAAGTCTCCTGCGTCAGCCAATCGCCGATCATGCGGCTGACGCGTTCGTCCCAATAAGCTCGATCCTGACCAATCATGTTGTCTGGAAGCTCGGCCAATGGCTGGCGGTTGATCTTCAGAATCAACCCGAGCGGCTCCAGGTATGGAAACATCCAGTCCAGGGGAAAGCTTTCTTCGATGTAAAACTCGTGGCCCGTATTTTTGTCGAAAATGATTTTGACCATCAGAGCGTTCATACTCATGACGGCAGTCTGGCCGCTGACCTGGACGCGGCCGCTGGATTCCTCGACGTATTCTCCCGGCTTCAACTGGTGTGCGCGCAGTCGCTGCCGCGCACCTTCGAGGGTACTGCTCAAAACACGATTGCGAATCTGCCAAATTCGGAGTGTAGATCACCTTCGCATAAGTTTTCTGCAAATATTCCAAGTAAGTGCCGTCAGCCAACGCATTCTGCGTCAAGGTGTAAAAGGGGTCGGCGTCTGCGTGCGATCGGCAAAACGCAGTTGGCAGCCCACGCCCCGGATCCGTTCCACCAAAATAAATACTGCCCACGGGAATGGAATCCACGATCCCGTCAATCGCCATTTGAGTGTAGTGCGGCTCACAGTTCACCACATGATCGTAAGCCAGGCAGATCTCCAATACCGGCTGCCAATACGCGGTGCGCAAACTCAGATCGCTGGCGCCGTGCCCCCTGCCATACTGAGGATGATGCTTTTTAAAACTCGCATACATGTTCGTCACCGACTGCCAATAGCCCGCTTTTGCCGCGGTGAAAAAACGTTGGAAAAGGGGCGAGATGTCTTCCCCCGCCGCTGCGGCCAGGGTTTGCGACTGCTTTTCTTTCGCAACAGAAAATGCTTCAAGCCGGGCGATCTGCTGTCTGCGAAGCGCCTGGTCTTGCAAGACGCCGCCGTTCACAACACCGGTTTTGCATCCTCCGATGGCCACAGCCATGAGGACACCCGAGAACAGGACGACAGCCAATACCACCGGCCGCAAATGCCGGGATTGCGAGGCATCGATAATTGCCGCGACTCGCTTTTCCAGACCGGAGGAACGCGCCATGGCGACCCCGAAAGTTGCGGGACATGCCGAAATGTCCTGGCAATATCAACGAGGTGATCGGCGTAATCAGAGGCCTTGCAGCCGCCGCTCAAAACCAGGTCATCGCACGCCCGCTCCCGTTCGATACATATTCTCCGTGCCGCCACCCAAACCAGCGGGTTGCACCAGAACAGCCCGCAGATCAGCCGGGCGATCCATTGGCTCAAATAATCCGGCGTTTGATGTGCGCCAGTTCGTGCAGCAATACCACCCGCCGCCGTTCCGCCGGCCATTGCCCGGCATCGCATGGCAGCAGCACTTTCGGACACCACCAACCCCATGTCAGCGGCATCGTCTTTCCCACTGACTGGAATAAAATCACTTTTGGCGACAGGCGCAGGTCCTTGCAAGCGGCGCGCAACAGTTGCTCCCATTCCGGATCATTCATCACCCGGGCATCCCGACGGATTTGTTTCAATCGAAGGCAACCCAGCACGGCTGTGAACAGGTTCCACAGGAATCCTATGGCCCCACATCGCAACCAAAATGGGCAACCAACTCCGGTTGAATTGGCCTGCCAGTTGACGGCCGAGACTGCCACGGGGAACCATCTTCCGATCCGAGTGCTCATTCGCGGGAATCGGCGCGCCTGCGACAGGGCTGACTCCGGTTGTCGCGACCTCGCCGAACTCCAGGGCAAATGAAACCTGGTTGCCCGGTTCAACGCGGGTTGAAAGCGACCACAAAGGCTTTTGCCACGATGGCAGCATCGAAGAGAGCAACGGCAGCGCGGGCAGAACCGACAGGGCCAGGAACCAGATCAAGTGCCGTGTCGCGGCCGGCGCGCGCCGCCAAAGAAGGCATGTCGCTCCAGCCAACGCCAGCACGACGAAGCTTTTGAGCCACATGTCCGCGGCCATGGCCGCAAACCGGAACCCTGGCGGCGCATTGAATACGAAGCCGCCGAGTGATTGCAGTTAACGCCCTTCCTTCCTGGCTTGTTTGATCATGTGCTGCAATTCATTCAACTCCTGTGTCGGGAAAGCCCGGGTATCGGCCGTTTCCAACAGGGCCGACACGGTTTGCGCAACCGATCCTTTAAAAAAGGTCGACACGACCCGTTTCAAGGCTGAACGGCTGGCCGTTTCGCTTGAGACGCGTGGCAGGTACACATAGCGGGTCCCCTCCCGGCGATGCCGGAGATGTCCTTTCTCCTCCAGGATGCGCAGCAGGGCGCGGACGGCGGAATAGCCGGGCGGCTCCTGGAGAGCTTGAAGGATGTCGGCGGCGGTGGCTTCCCCGCGCGAATGCAGCACGTCCATGATCTGCCGCTCGCGCCGGCTTAAATTCAGTTCCATACCTTTCATCTGCTAAATCTTTAGCATTACATCCGCGGTTGTCAATCCTTAACTGCTAAGTTTTTAGCAGCTATTGCAAATCGCTCTCCACCCCTGCGCGAGCCGGGAATGATTTTCCATGTCGTTGACAACCATGGGTAAGTGTCATACCTGTTACACGATCCACTTGAATGCGAGCAAACCGCGCGATGTTGTGAACTCGCGCCGGCATTCAGGAACCCAATAGCAACGACGATGCTCTTAACCATGAATTCGGTCCAACCTGCATTGCGCCGGCCTTTCACCATCATCGTGGCGGTGGTTGCTGTCGCTCTGGGCGCGGTGCTGGCCTTGCGAGATGCCTCGCGATATCTTCCCTACGCTGGGCATTCCGACGATTTACGTCGCCCAGCCCTATGGCGGCATGGACCCGGCCCAGATGGAAGGTTACCTCACCTATTATTACGAGTACCACTTTCTCTACATCACCGGCATCGAGCACGTCGAATCAAAATCCATCCAGGGGGCGGCGCTGCATCAAGCTGCAATTCCATCCCGGCACCGACATGTCGCAAGCGATGTCGGAGACCGTGGCTTATGTTAACCGCGCGCGCGCGTTCATGCCGCCCGGCACGGTGCCGCCTTTCGTCATGCGATTTGACGCCGGAAGCGTGCCGGTCGGCAATTTGGTGTTTTCAAGCGACACCCGCACGGTGGGCGAAATGCAGGACGCGGCGTTAAACCTGGGTGCGGCCGCTGTTTGCGACGTTGCCGGGCGTTTCGGCGCCGCCCCTTTCGGCGGAAGCGCCCGCAGCATTGTTGTCAACCTCAAGCCCGACCGGTTGCGTTCTTACAACCTGTCCCCCGATGATGTCGTGTCGGCCATGACCTCGGCCAACTGCATCAGCCCATCGGGCAACATGCCGATCAACGGCAAATATCCGATGGTGCCGCTGAATTCGGTGGTCAAGAATATCAAAGACCTGGAAAGCGTGCCGATTCGCGCCGGCACTTACCCGACTATTTTTGCGCGACGTTGGAGAAGTCATCGATGGGTCGGATATCATCACATGTTACGCACTGGTCAATGGCCGCCGGACGGTTTACATACCGGTGACCAAAAGGGCCGAGGCCTCGACACTCACGGTGGTAAACTCTGGTCAGGAAGAACCTGCCCAAATTCCAAGCATCGTGCCGAGCGACGTCAAGGTCAGCTATGAATTCGACCAATCGCCTTATGTCACCCGCGCGATTCGGGGCTTGGCGGTGGAAGGGGCGTTCGGTGCGATGCTGACCGGGCTGATGATTCTGGTGTTCTTGCGCGATTGGCGAAGCGCCTTAATCGTCGTCATCAATATTCCTCTAGCGATGCTGGCGGCTTGCTCGCTCTGGGTCACCAAACAAACCGTCAACATCATGACTCTGGGCGGGCTGGCGCTGGCGGTGGGCATCCTCGTCGATGAGGCGACGGTCTGCATCGAGAACATCCATATCCCATCTGACGAAGGGCAACTCGCTGAAACGGGCCGCCGCGAAGGGACCACCGAAACCACCGTTCCGCGTTTCCTGGCCATGCTCTGTATTCTGGCCATGTTCGTTCCGACTCTCTTCATGGCCGGGGCGCGAAGGCGATTTTCTGCCGCTGTCGCTGGCGGTAGGTTTCTCGATGATCGCCTCATATCTGCTGTCGACCACCCTGGTGCCGATCCTGTCGGTTTGGTTGCTGCGCGGCCACGGACGCCTTCGGGACTGAGGCCAGCTATAGCCGTTTCGCGTGGCTGCAAAGGACTTACGCTGCCTGGCCGCAGAAAGGTGGTGCGCCTCGCTGGTTGGTGGTGGCGAGTATACCTGGCTGTCGCCACTTTGGTCATCGGGTTCGTCGGACCGATTGGGCAACCGAAATTTTCCCAAAGTCGATGCGGGCCAACTCCAGGTGCGGCTGCGCGCGCCCGCCGGTACTCAGGGTCGAATCGGACCGAAGCCGTGGCCCTGCAAGCGTGGACATCATCAAGACCGAAGTCGGGCCCAAAACGTCGAGATTACCTTGGGGTTTGTGGGCGTACATGCCCCGAGTTATCCCATCAACCTGATTTATCTGTGGAACGGGGGTTCGGAAGAAGGGGTCATCAGGTCCAATTGAAACCTAGCGTGCGTTCCCCGTCGGCGACATTCGAGGACGCCTCCGCAAGCATTCACCGAGCCAATGCCAGACGTGGCTTCTCTTTCGAACCAAGCGACATCGTCAGCCGGGTCATGAGCCTCGGCCGCCGACGCCCATCGAAGTGGCGGTCAGCGGCCCATCCTGGCGGCCGACCGCGAATTTGCTCAAAAAATAAAGTCCAGGCTCGGCAGATTCCCGCCTTACGCGATGTGCAATTCGGACAGGCGCTGGACTATCCCACGGTGGATGTCGTCGTGAACGCGAGCGTGCTGGCATGATGGGAGTCAAAATGGCGGACGCGTCACGTTCGCTGGTGGCCGCAACTTCTTCCAGCCGCTTCACGTCCCCAATTATTGGGCCGATCCAAATAGCGGCGTCGCCTACCAGCTCCAAGTGCAGGTTCCGCAGGCGCGAATGAACTCGATCAGAGGCCAAAAATCACCCGTCTCTTATCGTGGCGGCAGAAACGTCTGTTGCGCAACGTCGCGAGGTCACCGAACGGCACGGTGGGACAATATCAGCGCTATAACATGCAGCGGATGATCACGGTGACCGCGAACATCTCCGGCGCGGACCTCGGCAGCGTTGCTGAACGTGTCGCCCAGCCATCCAACAACCGGGAATCCTCCGCCCCGAGTCAATGTCGCGCGTGCGCGGCCAGATCGTCCCTTTACAGCAGATGCTCGATGGCTTCCGGACCGGATTGCTTGTCGCGATCCTGGTGATTTTCCTGTTGCTGGCAGCGAATTTTCAATCCTTGAAATTATCTTTTGTCGTCATCTCCACCGTTCCAGCCGTCATCGCCGGGGTAATGCTCTGCGCTCTGGCTGACCGGAACGACCATCAATATTCAATCGTTCATGGGGGCCATCATGGCGGTGGGCGTGGGGGTCGCCAATGCGATCCTGCTCGTGACTTTTGCCGAGCGAGTCGTATGGCCGGAGCGACAGCGGAGGTGGCGGCCATTGAGGGCGCCAAAGCCGGCTGCGCCCGATCCTCATGACGAGCCTGGCGATGATTGTGGGCATGATGCCGATGGCGCTCGGCCTCGGAGAAGGCAGTCAGCAAAACGCGCCGTTGGGCCGTGCGGTGGCCGGCGGGCTGGCGGTGGCTACTGTGACAACCTTGCTCGTCCTTCCTTCCGTGTTTGCAATCATTCAGTCCCGGGCCCACCGCCGTTCGGCATCACGGGATCCGGATGATGCGAATGGACGCGCCACCCCCTTGACTCCGCGCCCCGGAGCGGGAAGTTAACTATGAAACCGAACCCATCTGTTGCAGGAATTCGCCTGGATGAAAACTAATTCCGCAGGTCTGGCTCTCGTCATTTTGGGAATGGCCGGGCAGGGAATGCTCTCCGGCTGCAAACCCGCCTCTGGTGAACCGGACAACGCGGCGGCACCGCCCGTTCCAGTGCAGGTTGTTCAGCCGAAGCTCGGGGCGATCACCCGCAGCATCACGTTGCCAGGCCAGATCAAAAGCTTATCAGCAAGCCACCCTTATGCCAAAGTCGCCGGCTATTTGAAGTCAATCACCGTCGACAAAGGCGATCCAATCCAGGAAGGCGGCTTGATTGCGGACATTGAAGACGACGGCTTGCATTCGGAGTCTGATTCCGTGCCAGTTTCTGTTTATGTTTCGGGACGCGTAAGTCATACAAGCAGGGGGTCACCAATCCGCCCAAGAGCGAGGGTCAACGAGGGTCGGACCGCACGAACCTAGTTCAGCTCAGCGAGCTTGCGCCGCAGCACCTTGGACTTGAAATAGGGCGGGTCGCGAGCGGGCGCGCGCCTTGGGGGTTCGAGAGGTTCGCCGAGGTAACGTAGCGACGCCGAGGAGTGGTTGAAGAACCACAAGCGCTCGATGTTGTGAGCTCCGACGACGCCGAGGAGTGGGCGGATGCTCGCGGTGATAATGCGTCGAGTCCGTGACGGTTTTCGGTGGCGGTGCTGGCACGACGAGCGGGCGTAACTTCGATGCTGCACCTAAAATTCCGGCGTAATGTACCAGGTGACAAGCTGGCGGCGGCACGGAGGCTGCCAGGCGGCAAAGCAGAGACAAGGGGTCCAGATCGATCGCGACTGTCTGGTTCTTCAACCACTCCTCGGCGTCGCCATCACTGAAGGGACGTTTGAGCTCAATCCGCACAAGGTCATTGGGCAGGATGTGCAGACGCTTGGCTGGCGTTGGCGCACGTCAGGACCCGCAGGCAAGAGCCCGGCCACGGCAGCCGCAGCGAGCTGAGCTAGAGCCGGTTCACTACGCGCTTCGCGCGTTCCTCGCTTGCGCGAGGACCGTCTACCTACCTGGAATCTTCCACTACGTTGAAGATTCCACTCCGGTTCACGCTCGGCGAAGTCGTCATTCAGAAGCATCAGTTCTTGGCGGCCTTCGACGACGCCGAGGAGTGGTCGAAGGACCATGACGCCGCGGCGCAGGTGGAAATTGACCAGCCGCACTCGGATGACCTGAAGCAAGTCTGCGAGGTCCGAATCGTCCAGCTGCAACAGTGGATGAAAGACTGGGAAACCTCTACATAGGATTCCACAAGCCAAATAACGCTCGAACTCGTCGCGCACGAACGCGGGCAGCGGTGCCGCAACTGCACGAGCACACCCTGTTCCGAGCGCGGACCCGGCTCAGTTTCCGCCGCGATTCACGCTGACCCGGGTGGCGCCCGCCAGCCAGCAGTGGCTACTTGCCCGCACTCAAGGCGTTGCACTCGTCGTGACCCGTGGCCACGTGCCGTGATAACCCCAGTAAAGCCGGTCATCCTTCAATGGCTGAGCTCTCGATTATGGCAGAGAATATTGCGAAAAGAATTGCCACATCAGCGGACTCGCTTGAAACGGTGTGTAGCCGCTGGAACCTTGGTAACAATTGTCTGGCCAACAATGAGGCATGCCAGTGATGGCGCAGAACTCCACCTCGACGCCTGCGGAGCAGCCCTGATAGACGATGCACGTGTTCCCGCCTTGGTCGTACACCGTCACGGGCGTAGTAGTATTGCAATTGTCGCGTTTTGCCCAGTTGAGGGCGTTCGCGCCGTTGTCCCAGCCCACTGTCTGGTCCGCGGTACCGAGTACATAGAAGATGGGGAGCGGGCGCGATGGCGTGCAGCCTCCTCCGCCGGCAACACCACCCGCTGCCGCGAAAATGTTGGCAAAGTGGCACCCCATATACTGAGCCATGATAGATCCGTTCGAGATACCCGTGACGTACACCCGCTTCGGGTCGATGCATGCGTGACTCTCGACTTCGGTAATAACGTTGTTGAGAAAGCCGACATCGTCGGCTGCAGCCGTGCAACCAGGAAGGATAAGCCCGCCAACGTTCCAACAATCGAGACCCGCTGGGTAAACAATGATGAACCCGTTCTGCTCGGATACTGCATCCATTTCCGACCAGCTTTCAGCCAAGCCCGGTGTGTTGTGCGCGCCGTGGATCACCATCATGAGCGGTACGGGCGAGGTTGCCGTGTAATTCTTGGGAATATAGACCACGTACTGACGCGCCACGCCTCCCCACGTTGTATTGATCGTCTGCTTGCCGGCTTTCCATCCGCCGCTCGGGCATGTGCCTGGGGCACCTCCCGTTCCAGTATTTCCGCCGGTCGCGGGCGCACCTGCAGTGCCCGCGCCTCCAGTGCCCGCATTGGAACCACCCGTTGGAGCGGCTCCGCCCGTGCGGGCGCCACCAGTACTTGATCTACCGCCGGTGATAGCTCCTCCGCTCGCAGTCAAGCCTCCAGTGGCCGCATTGGAACCACCCGTTGGAACTGCTCCGCCGGTGGCCGCGCCACCAGTACCTGGCTTGCCACCAGACGCAGCTCCACCGCTTGCAAGCGCTCCTCCGGTGCTCGCGATGGAGCCACCTGTCGAAACGACGCCACCAGTCGCGCTGCCGCCAATACCCGATTTTCCGCCGACGGCGCCCGTAGCGGAAACACCCCCGGCAACCTGGCCTCCGGTGTTAGGGGCACCGCCGTCTCCATTCGCAATGCCGCCACTGCTCATCGTCGTCATGCCGCCCGAGCTACCTGAAGGGCTCGGTGACTCGGAGCCCGAACATGCAACGAGTAGTTCGCCAACGCCAATCACGAGAGCACTCGCAAAGAGTCGTGTCATAGGAATACCCTTCGAACTTGCTGCGTAGAAGTACTTGTTAGAGGTTAGAGAGAGTCGAACGTCGAAGACTTCACGACGCCAGAAAAGGCCGTGTCCGTACAGATTTTGCAACTGGGTCCTATGAACATGTCGTGGCCCGCCTGGTCACCCATGAAGCGCCAGCGCATCCAACCGATATAACCCTCCTGAGACTTAGCCTGCCCAGCGACACCATTGTGATCGATGCCGGCAAGCGACGCGCCGAAGGCGGGTTGTGTTGACCCCGTAACGGCTGTGCTGATAGCCGTAAAACTGAATGTCGTATCTGCATCTCCACCAATGACACCCCAGGGCGCCTTGATGTTCTTGACGCTGCCGTTCGAAGCAAACAAGAACGTAGACGTGATGCGCGCGTTGCTGCCGACGGTGATGGCTCCCATGCCCCCGAGTGAGTATCCGGTGGAACCCAATTTCGTTGTATCGATCTTGCCGCAGTCCCCACTTGTTGGATCATTCGCCAGCTTGATCACGTAATCGAGAGCCTTGTTCATTTCGTCCGCCGTTACCTCGGTCTGCTCCGGCGCTACGACAACGAAGCCGTAGGTCGCCACGCGCCCCAGAAAACCAGCCCAGATGTCAACGGTGTTGGTGTGACCGTTACCCCAAACGAGGATGGGGTGACGGACACCACCTTGTCCGTATTTAGCGGCAGCTGGACGGAAGATAGCCACCGTATTTACGCCGCCGTCGGCGTCGCTTCCCAGACTCGCATCGCCTGTCCTGCGTGTAACGTCGGCTGGCCCGAAACCGCCGTCTCTTGCCGTGTAACTCGTGACCGCCGGAAATGCTGCGCCAGGGCCCGTCATACAAGCACCCGAGTTAGTGGATCCTCCGCTTGCAAGCGCGCCTGCGGTGCCCGCACTGGTACCACCCGTTGCAGCGGCTCCGCCCGTGCGGGCGCCACCAGTACCTGACTTGCCACCGGTCATGGCTCCTGCGCTAGCTGCGGCGCCGCCTGTCCCCATACTGGACCCACCTGTCGGCGCTACACCGCCAGTGGGGCTGCCACCACCGCCGAATGTTTTCGATCCACCCGTAGCTGCCGTCCCGCCGGTCGCACCGGCACTGGTCGATGTTCCACCGGTGGCCATTCCGCCTATCGCAGCGCCGCCGGATGCTTGCCCCCCAATCGCGACTCCACCAGACGAAGCCGATGCACCACCGGCTGCTGACTTTCCGCCGCTCGTTGTCGTGGCTGCACTGCTGGACGAGGTGGTACCCCCGACAATTCCACCGGTACCTGTCACGCCACCCGTGCCGGGTCCCATGGACGTGCCACTCGTGCCGCTACAGGCGGCCACACAGCAGCTCACTGCGACGGACCTGGCTATGATGCTAATGCTATTCATGTGTTCTCCCGGTCAAGACCACACGCACCGTGGGTCAAACCGCTGGTCATGCTTGGTAGTTCCGGTATCCCGCGAAATTGGTTCATAGTGCACGCCGTCAACCGACTGTGCTCGCGAAACGATTCGTCGGACTGAATTAGGGCCTGAATTCGTGTTCTGATGCGCTGAAATTCGGATTTGCACCAAATGCTTATTCGAGATGGCAAACGCGCTTGCACGCCATCCAAGACAAGCCTTGTCATCTTACCTAGGAGTTCGCGTCTTAGCTCAATTTCGATTCTGCGAGTTTCCTCGATATTCTCCACCGGCACGTTCACATTGACGCACAATGCATGGTCCACCTTGCACTCGCGATAGGTAATGACAGGACTCGGTGCAGCGACGATTTTCGAGCAAACGAAATTACAAATAAGGATGCGGCCCCAAGTGTTCGGCCTCTGGGTGCATTAGGAGGTCTGGAGTCGATTGCGGTCGGACGAAACACGCAAACAAAACTCCTGGCCATCCTCGGTAGTTCCGGTTACCTTCGAAATAGGTTCATTCGGCGGTCGTCCAGGATGCAATTGAAAGCGACATCGTCCTAGATCGCGGGGATGAACCACTTTTGCTCCGATCCGGAACGTTTAGTTCAAGTGGAAGAAATCAGCGACGTTCTTGTTGCCTAACCCCGGCTTCGAAGAGGTGACGTCATCTCATCCAAACTTCGACCAATTCGCTCAACCACCCCCAGTTTGAGGCTGGTGCACGAGCACCAGGGACGAGCGGGAGCCCCGCTGACGGACACCGATTTGGTTTGCGCGCTGCGCTCCGAAAATCCGGGGTCGGCCGCCGAACTCTGGGCTCGATGCTCCCCGTCGGTTGCGCGCCTGTTCGCCAAGGCACTGGGACCATGCCTTGAGATCGAAGACCTAACACAGGAAGTCTTCCTGCGTGTTTTTATCCGACTACCGTCCCTGCGCGACCCTTCGGCACTGCGCGCTTTCGTCCTAAGTGTCGCGATGAACGTCCTCAAATGGGAGCTGCGACGCCGATGGGTCCGCCGTAAGGTGCGGATGTCGGACACTGGCACGCTTCCGGACATTGAGAGCACATCAGCCGATATCGAAGCTCGTCAAGCTCTGCGACGTTGCTATCGCATCTTCGACACCCTGCCGACCAATGAGCGGCTGGCTTTTGTATGCCGTTACATGGAAGAAATGACAATCGACGAGACAGCGACGGCCCTCGATATCTCCGTCAGCACCGCGAAACGCTGGGTGAGAGCGGGCGCTGCCAAGGTCGCAGAGCAGGCCGCTGGAGATCCGGCCTTGCGCTGCCTTTTTACTAGCGAGCGGGATGATGTGAAGGGAGACGCGCATGATCCCTAGACGTTCCGACGAGGCACCGATCGAACAGACAGCAGAGCGCGTCGCTAGATTCGTAGCGACGCACATCAGCTCGCCAGCTCCGGCGGGCCTGGGCGAAAAGGAATTCCTGCGGCGCCTGTCGGGGTTTCGTCAGGTTCGAGGCAACGTGAGGTGGTCTACGCTGGGCGTCGCAATGGCGGCTGTGCTCGTGGTGATCGGGTTGGTCACCGTGAGATACGCGCACCAAATACCTGCCCCTCTGACTCTGAGTTATCGACTAGATAATCAAGATCCCCCCTCTGATGGGTACATCCTCGTACCGCAAGCAGCGGAATCGGTGGTCTCGTTTTCGGATGGGTCAAAGGTGAGGCTGGAGGCGCAGACACGCGGCCGCGTCCTTGAGGTGAACCAACGTGGAGCGACTTTCACCCTCGAGGATGGAAGGGTTTTGGTCGATATCGTTCCGCGTTCGCGCGCGCAATGGATCTTCAAAGCGGGACCGTTTCGTGTGAACGTACACGGGACGTCATTTGCGGTTGCCTGGAACCCCCATCACGGAGTTTTCGAAGTGAATCTAACGAGTGGATCCATCTCGGTTGCAAGCCCGATCGGGGGTCCGGAGATTCAAGTTCACGAAGGACAATCGCTGAGGGTGAGTCTGCAGGATCAGACCTCCACCCTGGAACCGACCAGGCGCCGAGAGGTAGTCGCGGCTGCGGATACCGCCGTCGCCATGCTCGATGCGGCTGGTTCCGCATCGTCTGAACCGTTGCAAACGGCGCCTGCCAAGTTGGTGGCACCATCGGGCTGGTCGCAACGCGGGTGGATGGCTGTGCTCTCGGAAAACAAGGCAGCCGACGTCGTCGCGGACGCAGATCGCCGAGGCGTAATGAACGTGCTCGAGCAGGCCGATAGCGATGACCTGTGGGCATTGGCTAACGCCGCCAGATACGCCGGCCGTTACCCGCTGGCAAACGAAGCTCTGCTCGCACAGAGGAGGCGCTTTCCTTCGTCGGAACGCGCCCGGGAAGCGGCATTCTTGTTGGGGCGCCTGCACGACGGCGATCCTGACGGACCCGGAAAGGCCATCGGTTGGTACGATCGTTATCTAATGGAAGCACGCGAAGATGCGAATGCCTCGGACGCGCTTGGCCGCAAGATGACTCTACTACAACGATGGCACCGAAGCGCTTACGCCCTTGAAGTGGCGCGTGACTACTTGCGACGGTTTCCTCGCGGCACGTACGCGAATGCTGCGCGTGCGCTGGTGCAATCGGCAACGGCGGTGCAGTGAGCCCGCAACCTCGAAAACCGTTAGGATACCTGCACTCGATCCGATTGTTCCTCCTTCTATTGCTGATGTTCGATGCACCGAGCGCGTCCGCCGAGCCCACGCGGGGTGGAGGGACGGTGATCTTGCTGCAACCGACGAACACCTCGGTCGCAACACGCCAAAGCTTGGCCCGCATCCGTGACGAGCTGTCTGCCGATCGCTTCCGTGTCATCTGGGAGGGGTCCGACACAACTGACGATCCGGGGGCGGTCATCGAAAGCACCGGGCGTGACACAGACCCCAATACGGTCTTGGTGTTGTTTGGCGATCCCGCGACGGGCGAGGCTGAGCTACGCGTCGTTCAGCGAGCTGCCGGGCGCTCCGCCGTTCGCCAGGCCACCGTCGTCGTAGACGATCCCGAGCGCATGCCGGAGGCGCTCGCCTCGAAAGCGCTCGATCTTTTGCGCGCAACTGCACTCGAACTCTCGCTAGCGCTCGACCGCGCGCCACGCGCACGAGATACTCCGGTACGACGCCCCGAAGTAATCATTCCGCAGAGACCCTCCCCGGCTGTACCAATGTCCGGAGCATCCATCGTGTCGGTTGACATGGGGCTCGGAATGTGGAAGAGCATCGAAGGCCCTTCGCCCGCGGTGACGCCCGTTGGTCGGCTAGGCCTTCGCGTGTCGGGCTGGAGCCAGGCGCGCCTCAGCGTTGCAGGCTTGGGAAGTCGCCCACTCGTACATACTGCATACGGAACAGCCACCATCTCTCAGACCGTGGCTCTGCTCGAGTTCGCGCTAGTGCCAAGACTCGACAACCGTATTCAGGCGCTGCTGAGCCTCGGGGGCGGTGTCCTCAACGTTGCAGTGGCTGGGAGTGGAGTGGCGCCCTATGAAGGCCTGACGTCACAACAATGGTCGGCAGCGGTCGACGGTGGAGCCGGTATCGCGGTAGCCCTTGGTTCGCATACATCTTTGGCGACTGAAATCCACGCCCTGTTGGCCTCGCCGCATCCCGTCGTGCGTTTCGTTTGCACGCGTGCGGCAACGATTGGGGACCCCGCCCTGATGCTTACGCTGACGCTACGGGTATTGCTATGAGTCGCTGGACAACTTTCCTTATCGCAGCCTTAGCGGGCGCGGTCACCGGGTGCAGCGAGGCCCCGTTGGATGCGGTGAGGCTGTCTCCCGGAGTTCTTGTTGACAACCTTGTGGCACACTGGAAGCTGGACGAGGGCACAGGGACAGTCGCGAAAGACGCTTCCGGACACGGCTACGACGGCGAACTCGGTGGTGGAACTTGGATCCCCGACGGGCAATTCGGCGGTGCACTGCGGTTTGCCGTGGGGGACAACATCGCAGTGGCAGGATTTCCCAACGCCGCGCCGAATTGGACCGTTTCGCTTTGGATACGTTTGTCCGACGAGCAATTGACTGCTGACCGCGAAACGTATACCACGATCCTTAGCACCGAGAATATCGGTTCTGGTGGGTGGGAGGTCAACCTTGATAGACAACTGGCCCAACCGCGGTTTGTCTTCTCTTATTGGGCGCCGCCATTGACGAATTACATCGGGACCGAGTGCAGCTGCGTAGAAACCGGAGCCTGGCACCATGCTGCAGCCATTGTCGATGCCAACGCCAATCGCATCAGTCTTTACCGCGATGGGACAATTGTCGATCAGACGACCCGACCCTCGGACATCCCACCTGGTGATTCGACGCTTCATTTCGCAAACTGGAACATGAATGGCCGCCTCTTTACAGGCGACCTCGACGACGTCGCAATCTGGCGACGAGCACTGACGGCCCAAGAAGTCGCCGCCCTTTACACCCGATCTCCATAGGGCGTCGCGTAATGACTTTGGGTCATGAAGGCACGCTCTATCAGGCATTACGGTGCTCAATTTAATGTCCTGATCTCGAAGTGCAAGCTGCACGATGCGATTCAAGAACTAGTGCACCAACGTGAGCAACCCCGGTTGCCAGGGGAGTTGGTTGTAAGTGAGACCAGTCGTCGGGACGACGCCCTGGTAGAGGAACTGCAAGTTGCAGGGGTCAATCGTCTGCGTTTCGTCGGGGTTGTTGCGCACGAGATCCCCGCTGCTGATGTCACCGGTCCAAGCGGTGCCGCTGAAGGTAACGTTGGCCTTGCCGGCGAAGGGATTACTTTCGGTCGCTGCGAGCGGCGTCCACGAACCCCCAAGATCGGTTGCGGTAAAGGAGCGGAAATACCGGCCTGCGCTGCCCATCGCCTCGACGATCATGAGGTATTGGTTGGCACCCTTTACCGTGTAGACTTGCACGGCCTCGAACAGGTTCGCCGTGGTATCGGTCATGATTGTCGTCTCGTCGGTGAATGTGCCCGGGAAGTTACCGATCGGCATTGATGCCCGGTGGATGGTTCCGTCGTCATTCGCGAAAAAGAGGTAACAGGTCGTGCTGGTGCAGAGCACTGTTTCATCGATTGAGTTTCCTGAATAGAGTTGGTACGGGCCGGCCCAGCCCGCTGCGTTGGTGGGGTCGGTAGTGGTCAGGTAAGTGAAAGACCACGGGCCCCACTCGTACATAAGAACCCAGATGTTCTTAGGCCTGAAGTAGATCAGAGCTGGCGCAACACCCCCGTACGGCAATGGGCTCTGGGTGGCCGTTGCCATCTGAGGCCAATCGGGGAAGGTCATCAGGGCCCCGCCATATGCGCCCGAGCTATCGACCGTTAACATGTAAGCAATGTGCTGATTGTTGTAGACGACACTGCTGAAGTCCTTGAGCGAGACCCACCCGGATTTGGGCTGAGCGAGCGGCCCCGTCGACGTCCATTTGAAGGTCGTGGGTAGCGGACACGATCCTGTGGCACCGCCCGTCCCTGCGGTGCCGCCGGCGGTTGGAGCGCCTCCGGTGGCCGACGCGCCACCTGTTGCTTTGCTTCCACCAGTTGCGAGAACGCCGCCTGTCGCCGCGCCACCGGCTGACTTGGAACCGCCAGAATTGGCTGCGCCCCCTGTCGTAGGAGAGCCGCCGCTTGACTTGAAACCGCCAGATGCAGCCATGCCGCCCGTGGTTGTTGTGCCACCCACTGAAGGTGCGCCGCCAGTAGCTACGCTTCCGCCTGTGCTTTGAGCGCTGCTCGTGACCAGAGTAGTACCACCGCTAGCTACCGCACCACCTGTTGCCGAGGCGCCTCCGCCGGGGCTGCCGCCCACCGCAGCTCCGCCCATTCCTACAGTGTCGTTGGTTCCTCCAGTATTGATGCCGCTCCCGGGCGCAGTTGTGCCGCCCGTGTTAGCGACGCTGCCGCCGTTCGACCCGCTACAACTGAATGAAAGGCACGCGGCCACATAGGCCACCCAACGGGTTTTCGGGCAACGGCTGGACGACGGCGATTTGAAGGACTCATTGTGGAGCATGTGATACCTGGTGAGCGCTGAAGACGTCCGGGACATTTTTCGCTGCCGTTTGAGGGTTCTCTGGCGAGGGGAAGTAAACCGCTTCACTCCGCCAAGCGGACGTCAACGTATCAGTAGCACAAGCTAGAGAAGCGGCTCATGCATTTTGATCCTCGTTTGCACATCAGTACCATCGCGTTTGACTCGAGGGAATTCGGAATTGGTACCACTCGAATATGTGTTTTCGTCATCGAAAGAGTCAACTCCAGTGATGGTCGCGACGACGCCGCCACGCCACCAGGGCCAAACCGAATAGCGCAATTCCCCACGTGCTTCGGAGCGGCGCGCTGCGCCCCGATGGCACTCGGCAACTGCAACTCCCGGTGTTCTCGGCATTGCCCGCATTCGTGTTCGTGGCGTTCGTAATCGCGGCGCTGCTTCCACCGCTGGCACCGCCGATACTTGTCGTCGGGCTCCCACCGAGAGCAGGTAGACCACCTGACGCGGCGATTCCGCCAACCCCATTGACTCCACCTAGGGAAGCCGTCGCCCCGCCCATTGATGGCGCACCACCAGAGAAAACGCCGTTCGCTCCACCCGTCAACGCTAGCGGTGCGCCGCCGGTGGATCGCGCACCGCCCGTGCTTAGCACGCCACCTGTGGCTTGCGCTCCGCCATTTGTGGCCGCGCTGCCGCCGATTGTCGCAATACTGCCGCCTGTTGCTGCGGCACTGGTTCCGCCAGCTGCTCGCGTACCGCCCGTACCGAGGGCGCCCCCTGTAGCTCGGCTGCCACCCGTATTTGCGGCCCCACCCGAGTTCGGGTTTCCGCCCGTGCTCGGCGCGCCGCCGGTGCTCGGCACGCCTCCCGTGCCGGAACTGACCGGCGTGAGGGTGTACATCAGCGCACCACTGTACGGAACCGTAACGGATAGCCCAGTTGTCATTCCCGTCACGTCCGCGCGATGCCACAGGTCGCGAACAGTAGGAGTTCCCGCGACACCGAGTTGCGAGAATGTCGCCGAAACGGTTGCATCTTGCGTACCTCGGTTGAAAAGCGCTACGGCCTTTTTGCCGCCAGTCATATCCCGGGTCCAGACTTCCGTTGTGCCCTGTTGCAGGACGCGCTTGCCATGGGTGCCGCTCGAATCTTGATTGACGCCCATGACCTCCTCGTTCGTGAGAAGCGCAGTCGTCCACGCATCCGAAGCCAGCGACGACACATTTCCCCCGAAGATGAGCGGCGACGGGATGATGCTCCAGAGGGACATGATCGTGACTTGTTCATTCTGCGTGAAAGTCGTTTGTCCGGAGGCGTGCCACTCATTGCGCGGGCCGAGGTAACCGAGTGGGAGCATGTCGCCATCCGGCCAGTGCCCGGCCGTGAGTGACGTGATCCCCTGCCAATTGCCAGCAGCTGTGAAGACGTCAGGCAACGTGCTTAGGCCGTTATAATCCCAAAAATCATTCACCATTCGCCAGATATTAGCGTTAGCGTTGAGATCGGCCGCATTGGTCGTCGGCATGGGTCCGGGTGAAAGGCTCAGCACGATGGATCGGCCACTATTGCGGATGGCCTTTTGCATCGCGTCAACTTCGGCTTGGTGATACGTTTGCGTGTCGTTGTTGATCATGTCGTCGATCTTGATGAAATCGACGCCCCACTGCGCGTACTGCGAGATGATCGAATTGTACCAGTCTTGCCCCGCGGTGGTATCACCGTGCACGCCCCACATGTGCGTGTCCCAGGGGCACGGGTCATTCGTGTTGCCGGCATCTTGGGCTTTGTAGGTCGAATTTGCGATCGGTGTGTTGGCGGTGTAGGCCGAGCGCGGAATTCCCCGCATGATGTGGATGCCGAAACTAAGGCCCATGGCGTGAATTTTATCCGCTAAAGGCTTGAGGCCGTTCGTGCCCGTCGCCGATGGGTATTTGCTCGTAGACGGCAAATATCGTCCGTTGGCGTCAATCTTGTCTTCGGGATCGTACCAACGGTAATCGATAACGACCGTGCTCCAGCCGTAGGGCTGCAATGTGGATTTCAGAGCGGTTGCTTCGGTAATGACTTCATTCTCGGTGATGCTCGCGCCGAATGAGTCGTAGCTATTCCAACCGACCGGTGGCGTCATACAGAGCGTATTGCCGGAGACTATCGTCAGAGTGGCGCTAGCACTACCGGCCGAGTTCGTGGCCGTCACGTTGACCGTGTAGCTGCCCGCTGCCGGCGTCGTGCCCGAAATTATTCCCGTATCCGATGCCAACGCAAGACCACTCGGCAGCGATGCGGCGGCGAACGTTAGAGTAGCCTGACCCGTTACGGGAATGCGAAAGAGGAATGGGCTGCCCGGAAAAGCAGACACCATCAACGGCGCCTGAATTCTTGGCGTTGCGGGCGCGGCCGCAGTCGAGATGCTGATAGTTGTCTGCGCTGCGGGTGCTGAGGCGGGCAGGCCTATCAACACTGCGAGCACACCCGCGGTAGTGGCGGTGCTCCGGTGGGTGAGTGCCATGATGTCTCCTTAGGGCCTAATTGTGCGATGCTCGTGAGGCTCGCAGCTTAAGGTACTATCGTGCAAATCATGTAGCCATGGTTGCGATGTTCGAAGTAGGGTCTATTTGTGACTAAGAAACGAGGCTCGAAGAAGAAAGTTACGGCGTGGCAGCGACGCTACCAAGAAGCCCTTACGTCCGATGTAGTCGCGAGTCGTAGTGCGGGACCGCGACCCACTCGGGAGTGGGCTTTGGCCCTGAAACAACTGACTGAATCTTCGCGCTCACCCACTCCCCCGCCTTCATGGTGGACACCCGGGACAGCATTCTTCGGCAGTGTTGAAACGCGAACGGATCCGAAGAGTTACCATTGGGATGGGATGAAGCGGCTAAGTCGCAAAGATCATCCGTTGTTCTTTTTCCAGTTCACATTTGCGGGCTTCGGTCATTTCGAGCTTTACGATCAAGCCCCGCACCGAATCACCCCGGGTTGCGGCTTTTTCGCGATTCTCCCCTCTCCACATCGCTACTACCTGCCCGAAGACTCGCCCGGGTGGACCTTTGGCTGGCTCGGCATTTACCACCCCTATCTACTGGCTCGTGTCACAAAGCAAGTTGAAGCAACGGGGCCCTTGGTTAAGCTTGGACCGGATGACCCACTGACCGCAATTGCCCTGCGTTTGGTGCGCGGCGCCATAAAAAAGGACTTTCGCGATCGTTATGCAGTCGAGCTAGCACTCTTCGAGTTCGTGCTGGCTTACGAACGCTGGGCACACTACGCGAGTGATCTTTCCGGTCGACGAAAGCGGCTACTCGATGACGTGCGTGCGCGAGTGGTCGCGGCCATGCCCAAAGCGGTGTCAGTTGACGATATTGCCGCTGATCACGGCATGAGCCGCAGTCACTTCAGCCACCATTTCCGCTCGTGCACTGGGCTAACACCCGCACACTTCACGACTGAGGTGCGCATTCACGAAGCCGCCCGACTACTTCGCGAAACCCGCGAACCCCTCAAGCAGATCGCGGACGCCTGTGGGTTTGCAAACGCCAACCACTTTTGCAAGGTCTTTCGGCGCTTCCAACACGTGAGCCCGGCTGCGTATCGCGACTCTGTAAAGTAGAGCCCAGGGTTGACTCGACCCGCGCTTCCGTGACGTCAAAAACCAATCCAAAACGCCGTAATTGACGCAACCGCACCCCAAACGCGCCGCCTGGAAGAAGTTGACCCGAATTTCGATTTGCTTCGATGTGAATTCGGATTTGCGTCAATCGCCGATTCTGGGTATGCGGTGACTTGCCAGCGCGCGGGTTTGCAACTCAAACTCCCAGCCGTCGAAGAAAAACGAACCATGACTCAAAAGCTCCTTACCAACCCTTGCTCCGCGCTGCCTTTCGCGCTCATAACTCTGGCCCTCACCAGCTCTTGCCTCGTGCCACCTCCAGCGAACGCTGGGAATAAGAGCACGTCGAATGCTGAGTCAGCTTCGAGTGCATCTTCGAGCTCGAGCTCGAGTTCCAACACGGGTAACGTGAAGTCCGTTCCGTACAATTGGAAGAGTGTCGTCATCGATGGCGGTGGCTTTGTCACCGGCGTTATCTTCAGCAAGGCCAAGGCTGGCATCCTTTACATTCGAACTGATGTGGGTGGCGCCTACCGCTACGACCCTTCGAACCGCAGTTGGATTCCGCTGACCGACTTCGTTAGCCGCACGGACGCGAATTACATGGGGATTGAGAGCATCGCGACGGATCCCGTGAACCCGAACCGCGTTTACATGGCCGCTGGCATGTACGCGCAGCCGTGGGCAGGCCCGGGCGCGTTCATGCGCTCGGATGACCAGGGCAACACCTGGCACATCACGAAGATGACTGCGCTAAAGATGGGCGGCAACGATCTTGGGCGTTCGAACGGCGAGCGGCTCGCCGTTGACCCGCACCAACCGAAGATCCTCTTGTTCGGTTCGCGCCTGAGCGGCATGTGGAAGAGCACCAACGAATCGGAGAGTTGGAACAAGCTCGAAACCTTCCCGGTCAGCAGCGATCCCAAGGGTCTCGGCATTCCGTTCGTCGTGTTCGATCCGAGCGGGAGCAAAGACGGCGAGCCCACGAAGGTGATTTACGCAGGCGTGACTCGCACGGAGGAGAACCTCTATCGCAGCGCTGACGCGGGTCAAACCTGGCATTCAGTGCCGAAACAACCCAAAGGCTTTTTGCCCGCTCGCGCCGCTGTTGGTCATGACGGCACGCTGTACGTCGCTTACGGCAACGATCCAGGCCCGTACGCGGTGCAAGACGGCGCGCTCTTTCGTTATGAACCGAAGGGCGACATTTGGACGGACATTACGCCCGTCAAGCCCTCCGACACGGACCACTTCGGTTATGGCGCGGTCAGCGTGGACCCGGCGCACCCGGACACCCTCGTTGCGACCACAATCGACAAGTGGAGCACGGGCGCCGAGGTGTATCGATCGCTCGATCGCGGTAAGACCTGGAAACCTATCATGGCCAAGGCCGTGCTCGAGGCGAGCGAGGCGCACCCGTATCACCATCGTGAAAAGCTCGACGCGCCGCAGTGGAACGGCGACATCGAGATCGATCCGTTCAACTCCGATCGCGCGCTCATTCTCGACGGCGGTGGCGTGTGGCTGACCGAGGATCTCAGCCATGTTGACAAGGGGCAGCCGGTGCACTGGAATTTTCACACCAAGAATCTGGAAGAAGTCTGCGTGCGCGGTTTGATTAGCCCGCCCGAAGGCGCACCGCTGCTCTCGGCGATGGCCGACCTCTGCGGTTTTAGGCACGACACGCTCACGGAGTCTCCGAAGCGCGGCAACTTCCAGAATCCGACTTGCGCCAGTGCTGATGCCATCGATTTTGCCGGCAAGAAGCCGAGCCTGATGGCGCGCATTGGCAGCTGGCCCTGGAGCAATACCAAGGACCCGCGCGGGGCTTACTCGAGCGACGGCGGCGCCACCTGGACACAGTTTCGCACCGAACCAACGGGCAGCAATGGTTCGGGGAGCATTGCGATCTCGGCCGACGGCGGAGTGCTCGTCTGGGCTGCGAAGGACGCCCAAGTGGCGCGATCGACCGACCACGGTGCCACATGGGTGAAAGTGCAGGGCCTGCCCGAGCCGCAGAAGGTTCCCGATTGGGCGCAGATTGGGATGCGCCTGGCCTCCGACCGCGTCAATCCGAAGAAGTTCTACGCGTACGACCTGCAAGGAGGCGCCGCTTACGTCAGTGACGACAGTGGTGCACACTTCAAGCTCACGACGCGTGTGCTCACGTCGCTGCCGGAGTACAACCTGATCGTCGGTTCGCTGCAGGCTGTACCGGACTTCGAGGGTCATGTGTGGGCAACCGGTGGTAAGGACTTGTTCCGCTCCACGGATGGGGGCCAGACCTTCAAAACGATCTCGAATGTTGACGAGTCGTACGCCGTCGGCTTCGGAAAAGCCGCACCGGGCCAAAAGTATCCTGCAATCTATCTCTCGGGGAAGGTAAACGGAGTGAGCGGCTTTTTCCGCTCGGACGACGAAGGTGCGAGCTTCGTCCATATCAACGACGATGCGCACCAATACGGTGGCTCGAACGTCATCATCGGAGATCCACGCGTTTACGGCCGCGCCTACATCGCTCCGGGCGGCCGCGGAATTCTTTACGGCGAGCCCAAGTAAGAGGTGGTTTGGCGCCGCTCCAAGGAGCATGGGGTGGCCCATGCGCTCGTCTGAGGTGCGCTTGGTGCTGTCAACGGCGCTGTAAACTTACGGCCTTGTCTTGGGGCGTCACGGCACGTGGCCACGGGTCACGACGAGTGCAAAGCCTTGAGTGCCGGCAAACGTCACTCGTTATCTTCATGGCGTTGCGAGTCGTGCGGTTGCTGTTCCCGCTCACGCCGGTTACCGTTGTCCCAGTACGTCGAAAAACCGTAGTGCTCGCGTAGACGTTCTTCATAGTCGCGGTTGATGGCTTGCTTCGGGTTCCACTCCGGGCTGTCTTTGACCTGCTGCCGTGGTAGAACGACGTGGACCTTTTGGGTTGACCAACTGACGCGGTTTACCCATTGTGGAGAAACCAGAACGTGCCGGCCAAACCACCAATTGCTGGTATCGATCACGAGGTAGCGCACCTGCCAACTCTGATCGTCAACGATGAAATCATCGACGTGTCCAATCGCGTCATCGATTCCTTGGACATGGTACCCACGAACCTCCTTTACGCTTCGTAGGTGAACGTCACCGTGTGATTCGGGCTGCGCAAGTGGCGGGTTTAGCCCAATGTTTGCTGCTATCAAATTCGGGTAGGCACTGGCCTCCCAAAGGCCCGCGTATCCCCAGTAGTAAGGATAACCAAAGTAGCCGTGGTAGTCTTGTTCGTGCTGCCGTGAGACGGGCTTGTCAACGTCGATGCCTGGACTGTCCTTGATCTTGTCGATCGTCAATGCGAGGTGGAATCGCCGAGCCGCCCATTCGACTTCTCGAAAAGACACTGGGGAGATGAGCACCGAGCGACCCTCCAATAGTCCGCCAGTATTGACGATCAAGTACCGAACGCCCCACCTCTCGTCGTCAATGAAGAAATTCTCGACATGCCCAATGTCGCCATCGGTAGCGCTCACCTTGTAATGTTCGAGACCTTTCAAGCTACGCAGCATTGACGGCTCCTTTCCGCCTCTCGATCATTTTGCTCGTGAACAGAGGCCGTACACAAATGGCGCAATACGCCACCGTCGAATTCGAACCTGCCGCAGCTTCCGCTCGCTGGCCCGATTGTGGCGTGACGACACGCAAACGCGAGCAGCGATGCGACATCGCGCACCGGGCTTCCCGCGACGATGCGGCAAACACAAAAAAAGTCTGTCATATCAGTTGAATCGCTCGCCTGAGCAAGTGCGCGCGAGGGCCAAAACCTGGGGGAATCGGCCCCTTGAGCGCCGGGGTTGTTCAGTACAACATACATTATCAACATCAACAAAATTGAGGTTCAATATGTTCCATTTGCGCAATATTTCTACGGGACGCGAGGCCGCGCTGTTTTTCGTGCTCGGTGGCCAAACCAGAGGCATATTTGAATCTGATTCGAGCGTCGCCATGCGGAGCCGGCTCTGGAAATATCAACGGAACTGACGCCTTACACGATCACCAGGAAGTTGACTATGCCGACAGGTAGACTGTTGCTTTCAAAGCGCCTCCTCTGGTTTCTTGGGACAGCCGTGGCGCTAGTCATTTTTGCTTGTAGCCGTTATCCGTCGACGCCGCGCGGTGTGGTCATAGGTTTCGTTAGGGCCACTCAATCCGAGGACGGTGACGTAAAGTCTTACCTGTTGACGAGCATAAAGAATAGTCTTTCCATGAAGGGTCTCAAATACACGTTCGGGGATTCGGAGGTGCAACAGTCGGTACCTCAAGCAGAGGGCAAGTACGCCGTCCTCGTAAAAAAAGTCCGACTGGGCGCTGGAACAGTCGTTATTGCAACGGACATGAGAGTGGACCTAGTTAAGGAGAAGAACCACTGGGTGATCTCACGTTTGGTGGCTGGGGTTACGGAGCCTGCCGGTAATGGAGACAACGATTGGCTAAAGGCAAATGGCATACCTCTTAGATAGCGGGCAAACTAGGCATTATTGCTGCTTGTTGTGACAGTCATCACAGCCGCCGATTCTGTCGTTACGGCACGGAATCGGGAGCAGGACGCTTTGTGAACTCCAGTGGGGTCGGTCTTGCCGACGTAATGTTGTTGCGGCGATCGTGGCGTAACGGTGCAATTCGAGAGAACAATTCCCTTGCACGTTCGGTGCCCGGTGGTTCCGTCGATGCTCGTCGCATTCGATCACGAAAGTACCTCCTCAGCGGGCAAGTTCGCTTCGCCCTGCATGCAGCCGGTAAACACCGGTACGATTCATTCCGACAACGACAGCCTTACGTGATCAATCACCTCGGTCACTCCCGGAATTGCCCAAGCGGCATGAACGGCATCCGCAATGGCATGCCACGACGACGCATGTCCCGTGAGGGTCACCGTGCCGCCTGACGTCTTGACGTGAATCGACTTCGAATCCGCGGCAGCCTGGCGGCGCAACGCAGCCTCGACTTCTTCCTTCACATGTGTGGCGGAGGGTTGCGGGTTGAGCGTGATGTTATTACGGACGGCCACCACTCCTGGAAGATATTCAACCGCACGCTCGGAAGCGACACGTTGATAGTTCCAGTTGACTTTGCCTTCGAGGGTGACCGTGCCGCTCTCTACCTTAGCGGAAACCGACTTCGGGATATATACGTTCCACTGCAGAGCGTTCTGTATGGCAGCGGCAATTTCCGAGTCACTCTGGGCGTGTTCGATACGGACCTTAACCGTGAGATCCTGTGCAATGGTGCGAATGCCGTACACTCGTTTCGTTGCGGCTTCTGCCGCGCATTTTCGGCGTAGCTATCGACAATTCCCAGGAGCGTGACCGCCCCTTCGTTTACGCTGACTCCAATCTGAGCGGCGTTGACCTGGAGGTCCAATTGGAGTTCTTCCAGAATGTCTTGCTTCAACTGAAGATCGGTCTTACTCATCATTGGTAGCCGCAATTCCGTATCTTGGCTGCGCGCACCTTGTGTGAATTCCAAATATCAGCAACAATTCGACGCATCCATGCATCAAGAAACGTTAGAGCGCTCCGCTTTGTTCCCGTAAATTGCCATTATGCCACGGCCGTCCGGTAGCAAATGGTCGGGCTGCTCAAGGCGAATTACACGCGCCAGATTCCTGCAGGCCTAAGGGTGCGGGGCTCGTTGGCCCCCGTTGCGTCATCGCCATCGGTGCAGTTTCGCTAAATGTTTTTCCGCGCCGCTTGACGAAGAAAGTGGTACCATATGTCACAATGTTAGATGAAACCGGTGGGTGTAGACGATCCACTGGCCTGGAGTGAATTCGATCAGGCTCGCCCTAGGAGATTTCGAAATGAACACGGATGATAAGCGAACAAAACCATTCATCATCCTTGTAGGTGTGGACTACTCGGATCTAGGCGAGCTGGCTCTCCTTGAAGCGTTTGCCACAGAAGCTCTGCGCCGTGCGCCTACCCACGTCCACGTCGTTCATGCAGTGTCTTACGTGCCATCATCCGTTCAACTTTCTGCACCCGAGCACGGGATGACATCCGATAAGACGGCAACCGCTCAAGTTTCCGAACACCTGTGGACCTACGTTGAGAAGGTTCTAAAGCAGCATCACGAGAATTTATCCACTGACCAAGATTCCATAATCGAGCGCCTGACGACCCATGTTCGACATGCCGACGCAGCGGAAGCAATTGCTCAGCTGGCCTCGGATATTGAAGCAGACTTAGTTGTCGTGGGAACTCACGGGCATCGCGGACTGGAACGACTGCTACTCGGGTCGGTCGCCGAGGGGGTTGTACGGCTTGCACCTTGCCCTGTCCTAGTGGTTCGCCCAAGGGGTGCAACTGCAGCGACCAACATACCGAGGATTGAACCGCCGTGCCCACTATGCCTTGAGATCCGGCAAGCAACAGATGGCAAAGAATTCTGGTGTCCGCGACACAGCGAGCACCACGAGCGCCGTCACACGTATCATTTCCGCACTGCCCGAACGGGCCATCAATCTGGATTGCTCATTCCGTTGATTCGGTGAGCGGTGCACGAAGTCAAACATAGCGGCTGAAATAGTCTCCGGGTCGAAGTGGCAGCCTAGCTTTTTTGCCGAACCAAAGCGGACGAACAGGGCCGCCCCGTCGCGACGCAAGCGTGCCCGCCAAGCGTGCCCGCATTTCACGTTTGTCATTATCCGGCAAGGTAAGAGCAAAGTTAGGCCTTCATGCTGTGGTTCATGGCGAGCACACAATCGGTCGTCACCCAGGAGCCAAGCCATGAATATGCTGCAACGTGAAAATATCCAGCCAACAAACGCCGCGAAAGGTTCGGTGAAACCCAGCGTCGGCCGAGAAATCCGCGAGATCGAACAGCGAATAGCCGATGCCTCGCACTGGGTCGAGCCGCTAAAACGCGAGATAGGCCGGGTAATTGTGGGGCAGCAAGGCCTCATCGAGGGCCTTTTGATTGGGCTATTAACAGGCGGACACGTTCTTTTGGAAGGTGTACCCGGTCTGGCTAAGACCCTCGCTCTCAAGACGTTGGCAGGGAGCATCGACGGGGCACAATTCTCACGCATTCAATTCACGCCTGACATGCTTCCGTCGGACATCGTTGGAACCACGATATACCTTGCTCACTCCGCGAGCTTCGAGGTCAAGCATGGCCCGATTTTCGCCAATTTGGTGCTAGCCGATGAGATCAACCGCGCGCCCGCAAAGGTGCAAAGCGCGCTGCTCGAAGCGATGCAGGAGCGCCAGGTCACGCTCGGCGGTGAGTCATTCGGGCTTCCGAATCCGTTCCTCGTGCTCGCAACACAGAACCCGCTGGAGCAAGAGGGTACGTACCCATTGCCTGAAGCGCAGATTGACCGTTTCATGCTGAAGATCGTGGTCAATTACCCGAGCCTAGCCGAGGAGCGTGCGATTCTCGATACGATGGCCGTGAGCACACCGATGCTCGATGTGTCGCCTGTCGCGTCACTCGATGCCATGCTTCTGGCTCGCCGCATTATCGACCAAGTATACGTGGATGATGCCGTTCGCGACTATGTAGTTCGCATCGTCGCACAGGGCGGGCGCATCTTATTTCCCTTGAATTTCTGGCAATCCTGCCTGAAGCAGCTTGAGAAGGTAGGCGTCACTCCAGGCCGCAAGTTTTCGTTTGGCTTGAATGCCGTGTTTATGGGAGCGCTCGTTTTTCGCAAGATTCATCGCAATCTTGCGGAGCTGGGCGATGTTTTCAGGCCCGTGGTCGGTTCGGATTCGCGATTGATCCTCATTGAAGGCAACGTCAAGACACCAATGCAGTTGGTTCTCGATGGTCCAGTGGCCGCGAATCATTGACGCGAATGACTGGGCGTCCAGAGCCTGGCTACTCCAGTAGTAACGGCACTCAATGGACGTTTTCTGATCGCCGACGGTCCGCTCGCTCTCGATCAGAATGACACTGCGCAAGCCCTTCCACTTCGGCAGGTCCTCAAACCAGCTAAGTTGTTGCGAGGCCCAGACGCGTCGCACTTCGAGTCGGCCGTGTTCACTCCCATCGACCGTCTCGTGAAAGGTGTGTTCGACTTCTCGAAAGTTTGCAGCTCGCGCATCGGTGAAGAAATCTTCGACTTCCTTTCGAGCCGTTCCTTGATTGCCTTTGAGGCCCATAATGTAGTTGCCGTCCTGATCAATAATCGTCTTCGCGATGTCCCTCTGGCATCCCATGGCGTCGACCGTAACGGTGGCTCCTCTGATATCCAAGAGTTCAAGAAGCTTCGGAATGGCCGTAATCTCGTTGGATTTCTCTTCAGTCGCGATCTGACCGAGCGTCAACTTGTTGTCCGCGATCCAGGCGCTCACTACATGCAATGCCTTCTTGCCTGTCGCGCGATCGAACGAGTGGCGTACGGTCTTGCCGTCAATTGCAACGAGTTTGCCGTTAGTTCCTCCCGACAGAGCTTGCACCCACGCAATGAAGCCTGCATTGAAAGCCACTGGGTCAATTGCGCTCAGCACCCGTCTAAACGTGTCCGCGCACGGAATTCCCTTGGGCAGACGCAGGAACGTCCTGAGCCAATCCTGCTTAGCAATTCCGAATTCCTCCATATCCTCCCATCCTTCGCCCACGCAAATCATCGTCAACAGGGCAATGATAAGAATATCCATGAGCAAGTGATACCGGGTGCGCTCCACGCGCGGGTCTTGCACCCCTTCAAAGAATTTGAAAATCCCAAGATGGCTTTCTTCCTCGTCACTCATAGGCGCGACGAGATATCACCCTGCAGCCAATGGAAAGCTCTATCTTGTGGGCGGCATCCAAATAGATCTCACAAAGTGTGAACAAACCTACACTTCGGTCGATGTCAGATGGTGCGCCCGCCCTGCATCGTCGCAGCGACGCGGGAGCCAGGAAAAAACGTGCCAATTCAGGGCCTGCTGCGTGCCGGCGCTTCCCCGCGTGGTACCATCGCTCTCGTTGTAGGCGCGCGTGCTCGGGCGTTTTTGCAGGGCAGAGGATATGTCTTACCGGCAGACGTCAAGGCACTTGCTCCCGAGGTCCTGCGTCACCGCATGTGCCTGAGCTTTGCGGCCGAAGCTGACGGAATAGACGGTGACGAGATCGTTAGGCGCGTGCTTCACGCCGTGGTGTCGCCATGAGGGCTGCCCCCGAAAACCCTGTTGCTGCTCGTATCCACGACAAAATGAGGCGCATCGAGATCTGCACGCGGCGGCTTAGCAACGACTCGCTGCACGGCGGGACTCGCAGTCGATTTCGTGGACGCGGCACGGATTTCGACGAAGTGCGCGAGTACGAGCCCGGCGATGATGTGCGAGCCATCGACTGGAATGCGACGGCGCGTACCGGCCGAGTATTCGTGAAGAAGTACCGCGAAGAGAGGCAGCTCACGATCGTCTTCGTAGTGGACATGAGCGCCTCAGGCGCACTTGGCGCTGGTGACTTGACCAAGCAAGAGCAAGCTATCGAGATCGCGGGTGTGCTGGCGCTCTCTGCCCAAAGCCGTGACCACCGGATCGGAATGACACTTTTCACGGACTCCGTTGAATTGTTCGTGCCCCCCGCGCGCGGCCGTCAACACACAATGAGATTGATTCACGACTTGGTCACTTTTCGCCCCAAAAGCCGAGGCACGAATCTCTCGCTTGCCCTGCGCAGTGTGCGGCAACGATTGACAAAGCGAGCGATCCTAGTCGTTCTTTCCGACTTTCTGCTCGACAAAACCGACATGGACGAAAGTTTAGTAGAGCTGCGTGCGCTAGCTCAGAGACACGACGTCGTAACCATACGCACGGCAGATCTCAACGATCGTGGCTTTCCCTCCGTAGGTCTTGTGACCCTAGAAGATGCAGAGACGGGCGAAGTGGTCGAGGTCGATACCGGCAATGGCACACAGCGGTCGCATCTGGAGGACGCAGTGCGCCACAGTGACGAGCGCATTCGAGCGCTCGCGCGTCGCGCACACGTTGATATGCTGGAACTCGACACGCTGCAGCCTTACCTCGGTCCACTTGTTGGCTTCTTTCGTTCGCGCGGGACCAAGTCATGAAACTCATTCGAACCGTTGCATCAACGGTACTGCTCACGCTCGCGGTACTGGTATCGAATGTTGCGTTAGCGATTGCAGCGCCAGCCGTGGTCGAGGACATTCGCGACATTCGCGCGCCGCTTCCGATCCCACCCTGGTGGCATTGGCCGCTGGCGATTGCGTCGGCAGTGCTAGTGGTAACGGCAGTCGTTCTGCTCTTACGTTACTGGTACAAACGACGCCATCGGCCGCTCACTCCGCTCGAGCGTGCACGGCAGGACTTGGACTTAGCGGAGAAACTCGCAAGGATGATCCGCCCACACGATTGGGCCGAGATGGTTGCCGCAACGATGCGTGGCGCGCTGGCAGTTCGCATTGGCGAAAACGTGCTACCTCAGACTACGAGCGAACTGGCGAAGGCTCCGTGGGCGAACGTCCTGGTAGTCGGCGAACCCGATGCAGTGCGCGACCCCGGCACCCCATACCTACTCGAGGCTCCACAATTGCTGGCCCTGCTCGAGATCTGCGATCTTGCGCGCTTCGCGCGAGCGAGCCTGGACATGGACGCGATGCTCGCTGCTACCTCATCCGCACGGGAGCTACTGGAGAGGCTGTTTGCGCCTCAACTCCCCAATCCCGAATCCGTTGCGGAAGCCGCGCTTCTACCCGACTCAGAGCCGGTTCCCATCACACTTCGAACAGGCGCCGAGCCCAAAACACCCTCGCAGCACTTTGAACAGGCATCCCGATGATCCACTTACCAATCATCCACGTACCGATGCTCCACTTCGAGTACCCTGCAGTGTTGCTGTTATTGTTGCCGCTCGCACTGATTGCATTTTGGCTCGCGCGCCGTGGCCGACCGCCAGCGGTTACCCACTCTAACATCGACTTAATTCGGGCCGTAGCCAAACAACGTCGGACGCGCTGGGCTAGGTTCTTGCCGTCGCTTCGTTGGATCGGCGCTGCGCTTATGATTGTGGCCCTTGCGCGACCAGACATCGTACACCAGCATGGTCAGGTCCGGACATCGGGGGTCGATGTAATGCTCGCGATTGACGTCAGCGGGTCGATGCAGGCCCGAGATATGGCCGAAGTCGCCGGTGCTCGGCAGCTCTTGAGTTGACTCGACGCGGCCAAGCAAGTCGTCAGCCAATTCGTGCAAGACCGCTCCAACGACCGCATCGGCCTCATCGCCTTTTCGGGAGAGCCGTATCTCGTCAGCCCGCTGACCCTCGATCATGATTGGTTGCTACAAAATCTCGAGAGCTTGAACACGAATCAGCTTCGCGACGGCACCGCAATCGGTTCCGCATTGGCAGCCGGAGTGCGCCGGCTTGATGCGCAACGGGCCAAATCCAAGCTTTTGGTGCTGTTGACAGACGGCCAAAACAATGCCGGCAAGGTCGCACCCAGCGTTGCAGCCGAAGCAGCAAAAGCGCTCCGCATCAAGGTCTACACTATTGGTGTGGGTTCAAGCGGGGAAGCACTCATTCCCGTGACCCGTGACAATGGGCGAGTCGAGCTAGTAAAAATGCGCGCGGATGTTGACGAAACTGGGCTAAAAGAGGTTGCGACGACGACCGGCG
The DNA here is from genome assembly GCA_963819085.1 of uncultured delta proteobacterium. Lineage (GTDB taxonomy): Bacteria > Myxococcota_A > Polyangia > Polyangiales > Polyangiaceae > FEN-1139. Next base: position 32,504 of record CAWFUX010000048.1, read on the forward strand.
GCAAATTCTACCGAGCAGCCGATACTGAGGCTTTACGTCGCGTCTACGCCGATATCGACCGGCTCGAAAAGACACAGCACACACTCAAGGGTTTTTCCGAGAAGGACGAGCACTTTGCTTGGTTCGCAATCCCCGGACTATTCGCGCTGTGTGCCGAGCTTGGCCTATCTGCCACTCGCTTTCGGCGCATTCCCTGATGTTTCACTCGTTTGGAGTATGAATCATGCATTTTGCAAATCCTATTTGGCTTCCGGTTGGAGCGGTTGTGTCGGCAATTCTGTTGGTGTTGTTACTGCGCTCAGAGTATTTGAAATCTAAGGCGCGTCTCATTCTATCGGGATCTCGCACACGTCAAGCGGCGCTGCCCGTTCCTTCTCGACCCCGAAGATGGCTACGTGTCGGCGTCATGACACTCGCCGTTGCCATGGGTTTTGTCGCGTTAGCACGACCACAAAGGGGAATGCACTGGGAAACGACCACGCGCAAGGGCATCGACGTTCTGCTCGCGATTGATACGTCCAAGAGCATGGACGCCGATGACGTGAAGCCGACTCGACTTGAACGCGTAAAACTCGCGATTCGAGACCTGGTGGATAAATTCCCTGGCGATCGAATAGGTGTCATTGCCTTTGCGGGCGAAGCATTCGTGCAAAGCCCGATGACGCTCGACCACTCCGCATTACTAGAGACGGTAAGCGCCCTTGATACTTCGACCATTGCCTACGGAGGAACTAATATTGGACGTGCGATAGATCTCGCCAGAACTGCTCTGACGACAGAATCGACTCACGACAAGGCCATCGTGCTGCTCAGTGATGGTGAAGATCTCGAAGGTCAGGGGCTCGCGGAGGCAAAGAAGGCTGGTGCCGACGGCATCACGATCGACACGGTCGGCGTCGGATCTCCCGCCGGGGAATTGGTGCCGCAGCGAGATGACAAGGGCCGAGTCGTGGGAGTCATGCGGGACGAAGCAGGCAATCCCGTTCGCTCGCGCCTTGACGAAGCCGGATTGCAGGCTATCGCCAGCGCGGCGCACGGCACCTATCGTTCGCTAGGGAGTGATGGCCAGGGGCTCGAACGTCTGTATCACGACTCGCTCGCGCCGCGCGCTCAGGTGGATGCGGCGTCACGCATACACAGGGTGTACAACGAGTGGTTCGAAGTGCCTTTGAGCATTGCGCTCGGCGGAATCCTGCTCGACACTTTCCTGGCGCTTGCCTGGCGCAAAAGGGTCGCGGGGATTTCGCCTGCGCTAAGGACTACCGTACCCGTTACAATTGCTATGTTGCTGCTCCTAGTACCGAGTCTTGCGCGGGCCTCAGTTTGGAGTGCGCAAAAGGCTTATGCGGCGGGTCGCTTCGATGAAGCGGCCATAGAATACGAGGCTGCCAGTGTAAGGAATCCCAAGGATGCGCGCCTCGCTTACAATGCGGGAGACGCTGCCTACCGGGCTCAACGCTACGACATCGCTGAAGCGGCGTTCAAACGCGCGCTCGCCGCTGCCGATCCTAAACTGCGTCCCCACGTCCTTTATAATCAGGGAGACAGCCTTTACCGCTTAGGTGCGAAGGACCTAGGGCAATCGCGCGAGCAAGCGATCAAGGATTGGAAGGACTCAATCGCCGCCTTCGACAGAACGCTCAAGCTGGAACCGAAGGACGCCGATGCTCGTTTCAATCGCGACTTCGTGAAGCGAAAGCTGAAAGAACTCGAGGATAAGCCGCCTCCGCAACCCAATGAAAAGCCGGACCCAAAGAATGGCAAAGCCCAGCAAGACAAGCAGGGCGCAAACGGCAAAGATTCTAAGAGTGGCAAGGATTCCAAGAATGGCAACGACACCAAAAACGCGGCCGGTGCAAAGAAGGATCAGCCAAAGCCTGGTCAGGCCGCTGCGGAGAAGCAGGGTAAACAGAACGGTGAACAGGCTAAGGGGCAAAACGACCCGAAGGACCAGAAAGGAAACGCGGGCGCACCTCGTGGCGCCGATGGCAAACAGGATACGCAACAGGGTCTCTCGGCAAAAGACGCGCGCGCGCTGCTCAATTCGCTGCGTGGTGATGAGCGCCACGGCCTACGCCACCAAACAGGTACTGATGCGGGTGTGGCCACGGATGACACACCGAAGAAGGATTGGTGACCCATGCTCAGACCAAAGTCAGCAATAGCGGCATTTGTTGCCTTTACGGTACTGACCGCGTTGTCGGGAACCACAGTTGCTGTACCCGCACCCACGGCACCCGTGCCCACAACCATTTCGCAAACAGATAGCCCAGCCGCCCGTAGTCCACGTGCCTCACTGCGACTCGATCTCGGAAGGACGAAAGCATGGGTGGGCCAGGCGATTCCTATTACACTGACGGCCTTTTTTCGCGACGCCGAGGGAGTCACGCTTGAAGGGGTGCCACAGCTCGAGTCAAAGAGCTTGATCACCTCTAACTTGTCGCAAAAGCCCCTGCAATCAAACCAAGTGCTAGACGGACGCCCAACGCTTACGGTGACTTGGAAAGGAACGTTGACGCCGTCGGCACCGGGTCCAATTCAACTCTCCGTCACGTTACCAGCACGACTCCAATATCGCGACGCCCCCGAATCGATCCCGATTCCCGATGCTGACGACAACGATGACGATATCTTCGGAAACTTTGGGATGGGTTCATTTGATCCGTCAGCTATTTTCAATCAAATGCGGCGGCGAATGCGGCGTATGATGGAGCGACCCTTTGGGAACGTCAGAACGCAGGATATTACACTCAAGGCGTCAACGCACACGTTGGAAGCGCTCGCTTTGCCTTCACTGGGACAACCGGCGACGTTCACGGGCGCCGTGGGACACTACGATCTCAAGGCGTCCGTTTCGTCCGCTCGGGTCCAGATCAATGAGCCTGTCACGCTGAGAGTCGAAGTCAACGGGAGCGGGGACCTGGACCGAGTCGATCTTGCTGGCGTAACCAGCTCCGATTCGTGGAAGGCCTATCCAATGGCCGCACTCAATCAAGCGACGCCGCCTGATAAGCACCCCGGTCGAAAACTCTTCGAACAGGTGATCGTACCCCTGCGCGGCGGCAATCTTACGGTACCCGCGGTCGCGCTTTCCGCCTTCGATCCGAATCTCGAGCAATATGTTACGCGTGAAACGGCGCCACTCACCGTTTCTGTGGAAGGAGCTGCCACACCGGCTTCGAGCGCAACGTTCAGCAAGATTGTGTCCGCAGCTGCGTCAGCTTCGCCGTCCAAAGCGATGCCGAAATTGCCATCCTCAAGGAGACTTGCCTTGTCGCGTCGGCACGTTGGATTCGGTGTGGCCCTCGCTACGCTAATAGGCCTCAACGCAGTAATATACTGGGCTCGCAGGCGCCGTGGTAGCGAACGCTCCCTTTATCACCAGATGCGTCGTGCGGCGTCCGACGGCCGCGTCGATACATTCTTCGAATCTGCTAGGCGTTTGACTCAGGTGCACTTGGCTCACGTGTGGGTCACAAGCCCAGATCAGGTAACGCCTCAATCGATTCACGAGCGCCTCGGTCCAAAAGGCGAACCGTTGGCCGAGCTGCTGTTGGCCGATGAGACGCTGCGATTTGCGCGGGGTAACCTCGAGAGCGGCAATCTCAAACATCTCTGTTCAGACGTCGAACGCTCGCTGCGAGCTGCCTCATGATAGATTTTTGTGCACTAACAGATAAATAGAGCACTGCTATGCACGTGGTACTCATCGAAGATGACGAGAAAATCGGAAACTTCGTGAGCCAGGGCTTGAGGCAGGAAGGGCATGGCGTATCGTGGGCTCGAAGTGGGGATGACGGGCTAGATCTCGGGCGACAACCCGGCGTCGACATCATTATCGTGGACCTCATGTTGCCTGGCAGGGATGGTCTTTCGATTATCCAGACCCTGCGGAATGCAAAACTAACTACCCCCATTATTATTTTGAGTGCGCGGGCAGACGTCGAGGACCGCGTCCGCGGTCTAGAAGCAGGGGCAGACGACTACCTCACCAAGCCATTTTCATTTGCCGAACTCGTTGCGAGACTCGGTGCGCTGATGCGGCGCGCGTCCACGCGCGTGGAGGCCGTCACGCGTCTCGAGTTTGGCGATTTAACGCTCGATCTCGTTGCACGCCGGGTGCGCCGCGATGGTAAAGTAATTGAGCTGCAAGCCAAGGAGTTCATGCTGCTCGAGTACTTCATGCGAAACTCGGATAGGGTACTGTCAAAGACGATGATCTTACAGCACGTATGGGACTACGGATTCGATCCGCAAACTAATGTGGTCGATGTGCTCGTGAGCCGACTGCGCGCGAAGATCGATCGAGATTTCTCTGATAAGCTGATTCATACGATTCGCGGAGTTGGCTATGTTCTTCGCTCGGAGTAGCCGCCCCGCATCCCCCAGTGAGAGTTCGAAGCCAATTGCCGTTGGCACGCGCGCTTGGCGCTCGCTCGGTGTCAGGTTGGCACTCTGGTATGCAGTCGTCACATTGGCTTCGTTCGCTGCGGTGGCGGCCTTCGTCGCGATTCGCACGCACTTTGGGGTCGAGCGCGCAGGCCAAATAACGACCGAGAACGCTCTCAAACGGTACCGCGATGCCTTCGAGAATGGCGGCACCGAGGCGCTGCGAGCTCTCCTCAATGAGGGCAAGGGACAACGACCCAGCGTCGCCATCCGCGTGACGGATGAACATGAGGTCGAACTCCTAACACTGTCTTCTGATGTTGCTTCGAGCCGCGCTGCAACCACGCTCCGAAACGATGCAGCTGCATCCAGTACGGAAGTAAGCGCGCCCAAAGACTGGCACGTTGCGGTTGCGCATATATCCGAAGGGCGCCGCCTGGAAGTGATGCTCCGCGACGACGAGGCTGCGCGCACCTGGCACAACGCAGCCAGGATATTGTGGCTTATTTTGGGAGGTGGTCTGTTTGCCGCCATAACGGGCGCTTTTGTGATTAGTCGCAACGCACTTCGCCCTTTGAGTGACCTAGCGAAGACAACTCAGACAATCATAAACTCCGGTGATCTCAGCTCGCGAGTAGCTGTGCGGGGATCGAACGATGATCTCGATCAACTTGCCGCGCTATTCAACCGCATGCTTACACGCAACGAAGCCTTGATGCGTGCCATGAAGGAATCGCTGGACAATGTCGCTCACGACTTGCGAACTCCGCTCACGCGTTTGCGAACCGGTGCCGAACTGGCACTGGGCAACCCCGGCGACGCGACGAAAATGAACGAAGCACTCGCTGACGTTGTCGAAGAGACGGATCGAGTGCTGAGTCTCCTAACGACGCTGATGGATATTACGGAGGCCACAACAGGCGTCATGCATTTGGACAAACATGCCGAGGATCTCGCGAACATTGCACGTGAGGCCGTCGAGCTCTACGAATTCGTATCGGCCGAGCGGGGCGTCCACGTGCTAACCCGACTTTCGTCGGGTGTTGAAGTCATGGTTGACCGGCACAGAACTATACAGGTTTGCGCTAACCTGCTCGACAACGCGATCAAGTACACTCCCGGCGGTGGATCTGTGGAAGTCTCGGTCACCCGCGATAATGCGAGTGGAATTCTCACCATTGCCGATACTGGCATTGGCATCGCGCCCGAAGACCGAGCGCGAGTGTGGGATCGCCTTTTCCGTGGCGATCGAAGCCGCACCGAACACGGACTTGGGCTTGGTCTCTCGCTGGTTAAGGCTGTCGTAGAGGCACATGGTGGGGAAGTTCGCCTTCGGGCCGATACACAAATTGGATCTACATTTGAGGTCTTGATGCCACTGGCAATTCAATCGAACGCACACTGAAACGCACCCGCACGCCGATTGCCCGGCACGATGCCCCGCCGCACTAAGCGTTTCCGCGCCGGCAAGACGTAAGGCGCAACTTCGAATGGGTCCAGCACGGGTTTCACAAGGGACTATGGCTTGCTGCCCTACGATGCCGAACGTCTCGTGCCTCGAGCCCGCCCGAGACACCTAACCCGCAGCTTCCGCCACCTGGAAACTCAGGGCCTTCGGCGGTGAATAACCTGGTTCTCTCACTTCGCCTCGCTACGCACGGCAGGCGCGGTCAGCCAACGTTGAAGGGCCACCAACAGGGCGGGCTTAACCACACGAGTCGTGAGGGCCAGTATTAGTGCGCCGCCAATAACGACAACGGCTAGCGGCCGTTGGGTTTGCGCGCCAATCTCCGTGGAGATAGCGGCCGGTAGCAGGCCCAACGTCGCGACTAGTGTTGTCATTAGACAAGGTCTAAATCCCTTTTCAGCAGCCTGATCGGCGGCCTGTTCGACTGATAGCCCGGATGCACGAAACCTTTGAAAATAGGTGACGACCAAGATCGCGTCTTGAATAGCAATGCCAAATATGGAGACAAACCCCATGGCTGCAGATACCGAGAGTGCCGTGCGCGTCAACAACAGCGCAATGACACCGCCGGAACAAGCTAGCGGAATCGACGCGACTACAATCCCTGTTTCCATCCAACCTCTTACGGCGGCAAAGACCAGCAGCGCAATCACCAAAAGCGTTGCGGGCACGATTACGCTGAGCCGGCCGAGAGCGCTTTTGAGCTCACCCATTTGTCCCGCCCACTCCAGATGGATTTCGTACGGCAATTTGACATTTGCTACCACTCGACGTTGGGCTTCAAGCACGGTGGACTGTAAATCCCGGTTGCGCACCGAGAACTTTACGGGTGAGTACCGCTTTACATCTTCACGATAAATGACCGAGGGGCCATCCTCTTTGGAGATGGAAGCCAGTTCGGCGAGCGGGATGTGTTTGCCATCAGGTGTGGGGACGGTGATCTGTCGAATTGCTTCAACCGTATCGCGAAATGGTTCTTGCCAACGGATTATCAAATCAAACAGCTTTTCACCTTCGTATACTTGTGTGATCGCTTGACCACCCACGGCTGCCTCGATGACGGCATCGACGTCGCCTGTATTCAGCCCGTATCGAGAACAAGCCCGCCGATCGATGGTGATCTTGAGATTGGGCTGCCCCAGCGAACTGAACAAACCCAGGTCGGTAATGCCTCTAACGTGTGACAAGATCCGGACAATTTGATTGGCCTTCCGTTCATTGGATGCGATGTCCGGGCCAAACACTTTCACCGAATTTTCACCCTTTATCCCGGACAATGCCTCGTCAACGTTATCGGAAATGGCTTGTGAAAAGTTGAAGACTACGCCGGGGAACGCACCGTGCAATTCGCGTGACAGCTGCTCGCCGAGCTTATCTTTGGTAAGTCCGTGCTTCCACTGTCCAAGGGGCAATAGGGGCGCGAGCAGCTCGATATTATAGAAGCCCGAAACATCCGTGCCGTCATCCGGCCTGCCGAGTTGCGAAACGACGGTGAGGACTTCGGGGTGGCGCTGCGTCGCCGACGTACAGACCTGGTGCTCATCGGACGGGCAACCCCGTATGATGTCGCGCATACGGCCGACATATTTTGCCGATTGATCGAGCGAGATTGACGTCGGAAGCGTGGCGCGAATCCAAAAATTGCCCTCCTCCAGCCGGGGTAAGAACTCCCCTCCCAGCCACGGAAAGGCGATCAGCGCAAACACCACCGGCAAGACGGAAGCCGCCGCAACGTACCAGGGCCTGTGAATGGCTGCCGACGCGAGCGGTTCGTAAACTGCGCGCAGCCACTGCATAATGCGGATTTCGCGTTCCTCGGTACCTGGGCGCAGCACCTTGGATGCCAGCGCTGGCGTAAGACTGAGTGCTAGCACTATTGCGCCGCCGACGGCAAAAGCATACGTGTGCGCCATCGGTGCGAAAATTACGCCAGACACGCCCGTCATCGTAAACAGTGGCATGAACGCAGCCGCTATGATCAGTGTCGAGAAGAGCATCGGGCCACCCACTTCGCGTGCGCTTGCGGTGATCCTCTCAATTATCGTGCCACCCTGCTCGCGGACGAGCTGGCGAGAGATATTTTCCATCATAATCACCGTCGACTCGACAACAATGCCGAAATCTACCGCACCGAGCGAAATCAGATTGGCTGGCGTTCCGCTGGCGACCATGCCGATGAAAGCAATCAGCAGTGATAAAGGAATATTCACGGCGGTGACCAATGCGGCGCGTCCGTTACCAAGGAACAGTAGCAGCACCAACGTGACCAACCCCATTCCTATCAAGACATTCTTGAATACGGTGTGCGTAGTGATGTTGACCAAGTCGCCCCGATCCAAAAATGGGAGAATTCGCATGCCAGGTGGAAGCAGGTGTTGCCGCTCGATCTCTTTTGCTTTGGCGTGAATGCCGCGTAGCGTGGGACTCGTCTCACCCCCATAGCGCATTAACACGATGCCTTCGACGATGTCTGGCTCTCGATCCTTCCCAACAATCCCCAGTCGCGGCGCAAAGGAGACGGAAGAAGTGCCGATATTTCCGACCCGAATCGGAACACCATTGTGAGCGTCCAGCACGATATTGTCGATGTCATGCACATCGCGCAGCAAGCCAATGCCGCGTACAGCATACGCCTGTTCTCCGATGGTCAGACGCTGCCCGCCGACATTCCGATTTGAGCGCCCAACGGCCTCCTCCAATTGCTGCAAGGTCAGCCCCTGGGCACGTAGTCGAAATGGGTCTACGTCGATGTGATACTGTTTGGTTTCTCCACCAAAGCTGACGACATCAATGACACCGGGAACCTGCTTGAATTGACGCTCCAGGATCCAGTCTTCGGCGGTTTTGAGCTCGAGGACGGAATAGCCGTCACCCTGAAGTCGATAGCGATACAGCTCGCCGATTGCGTTCCAAGGGGAAATCGAGGCCTGTACGGCGTTCGGGAGTTGAATGAATTGAAGCCGATTTATGACCTCCTGACGTGCGTCGGCATATCGGGTGCCCCAGTTGAAGTAGCATTTTACGTCACTGAGCCCAAATAACGACTGTGATCGGATATGCTCGATCCCAAGCATGCCGGATAGCCCGATTTCGAGCGGCACGGTGACATATCGTTCAACCTCTTCCGCGCTCGAACCATGGGGTTGCGCCACAAGCTCCACCATTGGCGGCGCCGGGTTGGGGTAGGCCTCAATGTCAAGTGCCCTGAACGACAATAGCCCGGCCGCAATCAGCCCGAGGCTCAGCAAGAATATGAGCCAGGGGCTTCGAAGCGCGAATTCGACTAAATTTCGAATCATTGCCAGTCCATGGCCGAAAGGAGTATTGCCCCGGAATCTACCACCTTTTCCCCATCAAGCAGTCCGTGCAAGACCGGCGTAAAGTCGCCGACAATGTCCTCGTCCACAATGACGGGACGCCTCTCGAAACGCAATCTACCGTCGGAAGCCGGCGATAATTGCACGAACACGATTGTGGTTTCGCCAAAATGCAGGATGGCCTCGTGGGGTACGGTCAATGTACTTTCGCCTGGCACGTGAATGGAGACGGTAGCGTACATCTCTGGCTTTAATTCACGATTGGGATTTGGAAGGATGGCTCGCACGCTTGCCGTACGCGTGGAAGGGTTCAGCGTTTCGGATATCCAGTCGAGATGCCCTTCGAACCGACGATGCGGGTAAGCAACTACCTGTGCCTCGACGGCAGCTTGCGGCTTTACTCGAGGCATGTCCACTTCATACACCTCGGATAGAAGCCAAATCGGGTCAAGCTTGCCAATTGTAAATAGTTCAATCGTAGCGCCACCGTAGTATTGCCCCTGAACTTCCATGCCAGGCGTAACGTTACGAGCCAGTACCTCGCCGTCAATTGGCGCGCGCAGCACATAATTCTGGCTCACCGATTCACTCGGAGTTCCCCGCAACAGCCGCGTCTTCTGCCGAGTGCGATCGAGCTCCGCTTTTGCTTTGGCGTAGGTGTCCTGAGCCGCCTCGAAATCTCGCAGCGAGCCGGCCTGCGAAGTGTAGAGCTCGCGCTGGCGTTCATACTCATGTTGAGCCGCCTGCAGGTCGGCTAGGGCTTCACTGAGCTCGGCTGATGCAACGCCAACATCGGGCGAGTCGATCTCCGCTAGCGGGTCGCCCCTTTTGACCTCTTGCCCCGATGTCGCCGCGATCTTGATGACCCGACCGGTAACTGGCGAGAAAACGTGACTGACGTGCAGGTCGTCGAAGCTTATTTTGCCGCTAGTGACAATGGTATCGCTGACATATCGCTTTTGAATTGTTCCTATCTCAAGCTTTGCGTCCTTCACTTGCGTAGCGGTAAGCCAGACTTGGCCATCGGGGGGTTCCGTGGTCTTCGCCTGGCTTACATGGCGGCATTGCGAAAGGAGTACCAGGCAAATGCAACTAGGTAACCCGCGCCCCAAAAATGCGTTCATGGCTGCCGCTCCGTGACGAGGGCGTGCTCGTGTGCACTCACTACCGGGTGACGGTCAACTGCATGATGATGCACGAGATTGCGAAACTTGAATGGGCGCGCGTTGGCGCTTGCGGCGCGTGCCATGGTGCGTGTTTCAGGGTGTGCTGGCGTGAATTTGTGCAGTAGGGGAAGTTCACCGGTTCGAATACGCACGTTGGCGGGCAATTTGCTGGCGACGCTTCCCGTGAACAATGCCAGGTTCCACTGAGCGCCAGATTCCGTCGCGTCATATCGCGCGTTGACGAGGTACAGGCCGGGTATATCGAATGTTTCACGCGAACAAAGTTCTTCCAAACGACTCGTATACGTTCGGGAAGCACCGGGCTTCAAGGTAAAGAATGACTGTGGATCGGGCGCTCGGGTATCCGGTCCTGGATTGCAATAGACGACGCCGTTGGGACCCACTATGCGGAATGTGACGAATTCGCGCCGAAAGTAGAGTAGCAGTTTGTGTTTGGATCGATTGTGCAACGAAAACTCGACCGTTGCATTGTATTCGCTTCTGGCGTCCGAGCCTTGCACGAGGCGAATTTGAAGTGGTTCTCTTTCGGACAGAGCGCTCGGCGACGCGAACCCCGTGAACGTCCACTCCGTGTATGTTTGCCGAAGTGTGAGCTCCGGTCCCGTCAGTTGCTTGTCGATCCCTGCAGGCAATGGAACGCCAAGTTCCGCCAGAGCGGGTTGCCTTTGGCCCTTTTTGTATCGGAAGGACTTGGCTACCTTGAGCGCCGCTTTCCGAGCCGAAAGCGCAGCATCGATATTCACGTTGTCCCGATGCGCGACGAAAGGCTGCGGTTGGGCTTCGGGTATGCTCTCTGACCTTCCCCGCCTCCATATTGTTTTGCTCGGAAGCTCCGGCCACCCAAGGTGTGGCACCAGGCGTGCACCGGGCACCAGCTGCTTTTGCGTCCCGGACGCAAAGCAATAAAGTCGGGGGTCGATGAGTTGTGCCACGTATTCGCCTGGGTCCAATTCGACATCCAAGCGTGGCTCGGTCGATTTGGGCAATAAATCTGGAGGTAACCGACATTCTTCAGTCTTGTTCACCCCAGGCACCTTCACATCGATCCAAAAAAGCCGCGTGTCGGCATCCAGGTGCGCTGGCTGCGTGCCTTCATTGGCAACCGCAATCATCCATTGTTGGTCGGGGCCGCGTTCAGAAACGTGCAACACCAAACCCGAGGCCCCCGGTTGACCTGCATTGGCGGAGCTGAGCAATCGTTGCCGTTCCGCGTCGCTCAGCAGCCTTGGCACGGGCGCAACCCCAAGGTCCAAGCGAACTGCGCCGGCGTCGGGAGTGGTCGGTCCCGCGTCGCGTTGAGCTGGCCCTGGCGGTAAGTCCGTGCTGGCACCTACGAACGTGGTCGGCTCCACTGGGCGACTCGCACAGGCGCTCAGCGCTCCAATGCAAGCGAGCGCAAGTCGCATAGTACCGGGCGCCTTCCCAGCCATGCGCGTGAAGTAGCACCGCAGAGCACTTGGCGTAACTACTCGCGGTTCGGGGCTGATCTTCGACCGACACAAGGGTTAGCGCGCGGGGGCCGCGCGCCACCCAATGGCCACTATTGTTCGCCGCTCCACACGGGGCATGCCTGCCTGCGCGGCCAATTGCCGATCACCATCGGCACTCAGCCACCCGGGCCTACCGTCCGATGGCAGCTATCGGGCCTCGCGGCGAGCGTCACTCGTTATTCGTCATGGGGTTGCGAGTCGTGCCTCGCTGACGCTTCGCAAGTGAACGTCGCCGTGCGGTTCGGGCTCCGCAAGTGCGCCCCATCTCTCGTCATCAATGAAGAAATTCTCGACATGCCCGATGTCGCCATCGGTGGCAGTCATTTGCGTCGTGAACAGAGGCCGTACACAAGTGGCGCAATTACGCCTTCATCGAACCTGTCGCCGGCCCGTTGTTAGATCCGATTGCGTCGTGACGGCACGGAAACGCGAGCGGCGATGTGACATCGCAAACCGGGCTTTTCGCGACGATGCGGCAAACACATCGGGTGCAGAGCGAAGTGCGTCGTGTCGTAAGTGACGTAGCCCATGGTTGATGAACGACCCAATTGGCTGGAACACCAAGGCCACGCGCATTGTACCGAGCTGCCAGCATGATTTGAATCTCAAGGCGGCATCAAGGACGCGCAAGGTTTCGGTGATGCGGTAGATCGCGTAGCTGTTCATCCGTTGGAAGATCTTCCGACTCTCCGGACCTAGCTACAAAACTAGCCGCTCATAGTGGGGAACAACGCTCTCATAGATAACCGGAAAAGAACTCGGTGTTCGGTTGTGCAGTTGGTCAACTAGAATATCCAGGTGTGCGTGCCAACTGGCGCCGCATGTTGCCAGAACCGAGTCTGGCAATTTGGCGTGCGTCAAGAGCAGCAGCACTCCGCTTTTGCGCCGCTCGAGTTCGAACACGATATTCGATATGGCGATAGAATCCGTAAAATAAAAAGCAAGGGAGTCCGGCGGTTGGCAATGCGTGACGATCCCGCGAATATCCCGGCTGGACAGCGCATATCCTAGGCTTGCCCCTAAGTTGAAATGCAAATCAACATATGCGCCAACGTGTAATTGAATCTCTCCTTGAGCGAGCCACTTTGCCAAAAGGTCGGATCGAGTCAGATAGTCCCACACGAGTTCAATCGGACCGGGACACAGACGTTCGAAGCGAATCGTTCCGGGATTGGCGATGGTTCCGAACGTATTCACGGGACCGCTAGTCTTCAACATTTCAAAATTGCCGTCGGACTAAGTTCTCACTAGAACAGGAACCCCAAAAGTGCCCCGGATATTCCCTGAAGTGCGCTAGTGGAGCTCAATTCCCAGCTGTCACGTCAACGCGCCGATCCTTTGCCCAGGTAGCTTCGTTCATGACAGGTCTCCTTACACGATGATTGATACGCATTCAAATGACCGACATTGGTCCAATTGCCGCTGACCCTCACCAAGCGACATGAACGTGCCGATCACCGATTTTGCTACCACGACTAAGTTGCGGCGCAAGCGACGGCAAGTGGCTTCGAATGCTCGATTGGTTTGAGCCGCGAGTGCGATGCTTTGCAGACTGCAAAGACTTTGCAAATTGCAAAGTCGGCAATTGGACTGGTTGCAACCGTCGATGATTGAAACGACCATGAGTCATAGTGTTTGGAGCTGCCATGACGGCGGCTCGTGGTTTGGGTTATGTGAGGCACGTGGCTTTTCGATCTCGAACGCGTTCACCGAGCGCGACCTTACGAGAACATCAACCCGCGGGACTTGGCCGCACGATTGGGCCGAGGATTGAGTGGTTGAAAATTGCAAAGTGCCTTCGGAGCACTTTTGCAATTTGCTAATCGATGGGAGTTTGCGCAGCTACGTTCTGTTCGTTAAGAAACGCTCCGGTCAGTTTGCCCTGCCGCGCATCGTGCACTTCGATGTTCTGTCGCAAAGCGCGTTTCCGTGCCGTTGTGGCAAATATTATTTGGCACCAATGTCGATCACGTGTCCCCTGATCCGTTTCCTCGTCGTCGCGGACGGCGCGGGTCGAAGTAGAGCTCGGCAAAGGCGACCAGTTGACTGTCCGTCGGATCATCGATCGATTCCACGCCCAAGATTCTGGGGTCAATGGCATGTTCGTGCTTATGCAGGAATTTTGTGAATTCATCCTTCGTTGCTGACGGTCCGACAATCACTATCTCGTTTGCGATGTCGAGTGCGCGCGCGACTCGGTGAAAGTACCGATCGGGCTTGCTAATTCCAACTTCGTCGCTTGCCGGCAGCGTGGGATCGTTGCGAACGATCAGCGCATGGATCGACAACTCATGGTTAAGTCGTGAGGCGACCTGTAAGATTCGAGCTTCATTGTCGTCAATCCAGACGACGTATTGATCTAAGTTCACAAGAAATGAAGACCAATCACTGGGGTTCGCATCCACAACGCTAGACTTTTCAAATATTTGGCGCAGGGCGACCGCTGGGTGCCCAGTCGAACGAGAGTGCCGCGCTGCAGTAGACACGCCGGATTTGGACTTTTCCGTTGCAAACAAAATGTGTGCTTCGTCCGGGCCTCGACCGTGTTTACGTCGGGATGCCATCATATTGTGCATGAGCATGAATTGTGCCGGAACGCGCCACCTCTGGACCGGGCCCCAGAGGCCAACCAGATGGGAAAATTCAGGTCAGCGCCGGGCGCTCTGAGCTAGGCGAAAACCGCGTCAGTTCTTCGCGTAACCCCAGCGATACAACGTTGAAAGGTTAACGTTAAAATCTTGGCGGCGCGCACCTTGTCGCCTCCGGTTCGCTCGAGCAGCCAGTCCAAATAGTGCTCATTCAACTGCTTGAGCGTCCATGGCGAACTATCCAAGTCCGGCCAAATCTGCGCCTCTGGTTTCTCGATAAGATGCGCAAGCTCGCTCAAAGTTACATCTGACTGACTTCCGAGCACCACGAGCCGCTCGACGGTGTTCTCAAGCTCGCGAACGTTACCGGGCCAGGCTGCCTGAGTCAAAAGGTTCATTGCCTCATCGCTGATGGACCTTACCGGAGAATCCGGGTTTCTTTCTCGGGCTTGCTGCAAGGTGAGTTCGACTAGCGGCACAATGTCCTCGCGTCGGTCGCGAAGCGGTGGCACATAGAGCGGAATCACGCTGAGGCGATAAAATAGGTCTTCCCGAAATAGATTCTCATGAACAAGATCATGCAGGTCGCGGTGAGTTGCCGCAATTACCCGAACATCCACTTGTCCGATCCGATCGCTTCCGACCGGTCGGGTTTCGCCAAACTGCAGCAGTCGAAGGAGCTTGGGTTGCAGCGTCATAGGCATATCGCCAATTTCGTCTAGAAATAGTGTGCCTCCATGAGCTTCTAGGACCAGGCCGCGACGTGCCCGATTGGCCCCGGTATACGCCCCGCGTTCGTGGCCGAACAACTCACTCTCTAAAAGCTGCTCTGGAATTGCGGATGTGTTGACTACCACGAATGGCTGACTAGCCCGATAACCTCCCGCGTGAATGGCGCGTGCCACGCGTTCCTTACCGGTACCGGTTTCACCGAGAATCAGGACGGGCGAGTTCGAGCGCGCAACGAGTGCAATCGACTTCACGAGTTCGCGCATGACAGCACTTGTGTGCACGAACTCGCCCTGGGCCACGAGGTTGGCGTTCTGGGACGGAGGGGTCGAACTATGCCGTGGCAGAGGAGTCGAACCGGCTGTGAGGTACTGGTGTCAACTTACGCTGACAACGTGCACGCAGCGTTGCCTGCTCGAGGATGCCCAGCAATTTATCGACGTCGGCGGGCTTATCGATGTACTGAAACGCACCCTGTTTCAGGGCTTCAACGGCTTGTAGAATAAAACCGGTTTGCGCTTCGACCACTACGGGCAGCATCGGTTTAGCCCTCCTAAACCGCTTGAGTAGAGCGAATTCGCACAGACCGAGCATTCGTGCATCGCACACGGCTACGTTACAGGCGAAAGTTTCAGCGATGTTTATTGCAGCGTCGGTGCTCGATGCAATTCTGCAAGAGCAACCCTTTCCTTCGAGTCGGCTACTTAGCCACTGCGCCGACGCCTTGTCCTCGTCTGCGATCAAAACTCGATGCTGGAGCTCCATGCTCTTCCCTCCTTTCTCAACGCGAATAGGACTATGAAAGAAACAGCGCAAGGCCCAATGTTATTCTCCGACCTGAAGCAAATGAGCCCCAGCGGTTGTTGGATATTTTGTAAAAAATCGATATTCACCGGCATTTAGTTATTTTTATTTTGCCGCCCCCATTGGAATTGTGGTCAAACGTAGATATGAACATCGAGTGAAATATCACTCACAGTGAGTCGCATGTTCAACCCGCTTGCGGACCGAATGCCCCGTTTTGCGACTGCCGAATTGCAATCTGTTTGACGTGTGGTTGACCTCCGGGAACCTCGGTAATGTGAAAAGTGATAGTGTCCACGCATGGAGTCCAACTCAATCAACTCCGGTCCAATTCTGGTCGCCAGCGATTTTAGCGAGGCCGCCGACGAGGCAATACGCCAAGCGCATCTGTGGGCCACTCGCGCCGACCGCCCAATGTCGGCGCTGCACGTGATGGCGGGCGCGGTGCCCATGCACACCCTGTTTCCTCATTTGCATGAGCAAGATGCGACCGCCGTCGTCGCGTTGGAGAGGGAACTTGGGGAGCGCTTATCGGTAAGAATCAAAAGCTGTACCGGGCGGGACCTGGACGCTTCTAGCGTGCACGTGGATTTCGGAGATCCGTACGCCGTGATAGTCAAAAAATCAGAGCAAATTGGCGCATCGCTTGTCGTAATTGGCGGGTCGGGCGCCTCGGGTCTCAAACGGGTGTTCTTAGGCAGCGTCGCAGAGAGGGTGGTGCGTAATGCGCATTGCTCTGTGCTCGTTGCGCGGCCAACCGTTGAGGGCAAGGTGGTGTTGGCGGCCACCGACCTATCCGACCCGTCTCTGCCCGCGGTAGTGGCCGGCGGGCGCGAGGCCAAGGCTCGCGGATTGCCGCTTGTCGTGATGTACGACATCGACCGCTGGCCGTTACTGGCGTCGGGGATGGCTTTGCTCGGCCCGATCCCGCTTGCGCCCAGCGAGGAATTGCTGGCAGCGGAGAAGGCGGCGCTGCTTCGCATTGCGCAAACGCAGCTCAGTCGGCTCGAAGTAATAGCCAAACTCGAGGTAACAACCGAAGGTAAGCCTGCTGCGGCCCTCGTGCGGATGGCAGACAATCAGCAGGCGGAATTGCTCGTGCTTGGATCTCGCGGGCGCACAGGCCTCACGCGGCTCGCTCTGGGCAGCGTTGCCGAAGAAGTCCTGCGCTACGCGCATTGCTCGGTACTAGTCGTCCGCGCGCAATAGGCCTTCGGCCTCAAGCGCCCCCCATATTTCGCATCAATTCAGCTAGTCACTGTCCGCGGGCCAGGGACCCGCAGACCCACACAAAGAGCAATTCCTTACACCCTTTCGGGGAACTGCAGTCCTGAGAGCTCAGGTCGATGAGTTTATAGGCCGAATGGACCTAAACCCGGCGGGAAGTCCGCTAGCCGGCGAGGTTTCAACCCATGTGAAGTTCATGAACTTTTATGTTGTTTCGGCACGGAAGCACAGGCAGCCATACTAATTCAATGCGCCCGATGGAACCCCAATCATCGGATTCGAGGCCTCCGAGCGACACCGAACCGAAGTGCCCAGAAATTGCCCTCCATGGAGTAGCCTACTTGGCTATGTTGACGTCCACTTTTCGATCTTTGGCCCAGGATACCTCGTCTGTTCCAGTAGCATCCATCTTGCCGCGCGAGGACGTGGCCACGTTGCTCG
This sequence comes from uncultured delta proteobacterium, assembly GCA_963819085.1. Lineage (GTDB taxonomy): Bacteria > Myxococcota_A > Polyangia > Polyangiales > Polyangiaceae > FEN-1139. The sequence continues at coordinate 50,144 of CAWFUX010000048.1, forward strand.
ATGACAACCCCAGTGAAACGATTACTTTCATGACGTTGTCCGCGCGCCGGCCACCAAGCGCCATGTTGTAATCGTCGGAGCCACGCGGATCACAATGGCCCACCAAGTCCATCTTTTTCCCCTTGAGGGGTCCAGTCTCGAAACAATCCGCCAATTTCTTGAGCACCGCCTTGTCCTTGGCAGTCACCGTAGCTGAATCGAATGCAAAATAGGCTTCATCGTCTGACAACCCACAGGCCTTCTTTACGTCTTCCGACACGTTGACGTTGCCCTTGGTCGCGTCGTCATCCGGTTTGGGGTTATCGGCTGTAGCTGTAGCCGAAGCCCCTTGCGTTGCTGGGCTCGCGGCGGGTGTTTGCTGGCTTCCACCACATGCCGAAGCCATGACCGCGCATACGAAAAATACAGATAGAAATCGATGATGCATTTTTTACCTCTGCTCGAGTTGAGCTAACAGCGCAGTCAACCCCGCGCAGCGAACGTAGTATAGAACTTAGTTGAACGTAACTAGCAGTAATTATTCGTCGATGTGAAGTGCCGAATGAACTGAATTTAGTCCGGTGCAGATTCCGCGTCTCCGCCGATATTGCTCAGTTTTGAGAGCGTTGGCAGATCCGACTCGGTCGCCGCGCTCGGCGCCTCACTTCTTCTGGTCATTGACGCTGACTTTTGTGTTTGGCGTGACGTCGAAATAGTCCTGATCCTTGTCCACGACCAGGCCCTTGTCAGCGTCCCTGAGGGCAAGATTTGCCTCGTAATACTTGCTGTCCTTGAGCAGCGCGACTGCCTGGTCAATTTGACGAATTGTTGCCTTCAAAGGCATCAGAACGCGACTCACGGAAACCCCGATGCCGGCCTCGCGCAGGGCCGCCGCTGCCTTGATACTTTCTGCGTTCTTCAGGTGCTGGTTGGCTTCTTGAACCTTAGCGTTCTTCTGCGCGACCGGTTTGGCAGGAGCGGACCCATAGTCCTCAGTGACCTCCAATGATACGTCGATCGGAACTAGATCACTTGTTTCCGATTCCTGGCGTACTGCAACGTCCTTGCCGCCGATTTGCTGCTTCGATTTTATAGTGACGGTGAGTTTCGGCGCTTCCTGTTCTGCGGCGGCCAACTGCTTCTGAGCTCGCGTTAGCAGGTCCATTGCCGTATCAGGCCTGCCGTCGAAAATGGCCACTCGCGCAAAACGCGCTTCGCGTATGGCCGTTGAACATTCGTCTGAGACCTGGTCGAGAGCGGCCGATCCCTTCTTCTGGTCCGTCGATGCGGTTTGCTTGGCTTGTTCTGGCTTTGCCGAGACTTGTACCGGCGGTTCCGTCTTTGTCAGTGGCACCTCCTCCTTTTTCGTTTCGGTTGTCTTGGAACAACTTGCCGCAGCTAAGGCAACGCCGACTACTGCCAGCGACCGGAAGACCCGTGCGCGCGCCAGGCCAAATACTCCTGCTTGGCGCCCACTCGGCATTCTCCGCGGCGCCATGCAAAGGGCGAATAGTGACCTCTCATGAATCCCGCCAAAGACGGTCGTTTTCTTCGCTGTCATTCGAATCCTCCTTCGAGATCGGTATTTGTCACCTTGCGATTTGTGATGTGTACTTGCCGTTGCACTACGAAAAGCCCTCGGGTTGGTCAAACTATTCCCGAGTCAAAAGCCAATGCGAACTGACCGTTCAAGTAATTTGTTCGCCGCATGGTAGAAATTGCCCATTCACGAGTTATGCCAAGTCGTGGCTTTCAGGCGCGCCGAGGCGCAGCAATCCTGATTTCAAGAGCGAACTGAGGCGCCTAAGTTCTAGATACTTCAAGATCTTACTCGCGGCGCGCACGGTGCGAGCGGACCACCCAGTTTGCCTTTGCAAAATGCAATTTTTAGATTTGCAAAAGGCGAAGTGCGCGCCCCCAACCCGTACCAGTTCTAGTGCACCTCTTATAGGCAAATAGCTGAACGGTTTCAGGATAGTAGATACATCCGCGTCCACCAATGCGGTGGGAATTATCAAATCTTTGACGTCCACCGGTAGCACATTTACGCCCCAGGGTTTGGTTGTTTTGTCGATAATCATTTGCAATTCGGCACTAAATTTGTCTCTTGTTTCAAGCATTTCGAGAATCAGCTCTGGCTAGCAGTCTCGGCCCCCCTGCAGCGCGCGAAATTTTCCCAAGCGCAAAACGACGGCCTTGTTCCAGTGATCCGCAACTCGAATCTAAGAGAAGCCGCGACACAGGCAATTGCTATGCCGCCCACCAAAGCCACTCGACCTTTCAAGAAAGATTTGGCTCGAGTTAGGACGGACGCAATGACATCGCCAATTCCTAGGATTGCAGAGAATACGAGTGCTGCAAGTGAGCAATAGTTTTGCACGTCAACCGTCTGCTTTTAGCTAAATCAAGTGGGGGTTGCCAACGGCAAAACGAGAAACCGTTGAGACACTTCCGAGAACATAAGTCTCCAAAAGCCAACGCAGATTCATTTCTCTGCAATGATGTTGTCAACCTGTAGTGCGCCTGCTTCGTAAGCGTAGTCAGCCGCTTTTCTTATCTCAAACACGCTGCCGGCATGGCCCGATAGCGTCACGGCCCCGTTCGAAACGGTTACGGTAATATCGTCAAGAGCCAACCAGGGACTCCACATGATCTTTTTTTCGATGATATCCTTCAAAGCAGCATCGCTGAGTGATGGCCCTGGGGGGTAATAGTGCAAACGGTAGCCCTTCGAGTACGCGTAAGATGGCACGGAAGCCCAGTACGGATCGAACCCCAAGTCATGATGAATGAGCATTGGATTGACTACCGTCAAATTGTTCCTAACTCCCACGACACCGTTAGCCCTCGAAGCGATATCATCTGCTAGAGCCTTTTCATAGATTGAATCTACGGTGCCGGTGAGCGACAGGAGTCCGTTCCTCGCTTTCACTTGGATCTCGAAATTACTAACGACGGGGTCGCGTAGCAAGGCTGCCGCCACGTTTTGGCCAAGCTTATCATCCGTTACCTCCTTGAACGGCCGAATCTTGAGCAGGTTCATGACACTCCAGACACCCCACGTGTTTTTGGCATCCTGCTCTGCGGCCCGTTTGGACTTGAGGTTATCAACCTTGCCAGTCAGTGTAACGATGCCATTTTTCACGTCCACCTGTGCATTGAACGAGGATACTCGAGGATCAAACAAGAGTGCATCCATTACGGCTTGTTTCAGCAGCGGGTCATCGGCGGCGCCAGCCATATTGCTGCGTAGACTCGGCGACTTGGACCAGGGATCGACCATCAACCCCTCGGAGTGAACCGACTTCACGCCAGCGGTCCACGCCAATTCGTTAGCCCGGTCATATTGCGCGGAGCTACCGACTATACCAGACAGCGTTACCGTGCCGTCGTGCACTGAAGTCTTGATAGTGTTTGGATGTAACCACACATCCGTTGCTATGGCACGTTCCACCTCGGCAGCGATTTCGGTGTCCGAGCGTCTTTTCGCGCTGTCCAGTTCGAGGCTGTCTTTCACCCCTTTCACCCCTTTCACCCCTTCAACAATGTTAATCGCCAACCGCTTCGCGCTGTGCGAAGGCACAATACCACTGAGTGTTACGACGCCGTCTCTAACCTCCAACTTGATTGGGTAAGAATCGGTAGCCGCATCATAGAGCAATGCAGATTGGGCGTCCTTTCGGATTTCGTAATCAGACCTAGCTACCGGCTTTAGCACCAATGTATTTACGACGGCACGCACTCCTCGAATGGTCTGCGCCAGCCGGGTCGCTCGTTCTTTGGTCATTAGATTGTTAACCACACCCGTGAGCGTTACGATTCCCGAGCTAACAGCCACATCGACCTGACTACTGGACAGAGCGACATCGGAGAGCAATGTGTAATCGACTGCGTTACTGATCTGCGGATCAGTCATGATCTGTGGCGCAACGTGCACCATCGGGGCCAAAGTTTTTTGAGCCGGCATATCCACCGGAGCCTGGGGCACTGGGTTCGGTTTCTGTACCGCGGCGACACTCTTCGGTTGCTGGATCGACGAACTGCAGCTACTCGACGCGAACGCGACACAGCACAACACAATGAATGCTGTTGGAAACTTTCGAGGAGTGTGTCGGCGGTTGACTTGGAGAACCCTGAACATTTGAGATGGCAACGTCTGCATACTGTGTCCTTTGCTGCTGAGTTGGTGCTCATGCCAACTGACCGCTCAGTAATTTGTTTGCCGCATGGTCGAAATGACATATTCACGAGTTATGCCAAAGCGTGGCATTCGGTGCGCCGAGGCAGCGCCAATCTGATTCCAACGGTGGACCGAGGCGGCCTAGCTCCAGACAATTCGAGATTTTAGTCGCAACCCGCACAGAGTGAGCGGACCGGCCATTTTGCCTTTGCAAATTGCATTTTTGAAGTTTGCAAGAGGCAAAGTGCGCGCTGGGTAACACTTGCGACTTCATATCGACTTTGCACGCTCTTCTCGATTGTCATGAGGCCCACTTGGACACGGGCTGTTCGGCGCCACGGCTTTCCGTGCCGCCGCTGCAAACAAAACAAACAAACTAGCCCCCAAGGCGGTAACGCAAAAGCTTGCTGCGCCAACCTGAAACGTTGGTGACCTACACTTATTTTTTCGGCTGAGCTGTCCGTCGGTTCACTTCTCCCGACGGCCCCGGGCCTAGAAAACTACATTCCAAAAGCTCGAATCAATTTCCCTGATTGGGTTTGGCATGCCGCTGGTCAAGTTCAGCCTTGAATTTCTTCAGCACGACATCGACTCTTTTTGAGAAGGCTACTAAATCTGCTTTTGTATCGTTGAGCAGTAAATCTGCGTCTCGACCCAACGCTTCCACGGCCGCTTTGGTATCGGCCTTGGCCCGACTCGCCGCATGCGTCAAGTGCGAAACACTCGCTTTTAGCTGGCGTCTGGCCATTGCCTGGTCGTGTTGTTCCCAGGCGTCAACCGCCAAGTGATAATGAGTGGAAGCCAATGCGTGCGCCGAGTCTGCAATGGCATCCTCGATGCGCGACGAATCTTTCACTTTTCCATGATCTACTTGGTCGGCGAGCGTAGCGAGTTCCTGCGTTGCGCTACTAAGAAGATCGTTGGGGTGTCTGAGCTGTTCGATACGTAAGTACGCATTCGCCTCGCGGATGTCTGTGGCTGCGGTGTGTGGATTTGTCTTTAATTCGTCGAGTGCCCGTTCGAGGTGCTGACCTGGACGCTCTGAATAGGGTTGCCATGAATCTTCAATGTCCATTACGATCCATTGCGCGCTCAAATCCGCATCGAAAGCCTGCCGGTACACCCGCGCCAACCGTTTGGAGTCGAAGTGCCCGAGATCCAGGTCTTGTGCCGCCGAATTGAGGGCACTGACGGCGGACGTTAGGTCGGCCTTTGACTTGGCCTCCGCAGGTGTCCCGAGGGAAAGAAGGTAGGCCGCTCCGTTCCGCAAACTCGCCGCTGCTTCTCGAAATTTCTTTCCTTTGGCAGCTGCGTCCGCGATTAGCAAGTCGTCGCCTAAGTCGTCGAGCACCGGAAGATAAATACTGTCGTTTTCGACTAATATCCATGCCTCCTTTTCACGGAACGCGGGCAGCTTTTTGGCTTTGGAGATTGATGCGTCAGCTTTGGGTTGCTCCGAGCTAGGCCCGGGTGCCAGCTGTTGTGCGGGCGCAGCACGGCTGCTCGTCACAGCAGATTGCACCTCGAGCTTGTTCGAAGCATTCGTCCCCGTATTGCGGCAGCCGGCCAAGCTTAGCGCGCTCACGATGGTGACCTGAGATAGAGAATGTCTCGACATAAACGCGTGCATTGCGTTCCTCCGTGTGACGAAATCCGGCAAGACGCTCATGCGAATTGCTCCAGCATTCAGCTACTGAGTACCATTTCTCTCGCCCGGAATCAATGGGTGCAGCTAGCAATCTTGCCAAGATGCGGAGATGGTTGCATTGTGCAAATACGTGAAATGCATTTTGCAAATCGGTATAGGACAATCGGCTTGCGCTGTATGACTCCGAAACACCAACTGCGGTTCACGAGGTCGTGAAATAAGGATCAAGATCGGCCTAGTCGCGGGGAGTTCTTGAGATTTGGCTTGAGCGCCATCAGTGTGTGGTCCTCCGAATTGACTTGGTATGAGTCGTGCAAACAAGCCTACGAGCAAATTTGCCCTAGCCATTTCGCGACCACCGGTACGGTCCAACTGGAAGAACCAGCGGAGAGTCATTATGCGACCAAGGCCAAAGCTAAGTTTGGAGTCTTACAGATTGCGCGGCTGTCGTTCGGGACGGAAACTGCCGACCTTATTCGGTGTGTCAGCATTTGCCGCGCTCGCCTCGAATAGTTGCTGCGCAACGCTCCAAGAGCCGAAAAACGTGCCCGCTCAGCAAACTACGAACACTGCGGCGAACCAAGGGCCAATAAGTGCACGGGAACAGCCGACGCCCAACGCGGCTGTGCGCCAAGAGCCAAAGATGATGACCGATCAACAGATCGCATACGCTGTCGATTACACCTTTCTCACCGACGCCGCGCTGTACAACAGTCAAATTGACGTTACTGCTAACCAAGGGATCGTCACTCTCACCGGGGCAGCCGACAATCTGATGGCTAAAGAGCGCGCAGCCAAACTCGCGCAGACTATCCGCGGTGTGCGCGGGGTCGTGAATACCCTTGCGCTAAAGACACCTTCCAGATTGGACATTGACATCCGCAAAGACGCTACGGAAGCCCTGCGCTACGATGCAGCGACCGATTCCTACAAACTCAAACCGGAGGTCAAAGACGGCATTGTGACGCTCACCGGGACGGTGCCGTCCTACGGCGAGAAGCGGCTCGCAATAGACGTTGTAAAGGGCGTAAAGGGCGTAAAGGGCGTAACGGATAGCATTGCTCTGAAAGACACCAACAAACGCTCCGATGCTGAGATTGCGGCCGAGGTGAAGCGCGCCATTGCCATTGATGTTTGGCTCCAGCCGATTTCCATCAATACCGAGGTGAAGGACGGTGTGGTTATGTTGACCGGCACAGTGGGAAGCCCAGCACAGTATAGTCGAGCCAACCTGTTGGCGTGGACCGCCGGCGTGAAATCGGTACGCCTCGAGGGGCTAAGGGTCGAGCCGTTAGCCAAAGCTATCGACCAGCGGCCCGAGGCTGTCCCGGTCAAAGGCGATCAGCAGATCGAACAAGCAGTGCACGACGCGCTGATTCGTGATCCTCGCGTCAATTCGTTCAATCCGCGCATCGAGGTGGTGAGTGGCGTCGTTACGCTCGCTGGCGTGGTCGACAATCTAAAAGCCAAACGTGCCGCCGAGCAGGACGCAAAGAATACTTGGGGAGTTTGGCGCGTCAAGAACCTCATAAAGACCCGCCCGATTGGGGCTCTTGCCGACGATAAGCTCGCGCACAATGTGATCTCGGCGTTTCAACGTGATCCTATCACGGACAGTCTTGAGATTAACGTGAAAGCAAGAAAGGGCGTCGTTGCGCTTAGCGGGGCTGTGACTTCCTACTACGAAAAGGCGCAAGCTGAAGATATCGCTTCGCGGGCAAATGGGGTACTGGACGTAAATAACGATCTCACAGTCAGCAACCCATCGCTGGTCTGTCACAATTTAGACTACGATCCGTTTTGGGCGTATTTGCCTTCGCGTTCCTACCTGGATGCGCGTCATACACCTGACCGCTCCACATGGCGTCACGACAGCGATGCGGTGGTGAAAGATGACATCGCAAACAAGTTGTACTGGAATCCATGGTTGGGTATCGACGACATTAACGTAAACGTCGTGAACGGGGCAGCGACTCTTACGGGCTACGTCGGCAGTCAGTTTGAGCTAGCCAAAGCCACCCAAGTCGCTTACGAAGCGGGGGCACGACAGGTTCAAAACAATATCTCCATCAGGTAAAAGCTAGAGAATCACCAGGTAACCAGGCCCGACAGCGATGTTAGGGAGACGGACCTCCAAGAAAAGGAATTAAGCTGTGAATACGCCGACTCTTACCACGGAATTAATGCGCGGTAAGACCTCTACCCCCCGGGATTGTGCAAGAGATTGACCCCTAAATATCCGCTTTGGAGGTTTTGGGAAAGGGTTCGCGCAATGCGCCCACGATGTTGGTAGCATCTGTGCCGCTCGCAAACTCTTCGGCTGCGCTCGACGGCACGAACGGCCCGCCTTGCTCTTCTGCAATGACCCGCTCATGTCGCTCGACCTCAGCTTCTTCGCCGGAGACAGCGGACTCGACAAACGCTTCACCCAGTTCCTCAGCGAGCGCTTCACCTGTTCTTGCACGGGAGATAAACGCGTTGGCGCGGCCGTCATTTCGACGGTTCACGCGTGCTGCCTCAAGCAACTCGTGCTCATAATGCGGCTCCAGGTGACCAGTTGCGTCGCGTCTAGTGATGGGTCGCTGGTGTATCGGAATACCGTTCTCGGGCGTTATCGCGTTTTTTTGCTTTCGTCACGGTACTTTGCAGTCCAATTTAGTAATTCTACGGCGATCGCTCGCCAGCTGCAACCAGACTGCACTGCTTTGCGGCCACTCCGCGGATATTGCCGAGCCGGTTCAGCGAGCTCACCGCACCGAAAGTTCACATCGGTCCGCACACCCGCGCCCCCAGGCCAAGGTCAAGAAAGTCACAACCCCACGAGGTTCACACGGGGCGCGCGGATTACCTCGCTGAGCCTGAGCCAAGTGCTTTCAGTATTCCTTGTGAGCTACCACCGTCCACATGGCTGGCCCGAACTCGGACACGTCGAAGCGTAGAAAGCCCTGCAGCACGAGAGTATCCACTAGATCTTCGGCTTGGACTTCCGAACACCCTACCTCATCGAGCACGGCGTCGCGACATGCGGTTTTACCCAACACGAATCCTTCCCGCAAACTTTCGGGTAAACGCGCGAGCATCCGCGCCAGTTCAGCGAGATCTACTTCCGTATCTATCACGTTGGATGCCGCTCTCTCGTCGAGGGGTAAGTCCCTCGAATTTGACCTCGTTTAAGGGCCGAATCGAGCCGTTCTTTAGGGGTTGCCCATGGAATTCGCAACCTCGTGATTCATGGTATGTATATAGCACAAATTGCGACCGACAACGACCGTGGACGCGCCGCGTCCGCGGGCTCAGGCAATGTCTCGAGCGCGCGGCGCAGCGTTCCTCTTGTCAGCCCCGTGCTCGATATGTCGATTGTGCACTTGACGGTGAAATGTTTTGCGAGCGACGATTGTTAAACGTTGACTGAAGTGAATCGTCAAGATACTGCAATCGTGTTTTCGGGCCACAAATGCGCCCAGCTGGCGGCACGGGGCGAAAGTCGCTGCGACCTCTCGGGCGGCCGATACCGTATTGAACAAGGTCGTGACGGGTCGATGATCGTGTGCACGAGCGCCCCCAATATGCGCTTGCGTGTTGAACCAGGGCTGACCATCAGTCGGCGAGGTCTGCGTCGATTCGCGCGTCAAACCCTATTCCTCGATGGCACATTTTCCGGTTCGCCCTTTCAAGACAACGATCGCCGCCAATATTCGCTAGACCATCATGCAGGGTGTGTTCGTTCCGTGACGCTCGCAACCTGCGAACAAGCGGCCGTGGTGTTGGCAACCGGACTGCCCATAAACGATGGCGAGTGGACACTACTAGTCAACGAGCCTGACTTGGATTCCATACTGGCTGCTTGGGTTCTGATGAATGGCATCGAATTGCTTCGCGAAGTGCTCGATGCCCTCGATCACCTATTGATGCCATCGGACTTGGTCAATGAGCTTCTGGAGTACGAGGAAACAAGTCAAATTCGCTTGCGCGGACGGCGCATCGCCATCATCTGCAGGTCTGCGCACGGCATCTACGAGGTGGAACGGTACCTGCGGCAACGCTATGGGACGCTTCTCGGGATGATTGTGCTCGATCAGGGCGAGGGCAGGTTTACTCTGCGACTCTCCGATGAGTTTTTCTTTCGTCCGCTCTTCCCCCTGTATAATGCCTTGAACCGCATTGACACCAATGCGACGGCGCGAGACGGGACGATAAACTTGTGGGGTGGGGCTATGGTGCACACTTTTCGTGATGAGTCATTGTGCATCGCGACCGAACGTTTTTCACAATTGGTGCCTCATTGCCCTGGGGGTCCTGTAGTGAACCCATTCGAAGTTCCGCCTTACGTCTTGCCGGCACGGAAACGCTTAGTGCGGCGGGGCATCGTGCCGGGCAATCGGCGTGCGGGCGCGTTGCGCTGCGGTGGTCACCGCTCATGACGCGCGATTCCGCCTCGCCAGTTGCACCGCAAGGACAGCGCCTCATAACGGCCGCACGACAGGGGCTGGGCGGGCTCGCACTCTCCGTGCTCGGGTGCGCCGTCGGAGTCACGGCGGGGGTCGGAGCGGTGTTGTTCCGCGGGTTCATTGCGCTCGTGCACAATCTAATGTTTCTCGGCACCCTGTCATGGTCGTACGACACGATCCGGCATACGCCGCCAGCGCCGTGGGGTATCGGGGTGGCACTGGCGTTCGTGCTTGGTGGATTCGTCGTCGTATTCCTAGTGAGGAATTTCGCGCCCGAGGCCAAAGGGCACGGAGTGCCGGAAGTGATCGATGCAATCTATTACGGTAAGTCAACGATTCGCCCGATTGTCGCATTGATCAAGTCGGTCGCATCGGCGGTCTCCATTGGCAGCGGTGGCTCGGTCGGGCGCGAGGGACCAATCATCCAGATCGGGGCGGCTGTTGGTTCCTCGGCAGGCAGACTGTGTCGCGCATCGCGCTGGCAACTGGCAACGCTGGTCGCAGCCGGCGGAGGCGCCGGGATTGCCGCGACATTTAACACGCCCATTGGTGGAGTGCTGTTCGCGGTCGAGATTCTGATGCATGAGGTAAGCGTGCGGACGCTCGTTCCCGTCGCCCTTGCGACGGCCACGGCAACATACGTCGGGCGCTTTTTCTTTGGCGACCATCCGGCATTCCCAATTCCTCCCGTGCACATGGCAATGGTTACGAATACAGCTCTGCTCCCGGCCTATCTCGCGCTCGGGGCGTTGATGGCACTGGTCTCGGTGTTGTTTATCCGCACGCTTTACGCGGCAGAGGATCTGTTCGAAAAGCGAATTCCGGGGCGAGGCTACCTGCGACACGCAGTCGGGATGCTCGGCGTGGGCGTGATTGCCGTAGCATTAATGCGCACTACAGGTCACTACCACGTGGAAGGCGTGGGATACGCCACCATCATGGACATCCTGACGGGCAGCAATACCGGCGTCGTGCTGCTGCTCGTGCTGTTCGTGCTGAAGCTCTGTGCGACTTCGCTGACGCTCGGCTCGGGCGCCTCGGGCGGAGTCTTCTCGCCGTCGCTCTTCATGGGGACCACGCTCGGCGCCGCCTTCGGCATCGCCCTAGGGCGGCTTTTCCCCGGGCTTTCTATCGACTTAGCGGCGTTCGCGCTGGCAGGGATGGCCGGTGTCGTCGCGGGCGCGACAGGCGCGTCGCTCACGGCGATTGTGATGATTTTCCGAAATGACCCTCGACTACGGGCTTGTCCTACCCATGACGCTCACCGTGGCGGTCGCCCACGGCCTGCGTCGGTTCCTACTAAATGATAGCATCTACAGTTTGAAGCTCGCGCGTCGAGGTCACTACATTCCGCAAGCGCTGCAGGCTAACCCGCACCTAATGCACCACCTCAGCGACATGCAGCTGCAAGTGGCGGCGGTGCTATCCGCCGCCACGACCCCGGATCATTTAGCGGAACAAAGCGCGACAAATTACGTTGTGCTCGTAGACGGCCCGCGCATCGTCGGCGTGCTGAGCCCGGAGCGGAGGCTGGCGCGTGCAGAAGAGTGGGCGCATGTCGCAACGCTGGCCGACGCCGCCGAAGAGGACTTCATCACAATCCGGTCCGACAGTACGATCTTCAACTTGCTAGCCAGCATGCAGTTGACGCGCGCGTCCGTGGCGGTTGTGCTCAAGGATGGTGACGATACTAAGGTGCTCGGCGTGGTCACGCTGGGGCTCGTCGCGGAGATTGTCGCCGAAGGCATGGAGATGTTCACAGCGTGATCGCGTGTTAGGCATTGCCTACAAAGCAAGGCAAACCTTGCCCCCGACAGCGCCGCGGGCCGTGACTCGCTGATTCGCGATTCCGTAGGCACTGCGCTCGCGTGACAGTAGCGGCTCTACCCGATTCGGCCCGAGCTCTAGCATCCGCCAATAGGCAAATACCCGAGCGACCGATATTGGCACGCATTGGTCGTCCACGCCCTTGGCGAAAGCATGAAAGGACGCAACGCAAGCCACTTCCTCTACGCGTCATTCTTGGATGCTCCCATCTCTTTGCGGTGCGGACAATCGCCCCTGGAAATGATTCGAAGCGGAACAATCTTCCGTCGCAAAGCGTTATTGTCAAGGCCAGTTTAGCGTTCGAATTGCGACCTCCTAGGCGATAACCGGGGTCCAATCACCAGATTCCCCTGGCCGTCCCCACCCCTTTCAGTTTTGTAATGGTAGCGTAAGTCGTCGGTAATCTAACGGTCCCAAGATCTTGGACTGGTGCCACGGGTTGGCTCGCAAGGTTTCCTCGCCGCGTTGGCAATTCACGAATCCCAATGAAACATCCAACGAGAATTACTTCATTCGCAACCACCCTCGGTTTGACATTTGCCATATGTATGATGGGGTTTCGCGGCCAATCAGCTACTTTGCCTGCTGGTTCAGGCTCGACCGAAGCCAACATTACGCGGCTCACAACTAACCTACTAGAGCGATCACAATTCGCACATCATCCACTTGACAACGATCTGGCGGGCAAATTCCTGGATAACTACCTCGATGGCCTTGACGGAACGCGATCGCTTTTCCTGCAATCTGACGTGGACGAATTTGCGGCATACCGAGCAAACCTGGCGCAATCAACGCGTAGGGCTGGCGACACCAGTGCCGAGCAAGCAATATTTAGGCGATATCTCAAGCGGCTGGAGCAGCGGGCCACCTACGTCAGCAGTATCTTGCATACTGCAAGATTCGATTTCACGGGACATGACGTTTATTACTTCGACCGCGAGCACGCGCAGCGACCACTCAACCTGGCTGCAGCACAAGACCTTTGGCGAACAGAGCTTCGCGCGGAGTATCTGCAAGAAAAGCTAGGCGACATTCAACCTAACAAGATTGTGGAAAAGTTGACCAATCGTTACGCGCACCAATTACGGACCATGAAGACTCTGCGCGGCGATGAATTGCTTGAAATCTACCTAAACGCGCTGGCCCACGTTTACGATCCTCATTCGGATTACCTCGGCCACGAAGAGATGGAGAGTCTTTCCATTGCCATGAATCTTTCGTTGTTCGGAATCGGCGCGACGCTCGAGACGGTCAACGGGTACTGCAAGATTCGTGAAATGCTGCCCGGAAGTCCCGCTGCGAAGAGCGGATTACTTAAACTCGGCGATCGCATCGTGGCCGTAGCGCAGGCCGGCAAGGAACCGGTGGACATCATGAACATGCCGATATCACGCGCCGTCGAGCTAATTCGCGGCCCCAAGGGTTCGACCGTCTCGCTGAGCATCATCCCGGCAGGGGCCCCGGATAGTTCGCCTCAAAAGACGGTAAACCTAGTACGCGACGAGATTCAACTCGAAGACCAGCGGGCGAAAGCGCGGATTTTGGACTTGCCCGCGGCCAAAGGGAAAAAGCTTCGACTCGGTGTCATCGACCTGCCGTCGTTCTACGCAGACCTAGATGATCATGCTGAAGGCGGGCATCGGAGCGTGACCGCCGATGTTGCCCAATTGCTGGCCAAGTTGAAGTCTGAAAATGTGAAGGGTCTCATTATCGATTTGCGGCATAACGGGGGTGGGTCGCTGAATGAAGCGGTTAGCTTAACTGGTTTATTCATCCACGATGGACCGGTGGTGCAGACGCGCGACTCCTCCGGTAAAGTAGAGGTGGACGCGGACCGCGATCCCTCGGTGCTGTACGACGGCCCATTGATTGTATTGACCAGTAGGTTCAGCGCGTCAGCATCCGAAATACTAGCCGGTGCGCTGCAAGACTACGGGCGCGCGATGATCGTGGGCGACTCCTCGACTTTCGGCAAAGGCACGGTCCAGAGCATTGTACCTCTCGCACGATTTATGAACCAAAGCGGCCTCGCCCACGCGTATGATCCCGGGGCACTCAAGATTACGGTTAGCAAGTTTTACCGCCCGAGTGGCGACTCGACTCAATTACGTGGTGTTGCGTCCGATATTGTTTTGCCATCCATCAGTGACGTTAGTGATATTAGTGAGTCATCCATGAAGGACCCATTGCCGTGGGACGCAGTCCCGCCCGTGCATCACGAATTTTTGAATCGGGTTCGGCCCTACGTCAACGCGTTGCACGAGAAGTCCATTCGACGGATAAAGTCGGAAAGGGAATTCACCGATTTGGCGAGCGCCATTGCCCAACTCAAGAAGGCCCTGGCTACCAAATCCGTTTCATTGAATGAAGGCGAACGTCGGCAAGAATTGGCTCAGTCGAAGACGCGTGACCGGGCACTCGAGTTGGAAAGCAAAGCGCATCGTTCAGCCTGGCCTACGGTTTACGATATTACGTTAAAAAACGCCTCATCCCCGGGTCTACCCCCACCGACAGCGTTTGCAGTTAGTCCTCAAAAGGCCGGCACCCAACCGTCATTGCATGCCCACGGTGATGTTGGCGATCCGGATGTTGACTCCACAAAGCGGCCCTTGGCAACGGACATCATATTGAACGAGGGCGTCCACATACTGGCCGACTACGTGGATGTTATTCATCGCGATCACTCATAAACCGCCGCTGCGTTGTAGAACGTCGAATTTGCCCATCGGGTGGCGCAAACGAAAAATTCTACGACACGTCGGATGATTGCCGCGACCTGAAACTCAGTCCGAAACCAACCACCTCAGGCTCGCCGCTCGTCCTTCTAACTTGAAGTCGAGCGACTAGCCATATTCTGATGCGACTGATTTTCCGCTGGCGCGGGGGACCAACCTAGTGGGTCGAAAAACGGCACCGGCGATGTCTTTGATTGAGTCAGGTAATTCTGTTCGTGAGACTGAAGTAGTTTCAATGTCATGGCCCCAGCTTGATCAGCATCATTCTGCATGGGCATATACAGCTGGTCGAGTTTACTGTGGTCAAATACACCGTTAAAATCGGCCAAACTGGGCAGCTGCAATTTTAGCGGAGGGTGCAGCGTGACCGTTGGTTGCGGCAAGAGCGAGTTGCCGGGGCAAATATTGGCGACCTCGCGACCCGCAGGTCCGCTCACGAGAGGCCTCCAGTAAGGATGACAATGATCCTCTTGCGCGACCTCTTTTTTTATTGCACTCACCAAAAGCCTTGGCCGCGACAGTTCGAATTGTCGGGCGCCCGTGTTCCTGACCGCGCGGGCGTTGTCAACCATCGGCATTGTAGTCGTGGACAACCAGTCGATGATATTCTTGGAGTCATCGTTGGTCACGTCGCTTTTGCGGATAGGAATTAGCTCGTGCATGGGTTGACTCGGGACACGCTCCCGCGGCCGCGATAACCCGTATGCCGTGGCGCCCACGACGAGCGTGGCTGACGCCGCAGCAACACCGTAGTGAATGATGCTTTCCTTGGATGTCATGATCGGCTCCTCGTTTTGAACCTTCTTCGAATCATTGACTTATTTTATTGGCAACTGGATATTAAGATTAGCAACTGAGCAGCATATTTTATTCCTTGTGTTGGCGCCCCGTTTGGCTTCATAAGTGAATGATAACATGAGCGAAATCTACGGATTTCCGGGTGATTTTTGGCTAAAATGCCATGCCGATCGATGCGTTGCGACGTCAACAAAGCCAAGTGCGCCAGGAATAAATGCTCGGGTTGATGGGTTAATTCCTTGATGTGTAAATCCCATTGCTCAAAATGGAGGCGACTCCTGAAAGGAGGCGTTCTGTGCGCGGTAAAATTGGATACGTTGTAGGTTTGGTTGCCTTGCTTTCAGGTTGTTTCCACGCTGCCACGAGAGGCGCTGTCAACTCATCGGTAGCGTCAACACCTAGAGTGAACGTCGCGTCCGCATCGGTCGCGTCTCACTCTAGCATCTCAACGTCCCCCTATGCCTGGTGTCCCACGCAAGTGCCCGGAACGCGCGTCAAAGTGCAGCAGATGCCGAACGGTGCCGCCTTGGAATTCGACACGACGGGGGATGCAGGCGCCGTGCGCGAGCGTGTCGATCAGATGGCAATATTCCATCATCAAATGGTAGTTGCAAATGATCCGCAGCTGATTCTGGAGCGAGCCGCAGCGAGCGCAACCGATGACAACTTGCCGCGATACCTGGAAGATCAAGTGCCGAAGACCAACGGCATGAGCCAAGACCAGGTGCGGCGCGCAACTCTTGAATCAATCGCAAAAGTCGAGGCAACGCCCAACGGCGCCCGGCTCATCCTTCGCGCCAAATCACCCTGGGACATTCGAGTCGTGCGGCGTTTCGTGAAGTGGCGGGCCGCCCATATGGCAACCAACGGGTGCGGCCCAGGTGACGCCGAGGGGCGAGATAGTGTCACGTAAAGGAATCATTCGCGCTATGAGTTATCTAACTACCGCGACAGTCAAGCGGGAATGCAGTTGCAGAGGAGCTGTACCGGATGTGTGGTGTTTTTATTGTTGCCCTTGTCGATGGGTAGCTTTGCGGCCGGAGTACTGAAGGACGCTCCCCCGTCGATGCTCGCGTTAAACGTGCCGGTAGAAACCATAAAAGCCGTAGAACTTGTTGGAGTTGACGCGATAGGATGCGACCCACAGGTTGAGTGGTGCGCTGGCGCACGGTTTCCAAGTGCTTCCCGAGTCGCGCGAGCACGACGGCGCGGTCGCGGAATTCTTTACGGCGAGCCTAAGTGAGGCGGGCCTCAGCGCGCGTCTTCGGGGCGACGGAGTTGTTCGACGACCGCTTCAGGTAGGTATTGCATGTACAGTTTGCCGTCCACTATGAAGACCGGCGTTCCGTGCAGTTCAAGCGCGATGCCCGCCTCGATGTCGCGGTTGAGTGCTTGATTGACCCGACCCAAACAGGCGCGAAGTGCCTTGACGTTGAGGTTAAGCTCGGAAGCGAAGGTCGCCGGTTCCACGATGCCACCGCTGTGGTCAAAGAGGTACTCGTGAGCCTCCCAGAAGCGATGCTGCTCTCGCGCGCAGTTGGCAAGCTTTGCATAGGAGCAAGAGTGCTCGTAGATTTTCCTCGAAATGGAGCGGTTGCAAGCCTGATCGAGCGGGAAGTGACGAACCACGAGCCGCAGCCGATCGGGGTTCAAAGCGAGTAGTTCGTGTAGGCCGCGAAACGCCTGCTGGCAATGGGAGCACTCGTAGTCGAAGAACTCGGTGACAGTCACGACGGGTTTCGCAGCGCCTATCCAAGGTAAGTCATCGCTCGTTAGGCCCTCCTCGATGTGGGCGCCAGGCGCGAGCGGAGGAATTGGTTGGATCGAGGACTGGGGGCTACCGCAGAGACATCAGGCGCGGCCGAGTCCTTCGGATGTGGGGCCATTAGAACAGCCGAGGCATGCGGTTGCGGAAACAACAGGACGACTGCGAGGGCAGCACCGCCGGCAAGGCCCGCCATGGCGATCATCCGCCCACGTTCCTTCGCGAACTGTTCGAGCAACGCGGCGTAGCTCGCGCGCACCCCTTCCTGGGTCAAGAGGCGCAGCGAGACGATCGCTGCCGTAACGTTGACCACGTAGGTGCCAATGCAGACCAGGCACCAGGCGTGAATCCAGAAGTGGGAGATCGCAGCGAGCAGCACAGTGACGACCACGGCAAAGCCCGTGAGCGTCGCGAGCAGCGCCGCCTGCGCGCGCGAACGCCTCCTGAACCCGAACACCGCGATCACCCCCATGAGCGCGTAGCCGAACACGCCCCAAATCGCGACGGGCACTCCGAAGACGATCGAGTACCTCGACCGCGTGACCGTATCACAGCTCACCGTGTCATTGACTGAACAGTAACTGTGATACGCCGGGTTGGACGTCGCCTCGAAATGTAAGCGAACAAGCTCGGCGCTCAGCGCGAGGCCAATCACGAGCACCACCAGTGACGTCAGCCACAGCCCGCGGATGCGTGCATTAGCCGCCTTCGCATCGCCGCGCACTTGCGCCGCGCTCGAATCCTTGGTCATTCTACCCTTCCCCTGTGTGTCTTTTCCCATGCTCATTTTCGCTTTTCGCCGTTGATACTCGCCAACGGACGGAGCCCGTTCCGAACCGATGTATGCATTCACGTGCACGACTTACAGGCCGGCGACCCGCATTATTCAACACCGCGAGCAAAACACCAGGAGTACTGCACATCGGGTACCCGACTTCTCAAACGTACGTAGTTACGTCGAGATTTGCCCCGACTACGGCGGGCGGCTCCCAACGAGTAATCCAGCGTTGCCAGCGCCAAACCGAACGTCCAAGGTTTCGCGGCGTACGCACCGCTTTGAATGGTTATGTTGTGACGGCCCAGAAACGTTACATAATTCGGTCCCCTTGAGCCGCCGCTCGATAGCTTGCGGTTGATGGTGTGGTGAGATGTAGGCCGACTATGTCGGCGCAACTTCGCCCGATTGCGGCCGTTCCGGTCCAGAGTGCACAACACGAAGCTATTCGTATTCGACGGTTCGCCTACGAGTAGGACGGTCCTGCTCTTTTGCGCGGAAGAGGCGATAGATTTCGAAAGAGTCGATGTCGATCTGCTCGCGGGCGCCCACCTTACCGAAAGTTACAGGAAGGTCAATCCGTGCGCCTTTGTTCCAGTGCTAGAGGATGGGGATTATCGTTTGAGCGAAAGTTCTGCGATACTGAAGTACCTTGCTGATAAGGTTGACTCGAGAGCATACCCGCGCGATTTGAAGCTTCGCGGCAAGGTCAACGAATGCATGGATTGGCTGAACACCAGCCTTTACCGCGTGATGGGGTACAATTTCATCTACCCGCAAATCTACGCGCACCACCGTAGAGAGCCGGAAGAGGTCAACAAGGGTACCGTGGAATGGGGTCGCCAACGCACGCGACAGTACTTGGAGTTGCTCGACGGCCATTGGCTCGGGGACAAGCGATTCCTCTGCGGTGGTGAGATTTCCCTCGCGGATTTCTTTGGTGCTCCCATCATCTCACAATTCGATTTGATTGGCGCCAGCTTGGCCCCGTATCGAAATGTTGTCCGGTGGATGGGAGAAATGCACAAACTCAATTCGTGGGAGGCGGTGCATCAGGTGCACGGGCAATACGCCAGATCGCTAGCAAATCGGGGGTTCGTAGCCCTTTGAGCTCGAAGGACCCCGGTCGCTCAAATAGCAAACCGGCACCCAGCCGCGCCAGTGTTGCTATTCCCATCGGATGGAGAAATTTGGGAACGTCCGAGCACTTTTCGGTGACACATGACGTTTTTCATAACATCCTCCGAGTGACCCGAATTAGCGATGCGTATCCGGACACGCGCTCGCTGAGGGAAGCCCACCATTGGCTGTTGAAGGTCTTCCAGGGATTCGATCGACCCAATGTTGTTTTGGTATGGGACGGCCGCCGAGGCAAGCTCAGGAACGACACCGCTTTCGAGAATGCAATCAAAGAAGTGCTGCCGCTGGTTACCGACGGATGGCGCGAGTTCATCAGCATCAACAATACGCCGGTGATGAAGATTCAGTTCCACCGCTGGACGCGAGAAGGCGTGTCTAGCCCAATCCATGCATTCAATGACGAGCGCGAAGCCCTCGAGTACGCGCTCGAAGTGAGTGCGGGTCGTAAGCAGTAATCGTCCGCGCCATGGCGATGGTCATCCCAGCAGGACTGCGCAGCCGGGTCAACACCGGCGGCCGCGCGTTGGCCTGGGTTTATTCTTGGAATCGGTATCGCTCGAATATGTGATTTCGTTACTGCTGACTCAGGTGTAGAGCGTGCCGTCCTGAACGAAGCAGCACGATGTGGCGCCGTGACTCGTGGGCGAGTGCCGTGAAAACCAGATCGACATCATGAAGCGAATGCGATTGCGGGGGCACCCGTGATACTTAGCGTATAAGCTAATTATTAGCAAATAGGCTAATTGAGCTCTGGGGACGCTTGCCCTGAGGGAAGGCGTCGCCCGAGTTCTCGCTCGGCTTAGCGCAACGTAATTGTCTGTACGACCGTGAAAGGAGCGCCCTCGAACTTCGCGATGCGGATTGAACGTGCGTGGTCGAGAATGCAGACGCCGACCGGTGCACTCGCCAACGGTTCTCCCTCAACTCGGGCGTCGCTCACGCTGCCGTTCGGAGCAAATGTGATGAACACTTGGGAAGTACCCACCGCGTGACCCCGCGGATGACAGCCTTGAGCGTGACGCATGGCAATGCCGGTCAAATTGAGCACCTCGGGTTTCGAAACATAGTCGGGAATAGTCTCGTCACCGGTAGCGGACTTTGCAGAACCGGACGCGGGGGTCGAGCTAGGGTCAGTGGTTGCTGCCTCTACGACACCTGGTGCCGTCGGCAAAGCAGGCGCGGCGGCGACTGGTCTCGCGGGTGCAACGAATCCTGGCAAAGGGGTGACAGCCCTCTTTTGGAACGTCCCGAGGCTAAAAACTAATGCCACGACGAGCAAACTACCCGCACCGCCTAGCAGTGTCAGCTCGCGGAGTGTCGGCATCCGCCAAGGACTCTTCTTCGGTGCGATTGCAAGCAGGGCTGAATGACCCGATCGCAGTTCCGAATCGAGCGCTAGTGTCGTCGCAGGTGGCGTCAACTCTCGCTCGCCGTGCATGGGCTGCGTCGATGAAGGCGAGACGAAGGGGGACGGATCTGGCAAAGTGGCAGCAACATCGAGCTCCGGCGAAGGAATCGACGCTGGCGAAGGGGCTTCCGACGGCAATAACATCGACACTGATACTTCTTGGTACTCGTCCCGAGCGGTACGCCGAATTGTCACGGCCGGAGGAGCCTCCGACGGCAACAACATCGACACTGATACTTCCTGGTACTCGTCCCGAGCGGTACGGCTTATGTTCACAGCGGGAGTGGCAATAACTGACGGTATCCGCGCGACTTCTACGCTGGGTGCAACCGCCTTGGACGTACCACTCACCGATCGCGGCGGCTTGGGTGGCGGTTTGAGGACAGCGGGTCGTTTCTCTGCCACTTCAGCTCCCGTTTCGAGTCCCGGCGAGGGCTGCTCAACTGGCAACGTAACCTCGCTCTGTTCGCTCGCCAGTGTGCCGCTCGTACCGGTACCGTCCTCGGTCATGGGCGTACCGCAATGTTTACAGCGGACCGTTACTCGCTTACCTGCGATGCGCTTCTCGAATAAATTATCCGAGATGGACAGCTGACGCGAGCAGACATTGCAGTTGAAAGCGTGTGCCAATCCTGGTTTCCCGTTCTTCGGATCCCTAGGCATACGGCAGCACTACGCAAGAACATAAGCCCCGGTGGTGCCACGGTCTGTGCGGGCACGTCGTCCTACATGTCCCACCCTCCGCTGCCGGTGCAGGCCCGGGTGCCCACTAGACGGGTTCGAACAGGGAACTCACCGCGTGCCTGGACCCTCGTCAATTCAAAGCCAGCTCGGATGCGCCAATTTTGGCTCTGAGCCTCGAGCAGCGATCGCCACCAAGCTCTTCGATCATCCAGGGTCGCGAAAGATAGTCGCAGATTCTGTTCGCCAGCCAGCGTCCGGTTTCCGGCTTTCGCACCCTGACCATTTGCACCAGTTCTGGCAGCAGACGGTCATCGATTGCGACGAAATTGCACACGAAAGCAGCGATGGCACCCTCTGTGTCGCTGCTCTCCCCTTTGGTGAGCGCCTTTTCGAAGTACACGCAGGCGATGTCGAGACCCGTATCACGATCGACGTTGCACAGCGCGGCAATGATGGGCACCGTCAAGGGTCGCGGATTCTCGAGCGACGACCGAATGTGGTCGAGGATTGGCTCGACTACCTGGCGTTGGGGCAGCCGCAAAAGGCCGAGCACCAAGTAGTCCTTTCGCCCTTCGTCGCGAATCGTCGTCGTGAGCTCACTCGCGAGCGCGGCGACTTCATGGCTCGCGCCTATCTGAACCAGAGCTTCCAGAGCGATAGCGGACATTTCAGGTTCCTGGATTCGAACCATGTCCGCGAGAACCTCAACGAACTGAGCTCCACTTTCCCGATCGAGCGACTCTCGCGCTTTCTTGAACGCAGCCACGAGCGCGTATCCACCATCGTTGTCATTCGCATGTTCTTCCCTGAGGCGCCGAATCAGGGCTAGCAGTTGATCGGGGTTCATCGTCGTACCCGTATTGCAAGTCTAGATGTTATCCCCGCCGTGTAAAGCAACTCGACTCCGTTTGAGTCAAACCGTGGACTTGCAGTGGGATCGACTCGTACGGACCACGGGGCCTGACGCGATTGCCGCGCGGATCTTGTCGTGACGGCACGCATAGCCACGTGCCGTCACGACAAGGAAGCCGGCGAGCTTGGGCTCATTAGGCGTATCGTGGCAGAAGCAACGATTGCCAATGGCACCGCCGCTAGATAGCCTGAACGGATGCTGCTGCACGAGTTGTTCGTAACAAGCTGGGTACCGGGCGTCCTTCTTTGGTCCGCGCTTTACGGCATGGGGCAGCTGCTCGGGGCCACCAACCATCGGCTGTATCGAGCCGGCGCTCGCGATGTTTTCGAATGGGCGGGCAGCAAGGCGGCAGAGAGTGCCGAGCCGACGGATGCCGCGCGGCTTCGCTGGTACAGAATTTATTCGGTGATAACTTTGGTTGGTATCGCCTTGCTGCTAGCCGTCGTGTGGCTCTACGCGCGGGAGCTCGTCTTCTGGAAAGCGTTGTACTTTGCGGTTCTCGGCAGTTGCACGCTGCCGCTGTGCACCACGAATCTGCGTTACTTGAACAACTATTTCATATTCCGCGGTGCTCGCGACCAGCGCCTGATCACGGGCAAAGTCAGCTTCTCGGAGCTCTTCGCCCGTAGGGTGTCCTCAATGGGCCTGTTTGCCTTCGCGGGCCTGTACTTGTTATTGGCGCTGGTGCTAGGGGATTGGTTCTGCCTCGGCGGCGCGCTCGGTTGCCTGTTAGCGGCCCTGCGAGAGAACGAGCGTGCGCAAAATCTCGAACGAAAAGCACGCGAAGTGCAATCGAAGTCCTAAGCACACGTTGAACAAATTCGAGCAAATCTAACCTCGGTTTGGCGAGTGTCGTGATGACCAGAGCTGAAGATTAATCTCGCCTGGCGGTAAAGCGCATGCCAGTCCTTGATTGATCCACGGATAGCGCGAGCAGCGGTCATCCGGTCATTCGTTGTACGGCAGACCAGCCTCAGTCGCCCGACTGCGGATCAGGTTGCTCCGCGAAGTTACTTGAACCGTTTCTTGCGGCTTAGCGCACTTTGGTTTTGTCAGTGGAGAGAATTATGCATAATCCGCGGTTGACCGGGCTGCTTGGTGAAAACTTTGCGTGGACAATGGTGATTGGTTTGGGCGTGACGGCCCAGATCCTGGCGGGTTGTAGTGGGACGGACAGTTCCCCGACCGTGAGTGGTGGAGGCACTGCAAGTGTGGGTGGATCGAGCAGCTTCGGTGGCACTTCGGCACTCAGTGTGGGCGGCGCGAGTACAACCGGCGGCGCGAGTACAACCGGCGGCGCGAATAACGGTGGCGCGAGTACAACCGGCGGCGCGAATAACGGCGGCGTGACGAGCAGCACGGGTGGCAGTCGCCCAACCGGTGGTGCGACGAGTGCAGGCGCTAGCGCAACCGGCGGCAATCGCACGACTGGCGGCGCATCGAGCGCAGGTGCCAGCGCGACGGGCGGCGCGACGGCAACCGGCGGCAGTCGCCCCACTGGCGGCGCATCGAGCGCAGGTGCCAGCGCGACGGGCGGCGCGACGGCAACCGGCGGCAATCGCCCCACTGGCGGCGCATCGAGTGCCGGTGCCAGCGCGACGGGCGGCGCGACGGCAACCGGCGGCACGTCGAGTGCGGGCGGTTCGACGAGTGACTACCCCTTCTGCAATTACGGCAATGTGCCGAGCGCAACGCCACCCGCAGTCTGGCTAGACACTCCGACACTGACTCCAATTGGGCTCAATCCCTACGGTGCTCCGAGCCTGACGGTCCCGGTGGGCTACCTGTTGCTGAATGAAGGCCCCAATGGCGTGTCGCAGGTTCCTCTCGCCACTCAACAGTCCATCCTCACGCGCATCAACGAGGATCTGAAATTCGAGACTCAGTTTACGTACACGCACTTGCCGCCGTGGACCACTCGCGCATCGGCGCCGCACTACATCGATTACTTGTTCGTGGGCACCGGCTTTCCGAGTGACCCTAATGCGGGCGGCGATTCGTCGTGGGAGGGCTCGTATCCCAACGTGGAGACGATGGCGGTCGCGATGACGGATGCAACGCAGCGCTGGGATCTCACGCACGAGTTCAATCACGTGCTCGAGAATTCATACGGCACGGTACCGGGTCAAGCGGTGTCTTGGGTTCAGGAGTCTTACAATGACTACCTAATTATGCGCCTCGTCGAGTGGCGCAACGGCGGCACCGCGGGTCAAGCGACGCAGTTTACACTGCCTTCGAACGTGGGTTATCTCGACGCGCTCGTGTTCCAACAGCCGTACGTGCCGATCGAGAGTTGCGGCATTACTTCGGCCGGCGGCGTCACAGGCCCGGGCGACTACATGCAGGACAGCACCGGCTTTCGATACAATGACCTGTTCCCGCTGTTCGTTTCGCAGCGCGTCGGGCAGTACTTTTATGCCGCGGTATGGGAGAATGCCAAGACCACCGAGCAGAACCTGCAAACGATGGCGCGCTTGCTCGATACGCAGCGTGTCCAATGCATGGTTACCGAGTATAGCGCGCGGCTCGCGCTCGGTGATTTCGTCGAGTTCTCGACGGGTATTCAGCGAATGGCCAGCTCGACCATGTACACCGCGACGACGAACCAAAGCGGTTCGTTGGTTCCATCGGATGCAACCAAGTTGCCGCGTTACACCGGGCGCAATCATATTCCGATTTCGGTCACCGCGGGTGCAACGCAGGTGAGTGTCACTTTCACACCCGATGCCGCCGGCAGTAACGGAACACCCTCGGACATGCGCGCGCAGATTGTTTACCGCGCGACCGACGGCACCTCCGTGTTCAGCACTCCGGTCGGCTCAGGCGTAACGTCCGTAAACTTGACGAAGGCACCTAAGAATGGCGTCGTCATCGTCGCCATCACGAACGTGACGATGAGCGGGTACAAGGCCGCGAAATCGTACGGATGGGATCCGAGCGAAACGTTCGGGTACGCGATCCAAGTCACGGGCGGTACCGCCGCCGCAACGACTCGAACGTATTTCTAAAGCGATTTTCACAGCGCCGGCCAACTGGGCCAGGTCAAGCCCCGGCCGGCATCCTGATACTCTAAAAATAGTTCCACGAACGGGCCGCACGGCGGTCATTCATCTTGCTAGCTGGGAAAAAGAATATGCGCACTTTGCCAAAAGCAGGACTCCGGGGTTGCAATTTTACGTGGCACTCGATGGGAAGCCTCGGGCTCTTTGCCGCGATTCTAGGGGGTTGCAGCGGGAGCGACAGCTCGACGACGACTGGCGGCGGGGCGTCGAGCATCGGAGGTTCGGTCGGTAGTGGAGGCGCGAGCGCCGTTGCCGGAAGCACGAGCGCTGGCACGAGCGGCGGTGCAAAGGCAATTGGGGGCGCCGTTGGGACCGGGGGGTTGAACACCGCGGGCGGCGCCACTGGTACCGGTGGCAGCAAGAGCACCGGCGGCGCGAGCAACACGGGCGGCACCAAGACTGCCGGCGGTGCGAGCAATGCCGGCGGCGCGAGCAATGCGGGTGGTTCCAAAGCCACCGGCGGCGCGACTGCCACGGGTGGCTCCAAAGCCACGGGCGGCACGAGTTCGACCGGCGGCACCACGACTACGCTCGATTGCGGCCCGAACGGCTGGGTCGTCGAGAATCACGGCCCGACTACGAATCGCGTCAGTTACGTGATTCTCGGCGATGGATACCTGACTGCGGATTTGGTTGCTGGCGGCACGTTCGAGACGCACATCAACAACGCGATGACCGAGCGGTTTAGCGCGCTCGGACAGCCGTATACCCGCTATCGCAATTTCGTGAACATCTGCGCGGTCAAGGTCGTTAGCACCGCTGCGATCTGCAGCGGCAACAGTGCGTTCGCGTGTTGCGGCGATGACACCTCGCGCCTTGCGACTTGCAACAACACGAGCGTCAACGCGGCGTTCAACGCGCTGCCAGCGAGCCTAAGCATCGACTGGCGCGCCGTCGTGCTCAACGGCAGTTCATGGTGGAACACGGGGGCTGCCACCATGCTTTGGTCCGGAGGCAACACGAATGGGCCGAAAGCCGCGCTGCACGAGGGTGGCCACGGCTTCCACCAGCTGGCAGATGAATACTGCGCAGCCGGCAGCGGTACAATCTGTGGTCCGGATACGAACAGCACCGGAGCAACCGGCACCGAATACGCGGAGGTAGATTCGACGGGCACCCCGACAACCACCGGCGGCAAATGGGACCTATGGATGGGGTATAATCAAGTGGGCGCCACCGGCCTTCAGAGCACATTCCAAGGCAGCCGGTACGTCGATACCGGCCAGTATCGGCCGTCGAACAACTCGAAGATGAACAGCCTGTTCGGCAATGACCCTAACACGAGTTGGAACTCGGTGTCTCAAGAGCAGATTGTTATGACGATCTGGCGCATCGTGAAACCCATCGACTCGACCGCGCCCGCCGCCGGCGCCGTCACCAATCCGGGGACGCTCACCGTCAACGTGATCGATCCGGCCGTCATCAACGTCAACTGGACGGTGGATGGCGCCACGACAACCAATGGCGGCACCACTTACGACACGTCGGGCCTCGCCGCGGGCACACACACAATCACTGCCACGGCGTACGACAACGCAACCACCGACTTGGTTCGTTATCGCACTTCCACGTGCCCAAGCACCGTCACCGGCAACTATTGCTCGCGAACCGCGTGGAAGAATTCGACGCAAACCGTCACCTGGACTGTCACGAAGTAGCATGGCCCCCAAACGCAACCCAATAACGCGAATCCCCAGCTGGCTCACTGCAGCTGCGCTATTCGGGGGTCTGTGTTTTTGGCTGTCACATCGGCACGCGCCCGCCGAGGTGCGGCCCGATCACGCCGACGAAGCGACCTTGCAACCCGAGTCGAACGTACGGGCCGCGACGCTGCCCGCTCGAGCCAACCCCGAGCGAGCGAGTGACGGCATGCCAATAATGCCAGCGGAACCTCGAGATCCAATTCCGGCAGGCCCGGTGCACCCGCACCCAATCACACCCGACCACCGGCGAGTTTTCGCTGAAAATCGGCTGATCGGTGAACTCAACGGTGCCGTGGACGCAGCCGACGCTCCCGCACTTCGCGAAGCGTTGGCGAACTACATCGCGCAATACCCCGAGGATGCTCAGGATGTTCAGGGGGGCTATGCCGTCATCGCAGACTGTCTAGAACACCCCGGCGAAACTTCTCGAAGTGCCGCCGAGCGTTGGTCCGACGACCACCACGGTTCCACTGTTCGACGCTTCGTGATGCGGCGCTGCTTGACTAATTAACGGGGCACACCAGGTCCCTTTGGATTTTGCGATTGCTCCGGTCCGCAGAGGTTGTCCACGTGGACGTAACAGCGCCAGGCAAAACTGGACTAAGGAATGACAACGAGACTGCATAATTACCTTACGGCCGAAGGCGTACTGCCATTTGTTGTTGTGGCGGCACGGATACACTTGGTGTAGGTAATTCGTTGAGCGCAGCACTTCTTGAGTCCGTTGTAGCAGGAGATTGATTCCATGATGCGACCCAATGCTCGCACGCTCGGGCTAGTCTTTCTCGGGTTCTCGACTGGCATCGGCTGCAGTGGTTCGAGCAATTCTGGAGCCGGCCTTCCTGGCAGTGATTCCGCGATGGGTGGTACGGTGAACATTGGGGGTTCGTCGGTTAGCCTCGGGGGCCATTCGGCGGCTGGGGGTAGTGCATCGTTGGGTGGCACTTCCGCTGCATCTGGAGGCAAGAGCACGGGAGCAAGTCTGCCGACAACGGGCGGGTCAATTGCGACAGGCGGCACCCCGAGTACCGGTGGGATCACGACCATATCAAGCGGTCAGGCCAGCGGCGGCACACAGGCAGCGGGCGGGAGCGTTGCGAGCGGTGGCACCAAAGCCGCGGGCGGCTCGACAAGTGGCGGCGGCGCGACAGCCACGGGTGGCACCAAAGCCACTGGCGGCACGACGGCGAGCGGCGGAGCTCCAGCTACCGGCGGCACAATGACTTCAGGCGGTTCCAAGGCCACAGGCGGGACAATGGCCGCGGGTGGGACACTATCGACGGGCGGCACCAAAGCCACCGGCGGCACAATGAGCACGGGTGGCGTCAAAGCGACGGGCGGCACGACGGCAACGGGTGGAAGTGTCGCTATCGCTGGCGCGCCGAGCTTTCACTGCGTCAACTGGGCAGATCCGAGAGACAACTACGTAAACGGCCTGCTCGCGCTTTCCGGGCTATCTTCAAGCACCGATACGTACGCGACGGTTCAAACGAAGGCTGATGCCATCTTGTCCGAATTTCAGACGAAGTTGAGCGCGAATGCCATTCGCATTCCCATCAACGAACCGACGGTTTCCAGTGCCTGGTGGAACGCCTACAAGGCCGTCATCGATACGGCCGTGGGCAGAGGCATGAAGGTCATTGTCGCGTACTGGGCGTATCAAAATGGCATGCCCGATAGCGCCACCGCTTTCACTAACATGTGGCAAACGGTCGTGTCCGCGTACCAGAGCAACAACCTAGTCTACTTCGACATCCACAACGAGCCTTACGGTTATGGCAGTGGATGGAACGATGCAGCCGCACAGTGGTTGACGAATTTCCCGAACGTCCCGCGGGGCCGCGTGATCGTTGCCGGAACGGGCTACGACGACACCATGACCCCGGTAGGCAGCGACTCGCGTTTCGCGGGTTGCTTGCTTCAGCTACACATTTATGGGTTTTGGCACGACACTTGGACAACCCAGCAACAATGGCGCGACAGCATGACAACGGCCCTGGGAAGCTACTCCGCGCGAACCATCGTTGGCGAATGGGGTGCCGCAATGACGACCGGCATGGACTACAGTGTCAACACCGATGGTGACGCGTATCGCTCGTACATCAGAGCCGTGTCGGACATCATGCACAACAACGGCATGGGAAGCTGCTACTGGCCGGGGCTGCGTAACGGGGACAGCTATTCTATGACGACACTGAACACGGGCGGAAGTTCGCTCACGTTGACAGTTAACAACACTTCCGGGCTCGACCGCCTGCACTGGGCTTGGCAGTTGTAGGGTCTGCAGCTTGGACCATCCGCACGCGAACAGGGCGCAGCCCGAACCGCAAGACTTTTTCAGCCGGGTGTGAACTGATTCAGGTCGAAAATACCGAGCGTGCGTTCAATTGCTTCCACCTGAAGTACCACACCTTCGAAGCCCTCTTTGCCGAACAGCGCGTGTTCCTTGTCCTCGAACTGCTCACCGAGCTCGTGAAACTCCTTGGCGGTGACGACGCTGCGAAAGGCCGGAAATAGCACGGTGTCCTCGCGCGCTTCGTGAGGTCGGTACATGCGAACGAACGAGCGTAGCGTTGCCACGAGCTGGCGACGGTCTGAGTCCTTTGCAATGGATTGTGCCGTTGATAAGCGCAGGATCGAATCTGTCAACGTACGTCCGGCTAAATGCTGACGGCGGAGTGTCGCAACGAGATCAACGAGCTTGCCCGCCTTCTCGAAGCGCGGGAACAGAAAATCCTCTTCGAGCTTCTCGTGGTATTGTTCGATGAATCTGTGAATGATGTCTGCGCTTTTCGCGAGCGCATCGACGGGAAACGCGGCTTGCCCATCTAGCCGCGCTGAACAATCCTCATAAATGAGCAAGATTCGATTGAGCGCGCCGTGCTCGCGCATTAGGTCTTCGGGTGGCGCAACATCGTTATCTCCTTCACACGGTCCACCGGGGGCCTTCACGTCCTGGGCTGCGGTTGCGGCACATCCTGCAAATAGCAAACTGGCACCAACCGTCCCGAGCACAAATTGCCTGCGATCGTGAGTGGTCATGGCAAACATATAGGGCACCGCAACTAAATGTCGATAACGTGACATCGGTGGGGGGGGCAACGTGCCTGACCGAGCCATTCCGTGCTACACGGTTCGGCGCTATGAGCATCAAAAGGTGGGCGTTTTTTCGGGCGGGGGGGTTTGACCAGGTCAAATTGGATACAGGAGCGGACCTGTTGGCACTCGAGCAACTGGACCAAAAGCTTTGGGTCGCGCTCGCCTGCCCCACGAGCGGTCTGGAGGTCAACCCACGCACCCTTGCGTTGATCGATTCGGACAAGGACGGGCGAGTGCGCGCGCCCGAGCTGATCGCTGCCGTCAAATTCGCTTGCTCGAATCTGAAGAATCCCGATGACCTCCTAAAGGGCGAAAAGGAGCTTTCACTCAGCGCCATCAACGACCAGACGGACGAGGGCCGGACATTGCTTGCTTCTGCCCGGCAAGTGCTGGTCAATCTCGGCAAGAAAGACGATATTGCCGTATCGGCCGATGATTTGATCGATCCGGCCCGTATTTTTGCCGATACCCCATTCAACGGCGATGGAGTCATCACCGAATTGTCAACGGACGATGAGTTCGTCCGCTCGGTCATTCGGGACATTATGGACTGCATCGGCGGTGTCCCAGATCGCTCGGGGAAACAAGGGATATCTACCGAACACATCGAGGGTTTTTTCGACGAGGTCAAGGCATACGCCGATTGGCAAGAAGTCGCTCGATCCAACTCCAGTATTTTGCCGATTGGCCGCGAGAAGACAACCGCAGCCGCGGCAGCAGTGTCAGCCATAAGAACGAAAGTTGACGACTATTTTGCGCGTTGCCGGTTGGCGGCCTTCGATCCGCGCATCTCCCAAATGCTCAATCGCAAGGAAGAAGAGTACCTCGAGCTTGCGGCAAAAGACCTGAGCCTCAGTGCCAGCGAAGTGGCCAGTTTTCCGCTCGCGCAAGTAGCTGCCGGCAAGAGCCTTCCGCTTCTTGGCACGATAAACCCGGCCCACAGTGCTGCCCTCAAGACGCTCCAAGAAGCCGCAGTAGTGCCAATACTTGGGCCGCGTGAATACTTGACCGAGTCTGATTGGCTAACATTGACGGACCGGCTTGCAGCCTATGATGCCTGGTTTGCCGGTAAACAATGTCCGCGCATCGAGAAGCTCGGCGATGCGCGGATCGTGGAAATCCTCGAATCGAAGGCCCGTGAGAAAATCGAGCGCCTCATCGTCAGTGACAAA
The DNA here is from genome assembly GCA_963819085.1 of uncultured delta proteobacterium. GTDB lineage: Bacteria > Myxococcota_A > Polyangia > Polyangiales > Polyangiaceae > FEN-1139. The sequence goes on from CAWFUX010000048.1 coordinate 81,480, forward strand.
GCCCTGGAAGACGAAGCGGCAAGCCTTGAAAATGTCGAGCGCCTGGTGCGTTACCATCGCGATCTCTTTCTAATTTGTACTAATTTCGTTAATTTCAAAGACTTCTACGACGGTGACGACCCCGCCGTATTTCAGTGCGGAACATTGTATCTCGACCAACGCGCCTGCCGGCTATGCATGCGCGTGGAGGATCCCGCCAAACACGCGCTGATGGCAGGCCTGGCCGGTGCTTATCTTGTCTACGCGGATTGTGCGCGGCCCGGTACGAACGAGAAGATGCATATCGTAGCCGCCTTTACCGCGGGCGGCAGCGACAATCTAATGGTCGGCAGAAACGGCCTATTTTACGACCGCCGAGGGCGTGACTGGGATGCGACTATCACCAAGATAATCGACAACCCAATCAGCATTCGCCAAGCGTTCTGGGCCCCGTACAAGAAGTTCGTTCGGATGATCGAAGAGCAAGTGGCTAAGCGCGCGGCCACAGCCAACAATGAATCGACAGGCATGCTTTCAGCGGCGGCAAGTAGCGCCGCAAATGCGGATAAGTTGGCGGCCCCGGCCGAACCCAAGAAATTGACGTCGGCTCGGTTGCCGCATTGGGTGTGGCCGTGGGCGCTCTCGGAGCCTTCCTGACGGCCGTTGTCGGCTACGCCACGGGCATCATCAAACTCGGCCCGCTGGCGATTGCAGCCGCCATTTTGGGCGTCATGTTACTCATTTCGACGCCGTCGGTCGTGCTCGCGTACATCACGCTGCGCAAGCGAAACCTGGGCCCAATCCTCGACGCCAATGGTTGGGCCGTCAATGCTAACGCTAGAATCAACGTGGCCTTTGGCACCACGTTGACGGCCTTAGCCAAATTACCTCCGGGCTCGCGGCACGATTCGAAAGATCGCTACGTTGACAAGGGCCTGCCCTGGAAACGCATCGTCTTCATTCTCTTGATTGGAGGGGTTGCCTATCGCTGGTACGAAGGAGCCTTCGATCGCTTCCTTCCACAGCACCTGCATTCTGTCAGCGTCCTTGGCAAGTTTGCCCCACCCGCACCATCACTCCCAGCGGCGGAAAGCAGCGCAAAGTGACCGGTGGGCGTAAGGGCGGATGGAACTTGATGATTTCGCGCTCATCGAGTGAGCGGGTGTAGAAATGGGTTGAACGAGTCGCGCAGAGCCGCCTATCGTCCCGGAATGGATCAGTCGTCGCGATTCTTACATCATGCGCGAATCCTCGTGCTCGAACTGCTAGTTGGGCTTGCGCTGGGCGTACTTGCGTGGGAGGCGTTTGGGCGCCGCCTTCTTAGCTTCAAATACGGTTCGCTCGGAAGCTCGGTGACCTGTTCCCCGGACGTAGATCGCGCCTTGGCGGACTTCGACGGGGGCCTGCGCACGTCCGCCGTCGCGGGGGCAGTGGCCTTTGTCGTGCTAACGTTTTCGATGAGAATTTTGTGGCGTCGCCGGCGCTCCGCACGCAAGACCGACGACACAAAATGAGGGGTCATGGTGCGTGGCCACCGGTCACGTCCAGTTGGCCTGTCCAGCTGGTGAGCATCGCCGTGGCGGCCGACATGGGGTCATGACAAGCTTACGCTCTTGACGGCTCAAAGACGCGTCGATTGGACGAATCTCCCAATGTCCGATGCTCTACAACCGATGGAGCTCGATGGTCGTGCATCGCCGGATCTCTCGTCACTGCTCTCGGCACTCGACGATATGATCGCGTGCGATCATATCGATGCCATTCTGAAGTACGCGGTAGAGATTGCGCGCGAACGCATCGGCCTGATGCGCGTCGCCATCTTTCTACGCGACGAAGCAAGCGGGTTGATGCGGGGTACGTGGGGGACGGATCTGGACGGCGCAACCGTCGATGAGCACTTCATTACGTTCGACATCTGGCAGGGTGATCGGGAATCCCAAGAACGCGCCATGCGCAACGGCTCCTATTGGACCGTGGTCAACAACGCCCCGATTGTCGTTCACATGCCGACGGAAACACGGGTCGCCGGTCGCGGCTGGGTGTGCTGCACGCCGATTCGATCCGGTAAAGAGCTGCTCGGCACCATGTTCAATGACACCGGGTTGACCGGCACCCCGATCGATGACGAAAAGCAGTCGCGAGGAGCGGTGCTCTGCTCGCTGCTCGGCACCGCACTAGATTTGGCAAAGCGGCGCGGGCTTACCATGAACACCCCGCAGCGCTCCGCTAGGTCGCCCGTGGTAGTAAAAGCTGCACAATTGCTCGCAAACGATCCGGCCATGACCGGGGAGGATCTCGGCGCAAAGTTGCGACTCAGCGCGAGCCGCATAGCCCGCGTGTTCAAGTCGGAGATGGGAATGTCACTGGTCGAGTATCGCAACCGCCTGCGCCTGGAGCGCTTCTCGACGTTGCTCGATCAGAAAGGCGACAACCTTCTCGAAGCAGCGCTAGGGGCAGGCTTTGGAAGCTACGCGCAGTTTCACCGCGTGTTCTCGACACTGCGCGGTACGACCCCGGGCAAATTCCTGCGCTCGCACGCAGCGCGACGGAGTTGACGCTCGGGCTGCGGGCAACACGTGCGGCAAGTACACATTTTTGTTTGGGGTCATGGCGGCACGCAAGAGCGCAATTTCCCACGCGACGATTCAGTGCCGTCACGACAAAAGAATCGATAAACCCGGTTGAGAATGAATCCTACCGTTCGGTAATGACCGTCGATTGAACCGAGCGCGCCGGAAATGACAAGAATCTCCGCCAGTCATTAGAAGATTTAGCGAATTTAGCGTGGCACAGTCGCGCTAAAAATGGGGAGATCGAATTCACATGGCAACTACGAGGTGGCGCTCGACGCCGGGAACTTGAATTGGAGCCCGTGACCGGCACAACGTATATGCTAGGAAGTGGTTAGGAATTACCAGCATGCGCGTGTCCAAATTCTTGCTTATTAGTATTGTCGTAATCTCGATGCCTGCCTGTCTAACGCCCTCTGCAACTCGTACTTCGAACGGAAGCACGAGTGTTCCCACGGCGGCAACCGGCAACGCAGCAGCCGTGAAATCGGATTTGCAGGGCAAAACCGACTTGATGATTTTCCTCCTAATTGGGCAGTCCAATATGGTGGGTGCGCCGAAACCAGCGGCACAAGACCAAGTCGAGAATCCGCGTGTGGTAGTTCTTGCTTATGACAACTGTGCAAACCTCGGGCGCACGTACAATGAATGGTACCCCGCCAAACCGCCGCTGCATGACTGCTACGGCGGCGTCGGTCCCGGCGATTACTTCGGCAAGGCCCTGGCCGCCGCGTATCCTAACGCCACCATCGGGTTGGTTCCTCTCGCAATCAACGGCGTCGATATCGACTTCTTCGAAAAAGGCGTGATTTCGACGCGGCGTCATGAATTCAAGATCCCGCCGGACAACCATTGGTCGGGCGCTTACGATTGGGTTCTCGAGCGCGCTCGGTTAGCCCAAAGGGTGGGCAGGATTCGCGGAATCATCTTCCACCAAGGCGAATCCGACACCGGCAAGCCTGAGTGGGTTTCCAAGGTCAAGACGCTGGTGACCGATTTGCGCACTGATCTCGGTATTGGTGACGTGCCATTCGTGGCCGGCGAGCTGCTCTATACAGGCTGCTGCGGAAAGTGGCATAACCCCCTTTTGTCGCAGCTTCCCGCGGAAATTACTAACACACGTTTCGTATCAGCGAACGGACTAACCGGAATGGACTCCGCACACTTCAACCTAGCCGCGCAGCGTGAGTTCGGCAAACGCTATGGTGAAGTGATGATCGAACTGCTTTAGGTAGGGCCGCGAACTCGAGCAAGCCTTCCCACCGCAACGCGTTGGGGAAGACTCAGCATGGGTTCGCTCGCGTTTCGCCACTTTTCCCACCATTAATGATGGGTACCGAGTGAGTCACCGGCAAGAGGTACGCCAATCGCAACGCGGCTCTCGAGCCAATCTAATACCGAGGGTTTTCGCAGCAATACGTTCAATTCCGCAAAGATAACCGGACTTTTCTGAGGGGTGCGCCTACGAGCACTGCCGGTCTGCCTCACCGCGGCAAGAGAGAACGCGCGCGTGTGGCCGAAGCCGCCCATAACAACGCGAGCAAGCCGAATGAACATTCGCGCACCGATTCGCCGCCCAGTGCCTTTGTTGCGGTCGGCATTGTTGCGTTTCGCCCACGTTCGCCGGTTAGCGGCGGTAAGAGCAACTTTGAAAGAATTGTGACGAAAGTTGATAACTTCGCACCAATTATGTGACTGCAGTGGTCATTCGGCAGTAATGCAATCATGCGAATTGTGGCAAGCAAAGCGGTGTCCAGCCTCGGGCCACTGTGCAACGTCACGTGCAAGACAACAATGACATTGACGGGTTACGCGCGAGCGCAGCACCCTGATTTGATGAAACGGAATTGTTACTCGGTTGGCACTCTCACGCACGCGTTTGGTTGTTAGCCTCCCGCTGCATCGAGTCTCCAAAACGCGCGTGGTACCGCGCGCGACGGCGGCGGTTACTCCTCGCAATGCGAAGTTGCGCGAATCACCGCAGTGGGAAGGAGTTGCTCCACGCGACACGGCGTCATGTTCATCACACAAAGGTAATTGCTTCTTCACGCGCTGGATTGATTCTTCATAACTCGCACAAACTCGTTGCGAAGTTTGTCGAATCTGCACTCGCTGCGCGAATTCGTTAGTCGGTATGTCATACGGCAAAGTCATTTGTTTTCGAAGAGAATCTGAGTGCGCCGACGATACATCGAATGTTATAGTCAACGCGTTTCGTAGGAGGAAAAAAATCATGCGCTCACGTCTGTGCTTCGTCGCGGCGAGCTACGCCGCTCTGTTGTCCGCTTGCAACTCGACCGTGCCTTCGGAAGAGTCAACCCAAAAAACCGAGGAAGCGCTTGCTCCATCGCAAGTAACCCCACCCGCTCGCCAGCGCTTGGCGACGGGGCAATTCGTAACCCCAACCGCACTGCGCGGCGCCGTTCAGCAAGCGCTGAATCCTGGCCTCGCCGGCTACCCAAATTTCGTCGCGGGTGAGGCGGTGCGCTCGCAGCTCAGCCCGGACGGCAACACACTGGCTGTGCTCTGCGCTGGGCAAAACTCGCTCGATGCGAGCGACGGCACGCTCGACGTCGCAAACTCGACTCAGTACATTTTTCTTTATGATGTGAGCGGCGCGAACAGGCAGTTGCCGCTTCTCAAGCAAGTGCTGCGGCCAACGAATTCCCACGTGGGCCTCGTGTTCTCTCGCGATGGCAGCAAGTTGTACGCGGCGGGTGGCCGCGATGACGTCGTCAACATCTTCACGATGAGCGCCGACGTTTGGGCAGCGACCGGTACCATTAGCCTCGATCACGGCAACGTCGGCATCGGTAATGGCGTCGCTCCGAATGCAGGCGGCCCTGCGCTATCAAGTGACGGCAAAACGCTCGTCGTCGTGAACAACTACAATGACTCGATCAGCGTCATCGATACCGACACGGCAACGGTGCGCTATGAGCACGACCTGCGCCCGTTCTTCTCCGGTAACGAAGGCCAGGTCGGCGGCGTCGGCGGCACGTTTCCATTCGCAGCGGTCGTGAAGGGCAACGGGGTTGCGTACGTGACTTCCGATCGCGATCGCGAGGTCATCGCGATCGACATTAGCTCACCCACCGCAGGCCACCTCATCAAACGCATCAAGCTCGACGGAAACGCGCTCGGCCTCACGCTCGACGCGTCCCAGCGCAGGCTGTACGTGGCACAGGACAATGCGGACGAGGTCGCGGTTATCGACACGAAGAGGAACAGCGTGATCGCGAAGATCGATGCGCGCGCACCGCAGGGCACACTCCCTGAAGGCGACGACAACACTCGTCACACCGGTGCCGGCACATTCGCTGTGACGCTTTCGCCCGACGGTCACACGCTGTATGCGGTGAATTCGGGCTCGAACTCGATCGCCGTCATCAGCATCGACGAGAGCCGACGTGCCGCCAGGGCACCAGACTACGACGTCGTTGGACTTATCCCGACGGCGTACGAGCCGCACGACATCACGTTCAGCGAGGATGGCTCGTTCATGTACATCGTCAATGGCAAGAGCGTCACGGGCCCGAACCCCGACCACCTAACCAGCAACACGGCTGCGATCACCCAGATTAACTATCCGGGCGGTAACGCCGACGCCGGGGCTGCTGCACGCGCATCGAATGAATACCAGTTCCAGCTCGAGCGTGCGTCTCTCGTCTCCGCACCGGTGCCGAGACAAGGTCGTGAGCTCGACAGGCTAACGGCGCAAGTTGCCGAGAACAATTTCTACACTGGCAACCCCGAAAGCGAGCACGTGATGAAGTTCCTACAGAAGCGAATCAAGCACGTGATCTACATCGTCAAAGAGAATCGCACGTTCGATCAGATACTTGGTGACCTCGGCAACGGGGCGAATGCCGACGGCTCGATTACTCAATTTGGCCAAGCCATCACCCCAAACTTCCACCAGATCGCGAGCCGTTTCGTGACGCTCGACAACTTCAGGGATCCGGGTGACGGCAGCATGGACGGTTGGTCGTGGAGCCTTCAGGGGCGCGTTACCAACACCGAGACCATCACCCAGCAGATCAACTATGCGTTCGTCAACCGCGGCTTGTCGTACGAATCGGAGGGCACCAACCGTGGCCTTCCGGTCAACTTCGCCACAGTGGCTGAGCGCGACGCTGTGGCAGGAGTAGCCGGAACCACCAACTACTCGTTGATCACCGCTGGCCTACCCGGTGGCACCGATAACGCGCTTACCGGTACCGGCAACCATGCGTCGTCCGATGCACCGTTTGGCGACCAGGGCGGCTATATCTTCCGCGCGGTACTGCAAGCGGGCGGCACGGTGCGCAACTATGGCATGTTGGTGAACAACATCGGCAGCATCGGCACGAAGGCTGCGCCAATCTCGGATCCGTACTCGGCGGGACAGGTCGAAGTAGCGGCGCTCGACCCCGTGCTTGCACCGATGACTGACGTCTACTACCGCGGATACGACCTGAATTATCCCGATCTGTGGCGTTACACGGAGTGGAAGCGGGAATTCGACCAGTACGTCACAAACGGCAACTTGCCGAACTTGTCGCTGGTGCGCGTGAGCCACGACCACATGGGCAACTTCGGGTCGGCGCTCGCTGGTATCAATACGCCCGAAACACAACAGGCAGACGATGACGTATCCGTCGGACTGATGGTCCAGTCCGTGGCTCAGAGCCGGTACGCGTCAGACACGCTGTTCATCGTGATCGAAGACGACTGCCAGGATGGTCCCGACCACGTAGACTCCCATCGCTCGACCACGTACGTTGTTGGGCCCTACGTGAAGCAGGGTGCGGTGGTCAGCACATTTTACACCCAGGTCAACGCGATCCGCACTATCGAGGATCTGTTCGGGACGGAGCACCTAAACTTGAACACAGCCTTCCAGCCGGCAATGACCGATGTGTTCGACATCCACTCTTCGAATCAATGGACGTACACGGCCGTGGCCTCAACCATTTTGCAAACGACGCAGGTGGCTTCTCAAGTCACCGACCTTGGCGCAGTCTACGGGACGGGGCCTGCCATTGCCCCAACACACGACGCCGCGTACTGGGCGAACGCCACCGCGGGTCTCGACTTCTCGGATGCCGATCGCGTGCCGACAGGCAAGTTCAACCGGCTCCTTTGGAAGGGCCTCAAGGGCAACGCGCCGTACCCGATGCGAGCAAGCCACAAAGTAGACGACTGAACACCACTCGAGATCAGCAGAAATCCGGCGGACCGGGCGCGATCGTCGCCCGGTCTGCGGCCTTTTTGCACAGTGCTTCTCGGGCGAAGCAGACGATGGCGCGATGGCCGGCTCGGCTCTCAGGTAGGGTGCAAATTCATGGCCGTACAGCCTAAGCGCCCATCGATTTCGGCTTGTGTCGCAGCTTGGGTCGTTCATACCATCGCACCCAAATGTCAGACGTTAACCCAAACGGAATGGCCAAGCTCGAAATTAGCGGTGAGGTTCGCGAGTTGCCCTTGTTCGAAGGTTCCGAACACGAAGTGGGCATCGATATTTCGAAATTGAGAGAATTGACCGGATGTATCACGTTAGATGAGGGCTATGGCAACACGGGGTCTTGCCGAAGTGCGATTAGTTTCATCGACGGCGAACGGGGAATTCTGAATTATCGGGGCATTCCGATTGAAGAGCTCGCCGAGAAGTCGAGTTTCGTCGAAGTGGCATACTTGCTAATCTACGGTCACTTACCCACGACCGCAGAGCTGCAACGTTATTCGCAACTGCTGACGCAGAACGAGAACCTGCACGAGGACATGAAGCATCACTTCGAGGGCTTCCCCGCGAATGCGCACCCCATGGCAATCCTTTCGGCTATGATTTAATGCTTCTAGCTGCTTTTATCCAAGCTTGATGAGAGAAACCAGTCCGGAAGAATTCGACGTCCATGCCGCTCGGCTCTTTTCTCAGGTTAGAACGATCGCCGCATTTTCGTATCGCAAGTCGCGAGGCATGCCGATCATATACCCGAAGCCAACTTATCGCTACACGGCCAATTTCTTGCACATGATGTTTTCGGATGTGTACCAAGACTATGACCTGGAACCTGAAGTATTGCGGGCACTCGATTTGATTTTCCTGCTCCACGCGGATCACGAGCAGAACTGCTCGACATCCACGGTGCGCATGGTTGCATCCGCTCACGCAAACCTGTTTGCCACGGCTGCCGCGGGAGTGTGTGCGCTGTGGGGTCCGCTACACGGAGGCGCGAACCAGGCGGTGATTGAGATGCTGCAGGAGATCCATCGGGCCGGCGACGACGGGTCTAATTTTATCGCCGCGGCCAAACAGAAGAACAGTGGTAAACGGCTGATGGGCTTCGGTCATCGGGTGTACAAGAATTACGATCCCCGAGCGCGAATCATCAAGAAGGCATGTGACCGCTTGCTTGCTGAGAGCAGCACCCAAGACCCACTGCTCGATATCGCGAAGAAGTTGGAAGAGGCGGCGCTTTCCGACCCTTACTTCGTCGAGAGGAAACTATATCCCAACGTAGACTTTTACAGCGGGATAATCATGCGCGCGCTCGGTATTCCCACCGAGATGTTCACGGTCATTTTCGCGATTGGGCGCATGCCGGGCTGGATCGCGCACTTCAAGGAAGTTCGCGACGACACCAAAGGTCGAATTTACCGGCCCCGCCAGATCTATGTCGGACAACAAGCGAATCACTATGTGTCGATCGGTGAGCGCACTCAAAGTGGTTCTCTGCGCCCGAAACCCGGGAACTCACCTTAGCAAACCGCACGTGGGAGGCCCCGTCGTCACTGATCCCGGTTGGGTGCGCGTTGCGGCGGATTCGGCTCAGAAATGTACCCCATTGCCTGCTGTCCAACGACGAGGTCGCGGGTAGGATCCAATAGCACAACGACCTCGAGTATCTTGGTGTCGTTTCGCTCTACCGGGTCATCGGTGCGAAGGTTCTTTCTTCCCATGCGCTCACCAATTTCTACGATCTTACCCGTGAAGTCACGACCAGGAAAAGCCGGGACACGAATGATGCTCGCAGCGCCCAGCCTGAGTTTTGCGATATCTCGTTCATCAACGTCGATGCGGGCGCGCAATTGTCGAGTGTCACCCATCACGACCAAGGGCTCCGAGCCGCCGGGTTGATAATATTCCCCGACGCGGAATTTCAACTGCAGGATCTCACCGGATAAAGGAGCCTTAATCAGCGACTCGTCTACGGCCACCCGCATCTGATCGCGCCTGGCCTTCGCAGAATTGAGGCGGGCCCGTGACGCCAGCACATCCTCCAACCGTGAGCCCGCGATCGAGGCACGACGTCGAGCATCGGCGGTTGCTGCACTGGCCTTGTCGGCCTGAGCTTGCCGGACCGCGCGATCGACTTCGTCCGGCGTGGCACCACCACCGCGAGCGGCCTCAGTAAGCCGCTGCGCGACACCCTCCGACAGCTCCGCGCGTGCCGATGCTGCCTCAGCGTCCGCAATGGCCGCTTGCACGTCCTCGTGACGGTTACCGTGCAGCGTCCGCATCAAGTCAGCTTCCGCAGCCTTTACATCGGCCTCCGCGGCGGAGAGCTGTGCGTCTTGCGTCGCGTGATCGAGCTCTACCAACACCGCCCCCTGCTTGACGAATTGCCCCTCTTTGACCAAAATCTTGGCAATTTTTCCGCTGATCAGCGCCGCAACGTGGGTCTCTCGATCGGCGGGCTCGATGATCGCATTGCCGCCGATGAAATTGCCCCGCGGGACAGCCGCGCGTTCGTCCAGACCACCAATGACCGGCACGACGCGGGCAGCCGTTTGACGGTCCTTTGCGTTGGCGTCGGTAGGTGCGCGAGCAAAAACGGAACGCACGATGTTGATGCCCAGAAACAAGAAGGCACCCACCAACAAGACTCGAGCTACCCACTTTCGCGCGCTCATGACGGCACCTCCTCGGGCGGGCGAATCAGCCCATCTTCGATATAAACCATGCGATCTGCCAAGTGAAAGATGCGACTATCATGCGTGACGACAACCACTGTGCTCCCATTTTCGCGACATAACTCCTTCAACAATTCAGTCACATGAAGGCCAGCTTGCGCGTCGAGCGACGCAGTGGGTTCATCCGCGAGTATCAAGGGGGGGCGCCAGCGAGCGCCCGAGCAACTGCCACCCGTTGCCGTTGCCCACCGGATAGCTCATGGGGCTTGCTATTTTGCTTGTCCGTCAAGTCGACGCGCGCGAGCAAACTCGCCGCTTCGGCAAAGCTTTCCTTCATGGGAAAACCGCGCATTTGGAGCGGCAGGGCCACGTTCTCGCTAGCCGTCAAGGACGCGATGAGATTATGACCCTGGAAAATGAAGCCGATATTCGCCAAGCGGAGCTCGGGTAACTCAGTTTCCGAACGACGAGTAATGCGTTGCCCGAACAATGAAACCTCGCCTGCGCTGGCCGTCAGCACGCAACCCAGAATCGAAAGCAGCGTGGTTTTGCCACTGCCCGAAGGCCCCGCGAGCATCACGAACTCACCAGGTTTGACCTGAAAATCGACGCCGCGTAGCGCATGGCAGGCGAGCGTCCCCTCTCCAAACACCTTCTGCACGCCTCGCGCATCGACGGCCCAACGGGCCTCGGGCACAGACCTCGTGTCCTCGACTAAGGTACTTTGCGTCACCGAAACACCGTTGCTGGTTCGAGTTTGCGAATCCGCTGCAGCGCCAAAAGTGACGCAAAGACACATAAGAAGAGCATCACTATCGGCACCACACCGACCACGATATTCGGAATGATCGGCACCAGTTTTGGGTTACGGATGCCAGCGGCAACGCGGGTAACCAGCCCTAGGCCCACGAACGATCCGATCAATGCGTATGCCACGGATTGCACGAGCAAGAGCAACGTAAGATCGCCGTTGGTGCACCCAATTGCCTTGAGCGTGCCGAATTCGCGAAGGCTGTCGAGAACCGACGAGAACATCGAGAGTGCCACGATGATAAAACCAATTAGCAGTCCAAAGGATGTCGAGATGCCAAAAGAAAGGCCAAGTTGCTGCTGGAGCAGATTGACGATGATTGACTTCCTGAATGCATCGCGCTTCAACACCAACCCCTCGGGCACACGCGCCTGCACTGCTGCTTGCAGCCGACCGAGATCTTGCCCGGCGCGCGCCTTGATCAGCACGAAGTTCATGCGATTAACCGGCGTCCCCGTCATGGCGCGCACCAGATCGATGTCGCCGAAGCAATAGGCGGGACCAAACGGCAACAGCCCCCACGTAAAGCCGCCGGCGCGGATTTGATAGCCATTGAGCTCGCGTACGCTATTTAAGTTGAGGCCGTTGTATTTCTCGCGCTCGGAGTCCTCGAACACCATCGTATTCGGCTCGGCGAGCGCGCCTCGATCGCCGGCAACCAGATTCCAAGGCCCACCGAGCATCAGCGGCAGTTGAGTGCCAATCAACGTAACGGGTTCGGCGCCGCCATTCGGTTTCTTGACGGTGCCCCCCGTAAATATCAGCGGCTCGGCGGCTTCGACACCCGGGGTGGTGCGCGCTCGCATCAATAGCTGTTCGCCGAGTTTTTCGCCGGGTTGAAGCAGTTGCGTGTTCGGCGGCGCAATCCAGAGGTCGGCGCCCGCATGCTCCACGAACATCGTGTTCTTTTCGAGCAGACCGAGGAGGATTGCGAATTGTTGCACCGCGAGCAACACGGCAAACACGACGCCGCTCACGGTGCCGATGAATTTCAAGCGATCGTGGAACATCATGCGAAAGCCCACGCGGGCCATTGCCTTCAGGCGCAATGACGGCGGAGCCTGACGCCGCGGCGTGGCCCTGGTCACGGTTCGCTCCCAAGCGCGCGCCCCGCGCGCAATCGCAATAGAAACCGGGCCAATTCGAGATCGGCACAGGCCTGCACGTACGCCACTTGCGCGGCAAACGCGTCGCGCTCGGCCTGCAGCAACTCGAGGTGAGTTGCTGTACCCGCGGTGTACCGAACCCGCGCAACATCAGCCGCTTGCTGACTGGCCCGTTGCTGCGCGAGCGCGGCTGATACGCGAACGCGCTGACTTCGAACCTGGTCATACTCATCTTCGATTCCGTCGCGCACGACGCGGCGCACTCGATCGAGTTCGGCGCGCGCAACGCTCAGCGATTGCTGCCCAGCTCGAATCGCCGCTTCGTCCGAGGCGCTCAGATGCCAGGTCGCCGTTAGCCCCGCCGCCCAATACGGGCTTTGGCCAAACCCAACTGCATTGGTGATTCGTTCGCGGGCCGAGGCTGACAGGCTCGGCAAGAGTGGCGCGTACGCCGCGTCCGCCAACATCTGTGCCGTATTTACTTTTGCCACGGCGGCGCGAATAGCCGGCATACTCTCGACGCCCGACGTCCATTGCAAAAGCGCGCCCTCGGACACACCCGAGGGTTCGAGTTTCGGGATCGTTCCCGTGGGCTCTACGCCCGTGTAACGGCGCAGTGCGCGTCGCGCCTGCTGCCCAAGTAGCTTCGCTTCCTCGACCGACTGGTGGTCGCGCTCGATCTCCGTGCGCGCCCGGTCCGCGTCGAGCTCGGAGGCGAGCCCACTTTGCAGGCGCGTCTGGACGATTTGCAGGTTTTGTTCAGCCGTGGCGGCCGCTTGCTCTGCGGAAGCTTGCAAGGCATCGGCGCCCACCAGTTGGTAGTAAGCCGTGCCGACTTGAGTCGCGATGTCTTGCTCGGTGTTCGCCGCATCGGCGAGCGCTGCTTGCCGATTGCTCCGAGCGGCCTTCAACTGAAGGAAATTTCTAGTGTCAATAATTGGAACATCCAGCGAAACCGTGGCGTCCCATTGATTCGTCGGGGTAAACGTAGCCGAGCGGAGAGAATTGGGACCATTCGGGATTTGGGCGATAACCTCGTATTGATTGCGCGTATAACCGGCCGTTGCCGACAACGACGGAAACAGTACCAAAAGCGCTTGATCGGCTTCGGCCCCGCGCTGCTGCGCCAAAGCAGTCGCGCTGCGGTTCTCCGCACTGTAGCTCTTGGCGCGCTCCAAAAAATAACTTAACTTTGGCAGCGTCGCCCCAGGCGAGGATTGTTCACGCCGAGGCCATGACTCGTTAGTGTAACCGAGCGGGTTCCCAGACTGACTCGACACTTGTGCCATGTCTTGTGACGTGACTGGTGTCTGCGCAGGGCATGCGACAGTCACGAGCATAATCGACCAGACAAGGCCTGTGCGGAGCGGATCAACGATCACGGTCAATATTCCATCTTGAGGGTTATTTGGCTCGGCGCACCGCTGAACCGGAACTTCGCGGCATCGAATTTGGGTGGACCCATGAATCCCTTGGCTTGGTTTGACGCAACTACCCCTTCGCTTGGAATGCCAAACAGCCCCAAGTCCAACTTGCCATTCGAGTTTTCGTCATGAAAGCAGGCAACGGCGTAGGTACCGGCGAGGAGCGACTCGAAGCGGCAACTCGATTTTTGAGACGCAATCGGGCACCACAGTCGCTGCAGCGCTGCGCTAGCATCCTTGGGGAATCCCTTTGCGTTATCGTAAATGGTGCACCCGACGCGCCCCTTGTTAGAACGCATGTTGACGATGTTTACAGACAAGGGCGCACGATGATCGGCATCACTCTCGCGGTTCGGGGCGTCCTCTGCAAGGACCGGCGCCGAAAAGACGGCGGCGATGCTGAAGCCCGAAACAATTCCTAAGGAGCGCCGCCACGGGCGCGCACGACTGCGTCTTCGAGTGCCGTCAGTTTGTGCGCCGCCGGTCAGGCACCCGGGCCTTGAAGCCGCTGAACTTAGCGAGGCAAGGGTGATTTTGCGACATTGAAGCACCAGCGGGGAAATTCGCAAAAGGCGTGTGGTCATCACAACTCCATTGGTCAATCAACTGATTGATGCATGGTTTTGGCGGGTTAATTCGTCAAGCCCCCTTGCAAAAGAGTGTGAACTTGCTCTAGTTTCAATGGGTGCCCAAGAAGAAGGTCGCCAGCGATGTCCAACACCCTCAGGCTAAACCTGCCGACGAGACAACGCGCGAAAACCGTCGAACAGGCGTTGCTCGAGGCAGCCTTCAAACTCGTGGCCGAGCACGGGTTCGAGGGGCTACGCACCCGTGACATTGCGAAGCAAGCGGGCGTAAATATCTCGACGCTCCACTACTACTTCGGCACCAAGGAGGAACTCTTGGTTGCGCTGCTGAGTTACGCAACCGGAAAATTTACGGCCCCGGAGCGAACCCATCTGCGTTCAGAAAGCGTTCGCGGCCATTTCGAAAACTCTTGGGAGACGTTCAAAAAGACCCCCCATCTGATTACCGTACTACTTGAGCTCGTGGTGCGGGCCCACCGCGAGCCCATCACGCGCGCGGCCTTTCGTCAGCTGTATAAATTTTGGAACGCAGAGCTCGAGCGAGTGCTCACGGGTCTTGCCAAAGCGGGCGAGGTGCGCTCGGATCTCGATCCAAAGCTTGCCGCGTTCGTCATGACTTCCACAATTATGGGCGCATCAATCCAGCACGGAATAAACCCAAAGGCATTTGATTTTCACCAATTGGCGCGGGAAGTCGAACGCTGGGTTACGTAAGAATTTGTCGACCATCTGCGGCCCGACCTGCACCCTTTACCAAGACGCCGCCTGGCAGAGCCCGCAAAAGACGAACCGTGAGTTCGACAAGGCAAACTGGCCTCAAACCGAGGCCGGAACCGTCGGAGCGCGACGAATCTAGTCTTGAGCGCCCTCGGAGGAACGTGGGCCGTCATGCCCAGAAATTGCTGCAGCCGATGGCACATCGGCACGGAAAATTCGGGAGTCGTTCGATTTGCTGACAGACCAAGGCGGCCGTTGCCACTGCTCAAACGGCTCTGTATGTCGATGATTCCATTACACATCTCCAAGTTACGGACGCAACAATTCCTCTCCAGTACGCAACCGAATGCTGCCGCCGGGGTTGGGGACCCGGCGGCCAACACAATAAAGCAAATCCCGGTCTTGCTTCTCCCTCGCCAACGGCGGTTTGTTGCGGCATCAACCTGGAGCTGTTTATTGTCCCTGGTTGCGGCAGTTTTCGTCGGATGCTCGGGCGATCAGGGTTCGGGCCCGTCCAACGACAACGGGGGAACAGCCGGCGCAATCGGAGGCGCCACGTCTGCCGCCGGTCAATCGGCTGTTGCAGGTCAATCGGCGACCGGGGGTTCAGTGGCGGCGGGAGGCAATGCAACCGGCGGAGGCAACGCAGCGTCCGGCGGGGCTTCGCCAACGACGGGTGGTAACGCAGCGACGGGTGGCAAAATTGGCGTCGCGACAGGCGGGTTAGCCAGTACCGGGGGCGCCAACGCAGTCGGAGGCATGTTGGGTTCCGGCGGCGCTACCGGTGGGCGCAGCACAACGACCGGTGGCAATGTGACGACCGGCGGGCAAATCTCAACCGGCGGAGGCAATGCTGTCGGCGGATTCACGGCAACCGGGGGAACCAACGCAACCGGCGGTACCAAACAAACGGGGGGTTCTGCGGCGGGCGGCGCTGCTAGCGGCGGCAAGTCCGCAACTGGTGGAGCAGCGACCGGCGGTGCCGCGACTGGCGGTAAGTCCGCAACCGGTGGCAACGGCACTGGGGGTTCAACCGGGTACCGACCGTGTCCCACGGACGGCACCGCGTGCAAAGTGATGCCGTTCGGTGACTCGATTACTTACGGCGTAGGCGATCCGGGTAACGCCGGGTACCGCGGCCCGCTGTTTGCGTCGGCTGTCGCTGCCGGTAAAAAGCTCACGTTCACCGGGTCGCTCTCGAATGGTCCGACCACGGTCTCGGGCCAGACCTTCCCGCAAAAGAATGAGGGCCACAGTGGCTGGGGCATCTCGGAGGTCAACCCAAACAGCGGCGGGAGCACGGGAATCACGACGGTCATCCCTACCCCGGCTTTCTCCACCGGCAGCGGCGGTATCCCGAACATCATATTGCTACACATCGGCACGAACGACTCGGGCACCTATTCTGCCACGCAGATGACCAGCGACCTGTCGGGGCTGCTTGACAAGATCATCACCAATGCGCCCGATGCGTACCTGGTAGTCGCCCAGATCATCCCTCTCGGATACGGTACCAACAGCGTTATCCAGGCCTATAACCAATCGATCCCAGGCCTCGTGCAGCAGCGCGCCAACGCCGGCAAGCACATCGCAATCGTGGACATGTACACCGGCTTTACTACTTCGACCATGATCGGCTCGGACAGCGTTCACCCGAACACGACCGGCTACAAATTCATGGCCGACCATTGGTATTCCGTTATCGGGTCGCTGCTGCCCTAGATCGGGGTGTCTTTCGCTCGGCTTCGGAGGGCTGCGCCCGCTAGGGGTCAACTTCGTTAGGCTCGACGTGTGCAGCTACCGCTCGCGAAAGTCAGCCAAAGCCGAATCAGTTGACGGAAACGCGACGATCCTGCCACTGCGAGCCGAATGCGGATATTCGGCTGAATTTCCGTGAATCCGCCGGGAGATTTACATGCTTGAAAGAAGATTCCATGTAGCGGCCGTCCCAATTCTTGCTCTGGCGGCGACTGCACTGAGGGTCGAACCGGCCGAGGCGGCCTCGTTGCAGGCCGTGACCACGAGCGCGTGGTCTGCCGGCAACGTGCCCACATACATCACCATGTATATCTACGTGCCAGATAAGCTGGCTACGAATCCTCCGATTTTGGTTGTCTCACACTATTGCGGAGGGAGCGCCTCCGCCGTTTTCGGCCAGGCGCAAGGCGGTGGCATCGTGTCGGCTGCCGACCAGTACGGCTTCATCATGATCTTCCCCCAGACGACCAACCCCGCCACTTCCGCAAAGTGTTGGGACGTCGGCTCGACGGCGTCGCTCACGCACGACGGCGGTGGTGACACGCAGGCTGTCGCCGAGATGGTGAAATACACGATCACCAAGTACTCCGCGAATGCGAATCGCGTTTACGCGACGGGAGACTCGTCCGGCGGCATGATGACCGAAGCTCTGATGGGCGTCTATCCGGATATTTTCAAAGGAGGCTCCTCCTTTGCCGGAGTTCCCGCAGGATGCTGGTCCTTAGGTTGGAGCAGCGCCAGCAATTGGGGCGGCACTTGTGCAGGAAGCAACGGCGTCTCCAGCGTTAATGAAACGGCGCAGCAGTGGGGCGACAAAGTTCGGGCCATGTACCCGGGGTATTCCGGCCATCGCCCGCGTGTTCAGCTCTTCCACGGCGATAGCGATACGACCATCGCCTACACTAATCTGCGCGAAGGGATTAAGGAATGGACCAATGTTCTCGGCCTAAGCACGAACCCGACGACGACGGAAACGGGGCTAACATTGGGGAGCCACCAGGCGACGCGGCAAAGGTGGCAAAATTCGTGCGGTTATGTGGTGCTCGAGGCAATAACGTCGATCGGCGGCGATCACGGCCCGTCCGATGCACTGTTCAACTCGTCATACGTCGTCCCATTTTTGGCCCTCAACAGCACGAGTGCCACTGATCCAGAAATCGCACAGTGCGGCGCTGGCGGAGGCGGCGGCACCGGCGGTGCCAGCAGCACCGGCGGTGCCAGCAGCACCGGCGGTGTGCCGAGCACCGGGGGAACCTCGAGCAACGGCACGAAAAGCACGGGCGGCATGTCGAGCACCGGGGGCGCGAAGAGCACCGGCGGTGCGTCGAGTACTGGCGGTACCTTCACCGCGGGAGGAGCAAAAGCTACGGGTGGTAACCCCGGCGCAGGCGGGACAATCAGCACTGGAGGCTTGATGAGCACGGGCGGCGCGGCGCTCGCAACCGGTGGGACCAAAGCAACAACCGGCGGTGCAATGAACACGGCCGGCGCGATGAGCACAGGCGGCGCAGCCCTCGAATTCGGTGGCGCAACGAGTGCTGGCGGCATGAACGGTACTGGCGGAAACGCAAACGCGGGCGGTAGCGCAAACGCGGGTGGCGGCGCGAATGTCGGAGGTGCCGCTGCAGGAGCAGTCGCTAGCGGCGGAATCGCAAACAGTGCAGGCACAACCAGCACCGAAGTGGCTGGCGCGTCTACCACTGGCGGCGCTGGAAATTCGGACAATGCCGGAAGCTGCAGCTGCCGTGTTGCGGGGCAGCCCTCGCGCTCAGGTACGTTTGCCGGCGTAAGCCTGCTCGGTTTGTTACTGCTGCGCTCGCGACGCCGACGGCAAACGCGCTGAACGCGGCATTGAGACTACTCACCGGTCCCGTGACGCTCACTCCAGAAAAAGCCTGAAGTGAGCGTCCTTGAGACGTCAACTCAAGACAGTCATCCGCGACGCCGCTTGCGTGTTCCAAGAGTCAACAGGCCAAGCAGGGCGAACGCGGCTAGCGACTTCGACTTAGTGGGAAGCCCTGCCGTGCGACAACTGCAGCTCCCGGCCTCCGTCAACGAGCCGGCGCCCGCTGCGCCACCCGCGGTGCCCGCGTCACTCGTTTCACCTCCGGTGCCGAGTGACCCGCCCGATGTGGCGGCAATACCGCCAACAGCGAGACTACTGGTTCCACCGGTTGAGTTGACAGAAGTGGCGCCGCCGAGAGCTCCTAATCCGCCCGTCGTTGCGCCTTGTCCCCCAGTCGCGCCTAGCGCTCCGCCCGTGGACACATTGCCACCTGTAGTCGCGACAACACCGGCGCCACCAGTCGGCGATGAACCGCCTATTGATCTCGAGCCACCCGTAGATTTAGTTCCACCCGTGGACGGCGTACCCCCTGTAGCAATTGCGCCGCCGATGCCGGAGGAAGCTCCACCAGTCGCTTTCGCGCCGCCTGTTGCGGTTGCACCACCCGCAGCATTTGCGCCACCGGTGCTTGGAACGCCTCCCGTCGCTTTCGCACCGCCGGTAGCGGCTGCGCCACCTGTGCTGGGCGAACCGCCTGTGCCCGGCGAGCCGCCTGTACCAGAGGTTGTCCCCTTACCGTCCAATGTAGTGACGCTTTGTGCGTCGAAAGAAACACTCATTGAGCCGTTGGAAGCCGTAACGGTGCCGTCGTTGCTCAAGCTCTTACTCCCCGACGTCGTGTACTTGGTATACGAAGCAACGTTGGCTCCGGAAACGGACAAAGTGAGCGATTGCGACGAAGTGGCATTATTGACGACAACGATTACGACCTCACCATTGTTCGTGTAAGCAGAAACGTCCACGTTGGTTACCGGAGTCGCCGTAGCATCCACTCGGTGGAACCCGGGGCGGACGAATTTTGACCAATGCCCCATGCAGTAGCCACGCTTGGTAACCGCACCATTGTTGATTATGCCATAGCTGCGCTTGATGGGCCACCATACGTACGCGTTCATCTGGCCTGTCACCATAACGTTGTGGAGTTCCGTCGCAACACCTAAGGCGTTAGGCCACGAATTCGCATCTGTCGTGCTATCCGTGTAGTGTTCGGTCATCCACATCTCTTTCCCAGCGCCGTTTGAATTCCAAAGCGGGTAGGCGTAGGCGCTCACGGCTGTACCGTAAAGATGGGTACCGAATACGCCAATGTTTGCGAGCGCTGCGGAGTCATTCAGGATGGGGTCGTAGTAGCTTTTGTTGTAACTGAACGACTCGCAGCTCATGAGCTTTGCCCCTGTAATCGTCGCGCCGTAGTTTAGAACGAAATCATGACACGCGGCTGCTGTCCACGAGCCCCAGCCAGCCGTTGCTCCATAGTCAGGTTCGTTTTGAACGCTAATAGCGTACAGGGTGACGCCTTGCCCTTGCATATAGGACACGAAGGTATTCAAGTGAGTCGCGTACGACGCGAAATCGGAGGACGTATATGTGTGGGCGGCGTTCCAAGGCGTCGCGAAAACGATGGCGCCAGCCGCAATGGCCGCCTTCGCGGTCGCCACATTGACAGAATCAGGCGAGCCGTCGGTTACCGGAATTCGCAGAACAGAGAAATTGAGCTCACCAGCTCCCGTCCCAAAGGCGAGGGTCCGCTCAGCGGCCGTTAGGTCACCGTACCAAGCCGCATGCGATATGCCGCCGTAGCCTCGAATGTACTGCTTTTGGCTGCCAACGCTAATTGTCGCGGTCTGCGCCCAGGCATGGCTGACTGCAAGGAATGGCAGCATCGCGCCCAGTGTTGCTGCAATATTTTGATGTAGGTTTCTCATTAATACCTTTGAATCTGAGAAGTGCCTGGTTGCAGTCGCACCTGCCGCGCGTATCCATCAAGAAATCGACATCTGGGGTAAGGAAGTCCCTGTCGGCGCGGCGGCACCCCACTGACCACGAGCTGACCGGCGTTTCCGTGCCGTCACGCCAAAATCAAAGGCCACTGCTAGTGGTGCGCTATTGGTGCTTCGTGCCAACCGAGGCAAGCGCGCCCGTCAGTCTAGCCGGGCACGCCAGAGCGCAGCGCGTGACCTTCTCCTACGGCAACGATTGGGTGCTCATCCGAGTCCAAGCCACGTCGTTCCAATTGCTCCCATATACGCCGAGGTGACTTGCCGAGTTATTGGTGCAAAGGGAAACCGTCGTATTGCCCTGACACGATGTCCACGTTTTGCACAGCGAGTTGTTCGGGTCTGTAGTTGCTGTCCCGGTGCACCCGCTGAAGTTCGCCCACGTCTGAGCGTTTACCTGTGCACTCGTGAAGCCGATTCCGACGCAATTCCCGGTGGCGGGGCAGTCCGTGGCAAGGTTCGGCGTCTGACCACCGTTGTAGGGGACTATCGAGTTATCTTGGCCTTCATCCCACGCGACCACGGTGATCGGCCGGTTGAGATTGGAGCACTTGCACGCCGTGTTGTTCGCGGCCGTAACCGATCCGGCGTTTGCCAGTGGGTCCGTTCCAGTGACGCACCTGAAATCGACCGGCGCCACGGCGGCTATCACGTCGGAGGCCTCGCAAGCGAGCCGGTACGTCATGCCGCCGCCATTGGAGCCACCGCTGGCGTAAACGCGTTTCGCATCGAGACAGGCATTGGCCTTGAGCCACGTGATAATGTCCCGCGCGAACTGCACCTCGTTGACCTGATTGTGCTCGGCGTTGTCGCAACAGTAACCCGCATTCCAGGAGTTGTCGCTGGCCTGTGATGAGGACGAGTTGGGGAAAACGGCGATACAGCCGACGCTGTCGCACTTCGCCTTCCAGCCCGACGAGCCCTCCTGCCCGCTGCCGGTGCCGCCGAGTGGATGCCAATCGAGAATGGCCGGGGTGGCCGAGGTGCCCTTATAGCTCGTGGGGATGTGGACGATGAAACTGCGGGACTGACCGTTCGAGGTGATGGTCTCGGTGTGGTCACCCGCTGTCAGGACAGTCGATGGACACGACACGCTGCTACCGCCACCGGTTGCGCTAGTAGCTCCGCCCGTCGCTTTGCCTCCTGTGTCTGCCTGCGTGCTGCCACCCGTTGCGCTCTTGCCACCAGTGGCGGCGCTGCCGCCCGTGGCCACGCCGCCCGCGTTTGCACCACCCGTTGCGCTCTTGCCACCCGTTGCAGGCGTACCGCCGGTGGCAGGCATACCGCCCGTACCAGGCGCGCCGCCCGATGCTTTGCCGCCGGTTGCAACAGCGCCGCCCGTGGCAACTATTCCTCCCGTGCCGAGCACTCCACCGGTTGCCGGCGCGCCCCCTTGAACCGCGCTGCCGCCAGTCGAAACGACACCGCCCGTCGCGGCGCCACCGACCGAAGACCTTCCGGCGCTCGCGGTTGTACCGCCAGCTAAGTTCGCGCCAGTGCTCGTTACGCCGCCCGTCGGAGCTCCGCCAATCGATGCGTCGCCGCCGCTGCCCGGTGCCGACGAGTCTGTACCGGAGCAGGCTAGACACGTAATGATTGCCATACTCGCGGCAAGGGAATTTCGTCCAATTAGTCGCTTGTGCATTTCAATTTCTCCACGCGGCGGTGCTGGTAAATACTTAGGTTGTTCGATAAATGGTCGTTAGGAATCAAGGATTGAATTGGATGGCACAACGGCACGTGGCTTTGCGTGCCGTCACGCCTCGATCCAAAAAAAACTTCAAACCTAACCACAGAGACGTAACCCTCGGGTCGCTGCCGCTCTATGCAAGCTAGAGGTCGATTTGATCACGCGATCGACAGGGCTCAGTACAAATCCGGCGCTTTCGGAATTGCAAAGCCCGCACATCGATCACGCCGCGGGCCCAGGGCCGAACCGGATATCACTGCGCAATGCAGTTCTGTTGCATGATTGCCCAGATGGCGTCGCCAATAACCGTTGCTCCCGCTTCGGATGCCTGAACACCGTCAGTGGCCGTGTATTCAGGATGGCCCGCCCAGAGCGGTTGAAGATCGAGGAAGTGGCACGGCACTGTGCTTTGCGCGCATGCTTGCTGCACCACCGGTCGTAAGGCTGCGACACCTGGGGTAGTCGGAACCTCCGGATAGAGAAAATAGATGACGTGTTGCGCAGTTCCGTCGGCGGCGACTTTTGCCAAATGCTGCGTGAAGGTTTGCCCGACACTTGAGACTGCGGCAGCCGAGCCGTTCGCGGCGATCAAGTCCCAGCCGCCGCCGTTCATGATGAGAATTTTGACCTTGGTCGGGCCGGCTTCCTGCGTGTCGTATTGGCCTGCGATCGTGGCCATGGTTGTGGCACTGGCCGCGAGGATGACGTAGTCGTCGTTGGGTCCAATGGCACCCTCGGCCCGCGCGAGATCCCTGACGCGCGTATGCTGGTTGCCCGGGATCACGATCCACGAGTCGCCAATCCAGGCAACTTCGCTTGCCTTGATCTGGCCGTGTTGGCAATTGCCGCCGTCGACCGAACCTCCGGTCCCACTATCGCTGCTTGCATCCTCCGTCGAGCTAGCTCCACCAGTGCCGGTTCTTCCGTCACCCAGCGCAATTACGTTGCCCTCGCAGCCGCTTACGCTGGCGAATGCGAGCGCCATTCCGAAGCTCGTAGCGGCAGCGGACAATCTTTCCATTTTTTTCTCCTACCCCATGCAGAATCGCGGGCGATTTGATCATGCGAAGTTGACAATCTTTCGAGGCCGCAATGCTACCATCCTCGCAATGACCCCGGGCGTCGCCGTGTTGGTTGCACTTCTCCTGCCGGTCGGGGTAAGTGCCACCGTTGCCGCGCCCGAGTCTCCAGTCGCTAAGGCACACCTGAAACTGCATGCGGCCCCAGACTGCATGACCCGAGAGGATCTCGTCGCTCGCGTCGCGGCTCGTTCACCCCGCATTGAATTCGTGGACGATACGGCTGCCGTTGAAGTCGAAGCCAGTTTCACGGTCGCCCGTTCGGGCGGCGTCGACGCCGAGCTTCTCCTCGTCCAGCCCGGCGGCAAGCGTGCGCCCCGGCACATGCTCGCGGGTTCTTGCGTCGAGGCTGCGGAAGTGGTTGCACTCATCATCGCGGTTGCACTCGATCCGGTGTGGGTCAACGAGCATGGCACGAAGGCTGAAGAGCCCGCGGCTCCATCGAGTGCGGCACCGACCGCGTCTCCGTCGGCATCGGCGCCACCCGCCGAGCCCGCACCGAGCTCGACCGAACCACCTCATGAACGCGTCGTTGACTCGATGCACGTCGGACACGGTCGGGTTGAGCGTTCGCCCGCGCCGCGCGTGGCCACGCGACGTCACGTCAGCACCCAATTGGCAGGCGAGATGATTTGGGGCCCAGCCCCGGAGGTCATGCCGGGCGTCGCGATCCGGGTTATCGCAGCTCTCGATCGAGATGCACTGCTTTCTCCTGCGATCATGATCGGAGCAACCCATGCATGGCGAAACGGCCTGCCTGAGTCAGGGGGAACCGCTTCATTTACGCTTGATGCGGCGACGCTCGACGCCTGTGCACTTCGCGTGAGGCTATCGATCATTGATGCTCGTGCCTGCGGCGCGCTGTTGATGGGGCGCTTGTCCGCGAGCGGCAATGACACCAAAGCGCCCGCGACGGTTGCGCGGCTCTTCGCAACCGCTGGGCTTGCGGCCGTGCTGACGGCTAATCCTGGTTCGCTCGTCGAGCTGTCCGCGGGTTTCGGCACGGGGATGACCTTGCGGCGCGATTCCTACGAGTTTATCCCCAGCGTTTTTTACCATCTTTCACGCTTCACCACATCCGCCAGCCTGGGCATCGGCGTGCGATTGCCGTGAGCAGGGATTGCGGTCCTCGGCTGGCGAAACCGAAGCATTACGGCTGAGCGAGACCGGCGATGCGTGCCACGCGATCACTGAGCGGCCCAGGGCCGTAATCAGCCGTGAATCGCTGCGCGAGCGCGCGGGCCTCCGCGCCCCGCCCCAACTTGACTAGTGCTTCGACTTTGATTGCCGCTGCTTCCGGACGGATGGCACCCGCCGGGTACTTCTCTTCGTACTGACGCACGATCTCGAGCGCGCGATTGGCGGCGCCTGACGACACCGCTGCGCGCGCGGCATCGACGAGTGCGGTCTGGTCTCGAAGGTCCGTCGCGGGCGTCGCTGCCCGCAGTGGGCGGGACGGACGCGCCGCGGCTGCACTTGCACGCGGTTGCACGACAGCAACAGGAATGGCTTTCACGGGCGCCGGCTCGGCGGGTGCGGCGATTGCGGCAGTTCCTGCAGCGGCGACCATCGGCGAGGGCGGGACCGCGCTTACGGCCGATCGTTGGCGGTCGGGCGCCTTCCACGCGCGGGTGCCGACGATACCGCCCACGACCACCAACCCCAGTAAACCCGCGGAAATCCAGGGCAAAAGAGGCACGGTGCCGGTACCCGCACCTACAGCCGCTTTGGATGCCGAAGACGTTGTTCCGCTGCCGGCCACACCGAGCCCAATCGTCGAAACTCCGAGCCCGCGAGCCACACGCTCACGCACGTCGGACGGGGCTTGCTCGTTCGCCATGGCATTGAGCAACCGACGCTCAAGGTCAGTGCCGCCTCCGACGCGCAGCCGCTCAGGCAGATCCGAAGCCTTACGGTTCATGAGTGCCCCTCACGTCGCATTGCTCGCTCGATGGTACTTAGAACGGAACGGAACTCCTTTCTAGCACGCCGAAGGCGCGAGGCCACGCTGCCGGGCGGAATGTCGAGCACTGCAGCAATTTCCGCCCCGGACAGCTCTTCGACTTCGTAAAGCACGAATACCTCCGCTAACTGTGGGTGCACCTTCGACAGCACAAGATCGCAAAGCTGAATGTCGGCACGCTTGTCGCCCGCGTCAGGGAAGTCTGTGCCTCGTTGGTCCATGTCGCTCTCCAATTGCCAACGCCAGGTCCTACGACCTAGGGTGTGCGCCACTCGCAGGGCTGTCTGAACCAGGAATGCACGCTCGCTATTGGGCTCTATCTCACGTAAACGCTCCATGGCGATCATGTAAGTTTCCTGCATCGCGTCGGCGGCGACATCGGGGCTAAGACCTCGCCGGCATAGGATTCGCCAGACCATCGAATGATAGCTGGCAAACATCCGTTCCAGGCGCGCGTGATCTTTGGCAGAACGCTGCACCGGAACCTCGGCGACTAACATTGTCGAACTCTGCCATTTGTCACTTCCAACGGTCACCTGCACCACTATGCGAGCACGGGGCCGATTTGATCACGGAAAGAACTGGGAGGTCGCAAATAAAGCGGACAGCACTCCGGAAATTCCGCTAGAAGTGGATGGGTGCAGGCGCCGATGGCTGCGAGCATCCGGTGCTGGCGGCGGGGGCCAACGAGGGCGCCAACGACGAGGCTGGCAATGGGAACACAGCTCGCATAGCGCAGTGGCACGGGGCGTCAATTTCCGTCACCGAATTCGTAGTAACCCTCGCGTTCTCGGTCTCGCGTTGACATTCGAGGCGCCGTCACGGATAGTCTCGGCCACCGTTTTTGCCGACCCAGAGAAAGAGAACGATGAAACTCTCCATCGACTTTCGCGCACGTCTCATCATGCTCGCGTTCACCGCGTCTCTGGCCAATTGCGGTGGACCGCAAAAAGCGGCTTCCCCGCCACCCGCGGGAACGGGAGCGGCGAGTGTCGCGTCGTCCGCGCCAACACCGGTGCAAGCGCCCGTGGTAGCGGGTGACGCAGGAGCCCCCATGACAGCATCGATCACCAAGAGCGCCTTCGGGAATGTCAACGGTAAAGAAGTCAATCTGTACGTGCTGACCAACGCCAAGGGTTGGGTCATGAAGGTGACCAACTACGGCGCGATCGTCACCGAGTTTCACGTGCCGGACAGGAACGGCAAGTTCGGCGATATCGTCGGCGGGTATGATAACCTCGACGGTTATATCAAGAAGACGCCGTACTTCGGTGCCACCATCGGCCGCGTCGCAAATCGCATCACGAACGGTCGATTTCAGCTCGATGGAAAAACTTACCAACTCGGCACCAACGATCCGCCTAATCACTTGCACGGTGGGAAAAAGGGCTGGGACAAAGTCGTTTGGGACGTGACGGCAACCAACGACACGCCGCAGGGGCCCTCGATCACTTTAACGCACCTGTCCAAAGATGGCGAAGAGGGATACCCCGGCAATGTCACCGCGACTGTGACCTACACGCTCTCGAACAACAACGAGTTCCGGATCGACATGGAAGCTACGACGGACAAAACGACGATCGTAAACATGGCGCACCATTCCTATTGGAATCTCGGCGGGTACGATTCAGGATCCATCGCCGACGAAGAGCTCACGCTGCATGCCGACAGTTACACCCCCGGCGACCCAGTAGTGGCGAACGGTGTCATCAAGCCCGTCAAAGGCACTCCCTTCGACTTCACCACGCCCAAGGCGATCGGCAAGGACATGATGGCGGTCGTCATCAAGGGCAATCCCCCCGGCTACGATCACAACTTCGTCGTCAACGGCGACCCGCACGCGCTTCGCCCCGTGGCGAAAATCAAAGATCCTAAATCGGGTCGCGTAATGACACTCGAAGGCGATCAGCCGGGTGTCATGTTCTACACCGGGCTCTTCCTCGACGGGACAATCACCGGCAAAGGCCACGTCTACAAGCAGTACGAAGCGTTTTGCATCGAGACGCAGAAGTTCCCGAATTCGATCAATGTCCCCGCCTGGAGGAATGAAGTGATCCTCAAACCGGGTCAAAAATACAAGCACGTGATGATCCACCGGTTCTCGACGGAGTGACCGCGGGTTCGTTTTCTTTGTATTGACGGCACGCGCACGGCGTATCACGCCTCCTTTACCCTATCGCGCATTCACGAACGCGCGCGCCATTAGCCTCCGGTAGTCGTGCGGAGAAACACCGTAAAAGCGCTCGAACAGTCGTCGGAAGTACCCCGTAGATTGATAGCCCGAGGCGGAACTAACCTCGGAGATGGCGTCCGTGGTGTCGCGCAGCATCGCAGCCGCGTTCTTCATCCTGTGGCGCTGGATGCATTCGGTGACGGTCATATGTTGCACCTTGCGAAACACGCGATTGAGGTAATCCGGATTGACTCGAAGGGCCCGGGCAATGCTCGCCGTGGAAAGCTTCTCCACGAGGTGACGCGTAACGTAAGCCTCGGCACGCCCGGTCAAGGCTGCCCCGCGCGTAGTGTCCGCAGGGATGGGCTTGCGACTCACCTCGCATAAAATTTGTAGCAAGAGGACGCTCGCATACAACCGGTCGAGCCGACCAGACTCTTGGTCATCCAAATATCGATGGAACAACTCGGCGATGCAATCAGGGCGCGCCACGCGGCAAAATTGCGGCACGTCCAAGCGCAACTTCTGGCGACGTTGTGGCCGCGTTATGAAGTGAATCCAATAAAATGACAGGTCGCGACCAAACGGGCTTGCCCCTCGGTGGCGGCGACCGGCATAAAGTAGCAATGCGTGACCGGCAGGCACATCGAAGCGCACGTCGTTTTCCCAAATGGATAGTGTGCCCTTTCGTACGACTATGAGCTCGTGGTCGCCGAGAACCCGGTCGGGGTGTGTCCCTTTGCCACTGCTTATGAACAACCCACAAGCGACGACATCGAGCCCGAGATTGGGGGTCAGCTGCATTGTTATACCGTTACCATGATTCGCTCAGTTCCAACAGCGGCGCGGAGTCGGAATCGGATCGACCTTGTTCGGATTCGAGTCCTGTGCAGCGGCGCGCGAAAGAGATAGATTTGACCTCGCAACTTTGGCCTGCGGCGCCCAGATAAGGCTGAATCGCTCGTTTCGCCGAACCACGCAGAGATGGATAAAATGTCTCGACATGACATGCGCAGTACTTCCAAAAAAGTCCCACTTCGATCGGCACTGCTGTGGTCGATCGCCGGCAGCTGCGTTGCCGCCCCCGCTAGTGCCGTTACCACCTTGACCGTCAACCTCTCGACGACAATCGGACCCGCCACTCACGTGGCCAGCGGCTCGCTTTACGGGGTCACAGAGACACTACCCGCTGACGTCAATGGCCTTATCACTCCCCTGCACCCGAAGATGTTCACGAATCCGGCGGCTGACCAGCAGCAACCCGTGGGCGACGCCATCGTCGTTGCTGGTCGCTTGGCACCGACGGGCGCCACGGTCACAATCCGTTTAGCAGATTGGCTCAAGGGTTTCTACACGTTCACCTCGATGGCGGATTGGCTCGACAAGGTGGGCCAAACCGTTTCGCGCAGAAAAGCAGCAGGCCTTACGAACATTTACGGATACGAAATCTGGAACGAGCCGGGAGGCACGTGGGCGAGCAGCAACCCAGTTTCCTTCAACGAGTTTTGGAGACAG
The DNA here is from genome assembly GCA_963819085.1 of uncultured delta proteobacterium. Classification (GTDB taxonomy): domain Bacteria; phylum Myxococcota_A; class Polyangia; order Polyangiales; family Polyangiaceae; genus FEN-1139. The sequence continues at coordinate 110,591 of CAWFUX010000048.1, forward strand.
ACCTACGTTCAGCTAAGGCAGCAAGATCCCGGCATCAAGATCATCGGTCCATCCTATTCCTACTACAATCAGTCGTATATCAGCAGTTTTCTATCCTTTTGTAAGACAAACAGCTGCGTGCCGGACATCATCAGTTGGCACGAACTCGGCGGCGGGGACATGACCGGGAATATCAATGCCTATCGTGCACTCGAAAAGCAGTTGGGCGTTGGACCCCTTCCAATCAGCATCAATGAATACAGTGGAGCCGCGCACATCGATGTCGAGGGGCAGCCCGGCGCTTCCGCGCCGATCATAGCCAAATTCGAACGAGGGCAGGTCGATAGCGCGTGTATCTCGTTCTGGGACGTGGGGCATCCGGGGCGGCTTGGCAGCTTACTTGCCACGAATACCGACCCCAACGGCGGTTGGTGGTTCTACAAATGGTACGGCGACATGACTGGAAATATGGTCACAACGACGCCGCCCACGCCTACGAGTGCCACGGCGCTTGACGGCTTCGCGAATCTGGATGCAGCTACCCGAACGGCAAGCGTGCTCTTTGGAGGAGTAAACGACGGAACCATTCAGATCGTCGTGAAGGGTTTGGCATCGGCAACATTCCTTGGCACTACGGTGCATGCGGTTGTCGAACACACACCGTTCGTCAATCGGACCACTGTGGTCAGGGCGGCCGACACACTCTCGAGCACCGACCTCGCAGTTGCCAACAACCAGATCACAATCTCGGTGGCTAGTGCCAATGCGACTGACGGTTATCGCGTCAGTTTGACGCCTATTGGAGGTGGCACAGGCGGCTCGAGCGGCACAGGAGGCACGCCAGCCACGGGTGGCAGTAGAGCCACCGGTGGCTCACTCGGCACTGGAGGCAGTAGTAAGTCCGCGGGCGGTGCCGCCACCGGCGGTTCACCGGTTACGGGCGGCCTTGGCAGCACCGGCGGCGCCAAAGCCACCGGTGGGTCGAGCAGTCCCTCGAGCATCGGTGGCACCACTAGTCTCGTCGCAACGGGCGGCAGAACTGCCAGCGGCGGGCTCGCGAATGCAACTGGGGGGGCTTCCGTGAATGCTGCCACCGGCGGTTCAATGGGCACAGGCGGCGCAAGCGTGGCGGCCAATGGAGGCGCGCTTGGCACCGGCGGCGCAAGCGTGGCGGCCAATGGAGGCGCGCTTGGCACCGGCGGTGCAATCGGGATCGCAGGCGCCTCGACGACTCTTTCATCCGATGCGGGCGCGACGGGCGGTGCCGGCAATTCTACAGACTCGGGAAGCTGCAGCTGCCGAGTGGTCGGCAGGCGCCGGACCCCTGCGCCCTTGGCTGGCTTTGGGCTGCTCGGGTTGTTGGCAATGCGAACGCTGCGACGACGCAAAAACGCACGATAGAACTTGAGGTGGCGTACCGCTTCCGAACAATTGGCCGCCCGTCGTTGCGCGGTCTCGGTGATTCAATGACGGGGACTTCGTGCGTGCTTTTTCCTGACCGAAGAGTGGCTGGGCGCCAAGCGCGCAAGCGGCTCTGAGTGTGCAGTGAGGGCACTTCCCTGCGGGCCGCGTTGGTATTGACTTCGAACGCTCACGGCCTCAGCGAATAGACTCGAGTCAGCGAGAGGGTAATCGGGCATGCTGGGGCTTTCGAACCAATTTGATTCCTGCGCGGTGCTGACGGCTAAAATCCGCAGTGTGCGCGCGCTGACTGAGCTTCTCGCCGCGCGCCTCTCGCCAGAAGATTGCTGTGCTCAGTCGATGCCCGACGCGAGCCCAACCAAGTGGCATTTGGCGCACACAAGCTGGTTCTTTGAAACGTTCTTATTGGTCACAGCGGCACGGTACAAGCGGTTTGACCCAACTTTCGATTACCTATTCAATTCGTACTACGAAGCGGTCGGTCCGCGTCACCCCAGGCCCGCCCGCGGATTGCTCACTCGACCCTCCCTCGCGGACGTGATGGCATATCGAGCGCATGTGACAGAAAGTCTCATCGACTTAGTCGAAGAGCGGCACGGTCAGCTTGGCGACATGGCAGGGGTTCTCGAACTCGGACTTCATCACGAGCAGCAGCACCAAGAATTGATAGTCACGGACATCAAACATCTGTTCAGCTCGAATCCCTTGCAACCCGCGTATCACGAAGCCGTACCGCAGCCGGTGACCAATGCACTACCGCTCGGTTGGCTCACATTCGAGAGCGGCGTCTGCTCGGTCGGGCATAGTGGTGACGGCTTCGCTTATGACAACGAGCACCCCCGCCACAGGACCTTCATCGAGCCGTACCAACTTGCCACACGGTTGGTGACCAACAGCGAGTACCTCGAGTTCGTGCGCGACGGGGGTTATCGCCAGCCACAGTTGTGGTTATCCGAAGGGTTTCGAATCGTGATGGAACGCAGTTGGACGGCACCCCTCTATTGGAGCGGCGGGGTCGATGGCACACACGTCTACACTCTCGCGGGGGCACAGTCACTTTCGCCACAAGAACCGGTGTGTCACGTGAGCTACTATGAGGCGGATGCGTTTGCGCGCTGGGCCGGCGCGCGACTACCGACTGAATTTGAGTGGGAAGAGGCAGTGAGGCCACTCGAGGTCGTAGGCAATCTCCTCGATCCGCAACGATTGCATCCTGCGGCAGCGGTTGCGAAAGGCGCGCCGTTGCTCCAGGTGTATGGGGATGCGTGGGAATGGACTGCGAGCGCTTATTCGCCGTACCCCGGCTATCGTCCGGCGGCGGGAGCCCTCGGTGAGTACAACGGCAAGTTCATGTGCAATCAAATGGTGCTTCGCGGAGGGTCCTGCGCGACTCCTGCCGATCACATCAGAGCCAGCTACAGGAACTTTTTCCCACCCGATGCGCGTTGGCAGTTTACCGGGATCCGCCTAGCGAGGTCAGCATGATTCGAGCAGAAGCACTGAAACAAACCGAATCACAACTCAACGCCGATGCCGTATTGCGCGAGGTACTGGATGGACTGACGCAAGCCCCGAAGCGGCTACCCTCCAAGCTGTTCTACGACGCGCGGGGCTCGGCGCTGTTCGAGCAGATCTGCGGGCTAGACGAGTACTATCTTACCCGCACCGAACTCGACATATTGACAACTCACATCGACGAGATTGTCCGAGGGATTGGCCCCGGTCGCGTTCTCTTGGAATACGGGAGCGGCGCGTCGGTCAAGACTCGGCTCCTGCTCGACGCACTCGAGTCCCCCGTTGCTTATATTCCAATCGACATCTGTGAGCCTGCTCTGAATGCAAGTCGCGAAGACCTGTCCCGGGCGTATCCGCATTTGCCTATTTTCCCGGTGTGCGGCGACTATACCGGGCCACTTCAGCTCCCCAGGGTGTCGCCACCGGCCCGAACCGTAGCCTTTTTTCCGGGCTCGACCATCGGAAATTTGGACAACTCCGCCGCGGTGGAGTTTCTGAAAACCGTTCGCGTACACTGTGGCGCCGGGGGCAAGTTGTTGATTGGGGTGGACTTACGCAAAGACGAAGAAACACTCCTTGCAGCGTATAACGATCGCCAAGGCGTGACCGCGCAATTCAACCTGAACATCCTGCGGGTCCTCAACCGGGAATACAACGCGTACTTTCGGCCCGAGGAGTTTGCGCATCGCGCAATCTGGAACGACGCAGCCGGGCGCATCGAGATGCACCTAGTGAGCCAGTGCCGGCAAACCGTGCAGGTCGATTCGATGGCGGTGCGTCTGGACGCGGGCGAGCCCATTGTCACCGAGCATTGTCACAAGTATTCACTTTCGCAGTTTCGGACTCTCAGCGAAAAGGGCGGCTTTCGCGTGGAGCAAGTCTGGCAAGATCGCCGGCAGCTGTTTGGCGTGCATCTACTTTGCGCGGGGTAAGCGGCCTGCAATTCGCTTCAGGAACGCGCTCGCTACGCGCGGCGGGGGCTCGTGTTTCTCGTCAACTGCCCGATTCATCTCCCGCATCGTTGCGTCGTCGATTGACCCTTCGAGCAACTCGACTGCGCGAGCGCTCGTGGGCTCGGCTCGCCAGAATCGTGGCCCCGCCAATACGACCGCATCATAGGGCGGGATCGCGTTGCGATCATCTTCGAGCAGCACCAGATCGAACGCGAGAATCCTGGCGTCGGTGGTAAACGCGCTGATAACGTCCACGGCACCTTGCTTGACGGCTTCGTACATCAGCGATGGGTCCATGGGGCGCTGCTGGGCAAAACCGAGCCCATAAACCCGCGCAATTGCCTTCCACTCGGGGCGCTCCAAAAACTCGTAGTCAGTACCGATGGATAACCGTCCGGCGTGAGCGACAAGATCGCTTACGCACTTTATCCCGAGGCGCTGCGCCTGCCCCCGGCGCATGGCAAGCGCATAAGCATTTTCGAATCCGAGCCTAGCAATCAACCGAATCCCGTAGGTTTGCTGCAAAACCTGACCCACTTCGGCGAGCACTTGGTGCCTCCCGGGCGAAGCTCCGCCCCGTTTGAGGATCGTGCTCCACAACGTGCCCGAATAATCGATATACGCGTCGATCTGCCCGGCACTGAGCGCGTCGAACGCCACCGTGGAGCCGAGGGAGGCTCGAACTTCGACGGCACGCCCGCTCGCTTGCGTAATTCGTTGAGCCAGGATCTCGCTGAGGATATATTGCTCGGTAAAGTTCTTGGCTCCAATAACGATCGGGCGCCGCGACTGAAGCGAGACGTTGGCGGCGAGGCTGACGCCAGCGTACCCGTACAGCGCGAGAAAGCAGACGCCCGCCGCCAGAACCAAACTGCGCCGACGTTGTGCCAGCCCTCGCGCAAGCAGACCGAGAATCGCGTCGAGCACGAGCGCCAAAGCGGCCGCTGCTACGCAGCCGACGGACACAGCATCGTAGTTGCGCGTTTGCAGGCCGCTGAAGATGTAGTTGCCGAGACTCAACCCACCCACCGGCGTGGACAGTGTCGCCATTCCCACAGTCCAGGCCGTTGCCGTGCGAATTCCCGCAACGATGACGGGAGTGGCCAGCGGCAATTCTACGCGGAGCAGCTGTTGCTTCGGCTTCATGCCAACGGCCCTTGCGGCCTCAATCACCGCCGGATTCACATTCGCCAGCCCGCTCACCGTGTTTCGCAAGATCGGCAACACACTGTAGAGCACCAAGGCTATGAAGGCCGGGAGGTAGCCGATGCTCGGCAAGCGCAGAGCCGCAAGAACGGGGACCATCAGCGCCAAGAGCGCTAGGGCGGGAATCGTCTGAATCGTGTTTGCCAAAAACAACAAAGGCTGCTCGAGTCGAGATCGACGTGACAGTAAGATCCCGACAGGAATGCTAATCGCACTTCCAAGCAGAACCGCGAACAGTACGAGTTGCAAGTGGGCAGTCAGATAGGTTGGCAAGAGATGCAATTGTTCAACCACGGCGCGCCTCGGCGAGCAGGCGCTCGACATCGTGTGCGCGCCGCAGCGGCGTATCGAACAGTTGTTCCACGTAGTCGTCCTCGGGCGCGTTGAGCAGTTGCAACGGGGTGCCCACTTGCAAAAGCTTGCCCCCTTGCATGACCGCGATCCGATCCGCGAGCGTCAGTGCTTCGGTCATGTCATGCGTGACGAACACGGCCGTAAGCCGGAGTTGCCGCCTGATTTCGGCAAACGACTGCACCAGGCGGTCCCGCGTTAGCGGATCGAGTGAACCAAAGGGTTCATCGAGCAGCATGAATCTCGGTCTTGCCGCGAGCGCACGCGCCACACCCACCCGCTGCGCCTGACCACCGGATAATTCACCGGGGTAACCGTTTGCGATCGAACTCGGGAGCTCGACCAATTCCATCAACTCGGCGCGGCGCCCTGCGCGCTGCGTCGCGGACCAGCCGAGCAGAGTGGGAGTAATCTCGATGTTTTCGGCGATCGTCAAGTGCGGAAAAAGCCCAACGTCCTGTGACACGTAACCGATCTGACGTCGCAGAACGTGGGGCGCCAATTGACGTACGTCTTCACCTTCCACGAGAACCCGCCCGCTCGACGGCTCGATGAGGCGGTTGATGAGCCTGAGTGTCGTTGTCTTGCCCGAGCCAGACCCGCCCACCAAGACGAGCAACTCACCCCGCGCCACGTGAAACGACAGCGAAGCGACCGCCACGCGAGCCCCGTAACTCTTCGTGAGCTCTTGAACCTCTATCATGTCAGCTCTCAGAGCATGTAGGCCACATCGGAACTCGAAGTAGGATAGGCCCAATGGACCTTCTGAGCTCCTCTGCCGTCAATCCGAGTCGCATCGCCAATGCAAACAGGTTGATGACTTCGTCCGCGTGAGCACCGAGCAAGTGCGCGCCGAGAATGCGCCCGGTAGCCGCGTCGAGCAATACCTTGTGCCCCGAGTATTCTTCTCGGATCCGGCGCGAGGAATACCAACTCGACGTGCGCGCGAAATTCTTCTTGAAAGCGACCCCTTGCCTTTCGAGTTCGGCCTCGCTCGCGCCTACGCTAGCGATCCGCGGTAAGGTAAAGACAACGCTCGGCACCGGTGGGTATGAAACTTTTTCGGTGTTCCCGTGGATGATGTTAGTCGCGACCAAACGCGCCTGAAACCCGGCAACCGGCGTCAGCGGCAGGCCACTCTCGGCGCAATCGCCCGCCGCGTAGACAGCGGGATTCGAGTCGCTCTGGAGGTAGTCGTTGACCTTGATACCGTGTATGCCGTGCTCGACATTAGCCCGTTCGAGCTTTAGGCCCTCAATGTTGGCAACGCGCCCGGCTCCGTGCACCACGAGATCGGCTTCGAACGATTGCTCTTGCCCCGCGCGCGACGCTACCACCCGATAGCCGCGCTCGATCTTCTCGATCTTCTGGACAGGCGCGCCGTACACGGTCTCGATGCCCATACTTTGGGTCCGCTCAACCAGGAGATCGACGAGGTCGGGATCGAAACCCGCGAGCGGCCGCGGTTGCGCCTCGAGCATCACGACACGCGCACCGGCGGTTACACACAAGTGGGCAAACTCGAAGGCGATGTAGCCACTTCCTAGAAATACGATACGTTCTGGGAGCTCGGTCAGGTCAAGAAAGGCTTCGCTATCGATCGCAAACTCTTCACCAGGTATGTGAAGTCTTCGAGGAATGGCGCCGGTCGCGACGTGAATGTGCGAGGCTTCGATCAATGTCTGCCCCACCGAAACGGTAGTCGGGCCTTCGAATTGCGCTGTCCCGTGAAACGTGGCGATCCCGGCGGCCATGAACGCATCCTCTGCGCGCCTCGGGACTCCATCAACGAACGTGTGTTTGAAACGCATCAGCTCGGACCAATCGAGCTTCGTGCCGGCGTCATGCACACCCACGGCCGCCATGCGACGGACGAAATCGACCGCTTCTGCGGCACCAACGAGCACCTTCTTCGGGTCGCAGCCCCGCAGCTGACACGTTCCCCCAAACGGTCGAGAATCGATGACAGCGACGGAGCGCCCCGCTGTGTGACAATCATAAGCGACACTACTCGCCGCCGAGCCTGTCCCAATCACGACCAGATCGAAGTTCTTTGGCATCGCCCGCGCCTGAAACATAAGCTACTCGACTCGACCCGCAAGCGGCACATGACTGAGGGTGGCGTTCCACAGTCGCGAGAAGCGAATCGGTGCTTGCGGCGACAACCTCCGCGTTTCACGATGTCCCCGCGATGCCGAGCATTAATCCCGAGGTTGAGCTCTACTATTGGCCGAATATTCAAGGGCGCGGCGAGTTCATTCGACTCGCGTTCGAAGAAGCCGGCGTGAAATATCGCGATGTGGCCCGGGAGCGCGGTGGAATGAAGAAACTTCAGCGCTTTCTCGAGGCCAAACGGCAATCGCAGCCGCCCTTTGCCCCACCGTTCATCAAGTTCGGCGATCTTGTGTTGGCGCAGACCTCGAAAATCCTCGAATTTTTTGCGCCACGACTCCAGTTGATTGGCAAGTCCGAAGCGGACCGCCTGTTTGCAGCACAACTCCAGTTGACAATTGCGGACTCTGTGGCTGAAGTGCACGAGACACACCATCCCATTTCGGTAGAGTCCTACTTCGAACAACAGATCCCCGAAGCCAAGCAACGCACCAAAGCGTTTCTTGCGCAGCGCGTGCCGAAGTACTTCAATTACTTCGAGAGCATCCTGGCCGCCCAGAAAGGCCCCGAGCGGTGGCTGATCGGGGCTCGCCTGTCCTACGTCGATCTTTCACTATTTCAGCTCGTAATGGGTCTAAGTTACGCGTTTCCAAAGCGAATGCGGGTTCTTGCCTCCGAGATCCCAGCTTCGCTGGACTTATGTGAACGAGTTTCCGAGCGCCCACGCATCAAGGCCTACCTCGCGTCCAAGCGCAGGCTCGCCTTTAACGAGAGTGGCATCTTTCGGCACTACGAAGCACTCGATCGTTAGTGTGTCATACCCCTCATGAATGAACGGCCCAGTCAACTTCCGTTATCGGGGCGTGCACGGTCGCTCATGTGTTCTTGGCACTCACGGTAATGGTGAGTATCCGCGGCCTGGTCAACGGAATGTCGGATTCCATGCGCGAAGCCAGTATTTTCGGCCAGACCGGTTCGCTTCAAATTCACAAACGGGGATATCTCAAGTCCATGAACGGCGCATCGTTGGAACTCGATAGTTCAACGATATCTGTCAGCACCCATCTGGAACGTCACGATTGCCCAAAAGGACACGGTCAGTCCTCACCAGATGACGATCAGTGTCCTTGAAGGCACCGTCACTAACAATATAGACACGATCAGTGCCACTAAGCTGACTGCCAGCGCCTCAAGGTCCAATGCCAGTAACAGCATCGACATGACCAGTACCAATGCGAACGTGATCAGTGATAATATGGACATGATCAGTACTTTTGGCCTGAAGATTCAGTGCCTTGGAAACCAATTTCTGTGACTATATGGACATGCTCAGTATCGTTGGCCTGGAAATCAGTGCCTTGAAGGCCAATATCAGTGCTAGCGAACCACCGCGCTTCGCCACGCTTGCGACCGTCAAGAGTGCCGATATTCACCATCGACCCCGCGTGCTGCGGTTATTTCTGGCGACTGTCGCGCTTTTGTCGAGAGCCCACCTGTACCGGCACCCCTTCCTTCCATCGGGTTGGCGCGCTATGCTTCGTATATGGGTTCTCCCTCCAAGGCCCCGGATCTCCACGATCGACTTGTTCGAGAGCTTGCCGAGCTTCCCGCAAGCGAACGTCGGGCTGTCTTCATCGCCGCGATGGAAGAAGCAGCTTCCCGATCCAGCCATCGCGTGACCGCGTCATGGCAGTCGATTCGGGCAGCCATAGGGATAGTCAAGGGAGCGCCAGCGGACGCGATCGAAGATACCGCGCACTTGTACGATGGCTGAAGTCGTCCTAGACGCGAATGTCATCGTCGCGATTCTGTATGAGGCAGACTCGCAGCACCGGCGTGCGCGGGAGCTTGTTGACCGCCTAGAAGGGGCTGGCGACTCGCTCAAGAGGCTCGCATCGAACGTGCTTGATGTGGTGACAAAAACTGCTGGGAGACTAAACGCCAACGATGCACTGTTAGTTGCTCTGATGCAGGAGGGGGCTGTCGACGGTCTTGTCAGTTTCGACGCAGGATTTGATGCCGTCGAGGGATTCCGCCGGATATCCTGAACAGAGAAACTCATTGCCGTCTTAGCCAGTCGGACAGCGACGCGAGCGTGTACTCGGGCGCATCGCCGCTTCTGTCACGCCGGCACGGAATCATCGCGATGACTCGATTTTTCCGTGCCGTGCAAGACAAAGTCTAAAGTACGTTTGGGCTAGAGCAGTGGCGGCTTGGCCAATTGTGCGAGCTGTAACGCTTGTTGCGGGAACCAGGCGCCCGCGGCCGGATCGACGATGCCCCAGAGCGGGTCGAAGGTGCTTTGCGCATCGGTCGCGACATGCCAGGGATTGTAAAGCGAATAGTCCCACGCGCGTGCGCCTCCCGCTGCGTCGCAGGTGCCATCCGATCCGCCCGGAATCTTCACCCAAAGGTACGCATCGAGAAGTGCCTGAGTGGCGTCAGGGATTGCCTTCGGTCGAAGGCCCAGACCGGCACCGGGCGGATTGCACCAACTGCCATTGGTCAGCGACGTGATGACGGCAGGGGGCTGATTGTATTTACTCGGTGGTGCGTACTGTGAAGCGTCAAGTGGTCCGTTACCGTTGCGGCTGGTGTCGATGACGTAGTGCTTGAGCCCGGCGTCTCCCGGATAGGGCACCCAAGTTTGACTCTCGACGTTGTCCGTATACCATTGGTCGGTCAAACTCCACGTGGAGAAATCACTGGCCGTCGCCGGGGAGTATTGGCTGCCGCACCATTCGGTGTGGCCAGCGCCCCAAGAACCGGACTTGGGATCTGCAAACCAAATGCACTCGGCAATCCAATGAGCGTACTTCTCCAGTTGCGGCATGGGCTGGTAATTCGAAACGTTCAGGAAAAAGCCGTCCGACTGCAAAACTCCGGCCTGCAATAGGCGGTCCGCGGCGTCCCCTGCGCCCAACCAGCCGCTATGCGTCGCATCGAGATACACTTTCGTGCCTGGGTTTGCCTTGAGCTTGCCGACCGCATAATTCATGATTGCGAAGCGGTCCGAAGCCGCGGTAGCGGGATCGGCTGCGGCGGGTTGACACGAGTCGAACACATTCGGGTCGGTTAACCAGGTGTCCCGGCTCGCAAATGCATTGTACCAAGGGATGATCCCGAGGCCGTCAGGCTCGAGAATCACAACCGCATTGCCCGTGCCGATGCCCGCGGCAAACCCGTCGATCCACGCCTCATAGGAAGCCGTATCGGCGGCGCCGCCCGCCGAATAGGACGAGCAATCGCGGAATGGGACGTTGTACGCGACCAATACCGGAACGCGCTTTTCTAGCGCCGCGGCCGCCATTGTTTTCTTTACGCTCTTTTGCACGTCTTGCGGCGTGCCTCCGGTTAACCAAACGGCTTGCGGCGTAAGAGCCATGGCCGTGATCTGGGCCGCGCCGAGCAAGTTTCTCGACTTAATCAGACTGGTCACCTGTGGCAGCACGCCTGGATCGGGCGGGGGAACGAAGAATTTCGTGTTCGCGTCCAGTGTTTTCGCAGTGATTGCGCTAACGCTGGTACCAATATCGCGCTCAGCGGTGGGATCTCCCATGCCACCCCCGCCGCAACCGAATGTTGGCGCCGCAACAATGATAGTAGTCCACCCGACACATGCCCATTTTTTCATGGTTTGCTCCCTTTGCAAGACGCAAGGCGAACACCTGCAAGAGGCACAGCGTCTCTTGCCAGCACTCGCACTTCGCCGAATTTAGTTTCCACCTAGCACTAACTCGAAATGGCTGTCAACGCACAAAGTGTATTCTCACTGGGGGCACCGTGGGACAATCTTGCTGAATGCACGGTCACAAGTGTACAATTGAGTAGCATTGACTGTGTGAAATCGATTGTTGGTGACCAGTGTTACCTAAGGGCGGCACAGTGAATCTGCAGCTATGCAGGAATCGCGTCACACACGGCGGAACACACAAAACTTGCCAGGCAAGTCTCCGAGTTCAAAAATCGCGGGGATGGCCCGTTTGCGAATTGCGTCCTTCGCTCAAGTGGAAGGACAAACTGGTTAGGCGGGCGCACCCGTCGAACCGCGCACCACGAGCTCGGGCGCTACTACCACACGAGTTGGCCCCACTTCGCCGTCGATCCGTTTGAGCAAGATGTGAAGGCAGCACCGCCCGAGTTCAGCGAAGTCTTGACGAACGGTGGTGAGCGGCGGTGTGAAGTACGCCGCCTCGGGAATGTCGTCGAAGCCGACTACACTGAGGTCGCGAGGGACTTCCCTGCCCGCTTCATGCAGCCGGCGTAGCAGCCCGAGTGCCATCTGGTCGTTTCCGACGAGCACCGCCGTTAGCTCGGGTATCTTCAGTAAGCTTTGGCCGAGTTCGTATCCGGAACGTGGCGTCCAGTCGCCTCGAAGGAGCGCCGGAACCGCGGCGCCCGCCGCAACGAGCACCGATCTCCAGCCTTCGATACGCTCCTCGGCGTCATTCCAATCGGCGGGGCCAGCTAGGTGCCAGACGGTTTTGTGTCCGAGGTTCAGGAGGTATCGCGTGGCAGCTGCGGCGCCCGCCATTTGATCGACGGTCGCGACGGGAATTGACGCCTTCGGACCGGCTTCTACGGCCACCACGGGAAAGCTCGGCTTCACGTGCCGCAGCGCCTCCATGCCCGCCCGCAGCGGCGCGATGACGGCAACGCCATCGACTCCCTGGTCGCGCAATTGCTGAATGGCGGCGAGCACCGTCTCGCGATTGAGCGAGCGGAGGCTGGAGATGCTCACCGCGTATCCGGAATCATGCGCGGCCTGCTCGATGCCGAGCAGCGTGGAAGCGGGGCCGTAGAGCGTCGTGTCGAAGCTGACCACACCGAGTATCTTGGAACGTCCCGTGACTAATGCCTGCGCTAGCGAGTTGGGGCGGTAGTCGAGCTGGCGAATCGCAGCTTGTACGCGCTCGCGCGTCTCGCCGCTCACGTGGGGGCTGTCGTGCAGCACGCGCGAGACCGTCTGGTACGAGACCCCGGCGAGCTGCGCAACGTCGGCCATCACCGCGGGGCGGCGCCTCACCAGCTTAAGACTTGAAACGGTCATGTCGTTGTTCCCGCAGACTGTTCCTTCCAGCGGAATTCCACTTTGCTTCGTTTTGATTTTCGGGTTTGCTGCGTCACTCGCCAAACCGAGCGTCGGCAACACCTTAGCATGCTTGACAAGGCCCATGTGAACGTTCACAATCGCAAATCCTGGGGCCTCTCTGAGGCACCCCGGCTCGCCGGAAGGCGGGGTGCGCAAGGGCCTAACCTAAACGAGAACGGATGACGAAAGTGATCGACAACAAGCAGCAGGAACTCTGGTTTCTCACCGGTAGCCAACACCTGTACGGTGACGAAACCCTGAAGCAAGTGGCCCAGAACTCGCAAAAGATCGCAGACGCCCTGGATCGCTCCGGGAAGCTGGCAGCCAAGGTCGTGTGGAAGCCGATCTTGACAGGCCCCGAAGCAATTCTCGATGTGTGTCTCGCGGCCAACGCTGCGCCCGATTGCGCGGGCGTCATCACCTGGATGCACACATTCTCGCCCGCCAAGATGTGGATCGCCGGGCTGACTCGGCTTCAAAAGCCGCTCGCGCATCTGCACACGCAGTTCAACCGCGAGCTGCCGTGGGGCGAGATCGACATGGACTTCATGAACCTGAACCAGTCCGCCCATGGCGACCGGGAGTACGGGTTCATCGGCGCGCGGCTTCGCATGAATCGCAAGATCGTCGTCGGCCATTGGCAAGACGACGATGTGGTCGAGGAGCTAGCGCGCTGGTCGCGAGCCGCCCTCGCAATGGCCGAATCGCGCAGGCTCAAGATCGCGCGCTTCGGTGGCATGAACATGCGCGAGGTCGCGGTCACTGGAGGCGATCGAGTCGAGGCACAGATCCAACTCGGTTGGTCGATCAATGGCTACGGCGTGGGCGATCTCGTTGCCCTCATCAAGGAAGTCTCTGACGCCGACGTTGATAAGCTCATCAAGGAGTACGAAGCCACGTACGCCCTGGCAGCATCGCTCAAAAAAGGCGGCGAGAAGCACGCGAGCCTCCGCGATGCAGCTCGCCAGGAGATCGCGATGCGCGCCTTCTTGGAAGCGGGAAGATTCGGCGCTTTTACCACGACGTTCGAGGACTTGCACGGGCTGAACCAACTCCCCGGTCTCGCGTGCCAGCGGCTCATGGCAGACGGCTTCGGCTTCGGCGCGGAAGGCGATTGGAAGACCGCCGCGCTTGTTCGCCTCGGCAAAGTGATGACGGCGGGTCGCCCTGGCGGCGTGTCGTTTATCGAGGACTACACGTATCACCTGGTCAAAGGGCAGGAGCGCGTCCTCGGCGCACACATGCTCGAAGTCTGCCCTTCAATCGCCGATGGCAAGCCATCGCTCGAAGTGCACCCGCTCGGCATCGGTGGCAAGGCCGACCCTCCGCGATTAGTCTTTACCGCTCGCCCCGGGCCAGCCGTGAACACGACGCTCGTTGACATGGGCGGGCGGATGCGGATGATCGTCGCCGAGCTCGACGTCATGAAGCCCGATCACCCAATGCCCAAGCTTCCAACGGCGCGCGCCGTCTGGGTTCCACGTCCCGACTTCAAGCGCGGCTGCCAGGGCTGGATCGAAGCCGGCGGCGCGCATCACGCGGCCTTCTGCCAGGCGGTCACCGCTGGTGAATGGGAAGATTTCGCGGGGATAGCCGGGCTCGAGGTAGTTCGCTTCGGCGCCGATCTAGACCTACGCGCGCTCAGAAACGAACTGCGCTGGAACGACGCTGCATTCAAGCTTGGGCTGTAGCCGCCATGCCGTCACCGTACCAAGAGCTCAAGGAGCGCGCCTGGGCTGCAAATCAGGAGATCCCGAAGCGCGGCCTTGCCATCTACACCTTCGGAAATGTCTCCGCGCTGGACGCCGCGCGCGGTGTTATCGCGATCAAGCCGAGCGGCGTCGAGTACGATAAGCTCACCGCCGAGGACCTCGTCGTGGTCGACCTCGCGGGCAAGATCGTCGAAGGCAAGCTCCGGCCCTCCTCCGACACTGCCACGCATCTTGTTTTGTACGGCACGTGGAAGGGCATCGGCGGCGTGGTCCACACGCACTCCACGTACGCAACGGGCTGGGCCCAGGCGCGCCTCCCAATCCCCATCTACGGAACGACCCACGCCGACCACTTGGCAGAGGACGTGCCCGTCACCGCGGTGATGTCCGACGAAGCCGTCGAGCGGGACTACGAAGTCGAGACAGGAAACCAAATCCTCGATTGCTTCAAGAACCGAGACCCACTTCACGTCCCGATGGTGCTCGTCGCTGGCCACGGTCCGTTCACCTGGGGCGAGACGCCGGAAAAGGCGGTCTACAATGCCGCCGTGCTCGAGGAGCTGGCGCAAATGGCGTTCGTCACGCGCACGCTCGATCCGTCAGCGGAGCGGCTCCCCGATCGCCTGATCCGCAAGCACTTCGAGCGCAAACACGGCAAGAACGCGTACTACGGACAGAAGTGAACCATGGCTCCAAACGCTGCTTTCTGAAAATTTAAGATGAATCAGTTTTCGCTTTAATTGCACAGGAAGGACAGAAGAGCGGAAGGATTTGGGGTGATTGGCGTAAGTAACCTCGACCGTTCCATTTGCAAGATCTTCCGAACTTCCGCACTTCCTGTGCAATCATCCCCTAACGCTTTTTTGGAACCGAGCAGGAGGAATCAGTGAATCAAAAACAGGGCAATGCAGCTGAATTGATCGAATCGGGCCAAGCCTTCCTCGGCATCGAGTTCGGCTCGACTCGCATCAAGGCGTCACTCATCGCGCCGGACACAACGCCACTCGGGTCGGGTTCGCACGTCTGGGAGAATCAACTCGAGGATGGCGTTTGGACGTACGATTTGGACGACGTGTGGAAGGGACTAGCTGCCTGCTACGCTTCGCTCGTAAAGGACACTCACGACCGCTACTCCGTTGAGCTAAAGACAGTCGCGGCGATGGGCTTTAGCGGGATGATGCACGGGTACGTCGCGCTCGATCGTGATGGGAAGCTACTCGTGCCCTTCCGAACGTGGCGTAACAACATCACCGGCAAGGCCTGCGCCGAGTTGACACCACTGCTCGACTTCGCGGTGCCGCAGCGCTGGACGATCGCCCATCTTTACCAGTCGATCCTCGACGACCAGGCTCATGTTCCCGAGCTCGCACACGTCACGACGCTCGCCGGCTACGTGCACTGCAAGCTCACCGGCGAGCGCAAACTCGGCGTCGGCGAGGCGTCAGGCATCTTCCCCATCGATCCGGGCACGTGCGACTGGGACGCGACGCGCATAACCAAATTCGACAAACTCGTTGCGCCGCGCAGGCTCGGCTGGAAGCTCCGCGACGTGCTCGGCGAAGTCCTGTGCGCGGGCAGCCCCGCAGGCAATCTCACCGCCGAGGGTGCAAGGCTGATCGATCCCAATGGCAAACTTCCGGCGGGCATCCCGCTCTGCCCTCCGGAAGGTGATGCGGGCACGGGCATGGTCGCTACTAATGCCGTGCGCCCGCGCTCAGGGAATGTCTCGGCGGGAACATCGGTGTTCGCGATGATCGTGCTCGAGAAGAGCCTCTCGCAAGTCCACGAAGAGATCGACATCGTGGCTACGCCCGACGCAAGGCCCGTAGCGATGGCTCACTCGAATAACGGTTCGTCAGACCTCGACGCTTGGATTAGCCTCTTTGGCCAGGTTGCAAAGGCCCTCGGCACCGAAGTGCCAACTGAAGATCTCTACGGCAAGCTCTTGCCGCTCGCGGTCAAGGGCGATCCGGACGCGGGCGGGCTTCTGTCCATCAACTACGTTTCCGGCGAGCACGTGACTGGCTTCACCGAGGGTCGACCGCTCTTCACGCGCAGGCAAGACAGCAAATTTACACTCGAGAATTTCGTGCGTGCGATGTACTACGCATCGCTTTGCGCCATGCGCACCGGCATGAACATCCTCACCGAAGAGGAGGGCGTGGTCATCGAAGAGATCCGCGGCCACGGCGGCTTTTTCAAGGGCGGCGACACCGGTCAGCGCATGATGGCTGCCGCGCTCAACGTCCCGGTCAGCATCCCCGCGACCGCCGGCGAAGGCGGCGCCTGGGGCATGGCGGTGCTCGCCGCTTACATGCTCCGTGCCGACGCGAAACAGTCGCTGCCCGACTACCTCGACGCGCGAATCGCGGCGAGCATCGGCAAGCCCGTCATGCCCGATCCGCGCGATGTGAAGGGGTTCGCGGAGTTTTTCGCTCGCCACAAGAAGGGGCTCGCCATCGAGCGAGAGGCCGTGAAGGCACTCCTTTAGCAAGGCGGGCCTGGACCGGGCGTCTATCTTTGGCTACGGCTCTAACGGGTTCTCGTAAGCCGCGTCAACGTCAAGGCTAGTTCCCAGCGATTCAAGCTTTAGCCGGGCACCACTTCGCGGCGCCGTTCCGCAGGGGAGTTCTCGAATTGTTGACGGAAGTGGCTCCACGGTGCCACTACTAGGATCTCATGCGATGTTGGACGTTAACGGCCGGACTGCTCGCGTTGGCCTCTCCCGCGTGGGCGCAGGCACCCGCACCGGTGAGCGTTGCTGTTGATGCGACCGCCGCCGGCGCACCGCTCGAGCGAGTTTGGCCGTTTCACGGTTACGACGAGATCAACTACACGACGACGACCGAGGGAAAAGCGCTCCTAAGCACCCTCGTTGCCGCACACACCGCGCCCGTGCACGTGCGCAGTCACTTCCTGCTCAACACGGGCGATGGCACACCGGCGATGAAGTGGGGCTCGACCAACGTTTACACCGAAGACAGCAGCGGGAACCCGATCTACGACTGGACGCTGACCGACGGGATCATGGATACAATCACCGATCTTGGCGCGTTTCCATTCGTCGAGATCGGGTTCATGCCCGAGGCCCTCTCCACACACCCGACCCCTTACGGCAACTCGAGCACTACCGCGATCGACGGCGGTTGCTTCTATCCACCAACCGACTACGAGAAGTGGGCGGATCTCATCCGCACTTGGGCCGCGCACGCAAATGGACGCTACCCAAACGTCGCCGCGAGTTGGCTGTGGGAGCTATGGAACGAACCCGACATCGCTTATTGGCAGGGCACGTTCGACGAATACGCGACACTTTACGACTACACGGAATCGGCACTGCACGAGGTGCTTCCGAACGCAGCGCTCGGCGGCCCAGCAGTGGCGATCGTTGGGGGCGGCTTTCTAAGCCAATTTCTTCAGCACTGCGCAACTGGCACCAACGCCGTCACGGGCAAGACCGGCACTCGCCTGGACCACGTGACCTTCCACGCGAAGGGCGGCGTAGTTATCAACGGGGACCACGTCGAGATGAACCTCGGCAGCCAGCTCGAGCGTCACCTGTCCGGCTTCAACGCGATCGCTAAGTTCTCCCAATTCAAGCAGACCCCCATCTACATTACGGAGGCGGATCCCGAAGGCTGCGCCGCTTGCCCGTTGAGCAGCAATCCCGAGGATGCGTACCGCAATTCCCCGGCGTACGGCGCCTACGAGATTGCGATGATGAAGCATACCCTCGAGCTCGAGGCTCAGGTGGGTGTCAATCTGGGCGGCCTGCTCACGTGGGCATTCACATTTCCCGGCACGCCCTATTTCGCGGGGTATCGTGCGCTCGCCACGAACGGCATTAGCTTACCCGTCCTCAACGCGTTCAAGCTGCTCGGGCGCCTCGCCGGGACCCGCGTGCCCCTGACAAGCAGCGGAGCGCTTGCACTGAGCGACCTACTGACGAACGGCGCGCGCGGTCAGCCGGACATTGATGGCATCGCCACACTGGATGGTACCGCTGTCCAAGTGCTGGTGTGGAATTATCACGATGACATCGTGGCCGTCCCTGCAACGCCAGTGCACTTGACGGTCACGGTTCCGGCGAGCTTCGGACCGAGCGTGCGCGTCTCTCACCTGCGCGTTGACGAAACGCACGGTGACGCGTACACGGTTTGGGTGTCACAAGGCATGCCCGTGAACCCGTCGCCAACTCAGGTCGCGGCCCTGCAGCAATCAATGGATCCGTCGCCGTTGGTCCCCGACTCGACTCTCGCAGTGGCGGAGGATGGCTCGGTGGGCATCGATTTCGATCTCCCACGTTTCGGCGTTTCACTGGTCACGATCCTGCCCGCGACTGGCGCGAGTGACGGCGGAGCCAGCACCGACGCAGGCGGCGGTTCGCCCAATGCGGGGACCGGTATCGGCGGCGGCAGTTGCTCGTGTCGCGTCATTGGACACGGCAAAGACACGGCCAATCTGGCTGCGTTGCTCGGCCTGGGCGCACTCGTAATCGCTTTCATTGTTCGCCGTCGGAACACGCGGTAACTTTCGCCTTACCTTCGCGTAAATATCGGCAGCAGTGCAACACTCAGCGTTGGGAACAGCGGGCAGACGAGGGTGCTCGATCGGTCGTAACGAGCGCGGATGCCGTATGTGGAATCGAGCAGCGCGTGTACTTCGATGAGGCCGTGTTCGGGGTCAACGATCCAGTACTCGGAAACCCGGAAATGTTCGTAGAGGTGGCGCTTGTAGTGCCGATCGCGTTCACTAGTACTCGGCGAAAGAATCTCGATGATAACGTCGGGCACTCCTTCGAGGGCGCGCTCGGTAATAATGTGATCTCGAGCCTGGCTCACGATGATGAGATCCGGTTGGACCACATTCGTCTCATCGAAGATGATGTCCGTCGGAGCGTCGAACACCTTTGCAATATTCGTGCGCTCGAGTGCGCTCATCAACTCGAACTGTAGCAGTCGAGATACGGTCTGATGTGAGGTGTTGGGTGATGGGGTCACGAAGAGGTCTCCGTCGATCAGCTCACGGTGCTTGCCGTCGTCAGGCATCCCCACCAGATCCTGATACGTGAACGGGATGCGGCGCGCTACGTTTGACACGCCCGAAGTATACACGACATCTGGCGCTCAGGCGAACCCGGCAACGGCCCCTCAACCCCAGCGACCGCATCTGGCTAAATTCGTGACCCGCGTCCACGTGCCGTCACGACCCATGGACCGCCCCGTCACGACCCCGCGATTGGGTTCGGGCCATGTGCCGCTTCAGAGCCACTTCCAGTTCCTGACGAGCGACACGGAGCCGCGAGTAGACCGTATTAAGCGGTGCGTTCGTCACTGCTGCGATTTCGGGAGCAGACATTTCTTCCAATTCCGCGAGCACGAAGACTTCACGCTTTGCCGCATCGAGTGTAGAAACTAGACTCCAAAGCAGCTTGGCTTGTTCGGAGTGCTCAGTTAGCTGCTCCGGGTTTTGCCATTCGGCAAGGTTCAGTTCAGGTTCAATGGGCTGCGTTCCCGTCGTGACGCGTGCGCTTTTTTGCGTGCGGTGATGGGTGCTCACTACTCGCCGAGTAATGCCGTAGATCCAACTGCGCAACGCCTCGGGCCTTTGGAGCGTACAAAGCCGGCCATACACTATGACGAAGACATCCTGAACCACGTCATCGAGCGCATTCGTTTCAACGCCCAGGTAGCGAGCCATCGACCAGACGAAATTGAGGTGATTGGCATAGACGTCTGAAAATTTCGGCGGGCCGAGTTTTCCGCCTACGGACGGCGAACTGGCGTTCACTAAGTCATTGCAAACTGCAGAATTGGCACTTGGCACGCTTCACCTGTTGATTAGCGGCGGTAGAGGCAAAGGGGGGCGTCACCCATCACAACTTGACGCGCAGCTCCACCTGGGCCGCCACCGCCCGTGGAACCGCCAAGGGTGCCCGACCATGCAAAAGTCGCAAACCATCGATCCATTCTTGTCAATTGTTGGGAGATCGCGAAATTGTTACTGGATGCGACCAAGAAATTGAGAATTCCCCAGGCTGCGCAGGTTCGAGGAAGCCAATCGTCTAATTTTTCTACGTAACTACAATCCGGCGGGATTCGCTGCCGGTGAAGTCATGTTGCCGTCGCGACCGGGAAAGTTGGTGACCTGCCCGGCGCCAACAGCGGAGTTCCCAAAGGTTGATTCAAGAATCACGAGATGCGTCACGTGCCAGAATCGGGTCGATAGGCTCCCGACGAATCGAATGTCGCCGGATCCAGCAACATCTCCCAGAAACGCGCTGTTGCAAGCGCGCTACTGGACTGCGTAACGAGCCAATCCGGGCCGCTCGGATTATTTAGCAAAACAGGCATATTGTCGGAGTCTTCACCCTGCTGCACCGCGCGGGTTTCCGCCAAAATGATCGAAGGGATGGCAACGGCCTGAACTGAAACTTGATCGAAGGCGTTCTTTATGTTGGGCTGCTTTGCTTGGATCCACGACGTAAATGCGTTCGCCGGCAATTGCGATAACAAGCTCGATGGAACATCCGCGGCCTGATCGTAGTAGGTGCTGATTTGCACGTAGCGAAACTTCTGCGCAACGACGATGTCCGCCCAGGTGTCTAGCTCGCCATTGGGAACGCCCATTTCGGCACCATCCGTCGTCGCAGCGCCGAGAGACGCAACCACTACAACTCTTTCGGGCAACGTGTGATCCATCAGGTAAGCGTCCGCAACGTCCGTCAGCCTCCCCCCGGTCACTACGACCAATGGCCGGAATGGCTGAGACAGGCGTCGCGCGGCATCGATGATGAACAGGGCGCCCTCGGACCGGTTTGGTGCGGTGGAGTCGATATTGTTGTCATCCGGTTGCACGAGAGAAGGACCGGTGCTGGCGATCGGATCCGGGACGTTTTGCAAACCGCTGTCGCGGGCCGCGGCTACCATCTGCCGCCAGCCGGTAATGTTGTCATTCAAGTCCGTCCACGGCCAACCGTCATTGATGACAATACCAGCCAACGTCAAGCTACCCGTGCTCGCGAACAGCATTGCGTATTCGCCCTGCCAATTGTCGCTGAAGCCATCATTGCACAGGACGATTGGATTGCGCTCATCGACGGGAAGAACCCCCCGGGGTACGTCTGAGCCGGCGTCGAGCGTGCCGCCACACGCCGCGGTAACCAGAGAAAGCAGGACCCAGGAACTGACGCGTTGGTGCGATTCACTTCGACGGTTTAGGGATACCCCGAAAGTCACTTCTGTGTTCCCAGCATCTCCTCTATCCGCCCGAGCAGCGCACTTCGAGGGAAGCGCGCACGGAATGCAGCGCCTGCACGCTGGGCCTCAGCGGTGCGACCGACACCGAGTAATGCTTTGACACGCAAAGCCTCACGTTCTTCAGTCAACCTTCCGGAAGGGAACAAGCGCTGATGCTCGGCGATGGCGGAAAGCGCCGAGTTGAAGTCTTGCCTTGCCACGGCCTCCCGCGCAGGCTGCAATACCCGAAGTTCCTTCGTGTAGCTCTCGATGTCGATAGCCGACTTTGCTGCCCCACTCGAACTCGGATTTCCGGAATGCCGCGTTGCGGGCACCGCGTCGGAATTCGCGGAAAGTTGACTTGAAGGTGGCGCCACCGGAATGAGGGCCACGACTACGGACGAAGCCGGAACTTGCTGCACGATGATCGAAGGCGGAGCCGCGGGTGTCTGGGTAAGCGTCTCGGCACTTCGGTTTCTGATTCTGTATCCAGCAAAAAACGCCGCTGCACACAACGCGGACAGTACAATTGCGGCGGCCGCGACCACTCCGATTCTCACCCGTCGAGGATTCGGCGAGCGGTCGGCAAACGCTCGCACGGGCAACGACGCCCGGGCGCGCTCAATCACACGTTGACGCATGTCGTCGGGCTCGGGCAAAAGTTCCCTCTCTACGTTGAGCAGCGACTCAATCTCGGACAAGTTAGGACTGAGAGGTACGCGATTCATGGTTCACTCGCTCCGAGAAGAGCTGCCAATGCCGCCGCAAGTTCCTTGCGAGCTTTGCGCAGCCGAGAGTAACCGGTAAAGCGATAAATCGAAAGATTGGAGGCAATCTCATTCATGGGTAGCTTATCGATGTCGTGCATGATGAGGACCGCCCGCCTTTGCATCGGAACCCGCTTGAGGGCACTTAGAACCAGTGCGCGCGCTTGGTTCGCTTCAAGCTCTTGGTCGGGTTGCAGCGCGCCATCAGTCGTTTCCATTACCGCATACAAGATCTCTCGCTTCCGTTTCCGAGAGTAGTTGCAGGCAACCCGGAATGCGATACCGAATAAGTAGGCTCGAATCGGACGCTCCGGGTCATATTTCTCCCATGCTTGCAAGAGAACCAGGAACACCTCGTGGGCTAGATCCTCGACGTCGTTGGAGGGAACCCCCAAGCGGCGCAAGGTTCGGATAAGGTAGTCGAACTCACGTTGAAAGGCTTCCAGGCAGGGATGGTCCACGTGCTTCCCCACGGCCTCAGGGCGCAGATGGGGCCGGCTCGACACCAGGCGCAAATGACTCATTTTTGACCCATGCCTCACTTTGTATTGTCAGGGCGGCTCCAGATTGTCATCGAAAGCGAGCTGTCAGATCGATCCCGGCGACTGCGCCCAATCGGGGCATTGTCCAGACCGTCACCTGGTTTAGATCGACCGTCCACGGCGTAAGTGAATACAGCGCCTCAACTTGCCCAAGTAGGGCAAGGTGGTTGCCCAGTCCAAGCGAATACCCAAGCCGTGGACCCACTTGAGCCAAAAAGCCGCTCGAAGAAGCGGGTTTGTCGACCCCGGTCCCTCGCACGTGAATCTGCCCGAGTTTTCCGACCCCGCAGACGGAAAAAGTGCCCGCGTAGCCGCACGCGGCAAGCGTGCCCAATAACTGTTCGTATCGGTAACCACCGCCGTAGGCCTCGCGGTGTGTCGAAGGAAGACTCGCTTCGGCCCCAGCCTCAAGCCCTACCCACCCGCGCTGCAGAGCGAGAAACAGCCGACCTTGCGCGACGGTATGCGGTGCCACGCCAAACGCGAGAGAGGAACCTAGGCCGGCCGAGGCCGTCCATTTCGTGGAGTCGGACGAAGCCGCGTGCACTTCAAAACTCCTGATAGTCAGCGTCACCGATCGAACCAGCTCCTGTGACGACTTGGCAGGTTCCTCCTGGCTGCGGCTACTGGGCTCATTTTCGGAATGGGGCGGAGACGTTTTCGCTTTTTCCGTCGCCATCAGTTGAATCTGAACCGCCACGACGAACCCCACGGTCATCATCATTTCGCGGCAATCCTCGTTTCGCGAAGTGAAGCGTCGTTGGCCGAGCTTGTTCGCGTCGGCGGCACTCCAGTCAATCGTGCCCTCGAGCCCCGATTCGGTGGCTCGAACGCGAACATTCACGCCGAGCGGTGCGTCCGGCCCATAAGGATCGTAACCGAGCTGTTGGGCGACGATGGCTCGAAATTCGACCGCATTCGGGCACCCTTGCAAGGCCGGATCGACTTCGTACTTCAGGTTGACCAATTGTTCTTGCGGCTCTTGCGCAAGCGTTCGCGCTGCGAGAAGGCTCGCGCAAAACACAATGCTACACGACTGCCGCACGGTCACCCAAGACCATGGCATGAAGCGGCCGCGCGGGGAATACCCACCCCGGACCTTTTTGTAAGACTTTCTGGTTTTGACGGCACGGAAACGCGAGGCTCCGCGACCTACCGAAGAGTTCGCTGCTGGCCTTTCCGAGCCGCAATAACCAAAACGGTGTGAACAGGTCACCGACGTTTCAGGTTGCGATAGCAAACAGGGCTTCACCGGATGGAGTGAATCCATGAATTAATTGTCGTTGGGCCAGTCGACTTGTTACAAAAATCGACAGCGCAGGGCCTAAGGCGCGCTTTTTTTAGGCCAGGCCCGACCCCGGGTGCGTCCGTCATTCTTGACCCAGGTCGGGTGCCGATTTTGAAACGGAAGCCGAGCCTCGGTGTCACTGCGATCACTAATCGAGCCCTGACTGTCATCAGCCTCGAAACATCGGCCTAGGGTTGGGCCGTGCGCTGACGGCGCAAAGCAAAGTTCATTCACAACCAATCGCGAGGCAGCGTGCAGATGAGGCAGTACCGACACTTTGAGAGGCTAATTCTGATTTGCGCCTCGATGCTAGCTGGTGCTTGCTCCGGCAATTCCAGTACGCCCGGCGGAAATGCCGATGTCGGTGGATCGGCCACGGTGGGGGGCACGAGCGCATCCCAAAACGCAACGGGCGGCATAGACGCCACCGGAGGCACTTCACAGCGTGGTGGCGCAACAGGTGTGGGTGGAACCCAAGCGACGAGCGATACGGTGACGGGAGGAGCGCTCGGTGTTGGCGGAAATTCAGCAATGGGCGGAACCTCCAGCATCGGCGGCAGCACGGCATCCGGCGGCGGCCTGATGACGGGAGGCGCACCTACCTCGGGAGGGCGATCCCCAACTGGCGGTACGCTTACAACCGGCGGTGCAACTACAACCGGCGGCAGTGCGGCCAAAGCGGGGTCGTCTGCTACGGGTGGCAGCACAGTGGCGTCAACCGGTGGCAAGGCGAGTGGCGGCTCGGCAGGGAGCACCGCGACCGCAACGGGCGGCACCGTGGGCCAAGCGACGTATTACGTGTCACCCACCGGCAGCGACACCAACCCGGGCACCATCGATTCACCATTTCAAACGGTCACCAAAGCTCGCGACACCGTACGCACCGTCAACAGCGCCATGACGGGTGACATCACCGTGTATCTGCGGGGTGGAAATTACGGCATCACTAGTACAATTACCTTTAGCACCCAAGACTCAGGCACCGGCGGACATCGGATTTACTATCAAGCGTATCCTGGCGAAACGCCCGTGTTGAACGGGGCGACCAAAGTCACCGGATGGACAGTGTCGAGCGGCAATATCTACAAGGCCGCGTTGAACCGCACCACCAAGCTGCGGAACCTGTACGTAAACGACGCGAGAGCCTCGATGACGAGTAAGACTGTCACCTCCCAGGGAGGCTCCGGAACCTATTCCGTAACAGCGGGACAGGCAACCTGGGCGTGGGTGAGTGGCAGCAACAGCGACGGAATCGCGTACAGCACCGCGGACGTACCGAGCATCGCCAGCAACACTGACGATCTCGAGATTGTCAACGGCACCACGTGGAATGAGAACATCGTTTGTACAAGAAGCGTCACGACCTCCGGCAGCTCCCGCATTTTGCTTTTGCAGCAACCCTACGGTGCCATCGCGCAGCTACCGGGCTGGAGTGCAGGATTCAGCGTTACCGGCTCGCACACGATTTATAATGCGTTCGAGTTCTTGAATGCACCAGGGCAGTTCTATTTCGACAAGACGGCGGGCACCCTCTACTACTACCCGCGCTCCGGCGAGACCATGGCCACCGCCGATGTCGAAGCGCCCAGCGTCGAGACGCTGGTCGCCGTCGCGGGAACGTCGACCACAGCAAGAGTCAAGAACCTGACCTTCCAAGGAATTACGTTCGAGAATACGGACTACGCGCTGTTCACGGTCGGCAGTTCGCGCGGCAAGGCGACCGTGCAGGGTGCAACCGGTTACATCGCGTATGGCGACGGCAACTGGCACAACAGCCAGTACGAGATCACCGACACATTGCCGGGCATGATAACGGTAAACAGCGCTGACTCGATCAACTTCATCGGCAATGTCGTGAAGCACAGCGGCAACGAAGGCATCTCGATGATAAACGACGTCATCAATTCGAATATCACGGGTAACTACATCACCGACATCGCAGGCAGCGGAATAACCATTGGCCATCCGCAGCACGTTTCCGCGACGGACACGGGCACTCACGAAAAGTATCCAAACGGGGTCAAAGGAATTTGCACGAAAGATTCGATCACGGACAACTTGATCTACAATGTGAGCACCGTGCCCGGTTTCGGTGGGCATGCGGGCATCACGGCGTTCTTCGTCGACACGCTCTCAATCACGAAGAATCAGATTCAGCTGACAGCCTATAACGGCATCAATTTAGGTTGGGGGTGGAGCAACTTC
Source organism: uncultured delta proteobacterium (assembly GCA_963819085.1). Classification (GTDB taxonomy): domain Bacteria; phylum Myxococcota_A; class Polyangia; order Polyangiales; family Polyangiaceae; genus FEN-1139. Next base: position 136,973 of record CAWFUX010000048.1, read on the forward strand.
CCCAATTCGACGACGTGCAAGAACAACACCGTGAGCTACAATCGGCTCATCGATACCGTGCACCGGCTTCACGACACGGGCGCGATCTATACGATTGGCCAGATGCCTACAACGAACATCAATCAGAACTATGTCAAGGGGATTCCGCCAGCAACGAGCGGCCCCACATATGGCCTGCATAACGACGAAGGCAGTGCCTACATAATCGAGAATGACAACGTCCTCGATATCGATCCTGGGGTCAAGTACACAATCAACTCCGAGTTATACGGTAACAAGCACGATCTTACGATTCTCAGGACATACGCGACGGTCAACAAGATGGGCGTGACTCCACCCAACAGCACGATTGATCCGCCGGTGGCAGTTTCGGACAACGTGTGGCCCGTGACACAGTACGGGTATTGCCTCGCCGCCGGTATTGAGGAGGCGTACCGCTCGATCATCCCGAGCAGTCTCGTGTCAACGCAGGACTATGTTTTCCCGGCGAGTTGCGCCATAGCTAAGGGAACCGCTACGATCAACATCCGAAGCAGCGGTAATGCCACGAACACCGTGTGGTTTGCCCCCGCTGGGACGACGACCTTCACGGCGGGCGCGACAATGACACAAGCGGCGGGAACGGCAACGTCGATTGCCGTCCCAACTAATACCGGGTCGTACAAGCTAATTGTAGTCGATTCGCAAGGAAAGAAATTGGGTGAATCGGCTGCACTCTTGCGCGTGCAATGAGCAGGGCTCGGTTGCGCAAGTGATACCGAAGTCACGGGAGATTTAGAAATGAACGTCTTTTTTCAACGCAAGCTTTTCATCGCGGCGCCCTTATTCTGTTTGCTGGCCACGTATTCGTCGGTCTCGCGAGCTGACAATCCCATCGTACAGACCAATTTCACGTCCGACCCCGCGCCTTTCGTTGACAACGGGACGGTTTACCTCGTTACGACGCACGACGAGAACGTCGCAGGAACACCCTGCACCGCCGTAGCCGGCTACACCCTCTGCAAGTGGTACACGTTCTCGTCTACCGACATGGTGAACTGGACTGACCACGGCACCGCGGCACAATGGAGCACGTTCTCCTGGGCGTCGACCGCCGCCTGGGCTCCACAAGCCATTCCCCGAAATGGGAAATACTACATTTACGTTCCCCTGACCGCCAAATCCGGTGGGACGCAGATTGGCGTCGGGGTCGCCACGAGCCCTACCGGCCCGTATACGGACGCCAAAGGCTCGGCACTTGTCACCGCCGGTTGCTCGGGAGGCTCGGGCGACATCGATCCCACGGTCTTCATCGACGATGACGGGCAAGCGTACCTCTATTTTGGAAGAAGCGTTCCCGGCTACGTGAAATTGAACTCGGACATGATCTCCTATTCAGGCAGTGTCCAATGCCCTACGGTCAACACCCAATCCTTTGGGCCCGCTGTAGGCACCGACTTCCCCTCTCAGTACGAAGAGGGGCCGTGGATCATGAAGCACGGAACGACGTACTACCTCGCCTACGCGGCGAACGGCATTCCTGAAGACATCTCGTACTCCAGGGCCACGGCACCCGGGGGGCCCTTTACCTACGCTGGGACCATCATGAAGGCAACCGGTGCCAGCTTCACGAATCACACCGGCATCATCGACTTCAATGGGCATTCGTATTTCTTCTATCACAACGGCGCGCTGAAGAGTGGCGGCTCGGTCCCCTCGAACGGCGACGGCTATCACCGCTCGGTGTGCCTCGAGGAGTTCACGTACAACGCCGACGGGACAATTCCGACGATCCCTTCGACGACAACTGGCCCGAAGGCTATTGCCAACCTGAACCCGTATCTGAAGACCGAAGCGGAGACCATCGCCTGGGAATCTGGTGTTACGACCGAGGCGTGCAGCGACACGGGAGGTGGAATGGACGTCACGTCCATCAGCAGCGGCGATTACATAAAGGTAAAGAACGTCGATTTTGGTACGGGCGCCACGTCGTTTACCGCGAGAGTGGCAGCATCTGCAGCGGGCGGGACCATTCAGATCCGCCTAGGCAGTCAAACGGGCACGTTGGTTGGAACCTGCAATGTTTCGGCAACGGGTGGCACGCAGACTTGGGCTGACACGACGTGCACGGTTAGCGGTGCATCGGGTGTGAACGACCTGTTCTTCGTGTTCGGGGGCAGCACGTTCAACTTCAACAATTGGCAATTCACCGGTACGGGCGGCGCAACGGGTGGAACTGGAGGCGCGTCATCGACCGGCGGCGCATCGGCAACCGGCGGAACCGCAGCCGCTGGCGGAACGCGATCGACGGGCGGCGCCGCGAGCACTGGTGGTTCCAGGAGTACTGGCGGCAACACCGGCGCGGGCGGCGCTCAGAACACGGGCGGCGCGGCTCAGACGGGTGGCAACGCTGGCGCGGACGGTGCCTTGACCACGGGCGGCGGCGTCGCAACCGGCGGCTCGAGAGCTGCGGGTGGCACATCGAACATTTCGAACACCGGCGGTGTAAGCGTCGTTGCTGCCACTGGCGGGCAAGTCTCAGCTGCTGGTGGCGCGAATAGCACCGGTGGTGTGCTCTCGAGCGTGGGCGGCCTTTTCAGCAACAGCGGTGGCAACGCATCCGGCGGTCAGCTGGGCGCCGGAGGTGCTCTTGCCGTTGGCGGGGCGGGCGTAACCGGCGGAATCGTCGGAGTTGCTGGAGCCACCGACAGTGGCGCCGGCACTACGAGCACCGGCGATTCGTCCAACACCGGAAGCTGCAGTTGCCGTGTTGCGGGTGGAGCGTCGCACTCGAAGTCACTTGCGCTGATGGGGGCGCTCGGAATTCTCATGATCCGAGCCCGCAGGCGCCAGCATTCCTCAACTCGCTAACTTACCCTTTTGCCTTTTTTTTCTGTCGTGACGGCCCATGGCCACGGGAAGCAGAATTCATCACGGAAGTCGTCAGGAATTACAATGCGTAACATCAAAATCTCACACCTTAGTACTCTAGTTATCCCCGCTGCTGCCTTGCTCGGCTGCAGCGGTTCCGCCAATTCCTCCGGTCCCGAAAGCGCGAGCGGTGCAAGCGCTTCGGTAGGGGGTTCGGAGCAAGGCGGCTCGGTTTCCACTGGTGGGTCGTCCAACGCTGTCAGTGCGACAGGAGGTTTGAGCGCCGCCGCTGGTGGGATGCTAGCAACCGGCGGGGCAATTACGACGGGTGGTCGCAGCTCCACCGGGGGCGGAACCGCGTTCGCCGTCACCGGTGGGCTCGCGAGTGTAGGAGGTTCATCGGTAATACCGTCGACTGGAGGAACCCCTGCGACTGGCGGCAACGCAGCCTCCGGCGGTGGTCCACAAACAGGTGGCGCCGCGCCAACGGGCGGCAACCGGAGTTCCGGTGGCAACACAGGCACGGGCGGCAGTAAAACCAGCGGCGGCAATTCAGCAACCGGTGGTACTCCGGCAACGGGCGGCAACAAGGCCACGGGCGGCAACGCAGCTACGGGTGGAAACCCTGGTGGCGGCGGTTTCACGTCGAGCTGCGGCGCTGGCACGTCCACGTCGAGCGACGTCGTTGTTAACCTGGGGAGCACTCAGCAGAAGATCACCGGCTTCGGCGTATCGAGCGCGTGGGCGGGAAGTTATCGCAACACTTCGGATGCAGACTATCTGTGGTCCACCACGAAAGGCGCTGGATTGTCCTTGCTGCGCATTCGGTATGGCGACGGCCTTACTATCGCCAAATCGGCGGCCAGTATGGGCGTCACCGTGTGGCTGACTCCCTGGGGTATGGGAACTAACGGCGCCCAAGGTGGGTCTTACACAACCCAGCAAACAAACCCCAATGGTTGCACCGGCAGCATGCCTGTGCTCTCGGATCCACAGGGTTGGGCGAACCAACTGTCCACCTGGGTTCAGAATGCCAAGACCCAGGGCGTGCCGCTCTACGCCGTGTCCGCCGAAAACGAACCCGACAGCTGCGGCATCAACTCGACGACGTCGTATTCCGCCGCTCAATTGGCAACGTGGATTCCATATCTCAGCGCTGCAATGAAGCCGCTAAACATAAAGGTAATGGCACCCGAGACGATGAACGCCTGCGGGTTCGCGACCTACTTCACGGCCATCAAGAACAGCACTGCAGCCTGGGATGCCGTGGACATCTTTGCAAGCCACGAATACGGCTGCGGCACGCTGCCCACCGAATCGTCCATACCCGCGGGCAAGGAGTATTGGGAAACCGAGGTTGACACGGGCAAAGCCAGCAGCGACTCAACCGGCGACGGCATTGCGAGCGCCCTCTTGATGGCGACAACCATGCATAATGACCTCACCAAGCCTAACCTCAATGCTTGGCACCTCTGGTGGGTGTACAACGCCAGTGGCAACGGCGGCTGCCTCTACGACACGACCACGAATGTGTGGACCAAGCGCCTCTGGGTGATGGGCAACTTCTCGCGATACGTGCGCCCCGGCTTTATGCGGGTCGCCACGTCGGGAACCCAGCCGTCGGGAGTTTACATTTCGGCCTACACGAACCCGGCGGATGGTACGGTTTCCATCGTAGCCATCAACACCGGCACCAGCGCCGCGAACGTGTCGCTATTCATCACCGGTGCAGCCCCGTGCTCGATGACCCCCTACGTGACGTCAGCAAATGACGACCTGGCTGCCCAGACCGCCGTCACCGTCAGTGGGTCGCGTTTTACGGCCTCGCTGGCTGCTCAGAGCGTGACGACATTTGTCGGTAAGCCCTAGGAATCCAGCCAAAAAATCGGCGCAGAATCACGGAGTGTCTGATGACCATTTCAGAGAATTCCCGTAACAATTCCCACGCTCATCCAATAACCACGGGCAAGAAGAGCCGTGTTGTCACACTCGCAAGAAGGCCGGTTCTTGCGAGTGCGCCCTTTGGAGTCGCGGCGGCCGCGTTCCTCGTGGGCACCAGCCTGAGTGGGGCTAGCGCGCAGGCCAAGCCCTTCGAGGACTACATCTTACCGACGCCCATCGTTGCGCCGCTCAGCTCGGCCACGTGGGGCGTGGCGGGGGTAATTCCGCGCGACATTTCCAACGGTATCGAGAGCGCCATGGGCGCTGGCGTCCACCCACAGTGGTACTACTGGGACGGCCAGATCATCAGGGCCAGTGACGGCAAGTACCACATGTTCATGAGCACGTTCGACGCAAACTCGAACTTCGGGACTGCATGGACAGGCTCCGACGCGTATCATGCCATCAGCCAAACCAATGTGCTTGGCCCGTACCTACGGCAAGACTACGTGTACAACACCGGCGGCTCCACACCGCACAAAGGACACAACGTGTCCGCGGTGGAGCTACCGGACGGCACCTATGCGGTAGTGGTCAGCGAGATCGTTCCTTTCCAGATCTTCAAGTCGAGTTCTCTCGACGGCCCATGGACGGGTTGTTCACCCCAAAGCGATATCGGTGCGTCCAACATAAGCATGTTTCCGCGCCACGACGGCAAGTACCAAATCATAGAACGCCACGGGACTATCGCCATCTCAGACACCCTGTGCGGCCATTACGTGAAGCAGAGCCCCACGTGCGCGTATACACAATCATCAGACGCGGTCGGTACCATCTACCCGCAGCGAACCTCGATACCCGGCGTCTCCAATCCAGCCTTCACATGGCAAGAGGATCCCCACATTTGGCGCAGCGCTGGGACCTACCACGTCGTCTATTCGGGTTCCGGAGATCGCGTGGGCTGGCACCTGTATTCGTCCGACGGCCTCAGTTGGAAGGATAACGGCTACGCCTGGTCTCCGCGCGATTACCAGAAGATCTTCTGCTACGAGGGAACTACCACTTGCACGGCATGGTACAAGATGGAGCGCCCCGGCGTGGTTCTGCAAGACGGACACCCGACGCATATCACTTGGGCCGTATCCGATGTCGACAAGGACAACCAGGTGTTGCCCGGCACCAATCACGGCACCAAGGTGATCGTGGTGCCCTTCGACGGCGTGACGTTCGACAACGACTTTGGTGTCGGCGGCACCGGTGGTGCGGCTGGGACCGGAGGCGCGTCAAGCACTGGCGGCACATCATCCACGGGTGGGGCCAAAGCAACCGGCGGTAGCTCGACTGCGGGCGGCGCCAAAGCAACGGGAGGAACGAGTAACACACTTGCCACCGGTGGTATGTCTTCCAACGGCGGTTCCAAAGCTACGGGTGGTCTCGCTGCCACAGGGGGTTCCCAAGCCACGGGCGGCTTCGCTCCCAGCGGTGGTTCCAAAGCTACCGGTGGAACGACGAGTCCGTCGAACGTGGGCGGCACAAGCGCTATCGCTATTGCGACAGGCGGAAGGGCAACGACAGGTGGAGTTGCCAACGCTCCCACTGGCGGCACGACGGCAGCCTCGAACGCCACCGGTGGCATTTCGAACCCGAGCGGTGGTAATGGCGCTGGCGGTCAGTCTGGTGGTGCTGTTGCCGTCGGTGGAATGCAAGCGTCAGGTGGCCTCATCGGTGCCGCGGGAACGGCAACTTCGACGATGGACACCACCCCGACCAATACCGGTGATACCTCCAATTCGGGTGGTTGCAGTTGTCGTGTTGCCAATGGGCCTTCGCAATCGAAGACGCTTGCTATGTTTGGAGTCCTCGGCGTCTTGCTGCTCCGAGCGCGACGGCGTCAACCAAACGCGTAGCGAAGATATGCAACGGCATCGCGTTTGCCGGGAGCAATGGTTGACCCATCGCCCAAGGACCCAGGCCAGTCCACGACTTGGAATCCCGGTGAAGCTTGGAACTTCTTCACGCAGTTCTGATGGGCTGCGTCCCGGCTCGAAAATTTTCGTTAACATTTACACTCCTCGCGACAATTACTCCGGGTAACTCGACGCCGTTGAGTTCGCGGGGTGACCAATCGGACCGATGCAACAGAGTTGATCTTCAGTAGCTGCGTGTTGGAGGAACAAATGAACGAGATTGGCAATCGATCCGTGAAGTTTCCCGCAGGCCTTCAGTTTCGTGCGCGGGAAAATGAGGTCGGGGGCGGTGAGCATGTTGCTGCTGGCATGCTCAGGGTCGGGACAGTCCGGCAACGAAAGCGGCAGTATTGGTGCTGGCACGGTTGCCAGTGGCGGCAACACGCCTACGATTACCGGTTCGGGTGGCGTTACGGGGCGCGGTGGCCAGCAGGCCACCGGCGGAACGATCGCGACCGGCGGTCAGCCGAACAGTGGCGGGCAAGTGTCGAACACAGGTGGAGCCGCGACCGGTGGGGCACCAATATCAAGCGGCGGCAGTCTGGGTACCGGAGGAGCTAAGCCGACAGGTGGCGCTGCAGCAACCACGGGTGGCGCCAACGCGACCGGGGGCAAGGCCGCCACTGGTGGAGCTAACGCTACGGGCGGCATGGTCTCCACGGGTGGCGCCAGCGCTACGGGCGGAATGGCTTCCACCGGAGGATCCGTCGCAACCGGAGGAACCTCGGGCGCGGGCGGTTCGAATCGAAGCGGTGGTGCGCCGTCTACTGGCGGTGCGGCTGCAGGCGGATCAGCTACTGGGGGCGCTACTGCGGCGGGAGGCTCGAGTGTAACCGGGCCTTGTGATATCTTCGCCGAAGGCAACACGCCTTGCGTTGCAGCACACAGCACGGTGCGCCTTTTACTCAGCACCTACCGCGGGCCACTCTATCAGGTTCGGCGCGCCTCCGACAGCAAGACCCAGGACATCGCGTTTCTAGCTCAGGTGGGAGCGGCTGACTCTGCTGCGCAGGACACCTTCTGCACGGGCACGACGTGCACCATTTCAGTCATCTACGATCAGTCTGGCAAGGGGAATCACCTCGTGAGATCGAAGGGAGGTGCAGAGGTGTGCAAGCACCAAGATCTCGAAGCGGTCGCAAACGCACTGCCGCTGAAGCTTGGTGGTCATCAGGTTTATGCGATTAAGGTTATCTCGGACGACAACGGCGGCTGCACGCCACCGGCAGGTAGTGAGGGTACTGGCTATCGGCTGGACCAGACAACGGGCGTCGCAACGGGCGACGACGCCGAGACCGAATACATGGTGACCAGCGGCGACACCCAGGCCTACCAAAACAGCGGCTGCTGTTTCGACTATGGCAACGTTGAGACCGACGACAAGGACGATGGAGCCGCGACAATGGAGGCCATCTATTTTGGAGGCGGTGCTGGTTGGGGCCACGGAGGTGGCAGTGGGCCGTGGGTCATGGCTGACATGGAAAACGGCATCTTCTCAGGATCGACAAATGCCTACACTGGCAATACGTCGGTGCCCTATCCCTATGTCACGGCCGTGTTGATCGGCAGATCCGGAGGGACGTACGCCCTAATGGCCGGGAATGCCCAAAGCGGAAACCTCACGACCCTGTGGGACGGCGCGCGGCCAAGCGGCTACACCAAGATGAAAAAACAAGGGGCCATTGTCTTGGGGACCGGCGGCGACAACAGCGACCACGGTCGGGGATATTTCTTTGAAGGCGTGATGACAGCCGGCGCGGCGACCGCCGCCATCATGAATCAAGTTCAAGCCAACATCATCGCTGCCGGTTACGGAAAGTGATTGATGTCGAATTGCGGCGCTAGTGCAACGGGTGGTACAACGAATGTTAGAGCACAGTGACAATTCCGTGCCGTCAAAAACAATAGATGGGCATGACGAAGACGTTCGAGACCAAACCATGATGTCGCTTGCCGCCCAATCCCAATGGGGTCATGGCGTAAAAGTCGGACAATTTCTAATCGTATTGATTGGTCTCGGCGCGCTTTGCGCGTGCAGTGGCGGTGACGCGGGCAGGCAAGCCACCGACAATACCAACGGTGGAACCGGGGGTGGCAGCGCTGGTGCTCAAAGCTCTGGAGGTGCGATTTCATCTGGAGGAGTGAAAAGCTCAACAGGCGGTTCCCCAGCCACGAGTGGGACCAACACGGGAGGGACCACTGTGCAGACTGGCGGCAGCCAGAGTACGGGTGGCGCAAGACCAACCGGCGGAAGCATCTCGAACACGGGCGGCACTAAGGCAGCATCAGGCGGAGCTGCTACAGGTGGGCAGCCCGCAGTTTCAACGGGTGGAAGTGCCACAGGCGGGGCGAAGGCGGGCACCGGCGGATCATCGGTCGGCACCGGGGGGCTCGCTAGTTCAACAGGAGGAACTTCTGCCAATACGGGCGGAGGGAAGTCGGGCACCGGTGGCATGAGTAATGGCGGGGCTGGAGGATTGAAAGCAACTGGCGGCACCGTCGGCTCCGGTGGAACAAGTGGAGTCGGTGGAGCCTCGGGCAATGGTTGTCCAGCTGGCGGCGCCGCGGTTACCAACGTCACCATCAACAACACCGGGCCCTGGAACGACACTACGGGCAAGCATATTCAGGCGCACGGGGGCGGTTTCATCAAGGTCTGCGACACTTGGTACTGGTTCGGCGAAGACAAGACCCTGAACACGAATGGCACAGGCAACTTTCACGCTATCAGCTGCTACGCCTCCAAGGACCTTGTCACCTGGGAGCATCGCAATTCGGTCGTTACCAACAACACCGCCTCCGTGTTGAACAACACCAACCTTATCATCGAACGGCCCAAAGTCATCTACAACGCTTCCACGAAGCTTTACGTGATGTGGGCCCATTGGGATATGGAATCCTGCCCCGGTGGGGTAAGCGGGGGCTATTGTGACTCCGAGGCTGTCGTCTTCACCAGCCCTACCGTGGATGGCAACTACACTTACGTGAACCACTTTCAGCCGGGGACCAACGGTTCGCGCGATTGCACGCTTTGGCAGGAGCCTGACGGGACCGCCTACTTCGTATCCACTGGTGGACCCGGCGGGAATGCGGCAGGAGATTTTCGCGACACAGAAGTCTACCAACTCTCGAGCGACTATCTGTCGGTCCAGAACACAACGAAGATTTGGGCTTCGAATACCCGCGAGGCGTACGCGTTCTGGAAGGCCAATGGCAAGTACTACGGTGTCAGCTCCGGTCAGACTGGTTGGGCTCCGAACCAGGCAGCTTATTTGACTTCCACCGGCTCGATTACTGGTCCGTGGAACACGAGTTTCACCGGCCTTGGCCCAAACGGATCCACATGGAGCTCTCAGCCCACCTATGTGATCCCAATCGTGGGCAGCCAGACGACGACCTACATTTACGCGTCTGACATATGGAACTCGAGCAACCTGAGCCTCTCGACGTACCTCTGGCTGCCGTTCACCTTTGACGGCACGACGTGGACCTTGAGCTACTCCGCTCAATGGTCGATCAACCTTGCAACAGGTGTTGTGAATTAGCGGTGTCATCAATGAGAACCTCGTCCATGAAATTGAGTTTTGGCTTCACGGAAGGTGAGTTGCGCTTTGGGCGGCTGCCGGCCTTCATTGCCACATCGCTGCTTCTCGGCTGTTCCGGCGCGAATGGGAGTGGCGACGCAACCAGCGGCCTCGGCGGCTCGACGGGCAACCCGAGTGTTGGTGGTGCCGTTGCATCGGGCGGAGCCATCGGGACCGGGGGAGTGCTCTCCGGATCCGGCGGGGCGACGACTGGCGGAGCTTCTCACACGGGCGGAGCTGCACAAGCCGGAGGAAGTCAAGCGACTGGCGGCGCGCTGCCGGCAACGGGCGGAGCACGTCCGGCAACGGGTGGCGCCGATGCCACCGGCGGCTCTCGCAATACCAGCTCTGCAGTCACTGGAGGCTCGAATGCAACGGGCGGCGCGGTTGCTACCGGTGGCGTGCCAGCTACCGGGGGTGCGGTTGGAACTAGCCCAACGGGTGGAAGAGCTTCAACCGGTGGCGCACAAGCGACGGGCGGCTCGAGTGCAAGGGCTGTGGGCGGTGCGGCGGCAACCGGCGGCGCATCGCCAGGGGGCTCGTCCGGCACGGGGCCATGCGACATTTACGCCGCTGCCAATACGCCGTGCGGTGCGGCGCACAGCACGGTTCGCGCGCTCTTCACGTCCTACAGCGGCGCTCTCTACCAGGTCCAGCGAGCCTCGGACAAGACCACCAAGGACATCCTGGTCGGCTCCGGGGGCTTCGCCGACAGCTCCGTCCAAGATTCGTTCTGTTCGGGCACGACGTGCACCATCCCGATCATCTACGACCAGTCCCCGAACGCAAACCATCTGCGAGTCACGTGGTTTGCGTATTGGTTGCAGAGTGGAGGCAACGCGGCAACTGCCACCGCCGCCAAAATCACGGTGGGGGGCCACAACGTCTACGGCATCAAGTCGGGTACGAACGTTGCGTATCGAACTGGCGCGCCGTTGTCGGGCACGGCCGCTATCACCAAGGGCTCGAGCAGCGTCACCTTCTCGAGCCCGCAGACGCTCCCGGCGAACTCGGCGCTGTTGTTCGTCGCGAACTCGAAGGATTGTGTGGCAAACTCGTGGCCCAATAATTGTAACTTCCACACCTACTACACCTCAGCGGCAATCAATGCCTCGACGACCGTGACGCTGACAGCTAGTTACACGGGCACCAGTAGCTCTGCGACCGTCGTCTGGAACGCCACCACGAAGGGGATTGCAACCGGTGATCAGGCAGAAGCCGAGTATGCGGTGTTCGACGGCAAGTCATCTAACCAATGGTGCTGCTTCGACTACGGAAACTCGGAGCTTGACGGCATTGACGACGGCAATGCCACGATGGAGGCCGTCTACTTTGGATCCGACACGCAGTTCGGGCCGTCCGGGGGCGGCAGCGGTCCATGGGTCGGGGCCGACATAGAGAACGGGCTGTTTTATGGCTATGAAAACGGGTCGACGAATGTTCCAAGCAACACCTCCGTAACCGGTTTCTCCTATGTCACCGCGATGGTGAAGGGCCTTTCGGCGAAGGACTGCCCCGCAGGCCTCACTAGCTCGGGATGCTTCGCGCTCAAGGCTGGTAACGCCACGACTGGCCAGCTCGCGTACAAGTGGAACTCTGCTACCAACACATACGGAGCGCGTCCACCCGGCTACAGTCCGCAGAAGAAGCAAGGCGCCATCATCCTGGCAACGGGGGGCGATGGATCCGTCAGTGGCACCGGAATCTGGTTCGAAGGAGCCATGACGATGGGTGCCCCGCCGGATACAACCGACAACGCCGTGCAGGCCAACATCGTGGCTGCCGGGTACGGGAAGTAACGGTTTGGGTTTTGGCATGACGGCACGTGTAGCCACGTGCCGCTGTGCCAGCATGAGCAGCTTGCAATGCTTCCCGTGATTCCCGCTGTCAGAAGCCTGCGGCGGGAACGGTAAGAGTCTTGATGTCCGCGTAGGTCGACTCGATGCCGGCCGTGGCAATCGTGTTCTGCGCCCCGCTCGGATTGGCGCCGTTGTCCGTGATCGTGTTCGTCCCGGTTTGGTTCTGGGCGATATTAGTTGGGCAGTTGACCATGACGTTGTGAGCGACGGTGTAACCGGAGGTCTTTTCGTCCAAGTAGAGGCCGTTGCAACCGTAATCAGCCCACGTGCTGCACGCGTAGTCGTGGATGTAGTTGTACTGCATCTCGTCACCCGTGCCTTGGTTGGAAAGCACGTAGATGGCACCTCCGTCGGTCATGATTTGATTCACGTGGTGGATGTTGTTGTAGTTGATCTTGTTGTTGGTCATCGCATTCGCCGAGGCGGTCCAGCCAAAGCCGACGGAGATCCCGGTGTAGTTCGTGTGAGAGATCTCGTTGTGCTCGATGTCTACGTAGGCTGGGTAACCCCCGGCGATGCCGACGCCACCCAGGATTTCGGTGGTCACGTTGTCGATGTAGTTGTCCTTGATCGTGTCTCGCGTGCAGATCTCGTTCTTGTCGCTCGGGTTGTAGGCGACGTGAAACTCGGTCGTGTCGGACGCAGTAAACTTCCCGATCGCCATGCCGTTTCCAGCGATGTCCGTGATGGCGTTGCCGATGATCATGTCGTCGTGGGTGCCCGAGATGAAATCGAGGCCCGTCCCACCCATCTGCGTGAACAGGTTTCTTTCGAAGTGCATGTGGTTGGCGTTCGTGACACTCACGCCAGCTGTCATCCTGCCCACGGTCTGGTTGTTGTTGGCATCTGCCGTCAGGTTGTACTGGCCCGCTTGCCCATCCAGGAAACCGTACTGGCTCGGACGCATGAACGTCGAATGCGCGAAGGTGAGACCTTGGAACCACAGGTAGCCGGCTTGGCTCGAGGTGCTCGTGCCGTTCACGCTCATGATGGTTTCCACCATCGGCGCGATAACCGTGGCCGTCGTCATGTCCTCGCCGGTCCGCGGCTTATAGTAGACGGTGTTCGTCGTCTCGTCGAGGTACCACTCACCGGGCTGATCGAGGAATTCCTTGGCGTTCTCGAAGTAGTAGGCCCGCCCCGATCCCCAACCTACCTGCGCCATGTTGGGGTTGGGCCGCACGAAGACCAGGGGAGACTCGGGGCTTTGGAACTTCACGAGCGCGGTCGAACCCGAGTTCGTGATAGATGCGATGCGCAGCGTGCTATCCCCCCAGGCGATGTTGACGTGCATCTCGACCTTGGTGAGGTTGTTCCAGCTCGCGACGGCCGAGGTCGGAACCTGAAGGTTGTTCGCGGTCTTGTCCCAGCCGGAAAGCCTGTTGAAGTTGGCGACATTGTTCGCTAGGAGGTTCGGGCTGCGCGCGCGGATGGCTTTCACGCCGTTGACGTAGAGTTGCCGGAATGCCGTCGTGCCCGCGCTCACGGAGTAGATGTTGTTGGTTGCATCGGACACCTTCCAACCCTTGATGGGTTGCCCTCCCGTGATCAGAGGCCGCTCACTATTGTATGCCATGTATTTGACGTAGAAACCGCCACTGCCCGAGTCGGCGTTGGCAAACGTCAAGGTGCTAGTTTGAGGGTACGTGCCGCCACGCAGATACACGGTGATGTCCGCATTCATGGCGCTGTTCATCGTGCGCACGATGTCGCGTGCCTTGCCAATTGTTTTCAGGGGCTGCGCGAGTGTACCCGGGTTAGAATCATCGCCAGTGGGCGAGACGTAAAGCGCACCGCTGGTGTTGGCCCCACCGTTACCCGTCGAGCCGCCTGTGCCTGATGAGCCACCAGCGCTCGTTGTGCCGCCCGTGGTTTGCGAACCGCCAAGAGCACTGGCCCCACCTTTGGATGTGCTGCCACCCGTGTTCGTCCCGCCCTTGGAAGTTGTGCCACCCGAGCTTGTCGCACCGCCCGTGCTTGCAATGGTACCGCCCGTTGCATTGCTCACGCTGGTCGTACCACCCGTGACCTTCGCTCCGCCCGAACCAACCGCGCCTCCAACGACCGCACTCCCGCCGACCCCGTTGCTGCCGCCGGTAGGGCTTCCGCCCGAAGATGCGGGAGTGCCACCCGAGGCCGCGACGCCACCTGTCGGGGCGCCCCCGACGGACACGGGTGCTCCACCGCTGGCGCTTACTCCCGATCCGTTGGTGCCGCCGACAGCACTCACACCACCGATCGAGTCCCCTCCTCCGACCACATCAGACGGTGTTGGGCTTTGCGTGCCGCCACAACCAACAACACAGCTGACAACGAGCGCGACAGAAAGACGCAAGGGCTTCATGGAATTTTCGCTTAGAGTGGTAACGGACCATCGATAGAATGGCGCGAAGCTCTCACACTATTGTTCGCAGGGGCGTCCGATTGTCATCACCGCTGACAGATCTCTCCATCCGATTGGATTGGCCCTGCTAGGGCGCCGCCGCTGTGCTTGAAGCCGACTTCGCATTTTTTGTGAAATCTCGGACGTCATACATTGGGTGGTTGCAGGACCCGACCTTATACGTTCGTTGTTCGTACTCCACGAAGACCGTATCCGTCGCGCTTAGCCGCAGTTTTCGTTCTGGCATGACGGCACGTGTAGCCAAGTGCCGCCGTGCCAGCATGAGCAGCAAGCGCAGACGCGCAGCCGACCGCGATCGCTTACAAGGCCGAAAAGAACGACCACACGTCTTGCGGAACCCACGTGCAAGGACACGAAGTCGAGCAAGTCTTGGGAGGCGTCGCGCACGAATTGTACAAGTCCGAAGTCCCATCCACGATTGCGTTGCCGTGACCCGACTGATGCACGCACCGCTAGGCTCATTGGACAGGTGGTGTCGGTAAGGCCCACCATTTGCCAGAGTGCGATGGGGTCGTTGCCGCCGTCGCATCCGCTGAGCTGCGCTCCTTCGTAGATGGCAGCGCCGCGGAAGATCTTCGCGCGGGCACAAGCGATTTCGTAGCTCATGCCACCGCCGTAAACTGAAACCGTTGGTGAGGATGTGCGTCGTCAGGCAACCTCATGGCAAAGCCCCGGCTCTGGCCGGCCCATCATTGCTGGCCTGGGGCGAGTTACTGCCCGAGCACGCGAGTAGGGCGTTCGAAACGAGGAAAATACAGCGGGCGATTGACTTAGACGGCGAGGTTCGCATCATCTCTCCTTCACATCGAGCAAGGAGTTATTGTCTTGAACCTCGCCGGCTTCTCAGAAATAGGCATCAGAAAAAGCTCGTGCGGCAACCTATGCTCTCATCCTTCGAGCCGCGGGAGGGCTAGTTCCCCTTGATCACAGTACCATGACTGATGTTATTCCCGACCGTAGGTAGCTTGTTGGGGGATGTCCAAGTTCCGAACGTGTTGGCGCTGTCGCTGTACATTTCATGACCTGTCGAGCCTGCATCGCAGTAGAACCGCCAGGTTCCATTGCCGAGTTCGATTAGAGCCGGCGCTTCCTTGTGTAGCCGCCAACCTGCCCAGTCGCCGGTGCCAACGAAGTTCCAAGGACCGTCGATGCTCGACGCAGTCGCATGTTATGGTGACCGCAATCCTATTGGGGACGCAAACATGAACGTGAAAGTGGTTGAGTCTCTCGATGACCTTCGAGCAGCGCGGATATTCACTTTGAATCGCGGCGGCGCAGCGAGTGCAGCGCCAAACCCAATAGACCAAGGAAACTCAAGGCTGGTGCATTTGATGAACTCCCGGAGGTGCGGCAACTGCAACCTCCAGTGCTTTCCGTCGATCCGAGACCAGTTGCCGAGGTAGGCTCGAGTGCGCCAGAAATCGTTGTCGCGACGCCGCCGATGGCGTTTCCGCCAGCTACCGAAGTGGAAGACACGCCTCGCAGAGGTGCCGCCGGTCGCGTTGGTCCCGCCTGCGCTCGAGCCTCCCATTCCGCTAGATCCGGTGGCACCAAATTCGTATGCACCTAAATCCGGTGCAACGCCGACATAGGGGAGACCGACGTCGGTGCCCTTGTCGATCATGTGGCTGCCTGTGTGTAATTTCATGAAGTCCAGATTCGGCGGACTTCCGTCGGGTTGCCGCGGGCCCATGCAGCCTGCATCAGCGACGCTCGCAAAGTCATTGGACGACGGGGTAATATTTAGATCCCATGTGTTGAATTTGGAGTCGACCCCTCCCATGTTCGTGTTGTCGTTGGGGAAGCCGATGTTGTTCCTCATGATGTGCACGAGTGACCCCGTCAGGATAACGCCGTCCGTCCTTTGCCGGCGGCATCCCAAGAGCTCGCTAGCATGTTGTATTGAGTACCATTGTTGTACGACGTGTTGTTGTACCAGGTATTCCCACCTGCGGAGTGGTTTGCATAGAACCCAGTCGCTGCATTTTTCCAGGCGACGCAGTTCCTGATGATGTGCCTGATACCGGTTTTACTGCTGCCCGCCTTAAAGCCATTACCATTTCCCGACCCGGGCTTGGCGGTACCCGAATTGATGGTCCCATTGCCCATGGCCCAAGAGTTCTCAAAGATCACCGGTACTTCCTGCGATATCAGATCGTAGCCATCATCGGAGTTCCACCAAGCGCGGCATCCTCTAAATATCGTGCTGGTTCCGCTCGATTGGTAGTGACAGCCAAAACCGTCGGCGTTTTGCCCGGCACCTTGCGACGAAGTTGGATCGTAATTGTCGTGCGAGTCGCAGTTCAGGACCAAGTGGCCACCCGTGCCGTGGCTAAAGAAAATCCCCGTACCGTTGTTATTGTGAAAATTCATCACCTCAAAAATGTCGTTGCTGGCGTTGTTCACTCCCATTCCTGTATTGGAGCGAGTGTTCATCGGGACGTTGCAGATCTCGAGCCCTTTGAAATGGAGCCAGCTACCACTGACCGCAAACCCGGAGGTGTAACTGGTCGTTGAAATGGTCATCCCGGAGAAATCGAAAACCGGGACTTCGCCATTGTACGCCCAGAATCGTATTCGGTTCGTATCCGAGGTCCCACTCTTGGTGATCGAGATGCCCGCAGCGCTGGTCGCGGGTGTCGTAATCTTGTAAGTCCCACCACGGATGTAAACCGTATCCCCGGCCACTGCCACGTCGTGCCCTTTCTGAATCGTGGCAAGGGTTGGGCCAAGGTGCCGGGATTGGAATTGCTGCCGCTCGTGGCAACGTAGTACTCAGCGGCAAGTGCGTTCCGCGCGCCAAAGCAGCCCATTCCGACTAGCAGCCAGAGCTGCAACGTGTGCGGTCAACTTCTCATCGATACAAGTCTTTCGGCTTTCATCGCTGTCTCCTGCGCGACGGCATCGCTACCTCACTCACTTCGACGTCTTAACGAGCAACACGTCATCGAGATCGACCCACTGATTGGCGTTGGCGGTGGTATCGAGGCCGATTTGGCAGGTTCCGTTCGTCACCGCGATGCCGCCGATAGTGACCTGTTTCCAAGACGGGGTCGCGACATTGAGCGGCGTATCCAATGCGACGCCGCCGCTAAGCGCGAACAACCGGGCGACAGATTGCCCGCCGCTGCTTTGAAGCCAAGCGGATAAAGTGTACGTCAACATAACGAGAAAACTGAACGTACATGCGTTCGCTGGAGAGAAAGTGCGAGCTGAATGTCAAGCGTCCCGTCGCTGCGGCGAAAATGTACGCCGGATGGTCCAGGTCGTAGTTGACGACATCGCCTCGGAGCATGAATGCGACCCAGTTTGTCATCTGCAGCGTCGCATCCGCACCGTACTTGAATTGTCTGATTCGGTTTTGTGTGAGCTTCGTGCCAGCGGGCAGATTAAGACTGGCGCCCTCATAAAGGCCGAAGACACTCACCGCCACATCGGGCAGCATGTCTCCTCGCGGCTTTCCTTCAATGCCTGAGACCGTGTTCTCGTAGAGAAAACCGAGATTCACCATCGATCCGCTACCCGTGGAATCGGACGGGCTGTTGTTCCATGCCAGGTAGTTTGTCGCGATCCCAGCACCGCCCAGCGAATGCATGACTTCGGTGCCCCCACTGCTGAGCGCCCAGCCATTTCGGACAGCGATGTACGAAGGCGATACCCATAAATGGCCCAGGCGAGGTGCCCTCAGGTTCGCCTCCATGCCAGCGACCGTCAAATGAGCCACCCGGGCCGCTTCGTAAGATTTTGGGTCCGGCGTGTTTTGCGGTTCGAGATTCAGGATCCGCGGTCCACTCCGTGTTGTAGTGAAGTCCGATATCGACGTATTTGCCGTAGATGACTTCGAGGTTCCACCAAGTGAGTAAATCGAGGCCCACGGTGGCACCGTAGAGTGGGGGGGCCAAATAGTTGAAACTGCCGTCTCGGTTGGTACCGAGCCCTTCTATGAGCGCGACGGTAAGATCAGGACTTATTGGGACCGTCAGTTTCAGCTGCTCGCCGATCTGCCGAAAGCGCCCGAGCGTGTAGGTGTCGTACTTCTCGAAATAGCCGAACTTCGGCCACCAGGCGCCCATCGTGGCTGCAATGTTCGCGTTGAGATCGCCTGCCTTGAAGTCACTGTCTAGGGTGAGATAGGCCATTCCCGGTACCCACGCCGCATCCGGGTTCCGGAACCCGGCCGATTGATACCAATATCCCATCCACCCGATCACGGCGTCAACGTGCTTCTTCTTTTCGTGGACGAAGAGCTCCACCCAATCCTGTTCCTGCAGACGTGTGTAGGCGAAGCTGTAGTAGTTCCAGTCGAACACTCGATTCGGGCCGTACGAAAACTGCGCTCGCGAGGGACCGGTAGGGTTGTCCGGGCCGGGGCGTGAGCTGAGGCCGACGGAAATGGGCGCTCGGAAGTACCCGTTGAATTCCGTATGCCAGCTAGTCGGTTCGGCAATAGGTTGTTCTTCAGGGGGAACTAAGGCCGGGGGGGTGACCGAGCTTGGTGGCGGCGGCTGCGTCCTGGGCGGCTGCGCCCTGGGCGGCTCCTGCGGTGGACGTTCGTCCGAACGTTGTTCGGTCGCTGGCTGTTCGGTCGCTGGCGCGTCGGGCGTGGCCTCTTCGGTTGCGGGAACTTGGGCCGCGGCTGAAATGGACACGAGACACAGCCCCAATACGGATGACGTTTGGAGTAGTCGTAGCATCGGGTTTGGCTTCCTTGGTCGTGACGAAGTCACTTCCCGTATCCGGCAGCGATAACGTTCGCTTGGATGGCGTTGAGGGTCGGCACCGCGGCAGCGCCGCTCGCCATCACGCCTTCGAACCACTGCCCTCCATCACCGTCGCTGTTATCGCCGCCGGTTCCGAGAATGATCGACCCTTGCTTTTGCATTGGGTTGTAGCCGGGCTTGGTGGGACGAACTCCGTCATACAGGGTCATGAGAAGACCCGATGTCGCATCGCCGCCATAGAGCGCGTAGCGGCCCAACCCGCAATTCTTGTCCGCCGTGTCGCCCACGACCATTGCCGTAACGAAGTCGTACTTGAGGGGGATATTGGTCGAAATGGCCTGGTCTTGTCCGTTTTCCCAGCCTGCGTAGACGCCGTTTTCGAGGTCTGCCATTACCCATGGGCCGTTGTTGTGGCCGCCGGGCGACCCAGTCCCCCAAACAACGCCCCCGCCAAAGTAGACGGCTTCCATCGTGCCGTTGCCGTCGTCATGGGAATCCGTCTCGGCGTTGCCGTAATCGAAGCAGCACCCATTAACGAGGCCGGTTTGGGTGGTCACCATGTACTCGGTCTCGGGCTCGTCGCCGGTCGCAGTGCCCTTCACCGCAGCGACACCGCAGCCGGTGCATCCCGCACGATAGCCCATGCCTACTTTGATGAAGACCCCGTAGACGGGGTGGCCGTTGAGCGTCGTCTTGAGCGCCGTGGCGATTGCCGGATTGTCAGGCGTGGTCTTCATGCCGCCGGCGGGCGCGGGTCTAAGGTCATTCCTATTCGGCGACTGGTCGTAAATGACTGAGATGGTGCAGGTGCCGCCCGTGCAGAATGTGTCTTGGGCGGCTGCGTCGGCGTAGCCGCCCACGGACCCGATATCCATGGTCATGCCACTCACGCAGGAGCCCGGGCCAGCAGTGAAACTTCCCTTGCAGACCTGGTAGAGCGGCCCGCTGTAACCGGGGTAGACGACTCGCGCGGTGCTATGCGCCGCTACGCAGGTGTTACCGGTAGAGCCGAAGATGTCACAAGGTGTGCCCGCAGAGCTCACGCTCTCGTTGGTGCCGGCGGCATCCGAACCACCAGTGCCGGCAGCGCCGCAGCCGGTGGTCGTTCCGTTGCCCGAGCCGCCGCTACTGCTAGCAGACAAGTCGGCGCCGCTCGAGGAGTCACCGGTCGAAAACGTCGAGCATGATGCAGCGGCGGCAAGTGACATCGCCAGGGACATCGATAGGACGAAGCGACTGTTGTTCATTATTTGTGAATTCCAGTTGTGAAGCTCGCAAGAGACCCACCGCAGGCACTGGTGCTTGTGGGCGGAGGACGGCTGCGGTGCTGAATCAAGGTTCCGATCCGTCACAGCAGTCAACATCACCGCTCGAGCAGGACGGCGACCCGTCATTGGAATAGCCGCCCCGCCGGATCGGAAAGCGCCGCTTGCTATTTCCCGTATCCCGCGGCTTGGGCGTTCTGCAGAACGGCAAGGTCGGTAGCGTCCGATGGGCGGCCGTAAGTGATGGCGCCTTCGAAGAAGGTCCCATACGACGAGTTGCTGTTGTCACCACCGGTGCCGAGGAGGACGGCGCCCTGCAGGTTCCAGCCATTTCCGGGAGCCTGCCCGTCGTATGCGGTTGTCAATCCGCCAGATTGCGCGTCACCGACCCTCATCGCCCATTGCGGCGTATTATTGACCGTGCTGGTCTTGACGAGGCCGAAGGCGTAATCCCATGTCACGACCGGATCGTTGGGATTGTTGGCGGTGCTCGCTCCCGAGCCTGTCGTCCAAACGCCACCCTCGGGGTCCATCATGAACCAGGGGCCATTGCCGCCGCCCGCGCCTGTGCCCCAAACGAACTTGTTTCCAAAGGACACAGTATCCATCGTGCCCGTGCCGCCGGTGCTGCAATTGTCGCGATTCGCGCTTCCGAAGTCCCAGCAGCACCCCGCATTCGAACGCTTGCCGTCCACAAGCATATATTCACTCTGACCCACCGGTGGAGGACTACCAGACGGTAAGCCCGTGGCGGTGTCGTTCCGATAGCCATCCCATTCCGTGCCGTTTGCATTGTGACCGCCGAAAGTTGAATCCGAAACCATGTAGAGCGCGTAAACCTTGTGCCCGCTCACCGTCAACGAGCGACCTTTCGCGTTTGACTCGTTATCGGGTGTTGTGACGTAGCACCCTGCACCCTCCACGATAAGATCGTTACCCTTGCCGGATTGATCATATATCTTCGAGACCGTGCATGCGGAGCTGCCGCAGAACGTGTCCTGGGAGAGTCCGTCGGCGAACACGCCCCCCGCGATTAGCCCGATATCGTGGAGGGTGCCACCGCTGCCTAAATTGCTTCCCGGCGCGGGTTGTTGCTGCACATAAATGTTCCTCGAGAGTAGCGGGATGAGAGCGAGCACCGGTTGCGCGATTACCGGCGCTCGAATCAGTCTCAAACTGAGCCGCGCTCGATCGCAGCGTGAGACGCAAAAATTATCATAATTTCGACGAGCCCTATTTGCCACTGGCGCAACTGTTAGTGATGCAAGGGTTTGCGCCGTCGCTGACGAAAGGTTCTGACGTTCATGGGCGAAAGCAATTCGCCCATGAATTTACGCTCTGGCTCGGTCCGATACACGAGGAATAATATGGCATTTTCTCCGTTCTCGACGAAATCTGCTCTATCGAAAGCAGTTGGCATGCTCGTAGGGCTAGCTGCACTGATTTGGTTTTTCATTCGCGTTTTGCCCAAACCGAGTCGTGCCGCGTATCCCTGCCAACGGGCCGCATTTCCCCTTGCATCGGCGTTCGTCGTTTGGATTGCCGGAACCGTGGCAGGTCTGTTCGCCGCGAACCGGCTGCGCCAGCGTGTGCTTCGCTTGCGCTGGGCCATGGCAATCATCGGGTTCATTTTCGCAATCGGGTTAGTGCCATGGCGCTCATTATTTGCAGCGACCACCGAGACACCCAATCAGCCGATGGGCGTCGCGCGTGGCATCAACCCGGGTCGTGTCGTGTGGACGCGTGATCCCGCAGCGACACTCTGGAGCGGGGCGAACGACGGGACGCACTGGTGGGACCCAACCAAGACCGACCAGGCGCGCGTCAACACCATGTTCTCGACGAATTTGCAAACACTGACGAGCACGACGAGTGACGCGGCGGCCTGGGATGCCCTGTTCCGCAGTTTCAACGTGCGCCGCGGCAACGGCAACATCGGTTACGCCGCGTCCGCCCGCAAAGGGATTGCCGTCAAGATTAATCAAAACCCCACGAACCAGGGCGATAACGCCTATTACGCGAATAACGGCGTAAGTGGTGACGCGAATGCCATTACGGCAAACCCTCACTTGATTATGGCTCTCGTCTCGTCATTGGTGGCCGCGGGTGTGCAGGAGACGGACATCGTCGTGTCTGACCCGACGAGCCTCAATCATCAGTGGGGCGGGCCGCGTACGATTGGGGACAGTATCTACACCTATGTGCATGCTGCACATCCGGGCGTGCATTTCGTAGACGGCGTAGGTCAGCAGGGCCGCGAGGCTGCAACTTGGCCAACGACGGATCAAATCGTTTATGCCTCGAACGCTGGCGTAAACGGGGCGCTCGGTACGAAGGTCGCCCAACAATTCCTCGATGCGGGCTTCATTATCAATATGGCGATTATGAAGAGCCATGGTGATGGCCCTACGGGAGTTTTCAAGAACCACTATGGCGCCATTAGTGGGCAACGCCATGGACCCCTCTACGGCAATTCGAACAACGGCTACTCTAACCTCATCGAGCCCATGGGGAGTCAGGAGCTCGGCGAGAAAGAGATGCTGTTCATGATTGATGGGCTTTACGCCGCGTCCAACCCGAATGTCGATCCAACGAAATGGACGATGGCACCATTCAACAACTCGTGGCCGGCGAGTCTATTCATGTCGCAAGATGCGGTTGCGATCGATTCCGTCCTGTTCGATTTTCTAAACGCGCAGTACAACCTGCCCCAGAATACGGACTACTATCTGCATGAAGCGGCTTCCGTGCCCAATGCTCAGGGGCAGAAACTTTCCGGCACCGTTTACAAGCCTACTTCAGGGAATACGGCCGTTCTCGGAAGCTTGGGTGCACACGAACATTGGAACAACGTCACATCGAAGCAGTATTCGCGCAACCTGGATCCGATAAACGGTAAAGGCATCGAACTCATCACTTTGTTGCTTGGCGGAACCGGTGGAACCGGCACTGGAGGGGCGAGCAGCATTGCGGCAACGGGTGGTGCGAGCGCCGCAGTGGGCGGAACCGCGAGTGCCGGCGGCAAGTCGTCGGCAGGTGGTGTAACCAACGGGGGCACCACGGTAATGGCCGCGACCGGGGGAACTCGAGCCAGCTCGGGCGGGACCGCGAGCACCGGCGGCAAGCCTTCGACAGGGGGCGCAACCGTTACCGGCAGCACGACGATCGTTGCGGCGACCGGTGGTTCAAACGTTAGCTTGGGTGGAACCGCGAGTGTGGGCGGCAAATCTTCAACAACGGTAGCTAGCGTCGGCGGCACAAATGGCGTCAATACAGTCGTTGCAACGGGCGGCAATCGCGCAGCCAGTGGCGGCGCGACGTCAACGATTGCCACCGCCGCCGTCGGCGGCTCCAGTCTCACCACTTCGGCAACGCAAAGCGCATCTGGAGCTTCCAACGACACCGGGAGTTGTTCGTGCAGGCTCTCTCAGCGGCAAAATGCCGCCGAAAATGCACTAATGCTGCTCGCTACTGTGGGGCTATTGTCGGCGCGTCGCAGGCGGAACGGCGTAACTCGATTTGTCGAGTGAATCATCGACCATAATAGAGGGCCGTCACCATGGTCGTCTTGGCTTAGGGGCGGCCCGAGGGACGCGGCTTGCTTTCTCTCCAAGTCAAATGGAGTTCCCAGTAACCCTTCCGATCCGACGTTGCCGCCGAGAAAAAGGCCTTGGTGTCCTTGGCCCCGCTGGCTTCCAGCGCCTTACGTTGCCTGCCGATGATCAGAGCGCCACGTCACTTTCGCACCGAAAGCGATGGGTAGGCGGACGCTCGTGTACCTCGTCGCGGGCATTCTCACCGGGCTCGCTGGGGTTCTCGAGTTTTCTACGCTAACCGTAGGCGACCCCACGGATTCCGTCGGTCTCGAACTCGAAGTCATCGCGGCGGTGGTGATTGGCGGCGGCTCGCTTTCCGGAGGGCAAGGTTCCATCTTTGGCACACTGCTCGGCGCCCTGTTGCTCACGTTCATTGCAACGGGGTGCACGCACTGGA
This sequence comes from uncultured delta proteobacterium, assembly GCA_963819085.1. Lineage (GTDB taxonomy): Bacteria > Myxococcota_A > Polyangia > Polyangiales > Polyangiaceae > FEN-1139. The sequence goes on from CAWFUX010000048.1 coordinate 161,497, forward strand.
CCTTCCCAATTGGATTCAGGAAATCTTCACGGGCATCATTATTGTCGTGGCGATGGGTTTGGACCGACTCCGACACAAGCGCTAACGAGAGCCTCGCGGCGTTTACCAGCCGAGTTTGGCTGCAACGGCGGTCTTGAGCGTGTTCGCGACAATCGTGTCCTCCGCAACCGTCGGATGCCAATCGCACCCAACCGTCGCGGTAGACTCTGGATCGATGTTTACCTGCACGACTTTGCTGTCCGCGAACGTCGCAATTACGTTTGCAATGTGGGTGCGCATCGTCGTCAAGGTCGGTTCGCCGGTCATCGGCCCGATGGCGAGGAAGATCCAAGCATTCGGGTAATGCGAACGCACCGTTTGAAGGAAAGAAACGTAGGCAGTCTCGTACGGCTTCCCCGGGTCGCTCGAGCTACTGTCATTCGTTCCGAGATCGATCACGACTGCGTCGGGCTTCGGCGCGAAGCTCCAGGCGGGCGAATTCGACAGCGTGCCGAGCGTATTGCCGTAGACCTTCGACAGCACATTGGCGGTGCCTCCGCCGTAGTCGCGGTACATGCCCCAGCCCGAGCAGGCGATGACGCTCACGTCCGCGCTAAGCAAGCGTCCCAGTTGCCAACCATAAGCTTGATACGCAGATTCCGTGTCGATCGTGAACGAGCAGGGGTTCGTTCCCAAGTTGCCGTAGCCCGCGCTGATTGAGTCCCCGACGATTTCGATGAGGCGCCCCGGAGCCGCGGGCGCCCCGACCAATGTACCGTTGAACGAAACCGAGAAAAACACTGTCTCCGTGTCCGCTGCCTTCGGTTTCGCGATAAAGTTCGACCTTGTGCGTTCCAGCGGCGAGGTTGTTGCCGATAGTGACCGTTTGTGCGCTTCCCGCCGCGACTTGAAAGCGTTGTCCCGCCGTGCCGTCGATGACGGGCTGAAAAAAAGGCTGCGCTCGATTCCGATTGCAATTTGACAGAGATCTTGCTGCCTTGAACGTTGCCCACGAAACCCGTGCCAGACCAGGCGAATTTCACGGCGGTCGGGTTGCTCGTGTCAACCCGACCGATCCAACGCACTTGAGCCGTACCACTGCTACCGCCGGTCGCTGTCAACCCAGAGGTGCCGCCGGTCGCTGCGGTCCCGCCAACGGAGCTACTGCCTCCAGTGACTACTTTAGTGCCCGTTGTTGAATTGCCCCCGGTCGCGCTCCGTCCGCCCGTTGTAGCCTGCGTAGAGCCGCCGGTTGTCACGGTGCCTCCCGCCGCCACTGCGCCGCCCGTCGCTAAGCTGCCACCCGTCGCCAAGGAGCCGCCTGTGGCATTCGCTCCGCCGGCAGCCAAAGCGCCTCCAGTCGAGTTCGCTCCGCCCTCGGCCCTGCTGCCTCCGGTGGCTACTGCTCCGCCGGTGCTTGGAATTCCGCCCGTTGCACGCAATCCACCAGTCGCACTTTGCGCACCGCCGGTGCCATTGCCTCCCAAAGCCATCGAGGAGCCACCCTCGGCGCTGGTGCCTCCGGTGTTCAAAGTTCCGCCCTGATTGCTCGACGTCCCGCCATTACTTGTCGCGCCGCCGACCGCGCTTGCACCTCCGATCTGGTCGGGTCCCGTACTACTGTCTGTTCCGCTGCAGGCAGTCCCCGCCGAAATAGTGAGAATGGCGAGAGTCGAATGACGACTGGGTATTAGGTTCATAATCTGAGATCCTTCAAGCAAATGAAGGCTCACTGGGGCTCAACGATTCAGTGCGCGCTACTTCAGTTGCGGTAGATTCAAATGTGGCTCAGTTAACTCGTGAGCTGCGTTAGACCATGGGTGACCTTGCCGGGATGCGCGTAGGCGATACGAGCAGGGGGGTAACGGCTTGAGTAGAGGAGGCCATTGCAGCTGAGGTGAACCTGACCATCGTGGTTGAAAGCGCGTGGCGCTGCACCTAGAATTCCTGCGTAATGCACCAGGCGACAAGCTGGGGGCAGCACCGAGGCTGCTAGGCGGCAAAGCAGAGACAAGGGGTCCAGATCGATCACGATAGATGCCCGAAGCAAAACGGCGGAGCGGTTGGAACCTCTGCGGACGTTAAGGCTTTTTGCCAGACATGGGTCGAGTGAACAATCGACCCCATTAGAGACCCAAAGCAAGACGTCGCAGCGATTGGAAGCTCTGCAGGCGTTAAAGCTTTTGGCCGACAGAGTGGATCGGAACGCGTAGGTTCACCCCGCGCTACCTGTGCGGTGATGGCTGTTTGGGGCCCAGTCCAAACAGTTTCATGCTGCGAGTACGCAAGTACGCTAATAAAGATGGCCCCAAGCGAATACGTCAAAGGCGTTGGGTACTCACAACGTACAACAGCTTGGGGCCACAAGTCTTTTGTTTAGAGCGAGCGGTAACCTGAAATCCTCCTTGCCATTTGGCCTCCGCGTCAAGTTTCCTGCATCGACCAAAACCACCTAATGACTTAAGACAATCAAGCTAACTCCGTAGATGTTCTGGGGGTAGGTAATGGTCCAACTCGTACCTGTCGTCGCCGTCGAGTAGTAGCAAAGCTCGGCCGAGGAACTCAGCTGCGTCCACTGGGTTGCGGAGGGCTTAGCGGGCTTGCCCTGGTTCACCCAAGTTTGGTACGAGTTTGAATGGGTGCGATCGAGGAAGTAATGCTTCACATTTACCGTACCCGTCAGGGGTATGTTGTTGACGGTGAGTTTCACCAATTTGGAATTGGCTGAGTTCGCTGTTCCTCCGTTCACGTGGTTGTAGACGAGGATCTGCACAGCGCTGTTATCATTGCTGACCGTCGCGACGGCGTTGACTCCGTCTGCTGTGGTGCCGCCCGTCGTTGTGACTCGCACATCGCCCATCATGTGGAGCAATCTGAACGCGTTAAACGCCGGTTTCGCCACGTCAAACGATGCGGGGATACTCGCGTCGCCCTTGAGCAACAACCCAAAATTTCCCTCGCGGTAGGCTGTATTCGTGCCGGTGTTGAACTCTTCGTACAAATCCGAGAGAGTCCACCAGCCGAACATGAAGGGGGGTGCGTACTTGGTGTCCGTACCAATTAGATGCACGGTCTTCGCGATGAAGCTGGCGCTCACCTCATTGTCGCGTACGACATTGCCGTCGTAACAAGAGCCCCACTCATCGTTGATGTTCAGGCCCGTGAAGTTACTCGAAGCGATGGTGCTCCCCATCGTCTCGAAAAACGTGAGCATTCCGTTGGCATCGGCGTAGCCGGTACCCGTCGCTGCGCCGTCATTGCCGTAGCGGTGCCACGAGACGAAATCGAGCTTCAAAGCGTTGCTCTTGGCATAACTGACCAAGCTCGATACCATCCACGCCGACCCGCCTGCGGATTCTGCGGGACCACCCACTTTCACTTGCGCGTCACCTGCTAGCAATCCCTTGACGGTATATGAGTAGAGTTGGTTATACCCGGCGTCGCCGAGCGTGTACATCCACGACGCTTCGTTCCAAACCTCGAAAAACCAATCGTTTCGAATCTCATCGACTCCGTAGCGGCCTTCCAGGTGCTGCACGATGGCCGCCATGAGGTTCTGCCACTTGGTCCAATCCTTGGGCGGCGTTATGTTCGCAGGAACGCCGTTGTACCAGTGCAAGGTATTCGTGCCTGAGGCCAGCGCTGTCGGCATGAAGCTTATTTCGACAACGGGCCGCATTCCCGCCGACTTGATGGCGTCATAGACTTGGTCGAACCGCGTCCACGTGTACATAGGGGTGCCCGAGGCATCCTCTGAATAGACGCCGATGTCGTCGTTTAGGATGCCGTGGAAACGCACGTATTGGAAACCCGCCTGGTCGTGGCCCTTCTTCATTGCGTTTTGGATATTTCGTCCCCACGCGGTGTTCAGCACGACATTCGCGTGATCCGAGGCAACGCCCTTTTCGTAGTACCGACTCCAAGCAGCTCCCCGTTGGCTAGCATCCACCACAATTTGATAATCGCCATCGCCGGTCGTATACGGCGCCGTTCCCGAACAGGCCTGACCGGGATATCCACCTGTTGAACTCGCACCAGCGCTGTCCGACGTGCCCCCAGTGCTGCTTGAGCCGCCCGTGGTTCTGCTGCCACCGGCGCTTGATAACCCGCCGGTGTTGCGACTCCCACCCGTGTTTCCTGCGCCTCCTGAGTTCGTAGCGCCGCCTGTGCCCGCGGTGTCACACGTGAGATACGAACCACCCGCAGGTCCGACGCAGAGGCAAGTGACGTTCGACGAGTTGACGCAATTTACCCCTGCAATTGGACAACTCGCGCCCGCCGTGCAGTTCATAATCGCGCTGGCACCTGCTGTGCCCGCTGTTCCGCCCGTTGCAACTACAGTGCCTCCCGTCGCGACCGATCTGCTTCGTCCGCCAGTTCCCGCGCCTCCTCGTGCCGATGACTGACCTCCCGTGCTTGCAACTGTGGACACGTACCCGCCGCTACTCAGGCCCCCGGTTCCTGCGGTCGGCACCGTGCCAGCAACGCCAGCACCGCCCTTCCCGCTTATGCCCCCTGCCGTGTTTCCACTTTCGGAGCCACCGCCAGTCGCGGTGCCGCCGTTGGAATTGGGCGCAGTCGAAGGTTCCGTGCCGTTACAACCAAAAGCAAGCAATGCGAGCGGCGCAGCGATGCCGTAGCTGGGAGAAGTTTTGGTAATCAACTTGCGGAAAGTTGCCATGAGTTGCCTTGGTCCACGAAAGTGCACCCGAAGTTCGGGCGCATCACGGATGATTTAGGGAGATACTTAGAAAATCATTGTTTACTTCGGCACGTCAACGAACAGCTGATTCCAATGCGCTCAGAAGCACGTCGTGTCGAGTGCCGACGGCGCCAGAGTGGTCGTCACATTGGTCTGCAGATATGACGGAGTGGCCGTCGTAATGTTCGCCGCCACGACACCGCCGGCGATGCGCGCATTGATGGTCGCTGCCGATTGGTTCGCCCAGGTATCGCCAGCAGCCGAAAGACCAAAGCTTTCGTCAACCAGGATGGGTTTGCCTGTCACGGCGTGTAAGTTTGCATAAGACGAGTTTCCGGCGTTCGCACTATTGCCTGCTCCGGTCGTCCAAATCATGTCGTAGCTCGTGCCTAAGGCGGCCATCGCCGTGTTGATTCCGTTGATATAGGAGGTCAACTGCGAGGAGCTTATCCAGGTCGAGTAGTTCATCGCGACGACTGCAGGTGGGTCGTTGCACTTGATGGCCCGGGAGATCTGCGCTGCAAGCTGACCCAATTGCGCGTAGGAGAGACCCGTGGACGAGGAGCCCTCTATCGAGTATTGGATGAAGTCTCCTTCGAGCAACCAAATGACGGGTTTCTTGAAGACCGCGTAGGTCTGTGCGGCGCACCAGGCGTACGCCTTGACCATCAGATTCTGGTCGCAAATCGTGCCCTGTGGACACGCGGCGTTATCGACTCCGAGCAGCAACGGCCCCATCGAGTTCGAGAGGTTGGGGCCATTGGGATTGACGTTCCCGTCCTGGAAACCGTTGGCATGTCCGTAGTACCCGATGATGTACGCGTAGTAGGCGGGAATTGCCGTCAAGTTTGCAAAGCGGTTCAGCCAGCTCGCTGAGTCGAAGCCGTTGGTAGAGAACGTGCCATTGGCCTGGATGTTGTAGCCAGCCCAAGTGGAGGCAAACTGCAGGTAACTCGCTGGATTGCCGTTGATCCCCCAACCAAATGTGCACCCGAAAGGGTTCGGTGCCGGCGTGCTGCCGCAAGCGGCGGAAGAACCGCCGGCGCCACCCGTTGCCGAAGTCCCGCCGGTGGCTTGGCTGCCGCCGGTGGCTCGCATGCCACCAGTCGCTTCCGAGCCGCCGGTTGCTCGCGTGCCACCTGTTGTGTTGCCTCCACCAGTCGCCGGGCTACCGCCCGTTGTGCTTGCTCCACCGGTGGCTCTCGTTCCACCCGTTGCGAGTACGCCTCCAGTGGCGTTGCCACCCGTTGCCACCACGCCACCCGCAGTGCTTGAAGCGCCGCCGAGAGCGCTGGAAGTGCCACCGGTGCTCGTCGCAAAATTGGTGCCGCCAACGCTCTGATCCCCACCTACGTTAGCGCCTCCCGATGCACTTGCGCCCGCGATTGCAGTGCTCCCTCCGGCAACTGCGCCACCACCATTCATGGCCCCGCCGGAACTATCCGTCGGCGAAGGGGTCCCACTATCCGCACCACTGCATCCGGCTGCTAAGGCAGCAAAAAAGACCAGCCACCCGGGCTTCAAGAGGAATGGACGCATGTATGACTCCCAACGGAACGCGAGGCTCTTAAAGTTGGCAGTTGCGGTAACGCGAAAATGGGCTCAAAAGAATTGGCGCATCGAAAAACGAACGCATGCCGATTCAGTTCAAGGGTCCGTAGACGCGTATTGCGTTTGAAAACGTTGCCATGAAGACTCGACCATTGACGACCACCGGAGGAACGAACTTCGCATAGTTGCCAAGAGCGTCGCGGGCGACATTCTGCTGACTGCTCCACAGCAGCTTCGTGATATCTGAGGCATCGAACGCGTAAAGCGTGCCCGCAACGGTTTGGTGCCAGGAGTTCCCTTGCGGAGCGTTTGCCCAGAGGATACCGCTGCCTGCGGTCCCGTTCGAGGACAGGGTCAGAATGCCTCCCGGATGAGACGGGGAGGTGATCGTTTGCTGCGTCGGGGGCGTCTTCAACAGATACGTCGCCGGATCCCATTGATAGCCTAGGAGCGGGGAACTCACTGGCCAAACGTACACCCACTCTGGCCCGCCCGGAACCTGATAGTCGACCGGACCGCCCCAAACCCCGCCATTGGGAGGCGTTAAGGTCTGCAAGTTCTTGTTGCCGGCCGCATTGAACTTGCCCAAATTGGTACTATCGAGCAGGAACATAATGCCGCCTTTCGTGCCTGTAATTATGCGGTTATGCGGCAGCAGTGGAGCTCCACTGCTCAGATCGGAGTCCACAGAGTTCATCGCTACGTAGTCCGCTGAGGTAAAGAAATCTTGAATACCTAGGTCGATGAGACTCACACGAGCAATGGACTCCGAGACATCCGGGGGTGTGGATGACGGATTGGTGGAGCCGTTGCCCGCCGCGAAGTAAATGCTGCTGCCGTCCGAGGACAAGCCTATCCCCGACTGCCAGATCCCGCCGTCCGATCCGTTGGGCGAGACGTTGAACACGTGAGTCTGCGTAAACGCGCCGTTTGCATACGAATAGCCGAGAATCCAACCGTGATAGGGACCAAAATCACAGTGGCTCGCAAAGGCAAGGTAAACCGTTCCATTTTCCAGAAGCAAGCCTGGTCGGTTGAGTTGCGTGTGAGGATCGAATGTTACTTTTCCTCCAGCGTTGCCGTCGCCAATTCCGCTGACAGTGGCGGTGATGGGTAGCGGGGAACCCGGGCGCTCTTGGCCAGTCCTAATATCCAGAGCATGCAGACGCATGACCCAATTGCCACCTTCCGTCCCCTTCGACACAACGAACAGGATCCCAGCGGCGGTATCGATCACGGGGGTCGAAGTGATGCCCGTCTCCGGCGTCATGTCGCTACAACCGAAACCGCTGGTCAACCCCGAAGGACCGAGGTTGATGGACCAAATAGGAGTCGTGCTGCCCCCATCCGCATCGAAGGCGTATACCGTGTTGTGCTCTGTCGCCGCAAACAGCGTGTTCTTCGTCGTGCCGTCGGCGAACTTTAGATTGCCAAGGTAGAGTGGCTGCGCGTAGATCTGGCCATCCACGGTGAACGAGTACCGCAATCCAAATTGCGCTTGGTTGACGTTCGAGGCGTTGAGAACCGTCTCGTGCGCATTGCTTCCCGAACGTTGATTGTCATAGCGATTGGTGACTACAAATCCAAAGCTTACGGCGGTGCCGCCATTGCTCGTGCTTCCTCCGATGCCTGATGCTCCGCCCGAAGCAGACACGCCTCCGGTGGGAGGAGTGCCACCATTGGCCTGACTACCTCCCGTGCCTTTTGCTCCGCCCGAAGCAGACACGCCTCCGGTGGGAGGAGTGCCACCATTGGCCTGACTACCTCCCGTACCTTTCGCTCCGCCCGTCGAAATCGTGCCGCCCGCGCCAACACCAGCCCCTCCGCCGCCAACCACGCCACCGGTTGCAATGTTGCCACCTGAGGTAAAAGCCCCGCCGGCACTCATCGCGGCGGCAGCGGTACCAGCGGTGCCACCTGAGGTCTTCCCGCCAGCACTGATGGCACCGCCGCTCGTTCCAACGTTGCCTCCGCTGTACGAGCCTCCAACGTTTCCGGTTGCACCACCGCTTCCGGGTGCTGCATTGGTGCCCGAACAGCCCAGGGCAAGGACACAAGCCATTAGATGGCAATGGTTTCGCAACCCGTGATCAGGGGCGACGCATGAGGAAACGGATAACATCTGAATACCTCCAAAAGTGGATTGCGTCAAAGTCAGCGGCTGAACTAGAAAGCATAGGTTTCCGATTACGACGACCTAAAGAATCCGTTCGGCGCCGAGTAGCAGTTGCCCATCGCAGGATTTTGGCTCATCGAGTTCGCGTGGTTCCATGAGCGAATTTTTTATGGGGGCACTTGCCGTCAGTTCAACAAGCAGCGCAGCACCAGTGTCGGTGCGACCAGGTACCGCTCGTTCGCCGCTCTCAGCACTTGCAGGGTCTCGAGCCGCAATTGGTACGCACTTGGTCAAGGTATCCCATTCAGCGATCGATCTCGGCGTGCTTTTGGCGTGACGGCACGGTAAAGTGCAAGTGCCCTCACAGCCAGAACAAGTAGCGTGAACGGTGATACGTGACGCCGGTTGCGCCGCACACGGCGCCGTAGCAACCCCGGGACGTTGGAATCGCGTCAGTAGCCCTTGAGACCGGAGATCATTACAGTGAATGCGGCGCTCTGTTTGTCAACAATGACGACCTTTGCGAGCGTGTCGTACGACCAGGTGTCGGCTCCGCTCACCGCTGTTGGCGCTTGCAGGCTCTTGATTCGCAATCGGTACGCGGCGGCGACGGAGCCATTCACCTGCACGGTCCCGGCGTTCGCGTCAACCACGATTGTTACGTCCGTGCACGCAGTCCCCTCTCCAGTCGGTCGGTGGAAAACGAAACTGCTCTGTCCCGACGGATAGATAGCCAAAGTCACCTTGCTGGCAGAGGTCGCATCGCCATGCCCAGTGACCGCCGTCTTGACATCGAGTGGGATCACTGCGCCCATCCTGATGAACAGCGGATACTGGTTGAGCGGCGCCGCATATGCTGTCGTCGAGCCCGCCGCATACGTCACGTCTTCGTTCCAGTAGTCGATCCATTTATCGCTGGCTGGCAGGTTGACGGTCTTGCTCGTCACGTCTGAGGTGATTACAGAGGCGAACAGCTGATCGCCAAGCTTGTGCTGCGCAGCAGCTTTATCCGTCGCGCGCAAAATGGATGTGCCCGTGAGGTGTGCCTCGACACTGTAGCTGAACATGTAAGAGCCAAGCTCGCTGTGGAGCGTCGCGAAGTACCGGTAGATGTCGAACGGTCTGCGTGTCCCACTCCACGGCAGATGCTCCTTGAGGCCGCCGTTCGCCCCGCCATTCTCCATGAGCGGCGTCACCGCGGCAAATTGCGCGTACCGGATCAATGAATTCTTGCTGGGCGCCCCACCGGAATACCCGCCCACCTCTACGCCGGGCGCTCCGAAGCCCACCTGTGCCGACGTGTAAATGTCGGAAAGCTGGCTCGCAATTCCGCCGAAACCACCATCATGGTCACCCACCCAGCCCAACGAACACTTCGCGGGATCGCTCCCGACGCCACCCTGTTCGGCGTCATAGGGCCTCACCATGACCACGCTGTTTGGATTGGTTGCAGTCGAGAAATCGAAGAAGTCGGCCGAGAGCCGCTTCTTGAAGTCAGTCACGGACAGGGTCCCGGCGGCGGTATTGACGGGATTGCCGATGGAGTCTGCGCCTTGATCCAGCTTCCAGCCGTCAACCCCACCCTTGAGCACCGCGCCCATGCGTGCGTTCCACCAATTCGCCGCAGCTGGGTTCGTGATGTCTATGTGGATGCCGGTTCCCTTCCACCACGTGAAGTTCTGGCTGTTGGCGACGCCGTACCCCTGCTGCTTGGCCGTCTGATAAATGTCAGTGTCGGTATCGACGAACGCAGTCGTCCACGTGATCACCTTCACGCCTTTTCCGTGGAATTGAGTGATCATGTCCGTCGCGTTCGGATAGCGTGACGAATCCCAAACCAACGTGTTATAGCCGGTTTCCCAAGGGCTATCGACGATGACGCCCCCGACGGGAATCTGGCGACTCAGATAACCGCTAACGACCGACTCGGTCGATGAACGCGTGTTTCCGTTGTCCTCCCACACCCACGGCTCGAACGCCCAACGCGGCGTAACCGGCGGATTGTTGGGGTTTGGCGCCCCAGAGCTTCCGCCGGTTGCGCTTCCGCCCGCTCCGCTAGAACGGCCGCCGGTCGCTATTCCCCCCACTCCGCCAGTGCTTGCGACTTTACCCCCACTGCCGGCCTGACCGCTGCTGCCACCGGTGGCGGTTCCGCCCGCTCCGCCGGTTACAGTTCCCCCCAATCCGCCGGTGCTTATCGCTTTACCGCCACTGCCGACCTGACCGCTGCTGCCACCGGTGGCGATTCCGCCCGCTCCGCCGGTGCGTGCGCTGGAGCCACCGCTCCCGCTGGAGCTGCCGCTGGCTCCTGTGCCACCTGCGCCTGCTTCGCCTCCGCTGGTGCCGACCGGAGCGGTGCTACCTCCGGATCCAGTGCCGCCCGCTCCACCGGTGCTTGCTGCTTTCCCACCTGCCACGCCGGTGTCGCCACCATTGCTGTCGCTGGACTGGCCGCTGTTGCCCCCGGCTCGGCCTCCCGCGCCCGTACTTCCCGCTGATGTGCCCCCCGCTCCACTTGAGCTGGCACTGCCCGTCTGGCTACTGCCGCCAAGCGGTGTCCCGACGATGTCGCCCCCGCCTGCGTCCCGGTTCGAGCCGCATCCCGCGGCCGTCGCCATGAGCATCATCGCCAACATACTCTGGAATGCGTAGCTTCCGCCCGGGCGCGACCGGTTTCCCTTTGGCTCGTTCACCCATCCAATACCCCCATCGAGACCTGCCCCGACGGTGACCATTAGTTCCCGCCCAGCAGATCTGTGGTATTTACGGCGATGCGCGGCGCGTGCCCTTTGCCCGTTGCGAGAATTTCTATCGCGTCAACATCGACGGCATCGCGCGGCGGTGGCGCTGCGACTTTGATTGTGTTCATCCCGGCGGCCAGAGGCAGACTGACCGTCGCGACACGCAGCGTCGACCACGAGCCGGAGAAGCACGGGAAATGGTACGCGCCGGGCATTACGGTGCCGTTGATAGTGAAGGCATGGGGGCGGCAGCCGACCTGTCCGGTCTCGGTGGGCGCCTGGCCGCCGCAGTTGTTGTCGCCGTAGGTGTCGCCGCTACCGCAGTGGTACCAGAACGTCACGTCATAGCTCGCCTGGGCGGGCGCAGAGATGTCGTTAAACTGCATCCAGCCGGCAGGGTGCGCGCCGTTCTCGGAGACGATCCAGGACACCTTGCTGCCACCAGAGCAGCAGTCAACGCCGGGCTTGAGAGGCTTCGCGCAGCTCGGCGCGCAGGCTTCCACCTGTGCAAAGCCGGTAAGCTGATTGGGCGGGATCGCCTCGGCCTCGTAGAGTTCGTCGAGAACGGCGCTGAGCCCTCCGGCGCTCGTTTCACCGCCTGTGGAGGTTCCGCCCGAGCCTCCCGTCGAGGCTTTCATTCCCGTACCTCCCGTAATCCCTGCCGCGGTCGTACCGCCAGACGCTGTTTTGCCGCCAGTACCCGTCTCAGTCGTACCGCCAGATCCAGATGCTGCCACGCCGCCAGTGGCTGCTGTGGTCGCGCCGCCAGACGCGGTTACACCCTCGGTACTCGCAGTCATGCCGCTGCTGCCGGCCGCGGCACCACCGGCTGCGCCGCCGATGCCCGTCGCGCCCGTGCGGGTTGTACCGCCAGTGCTGGTACCAACCCCAGTGGCAGTTGCATTCCCGCTCCCCGCTGCGCCGCCACTAGTGGTGGTGGTGCCGGACGTACCTGCTGGACTGCCCGCCCCTGATCCGGTGGCGCCGCCGCCGCTCGCTCCGCCCCCGGAGACGCCCGTCGTGTCATTGCTTGAGCAAGCCATAAACACGAACAACGACATGGCACATATTTTCGAGCACCAGAGGAGGCGGCTAGAGCAAAGCATCATTCTTCCCTTCCAAGCGTCAAAACTGCGGCTAAAACTATTGCGTCAGCGTTGAGATCGCCGGTCGCCCGGGGGGCTGAGTGTTGAAACCAGGGAGGGCTCAGCCCCCGGTAGAGGTATCGCGGTCTGCGTGAGTCTATCGTTCGCGTCTCGTCGGGTCCGCGCGGAAAATGGCTAGCTCAATCCGCAACAGCACCGAGATAGGTTAAGAAGACTCTTTTGCAGTTGCGCCTTGTTCAAAACCGGCTCACCTCGTCGCTTTCAGTCAACGTCAACGCACGAGCAAATCCAGCTCGCGCAGATTGATACCGTGCGACGCAATTTCCCGAATTTGCCCGGGGGCTGATCGGTGTTTCGAGCGCCTCAGTTCACGGTTGGACCGCACTTGCCACCTACGCAAGATCCGCTCTGGCAATCGTAGTCTTTGCTACACGACAAGCCGTCGGCACAGCGCTGGCAGGCGCCGCCGCAGTCCACGTCGGTTTCGTTTCCGTCCTTGGCACTGCTGGCGCACGTCGAAGGCAGGTGGGACTTCATGATGGACCAACCATTTCCGTTCGTGAATTCAGCGCCGGAAGTGGTGGACGATGCGTCGATGCACCAGTAGGTGTATCCAACCCAAACGCCGTTGGCCGTTCCTGCGGCCTTGGCTTGCAGATGGTCCAGGAGATTCGTAAACGCCTGCTGGCACAGGGCTCCGCCGTCACCGGGCAGGTCCATCTCGCCCAGAAACGCGACGCGATGATTGGTGACCGCCCAATTCTCGAAGACCGTCAGCAGGTCGACATAGCTCGTGGCCGTGCATGTCCCATCGTAGTACTGGTGCACTTCGATCGCCATGTTGTCGAGCGGATCGGTCACCGTCTGCAGTAGGGTCTTGTTGTCGTTCCAGGAGAAATCAGCAGCCGTCGTCCAACCAGCGCCCGGTACGAGAATCAGGTTCTTCGCCCCCTGCGTGCGGATGGCCGTCAAGGCCGTTTGCGCCGCACTTGTCCAGACCGTGTAGTCGATGTCGTGGGGCTCATTCATCAAGCCGAAGATGTACGGGCTCGACAGGCTCTGCGAGCCGAACTCGACCGCCATGCGCCGCCAGAAATCAGCGAACGCAGTGACCGGAACCTGCGCCGATCCAATGAGTTGCCCTGGTGCGGCGGTGCCTCGCCCATCGACCTTGTAATACGCGTAGTTGTGAACATCGAGCAACACGTTGGAGCCGCGCGAACGCAGCGCCGCCGCCGTCGCCTTCAGCTTGCCGAGATAACCCGCATCGAAGTCAGCATTCAGAACAGGCTGCAGGCGCTCCCACTGAAAGGGCAAGCGAATCGTGTCCATCCCACCCGGCAGCAGTGTCGTGTCGACCACATTCGTATTCGTGTCCGGGTTGGGCCAAACGTAGGTTGCGCCCTCGACGCCGGGGATAGCCGGTCCCCAGCTTTCCTCGATCTCAGAGCCGAACCCGCGCTCTGCGCCCGACAGGTTGATGCCCACGGCCTGCAACCCCGCCGCCGTCATTTTATCCGTGCTCGTGTTGTTCGTACTTGTGCCGCCGCCAGCGCTAGCAGCACTCCCGCCCGTGCCCACGCTGCCGCCAAGGCCCGTTACACCGCCGGTGACGCCGCTCCCGCCCGCACCAATCGTGGCGCCGCTCCCGGTGGCGCCGCCAGTCACACTTCCGCCACCTGCCACGCTGCCGCCGCCGGTGCCAGGGCTACCGCCACTTCCGGTTGCGCCCCCGCCGGATTGGCCCGAGCACCCGGTACCAAAAATGACTGCGATGCCAACGAATGCGGTGATCGCCAGATGGCTTGGGGAACGAAGGAACGCATATCTCATGTGAATCTCGTCAGTCGGAGGCAAACGTTCCACTTCGTGAAGTGGCGCCGTGTCTTCGGAACAAAAGGGACCGAAGATAAGGGTACCATCGAATTTCGACTACTGATACGACAACGTTAGCTTCTGGAAGCAGAAATCCCAGGTCTTGATTGCCGTGCCATTCATCTGGAATTTTATCCTGGCAATCTTCGAAGCATCGAAGGTAGCCGGCACACTCACCGAGGTAGCGCCCGCCGCAATACTGACGCTTCCAAGCGGCTGGTCGGAAACATCCGAAAAGTCGAGGGTCGTTCCGGCCGGGATGCTGCCGCTAGCCAGGGTCCAGTTAACGCCAGTGATTTTCGCTCCGGCATTGCACTGACTGAAGGTGCTTGCGGTTGTCGTGGAAAGCCCGCCGGTGGTGATGAGTGCTTGCATTTGCGGCCAGGTCAACGTGTTAACGCCGTGGACGTCGCACACGCTGAAACCCAAGCCGGCGCCGGGCGTCGCACCCGTGCAGTTGCCGCCTTTGAAACAAAGAGGGGGGCCTCCTCCTCCGGGAATAGTCAGGGTCTGACAAGCGGTCGCAGTCCACGAATAGGCGAACCACGCTCCGGTGACATTTTCTCCTGCATTGGGATAGCTAAGCAGACAGATCCAGCTATCGCCGTGCGTGCCGTTTACGTTGCCCGAGGTTGCGCCGCCGGGCCCAATGATGTCGGCCGTCGTCTTGGGTGCTCCGGTGCCCGCAGGGCTGGTTGTGCCGCCCGTTCCCATCGAGCTGCCGCCGTTGGTGCCAGTTGTTGTGCCGCCGGTAGTAGCCATGCTCCCACCGATGCTGGCGGTCGTGCCGCCGCTGCCCGTCATGCCGCCAGCGCCCGTGATGCCGCCGGTGACTGCCGTGCTCGCACTGTTGCTTGCAGTTGTGCCACCAGAGCTAGTTGTGCCGCCGGTGACTGCCGTGCTCCCACCGATGCCGGCGGTTGTGCCACCGCTGCCCGTCATGCCGCCGGTGGCTGTCGTGCTCCCACTGTTGCTGGCGGTTGTGCCGCCACTGCTCTTCGTGCCGCCAGTGGCTGTGCTCCCACCGTTGCTGGCGGCTGTGCCGCCGCTGCCCTTCGTGCCACCAGTGTCCGCGGACGATCCCCCGCTGTTGGCGGACGATCCACCGCTACCCTCGGAGTTGCCACCGCTGCCGACGACGCCGCCGCTGTTGTCACCACCGCCGCCCGTTGGCGTGTCACTCGATACGCAGCCCGAGGTGGTTAGTGCGACCGCGGCCAAAGCCATGCTTGCGAATCCCAAGAAATTAGCGGTGAACACTTTCTTCATAACAGACCTCATCGAGAACCGTTTGCGCCGAGAATTCTCTAG
This sequence comes from uncultured delta proteobacterium, assembly GCA_963819085.1. GTDB lineage: Bacteria > Myxococcota_A > Polyangia > Polyangiales > Polyangiaceae > FEN-1139. The sequence continues at coordinate 176,878 of CAWFUX010000048.1, forward strand.
CGGCAGTTTGTGAATTGAACTATTGAGCGTTTGGAAAGCCGATTCCTGAGCTCTAAGCTGACGCAAGCACTATTGCACCAGCGTGAGCAACCCCGGTCGGTAGGGGAGCGCGTTGTAAGAAGGATATTGTCCGGGGCCGCAGCCTTGGTAGAGAAATTGCAAATTGCATGGGTCGATGGTCTGCGTTTCGTCGGGATTGTTGCGAACGATATCGCCGCTGCTGATGTCGTTTGTCCAGGCGGCGCCGCTGAACGTGACGTTGGCCTTACCAGCGAATGGATTGCTCTCGGTCGCTGCCAGCGGAGTCCACGAACCACCAAGATCGGTCGCGGTAAAGGATCGGTAGTACCTTCCTCCACCGCCCATTGCCTCGACGATCAAGAGGTACTGGTTCGCCCCCTTTACCGTGTAGACCTCCAGGGCCTCGAACAGGTTGGCCGTCGTGTCCGTCATGATGGTCGTCGCGTTGGTGAAGGTTCCCGGGAAGTTGCCGATGGGCATCGACGCCCGGTGGACGGTTCCGTCGTCATTCGCGAAAAATAGATAGCAAGTCGTGCTGGTACAGACAACCGTTTCGTCGATTGAGCTTCCCTTGTAGAGACAGGATGCTTGAGACCAGCCCGACGGATTGGTCGGGTCCGTCGAGGTCCAATAATTGAAGTCGCACGCGCCCCATTCCGACATCAGAACCCAGATTTTCTTAGGCGTGAAATCAATCAGCGTCGGCGCTGCGCCTCCGACACGAGGCATCGAATACTGGGTAGCCGTGGCCATTTGCGGCCAATCGGTGAAGGTCATCATGGCTATGGAGTAGTCTCCTGCAGTCGTTGACTGTCGACATGTAGACAATGTGCTGATTGTTGTAGACGACGCTGCTGAAGTCCTTGAGCGAGACCCATCCGTTCTGTGGCTGAGCAAGTGGGCCCGTCAACGTCCATTTGAAGGTCTTGGGCAGCGGACACGTCCCTGTCGTAGCTGCGCCGCCCGTCGCAGGCGCGCCACCCGTTGGCGATGCGCCTCCGGTAGCTTTGCTTCCGCCAGAACCCCCTGTCGTTTTGCTTCCACCTGTTGTGGGTGCTCCACCTGTTGCGAGTGCGCCACCCGTTGACGCTCGCGTTCCGCCCGTTGCGAGTGCGCCACCCGTTGACGCTCGCATTCCGCCCGTTGCGAGTGCGCCGCCAGTGGCGTTACCTCCACTTGCGAGCGCTCCGCCTGTGGCGCGTCCACCAGTACTTGGTGCCCCACCCTGAGCATTCGATGTGCCACCGGTGGCGCGAGTACCGATGGTTGAACTCGTGCCGCCCCCAGTTTGAACGCCACCGACGTTGGCGCCTCCCAATGCACTTGCGCCCGCGATTGCTGTGCTTCCTCCGGCAGGTGCACCGCCGATACTCGCGCCACCACCGCTGACGGCCCCGCCGGAGCTTTCAGTAGACGAAGTGGTCCCGCTATCCGTGCCGCTGCATCCGGCTGCTAAGGCTGCAACGAAGGCTAAACATCCGAGTTTCAAGCACGATAGACGCATATTCGACTCCCAACCCGAGCGCGAGGACCTAGACCTTCAGTTGCAGCAACGGGGAAATGAGCTCAACGAAGTCCGCACAGGAAATGATTCTAGGCGTTTTCGCACTTGGATGTTGGCTGCAGGGAGCGCTTGCTCAAAGTCCATATGGGTTCGTCCCAGCTGACCTCGCGCATGCTGCGTGTTGGCCGTCAATGCAGCTCTCTAACAGTCACCGTCAACTTGACCGTTGTCGAGTTGTCTCCGTAGTTAGAGTCATAATAGTCGAATTGGATTGGATTGCCTGTTCCGGCAAAAAGCATGTAGTAGATGTGGTCCTTTCGCCACTGGCCCCACCAGCGCTTGCGCGGAGTATTGCTGTTTGCGTTGCCCACAAAGGGCTCATCTACCCCAGTTCCGTAGTCGGTGTTGGCATCTCCAATGTCAACCTTTCCTGTTCCGTCAGCCGCATAGTCCATGTAGTCAGCATCGCCGTTGCCCGTCCCTCCGCTCCCGCACGGCGCCTGGCCATCCGACTGCAGAAGATAGGTCGTGACCGCGCTTGTCGTAACGCTGCTCTTTACTGAGGCTCTGATTACGGGCACGGGTACGGTGTCAACCAACGTTCCGACAGTCTGCAGCGTAGGTGAGAGCCGATAAAGCGAAACCGTGATGCTGCCGGAACCGGCTGTACTCGCAGGATTGAGCAGCTTGAGCGAAAGCGGATTACCCACTCCGTTCACAATGACGTAGTAGATGTGGTCGCCGCGATAGGCGCCGAACCACTTCATTCGTCCGTCAACGGCGGGCACACCCGCCCGAACAGTCTTGAGTCCGAAATCAACACCTACGTCGACGCCACCCACGGAGTCCGTGCCGTCCTTGCCCGCGGCAAAGCCACCGAACTCAGCGTCTATCGTCGTGGTGCCGAAATCGACGGTGCCACTCGCGCGGAGCAGGAAAAGTTCGCCATTGTCGAGCGAAGTCTTGGAGACCCCAACCCCGGTACTTCCTTGCACGACGATAGTCTCTAGGGCCGGGTCAGGAGCGCCACCGCCACCCGCCCCTCCTGCGCCTCCAGAAGCAGTCGCGCCACCGGGAGCAGTTGCTCCGCCTAAGCCAATTGCGCCACCGGTAGCCGTCGCTCCGCCTAAGCCAATTGCGCCACCGGTAGCCGTCGCTCCGCCTAAGCCAATTGCGCCACCGGTAGCCGTCGCTCCGCCTAAGCCAATCGCGCCACCGGTAGCCGTCGCTCCGCCTAAGCCAATCGCGCCACCGGTGAGGACCCCACCACCCTGGCCGCTTGCGCCACCGCGGGCGGACGCACCACCCGAGCTTGCGACACCGCCACCGCCCAGGCTGGCGCCTGCGCCCGTGCCGGACTCGGGCAGGCTACTATTATTGTCCGATTGACAGCTAGACACAAAGAATGCAACTGCGATGAGGCTTGTGCTGGCCGACAGTCTCGGACGGCGGCAGGAAATACTCGTCATGACAACCTCAGGATACGGAACTGACTGAGTGAATGGCGGGAACGAAGTAGCATTCGGTGAGCATGTGGACAGCTAGCTCGAACTAACCGAGAAGCAGTTATTTATGAACTCCTGCGTCGCGCCTCCGTCAGACGATATCTCCCAGCCCCACTGCACCTGATCGAGAGTCCAAGTGCGGTCGAATTTCCCGTATTGGGTGTTGTTGTTGGCGATGAGCCAGTCAAGCATAGCCTTGATGTCCACCGTGCCCGATGTGACGTTTGCGGTTGCGCCCGTCGTCGGGGAGGTGTTGACAAACGAGATCGTGGCATTGCTCCCGTTGCTGCCGTAGTGCACGGTCCAGGTGTAATCGCCGATGGTGGGCTTGGTCAACGCCACGATGGACGAGATCGGCCCGGCCTTGTAGGTATACATCCAGATCATGATCTCGATGCGAGTGTTCCCGCCGCCGGGGATCCTGAGCCATAAATCGTAGGCAGCTTCCCAGACGCCAACATTCCCGGGCACGCTGATATCGAATCTGCTCGTGTAAGTATTGATGGAGCTGAGAAGCTGCCTGGGTGAATACCCGATGTTGGGATAGGACTTGACGCCACCAGTATTGGGATGATTACTGGCAAAACCCCATAAGGTTGTTTTGGTAGCCCACACGCACTCGGGGCCAGCGCCCGAACCCCAAACGTTGTTGGCGACGATAAAGCCACTGCCGACTGCGTAGCTTGGCCCTTCGTTGACGCAGTTGCAGAAGCTCGACGTGACGCCTCCGGGCACGGCTGCGGGGCAAGTGGTTGCGGCATTGCTGACGTCATAAGTCATACTAGTTGCACCGCAGGGGGAACCCGTTGTGCCTGTTGTGCCGCCGGTCTGTGGGCTACCTCCTGTCGCCGAATTGCCGCCCTTGCTGGTTTGCCCACCCGTGGCCACGGTGCCTCCCGTGCTGCGCATGCCTCCCGTACCGATTGCGCCCCCTGTTTCGCCAGCGCCGCCCGAACTTGAAGCACCGCCTGTCAAGTTAGCGCCCCCCGAACTCGAAGCGCCTCCACTTGCGAACGCGCCGCCAGTGGCGCTGCCTCCGATCGCCATTGCGCCGCCTGTGGCGCGGCCTCCAGTACTTGGTGCGCCACCCACGGCACTCGAAGTGCCACCGGTTGGGCGAGTACCGATTGTTGAACTCGCGCCACCCACGGTTTGAACACCACCGACGTTGGCGCCTCCCAAGGCACTTCCGCCCGCGGTTGGCGTGCTTCCTCCGGCGAGTGCACCGCCGATACTCGCGCCACCCCCGCCGGAACTTTCCGTCGGCAAAGTGGTACTGTTATCTGTGCCACCGCATCCGGCTACAAAGGCTGCAACGACGGCTAAACATCCAGGTTTCAAGCGCAATAAACGCATTTGTGACTCCCTGCGGGAACGCGAGGATCCTGCTATTGGACGAGTGTGAGCACGCCCGGGCGGTAAGGGACCTGGAAGTATTGAAGACCGGAATTGGGAGCGTCCCCCTGATAGAGAAATTGTAAATTGCACGGGTCGATAGTCTGCGTTTCGTCGGGATTGTTGCGAACCACGTCCCCGTGGCTGATGTTACTGGTCCAGGCGGTACCCGTGAATGTGACGTTGGATTTGCCGGCGAAGGGATTGCTCTCCGTCGCTGCAAGCGGAGTCCACGAACCCGCGAGATCGGTCGCGGTAAAGGAACGGAAATACCTTCCTGCGTTGCCCGCCGCCTCGACGATCATGAGGTACTGGTTCGCCCCCTTCACCCTGTAGACCTCCACCGCCTCGAACAGGTTCGCCGTCGTGTCGGTCATGATCGTTTGGTAGCCGTTGAAGGTGCCCGGGAAATTGCCAATCGGCATCGAGGACCGATAGATGCTGCCGTTGTCCCCAGCAAAGAATAGATAGCAGTTCGTACTGTCGCAGATCAACGTTTGATCGAGGGCGGTCGCGGGCCCCCCGTTGAGGAGCGTCGTGCCCCCCGACCACTTCGTTGGGTCCGTGGGGTCTGACGATGTGGCGTACTGGAAGCCCCACTGATAGGTGAGTACCCATGTGTTCTTCGGGGTGAAGTAGATTAGGGTGGGCGCAACGGACCCCATGGGCAACTGGTGCTGCGTGGCCGCGGCCATCTGAGGCCAATCGGAGAACGTCACCATGCCACCGCCCCAGCCCCCTGTGCTGTTGACGGTCGTGAAGTAGACGATGTGCTGATTATTGTAGACGACGTTGGTAAAGTCCTTGAGCGAGAGCGACCCGTTCTGTGGCTGAGCAAGCGGACCCGTTGACGTCCATTTGAAGGTCTTTGGCAGTGGACACGTCCCTGTCCCTGCCGCGCCACCCGTGGCTGTCACGCCACCTGTTGCCATCGAACCACCCGTTGGCGATACGCCTCCGGTAGCTTTGCTTCCCCCAGTTGCTGCCGCACCCCCTGTTGTTTTGCTGCCACCCATGGTGAGCGCTCCGCCCGTTGCGAGTGCGCCGCCAGTGCCCGCTCGCGTTCCCCCCGTTGCGAGTGCGCCCCCCGTTGCGAATGCGCCGCCTGTGGTGTTGCCTCCAGTTGCGAGCGCGCCGCCGGTGGCGCGGCCGCCAGTACTTGGTGCACCACCCTGAGCATTCGAGCTGCCACCGGTGGCGCGAGTACCAATGGTTGAACTCGCCCCCCCAGTTTGAACACCACCGACGTTGGCGCCTCCCAATGCATTTGCGCCTGCGACTGCTGTGTTCCCGCCAGCAAGTGCGCCGCCGATACTCGCGCCACCCCCGCTGACGGCCCCGCCGGAACTTTCCGCAGGCAAAGTGGTCCCGCTATCCGTGCCACTGCATCCGGCTGCTAAGGCTGCAACGAAGGGTAAACATCCGAGTTTCAAGCACGATAGACGCATATACGACTCCCAACCGGAACGCGAAGCTCACGCTCCTCGACATGGCAGTTGCAGCAACGCAGAAATGGGCTCAACGAAAAATTGATCCAATCTTCTGCAAATCAAATTCGCGCAGAAACGATTCCCGCTGCTTTCTCACTTCAAAGACGGCTCGCGTCAGAATGCCCAGGACGTTTTGCCACGTAGCATTACGCAATCGCCGAACTTGGTTCATGGGGATTTCTCTAACGCAGAATGACCTGATTCGATTGGATTGGATTGGGCCCCTCTTCTGCGCGGAGCTTGCAGTCTGAAAACACACGCGGCACTGGAGGCACCGCTTCGAACCACATTGCTGCATCCGCAGCTCTTGGCCGTGCTTCCATCCACATCTCCTCTGCATCTCCCAGTCCCGGTCTCGACTTGCATCGCATCTGATTTAGCCTGTCCCCGCACTTTGGACTGTCGGATAACGAAAAATCGGTTTCACCCCTTGGTGATAGTGTAGGTCTGCCCGCTCGCTGCGCGCTTCAAGGCATCCAGAACGCTCGTCGTCCAAGTCAGATTTCCGCGGTTGAAAATGCTCATGTTACCGCCGTCATCCCAAATGTAAGGGGCGACGCCGTAACCCATGGCAGCTTTGGTCACATACTCGATCCAGTAGATGCGGCTGGCGGCGTCGTTGGCCGACGCAACGCCGTACTCACCGAGGATCACAGGGATATTCTTGTTGATGTAGTTGGTCTGGACAAAAGCCCAGTCCGCGAGCAACGAATTCACCTCCGCGGTACTACCCCACGGGTTCGTAGAGCCGAACGTGAATGAAGAGGGTGTGTAGTAGTGAACGGATAGGATACATCGACTATCCGGCATAAGTACACCCGTGGAGCGGGGGATATCCGTCCAATAGCCCGCAACCAGTAGGTAGCGCAGAGCGTTGTTTCCGCCCGATGCGCGCACCAGTGTAGCGAATGCGCTGTTCAATTGGTTCAACAGGTCGATAGCGGCTTGGGAGGGCTTACCGTTGGTTTCCATGCTTGAGAAACCCACCTCGTTCATGGACTCGAGGATCAACTTGTCGGAATAGCAGCTGAACCGCTGGGCAATCTGCGCCCACAGGGCCTTATACTCTGCAATGACGCCGGTGGGGTTGGTAGCGGCGCCAAGGAGCCACCCGTTCGGGCTTAGCCCGTCGTGATGCATATTAATGATCGCGTAAAGCCCCGCAGCCTGCGCCCAATCTACGATCTGCTGGACTCGGCTCATCCAAGCCGAATCGATGACATAATTGGGTGCGCTGCCAAAGTGTCCTGCCCAGGTCACGGGAATGCGGATCGACTTGAACCCCGCTGTGGCGACGGACTGAATCATCGCCTGCGTCGTTAGCGGATTGCCCCACGACGTTTCGCTCGAGAGGCCTGTTCCTCCTGTTGCATCAAGGGTGTTTCCCAGGTTCCATCCGAGACCCATGTCCTTGACCAGGTCCATCGCCGAAATGCTTCGCATGGTCGTCCCGCAGCTATTGGCCGCTCCGCCCGTGGCAAGCGCGCCTCCGGTAGCCTTGGACCCACCGGTCGCGGCTCCGCCCGTAGCTAGCGTGCCTCCCGTCGCCCTGAACCCACCAGTCGCCGCTCCGCCCGTGGCAAGTGCGCCTCCCGTCGCCTTGGAGCCACCGGCCGCAGACATACCTCCCGTCGCCTTGGAGCCACCGGTCACAGGCATTCCGCCAGTATCGTTTGCGCCTCCCGTCGCTTTGGAGCCACCGGTCACGGTTGTCGCACCGCCGCTGTTTGTTCCGCCGAAGCTGCCATTGGCGCCACCCGAGGCCTTGGCACCTGTCGTGGCTCCCGGCGCGCCGCTGCCGCTGCTCGAGAGGCCACCCAGGGAAGCGCCGTTTGTCGCGCCGCCATTGGCAGGAGCGCCCCCCGTAGCCTTGGTGCCGCCGCCGGAGCCGGTCATGCCGCCCACCACAGTAGCTCCACCGTTGGGGTTTCCTCCGCTGGCATAGTTCGGGTCTGTGTTATCGGTCCCGCTGCAGCCTAGCGAAAAACAGAGAGCTAATAGGCTCGGCAGAATGATTCGACGGGATAACTTGGAGGAAATACCAACGAATCTATCAATACTCCACATACCGACGCCTCTCAGGCCCCCGCGGAGGGGGCGAAAAAAATTCCGGTTTAGCAGCGCTCCGACGTTAGTGCCAAAACGGCAAATTGAACACGGTCACTCAGCTCTTGCGAAGGCCCGTTTCCTTAGAACGGTGCCTTGTTGTTCCGGTAGGTGTAGAGCCAGTCCTTCACAAAGCCGCCCATGTTGTCCTGACCGGTCATGAGAACCCAGTTGCCGTTGGCATCGTCGTTGAACATCTTGGGCAACCAACTGTCGCTTGCGCACCAACCCGTCCAGCTGCCGCCCATGGCCTCGAGCCATGTCAGCATGGGTTGCCCGTAGGACCCGATAAGGTTGGTGTTTTCTCCTGGCTGGTTTGGATCATGATCGAAGCCCCACTCGGTCATGACGACCGGGTTGACTGCCGCGCACGCCTCCACCTGGGATCTGTTCCACGCGCTTGCGTAGTGCTGCGCGTACATGTGGACCGTGTAGACGATGTTGCCGCCAGTCAGGGGATTCGTGGCCGCGTCCCCCATGGTCTGGTCCCAGGCCGGGCTACCGGCGAAGATGAGATTCTTGGGTGCGAAAGAGCGAATCAGATTGACCCAGGCTTGCATGGTGGGCTTATACGCGGCCCAGCTGTCCGTCTGACTTGATTCATTGAACACCTCGTAAATCACGTTGGGGTAGTCCTTGAACATCGGGGCGACGATCGTCCAGAAGGAATTCACCGCGGCGACATTCGCGTAGGGGTTGTCCACGTAGTGAAGGTCCACGATGGCATAGAGGCCTTTCGTTGTGGCGTAATCCACGGTTGGCTTCAGCAGGGTGGTGATTTCCGAGTTCGGGTTGGGCGTGTCGACTGGAAGACGTAGCAACTTCGGGTACCAACCTGGCGAGGTTCCCTGGGTATCGTTCTTGTTGGTGAGATAATCGATGGCACCGTGGAGCCCGAGCTTGTTACCGTTTTGCGTGCCGAGGCCCGCGAGGGACACACCCCTTAAAATGACTTGCTGACCAGTGGCCTCGATCTGAATTTGGTTACCAACTACTTTGAGCCAGGGGAGTGAGCCACCTGAGCCAGCGGTACCTCCGGTGCCCGTCGCGCCGCCTGTTGGCAACGCGCCACCGGTGGCTTTGTTTCCGCCAGTTGCTGATGCACCCCCTGTCGTTTTGGTGCCGCCCGTTGCGAGTGCTCCACCTGTTGCGAGTGCGCCACCTGTTGCAAGTGCGCCACCCGTTGATGTTCGCGTTCCGCCCGTTGCGAGTGCGCCACCCGTTGACGCTCGCATTCCGCCCGTTGCGAGTGCGCCGCCTGCGGGGTTGCCTCCAGTTGCGAGCGCTCCGCCTGTGGCGCGGCCACCCGTACTTGGTGTGCCACCCAGAGCATTCGAAGTGCCACCGGTGGCGCGAGTACCGATTGTTGAACTCGTACCGCCCGCGGTTTGAACGCCACCGACGTTGGCACCTCCCAACGCACTTCCGCCCGCGATTGCTGTGCTCCCTCCGACAACTGCGCCTCCCACACTCGCGCCACCAACGCTAACGGCCCCGCCGGAACTTTCCGTCGGCAAAGTGGTACCGCTATCTGTACCACTACATCCGGCTGCTAAGGCTGCAACGAAGGCTAAACATCCGGGTCTCAAGCACAATAGACGCATGTTCGACTCCCAACCGGAACGCGAGGCTCACGCTCCTCAACATGGCAGTTGCAGCAACGCAGAAATGGGCTCAACGAAAATTGACCAAAGCTTCCGCGTATTAAATCTGCACAGAAACGATTCCTAGCGCTTCGCACTTCAGGGCGGCTCGCGACGCCAGACGGCAGTTCACATTTTGTGAGTGCGAACCTGCGCCGAACGTCGCCAACACGTTAAGATTGGCATGGCGCCTGCGTCGGTGAGACTAAATTCCCTTCGCGCAGCTTGCCAGGTGGGCTTGATTTCAGGATCAACCACGTCGCGCAACGTTATGGCTACGGACAATAGCGTGGCTGGTTCAGCTGACCGCGAATGCTGGCGATCGTTGCTCCCCAGCCCGTTGTGGGGTTGTACTGGCTGATAGAGATGACTCCGTCCGCGATGCGGGCGTTGACGTTGGCCGGCACGTTCCAGTTGGGATCTTCGCCGGCTGAATTGCCATTGGCGCCATAGCCCGTATCTGCCAGCATCGGCTTTCCGGTCACGCCAATCACGCCAGCCCAGGTCATGCCGCTCGTGCCGCCGCCGATATAGCTGCTGTTGCCGGCGTGATTGCCGCCCGACGTACTGATGAAGGTGAACAGGCTCATGTTGAAGTTGGGAAACCAGGCTGCTCCATTGTTCGCGATCCACGGCGAGACATCCATGGAAAAGCGAGCCTGGGGCAATGACGACTTGAGCGCGTTCACCAGCGCGGTCATGTTGGATCCAGCCTGCGCGGCCGTCCACGGCTGGGTCTGGTTGGAGATAGTGTATTGGTACCAGTCCGGCTCCATTTCGAACACGATAGACCGTCCGCCTAGGCAGCCGGCGAATCCGGTAGAGTTGCTTGTATAGGCCGCCAGGATAGCTGCCCAGTCTTGCGTGATGTACTGTGCGCCGTAGTTGCATAAGTCATTGGCACGGCCGCCCGAGCTGCCGCACGTGGTGACGTTGCAATCACAAAGGCCGTGGTTGCTCTTGACGTAGTTGGCCGCGATATAGGTCACGTCAACTGGCAGAAGTCCAGCCAGTGCGCCGCCCGGGGCCGACTCCTTGCACACATTGCTCTGATTAAAGGTGCCCATCATCCAGCCGGGCGTGAAGAAGTCCAATTGCGGAATCATGGACGGGCTGTTCGAGCTGCGCGTCGCGATGCTGTCGATGGTTCCGAAGTGGAAACGACATTGGCTGAAGACGGTGCCGGTGGCCGTGCTCCCGCCGCTACCCCCGGTACCTGTGCCACCCGACGGCGCCGCACCGCCGGTGGCTTTGCTTCCGCCAGTTGATAATGCACCACCCGTTGTCGTTTTGCTGCCACCCGTTGCGAGTGCTCCACCCGTTGCGAGTGCTCCACCTGTTGCGGCTCGCGTTCCGCCCGTTGCGAGTGCGCCGCCAGTGGCGTTGCCTCCACCAGTTGCGAGCGCTCCGCCTATGGCGCGGCCACCAGTACTTGCGCCACCCACAGCACTCGAGGTGCCACCGGTGGCGCGAGTCCCGATTGTTGAACTCGTGCCGCCCGCGGCTTGAACACCACCGACGTTGGCGCCTCCCAATGCACTTCCGCCCGCGATTGCTGTGCTCCCTCCGGCAAGTGCGCCGCCGATACTCGCGCCACTCCCGCCGGAACTTTCCGTCGGCGGAGTAGTTCCACTATCTGTGCCACTGCATCCGGCGCCTAAAGCTGCAACAACGACTAACCATCCGGGTTTCAAGAACAATGGACGCATGTATGACTCCCAACGGAACGCGAGGCTCCTGGACCTAGCAGTTGCAGCAGCGCCGGAAATGGGCTCAACGAAAGCTGACCAAATCTGTATTGCAGGCCCTTCAGATGCTCTGCATGCGACCGGCACAATTCTTGACGCGCCTCCACTCGGATACCCTCACTGGGCGGTTATTCGAAGAAGTGCCGCACCGTGAGAAGGGACGGTTGCCTGATACGAACCCGTGAAGGGCCCCAGATCCTTTTTCGCCCAAACGTCGCGAACGTTGGCTGAACCGCTGATTCCGAGCATGCTCCAAGTTGCGGTCACCGAGGCAGCAGCGCCCCCCAGGTTGAAGAGACCGACGGCGAGTGATCCGTCCGGTTGTTTTGCCGACCAGACCTGGGCGTTTCCGCCGACGAGCTGCTGGGCGGCGACACCAGCTTGGTCGATGCCGATGACTTCGTCGTTGGTGAGGAGGCTGAGGTCGCCAGAGTCTAGATGCGTCAGATCAGTACCAAGCAGCAGCGGGGCCGCTGAGAGCGTCCAGAGTGTCATCTGCGTCCTTCTCTCGTCGGTCGTAATGCCATTGTTGTTGCCGTTGCCGATCTCGAGGGAATCGAGGTCGTTGCGCGCCCCAGCATGAGAAAATTGTTGCCAGCCTAGGACGTCGTTGAAGCGGGAAGAGACGTTGTTCCAAGTCGTGAGTGTCGAGCAATAGCACTCAACGTCGCCATCGATCCTCCAGCCATTCGCGAGCGTCGCCCACGTGGCGCCGTTCGCTTTCGCCAAGTTGTTGGAGAGCTCGAAGTGGATTTTTCGCCCCGAATTCTTGAGCGCCTGCGACCAAGCCTGCACGTCGGGGATATCGAACGACCCTACGCCATCGATTTTCAGATAATCGATGCCGTACGATGCCAGCAGAGCAGCCCACGAATTGATAAATTGCTGGGCTCCGGGTTTCGAATAGTCGATATAGAGCATCGCACTATTGCCGAAGTTGTAATTTGTTTCGTAAGAGCCTTTTACGGCAATGTCGGCGGCATGATAGGTGGTTCCCTCGATAGGCGTGTTTTGGTTGACCGCCGCGACGGGAATTCCGGGAGTCATGTACATACCGAATTTGAGGCCTAGGTTGTGAACGAACGCCGCGGTGGCGGCCATCCCGCTCGGGAACTTATTCGTGTCTACAACCCACCGCCCATAGGTGTCGACGGTCTGCCGAGGATCTAGATAATAGAAGTCGTCTATGTTCATGTAGATGTAGCCGTGGTCGGAGAGCTGGCTGTCGTGAAGGGCCTGCGCCTGGGCTCGAATTGACGCCTCGGTGGGATTATATCGAACGAAGCTCCAGCTGCTCCAGCCCATCGGAGGGTCGAGGCCAAGCACCGATGAGGACCCCCCCGCGCCACCCGCCGTCACGCCACCTGTTGCCATCGCGCCACCCGTTGGCGATGCGCCGCCGGTGGCTTTGCTTCCGCCAGTTGCTGATGCGCCCCCTGTCGTTTTGCTGCCACCCATGGTGAGCGCTCCGCCCGTTGCCAGTGCGCCACCCGTTGACGCTCGCGTTCCGCCCGTTGCCAGTGCGCCGCCTGTAGCGTTGCCTCCGCTTGCGAGCGCTCCGCCTGTGGAGCGACCCCCAGTACTTGGTGCGCCCCCCAGAGCACTCGAAGTGCCACCGGTGGCGCGAGTAACGATTGTTGAGCTCGTGCCACCCGTGGATTGAACACCTCCGACGCCAGCGCCTGCCAATGCATTTCCGCCCGCGATTGCCGTGCTCCCTCCGGCGAGTGCACCGCCGATACTCGCGCCACCCCCGTTGATGGCCCCGCCGGAACTTTCCGTTGCCGAAGTGGTTCCACTATCCGTGCCACTGCATCCGGCTCCTAAAGCTGAAATAAGGGCTAACCACCCGGGTCCTAAGGGCAACAGACGCATATACGACTCCCAAACCGGAGCGCGAGGCTCACGCTCCTAGACCTGGCAGTTGCAGCAACGCGGAAATGAGCTCAACGAAAATTGACCAAACTTCCTGCACATCAAAACTGCACAGAAACGATTCCAAAGGGCTTTCGGACCTTCAGGGGTCAGTTACGGGCGCTTGATTGAGTTCCGCGATTTCGTCTGCCACGAGAGTTCGGTTCCAAATCGCGATGTCATCGACATCTCCGAGCAGGAATCTTCCGCCCGACGGCCATTGCCCGATTGTCAACACGGTGCTGCCGGGGAGAATTCCCTTTGTCATATTCGAAGTCCTAATTAGCGTTCCGTCAACGTAGAGGGACATTTGCAAACCCGTGTTGTCAACTACGGCCGCAACTTGAGTCCAAGTCCCTAACGGTAAACAAGCGCACTTAACCGAGTCGTAGTCTCCCACGTTCGGTCCCTTCCAGAGTCCAAAATCGAGTACTGGGCTTGCCTCCTGGTGATCCACGTTGACTTCCCAACCACCCGTGCTCCCTACTTCGGTACTGACGACAGTACCCCATTGGCCCAGATCGACTGTATCTTGCGTATAGCTGCTAATCCGAACCCAAGCCGAGACACTGAACTTGGATTGGGCATCGGGAAACGTGCTTACGGTCGCGAATTCATCCTGCCCAAAACGCAATGCACCATCGAATCTTCCGTCGCTCAGCCATTGCCCCCCCGTAAGCACTGCATCACGGAGGTTGCCCGATGAATCATGAACCGTGGTCCCCTGCGCGTCGTCGAAACGATAGTGAGCGACTAGATCCTGGCTCAGTGTGTTTGGGCGCAATTCTACGACGTTTACGGGAAGGTCCGTGCACGCGCAGGAAACGACAGAGAATAAGACGGCAGCCCCGGCGAAGTGCCTTCTCATAGCGACACCATCAAGGTTCCCGAGGCCATGAGAGTGGGAGCCCCGACTCTCGTTTCGCGATGGCCCGCGAAGTACAATACGGGACGAGGGGATGAAAGCAGAACGTGGCCCTCTGCCACCACTGCCAGGCGCTCCGAGAGCTTCCATTCGAGGCCAACCCCAGATTCTAAGGCAAACGTCCACACTTCGCTATTGATGGACTGGTACGGCCAGCTTGCGTTGCCGTTCACTCCCAAATGGTGCGCCCCGATACCAAGCACCAGCGTAGGCCTGACGCGTAATGTTGGCCATGGCTGCGCTACGACCTCCCCAAGCCCGTACCACTGTTGAACCTGTGCACTACCACCAATGCCTTCCACGTGCGGTCTCGATCCAAGCCCAGCCGACGATGCTCTCAAGTGCAGCTCTGGGAGCAAGTGTGCGCGCACGCTCACAACAAAGCCAATTTGCGGCCCAATCTGTCCCGGATTTACGAATAGGCTGGGCCCCGCTTCGCCGCTCCACCAAGAACTTCGGTGAAGAGGTTTTGCCGCCCAAGCGGTTGCTTTTTGTTGTACTTCTCGCGGAAACGCGGGTCTGTCAGCTGGGCGCGGCGCTGAGGGCTGGGTTTCCGCCTGACGTTGGGCCACTAGAAACTCGAGAAGACTCGCTCTCAGCAACTCCACGGCGCGCATAGCGAGAACTTCGGAGAGCCGAGTCGAAGACTCACTTGCCGTATTGACGCGACGCACGACCGTTTTGTCCGTAAGCTTGTCTACGACCCAAAGCTCGGCGCTCGTGCCATCCGCATTCAAAAATAGGCCGACCGTCGCTGAATCGACGTTATTCTCGGCCTCCCCCATTGCATCGGAACTCGAAGTGCCTGGTTTCGCTTTCACCAGCACGACATCAAAGCCGTCGGCAACGAGTTCACCGCGAACCCTCACTAGCGCCTCACTGACCGAAGGCTGGGCCTCGGCGGGGTAAACGAGTAACACCTTCGGTGCCTCGGCAGCGGCGCACACCGCTGGCCAAAGAAGAACCAGGCCTCCCTGCAATCCTAGAATTCGCAGCCAGGCACTGTTCACGGATTACCGAGAATGGCCCGAGCCGCCGACGCGTATGTCCCTTGGGGATACTTCACGAGATATTCACGAGCCAAAGGACGGGCTAAGACGGAACCACTGCTGTTGCGAACAATTGCCATTTTTCGACCAAGAGCTTCCGAAGCGTACGTCCCGCTCGGGGCTTCGCTTAAGTACGTATCGAAGAATGCCAAAGCTGCCGCCTCGTTCTTAGCGGTTTCGGCCAGCTTGCCGAGCACGAACGCGGCTTCTGTAGCCTTTCGGGAGCCCGCAAAACGCTGACGGATTGTCACCAGTGTTTTGTGTGCAATGCCGTTGTTGCGAGTATACCGGGCCGCATCGGCAAGCGCAGAAAGCTCGTCGCTACTGGCCTTGCTCAGACACTCTTCGAGACCCCGGCTCTGGGCGTCCTTCACGATCGCGTCCAAGTGGCCTCGAGCCAATTCGGCAACCCAATTGTGAGGCGCTTCCGTTGCCACCGCGCGAATACGCGTTTCTTCGGCGGCGGGAACTGACAGCGGTACACCCGAGTCAGTGTCAATAGAATCGGTTGTTTCCGAACTCAGTACGGATCGGACAGGTGTCGGGGCTTGCGCGGTAGGGCTCCCCGCAAGATCTCGAATGAGCACCTCATTACTGCGAGTCTGGATCGTAAGCCATTGGCCAGACCGAACCGGAATCGGTTCATTGGCAATGGGACCCGACACGGTGACCGAACCTTGTTCGAGACGCAGGTCGAATCGACTCTGCTCGGGCTCCCAAGTGAGTCCAAATGAAGTTCCAGTGACTCGCACCGTGAACGGTCCCGCGTCGAATTGCCACTCGGACTTCGCAGAATGCACGACTTGAGCGTGCAGATATCCACGTTCAACGGCCAAGGCGGCGCCATTGGGTGTCACGTAACGAATGCGAGCGAGTGCGTCACGTTCAAGCCGGACTTCAGTGCCGTCGGTGAAATGAATGACCGGCGTGGCCGTGCCGCTACCACTCACACTCTGCGACGAACTGAGGTAGCCATCTTCCACTCTGTATGCCAACGGCTCGGGGCGTGACACGCGACGAACCAATAGCGATACGCCAATGACTGCTGGAACGATTGCCGCAACTAACAACAACTTGCGCCCTGTGAATCTCAGGGCGGGGGTGCTTTGCGCCATCCTCCTGCGGACTTCGCGTTCTCCTCGGAGACATTGCTCCGGCGTCAGTTGGCCGAGGGATGATTTCGCCAGTGACACGAAAGACTCGAGCACCTGCTCTTCTCTAGAGTCCTTTTGTTCGTCATGTCTCATTGCTGGTTTTCTCCGGCACGTATGCCTTCAATCCTGAGTCGAGTCGAATCTTGTTCATCAGGCGGTTGCGCGCGCGGCTTAGCCTCCGTTTGACCGTCGCCGTTGAAACGCCAACCGCATCGGCAATCGCCTGCAAGTCCATTCCTTCGAATTGGCGCAAAGAGAAAACGGTTCGTTCGTTGACGGGAAGTTGCTCCATCAAATCGTAGAATTTGCGCAGAGCCTCCCGCGCCTCACTGTCGAGCCCGGGGTCCGAACCTTCGGGCACGTGGCCATCGTCGGTCAGATTCAAAATGCGCCGAACCCGCCTTTGCCGGAGTTGCCACTTGATGACTCGAATAGCGACCGACAGAACGAAGCTACCCAGAGCGTCGGGATCCCGAAGGGTATGGATGCGGGCGAATACGCGCAGGAAAATATCCTGTGTGAGGTCTTCCGCATCCGCACTCGGACCCATTGCCCGCTGCACGACCCCGAATACTCGCGGGGCGAACTGCCGATAAACGACAACGGCTGCCGTGGAATCCCTCGCTAGGAGGGCCGCGACGAGCTCGCGATTCCCCCACGCAGTCTCGTTGCGCTTCGGAACGACGGTCAGAGTGGCTCGACGAGGTTCAGGCATGGCGGAGCTCGGATATTCTGCTTTTCAGTTCCGCAGTGGACCCAGAGTGGCTCAATAATTTTGAAGTGCACCCAAACAGAGGCAAGCTCTGATCTTCCTTCTTGCGCCCACCGGCCCATCGTTCGCAAGTGACCGAAGGAAATTGCGTCGGCTGTAGCGGCCGAGCACTCGTCCTAGTCGGCTTGCGATGCTGCGCGCACCTATTGAACGACTATGGCATCTACGGCCACCGCTCCCGGGCCACGATTGATGATGCTGATGGTGTGGTTGCCCGAGGCCAAACCGGTCACGGTAAATACGGCTTGTTGGGCCTGGCGCGCGCCCGTAGTGGACAGAGCCACTGTCGCGCTGGTTTGGCCATCAATCTGAATCTCGATCGATCCCGCGCCTGATTGTTTCGGGAGCGTAGAGCGTTACCCCGGTACCGGTAAACGTGGAAGTCCAGACGTCACCAGACGTACTACTCGTTGTAAGGTCGTTGTTGTAGTCACCCGTGCCGAGATTGCGATGTGCGCAGCCATCCGGGAGACGCAGAACCCGAATCATCGTCGTTGATCCAGCCCTTGTCGTGGGTGATGCGCAAAACGCGCATCTTCGACGCCAGCTGCGAATCGGAGATGCTCGACAGCGCCGGCACTGATCCGCTGGGTGTCACCGTTAGTCCTTGGGCGTTTTGAGTGAACGTCATCGCCACAGTGGAACCGAGCACCTCGACTTTGGACACGGTTCCCAAGGTTGCCCCGCCCGACTTTAGTGCTGAGAGGGTGATCGCGCCGCCACTCCAATTGAGAAGCGTAGCGTAGACATTGCCGTTGTTGCGCGTATAAAGGACGGTGGTGTCGCCCCAGACTTCGAATGGGCGTGACGCGTACACGGCTTCGCCGTTAACCTGCAACCATGCGCCAATATCCTTGGCGATCTGGGTGCACTGAGTATCGAGATTTCCCCGGCCGTGCTGCGTGAGATTGAGCAGCAAGCTTCCGTTTCGAGAGACGTTCTGCATCAGGGTCGTCACGAGACTCGAAGCACTCGTGTATCCCGCTCCAGTCATGTAGTGCCAGTTTCCGCCCTGAATATCGAGCTCGGTCTGGAAGGGATAGGCACTGATCGCCGTTTCGGTAGCTGCCTCGGTGCTCCTGACTAGGGCGCGCTGAACGTAAGGTAGCAGGGCTTCGTTGTCTTGGAAGCTATCGTATTGGCCGCCGACGCCCTTCATGTTCATGACGACGTCCAGCCTTTCCCTGACTCCAGGCCAACGACTTATTGTAGTAGTTCGCCAGGATCGTCGGGGCGATAGAACCTAATCCCATATGGACGCCGAGGTCCATTTGGGAATCGCCGGCGTGGTCGTCGAAGTAGACGACGTCAGGATGATACTTGCAGATGGCTTCATCGACCCGATACATGAACTGGGTCCCATAGGACGACGTGTTACACGAATTGTTCGAACAATCGGCGGTGTGCTTGGGCCCGTAAAGATCCGCGGGATTCATGCCCTGCCACCATTTACCGGTGCCGTCCGCGGTCGTTTGCAGCGCATCGTAGGGTCCTACCGAGTCGCTGGTGTAACGAATCGGCATCCATTGACCCCAAGTGCGCGCTGGCGTGTTGTGAAAACCAATGCCGAAGCGCAAGCCCTTTTGGCGCGCGATCGGCTCCCAGGTGCCAACGATATCCTTCTTTACTCCGACCTTGACGGAGTTCCAGGGCTGATAGCTCGAATCCCAGTTGTCGAAGTTGTCATGGTGCGAGCCCATCGCCATAAAGAACTTGGCTCCCATTTGGACGTACAGATCCATCAAGGCATTGGGATCCCATTGATCGATCACCCAGTTATGGCAAATATCCTTGTAACCGTACGCATTGGCTCCCCCCGGATCCCCGAAGTGTGCAACTTGGTAGTTGAAAGTCGGCCGAACCCTGTTGATACATGTGATAGGCGTACCAGTCACCTTGCTCGGGCATCGATTGCGGATCCCAGTGAGCCCACGCCCCGAACTTGGCGTCGCGCCACCACTCGGGCGTCGAATAGGCGAGACCCAATTTCTGCCAGTCGGCGGTATAGGGACCTGACGCGGCCTTGAATGTCGGCAGGTTCCAGATGTCCGGCGCCCCGCTGGGTCCACACGAGCCCTGCTGGCCTCCGGTTCCAAGCGAGCCCCCAGCGCCACCGGTTGGAGTGCCTCCACCAGCGGTACCCCCTGCGGCACTACGGCCGCCAGAACCGTTCGTCCCGCCTGTGTTTGCTTGACCGCCGTTGCTTCCACCGCTGCTTGGCGATCCGCCGGAGCTTGTCGCGCCCGCTCGCGCTGTTGTGCCGCCCGACCCCTTTGTTGCTCCTCCGGTGCTCGCGTTGCCAGCATTGCTTATCGTGCCACCAAAGCCTATCGATCCACCGGAGACGGTCGCGCCACCGGGCCCTGTTGTACTGCCGGGGCCCGTCGTTGCTCCGCCCGAAGCCTTATTGCCGGCGGCCGTAGTCTGGCCCAAAGCTGTGGATCCACCGGTTCCAACCGCACCACCGACGCTACTCGTTGTTCCCCCGGAGCTCTTAGCGCCGCCATTTCCCATACCGCCACTGTTTGCAGTTTGCCCTCCTCCCGCAACAGGCGAGCCACCGAGGTTGCTCGCTGCATTTTCCGTTTGATTCGACGAGCCGCAAGCGTTGAGCAGACCGACCGCAATAACGAGAGAGCCGGGTAAAAACCTCATGAAATCTTCCTCTGCCGTGGCAACGAACTACCGATGAACCAATGCGAACTCCCATTGATACTGTCTGTTTGGGAGTCCGATTGTCACGATAACGCGCAGCGGTCGAAAAATGGGCTTCTCACCCGCACCTCGGCGACTCGCGTTCAGGCGCTGCGTACACCGAGCGTTCCCAATACCGTTTGGGCGTCCCTGGCGCCTAACGCCTTCGGCGCCTTCGGACCATGAACGCCGCACCGAGCGCGAGCCCGAGCAGACCACTCGGCGAAGTTTTGCTGCCGCCGACTCGACACGAACAGCTCCCCGAGTCACTCGAGGTGCTTCCACCCGTGCCCGCGAGGCTGCTGTTGCCAGCAACGGCGCCCATTCCTCCCGATTCGTTACTGCCGCCGACACTGACGCCCGAGCCGCCGGTTGCCGAGGTAGTATTGCCGCCCGTGCTGGACACATTGCCACCGGCGCTTGCTCCTGCGCTTACAGGACTCCCGCCGCTTGCCAAGGCGCCACCAGTGTTGGATTTTCCGCCCGTTGCCAAGCCAACGCTTCCACCCGTTGCCGTCAGCGCGCCCCCAGTTGCAGCGACTCCACTTCCGCCAGTTGCTGCCACCGAGCCGCCCGTGTTCTTTGCTCCGCCAGCGCTCGACGCGCCGCCAGTCGTGGCGGTTCCGCCGATGCTCGACCCTGTGCTCTTTGTGCCGCCAGTGCTGCTACTGCCGCCAGTACTCTTTGTGCCGCCGGTGCTGCTACTGCCGCCTGTACTCTTCGTGCCGCCGGTGCTGCTATTACCGCCAGTACTTGTGGCACCGCCGGTGCCGCTGGCGCCACCGGCGCCGCACTGTGCGATTTCCGGATCAGTAGCACCGGCCTTGTCGAGGCCTAAAAATGGGATAACGTACGTGGCATTCAAGTTCGCGTCCGTGCCATGCGGGCCGTTCGTCTCCGACCACTCGTCGAGAACGGTGTAACCGCATGAGTCCTGCCACTCGTTGCGAGTCCACTGGTGACTACTCAACGTCACCGCACTCGTCGAATTGGCGGTCGCGCTCAGGCCGAGGACATTGGTCCATTCATAAACCGCGGCGGTCTGGTTCTGGTAATTGATAGTCGCATCCGCAGTGCCATGCCAGAGCTGCACGCGCGGGCGGTGCCCAGTATAACTTGGGTACATGGCGCGAACCTTGTCCCCCCACCACTGCGCGGTCATCTCAGAGCCGTTGCCACAATACTGGTCAAAGATTGACTTGCATCCGGCCGGCACCCCGGAGAACTCGGCACCCGCCTTGAAGATGTCGGGATAGACGGCGAGCAGGAGCTCCGTCATCATGGCGCCCGAAGAGGTCCCCGTCGCGTAGACTCGGTTTGCGTTCGCGCTGTACTTGGTGATCGTGTACTGCACCATCTCGGCGATTGCCTGCGAGTCGCCCCCGCCGTTGTGCGTCTCGGTCGCTGTGGAGCTGACGTCCCAGCAGACGCTGTTGCCAGTCGTCTGCGGATAGATCATGATAAAGCCGTTCGTGTCGGAAGCCGACACGATGCCGCCCCCTTGGGCCTCCCCGAACACTCCAGACGCAGTACCGCCGCAGTAGTGGGAGACGACCAGAATCGGGGGATTAGTCGCCACTTTGTCCGGCACATAGATATACATGCTGATGTAAGTGGGCACATTGCCGGCAGACCACGCGCTCGTAGTAACCGCCTGCAACGAGGCCGCGTCGGCCGGTTCGACCCGCAGGACGCTGGCCGCCAGCAGAGCCAAGAGTGGGACGGCGACCACATGGAATCTTCTTACGAGCATGTAAACCTCCAGCGCGAAGACGCGGTAGTTCTGCAAAGCTTTCTCATCGCTTGAGCAGTGGCGCTAATTTCGTGCTTCCGTCGAACTTAATTAGACACCAGCCCCAAACCCGGTGTAGCCGGCCAAGCCCGAAATTCCGTCGCTCTCGCAAAGGGACGGCAGGCACAGCACAACTTTGCCGCCAATTTCTGAGCCTTTAATGGCATGACATCACGGAAACGCGCATTCGATTCAATGCATCGATTCCGTAACGTCACGACATGAGAAATGAATGTGTGAACCAGCGAGGTGCGACCAACCGAGACCTCTTGTGCACACTACCGTGTTCCGCTGCCCGTAAGAGTCGCGCCCTGCACGTTTCGTCTTCCGGCTTCGCGAAAGTAGGGTGCTGGGTTTGAGCATCGCCAACACAATCACCCGCCTTGAAGGGTTCGAAACAAGTTGCATGATGCGTGCGTCAACTTCTCGTCAGGGTGCCGCGGTCGTGATGTTCACCGAACTGCCCGTGAGCGAACCGGAGGTTGCGTTCAACGTGATCGACCCGGCGGTTGTCGTTGACCGAATGATGGCCATCAGCTTGCCACTGAAGGCGGCATGCGACGTGCCTTTGTAGGAGTCGTGGTTCGTCGAATCTCCCGCGTCGAGGCCTACGAGCGTGCCAGCACCGCTGATCGTAAAGGCGACCGTGTTGTTTGCCTGGGGAACGACGACTCCCTGCGCGTCAACAATGTCCACCTCGACATAGGAGAGATCGCGCCCATCTGCGGTGATCGACGCGCGGTCAGCCTTTAGAACCAACTTTGCCGCTGCCCCGGCTGTCTTCACTGTGTCCGTCGCAACGACCGTGCCACCCTTTGTCGCCCTCGCTTCGAGCGTGCCTGTTGCGAACGGAACCGACCATTGAAGATGCCCGGTGGTGGCGGTCATCGTCTTCGAACCCTGCGTGTTGTTGTTGAGGAAAAGCTCGACACTGTCGGCATTGGAGTAAACCATCACCTTCACCGATTGCCCGTTGGTCCAGTTCGTCCAGTTCATGGGAACGATATGGACCATCGTCGGCCCAGCTGCATTCCACTTGCTCTGGTAGAAGTAGAAGATGTCCTTCGGAAAGTCGGCTGTGTCAATCATGCCGAAGTAGGAGCTCTTCGAGGGCCATTCGTAGGGCGTTGGCTCGCCGATGTAGTCAAAGCCAGTCCAGATGAATTCGCCGGCAATCCAGGCGCGCGTGTTGACGTTGTTCCACGAGGCTTCTGCACTCGCGCCCCAGCCCGCCCATGAGTCGTCGTAGGACGATTCTTGGTTATTGTTGTTGTTGTAAACGCCTCGACTCCGCAACGCCGAGGACGACTCGCTCGCAAGCATCTTGTAGGCGGGGTTCGAAGCATGCACCGAGTCGTATCGATCCGGCGCGTAGTTGATGCCTACGAGGTCTTCGAGCCCAGTAATATTGCTGACGTCAACCCACGCCGCATAGGCTTGGATCGTTGGGCGGGTGGTGTCTTTGGCGTGGACCGATGTGATCAGCTTCTGCACCGTGGTCTTGTCGCCGGCTTGTGCGACTTCGTTGCCGATACTCCAGATGATCACGCTCGGGTGATTGCGATCGCGGGACACGTAACCCTGGACGTCCGTATCATACCACTGGTTGAAGAATCGCCCGTAGTCGTACGTGTGCTTGCCCGCGTACCAGCAGTCGAATGCCTCATCCATCACCATTAGCCCAACGCGATCGGCCAAATCCAGCCATTCTGGAGCGGGTGGGTTATGCGAGGTTCGCAGCGCATTGGCACCCATGTCTTTGAGCATCTGCATGCGCTTTTCCATGGCGCGAGTGTTCACGGCCGAACCTAGCGCACCGAGGTCGTGGTGATTGCACACGCCGTTGAGCTTCATCTTGGCGCCATTGATCGAGAAGCCCGTATTGGCGTCGAACGCGATGGTGCGAATACCGAACGGTGTGGTGTAAGTGTCGACAACCGCGCCGCCCACGGATACGGTCGTAACCACCGAGTACAGGGTTGGCGACGCGGGTAACCAGAGCTTGGGGTTGGATACCGTCACCGTCTGAGCCACGTTGGCGGTTGCCCCAGCGGCGACTGCAGTCGCTGCCGAAGTGGCCTTGCCCACTTCTGTCCCAGTGGAGTCGCGAACCGAGCTTGCCACGGTCGCCGATTGGCTGGCTGTGCCGTTATTTTGGACCGAAACGGCAATGTTCACGGTAGCGCTCGAGCTCGAAACCGTGGGCGTCGTCACCTGCGTGCCCGTGTATGCAACGTGAACTGGGTTCACGGTCTTCAGCCACGTGTGACGATAGATCCCGCTTCCGGAATACCAACGGCTGCTCGGTGTTTGGTTATTGACCTTGACGGCGAGTACGTTCGACGCGCCGAACTTGGCGTTCGCCGTCACGTCAATTTCGAAGGAGGAATATCCGTAGGGACGGGCATATACCTGCGTGCCGTTGAGGTAAATGGTGCTGTCCATGTAAACGCCATCGAACTGAACGATGACTCTTTGCGTCGAACTCTCCGCGGGCAAAGTGAAAGTCTTTCGGTACCAGCCGAGGCCTCCATCGAGGTAACCACCTTCATAAGTTGCGGTCGAGTTCTGGTTAAACGCTAGCGAGATACTCCAGTCGTGGGGCACGTCCAAACTGGTCCAGGACGAATCGTCGAACGTCGTGGCCTGCGCGTTACTCACGTCGCCGAGGTGGAACTTCCATCCCAAGTCGAAGCTCACCGTGGTCGTACGCTCGCCGTCGTAGGTGTTGATGAGCCCTGCGGGTACGGCGCTCGAGCCGCCGCCCGTTCCCACTCCTCCTGTCGCGGCCCCGCCGGCTCCAGCGCCGCCAGTCGTTGTACCTCCGGCACCACCTCGATTAGAAGAACCGCCTGTCGCGGCTGTTCCGCCGGTTCCCTGAATACCGCTGCCTCCCGTGCTACGGTTACCAGTTCCAGCCGTACCTTGGCTGCTCGTGCCCCCGGACGCACTCGTCCCGCCGCCCGTAGCTCCACCCGCTGCACTGGTCGAATTCCCTCCCGACGAAGGCGTGGTGCCGCCTGCGTTGACGCCGCCCGCGTTGACGCCGCCCGTGTTGACGCCGCCCGTGTTGGAGCCTCCCGCGTTTGAGCCTCCAGCGTTTGAGCCTCCAGCGTTTGAGCCACCCACCGACGCTGACGTCGCGGCACCTCCCGCATGGGTCGCGCCGCCGCTCGACGTCATCGTCGAACTCGATGAACCGGCAAATCCACCCGTCGTAACGTCACCGGATCCGACCGAGCCACCTGCCGAGCTGCCGCTGCATGCCGAAAGCGCGCCGATGCCCGCCATTACCGCAACACAACGCCAGACCCGAGTACACTTAACTCGCCGGCCAGAGGTGAGCATCTGCATCATAATCTTCTCCTAAACACGTAAATCATGGCGATGGAAGCCCAACTCGCGGCGGTCGCACTTAAGGGAACGCCACAATCGATCGACAGCATTGTTCATTGTCGCGACAGCCACGGATTGTCACAAGACGTGCACTCTTTTTGCCTGTCTGGCCACGGTTACGG
The DNA here is from genome assembly GCA_963819085.1 of uncultured delta proteobacterium. Taxonomy (GTDB): domain Bacteria; phylum Myxococcota_A; class Polyangia; order Polyangiales; family Polyangiaceae; genus FEN-1139. The sequence continues at coordinate 202,108 of CAWFUX010000048.1, forward strand.
CTCGTGCCGTGGGTGCAACCACAGGTTGTTCAAAAACGGTACGGCCGGACGTAACGACTCATGTGGGCAGCGTGTCGTTTCTTTGACGGACCTTCACAAAACACGTCACTGCGCAACACCGTGGTCCCGTTGAGCTGCTCTCCAATGTCCGGTCGTAGAAATCCTACTCATGCCCCCCACAAAAACAGACGGGGACCAGACTTCAGGCGACTGGCGCCAATCGAGGAACATCATGAAGCTCAGCATCGTATTCGGGCAGGTTTCGGCAACCACAGTCGCGGGCACTCTTCTCTTATTTTGTAGTGGTCTCGCGGGCTGCTCGAGTAACGAAACCACGGCAGGCGACACGACCGCGGGGCAAGGTGGGGTTAATGGCGGAGGCCACTCGAGCAGCGGCGGCAATAGCAGCAGCGGTGCCACCGGCGGCAGCAACAGTAGCAAGGGTGGCAACACCAACACCGGCGGCAGTAGCAACGGTGGCAGCAACAGAAGCGCCACGGGTGGCAATCCCAGCACCGGTGGAGCGTTGCCTACGGGTGGCACACCCGCGACTGGCGGCGCGCCGAGCGCAACCGGGGGTAACGGCACTGCTGGCTCATCGAGCACGAGCGTCGGTTTCGATCCCTGTCCTGCCACGGGCAATTGCAAGGTCCTTCCACTTGGAGACTCGATCACGGCGGGGGCCGGGGCTCAACCCGGCGACAACGGGGGTTACCGCGTCGAGCTCTTCACTAAAGCGCTGGCCAATAGCAAACACATTACCTTCGTTGGAAGCCAGACGAGCGGTCCGACCACCGTCGGCGGCCAGACGTTTCCCAGGAAATCACGAGGGGCATATCGGTTGGACGATTACTCAAATCAACGGCATCGCAACGACTGACCAATCCGTGTCGGTATCTGGGACATCGTACGCCGGTGCTCTACGTGACATGCCAAACATCGTGCTCTTGTTCATCGGCACGAACGACGAAGGCTACGCGAGCAGTGAGGCGGGCGCCTCTGACAGGCTTGGGACGCTCATCGATAACATTGTAGCCGCAGTTCCCAATGCGCTACTCGTCGTCTCCTCGATCTATTCATTCCCCGGCTGCCAATCTACCGGCTACACACCGACCCAATGCGCGGCCAACGTTGCTACGTACGATGCCGCAATTCCCGGCATTATCCAAACACGAGCGGCCGCAGGAAAACACGTGCTCTTCGTTCAACATGTCGACTCCGCCGACGGGCGCGCTCAGTACCGACGGCGTTCACCCCAATGATACAGTCGGTTACCCGTGGATGGGCGACACCTGGTACGGCGCAATCAACTCGTTCCTGCACTGAGCCAGAGCTCAAGTCGCTATCATCGCAGGTCAACATCGAAGCGGCCTGAAAGTCGGGGTGAGCCAATGGGCCGTCAGCTTCCGCTCGCATTGCGCAAAGTTGCATTACAAAAAGGATGTCGATCCGACAATACGTTTCGTGAGGTCTCGTGCAAAACGGATTTGTCGAATTCAGTAGCGTGTTGGTGTTCGCCTCGTTGGCGATTGGTGGCTGTGCGAACTACAATTCCGGTGCCAGCAGCGGAGCAACGGGCAACGGCGGAAACACCGGAGGGGGAACGACGGGTGGGTCACCAGGGGTGGGTGCTAGCTCTGGCAGCGGTGGCGCTTCGCACCCGGTCAATACATCCGCGTGCACCAGTGTTTCTGCCTGCGGTGGCCCTATTGTTGGCACCTGGAAAGCGACCTCGTCCTGTCTGAACGTGACGGGACAGTTGAACGTCTCACTAATTGGTATGGCTTGCGGATCCGTGCCGATCACTGGGTCTCTGCAGGTGACTGGAACGTGGACTGCCAACTCGGACGGGACGGACACGGACAACACAACCACTACGGGCGCCGAGAATTTCACGTTGGACGTCTCCTGCCTGGTAATCTCGTCGACTCCTGTCGGCTGTCCAGGGGCGGCAAACATCATGACGGCCCTAGGCTACGCCTCGGCTACTTGCACTGCTGCGGCGAACGGCGGGTGCAACTGCTCGGCCTTGGTCAACCAGAGTGGCGGATTGGGGCAGGTATCACCGTTGGCGTCGGGAACTGGCGCCTACGCGACAGCGGCCAACATGCTCACGACAGACGACACTTTTCGCTATACCTACTGCGCTTCGGGTGACACGCTGACCCTTTCCCCACAAAGCACGAGCACGACCACGACGGGCACGGTCGTGCTGCAAAAGAGCGGTACCTCGGGTTCCGGAGGCGCACCGAGCACTGGCGGGCAACCCGGTTCCGGTGGCGCGCCGTCAACCGGCGGACAAGCAAATTTGGGCGGCACTCTCGGCGCTGGTGGAGCTCCTGTTACTGGCGGCACTCTTGGCGCTGGCGGAGCTCCTGTTACTGGCGGCACGCGCAGTGCGGGCGGAGCCTCTGTCACGGGTGGCACCCGCGGTGCAGGCGGAGCGCCTATCACCGGTGGCGTCACTGCGGCGGGCGGAGCGCCCATCACCGGCGGCGTCACGGCGGCAGGCGGCACGACGGCTTCAGGTGGCGCCACCAATTCCGGGCCTTGCGACATCTATGCAGCTGCCAACACTCCATGCGTTGCCGCGCACAGCATGGTTCGGGCGCTCTACGGCAATTACAACGGCAAACTCTACCAAGTCAGGCGCACTGACAATACAACGAAGGACATTTTGACCCTTACAGCGGGTGGCATTGCCGACACGGGGCCACAGGACACGTTCTGCGCTGGCTCGACCTGCGTAGTCACCGTTGTGTACGACCAGTCTTCGAAGGGAAACGACTTATGGTACCAGGGGTCAACTCAGGTTCCCGCATCAACGTCGAGTACTCCTGCTAGGGCAACCACCGAGTCGCTGAACGTGGGTGGCCACAAGGTCTACTCGCTCTATATCAATCCCAACAATTGCTACTGGCACGACGGTTCCAAGTCGGGCATGCCAACTGGGAGCCAACCCGAAGGTATGTACATGGTAACGAGCAGCAAACACGCCAACTCGGGTTGCTGCTTCGACTATGGCAACAGCGAAGCCGACAGAACTGCGGATGGTGCCGGGGCAATGGATGCCATCAATTTCAGCACGACCACGGCTTGGGGCTCAGGTGCGGGAGCGGGGCCATGGGTTATGGCTGATCTCGAATATGGCCTCTTCGCCCAGGGCAACAACGGCAAGAATTCGAGCGATCCCGCCCAAACAGCCGCCTACGTCACTGCCGTGTTGAAGAATAACGGAACGACGGAATACGCACTCAGAGGCGCCGACGCCACTTCCGGCAGCCTGAGTACGTACTACAAAGGTGCCCTCCCCGGCGGATGGAGCCCAATGAAGAAACAAGGCGCGCTAATCCTGGGTTGCGGTGGTGACTGCTGCAAGGCGGGTGGGGGCGCGAACGCGAGTGCGGGAACATTCTACGAAGGGGCTATTGTCACCGGTTACCCATCAGATGCGACGGAAGAGGCGATTCAGACGAATATCGTCGCTGCCGGATACGGGAAGTAGTTAGGGGTCGTGAGCAAGGCGCGGGATCAACGCGCTTCGCGGAAACCGCGCAGCGAATGCCGATGCCGCTCTGCTCGCTTCCTCTTCCCGCCCGGCGCCGCGGAGCGCTCTCACGTGCAGAGCCTCACGCTCTTCGGCGAGGCGACCATTGGGGAATCGTCGAGCGTGCTCGCTAACCAGAAGCAGAGTCGTTGCGAAGTTTCGATCTGCATACGCCGCCTGGGCGCGCTGCAACAAACCAAGTTCCGCGGTATAGGATTCGCGGGCCGTGACCGAAGGTTCGGGGCGTGCAGTCTTCGGTTCCGCGCTCGATTGCGGCGCTACTTGTGATGCGAGCGGTAGTGCGCTTGGAGTGGGACACGATGCAAGCTCTATGTGGGGGCTCGCGGGAAGCGTTGCACGCGGCTCACTCGGGGCGCGACCGCGAAGCGCGACGGCTGCACCAGCAGCGCCGACGACGAATGCAACCGAGGCTGCAAGTGTAATCGCCAAAGCGCGGCGGCGCGCAACAGGTAGTACCTCGGCCGTGTCTGTGGATGCACCCGTCTCTGTAGAGCGTGCGCGTTCGAGAGCTCGAGCGCGCACACTGCTCGGTATCGGTGGGATAAACCGGCCGTGTTCGAGCAGCACGTCCATGTCGCTTTTTGAGTGAGACTTACGAAAGTTCATAGGCGTGTTCTTCCCCTCAGCAACCGACGAACAGCAGCTGCTAACTCCCTTCGACCTTTGGTGAGCCTAGCGTAGGCCCCGAATCGGCTGATGGATAGATTTCGAGCAATATCGGCAATTGGAACCTCGTCGAGGTCATGCATGACAACGACCGCTCGTCGCGAAAGCGGTAGCGCTTCGAGGGCTGACAATAGCAGCTCCATGGCTTGCTTGCTTTGAAGTGCGCTCTCGGGGCCCGGACCGTCGTCATTGGCATCCAGGTCTGCGAAAGGGATCTCGCGGGCCCGCCGACGACGGTGTGAGCAGACGATGCGAAACGAGATACCAAACAGATACGGGCGAAGCGGTCTGGTGAGATCTATCGAGTACCAGTTTCGGTGCAGAACGATGAAGACCTCTTGGGCGAGATCCTCCACCTCAAGCGGGGCTGCGCCGAGGCGGCGCAATGTCGCAAAGATGTAGTCGAGTTCGCGATCGAAGGCACGGACGCAGGCGGTTTCTGGCGTTGGCACGGGCGGAGCAGTTGAGACGAGACGCAAATGGCCCATGTAATTACCCGTTCGTCACAATCACTACTGTCGCAGTACGGCACATTGTTCAATGAATTTACGTCACGGCCGCCACTCCGGCAGAACGCTACGGCGCGAAGGTCGCTGGGTTGAGGAGGATCGACCAGAAGCGATCGGTCGCGACAGAACCCGCGACTTGGCGGACGAGCCATCCGGATCCGTTGGTTTGACCAATGAGAGAGGGACCCTCACTTGCGCCGCCGTCCGCGGGACCGACCGGCGCCACACGTTCCACTTCGGTCACGAAAGTAGAAATACCAAGCGCCTCCACCGCGACTTGATCGGCCGCTTCAGGAATGCTCCAAATTCCGGATTGTTTGTTCGCGATCCAGGTACCAAAGTCGTTCGCAGGCAGCTCGGACACGCGCGACGACGGGACGTCGGTGAGCTGGTCATATCGGGCACTTACCTGGACGTACCGAAAACGCGCCGTCACAATCGTGTCAGCCCAGGGATCCATTTCTCCGTTTGGCGCGCCCATGGCGGCACCGGACGAGGTTAGGCTTCCAAGCGATGCAACGACGACGACTCGTTCCGTGACGGAATGGTCGATGAGATAGGCGTCGGCCACGTCGGTTAGCCGTCCACCCGTTGCTACTACCAAAGGCCGATATGAAAGGGCGAGGCTCTGGGAGGAATCTACGATGAAGCGCGCACCCTCGGAGCGGTTGGGCTGCGTGTCGTCGATCGCGCCACTCGTCGGCCGTGTGAGAACATCGCCAATGCTCGTGATGGGATCAGGAATATCTTTTAGGCCGCTCGCACGCGCCGCTGTAACCAAGTTGCGGGCGCCAGTTACATTGGTATCGATATCCTGCCACTGGCCGCCAGTTCCTATAATGATTCCGGCGAGCTTCGGCCCTCCGCCATTGGCAAGCAAGACGGCATACTCGATGCCCCAGTTGTCAACAGTGCCATCATTGACAACGACTAGCGGGTTGCGCTCATCGACGGGAAGAAGGCCGTGCGGGCGGCTCGAGCCAGCGTCGAAAGTCTCGGTGCAACCGGAGGCGAAGAAAAGAATCGCCAGTGCTGCGGCAAGGGTCGCCGCGCTCTGTCCGCACACGCTCGAAACAGAGACCGAGCCGCGCTGGTCGAACGATTCGCACCGGGGGTCCATTTCCTTTTTGTGGCTCTGATTGACCAAGCCGTCCAGCGGCCCTCCTTATCCGTTAAGTAACTGTCACAAGCTCGGTCAATTTGTCATCTTTTTGTAGTTATTCGAAGCGCAGTGCCACATCGAGGCCAAACGCTTGGGTGAAACGCGGCGAGGTCCAAACCACGGTGCGGTCCAGCGTGACCTGCCAATTAATCGGCAACACGAGGAAGTCGGCGTAGGCAGACGCATACGCGCGCCCCAAGATGTGTTGCGTTGCGCGGACGCGGACCCCTGTTTCGAGAATAGGCCCCCGAGCTGAAGCTGGAACGTCAATATCTTTGCCTGAAATCCAGATTTCACCGGCTTTTGTGAGCAGACACGCGCTCCACGCGCGGAGAGTCCCGCAGCCTGCAACACTCGCCAACACTTCGTGATGCGAAAATCCCGCCCCATCCGCGCGGCGAACGGTCGTTGGCAAGCTCGCATCGGTGGCAAGCTCTAGGGACCAATGTGCCCGTGCGGCGCTTCCGAAATGCGAGCGGTCGGGACTGCGCTCGGTGACATCCCGAACCCGACCTGCGCGCCCACGCCCACGGCGAACACGGGACGGAACCGCGCGCTCGGCATTGGCGCACTCGCTGGGGCCGGTGCCTTTTGCTGGTCGATGGCAGGCGGGTTACGAGCCAGCGGCGCAGGTGCAGCGCTAGGAGTTTGCGATGCCTGGTTGGTTTGCTTTGACGGGGTGTTCGCGCTCGCTGGAGCGCTGGCAAGAGCCGAAAACTGAATCTGAAGCGCCAGCGTGAAGGCCATGGCGCGAACGAGATCTTCGCAGTCACTGCTGCGCGAGGGAAACGTGCGATCTCCTGCCCAATTTCCTTCCGCATCCAGCCATTCCATACCGCCTTCAAAGGCCCGATCGCGGGATGTTATCTTCACGAGGACACGGTTTGGGGCGCTGTCCGCAAATGCGTCGAAACCAAGCCGGTCGAAAACAATTGCCTTGAAGTAACCGACATCTGGACAATCGGGGACCGAGGAATATTCAAGAGCCACTGTCACTTGGCCAGTGTCGGCGCGCCCTTCCTTCGGTGCGAGCAAGCTGACGCACATCCCGAAAGCGACAGCGTATGCCCCAAGGCGTCGCGAATTCATGGCTTCATCTCAATCCGCTTCAATCCTTGTCAAACCCAATTTTCATTACAACAACGGCTCCTTCAAGACAGTACCAGTTCATGAAGCCAAGTGTACTGAGGATCGGTTCTCGCGTATTACCAGCCGGAGCGCTGGTCCTGCTTGCGTGTAGTGGGACGGAAAAGCCCGTCAGCGAATCAGGTGGTAGCAGTGCAACCGTTGAAGGAGGCAACTCGGGGCTAGGTGGAGTAGTGGGGACGGGGGGCACCAGCGGAGCCGAAACCGGAAGAGGCGGGGCCATTAGCGGTGGCATTGGTGGTTCCGGAGTCGGTGGTTTGTCGGTCACCCCGAGTACGGGCGGTACGGTTGGTGCTGGTGGTGCCGAAACGGGTGGACGATTGGGAACCGGAGGGACAACGAGCGACGCCACCGGTGGCACTCCAAGCGGTACCGGCGGCGCCAATGCCGGCGGCACTCCAACAAGTAGTATCGGCGGTGCCAATGCCGGCGGCAGCTCAGCCCGCACTGGTGGCACCAATGCGGGCGGCAATTCAGCCCGCACGGGCGGCGCCAATGCGGGCGGGGCAGCTGGTGTTGGGGGTCAAGCAACCGGTGGCGAACCTGGCGCCACTGGGGGCTCGACGGGAGTGACATGCTCCACAACACCTCCCACTAGCAGTGCTTTCACGGCTGATTCGACTGGCGTGACCTTCACGGTTGGCACCGGCCGCATGCGAATTCAGGTCTGCAAGGAAGACATATTGAGGGTTCAGTACACGAGCACCTCCACGATTCCCACCAAGTCGTCGCTGTCGGTATCCGCCACCTGGGGCACTGTACCTTTCTGTGTTACCGAGGCCTCGGGAACTGCAACCATCACCACCGCCCGAATGAAGGCCAAGGTCGTAGAAGGTACGGGCGTCGTCACGTACGCAGACTTGAGCGACAACGTCATCCTCGCGGAATCGAGCAAGTCCACCACCGCAACGACGGTCGAAGGCACGAGCACTTACACGATCAAAACCGCGTTCAACGCGCCTGCGAACGAGGCTCTGTACGGTACTGGTCAACACCAAGACAACAACATGAACCTCAAAGGCAAGTCAGAGCAGCTACTCAATGCCAACACCAACATCAACATTCCGATGTTGGTCTCCAACAAGGGCTACGGTATCTTCTGGGACAACTCCTCAACCTCGAATTTCAGCAGCACGAGCTCGACGACCAGCTACTCGTCCGAATGTGGGGAGGGGGTAGACTACTACTTCTTCTACGGCCCAAGCATCGACCAAGTCGTTGCGCTGTACCGCACAACCACAGGTGCCGCGCCGTTGTTCCCCAAGTGGGCATACGGGCTCTTTCAGTCCAAAGACCACTACAGCAGCCAAACTGAATTCTTGAACGTCGTGAGCGGATATCGCAATGCCAACATCCCGGTCGACGTGGTCGTTCAGGACTGGGACTATTGGGGGTCCTATTCGTGGGGCTCCCATATCATGGCCCCGTCCCGCTACCCGAATCCAACGACCATCGTTAGCACCATGCATACCGACAATATCCACGGCATGATCTCGATCTGGCCGTTGTATCAACTTTGGCGAACCCGCCTGCGGCCGTCGATGGTGAGAATGACCAGGACGACTACAACGCACTCAATGCCATGACAAGCACAATGCGCTCTACCCAGCGGTGCCTCGCACCACTTCTACGACACCTTCAACGCCGCGCGCAGGACCCTCGTGTACCAGCAGATTTACGACCGATTGCTCGGGAAAGTACGGCTGGGACGCGATCTGGGCGGACAACACCGAGCCGCAGGCGTATCCGGACAGCGTCGACCAATGCCAACGGCTGCAAGGGGTCACACAGCGCTCGGCAAGGGAGCGCATCTTCATCAATGCCTATCCCTTGCAACACTCAAAGGCACTGTACGAAGGGTGGCGCAAGGTCGGGCCGAGCACTAAGCGCGTCTATATCCTGACCCGCAGCGCCTGGGCGGGTATCCAGCGCTACTCCGCCGCCGAATGGTCGGGCGACATCCAAGCTGACCTCGGAACCTATCGTGAAGCAGATTCCCGCGGGCTCTAAGCTACGCGCTCTCCGGGATGCCCTACTGGACCACCGACATCGGCGGCTACTTCGGCACGCCCTCGGAGGAGATGTTCACCCGCTGGTTCCAATTCGGGGCCTTCTGCAGCCAGTTCCGCATCCATGGGCAAGCCCCGAAGGAACTGTACGGCTCGCAGTGGAGCACCACAGGCAAGGCGAACATGCTCGCCGTTGACCAACTGCACTATCGCTTGATGCCTTATATCTATTCATTGGCCGCGAAAACGACCAACGAGGGTTACACCATCATGCGTCACCTGGTCTTCGATTATCCGAACGACGCGAACGTCTTCAATATCAACGATCAATTCATGTACGGCCCTGCAATTCTGGTCAATCCAGTGACGACCGTTGGGGCCACCTCTCGCTCCGTCTATCTCCCCGCAGGAACCTGGTACGACTTCTGGACGGGCTCGACCGTGACGGGCGGGACCACGATTACGGCGAACGCACCGTTGAGCCAAATTCCGCTTTACGCGAGGGCCGGCTCGATTGTTCCGATGGGCCCCGTGATTCAGTACGCAATGCAAAGTGTTGATCCCCTCGAAGTTCGGATTTACGCAGGTCAAAATGGGTCGTTCACGCTTTATGAGGATGAGGGTGATACGTACAACTATGAAACTGGCAAGTACGCGAAAATCACGTTCGACTGGAACGACTCCACCCGCCAGCTGAGCATCGGGGCAAGAACGGGCTCCTTTACAGGGATGCTTGCGAGCAGAACATTCAACATCGTGTTTGTGGCAGCGAACCATGGCAACGGGTTGAGCGTCACTGGTACTGCGGATCAAGTGGTGAAGTACGACGGATCTGCGGTGGTGGTTAGCGCAAGGTAACTTGAACCTTTATGGGCCTTGACGAACGCCGCCCCGTCGTTCGTCAAATTCGGACAATTGGGATTGCTCGAAGGACACTGGTTTCCGTTGACGATTCCGTTAGCGTGTGCGTAGTACCCGATGATGTAAGCGTAATAGACTGGAACTAAGCTCGTGGTGGCAACTTTACCACTCAGCCAAGTGCAGCCGTTGTAAGTACTGAAGGTCCCGTCCGCAGCGATGCCGTAGTCCACCCAAAATGTACTGAACTGCAAAAAATCGAGGCCACTAAAAGAACCCGCCGGATCTGACAGCCCCCACGCAAAGTTGCACCCGAAGGGGTTTTGGTTGAGCGCCGTCGATCCGCAACTCGACGAGCTGCCACCCGCCGCCGATCCACCCGTAGCGCTCGTTGCGCCACCCGTATTCGAGCGACCGCCGGTGGCGTTACTGCCTCCCGTTGCTTTCGAACCGCCTGTATTCGTTGCACCGCCGGTGGCTCTTGCGGACGAGCCGCCCGTATTCGTCGCACCGCCGGTGGCTCTTGCGGACGAGCCGCCCGTAGCTGCGCCGCCAGTGGGTGTGCCTCCAGCGGACGCTGCGGTTGCCCCTCCCGTCGCTGTCACGGTCGTTCCCCCAGTTGCATTCGCCGTGGTGCCTCCAACTGGCATCGAACTTGTGCCACCGGAGCTCTGAGCCTTCGAGCCGCCCGTGTTGGCATTGCCTCCTGTGTCTTTTGTCCCACTTGGACTCGAGGTTCCCCCCGTTGCGTTGACGCCGCCGGATGCAGATAATGCCCCGCCGGTGCTCGAACCCCCACGCGACGTCATGCCCCCCAGAAGCCGAAACCCCACCGCCAGCGGCTGCATTGCCGCCGCTGGACTCGGCTCCAGCGCCAGAATTGGCTCCGCTACACGCCGCAACCAAACCGCAAATCAGCAAAGGCAAGTGTGGTCGAGTCATTTTCATAGGTAAATCAAGGGACGAACATCCGAAGCAAAGGCCTGTCAGGAAAGAAGTGTCGCAGGCTGCGCGAAACCGTTAAAAATCCGAACAGGAGCGGCATTGTCCATCTGCCGCGGAAAATCTCAGCGTCGTTGAAGTGACTTTTGGGTACGCGGTGACTCGCCGTGATGACTTAGGATATTCGATGCGACGCCAGGCGCTCGGTGGACGCTTCACCATCTTTGAACCCTACTGTCGTTGAGGACTAGCTAGACGCCAACGATGAGTTGTAAGTGTGTGAACACTCGCGCAATGTGAATCGCATTCGTGCCTTAGATCTTAGGCATAGGCTGCGACGGCGTTCAGTCGTAATCTGTGGCAGGCCTCACCACAAATCGCAAAATCTGCGAACTTCGTGCCTAGCGAGCGCCCTGTGTACTGCTAGATTCTGCGAAGTTGGCGTAGCGAAACGTTTACCCAGAGAGGGACCGCCCGAGTGTACAGGTTTACCGTTCTTGGAATGTTATCCGTGATGCTCGCCTCGTGCAGCGGAACTGATAGCGGCAACTCGGGCAATGGAGGCACGAATCCTACCGGTGGTGTTGCACCAACCGCAGGAACCTCAGCCTTGGGGAGCAATTCAGGCGGCACAACTGCCGCCGGCGCGGGTGGCGCGCACACGACCGGAGGCTCGACGACTAGCGGCGCTGCCGGCACCGGCGGAGCCACTGCTGGCGGTGGCAACGCAAGTATGGGTGGTTCCATAGCTACTACGGGTGGGGCTGCTGCAACTGGCGGCGACCCAAGTACGGGCGGTTTTAGGGCTACAGGTGGACTTGCCGCAACGGGTGGCAAAGCCCCGGGCGGAGCTACTGCTAGCGGTGGCAACGCAAGTACGGGTGGTTCCAAGACTACAGGTGGAGCTTCTGCAACTGGTGGTAGCCCACCAAGTACGGGTGGTTCCAAGGCGACAGGCGGAGCGGCTGCAACCGGTGGCAACGCAAGTACAGGCGGTTCCAGCGCTACGGGCGGCGCGACAAGTGCGGGCGGCTCGAGCACGATTGGCTGTACGAGCAGCGATGCAAGCTACAAGCTCGTCTGGTCCGACGAATTCAACGGTGCGGCGGGCACGGCAGTTGACGCTTCAAAGTGGACTTTTGATGTTGGGGGCAACGGCTGGGGCAATAGCGAACTCGAGTATTACGCGAGCGGCACTTCGAATGCGTCGATGGACGGAAACGGCAATCTTGTGATCAGTGCCAAAAGCCAATCTATGGGCGGCATGAACTATACGTCGGCGCGCATCAAGACGCAGGGGCTCGCAAGCTGGACATACGGTCGCATCGAAGGTCGCATCAAGATTCCAAAAGGGCAAGGGATGTGGCCCGCGTTCTGGTTGCTGGGGACCGACATCGACAGCAATCCTTGGCCTGCCTGCGGTGAAGTCGATGTAATGGAGAACATTGGCAAGGAGCCGAAATATCATTCACGGTAGTATGCATGGCCCGGGCTATTCCGGCGGTGCCGGCCCGACCGCGCAGGTTTCGCTATCCGCTCCAGTCGGCGACGCGTTTCACATATTCGCCATTGAATGGGAAGCTAACGTGATTCGCTGGTACGTTGACAATACGCTTTACTCAACCAAAACCCCAGCCAACATTCCGTCTGGCGCAACTTGGGTTTATGCGCACCCGTTCTTCATCCTTCTCAACGTTGCAGTGGGCGGGACGTGGCCAGGCAACCCCGACGGCACAACCGTTTTTCCCCAGCAGATGCTCGTGGACTACGTGCGCGTGTGCCAGCATTGAGGTGCGCTTGAGCCGTCTGCCGAATGGCTCGGCACTACTTATTTCGCGTCGTATGGCCGAGCCGTCAACCACGCGAAACTGCCGCGACGAGCAGCCCCATCAACGCTAAGATTGAAGGAGCATGTCTCGAAGGAGAAGTGCCCAGGCGGCAGCTGCAACCACCGTCACCCCCAGCAGTACTGGTATTACCTGCCGTGCTTTGACCGCCCGACGTCTGGCCGCCATTGCCTGCGTCGGGATTGGAACTTGCACCACCCGTTCCTGGGGCTCCACCGGACGTGTCGGTTGTGTCCACAGGCGCCGCCCCAGCAACGCCAAGTGCGCCGTCAGCTGTCAAGGCCAGTACGGCATAGCCATTCACGAAACCGACATTGCTTGGCGAATCGGTCGAGAGATTTTTGGGCGAAGCCCAATTGCCGGTGAGCCATCCGCTCGGGATCGCGGCCGCGGTGAAGTCCTGGCGCCACTGCAGTTGGAAAGCACCGTCGGAATACGACGAGTACTGGACCCAATTGATGTACTGATAAACCGGAAGTATCGCAGGGTCGAAGTTACCACCGAAGCTCGCGTCGCCCGGCCAAATGTTGAATCGAAATTGCATGCCAGCCGTCGCGTTTTGGGCAAACGCCGTTGCGGCATCGCCTGTTTCACGCCGGATCTCAGCGCCGTCTAGTGACCATGATATATAATCGGGGGTCCATTCGTATGCGTAGGTGTGGAATTGGTTGCACAAGCTGGCAGCGAGTGCCGGCGTTTGGCTATGGGGCACCGAAGGGTTGCCGTATATCGCGTTGGTTTGAAGATGGCAGTCAGCACCGACTTTCTCGAAGTCGAGCTCGTTCCAGAATGTTCCCGCGACCTCCGACCCGTTTTTCCAAAGAAAAAACGAGCTTACGACCCCATCGCCAGGCGCGAATTGTAGCCGCGCTTCGAATCGACCGTATTGATAAGATTGAGCCGTGTAGAACTCGGCACTACCTACGGCGTACGCGCCACAGGTGACGCTCGTTATCGCAAGAAAACAGGGAAGGCTGAAGGTTCGCATTTCGGTTCCTCGATTGCGGTTTTGCGAGACTCGTTGTCATCATCGTTTAGCACGGAGTCGATGGGTTCAACGGTTTTTGCCCGTACGAAAACCCCCAACCGCGAGCAGTTTCACAAAAAATGCGAACTTGCGAATCACACGTCGCGCGAGCCTAGTATCGCTCTATGTTTGTGATGAAACTTCACTGGCGGCATCTGACTCGTAGGTCAGCTGCATCTGTTCGCGAAGCCCCGTGTCGAAGAACTGCCGCGGTGAGCACCCAAGCACAGCTTGGAAAACGCGGTGGCATTGTGAATAGGAACCAAAACCCGCCGTGATGGCAGACGATGTCAAGTTGGTACCGCCCTCGTCCATCAAATGAACTAACCGCAGCAGTCGCAATCGAGATCGATACTTGACGAATGTCATGCCCAAGTCACGATGAAAGTATCGGCTCAGCTCAGCCATGGGAGCACGTGACGCGCGCGCCACTCGCGCGCAGTCCCAATCGGGATTTTCCGAGAGCACCGAAAGCGCGCGCCGTACAAATACGTGTAAGGGGGCCTTGTGACCCTGTGCTCGCCGTTGACGCAACCAGTGCGCCTGCTCCCAGAGTTCGGCTGCCAGATGATCCACCCGATCCCGATCAACGATAGCCGAGCAACGAGCGACCAACGAGGCCAAGTCGCCCGATGAAAGTCGCAAGTGAGTCGGCAGCGCGGCGTGTGCCCAATTGTCGCGCAGCGCTTCTGCCGATAGCGAAGAATCCATTCCAATCGCAAATAGGTAGACATCGGAAGACGTCTGGAGCAAAGCGTGTTCCTGCCCCGGCGGGAATGCGATTAGATCGCCCTTGCACGCATCAACCGTGACCTCACCAATGCGAAAAGTTGCCGTACCCGAAATGACGAGATTCAGTTCGGGTTCCGAGTGAAAGTGGCACGGTCGGCGCCCGGCGAATTCCCAGGAGAACTTCCACACATGAGCCCGGTCCTGCGCCCCTGTCGCAAGAAAGCTTTGGAAGAGAGCCGGCGGCATAATCCTTCTGGCCTGGAAAATCTCGACTTCGCCGAACTAGGTTAGCATCACCGTTGTGAGTCGCCACGGCGGGCGCCGCTGGATTGGGTGCTGAGCTTTGTATGGTTTGGCGTGACGGCACGGAAAAGGACGGTTCCGTTTCGTCACGCCATCAAAGAAATCGCGTTAAACAAGGCCAAACGATTCACAATGCGGCCGCGCACGACAAAGCCAGCGGGAGCACGTCGATTCTTGAGCAAATCTACCCAGTTCTTATTTGTTGGGCGCGCGCGAGATTGTCATTAATCGAACTCGGGAACTGACGATTTTCCGATCGCCCACACCGACGCAAGCTCGACTTCGCGGCCGCTCGACGCATGAGCATCCCCAAGTGCATCCCCGAAAACGAAATTTTGGGGCCCGGCCGCATGTGCCTGCTACAGTTCTGCATCGCCTATGGTGCATCGATCCGTTCCAAATACCTTTGATAAGCGCAACTTGAAGTGCCTCCTGGTTTGCGCGACTGTTAGTTGTTTTATTGGCTGTAGCGGCACGCAAAGCCCAGCGTTAACATCCGAAGCGGGCGGACTGAGTGCCATCGGCGGCGCTACCGCAGTGGGTGGCGGCGGCTTAGGTGGAAGCACCGTTGCGAAGGCGAGCGGCGGCTCGTCGGTAACGGGTGGAGCAAGCGCCGCAGGCGGTGTCGTTACCACGGGTGGTTTCTTTTCTTCTGGCGGCAACTCTGTCGGCGGAACTGGTGGCGGAGTGTCAACCGGTGGCAGGGCAACCGGCGGAGCGTCAGGCGGGACAGCTGCCGTCGGGGGCACAATCGCGACCGGTGGTTTCGTTTCGATTGGCGGCAGCGCAACGGGCGGAACTGCTGGCGGCACGTTAACAGGTGGAAAGGCAACCGGTGGAGCGTCGGGCGGGACAACTACCGTCGGCGGGACGCGGGCTACTGGTGGCTCGCCCACCGGTGGCACCTCGAGCACATCAACCTCGGTGCCTTCGAGCGCAGACAAGCCAAGCACTGACACCACCTGGAGCCAGGGCCTGACCGCAGGCGCGAATGGGCCGATTCCATTTATCGTCGTCGATCAGTTTGGCTATCGTACGGCAAGCCAGAAGGTCGCTGTGATTCGCGACCCGCAGACCGGCTACGACAGCGCCGTGAACTTCACGCCCGGAACTCATTACTCGGTTGTGAACAAGGCCACTGGCACCGCCGTGAAGCAAGGTGCACCGACCGTCTGGAACGGTGGCGCGACTGATAGCTCGTCAGGCGACAAGGCGTGGTGGTTCGACTTTTCTGATGTCACAACGCCGGGCACGTACACGGTGGTCGACGTCGACAAGAATGTTCGCTCCGTAGAGTTCGATATCGACGACAATGTCTACCGCAGTGTGCTCAAGCATGCAGTGCGCATGTATTATTATCAGCGCGCCGGGTTCGCGAAGTCAGCGGCAACGGCTGGCAGCGACTGGGCTGATGGCGCAAGTCACTTGGGCGCGGGGCAAGATTCACAAGCGCATGCGTGGACGTCCAAGACTGATGCAACGCTCGTCAAGGATCTGCACGGCGGCTGGTACGATGCTGGCGACTACAACAAGTACACAGCGTGGGCCGCGGGCACCGTAATCGCGCTGCTGCGTGCGTACGATGAGAATCCGACGGCTTTCGGTGACGATTACGGGATTGCCGAATCTGGAAACGGCATTCCGGATATTCTCGACGAAGTGAAGTGGGCGCTCGATTGGCTCGAACGGATGCAGAACTCTGACGGTTCGCTTCTCTGCGTGATGGGGCTTGGTTCGGCGAGCCCCCCATCGGCTGCAACCGACCCAAGCTATTACGGACCGGCAACGACCAACGCGACGCTGATGGGCGCGGCGGTATTTGCATATGCGAGCAAGATCTACGGTGCGCGGCCCGAAGCGAGTCTAATATCCTACGCAACCGACCTCAATTCACGCGCCGTCAAGGCATGGAATTGGGCTGTCGCAAACCCGAGCGTGCTTTATTACAACAACGACGAAAGCAAGCAGACGGGTTCGAGCGGACTTGCGTCGGGTGACCAGGAAACGGATGACGCCGGGCGGCTCCTCTCGAAATTCCAGGCAGCGACGTACCTGTACGCGATAACGGGCGGTGCCGCGTACAAGACCTTCGCCGAGTCGAATTACAGCTCGATCCTGCCGAGTTCTGGCCCAACGGAGTGGGACGTAGAAAAGCAAGACGCGTTGCTGTATCTCGCGGGAGTCAGTGGCGTCACCAGCAGCGTCAGCTCTGCAATCGTCACTCAGTTCGTGAACACCGTGACGAGCAACTCCAATCAATTACCGATGGTAACCGGGAGTAAAGATCCGTATCGCGCGTATATGGCTACCTACACCTGGGGTAGTAATCAAATCAAAATGGCGCAGGCCCGCCTCTACCAGATGCTGGCACAACGGGGCAGCGGTACAACGGTACAAACGGCTGCAGACGCAGCCGAAGATTACGTTCATTACCTCCACGGCGTCAATCCGCTCGGGCTCGTGTACTTGACCAACATGAAGCGAGCCGGTGCCGAGAGTTCGGCAACGACCTTGTTTCACACCTGGTTCGCCGATGGCAGCCCCAAGTGGGACGTCGTTACGAGCACGACGCCTGGCCCGGCACCGGGCTTTGTCCCGGGCGGCCCCAATCCAAGCTTTTCGCTCGATGGCTGCTGCACGGCCCCTTCGACTGATCCGGCGTATCACTGTTATGGCGCCACCGAGTATTCGCTCTGCAGCCAAAACTGGCAGCCGCCAATGGGGCAACCGAATCAAAAGTCTTACCTGCAGTTCAACTCAGGGTGGCCCGCAGGTTCCTGGTCCGTCACGGAACCGAGCACGGGTTACCAGGCGAAATACGTTTTGGTGCTCTCGGCGTACGCGCGTTAGCGCGGCATCAAGGCGAGTTGTTCGTGTTTTTGTTTTTGTCGCCGCGGCGCGGAAACGCGGGCGGGCGATGTATAGCGCGAGCACGTGCCGTATCAGATTGTGGCTAATTGCAGGCGCGCCAGCGCTCGCCGGTGGATGTTAATCGCTTGTCGTCTTGCCCGCCGAAGATGAAGAACTCGCCGGCAGTCCAGACGGCAGCCGCACCCACGTGCTGCTCGCCCGAAGGCCAAGCTGGAATCTTTGACCAAGCTTCGGGGGAGCGCTTGTAGCGCAGGCCATCCGTTTGGACCTCGCCCTGCGTGTCATAACCGCCTACGAATGCGATGTCGTCCGTGCCGATCGCAAACGCCCACCCTGACATTTCGTACGCGGACCATCGAGCATTCGACGGTGAAGGTTTTGCCATTTCAATCCAACTGCGAGCCAGCAGTCAACCGTCGTTCAGTGCGCCAGTGCCATCGATGCCACCCCACACGTACACGTGGCTGCCGTCCCAAGCGCCAAAGCTGCCTGAGCGAGGACTGGGCCCATTTGGCACGGCCGTCCATTTGTTTTGTCCCAAATCATAAGTCGAAGCGTGATCGGTGTTCCCCGAGCCGTTGAGCTCGCCGCCATAGACGAAAAGGCCGTTCGAGGTACCGACCACCGTGGCTGCCGACGCGGGCCCCGGCGAGCTATCGGAACTCATCCATTCCCAGGACCCTGTCAACAGGTTGAACAAAGAGCCGTTGCTTACCGTGTCAAAGCTGGAATCAAAACCGCCAAAGAACACGGCGCGAGTTCCGTCGGTGGCTGCGATTGGAGCGGCTCGCGATTCCCAGGCATCAGCAATTGGGGACCAACGGCGCGCTTGCAGATCGTAGGCGGCCCCACTTGAAAACATGTGATAGCGATTGTCGGACGAAGAATACGTCTTGCCGCCCCAGACTAATATCTTGCCACCCACGTACACGGCCGCAGCCGCTTGACGGGGGTCGGGAGTGTTAGTGTCATTCGGCAAGAGCTCCCATGAATTGGTCTGCGAATCGTAAATGGCACCGGTGTCTAGTGATGTGCCAAAGCTATCGACTCCGCCAAACACGAATACTTTGCCGTCAAACGCGGTCACGGCTGCTCGTTCGCGGGCGACGAAATCCAAGGGTGGCGCAGCCATTGACACCCACCCGGAGCCGCCGGTACAGGCGGTCGAAGTCGAGGTGTTTGCACCGGTGCCACCGATTACGCCACCATTGCCCCCATAACTGGTGCCGGCCGTGTTCGAATTGCCTCCTGTTGCCAGCGTGGCGCTCGACTCCACCCGGTAATCTTCATTGAAAAGGCAACCCTGAGCGACGAGTGCCGCAACGACAACAAGAATCGGCACCCGAGAATAGCCAAACCCCGATAGCCGATTGTTCATCAGAAAGCTCCCGTCACGGCTACCGAGGCGGGACCAACCGCTGCAGCGAGGTGCGAAGTCTCGCGATGGCCCCACACGAGGTACGACCCCGTTGCAACAGTAACAGCCGAGGCACCCAAACCGACGAATGCCAATGTCCGGTGCAGTCGAAAGGCGTCTATGTCGCCGGCATACGCAGCTGGGCAGGTGGGGCTGCAGACGCTGTCGAGGGTGTGCTTCTCACGCCAGGCCACAACGTAGAGCCCCGCGGACGCAGCCAGCAACGAGCCGCCCGCCACCAACGCAGCCGTGCCGGCCCAAGAAACCAATGGTGACTTCACCTTCGAGGGACGCGCAGGCGCCAAATACGTTGACGAACTGGATACGACGGGCTTGGGCAACGGCTGCAGAGCTATAACGATGGTTTCCGACTGCCTTTCGTCCAAGGACACCGTTTGCTCGAGCGCCGCGTAGCCCGGAGCGGTGGCACGCAGCGTATGCGAGCCGGGATCGAGGCGAACGCTCGAACTCGACGCCAGGGTTAGGCGCTCGTTGTCCAAGTTAATAGAAAGGTCCTGAATTGAAGCATCGAACTCCAGGGTAACGGACGCAAGACGCGCTCGAACGAGAGCGCCCTCTTGTTTTGCATCCGTCACGGATTGATGGAAGGCTTGAGGGGCGCTCGCGGCCAATGCAGTCTGTTCGACTTTCTCGTAGGTGTCTGCTGCCTCCTTCAACCGTCCGAGCGCGGCTAGTGTCCGCGCTTCCATCACGGTGATCGTGGGCGCACTGAATAAGGCGCCTGCCCGCTGGAAACGTTCGAGCGCCGTTGCGTAGTCCTTGACGACGAATGCATCGGCACCTTTGAGGGCCAGCGCGCGCGCCTGGTCACGCTGACTCCGTTCGGGTGGCTCGGTCGCAAACACCGGACTCGCTGCGAGCCCAATGCAGAGGATGATGATGGTTCGGCACGAACAGCCAATTGCAACGCGCTTTCGCTCTCGAAATGGGTGAGTCATGGTCATTCTAGAAACCAAAGTTGTGGTAGCGACTGCGAAGAACCAACTTGGGTTTTGTAGATTTGGCAGCGGGGCTCACACTGCTGGCCGATGGCGCGGGCGCAATCGGTGCAGCGGGAGGCTTCAAGTCCGCGATGGGGGGCACCACTCGGCCCGCCTCCGCGGGCTGTGGCGCTGCAGGTTCCGAGTGGGTTCTACCCACCGCGACTCCCGCAACCGGAACCTCGCTATGCCGAATTGGAGAGAATCTTATGTAGTGCGGCACACCGATCGCGGCCACGACTGCCAATGCCCCTGACACCCACGCTAGCGGGCGCACCGAAGGAATTCGCGCATTATGGCGGGGCAGCTCACCCGACCAGCCACCTGCCAAAGGCAATTCTGAGGGTGCAGTGAATTGCGCGCCGTCGGGTTCGACTCCTGGTGCTTCGAGCTCATGACAGCTTGGCTCGGGCCAAATCGCTTGCAGAGACTTGCCAGAGCAGTCAACGGTAACGGAATGTCCCATCAGCCAATCCGCAAGCGCAGCCCCCAATCGCGTCATCGAATCGGTTCGACGACGCGGCTCCTTCGAGAAGCCTCGCTCCAGAATCTGCCACAATTTGGCGTCGCCGACGCCAAAGTCCGTGATTGGCTTGACGGGCTCGTGTAGGATCGCTTGAACTAGGGCGTTGTACGTGGTGCGACGAAACGGTGTGTTGCCGACCAACAGGTAATAAAGCGTTGCACACAGTGACCACACGTCCGAAGCGGCACCCACGTCTCGCTGACCCAATGCCTGTTCCGGGGACATGTAGTCCGGTGTCCCGAGAGTAGCGCCGTCTTCGGTCATGTCCCAATTCGTTACCGAGGATACCTTTGCGATTCCGAAGTCCAATAACTTGGGCCACCGGTTGCCGCGCTCGTCGGTTTCGATCAAGATATTGTCAGGCTTTACGTCGCGATGAACGATGCCGTTCTGATGCGCCACGCGTAAACCATCCGCAATCGGAAGTATGATGCGAACGGCTTCGGTGGCCGGCATGCGCCCTCGGTCGTTTAGCATTGAAGAAAGCGAAGCTCCTCCCACCAGCTCCATCACAAGATAAGGATTCTCTTGGGCCGTTCTGCCAAAATCGAACATTCGCACGAGTGCCGGGTGGTGACAGCTCGCCGCAGCGTGTGCCTCCCGTTCCAGGCGCGCATCGAGTATTCCCCGGTCGCTGTCAGACATTACGAACTTGATGGCGACTTCGACGCCCAGCATGAGCGCCTCAGCCTGCCAGACGACGCCCATCCCGCCTCTGCCGAGCGGTCTTACCAAACGATAACGCTCTGCAACGACTTCGCCTGCGCGATATTCTCCTGGTTCATCGGCGAATTGAGCGCCAAGCGAACCTTCCGGCAATGCCCCGCGAAGTGGCACCGGTTGACGACCTACTGAGCCTCCAAAGGAAACGTCAGGCATACTTTCCGAGCAGTTCCCAGGATAGCTTTCTAGGACAACAGCGCCAGGAATAACTTAGGCGGTTTTCGTTAGGGGTGCGGGTCGCGTTTGACTTCCAATAACAGGAGAATGCATTGTTTCAACTACGCAACTTAGTAGATACAAATTGGGTACGCCTCGTGAACCGTTGTGCCGACTCCCATTGCTTTGCGCACATTGTCGGCGTTGCCCGGATACAGGTGCGTGCTTTCGCAAGCCACGCCCATTCCCAGCGGCATTTTCGATGGTTGTTGTGACGGCCCGGTAAAGCGACCATTTCAAATTTGAGGGATCTCGACCAAGTGCTTCCAAGTATGAAACCAGTTGCAAACGGTTGTTCCAGTAGCGCGCAACTACTCGAACAGTCGATTTTGGGACTTGGCCGGCCCAACCGAGACTTAGACTCTCACTGCCCAGCAGACCAGCTGGTCTCCGCTAGGTGGCGTACGCTCCGCTGCCGTTCCCGCAAGGCGCTTCCAGGACACAGCCCATGAAGCTCCGAGCGAGGATTGCATGACGACGAGCGTAGTTACGGTTGCCCAGTAAGGCTCCGGTAACGCAGCTGCACGAGCAACCAGTAGCGAAGCTATGGCCGCCACGGAGGTTCGAACAATATGCGTGCCCGACGTGCGACTGCTATCCACAGGCGGCGCGCCTTCAGCGGGTGCCATCAGGCAGCCAGTGTAACGCAGCTTCGCGACGAAAGCACACTTTTACAGCTTATTGTGGAACTTAGCCCTTAAGCACATCAAAGTGGGGCCGCACCGACGAACACGTTGGCGTTTGGCATTTTCAGCTGTCTGCCCCTGCAATGAACCGATTCCATAGGATCTTCGAATAGAATATCGGCGCATGATCGGCAAACGATCGCAATAGACGTCTCTCTTCGATATTGCTCTTTAGCTGGCCCAGGTGGTTGAAAAATTCCTGAACAGTCGTGTCCCAGGGCGGATTGACAGACAAGCTTCGAACGCGCTGCCATAAATGTGAATCACCTAGGTTCGCAGCTTCGTGTTCTTCGATTTGTTTCAAGCTGCCCGCATGCTCAAAGGGTGGAAGATGCGGGAAGTGCGTTATAAGGTCGCGGTGATTCACGATTCGGTAATGTGTCGTCACCGAGTGTGCAACTTGCGCTCCGAACGCCGCGTCGCCAACCTTGGGAGAGCCGTACGTGTAGAGGGCATGCGCAAGTCCGAAGCGGCGCGCGGCGAGCGTGGCCAGCGCAGCACCCAGGCTATGCCCAGTGAACCACCAGGGCAGGTTCGGACTGCTTCGAGCTACTTCAGCCAAGTATTGCTCGACCCCTTCAGCTTGCCCGCTTTGCCACACGCCGTCCAAAGCTCCCTGGAACCCCTCGTGGACAAGCATGCGCACCGGACCCTCTTCTCGCGTCGGAATCAGTTCCGCGTCCGTTAGCCAGTTTGGAGCAGATTGCGGTAGCGTGCCGCGAAACGTGACGAAACCCACCGACGCGTCATGCGCCACGATGCACTGGATTGGATCTTCGAGGTCCGGCCTGCCCCAACGTCTGGCTGAACCGAGAAATACCTTCACGCTGGGCGAGGATCGGAACAAGCGAGTGAGCGCCGGCATCACCGCGCGTTCAACGTCGGCGGCCGCCGCGCAGTCCGTGTAAGCCAGATATGCCAGATCCGAGAGGTACCAGGCATTGACAGGGCTGTAGCTTCTTGCCGTAGTTTCGAACGGGACTTCGGCGCCATGCTGAAAGAACTCGTATTCGCGAGGCTCGAGTTTCCCGGGCGAATCCGTGACTGGCGGGAAGTATCGTTCAAGCTGCTTGAGCGACTTGATTTCCGAGATACGAGGGCTCAGCCGCGGTTCGAATTGCATACGAACTCCCTTAGGTGTTCCTAGTAGCGCGTCGCACGCCTTACTTCACCAATTTCTTGCCGCCTCGGGGATGGGTGCGCGCGACCGCTCCCTCAAGAAACACGGTAACGATCTGGTCGCCGCGCAGTTTGCACGAAAAACTCTTCGGCTGCCGCCACCACTCCCAAAGCAGGACTTCGAGTGTGGCGAGCAACGCCCAGACCAATTGAACCGTGGGAATGTCACTTCGGATGCTCCTCGCTTGGACTCCGCGATTTAGAAGCTCGGTGATCAACAAAGCAAATCTTTCACGGGCAGCGTCTTGAGCAATATACGCGTGCCGTTGACCTGAAGAACATTCGCTCGTTTTCCACTGCAAATAGAGATTGAACAACGCTCCGTTCTGTTCCACGAACTCGGAAGCCCTCCCCACGAGTTGTCGCAGCTGTCTCAATGGGTCGTCCGAGTCGAAGGGCTGTTCGACGTGGGCTTGGAAGCGCTCGCAGTGGCGTTCCGTGATCGCAAGAACGACCTCCTCCTTGTTCTCGAAGTACTTGTACAATGTGCCCACTGCAAGTCCGGTAGCCTCCGCGATGTCGGCCATCTTCGTGGCCTGGTAGCCGTGACGCAAAACAATCTCTTCCGCGGCTGCCAGAATTGCGTCGCGATAGGCAGCACGGGTATGTTCCTGCAGACAGCGGCGCAGCAGATACGGCCGTTTCTTTTCGATGGACCGGAGCGTGACGGCAGTCATTGGCCTAAATCATCGGGCTGGCAACGACCTTGAGCCATCACCCAAACGCATCCGGCAACTATGGCAAAAAAAGCGTCGGTTTCGTAATGTCATTCCTTGGCCTCCTCGCGTTGGCAATTCAACAATGCCGACAACGAAAACTGCGATACATGCGCTGTAACTTTCTCCAAGAAGTCCGGCGTCAGTTTCTTGATGTCATGGGTCGCCAGCGCAATGGGCAAGCTCTGCTGGTAGTGAAGGCACTGCCCGACGATACTCGACACGATGAAGCGAGTGGTCTCGGAGCCCGCCAGGTCCGGACGAATCAGCTCGACCAGAGCGCACAACGCCCGCGACGCGGGCCGAATGAATCTCTCGAGGACACGTCGCATGGCCGTCGTGGGCTCGATGGCCTCGCGCTGAAGATACGCGCCGCCCCAACTGGGTCGATTGCCGTTGAAAAGTATCGAGAGCAGGGCGCGAATACATCGCTCCAATGATTCGGTTGCAGCCGCGCGCGTGCCCGCCTCTCTCGCCGTCGCGAGTTCGTGTTCAGTCAGTTCGCGCAACCCCTTCAACTCCGCGAACACCCGTTCGACGACATCGGCGTAAAGCTGATCTTTGCCGCCGAAATGGTAATGCACGGCCGCTACGTTCACCTCTGCCGCTCCTGCCAGATCACGAATGGTAGTTCCTTCGAGGCCGCGACTGGCGAACAACTTGGTGCCAACTTCGATGAGTCGTTCTCGGGTCCGTTCCGTTGACCGGTAATTGGAGGCAACGCGGGTCGCGGCGGTAACTAATTGTGCCTTGGCTGCCATGGTCGTAGTCAAACGTTTGATTCAAACATTTGTTTTACATAGCAATACTCGGGTGTCAAGCGTCAAACTAGCGCCGGATGAGTCGCGACCTGCGGGCCGACACCGCCAAGCCGGGCTCCCTCGGCGCCCCTTAATCGGGCATTTGCGGCGCACAGCCGCTAAGCTGTCTGAAAACCAGCACGACGCGCAAGCAGGGCGCGCTCGCGACTCGCGTTTCCGTGCCGCTGCGACATCAAGACGAGCCAACGTCGGCGGTCGCCGAAGCGCCGTCAGAAACCACACCACCGAAACAGGCCAGGGCCTGGGGTGCGCTTGCTCGCTTGAACCAAGTGTTGCTGCTTTTGTTTTTGGCGCCCGCGTGTGAGACGCGTGAATTCAGAGATAATGTTTACCGATTTAATGACAGAAGCGGTCGGCGGTCAACACAGCTCTTGAATGGCTCAATTAAATGTCTCGGTTATCCGTGGTCGCAAAATTTTTCGCAAATCAAACTATTGGGCGCTTCTCATTGCCTCATCCAGTGTAAGCGTGATGTTCGGTTGTAGCGGCAGCAACAGCCTGAGTACGCCCCCGGGCTCGGATGGCGGTGACAACTCAGTCGGGGGAGCGAATCCGACTGGCGGAGCGGGATTGGGCGGAAGTACCGCGCCGAATTCGAGCGGCGGAGCCCCTGCATCGGGTGGTATCGCGGCAACTGGCGGCCGCACAAGCGGCGGAACGACGGCACCGCCGCCCACTGGCGGAAGGCCAGCTGTGGGCGGTGCAGGTGCGGGTGGCGCCGCAACCGGTGGAAATAACCCGGCGACGGGCGGCGCTGGTGTAGGCGGCGCTGGTGTAGGCGGTGCTGGTGTAGGCGGTGCTGGTGTGGGCGGCGCTGGTGTGGGTGGCGCTGCAACTGGTGGTGCGCCTGCGGGTATAGGCGGCAAAGCGACCGGCGGAGCCGGCGTGGGCGGTGCCGCAACCGGTGGAAAATCGAGCGCGGGTGGCGCGGCAACGGGCGGCAAAGCCGCGACCGGCGGCGCTGGTGTAGGTGGTGGTGCAACCGGTGGGTCGGGCACCGGCGGAAGCACCGGAACCAAGACGCCGGGGACAGCCCAATCGGGCGACATTACCGTCGATCCGACGAAGCAGCATCAGATCGTGGACGGCTTCGGGTTAGCCGACGTGTGGCAAGGCTCGTCTTCGACCCAGATGCAAACGCTGCTGTGGGACCCGGTCAACGGGATCGGGTTGAACTTACTCCGCGTCGGCATCGACGGCACTAGCGGATCGCCCGACATCATGGGCGCCGCGGGGTACGCCGATGGTCAGGCGTGCGTCAAGTTTTCCGGCAGTGATTGCAAGGTGTGGGCAGCACCGTGGTCGCCGCCCGCGGGAGACAAGGACAACAACAACGTCAATGGAACGGTGGGCATTTGAATACCTCCGCCTACGACTCCTGGTCCTCGATTCTCGCGGCGTTTCCTGCGTTCTACAAGAAGAACGGAGGAGTAGACCTCTACGCCATCTCGGCACAGAACGAACCGGACTTCGTGGCGAGCTACCAGTCGTGCATTTTCGACAAGACACAGATGGTGAATTGGATCGACGTGCTAGGTCCGAAGCTGGCCGCACTCAACCCGCCTGTCAAGGTGCTCGCGGCCGAGCCCGACAACTGGGGCAACCTCTGGGGCGGTGACAGTTACGGCCCCTCCATTATCGCCGATACGAATGCCAACAACTACGTCGGCCCGATCGCAACGCACGACTACGGAAACACCAGCGCGGGGACGTATGCACGTCCGGCGCCGCCCACGAACAACACTCACCATGTCTGGGAGACAGAGTGCACGCCGGGTGACACGGGGGCGATCACGATCGCGACGATGATTTACGCGGCTTTCAATACCGGTGGCGTGAACGGATGGCACTACTGGTGGACGGAGGCGTTCATCCCGAGCGCAAGCAGCCCGCCCGCTCAGTATTATGCCCTCGGGAACTTCAGCAAGTTCGTACGCCCGGGCTACTACCGAGTTGACGTCTCGGGCGCCGCGGCGGCATCGGCATCCAATCCGGGAGTGGTCGCGTTCGCGAGCCCCAAGGACGGAACAACGACCATCGTCGTAGTGAATCCTGGCTCAGCCCGCAGCCTAAGCTTCTTCGTTGGAGGCAGCGAGTGGCCAGCTTCCGTCACGCCGTACGTAACCACCGCAAGTTCGAAGCTCGCGGCCGGGACAGCCATCACGCTCACGGCAGGTCGGTTCAGCGGCTCGGTTGAGGCGGCGTCCGTGACGACGTTCGTCGGAAAGCCGTAACCGAGGTCGCGGCCACCGCGCGCGACGGCACGCAAGGTCTTGCAGCTCGAGGAGTGACTTTTTTCTTGTCGTGACGGCACGGAATCTACCGGCAACGACCTTGCGCAGGACGGCACTATTGGTGCCGTCCGATGAATAGGGGAACTTAGCAGCTGAGGCTCGGCGTACGAGTGCCGCAGCAAAAAAACCAGCCAATGAGCGGGTGTGGCAGCATGTGGTTGCACTCGCTTGATAGTTGTCAGAATCGTTTAATTGGATACGGCCAGGGCGTTATCATATCGTCTAGAAGTATGGTCCACGCCCCACGTCAGGATAATCGTACGGAGCCGTGGGCTCGTCTGATCACTTTGCTCCTGCTGACCGATGGGCAAGACTTTCAACGAGCGCAGGAACAGTCCGCTCGGGAAGTCTGCGAGAAAGAGGGCTTCGAATTAGAGGTCGCGTATGCGGACAACAGTCCGTTCATGCAGATTCGCCAGGTGCTTGAGTACGTCGAGCGGCCGTTGAATACGCGGCCGGCAGCGATCGCCATTGAACTCGCGAGCGCGCCCTCCGCTTTCACGCAAGCCGCGAGGGCTACGGTCTCTGCGGGCATAGGGTGGGTGGAGCTTTCGTCGGGTGCATCTGTCGTCCAATCGCTACACCATGAATTTCCCGGCCACCTTGTCGCGTGCGTCACTGCAGACGAGGAGGCGATTGGACAACTGCACGCGGCCCAATGCCGCGCGCTATTGCCCAAGGGAGGCACGGTTCTGTACGTCGAAGGGCCGAGCGTAAATGCGATAGTGAAGGACCGAAGGCTTGCGCTCGAAAATGGCCTCCGGGGGTCGTTGATTACTATCGCGAAAACTATTGCTGCGGATTGGACCGAGGAGGGTGCAAAGTGTGCAACGATCGCGTGGCTTAGGCAGGCGTCGGCCCGCCGCATCCACCCCGACTTGGTTTGTTCTCAGAACGATGCGATGGCCGCCGGCGTCCAAAAGGCTGCACGAGCCGAGCGCGTGGGCTGGGCTGGGGTCCCCATGCTCGGATGCGACGGTGTGCCTTCCGTCGGCCAGCAATACGTGAAAGAAGGGACGCTCGTGGCTACCGTCATAAAGCCGGTGACGGCGGGCCCGGCAGTGGACTGGGTTGCGCGCAGTATCCGCGGCGAGACGCTGCCCCATCATCTGGTTCTTCGCCCTACCTCTTTCCCCGCGGTTCAGGAGCTTGCCCGGTGACCGCATCAGACTGCGTCATCAACGCAAACCGCAGAGCAGCGGGTGGCCCGCAGCAAGAAGACGCACGCCGTAAGCCAGACCACAACCTGACCTACCACATAGGCTTCACTCCACGCGGGAGACAGCAGAAACGCCCCGCTCCGTTCCAGCCGGTACGCTCCGCTCGGTGCCAGGGTACTGCACAGCATGGCCGTCAGCAGTGATCCGGCCCAAACCTTCTGCGCGTCGTTCGCGCTTTGCTTGGCTAGCCGAAAGAGTGCGATCATCGGAATGAGCACGATCAGATCGTCGTACGTGGCATGGTAGGTCCAGAAGCGAGCTGCAAATGCGGCCGCGCTCATCAGCAGCCAGGGGTCAGCACGCCGATGGCGCCAGGTCCACAATCCAAGAAATCCGAGGATCATGAGCGACGCCCCGGTGTCCCATTGCGGTCGGCGGACTTCGATGAGCCAGGAGTGCACATTGGCATGGCCAATGGATGCGGCTGCCTTAGCCGCATCGTACCCGATCCGCGATAAGTACTGGTGGCACAACTGGACCGCACCTACGGGCTGAGCCAGCCCGGGCGCCGCTGTGAGACCCAAATAGATCGCCCCGATTGCAATGGCACCCAGCAGCCGCTTGGGTCGGAAAAGCACCAACCAGAAGAAAGGGGCCGCCAGAGATGGCTTGGCCAAGGCCACGACAAACACCAGGACCGCCAGCGCCAATGGCCGCACCCGATCCTCTCGCAGTAAAATGGGCAAGCTGGCGAGCAAACAAGCAACCACAAGCACTGTGAGTTGTCCGTTTCCCGTCGCACCGCCGGTTGAATACATAGCGAGCGGCATCAGCATGGCCACCAGGCGTTCCGTTTTGGTCGTGGCCCCACTTGACCGCAACGCGACCCGCACAATCCAAACGAGTGCGCCAACTGTGAGAATGGCCCACAGCCAGCGCGCAATCGCCAGGCTGGCCCAGCTCAGGATGGGCCAGAGCATCGTTATTGTTGCGGGCGGGTAGGTGGCATTGCCGTTCGAAAGATAGACATCCCGTCCGGCAAACATATCTCGCACCTCGACCCAGCGCTGTGCAAGGTCACTCGCGCCAGTCGGGGTCGGCTGCCAGAGGAGGCGCCAGAGCCCGTAACCCATTCGAACCAATGCCGCTAACGCCATGAGCGCTGCGGCCAACGACAGTATCGCTGGTCCTCGCTTACCCCACCAAGCCAGGGTACGCGCTGAAATTGGCATCGCGGACGAGTTCGCCCGAAAATGCTGACTTTCCGGCGCACTCATGCGCCATCTGTAACACGAGCGCGGGCGGAGCGCCCGCACTCGTGCGTCTGGCAGGTCGAACCAGGCTGGCGAACGTCACGGAAGAGTGAATTGCTTGAGGAATGTCCAGCCGATCGTCCCATCGCCATACTCATGCCCGCCATTGTTTATGCAAACGCCCACTTGGACGTTGGCCTGGCATGCCTTGTAGTAGGCACATTGAAACGCCGAGCCATTCACTGTCGGATAAGCGGGCGAGTCCGTGCACCCGTTGATCGATGCCCACTTCTTCCAGCACGCTTGAGCACCAAGGAACGTGATGGGCATACCCGTAACCAGCGCAGAATTTCCGCCGCCATAGATGGCAACGGTGTCCGCTGTGCCTCGGAACGAGAGCACCGGGATGGGACGTGCCGGCTTGCAATCGTCCGCGTTTCCGGCGGGCGCGGACCCTGCGAGAAGGTCGAAGGACGCGGGCGCCACTGCGGCAAACACATCCGCTGCTTTGCACCCGAGGTAGTGAGACATCCCGCCGCCCATCGAGAAGCCGACCGCATAAACGCGCTTGGTGTCGATGCAGGCTTTCGTCTCGACCTGCGCGACGAGGGCCTTGGCAAACGCCACGTCGTCAGAGGTGTCGCAGCAGGGCCCCACATCCCACGCCGCACCTAAATTCGGGCTGTTATTTCCCTGCGGATACGCCGTGATCACGCCCTCGGCATCTGTGACCGCTTTGAAGGGAGAAGCGCCTTCTTCACCCGTGTCGGAGCCCCCGATGGGATGGAAATCCACGACCAAAGGCACCGCCGAAGTGCCTTTGTATGCCGCGGGAACGTGCAGAATATAAGTGCGGCTCGCGGAGCCCACCTGCACCGTCTGAGTCGTATCACCCGACTTTAGTACGGGTGACGGACAGGTCGTACTTGACTGACCACCCGCTGCGGCACTGGAGCCTCCGGTGGTATGCGAACCGCCAGTATTGGCGCCACCGGTTGAAGTTACGCCGCCTGTGCCAGCTCTCGATCCCCCAGTTGCACTCGCACCGCCTGCAAAGCTTGTACTGCCACCAGCTGCCCTTGAGCCACCCGTCGCTGTGCTCATGGTGCCACCGGTCGAAATTTCGCCGCCAGTTGCTGGCGCCCCGCCCGTGCGTGAACCGCCAACGGCGTTCATTCCACCCGTGGCTGGCGCTCCGCCGCTTGGGTTTGCCCCACCTGTATGTGCTGCCCCGCCGGTGTTCATCACACCACCGGTCGCAGCACCACCTGTACTC
The DNA here is from genome assembly GCA_963819085.1 of uncultured delta proteobacterium. GTDB lineage: Bacteria > Myxococcota_A > Polyangia > Polyangiales > Polyangiaceae > FEN-1139. The sequence goes on from CAWFUX010000048.1 coordinate 233,016, forward strand.
GACGACGCTCCTCCCTTAGGCGCAGAACCACCCGTGGCCATGGCACCTGCAGTCGGGGCGCCACCGCTCGGCGACCCTCCATTCGACGAATCGCCTCCAACATTCGTTGGGGTTGTGCTGTCCGTACCCGAACAGCCCCAACATGCAGTAATCAATACGCCAGCGCCCAGCAAACGTCTGTTGTGCATCGTGCAAAAAGCGGACATTTCGAGTCCTCCGTTGCCGCAATAGTGGAACGGCAAATGCATCTCAGATAGCGACCGATCTGACACGACAAAATTGTCGCCCCCCGTCAACTTTGATGTGCCAAGCTCGGATATCCAAGTCGCAATTTTCCGGCGACACTTGGCCCGCGTGTGCCGAATTCGAAACTCAAAAGATATGGCCCCAAGCGTTCAACGTCGAGAAATTTGGGAGTTCTCGAGACGTACCCACTTGGGGCCACGAAGCGAAGGACGCCGGAACACACTCAAGAACCGTGGAAGAAATCCGTAGTTCTCAGAACTTTTGGAAGAAAGTGGCAATCGCCGGTCCGGACTGGTTCCATAGTGCGTGCGACTCACCCGCTATCAAGCACCACGTTACCGGGTAGCCCGTATCGCAATTGTCATAGGCCACACACGGAGAAGGGTTAACCGCCTGCGTGGTTGAACTGCAGTGATTGAGCTTAACGAAGATGTCCCTTGCCGCTTCCGCGTTCGTGGGTGTCACGGTTGTATCCTGATCGCCTTGGGTCTGCCAAACTGCGATCTCGTGCGACGGGTTGCAGTTGTACACGATGGAAAAGCCCGACTCCACGCCAATCGCACGGAAGACATCGGGCATCAGGCAGCCAATAGTGATTGACATCATGCCGCCGTAGCTGAACCCCATGGAAAAGACGCGGCTCTGGTCAATGCAGTAGCTGGCCTCCAGCGTGCTTACCATGGCCTTGGTAAAGTTGATGTCTTGGTTGTTGGTGTTGGGCCAACCCCTGTTGCCGTCCGAGCCAGCAAGCCCCTGTGGTATCACGTAAATCGCGTTGGCAAAATTTGGCCTGACGTTGTACATGGTGTCGTTGAAAATCGCCTCGGCCGAGCCGCCCAAGTAGTGGAACTCAAAGACTACTGGGTACGCTTTCGAAGGGTCGTAATTCGACGGAAGTTTCACGTAGTACTGGCGCGTCGTGACCGTGCCGTTGGTAGTGACATCGATGGAGCAAGGCGAACCCGATGTGTTGCACGGCGCCGGGTAATTCGTCATGCCGCACCCTGTCGTTCCTGAGGCGCCGCCAGCGCTCGAACTGCCACCGGTCGCCGACGCGCCGGCGCTTGCCTTCGAGCCTCCGGTGGGAGCCGCTCCTCCAGTCGAGGTACGACCACCTGTGGCCTTTGCGCCGCCCGTGGAGAGCGAACCCGCGGTGTTAGGGACGCCTCCCGTGGATTTCACGCCGCCGGTTGCTGCCGCTCCACCCGTTGCTGGCGAACCGCCGGTTGCCGGCATGCCGCCGGTTTGCGCCCCGCCCATAGAATTGGCTCCACCTGTGCCCGGGGCTCCGCCAGTTCCCACGTTGCCGCCCGTGTTGACTCCGCCTGCAGCTGAGGAAGTGCCTCCGACGGCGGCTGAACCCGAACTGCTGACGCCACCAGTCGGCGACCCGCCAATCGACGCACTGCCTCCGGCACTAGGGCTCACACTATCCGTGCCCGAGCAATTGCTCACTGCCACCAAAATGAAACCCGCAACCAGACTCCGTCCTGCATCGTCAATGAGCATGCTTGGGCCTCCGTAGTCCAACCTGGCATGGCCGATCAGGCTCGGGGAGCGACAAATCCGTCGCCCCCTCCACCATGGAAATATTCACTGCGCCTAGACGCCCCTTGTTCTCGCATGTTGTCGCGTCGCGCCTGCACTCGTTGCAGCGCGGGCTCTCGATCTGCCTCGCTCTTCCGTGCCGAAACGGCCCAATCCGCAGCGGGCAATTCACGGGTGGGCGTGTCACCTCGGCTTGGTAGACCATTTTCACTCTTGATGTTTGTCGACGCAGCAATTGGACTTGGGCCAATCAATCATCGCCTTGGTAAACACACCTCCGCGCCTTAGCCGGTGGTACGTCCCAATACCGTCGAGGCCAAAGCCCGTGTGCGGCAGCGGTTTGCACCGCTATTGCGGGCAAATAGGGGGTGACAAAAATGTCGCCCCCGCATTATGGGCTTCCGGGGTAGTATCACGTATTCGGCGTGAAGGTGCGAAAACAAGCGGGTTGCGTTGAACGTGAATGACCATTGATCTTCTAATCCAGGCCATCGTCCGTCAGACAACGATCCTCATCGCACAACTCGCAACGTCGGGCGGAACGCGTGCCCCTCTTGCACAGGTGGCCAATCAAGTATTTTTGGACCTAGTCTCCGAGCTTGAGCGCCAGGGTGTTAGTCGCAAGGTCAGTGCGGACATGTTCGGCCTTGGGCTTCGCACGTACCAACGCAAAATACAGCGATTGACCGAGAGCTCAACCGATCGTGGACGTTCACTATGGGAGGCCGTGCTCGACTACATTTGCGATCAAAAGATGGCGACTCGCAGCAACATTCGAATGCGGTTCGCCCGAGATGACGATGTCCAAGTTCGCGGCGTGTTGCACGACTTATGCGACAGTGGCCTTGTCTTTAGTTCCGGCCAGGGTCCGAATGCAGTTTATCGTGCAACGTCGGACGAGGAGTTACGCGCCCTTCGCCAGCTTCGCATTGGAGAAGGTCTCGACGAGTTGTTGTGGGCAATCATTTATCGCGAAGGGCCGGTCACCACCGAAACCTTGGCCGCGTTGACTCACATGAATCATTCAGACCTCGAGCAGGCGCTGGCACGCTTGGTGACCTCCAATCGGGTCGAACGCGTCAATGACGAGGCGAGCTTCGTTTACCGGACTAGCACACTATTTGTCCCGGTGGGTTCGCCGGTAGGGTGGGAAGCGGCAATCTTTGATCATTTTCAGGCAATGGTGAAGACCGTCTGTTGTCGCTTACGAGACGATATCGCGACTTCCAATCCCGGTGACATTGTAGGGGGCAGCACCTACACTCTCGACGTATGGCCGGGACACCCGCTGGAAGAAGAGACCTGCGCGACTCTATCGCGGCTGCGTCTTGCTCTCGTCGATTTGCGACAACGTGTGGAAGAATACAACAATGTCCATGGTATCCCGGAAGGGCATAATCAGGTAATCCTTTATGTTGGCCAATGCTTGATTCCGCAGGGTGTTGAGGACGGTGACTAACTTGCACGAGTTAACTCGCTTGGCCAAGCCGGGACAGGCCACTGAAGTCCCACCCGCTCGAATTCGCAACGGCGGATTTTGGCCGAACGAGCCCGCATGGCTATTGGGGCTTCGAAGGCTGCTCGGCGTGGCTTGCATGGTGGTGGCTATCCCATGTTGCAAGAGTGGCCCGCAAGATCCCCAGACGGGCAGCGAGACCAATTTCTTGGAACATTGCGACTCCACCTGCAGTGGGGGGCTAACCTGCCTCTGCGGGGTCTGCACAAAAGCCTGCACGGGCGTAAACGACTGCGACGGATTCGGAGCGAGCGTCCAGTGCGTTTCCGTTGTCTCTCAAACCGACTCTGGTACGACCGGCAGCTGCCAGCAAGGTGCGACGTGTGACAAAACTTGCGTCCACGCCAGTGATTGCGCGGACATTGGCGCCGGCTACCAGTGTGAGACCGGGTTCTGTCGTAAAGGCGACGTTCTTTGTCCAGCCAGCGCACTGCCGCCGGGGGACACGAACCGTGAAATCCTCGTAAACGACACCTCACGCACGTACCAACTTCACGTTCCGCCCAGTTACACCGGCAACGCCCTCGTGCCTCTGGTGCTCGACTTTCATCCGATGGGTTTGGGGCTAGATTGGGAGCAGGCGAACTCCGGTTATAAATCGTTATCTGATCAAGAGAACTTCATCGTCGTTTGGCCGCAAGGGCTCGAAGACTCCTGGAATATTGGCCCATGCTGCACAACTTCGAAAGCAGTCGATGATTACGGCTTTGCTCGCGCCATCGTGAGGCAACTCTCGACTGAAGCATGCATCGACCCGCGTCGGGTATACGCTGTGGGAATCTCGATGGGTGGCGGCATGGCCTACTATCTGGCCTGCAAGGAAGCGGAAGTGTTCGCGGCCGTTGCTCCAAGCAGTATGGACCTCTTCGTGGATTCGGAGGTGACCTGTCAGCCGTCTCGCGCGATTAGCGAGATCTCATTCCGCGGTACGGCGGACACCGTGGTGCCTTATGCAGGAGGAATCAGCAGCCCGCCGGGGCAGCCTGAAGTGACCAACGATCTATTGGGAGCCGAAGGAACGTTCCAGAAGTGGGCAGCTATCGACCAGTGCACGGGGTCGCCGACTGTCGAAGACGCTAATGGTTGCTCGACGTACTCGACGTGCCAGGACGGCACGGAAGTCACGCTTTGCACCACACAGGGCGGCACCCAAGTCATCGGTGACGCCAGTATTGGCTGGGACACATTGAAGCGGCATCCAATGCCTTGAGCGCCTGATTCATTGCGCCAGCAATTATAGGCGCACGACTCAAGCTACCTGAACCGCGATGCTGATACCCGATTCCGCAACGGAATTTCGCCGGCGTTGACACTGCACTCGCCGTCATGACCATAGCTAGTCCTGGTTCCAACCAGCCACACCAGAAATTTCCTCTCTCAATTGCCCATATTCTGCGCGGCTCGCTGCTTGCCATTGCCGCAGCCGCAATTGCTTGTAGCGGAACGGAAAAGCAGTCCACATCCGATGTTACCGGGGGTGCGGTATCGGTGGGCGGTGCGGGGGGCACGGTTAGCACCGGTGGAGTGGGTGGTACCTCGGCGAAGCAAACGGGCGGTGCATCGAGCGGAGGCCAGGCACCTGGAACCGGCGGAAACGTAGCAACAGGAGGCTCGATCAATACGGGCGGTGCACTCGCAACCGGGGGCAAAGGGGCAACGGGCGGCTTAGTTTCAACGGGCGGTGCACTCACAACCGGAGGCACAGGCCCAACGACCACAGGTGGAGTATCGGCGATAGGTGGAACACAAGCCGCTGGGGGCGCAAGCGCGACCGGCGGTGGGTTGAGCACGGGCGGCACAGTGGCAGGTGCCGGGGGTGCCACGTATGCACCGGGCGGAAGCTCGTCGTCAGGCGGAAACTCGTTGACCGGTGGCCAGAAATCGACTGGTGGTACCGGTGCTGCAACCGGTGGAGCGTCGGCAACCGGTGGTAGCGCAGCCGCAACCGGTGGAGTCACCGCAACGGGCGGAGTTTCGGCGACCGGCGGCAGCACTGCCGCAACCGGTGGAGTCAAGGCAACGGGTGGCAGCGCTGCAACGGGTGGCGCCGCAACGGGCGGAAGCTCGAGCTGCTCGAGTGCAACACCTTGCGGCGGCGACGTGGTTGGAACCTGGATCGTAACGTTGTCGTGTCTGAGCGTGAGCGGCCAGGCGAACTTATCGCCGCTAGGCATCGGTTGCACATCCGCGGCGGTGACGGGGTCGCTGCAGGTAACCGGAACCTTTACCGCTAACTCGGATGGGACCTATTCGGACAACACGACAACATCGGGCGACGAGCAGCTCACGTTGGCGGCTGCGTGCCTGCTCGTCTCGGCAACCACCACGACCTGCGAGCGCGTCGCTAGCGGCCTGCAAGGCCTCGGCTACTCATCAGGCAATTGCGTCAACGCTGCGGGCGGCGGCTGCACGTGCACGGCCCAAGTTCAACAGAGCGGCGGGATGGGGTTCGTATCCGCAAACCCCGTGACTGACGGCCTGTACACGATCTCGGATACCACCCTGACTGGCGGCGACGGGCTACGAACCGTGATGCCTTACCAGTACTGCACTGCGGGAACCACGCTAACGATGAGCCCACAACCGACGAGCCCCACCATTACCGGCACGATCGTGCTTCAAAAGCAGTAGTTTGCAAGCGCCGCTGCTCAAGCCCACTCCGTCTCAAACTTAGGGTGTCAGCATTCGCAAAGGTTTTGCTTAGCGCTGAGATTTGGGGAGAGACGGCACGGAAACGCATTCCGGATCAATTCGAAGATTCCGTGCCGTCACGACATCCAAGATGCAGCTCGAGCAAGCACGTTCGTTCGATCGCCGGTGACGCGGGTTGAACCCATTCATGAGCCGTAGCGAGCTAGACTCGCGGTGTTGAGCATAGACAACGGCTCGACTTACTGGATGTTCACTTCACGCTTACAGAACTCCGAGCAGCCGTCGCCGGACACGATATTGCCGTCGTCGCACTCTTCGCCCGGGTCGATCCTGCCATTGCCGCAGTTATCGCCGAGCATGCAGTTGGGCTCGCAACCATCCTTCGGCGTGTGATTGCCGTCATCGCATTGTTCGCCAAACAGGCTGTCGATCTTCTTGTCGCCGCAGTAATCCGATAATTTGCAGTTGGGGCCGCAGGCTGGAGTGCCGTTATATCCATAGGTAGCGAGGTTGACGCCGTCATCGCATTGCTCGCCATCCGCAGTATCGACGATGCCGTCGCCGCAGTAGGCGGGCAACGTGCAATCAGGGTTACACGTGCCATACGCGCCGGTATTGCCGGCCGTGCCGAGATCGCAGGCTTCATCGGGTGTGACGAAGCCGTCGCCGCAAACGCTGTGGCACGTGCTGCGGTTGGCCTTGAACGAGGATACCGTGAGAGTATAGTTTGACTGTGTGGTGTGCCTTTCAGCCTGAAACACGACCATTTCATACACTGAGCCCAGCACGAGCCCCAAGTTTAGGGTTCGGCCATTGGTGCATCCGACAGCCGCGTTTTCGCAGATGGCACCCATGCCGTTGCTGGCGTCGAGCGTGACGGAGCCATCGAGAGATGAGTGAATACCTCCAAGATCGACGGCCAATAACTTATTCACGAATACGAAAACATCATCGTCGCCCGAAAATGCCAGCTGCTCGCCGCCGCTATATTGGAACCAATAGCGCAGCTCGGACGTGAAATGAAAGTTGTGCGATTGGCCAGTGGTCGTTCCCCAACCGAGCCCATCCAGGGGAAAGAAACTCGTGCTCGAATACCTGAACATGCCGGACCCCGCGGCAGTTTCGGTCAATGTGAGCGTGTTGACGAACGTATAGTTGTAACGCGGTGACCCAAGCGTCGGCAAATCTTGAATGGCGTCCCGGTACCACAGTGAAAACCAGTCGGGGGTCGTGGCCGTGTCGTTGTTCGTCGTGGTCACCATATCCTGAGCCGAGTGCACGGGTTTGCCGTCGAGTCCAAGATTAGGCACCACGATTCCGGTCTCGTAATAACTTGCGTTCGGGTGGGTGTGTTCGAAATCGGGATGGTATCCGTTGGCAATGTCGGCAGCGGTTGGACTCGCCAGCCCCTTGAAATCGCGATAGACGACCGGCAGCACCAGCGTGCCGCTCGGTACCACTGGCGCGGCTGGGCACGTGTAACCCTGTTCGATCTTGCAGTCCGCACTGCACCCGTCGCCGCTAGCGGAATTGCCGTCGTCGCATTCTTGATCGGTGTCCGTGGCTAAGATTAGCCCATCGCCGCACACCGAAGTGCAAGCGCCGCCTGCGGGGGGGCAGTGCGGCTCTTTGCGACATGCGGGCGAGCAACCGTCACCGGTGTCATTGTTGCCGTCGTCACACTGCTCGGTCCCCTCCACCACGCCGTTGCCGCAGGTCGTTCTCACGCAAGGCTGTCCCGGCGTCGGGCACATCCAGGCGTCGCGCTCCGTTGGTGCCGGATTCTCAACCGTGCACGTGCTACTGCAGCCGTCGCCCGACACGTTGTTTCCGTCATCGCAGGTCTCAGTGCCGCGCACGAGCCCGTCACCACACTGTGCCGCTACACAGCGGGCAGCTACGATTGGACATGCCCACCCATCCTCGAGTTGGCATTGGTTCGAACAGCCATCGCCCGCGACGGTGTTGCCGTCATCGCAGGTCTCGGCCCCCGATATTTTCTTGTCACCGCAGACTACTGTCAATACACACGGCTGCCCTGCGTTTGGACATGCGTAGTTCTGCTCGATAGCCGTACAATCCGCCGAGCAACCGTCGCCAGCGATTGTATTGCCGTCATCGCAGACCTCGCCGGATTCGAGTGAGCCGTTACCACACACAGCTGGCTTCAGCGATGTGGCTTGTTGCGTAGCCCCGCCCGTCCCCTGTCCACCACTCGCTCCCGGAATGAAGTTGGGGGTGCCTCCGGTCCCAGTAGACTTGTGTGAGGTGCCCGATCCCCCCGTTGTGGCACCGCCGACGTTCGTGGCGTCCGACGCTACTTCAACACCGCCCTTGCTACCGCAGGCGGCCAACCCCGACGAACTTATCAAGAATACGGCACCTCTCAGAAATACGGCACCTCCAACACGAACCCGAGCAGATTTTGCGAGACGCAAAATCCACCGCTCGGGCGAACTCTTTAACAACATGACGATATCCTTCGGCTGGAGGCTGCGTACCGAATAGATGTGTTCATTCCCGAGATCGAACAAAGTGATCGCGTGAGCAAAACTCGTTGTGCCGTGGGGTCGAGGCGGGTCGATAGGACACAATGTGTATTGAGGACTGGTCTCACCTCGCAGACTTGGGATTCGCATTTGTACCCAAACGAATTGTGCAATTGCGTGACGGAATCCCGAAGCCGACTGCACTGCTTTCGATGACAGAAATCGTATCGATTGGTCCTTCGGACCTGGCCGCTCAGCGGCCGGGGGCTATCGTGCCAAACGATAGGTTCATGATTTCCGCGTAGTTGGGTTGGCGGTTGCGTAACTGACGGGGCCCGTCACGAGTGATCACTTACTTCCCGTACCCTGCAGCGACAAGAGCAGCTTGCAATGCGTCAACGGTTTCCTTCGTTGAAGCGCCGTTCACCATGGCGCCTTCGTAAAAGCGCCCTCCATCACCATTGCTGTTGTCCCCACCGGTTGCGAGGATGATGGACCCCTGTTTCTGCATCGGGACATAGCCGGTTTTTTCCGGGCGTATTCCGTCATACATGGTTTTCAGGGTGCCGGACGTCGCATCGCCACCGTAGAGCGCAAAGCGGCCTTTCCCACAGTTCTTCTCTTGCGTGTCGCCAACGAGCACAGCTGTGACGAAGTCGTAAAGGAGGGGCGTATTGGTCGAGATATTCTGATCTTGCTTGTTCTCCCAGCCCGCATACAGACCGTTTTCGAGGTCTGCCATGACCCACGGACCAGTACCATCATCCGACCCAGAACCGCGGCCCCAAATCACGCCCTCCCCAAAGTAGACGGCCTCCATGGTGCCGTTGCCGTCATCATGAGCGTCAATTTCTGCGTTGCCGTAGTCGAAACAGCAGCCATCCTTCAGATCCTTCTGGCTGCTCACCATGTACATCGACTCGGGGTCGTCGCCCTTTGCGGTCCCACTGCCAACCAACTTGCGATACCCCTGACCAGGTGAGAATTTGAGGCCGTATGCCGAATGGCCGTTGATCGTTACCGGGAGTTCCTTAGCCTTCGCCGGGTTGCCCGGAGTGGGCTTGAAACCGCCGGGGGGCGCAATGACGAGATCATTTTTCTGCGTGGACTGATCGTAAATGATCGGTATCGTGCAGATGCTGCCAGCGCAGAACGTGTCTTGCGAAGCGGCGTCGGCATAGCCTCCCACAACCCCGATATCCTTGGTCGTCCCGTCTACGCGCTGGACTTGGTAGAGGAACCCGGTGTAAGCGCTGCGGAGAAGCCGAACGGTGCTGTGCGCCGAGACACACGGTTGGCAGGCACTTTCAAAGATGTCGCAGGGCAGGCTGCCGGCCGTCGACGGGCTAACCCCAGCCGGGCAAGTTATCCCGGTGCCTTTGGCTGCACCCCCGGGGGTACTGCAGACAGCCTCACCGCCCGCCGGTGGAAACGGGTACGACCCGCATGAAGCAAGGATAACGGCGCCCAGTGACACGGGGACAGAGAACGACAAGACGGTTACGACGGAACGAATCTTCTTCATTATTGCGACATTCTCCAGTTGCATAGGTCGCTTGATTCACGCGTGCGGAGACTTCGCCGAGCCAGCGATCTCGATCGCCAGCTCGGCCCGCGTAGCCGCGATTGCGAACTACTGCTTTTGTAGCACGACCGTGCCCGACAATGTCGGGTACGTGGGCTGAGGGGTCATTGTCAACGTGGTTCCCGAAATGCAATACGGATAGGCCATGACAGTTCGTAGTCCGTCTCCGCCCGTGAAGGTGGAGCCCGAGATCGTGAACAAACCGTCTGTCACCGGGGAAGCGGATACAAAGCCCATCGAACCTTGCTGTCCGGCGTGGGCCGTGCAGTTGCACCCGCCGGTGGCAGTGTCGGAGGTGCAAGTGGCCGTTGTATAGCCCACGGATACGAGGCCGTTACCCACGCGATCGCAAGTGGTGGTGGTTGCGGACACATCTAGACACGCGGCCGGCAACGTGAGCTGCTGGTCGCCCGACGTGGACGTGCCGTCCGTATACGTTCCGTCCATGTTAACGGTCAAAGTGCCCGTCACCTGAACGGCCCCAGTGACGTTCACTTTCGTGCAGCCTAAGCTAGCGAGCGAAATGTCTACCTGACCCGTCACGGTAAGACACGACAACGTCACTTTCCAGGTTCCGACCACGTCGCCGCCGCAGGGTGTGCCGCTGGAGCAACTGGAAGTTCCGCCCGTGGCAGCAGTGCTTCCGCCGTTCGCCGCACCGCCGCTGCCGCCCACTGACGTCTGACCTCCGTTCGACGTGTTACCACCCACCGCAGACGTTGTACCTGCGGTTCCTGCAGTGCCCACGTTGCCTGAGCCGCCGTAGTCGGCACAGGCAACGATCGCCATCGTCGAAGCAAATACCATCGCGCTAATGAGTCCGGTAACTCCGTCTCGCATGAAACCTCCAGCCATTTTTGAATTTGGGCGCCTTCTAGTTTTGGACACTGGTTTAATCACTGCCCATACTGTACGGCCTGGACGTTTGCCAAAACAGCAGCGTCGGTTGTATCCGACGGCTGCCCGGCTGTGATGGCGCCCTCGAAGAAGGTTCCGAGCGACGAATTGCTGTTGTCACCGCCGATGCCAAGGATGATACCGCCCGGGGAGTTGAGCGTCTTGGGCAAGCCAGTGTTATTAGCGGTTGTCAGTGTGCCGGATTGCGCGTTACCGACCCTGATTACGTAGTTCGACGTGCTGGTCTTTAGTATGCCAAAGGCGAAAGGTACGTTCGAAGACGGTAAATTGTTATTTACTACATTCGATGCTCCAGTGCCTCCGGCCCAAACTCCGCCCTCAAGGTCGGCCATGAACCAAGGACCGTTGCCAGTGCCTTTACCCCAGTAGCCGGTTCCAAAGTACATGGCATTCATCGTGCCTTGGTTGCAATTGTTCACCGACGCATTACCGAAGTCCCAGCAGCATGCGCTGCCGATGCGCGTACCATCTGCGATCTCATAAATACCCTGCGCCGCACTGCCGGTTGGCATGCCCGAGGGAGTGTCATTCCGATATCCATCCTGAGGTATCATATAGAGCGCATAAACCTTATGACCGCTGAGCGTTGTCGACTTTCCTTTTGCGTTTGACTCATAATCAGCTTGGGACGCGGTTCCGGTGTAACACCCTGCGGGCGCTACCTTGAGATCATTCTTCCTCCCGGACTGGTCATACAAGATAGAGATGGTGCAGGCAGAGGTGCCGCAGAATGTGTCCTGCGCGTTCCCGTCTGCGAAACCCGTGCCCGCGACGACCCCAATATCCTGGACCGTGCTGCCTTTTCTAACTTGGTAAAGCGCACCGGTGTACTTACTGTAGAGAACCCGAGTAGTACTGTAGGCCGCTACGCAAGGCGTAGCTGGGCTAGCAGCTGCGTAAATGTCGCAAGGTCCAGTGACTGTACCGGTGCTGGTGGCGCCGCCCGTGGCGGGGGCGCCGCCTGTCGTGGCAGGGGTGCCGCCGGTGGCCTTGCCCCCAGTGGCCATGCCGCCTGTACCCACCGAGGTCGAACCCCCGGTCACCTTGCCGCCGGTGCCCGTGGTGGGCGCACCGCCGCTCGCCTTGCCGCCCGTGGCGGATGTGCTTCCTCCAACCCCCGGTGAGGCCCCACCCGTTGGATTGCCGATGTTGGCTCCACCGGTGGCGACGTTACCGCCTGTCGCGTTCGCTCCGCCCGTTGGGCCTGCATTGGCCCCACCCGTCGGGCCTGCATTGACTCCACCTGTCGGAACGGCGTTGGCGCCGCCCGTGGGGCCAGCGTTCGCTCCGCCTGTCGGGCTAGCGTTCGCTCCACCTGTCGGGCTGGCGTTTGCGCCGCCCGTTGGGCCCGCAGCCGTAACTCCTCCAGTGACCGGAGCACCGCCTACGCCGACCGTGCCGCCATTGGTTCCGCCAACTCCCTGATCGCCGCCTGCTCCGGATCCAGTACCACCGGACGATCCGCTGCAGCCAACTAACCCGGCACCGACAGTAAGAATGAACAATTGGAATTTCGTTGAACGCACGTGGGCCTCCTTAGCCGAAGAGTTGCATCGTGGCATCGCTTCGGTATTGCCACTTTGAGCGCAGTGGCATCACGGAAACGCTTCTGTTGATAAATCGACGAAGAGCCTAGTGGCAGGACGCCACAGTGTCGAGTATGCCCGGTACCACGCTTCGTGATCACGCGCCCCCGGGCCTTTGTCATTCGGGTGGGTGCAAGATCGGCGTCGATCGGGTAAACGTGGTGGAGCCCTGTGTGGCCCGAGAGTTGGCGGATTGGGCCTCGGCACGTTGATGGCGTCGCGGGTGGGCCTAGCGGCGCAAGAGCGCCGGCGCAAATCCGTTGTGGAGAGCTCGTCGGAAATCGAGTACGTACTTCAACGAGTTGCTTGAGTAAGCAGATTACACTACCGTAATCTACGACCTTCCCGCGTTCGAAGAGCGAGGCTCGCTCAAACGAACCTCACGAGATCTTCCGCTTTACCCGACGGAAATGGTCGTTTTGTGGCACTGCGATGCGAATCCGTGCACGTCCACCGTTGCTCGAGTTTGCGATATTTGTTATCAACTCCAGGCGCTCATCGCGAGTTCGCGTGCGTGTCCGGTTAGAGCTCGAATGCGGATTTGGAGACAGAAGCGAACGACGGCTGCCACTGCGTGCGCGTGACGGAATACCCAAATAGCGTTAGTTCCTCGGGACAGAGGAAGGGACAACTATGCCGCGAATACTGAAGGTGTGCTTCGTACTGGGCGTGTGCGTTGTGGCGAAACCAGCCGCGGCTCAAGAGCCCAATGCCGAGCCCGAACCTATGAACTTGGAGTCTGACCAGACGGGCAACGGGCCAGCTGCGACGCAAGAGTCGGCAGACAAGTCCACGTCAGCAAAGCCCACCGCCAAATCCAATACCAAGGACCAGCAGGCGGGCCCCGTGAGCAATCGGACCGCCCCCTCCGCCGGCCACCCCGGAAGAGAAGCCCACCGAAAAAAGCCCGAATGCCTGGGAGATGTCTGTAACCGGGTACTTCCGAGCGCCCTTCGCCATGGGCTTTAGTCCACGTCCGGGGCCAGACAATCAAACCGGACCCACTCGCCTGCAGGTATCGTACGGGCCCAATCGGACCGTGGACGCAAGTTACTACAGTTTCGCTTACACGCGACTGCAAGAACAAGATTGGGCGGAGCTCTTCGTCCATGCAAAAAAGAAACACGTCGAAGCAGTCGTTGGTTGGATGGGGTATTGGTTTCAAGCGGCAGGCTTTCGGAACCCCGATGCAGCTTGGGCACCGGGCGTGGCCTATCTCACGCTCGACTCGGACTTCGATGCGGGCGGCATTAAACCGAATATTGCGCTCACGGTCGGGTCATGGTGGCCGAAGTTTGGACAGTTCGCCAAGTATGACACGTACACGCTCGGGCAAATGCGCCAACTCGGCGAACAACTGAGATTGACGTTACCCCTCAATCCCGATCTAACCATGACTCTCGTCCAAGGTTTTGGGACCAACCGGGATGGCTCCTATAACAATAACATCGGCGGCGCCCCACCTATCTACGGTGCCACGACGGGGATGGACCTCCTCCACTACGACAACATCGAATTGGCATTCAAAAAGTACGTTGACCTCGGGCTTCATTTTAATACGCAGTGGACTCGCGATCCGAACCTGACGCAACAAACCTCCGTAGGTGCAAAGTCGTATGAAGCAGAAGAGAAGGCCTACTTGATGACCATCGGCGGCGAAGTCACTTTGAGTGCACCCTACGCGGGGCGCTTGTGGCTATCCCCTTCCTACATCAAGGTCCGCAATGGCTGGGCACTTGCCAATGGCGGCGTCGAGGTCATGCATTCGTTAGGCGGCGCGGGCCTCGGCGCGAACTACTTCGGATTAACCAACAGCACTCAGGACAGCAGCGGCAGCGGCTCGTTGCTCAATCTCGGCTTCCTCTATGAGAATTCGCTCTCCGGTATCAAGGACAAGCCGCGGGGGAGTGTGATGCCCGATCTGACGCTAAACGTCTTCGGACTTATGGCGAATGCCAGTCTCGATTTGCCGGCTGGGTCGGCAGTTACTGCAAAATCGTATTCACCAATTCAAGTACGGGGCGGACTTGACACTGCAACTTACGGACTGGCTCGGATTGATGGGTCGCTTCGACCAAGTCAATTTGGACCTGGACCACGCAGGATATGTCTTCTCTGCGATCACGGCACGCGCGATTGTCTCTTCGCACTTTATGTCCAGCGAAAGTATCTACATTCAGTACTCCCGATACCGCTACGGCAACAATATGGTGCTCAACGGGCAATGGCCATGGGGACAGGAGCTCGTTGCCGGAAACAGCATTATCCAACATGGCCCGTATTCTGGGACAAAGCCCGACGCGGACATCGTCAAGGTCCAAGCCACAGTCGCCTTCTGAGCCACTGGTGGGGTCTCAGCCGTCCGTGCTTACTATCGGTCTTTAGTGCGAGATTCTGTGACGGAATTTCTTAGTCGATGGCACTGCCACCAGTATGAGACATTTCTTTGTCGCCAGCCTACTGTCGGGTGCAGTATTTTCTGGTTGCAGCGGCACGGATAATTCGACAGCGCCCACGGAATCTGGAGGCACTGAATCGGCAGGCGGTTCGGCAGCCATTGGTGGCGTCACGAATACCGGCGGACAGACGGCAATCGCGCCCGGCACGGGAGGGAAAACCGGTTCAGGAGGCGCGGCAACCGGTGGAGCTCCCGGTACGGGCGGTAACGTTGCTGCCACTGGCGGAATGGCAACCGGCGGCGCACCAGTAGCAGGTGGCAACGCGGCAACCGGCGGCGCAGCACCCACGGGCGGCAATGCAGCAACCGGCGGCGCAACAGTCGCAGGAGGCAATTCGGCAACTGGCGGCAAGGCAACCGGCGGCGCGGCACCCACGGGCGGCAGCGCTGCAACCGGTGGCGCAACAGTCGCAGGAGGCAATTCGGCAACTGGCGGCAAGGCAACCGGCGGCGCGGCACCCACGGGCGGCAGCCCAGCAACCGGTGGCAGCACGGCAGCTACCACTGGCGGTGCCAAAGCTACCGGTGGCAGCCCCGCGACGGGCGGAAGCGCCGCCACCGGAGGGAAAGCAACCGGCGGAACCCCTGCAACCGGCGGCATGCCTGCTACGGGCGGGATGACGGGCACGAGTTGCGGCGCTGGCACGTCAACCTCGAGCGATATCGTCGTTAACTTGAGCAGCGTTCAGCAGAAGATATCCGGCTTTGGTGCGTCCACAGCCTGGGGCTCGACCATGAGCACCGCCGATGCGGACACACTTTGGTCCACAACGACGGGCGCCGGCTTGACGTTACACCGAATTCGTATTGACACCACCGGCACCGGCACCAGCGAAACCAACATCGCTAAGCTTGCCGTCGCGCGCGGCGTGACCGTGTGGGCCACCCCTTGGACGCCACCAGCCGCGGATAAAGACAACAACAACACCGTGATGGGCCATTTGTCGAACGGGCAAGACTTCGCGACCAAGCTCGCAACGTTCGTCACGAACATGAAAAACCAGGGCATTCCCATCTTCGCGGTGTCGTCCCAGAACGAGCCCGACGCAAATGTCACGTACGAATCGTGCGCTTACACAGGTGCACAGTTGGCGTCGTTCGTCGGTTCGTACATGGGAGCAGCCGTACACGGAGTTGGGGCCAAAGTCATGACGCCTGAAAGCCAAAACTGGTGCGGCTTCCCGAGCTACTTCACGGCATTGCAGGCCAACACCGCCGCATGGAATCTCACGGACATCGTCGCAACTCATGAATATGGCTGCAGCCCGAGTGCCTATCCAGCGATTGCGCAAGCGGGCAAGGAATTCTGGGAAACGGAAATCTACGACACGGACGCCACTGTGGATGACGGCATGGGCAGTGCGCTTCGGATCGAGGCGCTGATTCACGACGCGCTTACAGTCTCGAGCATGAATGCGTGGCACTATTGGTGGGTTTATGGCAGCGGCAACGGCGGGCTGTACAATTCGGACTCGAAGGTCTGGAGCAAACGGCTCTGGATCATGGGCAACTACAGCCGGTTCGTCCGCCCGGGTTACCAGCGCGTTGCGACGTCAGGAACCTTACCGTCCGGGGTGCGAATCGTGGCTTTCCGTAACGCATCGGACGGCACTGTTGCCATAGTTGCCGCCAACACGAACGGCAGCACCAGCAATCTGTCCATCTTCATGTCGGGCGCCGCACCCTGCTCGATGACGCCGTGGGTCACTTCATCCAGCGACAGCCTGGCTTCGAAATCGAGCGTCACCGTCAGTGGATCGCGCTTCACGTTCTCGCTAGGCGCCCAAAGCGTCACGACTTTCGTTGGTAAGCCCTAGAAAACCAGCCAATCCAATGAGCCCCAACTACAGCCAGCCCAGTTACATGGAACGATCCCCAAAGGGTGGAACGCGTAACTCCACATGCGTGCCCCTAAGCCTTGCCGCTGGGGTGAAATCTTTGCAGCTGGGTTGGCTGTAACCTAACGATTCAATTCCGCATCCAAGCGCGGATAATTTCAAAAGAACCATCTCGAATCATGGGTGTCAAATCATGAAAATGCTATCAAGCGACCTCCTCGCGGCTACTTTGGCTTTTATCGTTGTTGGCTGTAGCGGCTCGGACACACAGACTCCCCCGCCCGAAACGGGAGTAGGTGGTTCTACGACTGTCGCGGGCAGCGCAAGCGTCGGAGGCTCGGGCGCGAAGGGTGGCGCAACGGCAAGCAGCTCGACGACAGGTGGCCTTGCAGGCGTCGGCGGTAATCCGTCAACCGGGGGCGACCGGTCAACAGGAGGCAACGACGCATCGGGAGGTGCGCGACCCACCGGTGGTGCGGCGCCAACCGGCGGTGCCCTGGCTACTGGCGGAAACGCGACGGCGGGGGGCACGCCTGCTAGCGGCGGAGCTGTTACGGGTGGCAGTAAAGCCACCGGTGGAACACCGACTACAGGTGGTAGCAAAGCCACGGGCGGCGCTCTTGCCACAGGAGGCAACAAGGCTACGGGCGGAACTCCCACCACAGGTGGCAGCAAGGCTACGGGCGGAACTCCAGGTACCGGCGGGGCAACAGGGGCGCCCCCGAGTAAGTTCATCGGCAACATCACGACCGGCAATTCCGTCGACCCCACAGGTTTGAAGTTCTCCAAGTATTGGGATCAGATCACGCCGGAAAACGCGGGTAAATGGGGCTCCGTGCAGTCAACGCCGACGAGCGCGTTCAACTGGGCGAGCCTCGATAGCATCTATGCCTATGCCAACACGAACAACATCGTCTTCAAGCAGCACAACTTCGTCTGGGGAAGCCAGCAGCCGAGTGGCACGCCCACCGAGGCCCAAGTCGAAAACTGGATCAAGTCGTTCTGCCAGCGTTACCCGAACACCAAGGTGATTGACGTCGTGAACGAGCCGCCTCCGCATACGACGCCCAACTACACGGCTAATTTGGGTGCGGGCGAGGGCGGGACCTACCCCTGGATCACCAAGGCGTTCAAGTTGGCGCGCCAGTACTGCGGCACCGCAGTCTTGATCCTGAATGACTACAACAACGATGAGCTCACCGGAGACCGAAATCACACGGTTGACATCGTAAAAGACATCAAGGCGAACGGCGCTCCCATTGATGCCATCGGGTGCCAATCGCACGGTCTAAAGGGAGTCTCGGCCTCGACGTTGCAGACGAACTTGGCGTACCTGAACAGCCAAACCGGTCTGCCCATCTACATCACCGAGTACGACATCGATGACGCGAACGACAGTTCCCAATCCACGTCCTACCAGACGCACTTCGGGGTCTTCCTGAGCTCCACGTACGTCCACGGCGTCACTGTCTGGGGCTGGATCGCCGGGCACACCTGGGAGACGAACAGCGGCATCGTCAATGGTACCGCACCGCGAGCCGCCATGACCTGGCTCATGCAGCAACTCGGCCGTCCCAATCCTCCGAACTGATCCATTCTTGTCGTGACGTCACGGAAACGCGCCTCGATTCAATGCATCGATCCGTGACGTCACGAAAACGCACCTCGATTCAATGCATCGATTCCGTGACGTCGCGAAAACGCACCTCGATTCAATGCGTCGATTCCGTGCCGTCACGCCATGAAAGGCCAATCGCGAGATTACGGCATCGGGCGCGACTTCAATTGGCGAACCGCGAGCAACTCGCGGCGGGCGAACGAAGCAACCAATTCAGTTGCGAGTCATTGTAACGGTAATGGTCCGGCAACGCCTCAGTTTGCCGTAACCGTAGCCACTGGGAACTGAATGCTTCCGGTTCCACCGCCCGTTTCGACATTGATGTGAACCGAGGCCAGCGTCCCGAGTGACCAGCCCTGAGCTGCCCACGCCTTGAAGTGGTCGCTAACGGTAATTGTGCCGCATTGGCGAGCCGTTTTTCGCGTACTTATCATCTGGGTCCAACTACCCGTATGACCGGATTCGCAAGCATTGGCGCCACCGGTTCCAGTCGTCGTCACGGTTCTCAAATTATACGTAGCCCCATCGATAGTGGCTGTCGCTGTGCCCGTGCCTCCCAGACCATTGAACGAGTCCTCGTTGATGTACCATTCAACGCATGGACTATGCATCCACCCATACATACCAATAGACGAGTAGCCGCCGGCAGTTCCCGTTTTTATCTCGACGTATTGGGCGACAATCGATGTGTAAGCGGTGGCGGCCTTGGTGGCGTTGAAATCGAGGCCGAGATGGGCAAGGAAGTCTGCGCTATTGTTCCAAGATGCAGCAAACGCCTGAACACTGGTAAAGACGGTGATGCTTCCCCCGGTTCCACTCGACCACATTCCCCAACCGAGACCGTCGGCTGTGCCGTTATCACTGCCATAGTTACCGGTGTACTGGTGCACGGTGCCGCCGGTCGGCATTGTTGCCGAACAATCGGGGCCGCCGCCCGCCGCGGCGCCGCCAGTTGTGGCACTGCCGCCGGTAGCTTTGGCGCCACCGGTTGCTGCTCCGCCAGTCGTGACACTGCCGCCGGTAGCTTTGGCGCCACCGGTTGCTGCTCCGCCGGCAGCCGGCATACCTCCGGTTGCGGGCATACCGCCGGTTGTGGCCAAACCTCCGGTTGCGGCCAAACCTCCGGTCGCTTTGGAGCCGCCGGTTGACGGGGTGCCACCTACGGCCTTGCTTCCACCCGTTTGCGGTGAGCCACCCGTGCCCGGGTTGTTGCCACCCGTAACACCCATCAATCCACCGGTTGCTGCTCCCCCCATGCTGGCCCCACCGGTGAGCGCAGAGCCGCCAGCAGCCGGCGAACCGCCGGCCGTGCTTGAATTGCCCCCGACACCGGGGAAACCGCCAACATTCTGCTCGCCGCCCCCACCCGAGGGCGGTCCGGAGCTATCCGTCCCACTGCACCCAACGAGACTAAGACCAGCAGTCAGGGCAAAGAATTGGAATGACGTTGTACGCATGGCGCTCCTAATAGTGACCCAACAACTCATCGACGCAGTGGCAGTGGCAGTGGCAGTGGAGCGACGCGTCCGTCATCGAAAATACGCCGCGACTGGGTACCCATCGTCGATTTCATTGCTCCAGAATTCGTGAGCGGCGTTGGCTTCGACGCCGCGCGAGCAGTCCGAGCCCGATCAGAACTCCGAGCGACCATTGTTCTGTCGAGGGGGCGTTGCTGAGTTTGCAACCACATCCGCCGCTGTTCTGGCTGGGATCACCGTTGGCGGTCGCGGCTGTTTCGCCGGCTCCGCCGATTGAGCTGCCGTTGCCGCCCACGACTGCTCCGCCGTTGCCGTTGCCGACTCCACCAGCGACGGCGCCGCCGCTTGCGTTGACATTTCCGCCCGCGGGTGCGCCACCGCTCGTAGCGACCCCGCCAGCGGCTGCGCCGCCCAGTCCTTGGACTCCGCCGGAGGCTGCCGCTCCGCCACCGGGTTGGCCCCCGGTGCTTTGAGCCGCACCGCCAGTGTTGCTCGGAGTGCCACCCAGGTTCGCGATGGCTCCGCCGGTTCCGCCTTGGCTAGTTGCCGACAACGTGCCGCCGACGCTTGGACGCCCCCCGGTGGCACTAGCGGCGCCGCCCAGGTTCGCGATGGTACCGCCGGTGGCCCCCGAGGTGGTCACCGCGGACGTGCCGCCACTGCTCGCGCGCCCCCCGGTGCTTGCGGTCGCGCCTC
Organism: uncultured delta proteobacterium; assembly: GCA_963819085.1. Classification (GTDB taxonomy): domain Bacteria; phylum Myxococcota_A; class Polyangia; order Polyangiales; family Polyangiaceae; genus FEN-1139. The sequence continues at coordinate 253,644 of CAWFUX010000048.1, forward strand.
CGGTTCCGATGCTACTCGTTCCCCCAGTGCTTGGGCAGGTGCCAGCCGGAACGGTCGAGCCTGCGGTGCCGGCCAATTTCCAGTATATGCCGTAACGGTCTTGGTACCGCGAAAAGTGAGGAATGAAGAGCAACTTGCCATCCGAATCCGTGTTCTTGAGGTTGAATTCGAGCTTTCCAGCGGTCTGTACCAGGTTACTATTGATGTTGGCGAGCCAACTATTGATCGTCGTGCCGCTGTTGATCGTGATGGTGTCCTGAACACCAGTGGTCGCGTTCGCGATGAGCACCTGCACGCCGTGCGACAACGTGGTCATACTGGCAGTTCCAAGGCCTGCGCTGAGGACGAGCGGCCCGTACGTGAACGCCACGGCGTTCTGGTTGTCGGGCAGTCTCGATACCTGAACTTCCGCGGGGATCGCGAGTTCTACCGTGTCGCCCGCCTGCCACACCCGGCTTACACCGAGAAAACCGCTCGAGTCGACAGCATTGAACGACTGACTATTGACCGAAACCGTCATCGGCTGACACGGTGACAGCCAGTAAGGCTTTCTGAAGTTCACGTTGACCGCGTCGAGCGGCGCGGCGCTAACGGTGAAGGTGACTTTGTTCGAAAGCGGTAGATCCGTAGTCTGCGTCAGCGATAGACCGCGATCTTTCCAATTCAGCGTCGAGCTCACATAGTAGGTCACCCAGAGGTCCTTGGCATCGTGGAAGTACACACTGTCGCCGAGCTTCGTGAAGTTCTCCATCCCTGTGCCCGTACAACACCAGAATTGGTTCGTCGGCGTCGCGAACACCTTGAAATACCCCGTCCCCATGGCTTTGAAGTACGTCGTCATTCCCGTGTCGGGGTTGATCGAAGACAGGATCTCATTGATGTGAATTCTCTCGTAGAAGTCCGCGTACTTGACGTCACCCTTGGTCTTGAATAGATCATGCGCGAGCTTCGACATGTTGTAGGCATTGCATGTCTCGTTGTTTAGGTTGTCGCGCTCCGCATCGAGCTGCCCGGCAGCGTGGAAATGCTCGTCCTGGCTATTTCCGCCCGTGATGTAGGTGTGACTCTTGAGTACGGTCGTCGAGAAACTGGTCGGCTGCGGTGAAGTAAGAGGACTCGCTCGACCCCACGGTTCGATAGCGGTTCAAGGCACCGATGAACTTCGGGATCGTCATGTTAGCGTGCAGCCCGTTCAAACCGTCGGTACCTGCAGCAATGGTCGTAAATAGGCTTGTGTCATCGAAAACATGAGCAACCGTTAGGTGATTGGTACTCTTCGTGTACTTGTAAAGTTCGTACAGGGCGTCGTTCATTCCGCCGTATTCCTGACCGAGCACCCTCGATTTTGCGGCCGCACTCCAGCCATTGGATCGCGTGTAAAGCCAGTCTCCCAACTTGCTTGCGACTGTAAGTGCGTCAGCGTTCCCCTCGAATTTATAGACATCGATCAGACCGGCAAGGATCTTGTGCATCGTGTAATAGGGCACCCAGGTGCTCCCGGTTCCGGCATCGAAGTCATCGAACTGGGACAGGGGCGTTGCGAACAGAAAACCACTCGATAGCTGATATGATTTGAGCTTCGATATCACGTCGTCGAGCTTGGTCTTGATCTGGCTCGCCAAGGTTGCGTCGCTGCCTTGCGCTTGCTGGTACGCATGCGCCACCGCAGATAGCCAGTGGCCCATTGTATGTCCGCGTATGTTCGTGTTCTCCCAGCCCCCGTAAAGGTTGGTCGGGGTCGTTCCTTGCGACACCGCCTGAAAACCGGCTAGCAGGCGACTAGAATCGAGCGTCGTGATGAGGTAGGTGATGTCCTTGCTGAACAGGTTCGTCTGGTAGCTGTCCGTGATCTGGACCTGATCCAAGGTAAATCTTGCAGCTTCTCGACGGAGCTCTGCGCGGACGCCTGAGGCGCGATGCTAACGAGCAACAGTACCGCAAGGGCCGCTTGCGCTAGCTCTCGTGACCTGAGTGAAACTCGGATCGTCTTCATGGTTTCATATCCCCACGAAGTGCTCATGCGGGCAAGAGTCACAATCCGAACAAGAACGATCCGAATCCGACTTTTCACACACTCGATGCTGCAAGTTCGATGAAACCGACTTGTCGCAACCCGATGTCGCTCGCTTTGGTTTTTCGCGGCACGGAATCGTGGAATGAACTCTAGAGCGCGCTTCCGTGCCGTCACGCCATGAAGACGGCAGAAGGTCAACGCCTGGCAAGCCACCGCGCCAGATTTCCGTCACTGATTCTTCGCCTGTCAACGCGCGATCAGCGAGCCCTTCGACGTTTGCTGCGCAATAGCCCGAGACCCACGAGGCCAAGGAAGGCAAAGCGCCCGGTCGTTCCCAGTGGCGAGGTTCGATCCGACGGGATACGGCAACTGCAGCTGCCAGAATTGTCGGAATTGGTGCCGCCTGTCTCGGCAGTCGTTGAAGCACCTTGGGTACCGCCAAGTGCGCCGGCCCCGCCGATTGCCAACGCGCCGCCCGACGGCACTGCACCTCCGATGTTTGCCGCAATGCCGCCCGACGCCACCGCGCCTCCAACGTTTGACGCAAATCCACCCGTGGCGTTCCCACCTGCTGCAGCCTGCGTGCCGCCGGTGGCATTGATGCCGCCCACGCCTAGGGTACCACCCGACGCCACCGCGCCACCCAGTGTTGAAAGCGTTCCACCGGTTGCGTTTGCGCCGCCTACCGTTGGTGAACCGCCGGTTGCCACGGCTCCGCCTGTGGCTTTGGTACCGCCGGCGGTTGCAGTGGTCCCCCCTGCGGCGCTAGACGTGCCACCGGTAGCCTTGCTGCCTCCCACGTTGGCCCCGGTGCCGCCCGAGCCTGGACTGCCGCCGGTGCTCACGGAACTCGAGCCGCCGGTGCCGCTGCCGCAACTCGTCCCAGCGCAGGTGACCGGTTGGAACTGCATCCAATTGAGGTGCGCCGCACCGGCAAAGTTAGCGTACAGGGTGTGAACGCCCGTGGTCTGAGTCAGTGTGCACGTTTGCGTGGCCCACGCGGTGCCAGTCGCGGCTATCGCGCAAGTGCCCAGCAGCGGGCCCGTCTGTGTATCGGCATGCAATTCGAGGGTCGTGGCACTCTGGGCCTTTACGCGAAGTTGAACCGAACCAACACCAGCGTCGCTGAAGTCAACGTTATCGAAAAACAAATAGCCGCCGCTGGTTACTGATATCGACTGCCCCATGCTGGTGTCGTTGCTGTCTTCCCGCGTTCCATTCGATTGGCCGTCGTAATCCTCGCCTTCGATGAGCCCGAGGCCGTCGCGCCCAGTCACTGGACGCTTCAAGCTGAGGATAACCATCGCCGCTCCCTGCCTGGGTAGCGTCAGCGTCGTCGAAAACGTGGCACTGCCGGCTGCCGTGGCAACAGGCTGGAGCAACGCCAGGTGCTGCTGCGCGCGCATTGCTTGCCATTGCGCCTCGGTTGGGGCGGTGGGCTTATTTTGACTGGCCCAAACGCTGTACGGGTTGCTGTGGCTGGAGTCGACGCCAAATTGGGTCACGTAGATCTGCTTACCTGCGAAAGGTAAATTGTTTACGTTCAAAGTTACACTATCCGAGCCCGTGGTGTTGAGGGTCGCGTAGTAGTCGTAAAGTATTACTGCGACCGCATCGTTGTTAGCGGACACGGTGGCCATACCGTTCGACTCCGTCACTGGTGCCCGTGCCACCGGTAACCGACAATCGCTTGGAGCCGAGGTAGTTGAGCATTTTGAAGGCGTTGAAGGAGGCCTTGCGCATGCCCTGATAAGTCATGAGACCGAACACGGCGCCAAAAGGAAGCGTTCCACCCTTTGATGCAATGTACGAACCAGAGGGGCCGCTCGATTCGTCAAAGACGTCGGACACCGTCCAGTATGAAAACACCTCGAGTGGCGGCGTGTTGCCCGAGTCCTTGTCGGCGAGCAACTTGACGGTCTTGAGAATGAACGGGGCGTTCCAATGGTTGTCCATGCTCGTGCAGGCGTCAGCGGTGTTGCCGCCCTGGCCGGAGTACGATGAATTCCATTCGGAGTTCAGCGATTTCACGGCTGCAGTCGTGTAGCCTGCGCCGGTGATGACGCCTACTCGACCGTTGTTGTCGCTAACACCGAAGCTGGCATCTGCAGCCGGGCCCGCCGGGCTACTAGCGTAAGCGTGAGACGACACAAAGGATACGCGTATGCCCGCGCTCTTGGTGTGGCTCAAGAAACCCTGCATTTGGCTGGTCGACCCCTGAGTAGTCACAGGCCCGCCGATGAGGATATTGGGCAGCGCGGCGGTGGCGCCAGCGACCGCCGCATCGTACATCGTATAATAATCAGTCATCGTGCCGGTCCAGAACCCCGAATAATTCGGCTCGTTCCATACCTCCCAGTACCACTGCCCCACGTCAGCGGCGCCGTACTTGTCCACGCAGTGCTGGACTACGGCTTGGATGAGATTCTTGTATGCGGTCATGTCAGTGGCCGGGCTGCGATTGTTGCCGTTCTGCGCAAGAGCCGTGGGCATGAAGCTCAGCTCCATCAAGGGGCGCATTCCCGCCGCGGCGATGGCGTTCAGGTACGTGTCGAATTTCGTAAAGTCGTAGCTCCCCGCCGCCTTATAAATGCCCATGTCGTCGTTGAGCACGCCGTGGCCTCTGACGTGCTGAAAGCCAAGCTCGCGGTTTGCAAGCTGGTAGTGCGTCTGCAGATCCGTTCGCAGCGTCAGGCTGGCCGTGCCCGTGCCGACGGTGTTAGACCAAAAGGGCGGATTGCCCGACGGGCTATTGGACGCGTCAACGGTGATGGTAGCCGCGCTCGCACTGCGCACAGCCATCAAAATCACGAGTCCTACCGAGCTGACCGCGAGGCCGCGTGCCCAACGCAAGCTGGTGCGGGTGGTGACGACACTTTTCATGTAACTGCAGTGCGGTGAGCCCCAAAATTCCGTCTGGCAATCGAACTGGTCGATGAATGGCCGACAAAAACCCGACTGGAGTCTAAATGTCGGAAGAGCGATTCACGTTCTTCGGTGCCCACCCCAGATGCAAACCCTCGCTGTATCGGGTTGATTGCGCTTATTTTCGCCTTGACGGCACGCGTAGCCACGTGCCGCTGTGCCAGAAACAGCAGTGGATGATCGGACACGTGCGTAGGTCCCCACATGCCTGATTCATGTGCAATCCCACTACTGGCGTTGCAAGACTGGTTCTACCGCGTGTTCGTATTCCGTTCGACGAAGCCTTCGATGGCGTGACGGAAATCAGGCTTAGTTCGCACTGCTCGCAAGATGGCACGCTCGATCACCTTTAAGTTGCGTTTCGGTTATTGTGGCTTCGTTACGCATAGTTACTGGAAATTCCTGTTTGCCGCTGCGAGCGTCGGCAGCGCAATTGGGTGTAGCGGAAACGATACGACGCCGTCCGGCTCGGGAGGTCAGGCCGCCATCGGCGGTGCAACCGGGGCCGGCGGCAATGGTTTGGGCGGGAGCTCGGTTGCGAGCAGTTTGGGGGGCGCATCGGCAACGAGCAGCGGTGCGACTGTCGGCGGGAACTTGGCGACCGGTGGAATGACCTCGGTTGCAGGTGGGGGTCTGCAAACAGGGGGCGTCCCGGCTACCGGAGGCACTGTTGGAACAGCCGACACGGGTGGAGCTGTCGCGGCCGGCGGCGCGGCAATCGGAGGAGCAAGTTCTACAGGTGGGCGCCCCGCAGCCGGCGGTGCAAGCGCCACGGGCGGCGCAAACGCGACGGGCGGGCGCACAACGACCGGCCAAGGTGGCAACACTGGAGGCTCCACGGGTGCCCAGGGTGGAACTACCGCGGGCGGCACGAAGGCGAACACGGGTGGAGTCGCAACGGGAGGCGCCGCGACGGGTGGAGCTGCGACCGGTGGCGCCACCTCCGCACAGCGCCAATTGGTCACCTCAACAACTGGCGCCTACTGGGTCACCACCGGAACGTTGACTCAAGTGACTAGCGGGACTGCAACAGTGACCGTCAACGACAGCTCCGTCGCTCAAACCTGGGAGGGTTTTGGCGGAGCCTTCAACGAGATGGGGTGGAATTATCTCCAATCACTCAGCCAGACTGACAGAGATCGAGCCTTGCAGCTGCTCTTCGGGACCGATGGTTGCCGATTCGCATTCGGACGCATCCCGATGGGTGCCAGCGATTATGCGATGAGTCGCTATACCGACGACGAGGTCGCCAGCGGTCAGACGGATCCAACGATGGCCGGCTTCTCGATCACTCGGGATCAACAATATCTGATCCCCTTCATCAAGGCAGCGCTTGCGGTCAAGCCTGACATCCGCTTGTGGTCGAGCCCCTGGACGCCGCCCACGTGGATGAAGACGGGGCCATTCCTGGCTGGCAATCAAGTTTCCCCCTTCGATGGCGGCAACATGACGGACAGTGATTCGATCCTGAAGGCGAATGCGCAATACTTCGTCAAGTTCGTGCAAGGCTATTCGCAGCAGGGCATCACGATCGAGGCAGTCGCCCCACAGAACGAACCTAGCTACGCGCAGAACTACCCATCTTGCATCTGGGCGACATCGCTGTTCACCAAGTTCGTCGGGCAATATCTGGGCCCAGCCTTCGATAGCGCAGGCCTTAGCACGAAAATCATGTTGGGCACGATGTCCGCCAGCAGCGGCGACGGCGCAATCGTCACGAGCGTAATGGGAAACGCCGCGGCCAAGAGCTACATCAAGGTCCTCGGCTATCAGTGGACAATGCTAAATTCCGTGGCCTCGGCCAAGTCGTATAACCTGCCGATTTGGCAGACAGAACACCAATGCGGTAACTACCCGTGGGCATCCGGTTACGTGTCCGCGGCGGCTCCGAATGATCAGGCCTACGGTGTAGAGAGCTGGGGCCTGCTCAGAAACTGGATCAAGGCCGGTGTGACAGCGTATTCCGCATGGAATATGGTGCTCGACACTGTCGGCAAGGGCATCGACACCACGCGCGATTGGGCTCAAAACGCGCTCTTGGCAATCAACACATCCTCGAAGACGATCAACGTCACACCGACCTATTACGTCTTCCGACATATGTCTCAATTCGTGGACCCGGGAGCAAAAGTGGTGGCAACGACCGGCGGCGACGCATTGGCCTTCAAGAACCCGAGCGGTTCAATCGTCACGGTCATGTACAATTCTGGCGCGGCCACAACGTACACCGTCTCCGTCGGCGGCAAGCTCTTGCAGTTCGCGATGCCGGCTAACGGTTGGGCCACTATCGTGCAGTGAATCCGTGAGTGAGTCACGCTAGCAAATCGCGCGCGCGTCTCGCCACGCGCTCCATGCAGTGAGTCGGAGTCTGGCCGGGACCCTTCGACCCGTGGAAGTCTCCCAGTTCTAGGGGACTTCGACTGAGCCGACGTCGCACGCGGCGGTGCTTCGCGTTTGGCCTCGTTGATCGGTCGCTTCGCAGTTGGCCCCGATTTGAAGGGCGGCGCTGCCGGTTGCCGGTAGCATCGTGTACGTGGGGCCACCGTTGTCCGCGGGCGCAGATAACTTGGGATCACCCGCGGTGACGGCCGAGATGCAAGGCCCGGTTCCCGCACTCTTGGAGGACGTGACCCACTGCAAGACATGACCACCAGTACCGGAATTGGCACAGCTGTTGTCGAGGAAGATGCTGTTGTTGATGGTCCAAACGGCGGTGCCAAAGGTGGCGTTGCCTTGCGTGCCTTGTTGCATGTTGGCGGCAAATGTCACGTTGTCCATGCTGATCTGACCGCTGCTCGTTCCGCTGAAGATCGCCCCGCCCCACCCTGCGGTATTCTTGTTTCCATAGAACGTGGAATTGGTGATGTCGCAAGTGGGGGTACAGTCAAGGTAAAGCCCACCGCCGTTGGCGAGACTGGTGTTCGATAGGAAGCTCGAATCCTTGATGGTAATGGCGCCGTTGCTGATGCGCATGGCTCCGCCGATGGAGCCTTGGCTGTCGGCGTTCTTGACGACGTTATTGGACTCGATCGTGCTTCGATCGATGATTGCCTGATCGGGTGGATACATCCAGATATAGGCGCCGCCGCCGCTTCCATTGCCCTGGTTGCCGCGGATCTGTGTGCCACAGATCTGAATCGTGCCCCCGACGGTGTCGGTTGTTGACTCGGATGCGCCGTCTGTCCCAATGGCTCCCCCATCGCCATACCCTGACTGCAGGACCGTGGTGTTGTTGGTGAACTCGGAATTGACGACAGTTAGCGGTGATAGCAGGCTGTAAACGGCGCCGCCGTACCAGGATGTGTTGCTCGTGAAGATGCTGGAGGCAATGGTCAGAGAGCTGCCAGTCCAAACGGCAACCGCTCCCCCACCCCGCGCGGCCGTGTTGTTCTTGAATGTGCACCCGATGACCTCGACTTGGCTCCGCCAATTCCCGGACACGGCGCCCCCGATGCCCGTTGCATCGGTTGCCGAGGGAGCCTTACCGTTGATGAAAGTCAAGTTACGAACGGACAAGGTGTTGTTCGATGCGCCGAGGAAGATTTGATTCGTGCTACCGCCGTCGAGTGTGACGAGCCCGGCTCCGTCTACGACGGTCGGTTTACTGGCTGTGATTGCACTGGTCACGGCGATCGTGACCGGCGCTGTGCCGCAATTGAAAGTAATGGAACCGCCTGCGGTGACCGCCGTGTTCAAAGCGCTGTACGTGCAGCTGGCGGCAGTTCCAGTGCCGACGACTTTACTCGTCGTAGGCAGAGCCCAGGGCGCGGGTTCAGTGCACACATGAGGCGGTGACGTCGAGCCGCCGGTGCCCGCGGTGCCGCCGGTCGCCGCTGCCCCACCCGGGCTCGTCGTTCCGCCTGTGTTCGGCAGGCCACCCGTTGCCGACTTGCCACCCGTCGTTTGCGAGGCGCCGCCCGCGGTGGTCGCTCCACCCGTCGCGCTGGCTCCGCCGGAGGTTTTTCCGCCAGTCGTGAGCGGCGCACCACCCGTAGCATTGGCGCCGCCCACGGATTTTCCACCCGTGGCGAGAGACGAACCACCCGTCGAAGGTGAGCCGCCGGTGGGCTGGTTACCACCCATTGTCGGACTTCCGCCGGTTGCTGCCGGCATACCGCCAGTTGCGACGGCACCGCCCGTCGAGGCAACACCACCCAATGATGAACCAAGTCCACCCGTGGCAGCCGAGCCACCGGTTGCAATCGGGGTACCGCTCGTCGAGGTCGGTGTACTGCCGCCAGTGCCGGTTGCTCCCGCGGTATCGCTGCCGCCCGCCCCCACGGCGCCCCCAACGCTCGCTGTGCCGCCCACGCCGGACACGGTCACATCAGAACCGCTGCAGGCGACCCCGGTCAACGCCCCTGAGAGCAGTACAAGCGTGTAATTGCACTTGCAACGCAACTTGTTCCCCAACTGTGACGACACAAATCTAGAAATAATCATGGTATCGCGCAGTGCCCTGGGTGAGCACATCCCGTCATGAAATCGAAGACAAATTCGAAAGCAGATGCGCGATTGGCAACGTTAGACATGAAGTCGGAATTGGGTCTCTGTTGTTCGGAATCGTCACCTTGGCTTTCACACACTTGTCTGGGAGTATTGCTCGGGTCGATCGCGCAGGAGGCTGCGGCGACTTTTCACATAAAATCTCTCGATGCGACTGCCAGCGCAAGTGTGTGGAGGTGCCCGGACTGCCGTGTTTCGCAGCCCGAATTTACGAACATGACGCATATGGCCGTCCCACGCGGGACTATCGAACGAGACAGTTCGCTCGCCGACAAACGGCGAAGTGCAACTGCCCAAAGCTTCCTTCTGGCGTGACGGCACGCACAGCCACGTGCCGCTGTGCCATCAACAAGGAGCCATGCTCAGCCGTCAAAACTGTCGCGCGGGCTAACTCACTCGCCGCGACGTTGGCAGCGAGTCATGTGCTCGCTCGGGCGCAACGTCGTTTCTCGGACGCCGTCCTCCAGCGTGGCTGAAGTGCGTAGTGCTCGGTGCGGTGAGTGACAAGACGCTCGGAAATCGAGCGCAGGACCGGCTTTGGAATTAACTGAACAGATACTACCTCTTAGTTAGTAGTGGCATCACGCTCGCGCTTCCATCACGAAATCGACTGGCTCCGTGCGCAATGTTCAACGATTTATCATATCGTCGTGGGCTTCGCACTCATGCCGATTTTTTCGGGACCGAATCACGCTGCCCGTTGCGCCAATTCCCGCCAGTTCCGTCGATGTCTAGTGTTGCCGTTGCTCGGAGCAGTCGTTATCCAAGACCACAAATTTAGTATGCACCTAGATTTTTGACAGAACGGGGTGCTTGTCGACACTGCGTTTTCTGAGAAAGCGATGTCAAGTTCCAACTCGGTGGTTCGCATTGAGCCTACGCGCGCGACACCAGTGTTCGGGGCTAACTATATAGCATCCCCTTTGCCAACCTTTGCAAATCTCTACCACAACTATTTTGACTTTGTGTGGTCTGCTGCCCGTTATTTAGGGGTCGAAGCGAGCGAGATAGACGATGTAGTTCAGGAGGTATTCTTTACCATCTACGGGCGGCTCCACACGATTGAACGCCCAGAGGCGCTCCGGAGTTGGATATATGGAGTCGTACGGCGGATTGTGAGCAAATACCACCGTAAGAAGCGAACTCGCTTAATCGAAACTGGAGCTGACCGTTTAGAACCTGAAATGCTGCAACCGGAGTGGCGCACCCCTCAGCACGTAGCAGAGCAACATGAGCAAACGATATTACTGCTAAGTCTATTGGAAAAGCTTGACACCTCGAAGCGCGAGGTTTTCGTGCTTGCAGAACTCGAAGAAATGACGGCACCAGAAATCGCCGGGGCGGTTGGTGTCCCACTGAATACGGTCTATTCACGACTCCGTGCAGCGCGGCAAGAGCTAGAAGAGGCTCTGCATCGGTACCACGCCCGAAGCGGGGTGCGAGGCTAATAATGTCAGAATTGAGCTCAGATCTGAGAAGACTCGTGTTAGCAGCGAAAGACACGAAATTTGCAAGCGCAGGCGATCGCGCGCGTATCCTCGTGGCATTGCGGGCCCGATTGGGAGACGCCGCGGTAATCGGCGCGGAAGCGGCACACGGTGTCGCCACGTCTGCAACATCGGGTTTTGCCTATGGGAAATTGTCAGTCATTGGTGTGGGGTTGACGATAATCGGGTGCATCTTGTTCTTCACCGCACGCGCACAACGCGCGTTTTTGGCGGATACGAACTTGGGGCCAATCGCAGTCAATGTGTCGGCGGTGACGTCTGGCTCAGCCGCAGACTCGTCGCAAAGTGCTCTGCCGTCCGAGCCGGCGGCTAGTGGCAGTCCAGTAACTGTTGGCACTTCCAGCGGCGATATCACACGAGCCGTCGCTTATAGTCACGCTCGAGACAGTTTGGCGGACGAGGTGGCACTCCTTTCTCGTGCACAGAGAGCTCTTCGCAGTGGAAGGCCTGCGTTGGCACTCGAGGCGCTGAACGAGCACGAGCGCAAGTTCGGCAATGGGCAGATGAAAGAGGAGCGGATCGCCGCACGTGTGCAGGCCCTGTGCGCTCTCGGGCGTACTGCCGAAGCACAAGCGCAGTTGGTTCAGCTCGCGCCCAATTCAATTCACAGTGGCCTAACGCGACAAGCATGCCGGTCACCCTGAACCGTGTTCTTCGCCGGGCTCGTCTGCGCGTTTGCCCGGTAACTACGCTCTAGAGCAAGCCGGAGTTCTCACAGAGGGCTCAGGAAATTCCAGACGTTTTGGTATTCCCAGCTCGTCGCCGAGCCGGGATCCGTCGGGTCAGGAGTGTGCCCGCCATTGAAGGAGCAGAACTCCGTCGGATACCCCGTTTTGCAGCCCGTCAAGCTGGTGCAGACGTGATTGCCGCTCGTAACCTTCGTAGGTGTCGCATAGGTGCAGCCGTTGGCCGTGGCAAAGTTTTGGAACAAGAGCAGCCCATTTCCTACGCTACAGCCCGCGCTGCTACTGTTACTGTCGTAGCAGAGGACGTTATCCGCGGTTCCGTGCGATGCGTAGTACGCGACCGATGCGCTCGGCGTGCAGGTGCCACTCAGCATGGAACCCGAGTAGACAGCGACGCCGCGAATGTAACCGGCAACACCGTTCGTTGTCACGCCCAACGGCCTTTTGCACGCGGTTTCGTAGGACATACTTCCCCCGTAGCTCCAACCGGTTGCAAAGATCCGATTCGTATCGATGCAGAAGTTCTGTTCGATCTGGGCCACGACCGCATCGGCAAGCGCTATGTCCGAATCGTTCGGGTTGGGCCATCCGCACCCCGATTCCCCATTCCCCGTACCTGAACAGGGCGCGCCATTTTGTTGCCCGTTGGGGGCCACGAAGATCGTGCTGTTATTGGAAAGATTGAGCAGGTGATAGTAGCCATTGGCGTACATCTGCTTGTCGTTTCCGTCACGCTGGTGCCAGGCGATGATGAGTTTGTACGCTTTGGTGTTATCGTAGTTGGTTGGCACATTCAGGATGTACCGACGTTGCATGCTGGCGGCCGTGATCGCTATGGTGGTGCCGTTGTTGTACTGGCTGCTCGGGATTGTGGATGTCTTGCCGCAACCAGCGCTTTGCCCAACGGCGCTCGAACCCGCAACCGAGGTTGCTCCGCCGGTTGCTGTTTTGCCGCCGGCTGCCGCTCCGCCGCTCGCCGCTCCGCCCGTACCCGTTCTACCGCCGGTTGCACCTCCGCCCGAAGCGGCCCCGCCGGTAGTGGCTTTACCCCCAGTTGCGGCTGCGCCCGCCGCGGCTCCGCCCGTCGATGGCATGCCGCCGACAGCGGCTCCACCCGTAGCAGCGCCCCCGGTTGCGACACTACCGCCAGTTGCCGCTCCGCCAGCTGCGGCCCCGCCCGTGGCTGCTCGGCCGCCAGTCGCGGCGCCTCCCGTGGCAGCACCCCCGCTGGCAGCACCTCCTGCAGCATTGCCCCCACTCGTCGCGTTGCCCCCGACGGCCGCGAGACCGCCAGACCCTAGCCCTCCCCCCACGCTGCTCCCAGCTGAATTCCCGCCAAAACCGGACCCTCCATTTGGGCCGCCACCACCCACCGCATTGGCACCTCCGGATTGCTCCGGCGCGGATTGACTATCGCTACCGCTACAACCTAATAAGATACCAACACTCGACGAAAATAGCAGGAGCGACCAATAAGCCCGCTTGCTTGAAGCATAACTAAAGTGACAGGACTGAGTATTGCTCAATGGGGCCATGCCGAAGCAGTGCCAAGCCCGGATGGATTCCGTTAACGATTCGAAGGCATTGCAAGAGCCGACCCACTTTGGGCCTGCTCTCATCCGCGCGAGCTTTACACGATCCCGTGCGTCACTGCCCGTAGTTCGCAGCCTGGGCGTTTGCCAGAACCGCGGCGTCGGTCGCATCTGACGGACGACCCGCCGTAATAGCACCTTCGAAGAAGGTCCCTTGCGACGAATTGCTGTTGTCGCCACCAATGCCTAGGATGATGCCGCCCGGCGAGTTAAGCGTCTTTGGCAAGCCACCATCATAAGCGGTTGTCAGAGTACCCGATACCGCATTGCCAACCCTAATTGCGTAACCCGATGAGTTAGTCTTGAGGATACCAAAGGCAAAAGGAACGTTACTGGAGGGAAGATTAGAATTTGTTGCGCTCGATGCACCTGTGCCGCCAGCCCAAACGCCACCCTCCAGATCGGCCATGAACCAAGGACCGCTACCGGTGCCTTTACCCCAATAGCCAGTCCCAAAGTACATGGCATTCATGGTGCCTTGGTTGCAATTGTTGACAGATGCATTTCCGAAGTCCCAACAGCACGCGCTGCCAGCGGGTTGACCATTCACAATCCGCGAGCCATCAGCTATCTCATAAATACCTTGCGCCGCGCTTGGCAACGATCTTAATCCAGTCAATCGGCAGTGTTGGATCGAGGCTTGGGTCGCAACGTGCGTGCGACTTCGACAGTTGCGACATAATCGGCGTCAGGGACGGAAGTTGCCATAATGCGGAATTGCAGACGGAAGAGCGAGACGGCCGCCACTGCACGTGTTGTGATGTATTATAGAACTTACATTTCAAAGAAGACTAACGGAAGATTATGTCTCGGCCGCAATTCGTTGGCACCGGTGGTCGCCTTGCCGTCGGAGGCACCCAGAGTACCAACGGCACGCGAGGCTGTTGGTAACACTGGCGGGCAGCCGAGCACTGGTGGTGTGCAGGCAACAGGCAGTAAAGCATCGACTAGGGGTGGCAATGATGACACCTACGGCTCGGCCCCCCCCAATATTACTTGGGGTGATGGTGTTCAATACTTCAGCGTCCGACAAACCTTTTGCCAGTGCGGGCACATATCCATTACTGAACATTTCAAGGAGTGGGCCAGTCTAGGCATGCCGCTTGGGAAGATGGCTTCGGCCCGGCTTCTCACAGAGGTTCGGGGTGGAGTTGGAAGCGCTAACTACACATCTGCAGCTTTGACGGCCAAGTGAACGGGCCCCCTAGCAAAACCGGAAATCTTCCGAATATTGCGCTCGTCCTGCTGCCCGCGGCGCTAGTGACCTTGCTCGTGGTCAGCGTTACTGACACCACGTACACGCAGCAGCTCTTCGTTAACACTGCCTATTACTTCCTGATGATCATGGTGCTGTGTTGGGCTGGCACCTACATGCAAGCTGCGCGCGTCGTCCGCCGGAATGCCGTCGTCGCTTGGGTGAAGGAGAACTGGCCAGGCCTCGTCATCGCACTCGGCGTGACGCTCATCGCATGTGTCGCCGTCCAACCTGCACTGCGAATTCTTTCCGATGAAGCGAACCTTGTCGGCACATCGAAGAATTTCTGGGCCAATAAGACTGCCACCTTCACCGTCTCTGGCAAAAACTATTACGATAGCTACTGGGATATCGACGTAGCCATCGACCGTCGGCCGACACTATTCCCTTTTCTGGTCAGCCTGGTCCACACCATTTGCGGCTATTCGTACAAGAACGCCTTCCTATTTTAATCTGATGGTGTTGCCCGCATTCGTGCTCGTGGCATACCGGTTGGCTAAGTCGCTAGGGGGTGAAACGTTCGCCATCGTGGCTTGCCTGCTCGTCGTGGCACACCCCATCACTTTGATCTCGGTCCGCTCGGGCGGGTTCGACTTTTTTACTGTCTTCTTTTCGCTGCTCGTCATCAAAAGCTTCCTCGACTATTCTCGCGAGCCCTCGCCCACGAGGTTGGCGATTCTCTGGATGAATCTGTGCATGTTCGCCGAGATCCGCTACGAGACAGTCCTGTTTATCCCGCCACTCGTGGCGTTGTTACTCTTTTTCAGGATGGTCAATTGGAGCACGCTGCGTCCCTACGCCTTCATCTACGCTCTCACGCCCGCTTATCTCTTGCCCCGCATCTGGCAGGCGGTGCTCCGCGGTAACGTACCCGAACAGGACCCCGGGACCATTACCTTCAGTCTCGAGAATTTCTTTAACAACGCATACGAGTACTTCAAGCCCGTCCTGGCACCTTTCAATTCTTATCCCGCTCACTCTGCCATCGTGATCGCCCTGGGCGTCGTCGGTTGCATACTCTGGCTACGATGGATTTACTGGACGCCTGCTCTCGCACGACTGGACGGCTCCCCATTTGAAATTTGCCATTCTGGTTGGCGCCTGGATGCTTCTGCAGGCAATCATCGTCTTTACCTACTTTTGGGGACGCGCCCAATATCCCTCGGCTGCGCGCCTTGTCATCGCGCTCGACACCTTCTTCTCGTTTGCCGCTGCGTGGGTTCTAACCCTTTCGCTCAGGCGCTTTCGGCCCTTCGTCGCCGTCCTGCTCGCTGCGGCCGTCTTTGCGATTCATGTGCCGGTGGCCGCCCAACACCGGATGCTGAACAGGCTCACGCAGACCCGGGAGAGTGCCACCACTTGGCATTTCTTCGAAAACCTGCACGAAAAGCGCATCCTCATTGTCACCGATCGTCCCAACCACTTTACGATCATGGACTACGGCGCGATGAACTTCGAGACCGCGAGGCATGACCCTTACATCTTCGAAGCGTTCGCCCGCCACCTCTTTTATGACATTTACCTGATACAACAGATCAACCTGGAAACGAAAGAGCCGCTGCCTGCATATGACATTTGGCCCACGCGTAAGCTCGAGACAATGCTGGAATTCCAGAATGACGCGAGCGTGTTGATTCGCATCTCACGACTCGCGCATTGACAGAGGTCGTGAAGCGTAGCCACGTGCCGTAATGCCCCCAATGGCTAAGCTGGCTCGCGCTGTACGCTGTTTCACGAACGAGCGACAGTGCAACGAGCCGCGGCAGAGCGCGTCGTGAACCACTCGCTAGATGCGCGCCTTACTTCGCCAGCCCGATCGCGTACTCAGGGCCGCGCAAAGGAAGCGACATCAAAATTCATAAAGTCTGAATTGGCCCATCTGGAATGCGGGACGGTTCACGATCTCCGCAGGCCAATCGACTCTGTCACCCGGTTCGAGTAGGAACCAACGAAAGCCGAGGGCTCGAGCGGTTGCGACGACGAGTTTGGGTTGCCGGATGCCCATGAACCGATCAATGGCGAGCGCTCGTTGCTCCACCATTTCACTGTGATAGGGCATGCGCGTCATCGTACGTGACGCGAACGCCCTTCGCTCGGACAGGGCAGCCACCGTGTAGGTCCTGTCGAATTGTGAATCTTGAAACACGTCCTCCGCGCTGCCGTTGTCGTGTATGTATTGTGCGGCACGGATCAGGGCGATTGGGAGCTTGACGGGAGAGATCGTGGGCATCGCCCACATCCGCTGGACATCACGACCAAAAGCCGCCGGAACCGCCATGAGCAAGATGCTAAGGCCGACAATAACCGGTCGAGCAATGCGACTTAGGCGCGGCGACTCGATGAGAGATAGGCCTAATGCTGCACCGATCCAAGCCACCACGAAGAAGTACACTATCATGACTGGACGGTGTGAGAGCTCGTCGGGCGTGCTCCGGTTAAAGTCGAGTGCCAGCCCAAAGAACATGACCAGGAAATTGGCGATGAGTAAGAGCGGGAAGAGCACGTAGAGCAGTGACGTGCGCCTGCGAAGGCGGATGACTAGAATCACTAGTCCTAGCACGAAGAGCCCAAGAGTTGCCAGCAGAATGAAGGGGCCGCCGATAAGAAGGTTCGAAGACACGGAGCTTTTGCGCCCGATGTGATGGTCGAGGTAGGTGCGCAACGTCCCAGGTGGAGTGAAAGAATTAACCAACTTGAGGATCTCACCCACGGCCGAACCATCGAAGCGAATTAGAGGAACGCCAGGCACCTTTTGCCCGAAAAAGATGGTCGCAAAGTAAACTACACTCGCCGAGGCAGCCCACAGAACTCGCCAGCGAAGCCTGATGTGCCCGTGAAAGAACAGTGGAGGAATCAGCAAGAGCAGGAGCGCACTCGCGAAAAAGAAGTGCAGCTTGTAAAATATGACAATACCCGAGACTAGCCAGCCTGCGATAACCTGCAACCGATTACCCTGTACGCTGCCCCGAATGACGAAGAGCCAAGCGACGGCCAAAAGGGCCAACCCGTATGTTGCGCTGGGCGAGATCTGCGTCAGCCAGTGATAGGACATGAAGGTGTTCTGCATGCCCTGCTGCACGCCGTCGGGCAAAAGGAGCAGCGCAGCAGCTGCGGCCATGCCGGGCCAAGCGCCCCACAAAGACCCGAAGAAAGCGTAAGCCGCAAGCCCGGTGAAAAAGACCCCCATGGGTGACAGGATCCCTGCAAAGGCGGTGTAGGAGTGGATTCCGGATATCTGCTTCACCAACGCTGGCGTCAGGTAGACCCCATAATGGTAAAGGCGGGCGGGCACTCCAGCTAAGCGGAAGTCCTCGATTGACGACGCGCCGTGGCTGGCACCGAAGATTCGAATGTGAACCGCGTGATAGAAGCCGTCCACCCAAGGCTTCACTAAGACGACGTTGCCTTGAACCGAAATGGGGCGAATCGAATCTTGGCACCAGAGCGTCGCAGCGCAGAGGCAAATACCGACAACCAAAAAACTAACGGGACTCCTCCCTGCCATGGACGCCGTATTTTCCGCGCTAACTTTTGGTGAAACTTGACTTAAGACTGATGAGTTCTGCCCCTTGCGTACCGGTGTCGCGAGAAACAGTAAGGTTGCGATTGCGAGTAAGATGGCAAAGTTTGCAATGATGCCGAGCGGCGACAGCCAGGCGAGCACGAGCAGCGCCGTATTGATGGCGGCGTATCCCACGAGCAAACGCAGTGGAAGATCGAACAGGACTCCCGCTGCCAAAGGCCTCCAACCGGCGAAGAGCGACCCGACCCAATAGAATGCGAAGAACACGGCCTCGCACGCGACGAGCACGAGAAGCGAAAACGAGCCTCCCGCGACTGCTGCCCAGAGAGCCACCACCGCCGCAGTCAGCGAGACCGCGACTAGGTCCGATAGTCTGTAAGTGACGGCCAGGGATGGACGGAACGCACGCCGGAGGAACTTCATCGTGATCACATTGTATCGCAATCGCGTTACCCTGCGGCTGTTCGGCGCGTTTTTCCGTCTAGCGTCTTTCGCCCTTGGAAGAAGCCGGGGATCAAGCGTTGACCGAACCACATTGCAACGTAAAGTGGAAAGGCCTGCCACGGATAGATCAGCCTCTTCTTACGGGTCAAAGCAAACCGTGAGACTGCCCGCGCCGCAGCGTTGAGCGATGCGGAAAATAGGTTCTTGATCCAGACCATCCAGGCCGGAAATTTGTCGGCCATTGTGTAGATCGCGGTGCGAACGGGGCCCAGCATGACCCGCTGGAACACTAGGTCCGTCCCCGCGTACATTTTGGCCCAAACCTCGAAGCAAGCCGTTAGAGTTTTTTTGCTGGTATAATAGCCGAGGCCGTACGGGTTGCCCACATAATTGGCCATAGAACTGATAGCCACCACATGTCGCCGAACCTGGTTCGATGGCAGCTGGGTCAGCGGCTCTACGAAATTCAGAACACCGTAAAGGTTCGTATCGATGACTTCCCTGTAGATCGACAATTGGAACGATTCGTCATTGTTGACACGGTTGATCCCGGCATTCAAGATGAACACATCCGGCAATTGACCGGACTCGAAAAGACCAGAAATCAGCTTGCCGACGTCCTCCGCTGAACGGACATCCACGCACTCGAAACGAACGGACGGATACTGAGATTCGAGCTCTACAACGCGGCGACGGTTTACCGAAATAATCGTTGCCCCGCCCGCCGCGTAATGTTCGAGAAGCGCCCGACCGAGGCCTGAGGTCGTCCCCGTGATCAGAACGCTCGTGGCCCTCGGAGCGAACGTCATGGCGCTTTGCTCGCTACGGAACCTTCAGCCATAAATGACCTTCTGCAGGCGCTCGCGCAAGCCTTGACCAGCTAGCCCACTTTCCTCCTGGTGCCAGCGTTGGCTGCCGTAACGTCCGGTGGGATATCCTAGGGCATAAAGACAGGTGAAGGATTGTGGCACGACGCCCTGTGATAGGAACAAGTAACTAAGAGCTTCTCCCAGTCCGCAGGCGCGATAATGTTCTTCAATGGTCACGACACACCGCTTTTCCCGGATGCTGGCAATGAGGTCGGCAGGAATGTCATCAATGGGCAACATCCCCACACTCCATATCTCGATGTCGTCGAGCAGCTCCTGATTACCCAGATCGTATAAGTTACCGAGGACTGGCCCCATCCCAACGACAACACACCTTCGGCCAGGCTTGATCCTACGCCACTGCGCAAACCTTGGTACTACTCCTGGGATTGGGGCGGCAGCATTCAGACGCAAGTAGTTGGGTAGTGGGTCCTCTGCCATCGTGCTGACGACCTGATCCACGTCGCTCGCGGTAAGCGGAACATAGATCCTCATATTGGGTAGCACGCGCATCGCAGCAACATCCTCGAGGGCGTGATGCGTCGCTCCCATGATGCCAAAACCGTAGCCGCCGCCATTGCCGACGAGCTTGACGGGAAGTTTGTGCAGACACACGTTGTTGCGGATCTGTTCGTAAGGACGCAGCACGGTAAAAGGTGCCGTGCTGTACACCCACGGAAGGTGCCCTTCGCGAGCCAGTCCTGCGGCAAGCGAGACTGCATTCTGCTCTGCGACACCGGCGTTGATGAAGCGCTCGCCGTACGCCTTTTTGACACCCTCGAGAGCCATGTACCCGAGGTCACCGGTGACGAATACGAGATCCCCTCGCTTCTCGAAAAGCGCGATCATCGCTTGCGCGAACTCAGCCCGCATTCCGGTAGCCCCTCACCGCAGCCTCGTGCGCGCGCGCCAGTTCGTCGAGAGCTTGCTCGTATTGTGCGTCGTCCATCGGCAGGTAGTGGGAATCCACTGTGTCGTGCATGTAACTGATGCCGTTACCTTTGATTGTGTTGGCAATGATGGCTACCGGCGCATCCTGGCGCTCGAGAACGTGCGTGCACTCGTCGCGCGCAGCCAATAATGACGCGAAATCATGTCCCTCGGCGGTGACAACGTGGAAGCCAAAGGCACGCAATTTCGCGTCGAGAGGTTCCAGAGCCACTACCTCCTCGGTTCGGCCGATTCCTTGAATATGGTTGCGATCGATCAGCCACACGAGGTTGGTCAGCTTGCGATGCGCAATGAAGAGGGCGGCTTCCCAGACGCTGCCTTCGTCGAGCTCACCGTCGGACGTTACGCAGAAAAAGCACCGTTCGCTCCGTTTGAGAAGCGCACCAATGGCCATGCCAGTGCAAAGCGAGAGACCATGACCCAAACTCCCCGTGGCAAAGGGGATCTCCCTTATCGTGTTGAACGGAGGAAGGGCTGGCAGGTGCGTCCCCTCTTCATAATAGGAATCAATCTGATTAGGACTAAGGACGTTCAGCTCCGCGAGCAGGGAATACAACGCCGCCACCGCATGGCCCTTGGATAAAATGAACGTGTCGTCGTCCTGCATCCATGCAAACCTCAAAAAGACGAGAATCTCCGCGCACGATAGCGAGCTACCGATGTGCCCCGCGTGGGCCTTCTTGTACATGGCCAGAAAGCGCCTCTTCACTGAGAAGACGCGCTCCTCAAGCATCACGAACTCGGCCGCTCGGTCGTCGCTTTTCTTTCGTCGGCTGGCGTGGCTATCGGTCACGTGCTGCGAGCTACTTACCGTAGCCCGCACTGACGATGTTCGCCTGAATTGTATCCTCCGTCGCATCGGACGGATAGCCGGCGACGATAGCCCCTTCGTAGAAGGTTCCAGCACTCCCGTTGTTGTTGCTGTAGCAACAGTCACCGCCGCTTCCGAGAACGACAGCACCTTGCTTCACCATCGTGCCCTTCCCCGCACCCTTGTACCCCGTGGTCAAGGCCCCGGTCGTGGCGTCGCCGCCCCTGAGCGCGTACTCCGACGTGCCATTGTTCTTCTCGATGGCGGTGACGAACTTGTACGTGATGCTCGGTGTGTTGTTGTTGCCTATGATCATTCCGTTTTCTTGGTCGGCCATGATCCACGGGCCGGAACCAGTCCCATGGGCCCATTGCGTCGAGCTGCCGAAGTAGACGGAATCCATCGAATTGCCAGCTACATAAGTTCGGCTGGTTTCGCCGTTGCCGTAGTCGTAGCAGCATCCGCTGTTATAGTGCGTGCCGCTCGTCACCATGTAGATCCCTTGGGGAGCGCTGCCCGTTGGCATCCCGGACGTGGAACCGTTGTGCCAATAGGCCTGGCTGACTGTTGTATAGAGCGAGTAGACTTTGTGACCGTTGAGAGTCACCGACTCCGCCGTCGCCTTGGCGGCTGTCTCGCCAGTGTGGCCGCCGACGACACTAGTTGGGGTCTCGGCTTCGACGTCGTTTCCGTGCCCAGACTGGTCGTAAACCATTGTGATAGTGCATGTCGTGCCGGAACAGAACGTGTCCTGGACGGACGAGTCCGCGACACCTCCAGCAGTGAGGGTGAGAATGTCTTTGTTCGCCCCTGCCGTGTTGGTAACTCGATAAAGCTTCCCGCTGTACGCGGCAAAAAGTGCGCGCACCGTGCTGTGCGCAGCGACGCACGTGTTGTTGGCTGCTGCATAGATATCGCAAGGCAACTTGCTCGTGGAGCCGCCTGGGGCGCTTCCGCCCGTGGCAGGGGGAGCCCCGCCCGTGCTGCTATTACCACCTGTCGCAGGGGGAGCCCCGCCCGTGCTGCTCTTTGTCCCGCCTCCCACGCCGCTACTGCCTCCCGTTGCAGGGGGAGTCCCGCCTGATGCGCTGCTCCTACCGCCCGTAGCCGTGACTCCGCCCATGTTGCCAACACCACCCGTGGCCGAGGGGCCTCCGCCCGTGCTGCTCTTGCCGCCTGTAGCGTTGGGACTGCTGGTACCGCCGGTGCTAATAATTCCTCCCGTGCCAACGATCCCGCCTGTACCGGGGGCTCCGCCCGAACCCGGCTGTCCGCCGCTACCCGTTGCGCCACCGGTACCCGAGGTGCCGTTCTTCTGGAGTACGATCGTACCCGAGAGGGCCGCTGCCTGTGGAGTGACTGTCAACGTGCTTCCTGAGACGCAATACGAGTACGTCAGTTTGTCATCGGTCGTGAGCACGCTGCCAGACGTCGAGTATGCACCGCTTGTTGACGCGAAAGCGGATACAAGCCCCAGCCCGCCGCTCTGATTGGCGGTGGCCGAGCAGTTGCACCCGCCGCTCCCGTTATCCTTACAGCTGGACGAGGACCAGCCTAGCACCTCGAAGATACTCCCCACTCTATCGCAGGTTGTAGGCACCGACGAAATCGTCATGCACGCGGGGGCCAATGGAAACGTCACGGAGCCCGTCGTGGTCGTGTTGTCTGTATACGTACCGTCGGCGTTGGCGGTCCACGTTCCGGTCGTGTTGAGGGACCCGGTGACGGGCACGCTCGAGCAACCCACACCAACTAACGATACGTCCATGTTACCCGCCAGGCTCAGACACGACGACGTCACGTTCCAGCTCCCAACGACGACGCCGCCGCACGGCGACACATTGGAACAAGCAGCCGGTTGGCTGCTGCCGCCATTGCCGGCACTCCCTCCATTGCCCGGAGATCCGCCATTGCCTGGACCACCTCCGGCTCCGGCCCCGCTGCTGTCGTTGCCGCTGCAAGCGGCCAACACGATCGTGCCTACGAGTCCGATAAGTCTGTTTCGCATGAATCCTCCAGCATTTGCCTAATCGGCGCCTCGGAATCGCACCGGGCCGCTAATCGTGCAGTGCCGTTGGGAAGCAATTTCCGTCGGAATATCGGAAAACGACTCTCACTTTGCGGGCGACGCAGGAACCTTAGGATGAACGAGCTCCACGAGTTGATCGGGTATTGGGGTAGGCTCAGAGACCGCATCGTGCATGGCCGCAAACAACGGTGGCGGCGGCCTCCGTCTGTGCGTCGTTGATCCACTGCCTCACACCGCCACAATCGACATCAGCGGCGCGCCTGCGATCCCCATTTCGGCACTGGTTCACATCGAGCTTTTTCTTAAGCGCGCTGCCAACGCAAGGGGCAAATCTGCATTGCTAATATTCTGCACATGTCGCTAGGGTATTAACCCTATTATTGCGTTGTACTCACAGCAGAAGACCTCGCGGCCAGTGTGGCGGGCGATCGCTACGATTCAATGAATAAGAAATCTTAATAGCTTTCGATTGGTGGCGGAATTTCCGTCTACTTGCATCTGAGTTTCCGCGTGGCGCTAGCAGCCCAAGGCACCGGGCAAAACACCACAAATCGCCCGCGTTTCCTGGTCGAAACGTTTTCGGGGTTTGGGCAAGCACACAAAGTACCATTGGGTACGCTTAACGTTTCAGTAGCCTGTGAGTGGATTTTTTGACGGATAGAGGTTTTTCGCGACACTGCGGTTTAAAAATGTCATGTCCGAACTGAGCCCACAACTCGAAGCGCTTGTCATGGCGAGCAAGCGCACCTGCCTTCCAACTGCAGCCGACTCAAATCGGATACAGAGTGCGCTACGCGCTCGCCTGGGCGAAGCCGCCTTCATTGGTACCGAAAGTGCGCAAGCAGCTGCCACATCCGCCACGTCGGGGATTCTACTCGCAAAGGTTACTCTCATTAGTCTAGCGGGGTTGGCCTTGATCGGAGGCCTCTGGTTTTTTGCGGCACGCAATCACCTAGCATTCCCGATTGAATCGAAATCGTCGCGTGACACCGAGACGGTGCAGGAAGCATCGTTGGATAAGGCGCCCACCGCCGTTGCATCGACGACCCCGACCGCGCCGGATCGCACGAGTATTGACGTTGCGGTCGTCGGAAGCCCAGCCCTTGACCGTAATGCGCCGCCCGTTGCTTCACATCACGCTCGCGACAAATTAGCGGAAGAGGTTGCGCTACTGTCACGCGCAGAAACGGCCCTTCACAACGGCAAACCCGCCGCAGCACTGGAGATACTGAACGAACACGAGCGTAAGTTCGGCAATGGGCTGCTCGCCGAGGAGCGAATCGCCGCGCGTGTTCAAGCGCTGTGTGCGTTGGGGCGAACAGCCGCAGCTGACGCGCAGTTGGCCCTACTTTCCCCGAAGTCACTTCACGGAGAAGTATCGCGGGGCGCTTGCGACGCGCGCCCGGGCAAGTAACGTCGCGGACAGCGGCAGACGCGGCACGTGGCTACGCGTGACGTCACGCCAGAAAGCAGGCCGATACAAGACGGCCCATCCATATCCAGGTTGAAGTCGTATTGAATTGCACGCCACAACGTGAATGCACTCAGACTCTGGGCTCGGGGAGACTCTTCATGGAACACTCACGATCTTGAACAAAACGACGCCATGGCTCGGCACTGATGAAGCTGTGTAGGAGTTGGTGAATGATCCGAGATCAGTGTGGCTCCAAAGATCTCGAACGGTTGCTGCACCCGCCGGAATTCCAAGCGCGGTCCATTGGACCGTCATCGACGCGGCTGCAGTGCCGCGGTTGAATAGCGCGACTGCGCGTGTGTTCGTCCCGGAAAGGGTCTTGGACCACACTTGCAGATTCGTGCCCGGCGTGGCGACTAACTGACCTTGCGAACCGAGGGGATCTTGATCTACCGCGATGACATCGGTGTTGGTGAGG
Source organism: uncultured delta proteobacterium (assembly GCA_963819085.1). Lineage (GTDB taxonomy): Bacteria > Myxococcota_A > Polyangia > Polyangiales > Polyangiaceae > FEN-1139. Next base: position 278,649 of record CAWFUX010000048.1, read on the forward strand.
ATCGTCTTGGTCAACGCGCTCATGCTGCGTATGTCGTTGCCTGCAATGAGCGGTGCTGCGAGAATTGCCCACATGCTAAAGTGTGCTTGGTCTTCGGTGCTATTCGCGAGTTTTCCGACCTCCATCATGTCCGGATCGTTCCAATGTCCAGGCCCCGCATAGGAATAAAGGTTTTGATCCTGATCGATGAGCGACGTAACGGATGCCCAGCTCGCGTTGATGTCATAGCCGATCCGCCACATATTGGCGGTATTGACCAGGTTGATTGAGCAGCTGTTGGGGGGACAGCCCGTTCCGTCCCCCGGGTTGATGCTGTAGAATATGGGCCGCCCCGTTGCCTTCAATGCGTCGCGCATGACGGCGAACCCGCTGAGCGCGGCCGTGCACTTATCGTACTTAAGATAGTCGATACCCCACGACGCGTAGGTTTGAGCATCGCTCGTCTCGTAACCGAGGCTCCCAACGCCGCCCGTGTAACCGCTGTATATGTTGGCGCAAGTCTTCGTGCCGGGTGTCGAGTAAAGGCCAATCTTCAAACCTTTGCCGTGAACGTAGGTGGCGAGAGCAGCCATTCCCGAGGGGAAATTGCTCGCGTTTGCTTGAATTTTTCCACTCGCGTCGCGTCCGTTCATCCAGCAATCGTCGAGATTGACGTACTGATAGCCGGCAGCCAGCATGCCACTCGACACGAAAGTATCGGCCACTCCCTTGATGAGCGACTCGCTCACATTACAACCGAACGTGTTCCACGAGTTCCAGCCCATCGGTGGGGTTGCGCCTAAAACGCCGCTCGTCGTGCCACCCGTTGCTAGGGTGCCGCCAGTGGCCTTCGTGCCACCCGTGGCATTCGTTCCACCCGTGGCCGATGTGCCGCCAGTTGTGCTCGCCCCTCCAGTGAGGCGGGATCCGCCTGTCGCGTTGGTGCCTCCGGTGGGTCGTGCCCCACCGGTTGGAGCGGCACCACCGGCAGTCGACGCGCCGCCGGTCGAGCTTGAGCCTCCGTAGCTCGTCGTGCCTCCGGTCGCGATGGCACCGCCAGTAGAAACTGCACCTCCCACGTTTGAAACACTGCCTCCCGTAGACTTCGCGCCGCCCGTTGGCGAACTTCCTCCGTTCGCTCCCGCTCCACCGGTTGCCACTGAAGTCGACGCTCCGGTGGCACTAGAGCCCCCCGATGCAAGAGCTCCACCCGACGTAGAGGCTCCACCCAAACTCTGTTTTCCACCTGACGCACCTGTGATGGCCGAGGTGCCGCCAGAATTCGTCACGCCTCCAACGCCAATGCCCCCTGCGCCGGCTGAGCCTTCCGGCGAATCCGAGCCGGAGCATCCGAGCGGCCCCGTTGCCGCAAGGCAAAGCGCTACAGGAACGAACAACCTGGGATCACTAAATCGCCCAACAGGGGCGCGAGAAATACTTCGCATTTAATCCTCCAAAAAGACCACAGCTGGCAACGATTCACGCCGGGGGCAGGTCATTCATCACCACTATCGCGCAGTGACGCTCAGCGGACGATTCCGTCATCGATTCTAGTCTCGGAACCCCACCGCATGTTGACTCGAGTGTAGTATTCCTGCAATCATCACAATGTGCGCAGCGCTGTCTGTTTGTGACTCACTCAAAGCCGCACATTCCCCTCCCGTATGGGGCCGGACCGCCGACGCCAAGGATTCGCCCCCCAGTGGGCCTACGGCACATCCTCGCGGGCCCGCGCAAAAGAATTTTGATCTCTGGGCAAATGACCTGGATCGGGCTCCGAGAGGAGAAAATTGATTCCGTGACTCCGAGTGAGTCTACGCACGACCGGGCCGCCTCGAGTCCACGGTGCCGCGGGTTGGACGCGTGCACGACTAATCTGGCCGGGCAGCAGCCTTACCGTCGAGCGCTGCCACGGGGAGCATCTCCACGGCGAGCATCTCCGGCCCCGCATCGAAAGTCCACGCCACGAGCTTCGCGTTAGATCGGATGTTCGTTATCGAGCCGCGACGACCGTACATGCGCACACGCGGTTTATGGTCCTCTTTGGACACCTCGAAAAGCCCTTCTACGCAACCGCAGTAGATCCGGCTGGCGACGTTGATGGGCGAGCACACGAAATCCCTGAGCTCTAGTTCTTCCTGGTGAAGATCAGGCAACAGCTTTCGGATTTCCGACTTGTCCACGTCGTAATAGTAGATGTAGTCAGAGCCGGTGAGCATGGCAGGCGTGCGCCCTTTTCTCTCCGTTGAATAGGCGGGCTCGCCGCCGGTAATTCGAACGCTGCCGATTCGCCAAGTGCCATCCGTTGGCCGCTGCACGAAGTACACCGATTCGCCGATCATGTTGAGCGCGCTAATCTCGCCTGTCGAAGACACGAGAACTCGAGGTTTGGGCCCGCTCAGCGTCTGAATCGTGTAGAGCCCGTCATCACTTTGGTTGACCCACGCAAACGATTCGCCGGAGGTCACGAAGTACTGCGGTTGGTGCGGAAACCTTGCAATCTGGCGCGTCACTCCGCCGTTCTTCGGTGCGCTCCAGATGGCACCTTTGGACCAAAAAATGAAGGCCGATTGAGTGAGCGTGGCCCCAATGCCTAAATCGAGTTCGATTCCCTGCTGAGGTTGGCCCGGCACCAGCCGATATGCAGCGTTGGTCGTGAGCAAGTACACGGCTTCATCATCGAGCGCAAGCGACGTCCTGTAAGCGGAAATCGGCATTTTCGCCAACCGAGTCGGCTCCGGGAGACTGGGCGCGCGTTCTGCGGATGCTCGTGGCGAACCCGAGTGCGTCGCCGATGCCGAGGCCGAAGCATTACTCTCGGTGCGATTCGATTGTCGTCCGCACCCGAGGCACAAACCCAGCGCGCACGTAATTCCGACGTATTTTGGAGTCATCCGAATTAGCCGAGTATGACGGTCTTCGGCATGCCGAGCAACTCAAAGACCTGGTCTTCGGCGTCGTATGTTTACCCTTGTTCTTTTTGTCGTGACGGCACGGAATCGATGCATTCAATGGTGTTGCGTTTCCGTGCCGTCATGCCATCAGAGGCTCAGAAGTCGCGCTGATCGCGCGCTGCAGTGCCGACTCGAGTGCGGAGCCGCCAAAGGGCTTGCGCAGCAATACCGCCCCTAGCTGCTGGATTCGAGCCTCGTCCTCTGGGCTTGCAAAGCCGGTAGCAACGACCAGACCTGTTGCGGGCCAGTTGCGGCGAGCGAATTCGACCAGGTCTAGGCCAGACACTCGCGGCATCCTTAGGTCGGTCAAGACGACATCGTAGCGCGTGCGTTCGAGGAGTTCGAGCGCACGCGTTCCAGTTTCAACGCTCTCGACCTCTGCACCCAACGCGCTGGCAGTGCGCTCGAGCAGCAGTCGAACCATCGAGTCGTCCTCGACGAGCAACAGACGCAACCCCGAGAGTGCAGCACACATCAAGGGTAGCCCTTTTCACCGACTGTCGGCAGCTCGACGATGAAGCGCGACCCGCGAGGCGCAACAGGTTCGTGGCGCAGCACGCCGGCATGTTCACCGACGATTCCATGGGAGAGCGACAGCCCGAGGCCCGTGCCAATCCCGACACCCTTGGTGGTGAAAAACGGGTCGAAGATGCGTTGAGCAATGGGTTCTGGAATACCGGGCCCATTGTCCGTGAACGAATACACGACACGATCCCTTTCGCCTCGAATCTCGATGATGAGCTCACGCGAGGTTTGCGCAGGCAATTCGCCCAGTGCGTCGCGCGCGTTCGTGAGCAGGTTGATGAACACTTGCTGCAATCGGTCCGCGTCGCCGATGACCTCGGGCAACGCTCGGTCGAGCCGCAACTCGGCGTGCACCCCTTGGCGCTCGAGGCCCTCGGACAGCAGCGCCAAAGCCGCCTGGACTGGCGCCAGTGCGGCCAGTGCAACCAGCTTCAACGGCGCTGCGCGACCAAACATGCGCACGTTGTCGACGATGCTACCCATGCGACGAGCCGCCTCCGAAAGGGTCTCCAGGTCACGGTGACTCTCGGCGATCGTCGCATCGGGACGTGCCGTCAGCAACTCGATCAGCATGTGGATTGCCGTGAGCGGCTGGTTGAGTTCGTGCGCAACTCCCGCAGCGAGTTCGCCGAGCGACGCGAGTTTCGCGGCCAGCAGCAGCTTGTCACGGGTCCGTTGAAGTTCCTGCCGCTCTTCGTGGAGTTGGCGGACTAGGTCGCCGACCTCTTCTGCCATTGAATTAACCAGAAACGCCAGCACATCCATTGGGCCACCGCTAAAGTCGCGGTCGGCGCGAACATCAAACTCCCCTCGGGCAACTCCAAGCAGGACGTCGCTCAGCGCTGCGACCTCGCGTCCTATCTGCCCGTTCGCTGGACTATCGTCAGAGGGGGCCACTGCACTCCTCTGCCATCTGCCGCGCCCAAATCTGAGCGCTCTCGAGATCGGCAAACATGCGGGTTGGAATCGCGGCCTTGTTGAGCCCGAGGAAGAAGGAGCCGATGGCTCGGGCGAGCAGCGTGTTGCAGACGAGCGCATGTGCGCAGCGCGTTTCGTTGGGCCGCGGGCTCGACCAAACGCGGCGCGCCGCCGCATCTTGTGAAGCCACACGGTTGACCAGCACGATGACGGCTTGCTTACGACCTTCCGCCTGTGCGATGCGATCGAGAGCCTCCAGCGAGGCTTGTGCCGATTGTGGACTTTGCTGGTAGCCGGGTTTGGGCACGGCCGCGATCACGCCGGGCTCCAATCGGTAGTAAGCGCCCGCGTCGGTGCTTGGCAGCTGCTCCCAATTGGGCATCGGGGGAGGGGCGATCATTGCCAGGGAGATTACACGATGCGGCGCCACTCTGCGATCGAGACTCGAGCGCGCAATATCTGCAATCCCGGTTGTCGCGAAGGAATGGCTGGCTTGTGCGTCGCGCCGACGCCGGGCGCGAGCTTGGCTCCGCGGCGCCCAGGAGTTCGGTTGGTGGGCCAGGTGGGACCAGAAACGATCCAGTGCCGCGTGATGTCCTCGATTCGAATTGATTAGGATCGTCGGCGAATCGAATATTCGTTACGATCGTCTGCGCCGCAAGGTGCGCATTAGTGCGAGGCCGAACAGTCCGAGCCCCGCGAGTGACGTGGACATCGACCGCTGACCGGCGATACGGCAACTGCAGCTGCCCGCGTCAGTTGAAGTGCCGGCTCCGCCAGTATTTGCCGCGCCAGCAGTCTCCGTACTCGAATCGCCCGCCGAACCCAGCGAGCCCCCGGTCGCAGGCGCGCCCGCGACTGACGAATTGCCACCGACCGCGACGGCTCCGCCAGTGGTCAATCCCATTCCACCGGTATTGGCGTTCATCAGACCGCCCGCGCCAAGCGTGCCGCCAGCGCCAGGCGTGCCGCCCGTTCACGGGCCTCCGCCGATTCCGTTTGCCCCGCCGGTAACGGCTACGACCGCAGAGCCACCCGTGGTTGCGTTCATTATGCCGCCAGTGGCTGCTTTGCCACCCGTCGAAGCGACTCCGCCCGCGCCCAGTGAGCCACCCGTGGTCGTAACACTCGTCCCGCCACCGGTTGCCGCTTTACCACCCGTGGCATTCGCGACTCCGCCAGTACTCGGTGTGCCGCCGCTACCATTCGCCATACCTCCAGTACTAGGCGCGCCACCGGTGCCTGGACTCCCGCCGGCGGCAGTGCCGTTGTATTCGAATGCACCGATGTCCGGCACGGCCGTTCGCGTCCTCGGGTTGAAGCAACTGGCGACTCCCCCGATTTGCTGAATGTACGCGTAGTCGATTACGTACGTCCACCAACTGGGTGGTGTGGTGAGCCAACTCGGTAGACTGCTTCCGGAAAGTGTACCCTGTTTGATACACTTTGGATCGAAGCCGATGTCATTCGTCGGGGCGTTGCTAGTCGTGCCCTTGTCGATAAGTGTCGTGGCCGAGGATGTCAGGTTGAAGTCGATGTTCGCCGCTCCGGGCACGCTGACGAAGGCCGACGTGGGAGCGTTGGTAACGTTATTCGTTTGAGTAACGCCGGTCCCGTTTCCAATCGCGTTCTTACCGGTCGTCGTCACGACGATAACGTTATTGATCAGCGATGCACCGGTTCGCGAGGCCGCGTCGGAGTACAAGATCTCATCGTTGTACAGAGCCAACGGATCCTTGCCATTGCCATAGCAAGTGTTGTTGACGATCAGAGAATTGGAACTATTCGTGAGCCGAATGCACGAACCGCCATTCTCGAAACCGATATTGTTGAGGAATGTGGCACCTTGACTGTACTCGTCCAAAATGAAGCCACTGCCGTCGGTAGCTTTGCCAGTGCTCGAGTGGGTACTCGAGGTGTCGATGGTGTCGAACGAAACCGTCTCTCTAACGATATTGCTGGAAGTGCCGCCGGTGACGCCATAGAGATTCACGGCGCTCGACCATGAACTCGTGCCGTTGCCGTTGTGGGCTAAAATGGACTGCTGGATAAGCAGGCCCCCCGCGCAATAGTGGGCTATGCCATTGATGCCATTGCCGTCGGCAATGCAGTTGATGTACTGCATATTGCCGTTTTGAGCTTGAGCGCAAGCGGCGGAATAGCCGTTGCCAAAGCCACCGTACTGGTTATAGCGCGAAACGATGCCGATGAACCTAAGGTACTGTGACGTGCTGCTCCCAACCCCGGCGCCGTCGATGATGGGGGTTGCACCAGCGTCGGCTTGAAATGTGATCCAAGCGCTCGAGTTTCCAGAGTTCGGCGGGCTCAGGGAGGTCTTGCCGTAGTTGCCGTCCCTGAGAATCACGGTGTCACCCGCGCCGGCCTTGCCCGCGGCGGTACCTAGTGAGCATTCGGTTGTCGCGCCGCATGTGGTTCCAGTACCACCGGGCTTCGCGTAATAGGTTGTGGCACTCGCTAGCGATACGGTTGCTAAGCTCGCAAGTAACGGCGCACAAAAAACGATTGCTTGCCTCATAAGTCCAACGCTCCCGAAAGCCGGCCCCGGCCGGCGGTTCACTACAAAGCGTGCAGTGACACCAAGTTGATACTTCCATTATTAAAATCGACGCCGAGCAAGTCCCGTCTGGTCTTGCAATACCGTTGTGATCTTCAAGTGCCGTTGCCAGGTCACCGACCTTCCAAGCGGGAAAGGCATCCTTTCCAGTTGCCCCAAACACCATCAAAATAAGGTATGGCCCCAAGTATTCAACGCCGAAATTTGTTGGGAGATTTCAAGGCGTACCTACTTGGGGCCACGAAGGTATTCGCGCGTCACTTCTGAGGACTACACGCTTGCCGCGCTTGCTCGCCGTGCAGTGACTTGGGCGATAGGCGTGCCAATTGTGCATCGGCTTCGCTCGTTCGCCCGAGTGCGCAGAGGGCTTGCACCCGCGCCGCGATGCGCTCCTCCGCCAAGAGACCGTTGCCAAACCTGCGTTCGTGTTCGTTCAGCAACCGAAGTGCAGCTTCGGGTTTGCCCGCGTGCAGCTCGGTTTCGGCGCGTGACAGGATTGCCACCTCTTCGGAGAGGCTGTCGCGGCCGTGATGCGAGGCGACTGCGCGCGCGTCGCTGTGCTCCACTTTGTTCGAGCCAGACAGCGCGGCCTCGTCCAATTGAGGCGAAACAGGCGCGCTCGAAGCCATCGCCGCCGGTACCACGGCGGTCTCGGCTGCTATTGTTGCTGCGACACTTGGAATCGCTTGCGGCTCACTCGAGACGACCCGCGGGGTGCGTGCCGTAAAGAACCAAAAACCTCCAGCGACGGCCAACCCCGCAATCCCAATTGCAGCCACTTTTCCGAACGCAAACCCCGATGAACTCCCGGCGGCAGCTCGACCTGTTTCGGCTCCGAGCACCGCAGCGTCGCCCAAGCGCGCGCGCAGCGCTGCCATAACGCGCGCCGAGTCTGCTTCGGAAGGCCTTGCCGCGCTCTTTCCGGCAAGCACCAGCTCCATTAGTTCGGGACTCAAGTCGGACATGATCGGCCTCTTTTAATAGCTTGGGCATGATGCCTTGCAAGAGCATCCTCAAGTTCTTGGCGGGCGGCGCGTAGCCTGGAATAAACCGTATTCAGCGGAACTTCGATTGCAGAGGCAATCTCGGGAACCGTCATTTCATCGAGTTCGGCAAGGACGAAGACCTCGCGCTTGGGCGGGTCTAGTTTTTCTAGCAGGCTCCAGAGCAGCCTCACCTGGTCGGACTGCTCGGCGAGTTCCTGTGGTGAGGGCTGTTGGGGGTATTGCACGACGGGTTCCGTAATATGCGTCAGAGAGGCGGCCAGTTTGGCGCGCTTGGCTCGGTGATAAGTGCTGACCGTGCGCCGGACGATTCCGTAGATCCAGCTGCGCAGGGATTCGGGCTGCTCTAGCGTGTGTAGCCGCCCGTGAATGACGATAAATATTTCCTGCACGACATCGTCGAGCTCAGCCTCACTGACGCCCAAGCGACGAGTGCAGGACCAGACGAAGCCGAAGTAGAGTTTGTAGATTCGTGGAAAGCTCGGCACACTGACGGCAGGGATGGGGACGACCGGCCCTGGCTCAACGTCCAATGACGCAGTAAGAGCTGCAGAGTCGGTTGTCGGCATTCTTTGCAATACGGCAGTGGCAGCTCGAGACTTGCGCCGTCAAAAAATCCACTCACCGCCCAACGAGGCTACGAATGTTCCGAGGGGCACCCGGTGCACCTGCTCATCACCCTGGAAGTCTTCCACGAGAAATTGCGGTCTTTTCGTCATGATCCGGCCCGAGCCACGCAGGGCGAACGCAAAGTTGCGTCCGAGATGCCAGTAGCTCGCGATTCCGCCTCCAACCGAAAGCCACAGCGCACTTGCCTCTCTCGGGACCCGCCCGCCGCCCGAGGCCCGGGAGATGACGTCGTCGAATGCCAAAAGCCCGCAAGGCGCGATTTCGAATGATTCCAGTCTTGAACCTCGACAGACCCAAGCTTCAGCCGACCAACGACGAAAGTCGGCCTGGTAAGGCTGAACGCCGAATGCGGACTTGGTCTGCGATAGCCAGGGCCCGCCCGAGATAAACGCGTGCCACCCATTATGAAAAACACCAAGACCCAAGTTTAGTCCGTAGCTCGTGCGAGGCAGCGTCAGAAAATCCGCGCTGAACTCGGGCCCACGGATGAGCAAGCGCCACGTTCTTTCCTTTGCAACGGGCGACACCTGAGGTGGAGGTTGAGTCGCTGGTGGTTTTGGTGCAGCGGGCGGCGCTACATTGAGCTGTGGTTCTGGCCGTCCACTGAGCTCGCTCTCGGTCAATTCACGACCCGAGTTCTGCCGCCGCACCAAAAGGCCAACTACGACAGCAGCTGCCTTTCCGAGGCTTTGGCAGTCATCGGACTCGATGATGCGCGTGCCACGGGTCGTGTTTCTTTCGATCAGTAACGTCAGCCGGTAGTGCTCGTTGAACGGCTCGATGGTTCCCGTCACCCGCAAGCGACTCACTTGACGCAATTCACCCGGGGAGCCCACGAGCATACGAATCTGCTGCTCCACTTCGACCTGCTGTGAGCAACCTTCGGGGGCTTCCCAGCTTAAATCTACGGGAACGTCTGTCTGGGCAAGGCAGACTTCGGCTTGCAGCAACAATGCAGCACACGCAACGCCGCGTATCACGCGTGTGCCGGACCTTGTCAAAGCGCCCCACTAATTGTGACGTCATCGACGTACAGGGTGGAGTCCGGCGGGGTGAGGTTCTCCGCCAGGTTGCCGACGTACCACTGGCCCCACTGAGAATCATCCGTAATTAAACCGGTTACGTGCATAATGCTGGCGGTATTCAGGTAGACCTGCACCTCGCCAGTTGCGTCCGAAGCGCGCTTGATAAATATTACGATATGAAACCATGTCCCGATCGGAATCGTGGCATCGCCTGACAGAGCCGGAGTACCGCCTGCAGTACCGGTCATCGGGAATTGGTACACGACCAGCCGTAAGTCGCCAGTTGCGTTGTTGTTGATAAGTGAGATGTCCCAGAGTCCGTGCAAGGTGTCGCCTGGCCCGGTGCCCCCCGCGAAATGGAACAGATTCCACACGGCATTGTTATTCGTGGCAAGCGATGGAACGTAGTACCACGCTCCATAATAGGCCTGCGCGGGGAGCGGCCCTTGACGCACGCAACGGACTTGGTTGCCCGTATGATTGGCTGTCACGCTGAAGGCCGCCGCGTACTTTCCTGAATGCACTGGCGCGGTAACGATTTGGTAGGACGCTACGCCCGTCCCAAAACAGAACCCACCGCTTCCCTGATAGTCACAAAATCCGTCTTCGAAACCCGTGGACCACGGAAACTCGAAATCACCAGCTTCACTAGCGCTCGGCTCCGGGCGCCCCGAGTCCGATGACTGTGAGCAGCTCCAAGTGGCTATGACCACCTTGGAACCGCAGGCACTTGCAAGCCCTGCAAGCGCCAGCACGGGTGCTACCCAGCAGTGACGGATTCCCGATGTGATGGGTCGCTCATCGAAGATGAAGACGCGGCGGGCGCACGTCATCCAAGCACGAATATTCTCCTTAAGTGAGACCACGCTGCCTAATTTCGAGCCGGGGCCTGGGTTTGTCACTCAAAAACAAAGGATTCTGTCTTTGTTTCGGCAATTTGAGCCTGTTTCGACACGGGTTTGGCCGTCAACTACGCCCAAGCAAGGGTCCCAACGCCCCCCACGGTGGATTTCCACTCCGGACATTTTGGATCGGGGCCTTTCAAGGCGTCCCACTGGCCACTCAAGTTCACAGTCGATTCCGCCGTCATCTTTTCTGATTTGGTTGTTCGATCTTTCCGGATTCAACCACGCCACAATCAGGTGACGGCCACCCAATCCGGGCTACCGCAGTCTGCCCATGAAGTGCGTAAGTGCTAGGTTCCCCCAGTGAAAAGCCCTCGAGTCCTAATAGTCCTGGACGCATCGGCAGGTTGGTCGAGGGGCGCGCTGCGGGGGTTTGCGGGTGTCGCGCATGAACGCGGCTGGACCCTCCTGCACTACCACCCAACGGCCGATCTCGAATGGTTGATCAGCGAATGGAAGCCGGATGTTGCAGTGCTGCCACCCGGCTATTTTGCGCACCTTTCGCCCGAGATTCGTAAGCATAAGCTGATCTCGATCAACAGCGATAGAACAGCGGAAGGAATTGCTTCGGTTTGTGTAGATGAGCAAAAGATTGCCAACGTGGCCTGCGCTCATCTTTTATCGAAGGGCCTGAGCACTCTCACGACATTTCGGTTTTCCGGGAGTCCGTTTGCAGTAGCTCGCGACCAACATTTTCACGCCGCCGCAGCGGCTGCAGGGGCACAGCTTGTGCAGGATTGGTGGATAGACAATGCGGATCCGCCTCGAAGTGCGGAAGATGCTGCGGCGATTGCGAATTGGGTCAAGAGCCTACCAAAGCCATGCGGCATTTTCGCCTGCTGTGATCCCTGGGCCCGCGTAGTGGCTCGTTATTGTCGCGTTGCGGATGTTCGAATTCCCGATGAAATTGCGCTCGTGGGTGTTGACAACGACACCATCGAATGCGAGCTCACCTCCCCGCCCCTCTCGAGCGTCGCGGTGCCGTGGCGCACACTTGGCCAAGAAGCTGCCGATCTCGTCCACCGCGCGCTCGGGGGTACTCCAACCAACGGCAAGCGAGTCGTCATCTCGCCCCTGGACGTCGTTGCGCGACGTTCCACGGACGTGCTCGCAGTGACCGATCCGCTCGTCGTGAAAACGGTCGGATGGATTTGTGATAACGCCGATCGCAGACTGACCGTACCTCACGTGTGTGGCGCTGTTGGGAGCAGTTGACAGCGCCTCGAAAGGCGGTTTCGCGCCGTCCTCGGGCGAACCGTTATGCAGGAGATTCGCAGGGCACACGTGGAAATCGCAAAGCGATTGCTTTCGACTACCAGCCTCGATCTCCCGAAAATTGCCCAAATGAGCGGCTTTACCAACCAGGTGCTCTTGAGTGTCGCCTTTCGCCGCGAATCGGGTTTGCCCCCCGGCGCTTATAGGCGTCGCTTTCAAGGAACGCGTCCAGACGACGACTAAAAGGGTCCCATCGGTTAGTTTCTTGCCCGTGAGCCTTTGAAAAGGCTCAATGCATTTATGGCGTAACGGCACGGAATCATCGTGCTAAATCGACGAACGCTGCGCGACATAACACGACTCCGTGCGCAGAAATCGGGATGGGGATGTGTCCCTATCGATACCGGTAAAGTCGAATCGACTGTACACCGAAAGTGTTCGCCGGGATACGCAAATGACGGCCCTGGTGACTCTCGTCGCCGTTGAGCCGCCGGCGTTTGACAATGCTCTCGGCGCCCATTTCGAATTCGTCGATGGCAAGAATCCCGACGCGTTCGCCAGTGGTTTCGAGTGACTCAAAAGTGACGATGATACCAGATCCGATCACGAGCAATTCATCGGGACCGATAGCAAGTACCATTGCGCCAGCCTTGGGCCAGTCTGCCTCCAGTCAACCTGGGCCGGACCATTCCCAGGTGAAATCGTGTCTGCAGTTCAAGCGATAGCCCCCGAGTTCGAACCGTGCGGAGGGTTCACTGCGCGTTACGATGAACGCGCGCATTCCGTTGTTTTTACGGCAATTCAGAATCTCGTCATTGAGAAGTGTCAATGCTCGGTAGCATTCGGGCAGCATCGAATCGGTCGGCTCGATCGACTCGACCGCAAACGGGCTAAAGCCAATCGCCTGACACTCGCCGATCGCGTACAGGGCATTTACGGCGCATTCGGCTCCACGCGTCGCTTCGGGAACGAACAAGCGATTGTCAGGGCAAGAGTAGTGCTGACACCACTGTTCGAATTCCGCAAAGTAGATGTCGGGAGCCAGCAAGTCCAACACGGGCGCTGCGACCTTCCAGACGTCGAAAAGGTGGGGCAGCGGACCAGCGCTCGGATATTGACCAGGCTTGGCTCCCAATCGATTCAGTGCGGTGTTGACGAACATCGGGATGGCGTGTTGCCGCTTGCCGGCAACGGCTAACGCATTGACGAACAAGGCATAGTGATACGCTTGAAAAATCTCGTCACACGCCGGTCCTTCGCCGAATACCTGAGTCCAGTTGGCACTCGGATCGCGATTGGCCCGCGTTCGTTGCGCTAGCGGACCGCCCCTAGCCTCGATCGCGCGGAGAAATTCCTCCGGTACGGGTTGAAGGAACGCTCGATTTGCCGCAGAGCAGCCATCGCGAACCTCCTCGAGCATCCCAACTTCGTTTTCGACCTGGATCATGACCACGGTGCGCTCGACGGCATCGTGGTCGTGCAGATAGGTCATTAGTCGTGTAAAGGCACGGCAATCTGCCGCCAGATTCTCGGGTACAAAGGCGGAGAGTATCTCGAGCGCGCTGCCATCGGTGAGTCGCGCGCGAGGGAACCGAACCGTATCGCGCTTGACCCAGCCGGGCACATAACACGACATGCTGTTCTTCCAGGCACCGAACCAGAGAAGGACGAGCCGCTGCCGATGTTGCCTGGCCAAGCGCAGTAGCTCTTCGAGCAGTGTAAAGTCGAAGGTTCCTTCCTCGGGTTCGAACAGCTCCCAATACACGGGGGCGAGCACAGTGTTCAGTCGAAGCTCAACGAGCCGCGGCCAAAGCCTCTGGAGAGTGTGCATATCCGATGCGTTAGAATTGCCGAGCTCTCCGGCCAGAAGCAGCGGTAGTTGCTCGATCGAGTGGGGGTCACAAAGATCCGCCCGTTTATCGGAAGCCATGGTTGATAAGACTGCCACAGCTGCCATTTATGTTCAAAACTTCACGACCGCGATGTCGATTTCCAGGCATAGCGGTGATTTTCGTGAGCCGTTTGCGTAACTCCCAACGACCTACACTAGTGCTGCGATTGCACTGGAGTGATTCCTTGAACCCGGCCGCTCCGCGGCCAAGAGAGACCCCATCCTTGTTTTCTTTGGGCATGGTTCTTCAACCACTCCTCAGTGTCGTCGCCCAAACCCAAAACGTGGCAGACTTTTAAGTCAGTTGGGACAGTCAGCCATAATACTCACTAGCCTTGGTTAGTCTCATAGCCGGAGCAGATATGAACCACTTGATTCGCAACGGGTACAATGCACGAAAATTCGTAGCGTACGTATGGCTGGCAGCGCCGCTACTCGGCTGCAGTGGTAGCTCGACATCTTCGAGCGGCGCAGGCGGCGACGCAACGAACGGTGGAACGACGGCTACGGGTGGGGTTCAATCGTCCGCTGGCGGCCAAACAGCAGGCGGGGCGGGCGCGGGTGGCACGAGTGGCGGCAATACTGGTGGAAGCTCGCCGACCGGAGGCGGTTCGCCGTCAACGGGAGGCGCCTTGTCGAGCGGGGGAACGCCTGGGACAGGTGGGCTCGCTTCAACAGGCGGTGCGAGCGGCGGTTCGGCAGCCGTGGGCGGCGCAAGCAGCGCGGCGGGCGGCAATTCCACGGGTGGAACCTCGGCAACGGGAACAAAGCAGACGGGTGGATCGACGGCAACTGGTGGCAGTAAGGCGACGGGCGGTGCATCGGCAACCGGCGGAACAACTCCAGCTGGCGGCAGCAAAACGACCGGCGGCGCTCCGACAACCGGCGGAACAACTCCAGCTGGCGGCAGCAAAACGACCGGCGGCGCTCCGACAACCGGCGGCGTTGCGGCAACGGGCGGCGGCACGAGTACGAGCAGCGCCTGTGGCGCTGGGGATGCCAACTTACCTGCAGAACCGACAATTCCAGCAGCCTGCGCGACATTGCAAGCGAGTCTCAATGTTGCGGCCAACGGAGTACCGAGTGAAAGCAGCCTCGACACGTCGAGGATTCAAACCGCTCTCAATTCGTGCGGCTCGGGGATGGCCCTGAAATTGACTACCGGTGGGGGCAACAATTCATTCATCACCGGACCTATCACTATTCCAACTGGCGTTACCCTTTGGGTTGACACGGGCACAACCCTGTTCGGCACGCGCGATCCCAACGTGTACGGCACTGCTTCCGCACTTATTTCAGTCAAAGGTGCCAATTCTGGAATCGTCGGCGATGGCGTCATTGATGGCCAAGGGGGTGAGCCCATTATTGGTGGTACGGGCTCATTTTGGGATCAAAACGGCGGAGGTGGTTCGAGCCCCGCGCTGATTCAAACGTCAGGGGCGACCAACTTCACGCTGTATCGCATAACCCTGCACAATTCGCCGATGTTCCACGTCAAACTCAACGCGACTGGCTTTGTTGTATGGGGCATCACGGTCAAGGCTCCCTCCAAATCAACCAATAGCGTCGGCACTGCGCTCAACTACTCCAATGCGCACAATACGGACGGAGTCAACCCGGGCGAAGCGGCTAGTAACGGCTTCATCGTCTGCAGCAAGATCAGCACCGGGGACGACCACATCGCCATCAAGGGCAATACTGGGGTCAAGAATCTCGTTATTGCGCACAACCGCTTCGGCGCGGGTCACGGCATGTCAATTGGCAGTGAATTCCCGGGTGGTGTATCGGGCGTCAATGTTTACGATCTATCAATCGACGGCATGGGCATGGGCACGAGCGGCGGCAGCTCGAACGGCATCCGAATCAAATCGGACTCGAGCCGTGGCGGGCTCGTCGATAGCATCACGTATAGTGATGTCTGCGTTCGGAACCTGTCGAACCCGATTTTCCTGACGCCATTTTATTCGACGGCAACGGGGACAGAAATCCCGCATTACACGAACATCAAGATTCAAAACTTCCACGACGTTGCCGGTGGCTCGAACACACCCAAAGTCACACTCGACGGGTATAGCGCGTCATACATCAACAGCGTGACGCTCGACAACGTGGTCGTGGACGGCATCACGGCAGCGAACGTACAGGCCTCATATACGAACGTGACGCTCGGTCCCGGAAACGTAAATTTCACACCGTCAGGTACCAGCGTAACCGTAACCAACAATATTTCCGGCACGAGCACGCCCAACCCGTGCACGAACAAGTGGACTACGTTCTAGTTGCTCACCCGACTAAAGCGAAACAAGGCAGCTGGCTCCCATCGGCTGCTTTGTTTTTTTGTGGCGTCACGCTCAGCTCTGACTCGGGCGTGACTCGGGCGTGGTCCTCGACACACATTCGATTGCCGTCACAATTTTGCGTCGTGTTTGGATATTCTGACGGGTCTGCGGGGGGTCCCTACTCTTTGTTGAACTGTATTAGGCGAGCAAGGTCACGACCAAACGAGAAGGATCGCAGGCACGGTTGCATTCGAGCAACGCCTAGGTCCCGTTGGGCTCGCTGGCTTTGGCTGTATGGAGGCATTAATGTACCGTAAACTCCCGTTTTTGTTCGCTGTAACCCCACTCGCAATTCTAATCGGTTGCAGTGGCTCCGATGTTTCGACACCTACGGGTGCAGGCGGATCGGTGAGCGTTGGCGGGACCAGCAATCTCGGCGGAACACCGACAACGGGCGGCACAGGTGTCGTAACAAACAATGGAGGCGGCGCTGGCGTTGGCGGCTCGGTTGGCACGGGTGGACTGCTGGCTACGGGCGGCGTCCCGGCAACAGGGGGTGCGCCAGCTAGCGGCGGCAAAGCCGCAGGCGGCACACCCGCTACCGGCGGCCTCGCTTCTACCGGCGGCCTTATATCGACGGGTGGCCTCGCTGCTGCGGGTGGAGCGACGGCTACAGGTGGAAAAGGGGCCACCGGGGGCTCACCTGCCACGGGCGGCAAAGCCGCAGGCGGCACTTCGGCAACCGGCGGCTCGAACGCCACCACGGGCGGCACGCCCGCGGCGGGTGGCTCAGCGGGCAGTTGCGGCAGAACCGTGGGTTCCTGCACGGCGCCCACGGTCAATATCACGAGCGTCACGCTCAACTCCGCGGCACAGGCCGCCGCTGCGGATAGCGACACGGCGGTTATCCCACTGGCGATTGCCAGCTTGCCATCGGGCGGCTCGCGATTGGCCTGGCTCGGCACGGATAACAACGTCCACATCGCGCAGCTCGACTGCAACGATGCGCTCGTCGGAACGCCGTTCACGATCCCCGGCATCGATCTGGCGGACATCATCGCGGATGACAACGGTGGAGTCGTGTTGGTTACGCGGAACGCGACCAATGGTGGGACCGACCAATGCGGAACGGTCCGCCCCCTCTGTGGCGGCACTTCAAGCCCGTGTCGCACCATGTGGATGGTGCGCTTCGACAACTCGGGAGCCGTGACTTGGGAGACTCAGGTCACCAACCTGAGCACCACGCAGGCGGGTTACCAGAATGGAGCCTTCTTCGTCTGGTGGTATCAACATCACGGCCGGCTCGCCTTCAACGGCACGAACTACGCGGCCATCTTCGGTGTATCGATTACTGTCAATAACACCGTCAATGGAGTCGCCTGCATCGACATCCACGAGGGTGATCGTTTGCAGGTCGTAAGCTCTGCCGGAGCGCTGGTGTCGGCCGGGAGTCTAGCCTATGGCGAGAGCCACGCGTGGACTTCGCGCATCCTCTGGGATTCGCGCACGAGCAAGTTCGTTGCGACGGACGCAACGGACGACAATTGCCGAGTCGTGAGCCTCCCAGGAGCGACGGCAACGACAACAACAATTGGGGCCAGTACCTGCGACGGCAATCTGTTCAACGGAGACGTCGTCACCTCGAGCACGGCGGGCTATTGG
The DNA here is from genome assembly GCA_963819085.1 of uncultured delta proteobacterium. Taxonomy (GTDB): domain Bacteria; phylum Myxococcota_A; class Polyangia; order Polyangiales; family Polyangiaceae; genus FEN-1139. The sequence goes on from CAWFUX010000048.1 coordinate 296,211, forward strand.
GATGCTTGGGCCAACGCCGGCCAGGTGACGCTGGCGCATTTCTCGACGGGAGCCGCGGATCAGTCGGTCACCGGCATCGCCGCGAACCTTCACCCACACCTCGTGACGTACGGGTCGAGCAACATGCTGCTCGCGTGGGGTTCGGGAACGACCATCACCGCTCAGGTGCGCAATTCCGGCACGGCCGCGCAAGTGGGCTCGAATCTCTCGATTGCTGCCAATGAGCAACCGTACCAGGCGTGGAAGTCGTACGCCGACGGCAGCGTGGCTTACCCCGCGTACAACAACAGTACGTCGATGAAGGTCGTGCGCGTTATGCCTTGTCAGTAAGTCGCAACGGACCCGCCTTCTGGCCAGTCGAAGATCCTTGAGCCGCTGCGGCTCTGGCAAGCGACCTGACCAGGCCCGGTAACGCCCGCCGTCGTCACTACAATCGACGAGCGACCGATCGGCGGAGCGAGCCTGAACGGTGGCACCACGGGGGGCGGTACGTACGCCGACGCAATGAGTCGTGGGCAGCTGTACTACGTTGACAATGAAGCGGGTATTCGCGATCTCGTCGGGAGCGATACACCGATGGTGCTTCTCATCGCCGAAGGGACGTACAATTTCTCCACGACGGCAACGAATGTTTCAGTGTGTACTCAAGCTTGCAGTCCGACAACGCCGTTAGCTCAACAAACGACGATTGCTTCTAACTGTACCAACGGCGAGACCCTTTTCGAAGCACCCGACAATCACGAATTCTTGCGTTTCGGCAGCAACAAGACGCTGATTGGTTTGGGCAAAGGGGCCATGTTCAGCAACGCGATGATTTCGCTTTCCAATGTGTCGAACATCATTCTGCGAAACCTCGTAATCCAGAATGTGGTTCCTAACATCGACGGGGTCGGCTACGGCATCAACTTGTGGCCAGGGGACCACGTTTGGGTCGATCACTGCACGCTCCGCAATATTGGCCATGGCTACGTCAACATCCAGTCGAGCGCGGACGACCCCAACGACCCGGATATCATCACGACCGAAACGGGTTACATTACGATTACGCACAACTATTTCGACGGCAAGGTGGACGGCGTTTGTGGACAACGCAGCGAGTTAGTCCTCGGTACCAATCGCGTCCCAGGCATGACGTTGGCGTACAATTGGTTCGATCGCTCGAGCAACCGAAATCCCTATCTTTTTGGGCCCGAGACCTGAGCACACGTCTTCAACAATTACTGGTCGGACATCGACTATAGCGGGCTTGCAGCGGCGTGTGGTTCCCAGGCAATCCTACAGGGCAATGTCTTCGAGTCGAGCACTTCGGCGCTTTCCATCAATAATAATGGTTCCGGCACAACATTGTGTGACCCGAATCCGTACGGAAAAGTCTACGCTCCCACGAATACTGGCACTGACGAAGACAATCTTTTCGACAGCGCATCCACGCTCACACTTCACAGTCAACCGACCGATGGCACCGGGTTGACCAAACCCGCTCGAATCAGCGAGCACGGGTTCACCCTCACGACGCCAACGGACTCGAGCGGCGGAACTGAAACGTACGAGATCACACTCATCGCCGATCCAACGTCGATTGCAGGGCAAGTCAAAGCGACTGCCGGCGCCGGAACGTTGTTCTGACAGGCCTCCATGGCGTCTTGACGGCACGGAAAGCCTGCTTCAGCACCTGCGGCGGCGGCAGCATCTGCAGCAGCGGGCGGCACCTTCAGCGGCTTCAGCGGCAGCTTTTGCGTCCGCAGCCGCATCAGCCGCGGCAACTGCACCTGCGGCGGTCGCTATGGCGGAAACAACTGCGGAAAGCTGTACGTCGTTTCGCTGCGTGGTGTGTGCCCACCCGGTGGGTCCCGGTAGGGACGGCTCTTTCGAGCCGCCCCCCGGACAGAACCCGGCGTACGGTTCTCCCGTACCGGGCTCCCACCTTGGGTCAGCGGAGAGAGTGGCGTTCGCGGAAACGAATTCGAGGCCAGGGGTGATAGATACGCGCGTTCGGCAGCGGGAATCTGACGTCCATTGAGTCTCTGCGTGCGGCTGTCCACCGCGCACGTTGACTTCGACGCTGCAAAACCCGATACCATATCATCTTCACGTTAAAGCAGAAGTTCCTCAGTGCTGCACTGTTCGTCGGCACACCGTAGTATCGGTAGTGTCCCTTGAGTACTTTGCACAGCCATGCATACTGTTCTGCAACAGAGTCATGTTGCCGTTTGCTGCATTCCTCCGTGAGACGGGCTAGCTTTGCCTGTCTCTTCTTGCGTGAAGTCCAGCGACAGAGCATGGGTGCACCTCGCCGACTCTTGCCGATGAGGTGCACAAAACCGAGAAATTCGAACGTTTCAGGCTTTGGCAGCCCTCGTCGCTCGCGGTCCCTCGGAACGTGTTGCCCAAACTCCAGCACCCGCGTCTTGTCCGGATGAAGCTCCAGGCCAAACTTCGCCAGGCGCTCGGCTAGGGCCTTGCGCATTGCGAGTGCGTCCTGTTCTCGCTGAAAGGCCATCACTAGATCGTCGGCGTAGCGCACCACGTACATCTCGCCGCGCGCGTACCGCTTTCTCCATTGACAGACCCACAGGTCAAACACGTAGTGCAGGAAGATGTTCGATAAAAGGGGCGAAATAATCGCACCTTGAGGCGACCCTTCGTGTACTTCGTGCAGCTCACCGTCCACAATGACGCCTGCCTTCGCCCACTTCATCAGCAAGCGAACCAGGCGCCTATCCCCAATGCGGTGCTCGAGGAATCGTTGCAGCCATCCGTGATTGATGGTGTCATAGAACGCTCGGATGTCTGCATCGAGCACCCAGTTGACCTTCCTTCCGATTGCCTCCGCAAGCGCGTCGAGTGCATCGTGCGCCGACCTTCGAGGTCGGAATCCGTACGAGAACCCGACGAACTCGGCTTCGTAAATCGGCTCCAGCACCATCCGCACTGCCTGTTGGACGATTTTATCTTCCAGTGCAGGCAAGCCGAGCGGGCGCGTCTTGCCATCACCTTTCGGGATGTACACGCGCAGGACCGGCTGCGGATGATAGCGACCACTGTGAACGCGGTCTTGTAGGTTCAATAGGCGCTCATCGAGACGCTCGCCGTATTGCTCCCACGTGACCTCGTCCACTCCCGGCGCCGCATTCTTGCGGAGGCGTTGGTACGCCTCCTTAAGTAACGGCGCCTTGATGTGGCTCAACAGGTTGGTCCACTTCTCTTTCGATTTCTGCTTTGCTCTCTGTCCAATCCGCTGCATCCACGTGAGCGCGCCAGCCCCGTCCTGTGTCGGGAGCGCGTTTCGTGCAACGGATTTTCCCTTGGCCGTAGCCCTTCCCTCCACCGACTCGACGGGCGTTACCCGCGTCTTCGCCGGCTTCTTCGGTACTATGGCCGCGTCCGACTCCTCGAGGGCTCTGTCTGCGGCTTGCGGCTGTTGGCCTTCCCGCAGTTGCCTGCCGCCCACCACTGGCGGCGAAGCACCCTTGAGGTCTCCCGGCTCCCGTGCAGGAAGCTCTCTGAGCGTGCCGAACTCCACCGACTCCGGCAGGAGTGTAGGCGCCACGTCCACTCTTATCGGCGCCACACCATGGTCTTCCGCAAAGTGCGACTGCGTCAACTCCTGCGACGAGCAGGATTTCGGAGCTCTATCGCCCGGCCCGCTCACACGCCCTCCTACTCTTCGCTGCGTGGGTCGCCCCACGCCGCGCAAGGACTGGGCTTCCTGGGGGTGGACTCCTCCCAGGGTAGGCCTTGCTCAGGTTGTTGATGTTTACTTCCTTTACTCACCTACTTCCTCCTGCCGGTTTTGACCGGCGATTACCGCAATTTTCCCGCCGCCGGGCTTCGGGATACGTCGCGATACGGTCTGCCGGCGTCATGAAAATGGCGCCGTGCTGGGTATGCACACACCACTCCGCTACGAGATTCTCGAACAAACAATCGCCGTCATCTCGCTCGCCAATCCGCTGGTTGCGGCCATCCAGCGTAAGGATCGGGACGCTGAGGAATGGTCGAAGGACCATGACCTCGCTTCACAAGTCCGCCGCGCTCTGAGTTCAGTGGGGCTCAACTTAGCGGAGGGTTTTGGCACGGCCGCGGGCAATGGTCGTCTGCGTTTCGAAACCGCGCGCGGTTCGCTGTACGAGGCGCACGCTGGCATCCGCATCGCCGTTGCTTGGGGGTACTTCGCGCAGCAGCAGGCAGCGGCGGTGCTTGCCGCCATGGATGTGCTCGGGGGGAGGGTTTATGGGTTGGCGCGGAGGTAGGGCTCGCGGCCAAATTCAGGCCCAAGCTCGGAAGCCTTCGCCACAATCGCATCCAGGTCGGGGCGATTGGTTTTGCGTTGCATGCCTTCGCTGTGCGTTCAGTGTGCCTTCGCTCTGCCTTCACTCGAGGCTACTCCATCGCGGGCTTTACCTCGGCACAGGCGTCCGGCTGGGCCGACTTCCGCCCGTGTTGGCTTTGACGCGCCGTAACCCGCCGGTTCCGTGCCGCTGTGACAAAAGAGATCGGAGGTTGTTCTTTTTTGGCAACTGGCTTCGAGGGGTGTCCGATGAAACCAGTAATTGATTTGAAGTAGCAGTGCCACAGGGGTGGGCCCTTGGTTGTGGCGACTTTGGGTTGATTGATTCACTGGTTTTTAACATAAAAACAAGGAGGCCTTTCGTGGCCAAGATTCAGAGTAATCTTATTATTCATGGTTTGTCGGGGATGCTCGGCAAGCAGGTGGTGGTGCGGCGGATGAAGAACGGGCAGTACGGCCATTGACGAGACGATTCACATTACGGCGGTCGATGACGTTAAGGTGAAGACCGTTGGTGTAATGATCGTGAACGATGACGGCTCTCTCGTTGAAAAGGGTACGGCCGTTGCCGACAATGCGAATGCCAACGAGTGGCTTTACACCACGAAGTGCGCCGCGGGCTCGTCTTCGGTGAAGATCGTGGTCGATGTTGCCGATCTCGCTGGGCAGGTCGCCGAGGTCACTCAGCACACGTAAGACTTATCTTCTTAGCTTAGTTGGTCAGTCATCTTTTTTCCTTTCTATGAAATACACATTGCCAAAACCCGCCAGGCAGAGTCCGGATTAGCTTTGCCTGGCGGTCGGTTTTTTGTCAGTGCCGCCCCAACCGCACCCCCTTGGGAGATGTTCTCGCATGTGTGGCCTACGCGGCCGAAGCAATAAAGTCCGAGCGAGTCACGAGGCACCCCGCGCGACGCCCAGCGCGTTTCCGTGCCGCAGCGACAAGAAAGGAAGCGCAGAAAGCGTCCGGCGGTTGGGCGGGACGAGTTAGTGCTCGGGCAGTGGCAGTGAACTTGGGTAGCGATAGCGCACGGTTTGCGAGTGCAATTTTGCGTGAGCCGCGGCCGAGTCAGGCAGCGACCTGTATTCGTGGAACGCAATAGCCAGCTCAAGTCATACCGTCGGTGCGCAGCCGTCGGAGCGATCGTCGGGCCTTTGCTGAGCCTTCAGGCGTGCTCGGGGGAGTCGCCCCTTTCAACTCCGCCAAACGACGGCGGAAGTTCATCAGTTGCCGCGGAAACCGGAGGCAAGGCGGTGACCACGTCGGGCGGCAGTTCCGCGGTAAGCACAGCGGCCGGCGGCGCCAGCAGTGCAGTCGGTGGGCGCTCGATGACGGGTGGCGCAGCGCAAGGCGGTGGAAACGCCGCAACTGGCGGAGGTATTTCGGCAACAGGAGGGAGCGCGACCACGGGTGGAGCACAAGCGATGGGTGGCAAGTCGGCCACGGGCGGCACCGCGAACACTGGTGGGTCGAGCGCCCTTGGCTCAGCCACTGGCGGCAAAACATCAGGAGGAGCCGCGACGGGTGGCGCTTCCACGGCAGGCACGGCCACGGGCGGCACGAAGGCAACCGGAGGCGCAGCCTCGGGTGGTGCTGCACCAACTGGCGGCACCAAAGCCACTGGAGGTGCTGCAACTGGCGGCGTGAAAGCCACTGGAGGCGCGGCTACGGGCGGCGCCGCAACCGGAGGCACAAGCGGAACACCCGACTGCAACAGCATCACCAATCAAACGGTGCTCGACGTTGCCACCGACGGTTCCGGTCAATACACGACCGTTCAAGCCGCAGTCAACAGCGTGTCCACGTCGAATACTGCGCCGACGCAGATTCGCATCAAGCCCGGCACGTACAAAGAGAAGCTCACGATCAATCGGCCCTACATCACTCTGTGCGGTCAAGCTGGCAAAGCCTCGACTACGATTCTTACCTATAGTGACAACGCTAACACTTCGAATGGCAGCGGGGGAACACTCGGCACTTCCGGTGGCGCCAGCACGAACCTCTCGGCAAGTAACGTATCTGCAGAGAACGTGACATTCGAAAACAGTACGGCGCTCGGAGGCTCGCAGGCTGTGGCACTCCTGGTTACTGGTAGCCGGGTACAATTTAGGAATTGTCGCTTCATCAGCTACCAAGACACGCTCTACGTCCATAGCGGCACTCAGTACTTCAAGAATTGCTATATATCCGGCAGTGTCGATTTCATTTTCGGCGCATCAACCGCTATTTTCGACAGCTGCACCGTGTACAGCGCTTCGGGCGGTGTTTCCGCAACCGCGCCAAGCACGGACCAAGCCACAACCTATGGTCTTGTTTTCTTGGGTGGTGAACTTACGGCCGCGTCGGGTGTGGCTTCGGGCTCCGTTGCATTGGGCCGCAATTGGGGGGCGTATGGCGCCGCCGCGTATATCAAAACGGCTCTGGGTGCGCACATCAACCCGGTAGGTTGGTTGGCAATGGGGACCAACACACTCGATACGGCCCGCTTCTCCGAATATCAAACGACCGGCGCCGGAGCTACAGCGGCCAATATCGCCAAACGCGCCCCGCAGTCGTCGCAATTGTCGGCGACGCAAGCTGCCGGATACACGGTTCCCAACATCTTCGGCGCGTGGACGCCCACGTTCAGTCAATAGTCACCTCTTTGAACTCAATCTATAAGCAATTGGAATTTCGATATGGTTTTTCGAAACACTCGGACACGTGTTGCGCTTTTTCTCGCGTTCGCCAGTGCGGCTTGCTCGGGCTCGGATGACAACGGGGGCAATCCCGACACCGGCGGAGCCACTTCCAATGGCGGAAGTAACACTTCGCCAGCGGGAGGCACCTCGTCGCTCGGCACTGCGACGGGCGGCGCAACGGCAGCTGAGCAAGGCGGTTCGAATGCGACATCGAGTGGAGGCAACTCGGGTGGCGGTGCCGTCACGGGCGGGACCTTGGGCACCGCGAACACGGTTGGTGGCGCATCCACGGGCGGAATTCCCATGATTTCGGGTGGAACCGGCGTTGCGCTCACCGGTGGCACCAGCTCCGTTACTACGAGCAATGCCACGGGAGGGCTTATCGCAACGGGTGGCAAAGTGTCCACGGGTGGAGCCTCAATGGGCACGACCGGGGGAGCGGCAATCGGTGGCAAATCTGTAACCGGAGGCGTGAGCTCAACGGGTGGCTCGAAGGCAACGGGCGGAACACTTGCGACCGGCGGCATGCTGGGAACTGGTGGCACCAAAGCGACCGGCGGAGCCGCAACGGGCGGCAGCACGAGCACGGATCCCGTGGCCCGAGCAACCCCGCCGCAGTGCCGTTGCCCGTCATTCCGAACGCGACATTCAACGTTACAACGTACGGCGCCGTTGGCGATAACAAGACCGACAACACGACGGCCATTCAGGCCGCATTGACGGCAGCTGGAAATGCGGGCGGCGGCACGGTTACGGTGCCAAGTGGTACGTTCCTCAGCGGTCCGATTGTCCTCGGCAATTCCACGCGCCTCGATCTTGCGTCGGGCGCGGTGCTCAAGATGCTACCGCGCGCCAGCTACCCGGGTACCGTAGTATTCATTACCGCCAATAACGCGCACGATATTGCCTTGACCGGGGCTGGCACGATCGACGGGCAAGGGCAAGATTGGTGGACTGCATTTGCTGCGGATTCAACCGTCACTCGCCCACAAGAAGTCAGCTTCTCGAATTGTACCCGCGTGCAGATTAGTGGAATTCGCTTACAGAACTCGCCTGAAGAGCACATTTGGGTCAAAGGCGATACCAATCTCACGATTACCGGGATTACCATCTCGACACTGGCCGTTTCCGGGCAGTCACCCCCAAAAATACAGATGGCGTCGATGTCACAGCCAACGGCATGTTCTTTTGCAATAATAACATCGCGTGTGGCGACGACAACATCGCCATGTCCGGCACGAACCTTTACATTGGATATTCTACTTTCGGTGTCGGACACGGTTGCTCAATCGGTAGTATCACCACTAAAGGCGTATCAGGCGTAACTGTCGATCATTTGACGATGAACGGTACCACTACGGGCATTCGCATGAAGTCAGCGCGCGATCGCGGCGGTTTGGTGCAAAATCTCACTTACTCGAACATCACGATGACCAACGTGCCAACGCCGGTCTTCATCGCGTCGTACTACCCGACGTTGCCCACCGACCCGACAACGGATCCCGCGCAGGCAGTCACGGCGACCACTCCCCAGTGGACCAACATCACCATCAAAAACCTAACCGCAACCGGTGCCACTACTGCCGGCATTATCTGGGGCCTGCCGGAAATGAAAGTCTCGAATGTGACACTCGACAACGTCAAAATCAAGGCCACCTCCGGCATGCAGATCTTTCACGCAAGCGGCGTGTCGTTTATCAACGGCTCGAGCGTAACGCCCACTTCTGGCGCGGCGGTGACCACCTACGATGCAACCGTGACCGGAACTACGACGACCGCCTACTAGTGCATCAATTCGATTGACTCGATGCTACCCCTGCCCACTACCAGGCGAGTTTCATGAGGTCAGTGAGCGACATTCCGGCCATGATGTACGCGTGCCCGAATGGCTCGCTAACCTTGACACCAATGCCCACGGCAAACGCATTGGCGAGACAAATACCACCACCCATCGCAAACAGGGGATTGCCACTCAAACTTGGTGACTTTGCGTCGGCCTTGCCGAGCAGTGATATGTGCGGAAAAATCCGGAACAGAGGTACGCCTTTCGGCAACCAATCTTTGCGTTGTTCGAGGCTCCACGGGACAGCAACAGCCACATTGCTCGTTCTGCGGTTGGTAACATCTAGGGCCCATGAAATGGGCACCAAACCGGGGCCGGCAGCAGCTTTCACCTTGTTGGTAATGAATGTCAATACGAGCAACGCCAGAGTTGTCGCGATGGCGCGCGGCCTCGACCACGTCCTAAATTCGAACATCACGCCACCCAACGTGTACTTGTTGCCGAAGGATAATAGCCTGCCCGCTGATTTGTTCGCGAACGGTTCGTCCGACAATGTAGGAAGAGGGTGTTAATGTTTCGTGATTGGTCAATCTGCGTGATACTACGCAAAGCGCGACCGCACGCGCAGTCGTTCGGTGCCGTTAGTGGCTTTCCGTGCCGTCACGACAATATCAAGTCGTCATTATTCAAGTGGCACAACGTCAGTGGCGATTCGTTGCACGGTGTCAAGCTATGACAATTGTGGGGATTCGCGTCCCGACCATAACCATCAGGCGCTGTCAACCTAAGTGACATTCACACGGCTGCGGCCGGGCGGACGCGAGTCAAGTCCGTCGGGAATCGCCGAAATGTGTGATCGCGCGTTCGGCCCCATTCATTAACGCCCATGGACAGGACCGGCATTCGCGCTTCAAGGGCCCTCGGGCAAGAGATTGATGAGCCAAGTTGGCGGCCGTCATCGACTTTATTCAACGTGACCCACCAACGGCCGAGTCTCGCGTTCCCTCAACCCAACCCACGGCAATCCACTGAGCGCCAGCCTGTAAAACACCGTTCGCACTGTTATTTGGGCGGGCTAGCGACGTTACTGTTGGCGGTAGCGGCCGAGGGTTGCTCGGGCAGCGCAGGCTCGACATCGTCTACGGACACGGGCGGTGCCGCGGCCTCGGGCGTTGGCGGTTCAAGCTCGGTAGGCGGAACTCCCGCAACCGGCGGAAGCAACGCGACTGGAGGATTTGCAGCGGTGGGCGGCACGAGCGCAATTGGTGGAGCGGGCGGGACGGCCGGCGCCAATGCTTCGGGCGGCAGCCCGGCCACAGGTGGCAGCCCGTCACCCGGTGGAACCCCCGCCACGGGCGGCACCAAGACTAACGGAGGTTCCGCGGCCACAGGCGGCAGCTCGGCCACGGGTGGTAGCTCGTCGCTCGGCGGGGCTCCTACGACCGGCGGCACCAAGACTAACGGAGGCGCCTCGGCCACCGGCGGAACTCCAGCAACGGGCGGCACCAAGACCAACGGAGGCTCCGCGGCCACAGGCGGCGCGGCCGCGGGTGGGACGCCGGCAACTGGCGGCACCAAGTCAACCGGCGGCTCGCCGGCAACCGGTGGCGGCACTTCAGCCTCTTGCTCAACAATCGGAATGTCATCGACCCTGCTTGCGTTCCCCGGGGCGCAGGGGTTTGGCAAGAACGCGACGGGGGCACGCACCGGTACCGTCTACCACGTGACGAATCTCAATGACTCGGGGGCTGGCTCGTTCCGCGATGCGGTGAGCGCCTCGAATCGGTTTATTGTGTTCGACGTGGGTGGTTACATCCAGCTTGCAACGGCCGTGTCCGCTAAGAGCAACCTCACCATCGCGGGCCAGACGGCTCCGGGACAGGGAATTGGGTTCCGAGGCGGCGAGATCTCGTTTGCCAGTCAATCGAACATCATCTGCCGTTATCTTCGCATCCGTCCTGGTAGTGATACCGCGAGTACGGACGATGACGCGCTCAGCCTTTACCGCGCGCAAAACGTCATGATCGATCATTCGTCTTTCGAGTTTGCCCCCTGGAACAACATCGATGCCGTCAGTGATGACTGGCAGAACTATCCCGTGACGAACATAACAATACAAGACTCACTCATCGCCGATCCCACAGGGCAACAGTTTGGAGCACACACTGAGTCCGTTTCCAGTCAAATGGCCTGGTATCGCAACATATTTGCCAATTCCCACAATCGCAACCCGCTCGCCAAGATCAACACAGTGTTCGTCAATAACGTGCTCTACAACTACTCGGCGGGCTACACGACGCACACGAGCACGAACTTCACGCACGACATTCTCAACAACTATTTCGTCATGGGGCCGGCCTCCACGGGCACCGACAACACTTGGTACCAGATCGACTTGAACCAATCGATCTACTATTCGGGCAACCTGAAGGACACGAATCTGAACGGCACGCTCGACGGCGCCGCGACGACTCCCTACTGGTACCAGGGAACTGGAACCGTGCTTACGAGTCCGTGGTCGAGCGAGACCACCGCAACCACGCCGCTCAGCGCTCCGGCTGCAGCTCGCGTCGCGATGTCACTCGCCGGCACATTGCCGCGCGATCCGATGGACGCGCTTATCATTAGCCAAGTGATGACGCTCGGCAGCGGTACCACGGGTTCCGGCGCCAACACAGTTGGCCCCGACGGCGGACTTTACACAACGCAGACGGCAACCGGGCTCGCGAACAACGGCTACGGAGCGATTACCGGCGGCACGCGCCCGACCGACACCGACAACGACGGCATGCCCGACAATTGGGAAAACGCCAACGGCTCGAGCGTAAGCACGAACGACGCGATGACCAAGGCCTCCGACGGTTACACACTCCTCGAGCATTACGTCAATTGGCTCGCAGGGCCGCACGCCTCCACCACCGCCGGCGTCGCGGTAGACGTCGATTTGTCCGCCTACGCGATGGGCTTTAGCAAAGTCTCGCCGACATACAGCGTGTCCGGCGCGCAAAATGGAACCGTGACGCTCAATTCAGACGGGCACACGGCGCACCTGCTGCCGACCGCGGGTTGCCACGGTTTGGCGGCATTCAACTTCACCGTGACGGGCTCGGATAGCACCGCGTACACGAGTCAAGTGGTGGTGCTAGTCGCGCCGTAGGCACGCGGTCGGGACAAGCGCGACTTCGACATCGAAGATTTTTTTGATGTTATGACGGCACGCGCACGTCGGGCTGATTCTGAGTTGGCACCTGTTCGTGCCCGCTTTTGCAACGAGTGACCTCTCGGCGGAACCGTGAATTTTAGTTCATCTAACTTCGGAGCTGGTCGGTGAGCTGATCCGGTGTGTGCGTCGAGATTGTGGAAGGCGCCACGTCTTGTGTTGATAGTGCGGCTAGAAATTGTTCTTCCGTGGCGCAAAAACCCCAATAAATTGGCCGATTTAGGCGGCTTCGAGCACAATTGTTTCCGGGCAGTTTCGTCGAAACACAGTATCGGCGGCGCTCGAAGGAGAGAAGGATGCATCGAATCACGAAGATTGCTTGGATACTGACGCTCGGCACAGCGAGCTCGACTGCACTCGGCCAACAGCCCGCGCCGGCGACTCCGGCAGCAGCACCTGCAGCCGCGCCGGCAGCAGCCGCCGCCGCACCCGAGCCAGCCGCTGTGCCGGCGGCCGCCCCAGCTCAGCCAGTTGCAGCCGAAGCAGCCAAGGAATCCGGCGAGGAACCGTTCGGCAAGGCAGGAGTAATCAACATTGGCAGCGACATCATGTTTAACGTGCAGCACACGGGCTACAGCGCTCCGAGCGGCGGCTTCGCGCCATCATCAGAAACAACCTACGCAATTGGACCCGCTGCGGATTACTTCGTGATCGACAATTTATCACTCGGGGCAATGGTACTATTCGGGAGAGTCCACTCCGAAATTGGCATCGGCAAAGAGGATGTCATTGGGTTCGAACCGCGCGTTGGCTACCACATCCCACTCGTGCCCGAAAAGCTAGGTCTGTGGCCTCGAGTCAGTTACTTCTACAACCACGCGAAGATCATGGTCAGCGGCGCTGCCGATATGGCACTGAAATCCATGGGGATTAGCGTTTTCGTGCCGCTGTTGATCCACCCGGTGGAGCACTTCCACTTTGGCCTCGGCCCCTTTTTCGAGACAGATCTGTCTGCCAAAGTCGACGGCCAAAACGACGCCAAGGCAACGACGATTGGCCTGCGCTTGGAAATCGCCGGTTGGTGGAAACTGTAGACTGCTACCGTCGCGGCTAGCGCCGCCAACATCTCGAACGACTCGGACTGACCGCTTGGCGGTCCGAGTCCTTTCGGCAGCGCGAAGCACGCACAGGCCCGTCGGTGTTCCAGTTCAGGTGTCAATACTTCAAGGTTTGATTTTTTTGATACAGCGGCACGGAATCATCGTTGAAAGAACTACGAGCCTGCGGCGGCCGCACGCGACGTGTAACTATTTCTGAACCATTTGGACGGCCTTGAATCGCAACAGGCTTGGAACGCTTGCCATTCCGGCGCGGCGGTCCGCGGTGTCGGCAACGACCCAATGGCGATCCCCTCGCGGAGGCAAGTGCAAATGCGTCGCATTCTTACCGTTCTAGTCCCCTTTTCAGTGATTTTGGGCTGCAGTGGCTCCAATAGTACGTCAACGGCGCCCAGCGCGGGTGGAGAGCAATCAGTTGGCGGCAGCACCAGCACATCAGGGGGCGGCGCGGCAGGTGGCGTCGCGACAGGTGGCACCAAGAGCGGAGGCGGTAATTCCGCAACGCTCGGCGGGGCGCCGGCTACTGGCGGTGCAAACCCTTCGAGTGGCGGCAATAACCCAACAACCGGCGGCTCAAAAGCAACCGGAGGTACCACCAGCGCAGCTAGCAGCACCCAAGCGACAGGCGGAGCGGCCACGGGCGGAGCGGCCACGGGCGGCATGCCGGCGACAGGCGGAATCTCCACTGCGGGCGGTACCAAAGCCACTGGCGGTACAATGTCAACTGGCGGCAACGCAACTGGCGGCACCAAAGCTACGGGGGGCACACAGGCAACCGGCGGCTCGAAGGCAACCGGTGGTGTAACGGCAACCGGCGGCAGTAAAGCTACGGGGGGGATGAGCGCCACGGGTGGCATGACTGCCACGGGCGGCTCCACAAGCACAGGCACGCTGCCGGGCGACATATGCCAGGCGGCGGGGACTCCCCTCGTTGCAGCGCATAGTATGACTCGCGCACTTTACGCGACGTATAGCGGCAATCTCTTTCAGGTTAGGCGTGCGTCGGATAACACAACAAAAATCATAACACCGGTTAGCGCGGGCGGCCTCGTGGATCTGACCACATTGAGCACGTTCTGTTCAGGAACGAAACTGCTTTGTCTCGCGGCTGTACGATCAGTCCGGGAACGTTAATGACATGTGGCAAACAGTGGCCGCAAACCAGCCGAGCGTTGGATATCTGGACCGCATCTACTGGGACGAAATATCCCAATGGCCGTGTCCGTCGGCTATCAATGGCTGAGGAACCGCACCGCCGTTTCGAAGATACCGACGGGCTCCAATCCCCAAACCGAATACTTCGTCGTCCATGGGGACAACGCGGGTGCGGCTGCCGGCACCAACGGCTGCTGTTACGACTACGGCAATATGGAAAACCATATCGGCGATGACGGTCCCGGCACCATGTCCGCCTTATACTTTGGAAGCGCCACCGACTGGACCCGTGGTGCCGGCAACGGTCCTTGGGTGATGCTGGATATGGAAAATGGAGTCTTCGCAGGCGGCGGCTCGATTGCAATCCTGAATGCCGGCAATGCCAGCGTTAACGCCAACGATCCAAGCCTCAAGTACGCCGCCCCGAACATCATCACGGGGCTCGCCAAGACGAACGGCACGTCAACATTCGAGATAAAATACGGAAATGCCTCGAGTGGCGCGCTGAGCATCGCCTGGAATGGGTCCCTGCCCACCAACACGAACCCGACGTCGTACATTCCGCTGCATCAGCAAGGCGGGATATCGCTCGGCGAGGGCGGTGACGGCTCGGCCATGGGCACCGGCGCGTTTTCCGAAGGCGTCATCATCGCGGCGCAAACCAGCGACGCGACCGATAATGCAATTCAGACGAACCTGACTACCATCTACAAGTAATGCACGGGAGCACCGAGCCCAACCCCAGCCGATCGCTTGGCGGAAATCCTTGCTGGGGCACACCGGCACGTGGCTACGCTTCACGACGAGTACGCAGTTCGACTTAGAATAGTCAACCCATGCGGGGCCGGGTGCCAGTCGATTCGGTGGGTGTGCTCGTCGAGGTGCCCGCAACAGAGGCATCGGTGATTGCCAATTCACCCTCATGCACGTTGCCACTGACGATTTCCGTCACGGTTCCGTCACTGAGGCCCGTTTCAATGCGCAGCGCTACGGGGTGACCATTTTGGAGGATCCATACGTTTCGACGGCTTGAATTCGCCGCGCTTCTGAATCCAGATTTGCTACCATTGGCCCCTTCGAATTCGGGTCAACCTGAACTTGCTGCGTGAGCTCGCGGCCTACCGCTTGGAGCGGCTGAAACAGCACTCGACCATTCGGGCCGCCCTGAAGGGCCCGCTAGATCTGCGGGCGGCCGGAAACGCAACGCGGCATTTGAAATGGTGAGAGCATCGTCGCGCTCGGCGTACGTAATGGACACGGTGGCTGTCATACCAGGTCGGAGTTTGAGATTGGGATTGTCCGCGTCAATGACGGCGTTGTACGTGACTACATTTTGAACAATCTGAGCCGCATTGCGAATTTGCCCGACTTTGCCGATGAATCTTTGTCCGGGGAATGCGTCCACAGTAAAGCTCGTTGGCATGCCGGATTCAAGACGACCGACGTCACTTTCCGATACGTTGGTGTAAACCTGCATTTTGTGTAAATCTTGCGCAATCGTGAACAATACCGGCGCCTGAAGTGACGAGGCGACTGTCTGCCCAACGTCCACGGCACGGGATATGACGGTTCCATCGATCGGCGAATATATATTGGTGTACGACAGATTCACTTTAGCCTGGTTGAGTGAAGCATTGGCCTGCTTTAGGTTTGCTGCGGAATCCTCGGTATTGGCTCGGGCGACTGCAACTGCGGTTTCCGCCGTTTGAAGATCGGCTGCGGTTGCTAAGGCCTGTTGCGCGAGCGCTCGTGTCCGATCGAGCGTCAATTCTGCATCATGCTGCTGGGCAGTAGACTTTGCTAGATCGGCCTTCGCCTGCACGAAGTTGGCCTCCGCTTGCTTTACGGCTGCCGCGTAAAGCAACGGGTCGAGCACGGCTATCAGTTCACCCTTAGTTACGGCGGAGTTGAAGTCCGCCATAATCTTCATGACACGACCACTGACCTGGGCTCCAACTTGAACGGTGACTGTTGCCTGAAGCGTGCCGCTGGCCGTCACTCGGCCGACGACGCGCTTTCGTCTAATCACCTCGGTCGCGTAGTCGATTTTGAGCACGTGGTGAGCTTTCCACCAGCGCTCGGACCCAAATCCGAGTGTTGCCAATGCAAGTAGCGCGACGAGCCATTGGATCTTTTTCTTCATGATTCATCGGAAGCATCGAATCAAGAGCGGCTCTCAACTTCGGCGTTCAATTCCAAATGCCCAAGTCAAAAACGTTCGCCAGCGTTGGTACCCTACTGGCAACCGACTTTTTCCGAGTAGAAAGAGGCTGAACCTCGAGCCGTCGTTGCCGTCTGCGGCCGGCACGTGGTTGCAAGGCCCCGAGGGGCTGCCGACGGTCGTCACACTCGTTGGCGGTTTCTAGCTGCCGACTTTTCTCACATACAATTCGTATGGAGGTCGAGAGAAGGGGGCCTGAAACTTCTGGAGTGTCTGCACGGGTAAGACCGGACTGCACTTCGGGTCAACGACAAGAAAGCCGGCGAGTTCCGCAGCGGTACTCAAATCACCGAGCGACGACTCCGGTGACGGCTCCGGATGACCCGGCACGGGACTCCCCAGGTTCTTGAGCGAATACCAGCCTGAACGATGCGGAGAACCGCAACTCGAGATAGCGACACGGTCGTTGAATTCTTTGGGTGGCGCAGCCGATGGCATTTTGCCAAAGCTCAAGGTACCTGCGATACGCGGACTCACTACGAAATTGGCGGCAAAATTAGAAAACGCCAAGTCATGCGCGAGCGAAGTCCACGCGAGGCCTGTCTTTGTTGCCCAGGCAACATAATTGACGTTGAGATCACTGAGTTCTCGATAAATCGCGTAAGGCGACCCGAGCATTCCATAATTAATTCGCCCCTGCCAAAGATCATTGACGAAGTGTACGCCGACGCTGGCAGGGTAAATATTGTGCAGGAGAATTCGCGCGTCTTTGGGCAAGGCTTCACCCATCTCTCCTGGATCGCCAAAGAAACGGAAACGATGCGGTGTCCTCAGAAAACCCGACGCTAGAAAATTCGAAACGTGTCGGATCGGTGAATCCCCCAACAAATTGTGGGTGGGGAAAAATGGTACATCGCCGCCCCACAAGACCTGAACCGCGACCAGGCCAACAATCAGTGTGCGGACAATGAAGTGCCTTTTTTGCCACGCGAGTAAGAGTGATGCAGCCACGCAGGCGGCCATCCAAGGCAGGACCACCTGCAAGTACCGGTCCTGGCGCCCAACGAGATAGAAGACAAAAACGGCCGTGAGTACCGCCAAGTAAAGCGACCACAGGGACTTTCGTGCGCGGACGAACGGTAGACAAAACAGGGTTAGTGTGAAGAGTGACCCAAATACAGGGACGTCACGATGCAGTACTGGCCAATCGTTGGGCACGAACGAAAAGGTCATCGTACAAGCTAGTGCTTCCTTTAGCTCCTTAATGCCGGGGGCCGTAACTGATACAAAACTCGAAAAAAGGTCGAATTGTGCCAGTGAATCCGGATTCCACGGCCGCACCGTGAGCCGCCCATGCAACGCGGGATATAGTGGATCGCCGTACCAAATCCAATTCTTGAGCCAGTGCGTGGAAGTGAGTGCGAGCCCCGCCACAACTGCGAGTGAGAAATCGCGCATCAGCATGAACCGGGTGGAAAACCGCTTGCCCCTGACGAACAACACGAGCGCCCTTAGCGCGAAAGCCACCGTTGGAAATGCGACGATATAAAATGCCGTATACTTGGTTATGGCAGCAGCGGAGATAAAGACGGCCCATAGAAGGCAATCCCGGAGGTCCCAGTTTTGCCACAAGCGAATCAACATGATCGCAATGGGAATTGCCCAAAGGGCGGCAATGTGGTCAGCCGCACCATTCAGGTTGGAGTCGTACAGAAAAATGCCAGGAAACAAGAAAATGACGACCCAGGTACCGCGAGTGTTCAGGTTCGGGGCCAGCCGCCGCACCAGCGCAGGCAACGAGGCCATCGTTGCGAGGAAAACCGTGAACTCCAAGTGGATGGCTAGCTCGAATTTATCAAATTGAATACCACCCGGCAGCATGAACGCCCAGGTATAGAGGTAACTGGCGAGATGGGGATACGCCGCGGGCCACCAACCTTCCGGCCACCGCTGCACTGCACCATCGATTGCGTATTGCTGGGCAATCGGCAAGTGGTACTGGCGTGCGTCGTGTCCAAAGGTCTCGGGCGACAGAATTTGAAAATAGAGGCACGCGACTCCCGCTATTCCGAAGAGCAACACCAGTACATCACGATGGCTGAATCTCTGGGCTCGGCGGTAGCGTTGTTCAATCACACGAGTCAAGCGGGTGGCGCCGCTCGCGAGAAAGACAAGCGGAAGCAGGAAGAACATCGGGCCACGCAGGAGATGGACCAACCCAAGTAAGAATATCGCCAATTGAAAGGCAAACACGCCAAGCGGGAATGCGAGCTCAAGAAGGTCGTGCCCCGGCTCGCCGCGAACCGCTAGTTTGCCCAACAAGAAATATCCGGCTGACGCGCAGGAGGCGGCCCACAGCGCGCAAGCAAGCCAAAAGCCCATGTAGTGCCAACACAACCAAGTCTGAATTGGATAATGTGGATTTACGATTGCAACGAACGAACCAATGCAAGCAGTCAGTACGATACACAAGAGCAGAGTCGATAGATTTTCGCGCAGAGTATGTCGCATGGTGTTTGCGTGCGGTAAGTTGACTGAAAGGCCCGGGCCCGGCCAGGTTAGTCTGTTGGATCAGCGGTGTCCACTTGCTGTGACACTCCGGCATCGGAGGCGCTCTAGCGGCTTGAATCGCCGGGCCGAACTCAAATATCCGGGAAATACAGCCGGCTCGTCACGTCTTGTCGAATGGCTGCCGGAACGGTCTAACATGGCCCGCGACTTACTAAGACTATTGCCCAAAACCAATCGGAAGTGTCGTCATGCAGTCACAATCCAATAACGATGTGAATGGCCGTAGCGTCCCCGCAATTGCTGTAGTGGTCCCCGTGTACAAGGAAGAAACGAATATTCGGCCCTTTCTCGAGCGTACTGAGGCGGCTCTAAGCAAGATTGGAAAGACGTACGAGATTGTATTTGCTCTCGATCCATCGCCGGACAAGACCGAAGAAGTCATCTTAGGCGAGATCAATCGCAACCCATCCGTCAAGTTGCTGGTCTTCTCACGTCGCTTTGGACAGCCGGCGGCAACGATGGCCGGCATTCTTTCTTGTCAGGCTGACGCTTGCGTTGCCATTGATGTTGACCTGCAAGACCCACCCGAGCTCATTGCGCAATTGTATGCCAAGCTCGAGGAAGGCTACGAGGTTGTGTACGCCAAACGCCGCTCACGCAAGGGTGAAACCCTCATCAAGCGTGTTATCTCCTACCTGGGTTATGCTTTAATCAATCGTTACAGCGATGTAAAAATCCCGAGAAATACCGGCGATTTCAGGATTATGACTCGCAGGGTAATTGAGGAACTGCGGCGACTCAACGAATGTCATGGCTTTCTGCGCGGTCTTGTCGCCTACGTTGGGTTCAAGCAAGCATTTATCGAGTATGACCGGGATGAACGCCATGCGGGTCAAGGGAAATACAATCGCCTCACTGGGTCCTTGAAGATCGGTCTCAACGGGCTGGTCAGCTTCAGCGGCCGACCACTGCAGGTAATGTCACTAGGAGGTTTTGGGTTAGCCATCTTCAGTTTCTTGCTTGGCGCATGGTACGTGGTGCAAAAGCTGCTTGGGTTCAACCTAACACCAGGCTTGTCTACGACAGTACTCGTAGTAACTTTCTTCTCCGGCGTGCAGCTTGCAGGTCTCGGTCTGATGGGAGAATACGTCGGGAGGATCTACGATGAGGTCAAGCGCCGCCCCATGTTCATCATCGACAAAAAGGTCAATTTCGACCGGACCGAGCAGTAACGACGGAGCGGCCGCGGCGTGAGTGTTTTCGAACCGGAGCATTCTCACCAACGCACAGGAGATTCTTTTGTGTTTTGTCCGGCACTTGGACATGTGGGGTTCCCAATGCCGGTTGCTTCGTGCAGAATCTTTAAGCAGGTACCTTGACGGCTTTACCCCCCAAAGCTGCGCGCAATTGCACCCGCATGACTGGATAATTCCCTGATTTCGGTAACCACACGAGTCAATTGTGAATCGCGATGTTGATCCAGCCATCGCATTCCCGATTCAGCGTGTGCTGGCTGCAGTTGTGGCTTATCGTCCGCCGAATGAAAAAGCTCGGTGTTGAACGAGGTGGTACTTGCGTTTAACTCTTGCCGCAGCAGCCGCGTTCGCAGGGCTCGCCGCAGGTTGTTCCGATGACAAGGCACCCAAAGCGTGGAGCGCGCTATCGACTTGTTTAGCAGGCGATGCCGCAACCGCCGCTCTGCCGGTGCGCCTCAAGCAACTCCGCCTAATTCAGCTCAACAATCCCTCGGTCCCCGATCCCAAAGACACTTGGCCAGGCCCCTGCATGAAGTACGCGAACGACCTCTACGGCTCGCTCGATTCCTCTGGCAAACCGGCAATGCTGCGCCGCAAACTCGAAGAAAAGCTCTTCTGCGCCGAAGGCAAATCGAGTTGCAAACTAGTCAACGACGAGACACTCATCCCTGCCACCACATCGATCTGGGAAACGGCAAAAGACGCCGAACTCCCGGCTACAATTGCCGCAGGCGTAACCAAACCAACGCCGGCAACCGAACCTCCCATCACGCAGCAAAACTGGAAAGCCCTCAGCGACAAGCCCAAACGCACCGACGGCCCGTGGCTCGAGCCAGATGGCAAGGCCTTGCTTCTAATCAAAGATCAGGAAGGCAAGGGAAGACCGGTCGGGTGTGAGCTCGCCAAAGGTTTTGCGCAAATCACTTGCAAGCCAACTAGCCCCGATGTGCCTGAGCTCCCGCAACAAACCGTTCAACTCGTGGCAGAGACGAGTGGCATCTTCGCCGCTGGCCTTCAAGAAAAAGGCATGATGGCCTACAACCTCGAAACCGGAAAAGCCTTTGGTGTTCACGGCGGCACGGGAAGGCTGTTGGTCAATGGACTCGCAGTCGAAGATGAGGTTGTACCTGAGGAAAAAGAGCCGCCAAAACCAACAAAAAAAGGCAAGGGCAAAGGCCCCGATCCCGCAATGGCGGCGCCCGGAACCGTTGCGGTGCTCGTCAACAACGGCAAAGCGGGACCCCCGCTCAAGCTACCGACCAAAGCCCCCGCCATCAAGCCAATCAGCGTCCACGGGTACGCCGTCTGGGTTGAGGGCATGCCGGACTCAACGCGCCTCGTAATGAAGAACATCGTCGGCGGGCGCCTCCACGACGCCGGTGACTTCAAGGCAACCCTCAAAGGCTCCTTTCACACCTGCGAAAGCGATGGCGTCGTGGGCCTGGCCGTCTGGGATCGAAAAGCGGGTTCCAAAGCCAAAGCCGCTGAGGGCGCAGGCAAAACCGCGCTTGTCGTCACCCAACTTCAGGGCGGCAATTGGTCAAAGCCAGTCGAGACCACCATACCTTCAGATCGCGCTGCCGAATCCGAACTCCAATGCACCAAAGACGGCGTCAGCTTAGCGTGGGCAAGCCACGTCGATAACGGGTTCGAAATCACTCGCCTCGATTGCACACCCGACGCCTGCAAAACGAGTTCCGCCAAGTTGCCAGGAATCGAAAGCAAATGGTGGTGGCTCCTCTCTCCGATTGGCGAAAACGTAATCATGGTCTGGCGCTCGGGTCTCGGCGACACGCGCATGCGCATTGCACCCATCGCATCCCTGGCTAGTGCACCTGAAAAGATAATGTTCGACACCAGCGACTACGGCGGACCCACCAACACCGAGGCCAGCAGCATCGTCTCGAATGACGCGGCGCTGCTGCTGTTTCGAGACGAACTCCCTGTTTTACTCAGAATTGGGAAAGATGGGACGTTTGGCGTGTTGAAGCCGTAGTCATGGGAAGCCCACTACGGGAGCGCCCTCAACCCAATCTCTCTCACTCCGCAAAATCGTAACTCGTAACCGTCACGCGACCCACCACGACGCCCTTGCGTTTCGTTGCCTCGACTATTTTCTGTTCGGCGACGCGCTTACAGGCTTCGACTCCGAAGCCTTCGATCGCTTCCTTCGTGACGTCAACGTGAACGCTTTTGCCATCGAGTGTCGCTTCCAGCACCGTAACGACATTTGCTTCGGGACCGGCTACTGGGATATCACTCCACTTAATTGTCATCTTTTTTCGCTTGGCTAGTCTGCCGAAGAATAGCTTTCCTCGGTTCGAGGCAATTGTAAGTCCGTCAAGGTTTCTGGGATATATCCGACGGGTTTTTCGACGCGCGATACACCAAGTAACCAGGCTTTACCGTGCCGCCGTGCCAAACATGCAGAATCTGCGATTGCCGATTTTTATGTTGTCGCGACGCGAAAAGCGCAGTGCAAGATTCGCACAAATCGCCGTGATCCCAAAACCTTACACTCGCACAGCCTGAGCGGCCGGGCATCGCGCGGACCCAGTCGCTCGAAAAACAAGTGCGCGGGTCGCATTCCTCTAGCTTCACGGCCGATTCGTTGATATTGGATGCGCCCCGAGCGACTTGACCGTGAGCCGTTGCATCACCGTACATAGATCCGTTTCAGCCAGCCGAAGTCGTCTTTGGCAGGAATGTGCGACGGCTCGTGGGCTGACACGTTGGCAGGCGGATGCAGTGGTCGGTGACGCAACGAAAGGTAGCGTTCTCACGTTGTCATGGCCCGCAATGGGCCTGAGCGTGCGAGTGCACGTTGCACAGTCGATTCCCGATAAGTGCGTCGTGTATGAGGTCGGCTCGTCACGCCTGATCATCGAGGTGGGAGACGGCGAAGTCGTGCTAACGCACGAGGGTTTGCGCAGCGAAGACGAAGAAGACGGAATGGTGTCCGCTTGGCGAACGGCGCTTGGGGTGTTGGATCACGGCCTTAGTTGTCACCCGGATTTGCCGCGCCACGTGCGTTGGTTTCTGCAGCCCGTGCAGACGACGCCGGGGTTTGCGCACGTGTTCTTTACGGATCCAGCGGCGCTGGCTCAATGGCTGACAGTTTCGGGCGGCGTGCCTGCCGATGGCCTGGGTTGCCATCTTGATTTGGCGTGGGGCGAAGGTTTGACCGGTCGAGTGCTGGCCAACACGCCCGAGCGAGACGTCGCGCTCACCTGGTCGGAACAATCCGAATCTTGCTTGGTGTTTCGAACATTTCCTTCTCCGCGCTCACCTGATGAGCGACTCCTGGCCTTGTCGTGGTCCCACTATGGGAGTCCGATTTTTCGGAACTAAGCGCGCAAGGTTTGCAGTCGTCCCTGGACCGGCTGGGTCGCATATTAAGTCGAATGGGCAGCGCTTAGCGCAGAAATACGGACCATTTCGCGGTGGCAAACGCTGCAAATGCTGCATGGCTTAACACTCGCGCTACTTGCGCGTAATATACGCAAACATTCCTGGAACGCGATCAGTACAAAACCGCTAGGATACTCTTGAGGTCGATTGCTCACAATTACCTTGCAGATTTCGGCGGTTGACCCAAATTGAGGCCGCAACTTCAACGCGATTCCAGCTAAAACTTTCGAGAGTAAGTTACCAAGGAGATATCCCAATGGCAGTCAAGGTTACTGAAGCAAAATGCACGGGTTGTGGCGATTGCACGGAAAGTTGCCCGAGCGAAGCGCTCAAGGTTGAAAACGGCAAGGTTCACGTGAGTGACGACGATTGCTCGGAATGTGCGGCCTGTGTCGATGTTTGCCCCGAAACAGCGTTGTCGCTGGACTAATCACTCGACATCGCGGCAACAGCGCGCCCCAGTTGAGTAATCGAAGTAACTGGGAGGATGAGCCCTTACCCGAGAGTCGCAACCTTTGGTAGTAGATCTCGCGTAAAAGCCTCCCACGAATCCGCCTGCGTCGTCGTCGACCCACTCATCGAGATTGCCCACCATGTCGTAGAGGCCGTCCTCGTGCCAGCGGCTAACACAGCTCTTCGTCGCGCCGGTGGTTCGCAGCAATGGGTCGCGCCCCTGCTCCCAAACGAGATTGAGCCTTGGGTCCAGGTGACCGATCGACGCGTTTCCGTGCAGGACGCTAGCCGCATGGGTTAGCCGCCCGACGTTGCACGCTCCTGGCACGTAAGTATTTCCGTACGGAAAGTCACGGTTCGCGCTGCCGCGGCACGCGCGCTTCCACTCGTCCAATCGACAGAGGCGCTTACCAGCGTTGGCACAAGCACGGCGAGCCAAGTCGCGCGAGAGATATCCCTGCGGGATGACACCTTCGCGGCTCACCGCTGTCGGCTCGAAGTCGTCAGTCAATTGCCAATCGGGCAATTCAGGCAACGGCAAGAGCCGCGCCCGGGCATCACCAGAATTGCCGCGTTCAATCTGCCAAGTATCGAAAACTCGCCTGAGTAGGACTGGGAGCGGGGGAAAATAGGGAGAAAGCGAGCGACGCGTTCGTCGCTCTACGGTGCTGATCTCCCAGCGATCGACGCAGATTCTTTCAACTTGAACCATTTCAACCGGGCAGCCACTGTGTCTCACCGCGCGCGAATCGGTGGTGCCAGCCGCGGGCGTCTGTTGGCCATTTGCGGGCCTCGCAAGCCAAACGGTTGCCTCGAGTATACTTACTGCAAGCGCAAATAGTCGAAACGATTGCTCCACACTCGCGCCCTCGTCCGAAGCTACGCTAGGCCAACGGTGCGCGTAGTAAAGGACATCGGAGTGGCACCCACTAGGCCGTAGGCCCTTTGCCAAACTTCGTCGGCGGGCACATCGAATACAACCGCCGGATCGATTTCGGTTGGAAGCCAAGCACCTTGGCGGATTTCATTTTCGAGCTGAGATGGCGCCCAACCCGCGTACCCTGCCAGGCCCACGACACTACCGCGCTGGCGTCCGTCACCGAGCGCCTCGAGAACACGCCGCGAAGCGGTCGCAAGGATCTGCGTGCCTACGTCGAACTGGCCGTCGATTTCCTCGAATCGATCCTGAATTCGATACACGAGCCATATCTGCTCTTGCGAGACTGGGCCACCAATGCGCACCACACCTCGGAGGTCGCGCGGTGTATTTGTAACATCGGCACGGACAAGTAAATCCGAGAGCGACATCAGCTCTCGACCATTGATGACCCATCCAAAGGCGCCCTCGGGTCCGTGGGTAGCCAACAACACGACAGAGCGATCGAAATTAGGATCACCCAAAGGCGGCGCGGCTACTAGTAGCCCAGGAGCAAGCGATGACATATGCCTCACAAGAAAGTAGCAATGGTCGCCCAATCAATCAACCCGCTAGCGTAAAAATCCAGTATGATTCACCTTTCTACCGCGAGAAGCCTGCGGGTTCCGCGACTGACCCGGGCATAAATACAATTGCCATTTGTGGGCCTTGGCCTACCCGTGCTTTACTCTGTGCGGACTGACGGCTCCAGCCGCCGAGTCTAATCCTCAATCGACAAGGACCGGGATTCATGCTGACCGTTGGTGATAGACTCCCTGACTTTAGGCTTACTGCAGTGGTCAGCCTGGAAAAAGGCCGCGAGTTTCGAGAAATTACTCGTGTTTCCTATCCGGGTAAATGGCTCGTCATCTTCTTTTGGCCGATGGACTTTACGTTCATTTGCCCGACTGAAATTGCGGATTTTGGCAAGCGTATCAATGATTTCGAGGATCGCGACGTTCAAGTTCTCGGCGTAAGCACCGACACACACTATGTTCATTTAGCTTGGCGGACTGCCAACCCGGAGCTGAGAAATCTGTCGTATCCCATGCTCGCCGACACGAAACGGGAGTTAGCAACCGCTTTCGGCATTTTACATGGCAGCGGCGTCGCTCTTCGCGCAACGTTCGTGATAGATCCTGAAGGTTCGATTCGTTGGGTCAACGTGAACGACCTGTCTGTGGGTCGCAATACCGGAGAAGTGATCCGCGTGCTCGACGGCCTGCAAAGCGGAGAATTGTGCCCGTGCAACTGGGAAAAGGGGCAAGCCTTTATTAGAGGATGAATCTCGACATGGACCGGATGGCGGTCATCTAGGCCGGGGTAAACACCTTTGACGCGAATCATGAACCGGTCCCGGTGCGCAAGTGCAAATTGACTCGACGTGGCGAAACCCGCGCAAGGTAGGATATTCACGGCCATTTCCTTGGGAGCAGGGCATTCATATTCCGAATGGTCGCAAGAGCGTTTTTGCTGCACGGCCGAAGGAGTGGTATAGTTTCAGTTAGGAATATGAGCCGCTGTTCATTGTTACTAGTTGCCGTGACGGCATTCGTGGCTGCTTGTGGTAACGCGGCGCTCACGGAACCGCTTGTTGCAAATACCGGCACAGCTCGGTCGTCTGACGGCTACGAAGCGGCTTTGGCAAGCGTTGAAGCTGCAAATTATCCGATCGTCATTAAAGATCCCGAGCATGCTTTCCTGCGCGTTAAGGCTAGGTCATGGAGTAGCGAACAGGTTCCGGCTGCCGTATGCATTGACGTAAAGGCCTGGCGCGGGTCAGTCGATGTCAATGTCCTGGTGCCGCCGGGGCTTGAATTGGCGGAAGCTCAGCTCCATCAATTACGAGGTGAACGTAAGGAATTAGCCTGGGCGATTTCTACGCGTGCCCGGCTGATTGCCGGAGAGCCGATGGGGCCTTCCGAGCATTCCCCTATGGAAGCAGTCGTTCCACCAACATTTCTCCAATTTCCTGCGCGTTAGCCAACTTAGGTCGAGCAATTCGTCAGACGTGAATCAAGGCTACGCCAGAAAACACGACTTTACAGGCCGGGCGACTTCCATTTGGCTTCTTGCAGCGTTTTTCTGAATAGTGGGGGATTGACGGCACGGAATTCCAGAGCAGATATTAGTAATGTCCTCGAAGACCGAGCGCCTTTTTAACGCAATCGTTATCTTGGGTGCATCGTTGGTATCCGGTTGCAACAGCGGCTCGGACAACCCAGCCCCCGACAACAAGGGCGGGTCGGATGACTCTGGCGTCCCCAATTTCAAAGTGCAAGATGGTGGCTCGTACGACGCCGGTTGGACAGGCTGGTAGATGGTAAAGAGTTCTCAGGCTAAGGCTTACGCCGACGAGGACTCCTTTCTGCAGTCTCATCCCGCGTCGGTGCGGCGTGAGGTCGCAAACATATGGGCGATGCGTGCCGGGCTGGAGCTGTCCGTAAGCGCTGGCTATTCGATCATCGTTCGCGAACTATTGGAGACGGGCGCAGAGAAACCCGTACTTCAATTATGTTGCAAGGCGGCGGGGGATGAAATTGCGCACGCGCAGTTGTGCCTCGATCTCGCGGAGCGCATCGACGGAACTCGGCGCGCCTGGCCGGCGCCGACGTCCTTGCACGTGCCCCAGTATTCTGAACTGAGTAGCGGCCCATTGCTGACGGCGCTGCATCTGGTGGCAATGTCATGTCTTAATGAGACTATTGCGAGTGTGCGGCTACTCGAGGCGATTCAATTGGCACAATTCCCCGGCGCAAAGCAGGCCCTTCAGCGCATATTATCCGACGAAATTGGACACGCGCGCGCCGGTTGGGCCCACCTAGCCTCGCAGCACGTCACCGCAGTCATGAAGCAACAGATTGCGGAACGTGTCCCGGACCTTATCCGTGCCAGCATGACGTCTTTGATCGAAGAGAATGCGTCGATTTCGACTGAAGAATTTGCAATTTGGGGGTTGCCGTCGGTAGACGTTGCGCGGGCCCACGCGCAAAAGGCGGTTGACGAAATCGTCAGGCCTGGGTTTGATCGCCTTGGGTTGGCCGTAAAGACATAAAGGCTACACACGCGAGACTCCACGAGTTGCAACTGACGAATACACGAAGGCAGTGCTCGACGCTCAGTCGCGCGCAGAGTGGATCTCAACGCGCGACATCAATTGCTATCCAGATCAAAACGAGGCCGCTCTGTCCAATAACTATGCGTTCGCGTCGGCCAGCCCGGGTAAGCGTTTGGCCAGAAAGCTGCGCCGACGGTAGTACCACCAGGTCAATCCCACACACACGATGTAGTAAACAAGAAAACAGCTAAGGGCCGTGCTTGGGCCGCCGGTTGCCTTAATTGACGCACCAAAGCTGCGAGGGATTAGGTAGCCACCGACGGCCCCAATCGCGGAGCTTAGCCCGAGAACCGCCGCAGTTTCACGACGAGCTTGTGCCAGTGCGCCTTCGCGCGCGACCTCACCGGCCGCAGCTTGGCGCAGGCACTGCTCGCGAAAAATGACTGGAATCATGCGGAAGGTTGACCCATTGCCGATGCCACTGGTAATGAAGAGCAGTAGAAACATCGTCATGAATCCTGCAAACGCGTGCACGCTAACAAAGTGCATGACGCCGAGAGTAGCCGCCGCCATAGCCACGAAGTTCCACCAGGTCACTTTGGAGCCACCCAATTTGTCTGCCAGTCTGCCGCCTATTGGGCGCGCGAGCGATCCCACAAGCGCCCCGAGAAATGCAAGGTTGGCAGTTACTTCAGGGAATTGCGTCTTGAGAAGCAGTGGGAATGCCGCGGAATATCCGACGAAAGAGCCAAATGTTGCCACGTAGAGCACGGACATTATCCAGGTGTGTTTGCGCCTGACGACCGACAGTTGGTCCTTGAAGTTTGAACGCGCAGACGAGAGGTTGTTCATAAACCCGAACGCGCCGAACGCTGCGAGAATAATTAGCGGTATCCACATCAAACCGGCATTTTGTAGTGCGGGTTTGCCCGGCAACGCTCCAATGCCAATGACTAACGGAACTATGAGTTGAACCGAACTGACGCCGATATTTCCGCCAGCAGCGTTGAGCCCTAGTGCATAGCCTTTCTCCTTGTCGGGGTAGAAAAACGAGATATTGGCCATGCTCGAAGCAAAGTTGCCTCCGCCAAATCCCGCCGTTGCAGCCGCCAACAACATGAGCCAATAAGGGGTCGTGGGGTCGTTCACCAATGATACGAGGGCAATCGTAGGAATTAGGAGCAATAAGGCGCTAACCATCGTCCAGTTTCGCCCACCGAATTTTGGAACCGCAAACGTGTATGGAAATCGCATGAAAGCGCCAACGAGTCCGGGTACCGCCACCAACGTGAAAAGCTGATCGGTACTATAGGGAAAGCCCATTTTGGGGAGACGCGGCGCAACTACACTCCACATCATCCACACCGAGAAACCAACGTGTTCCGCAAGAATGGACCATACAAGATTGCGCCGAGCAATGCGTTTGCCTTCGTTCTTCCAGAAGACGGCATCTTCGGGATTCCATGTGTCAATCCATCGAGACATCGTTCACTCCTTTGTTGGCGAATCGACGATTCCAAGTCCAATTCGGAATCATTAGTGGTGTGTTCATGACGCTTGATTAATTGCACGCCCGGACCGCTTTCGGCAGCAAAGCCAAGGGAAAACATGTGTTTCGGGACGAAGGCGGAAACCGACCCGTTACGTTCCGCGCGCACAGAACCTTCCCGTGACTTCTGTGACACCGTACCGAAGCAATGC
Source organism: uncultured delta proteobacterium (assembly GCA_963819085.1). GTDB lineage: Bacteria > Myxococcota_A > Polyangia > Polyangiales > Polyangiaceae > FEN-1139. The sequence goes on from CAWFUX010000048.1 coordinate 325,867, forward strand.
AGGCTCAACGGGGCATGCTCGGTTGGTGAGTCGCGCTAGCCGCCTAAATATGACATTTCCTGCGGTCTAGTCGTGGCGCTTCGACGCAAGCGCGAAGTCAAAATCAGAGGAGATTCGGACCTTGTCGTATGCGGGCCGTTCCCGGTCGTTCTTGTTTCGGAATATCGGTCATCGCGCGCGGACCAAACGCGACACAGTTGAAAAGCTAGTTGACCATCCGAGCATCCTGAGCGTAACGCCTCGCGAATATCCAATCGATTCTGGCCGAACAGGCACGTATAGAATTCACCCTTGGACGTCAATCTCGCTCGGGTGCACCCGCGACAAAAGGGTTGGCTGACGCTCGCAACGATTCCAATACTGATGGAGCCGTCCTTGAGTCGATACTCCCGTGCTGTCTGACTCTCGTTGACACGCGCAACCGGCTCGATCGGGTACCTGGTTTCGATTCTTCTCAAAATCTCACTCGCCGTGACCACGTCAGACAGGGACCAACCGTTGGTTTGTCCAGTATCCATGTACTCGATAAAACGCAGCGAATGCCCGCTATTTCGAAAGTATTCGACGAGCGGCACAATCTGTTGATCGTTTAGCCCGCGCTGTACGACGCAGTTGATCTTTATCGGCTCAAAGCCCGCTTGCGTCGCCGCCGATATCCCTGCGAGCACATCTTTCGGCGTAAATGGACTGTCCGTGACCCGACTAAAACTCGCCTCATCGAGTGCGTCGAGGCTCACCGTTAGCCGGTCCAAGCCCGCAGCTCTGAGGTTCGCGGCGTACTTTGGCAGGAGCACACCGTTCGTTGTCATTGCAACCTCGAGGTTTGGCTGGCTTTTGAGCATCGAAATGAGATAGCTCACGTCATGCCGAAGCAACGGCTCACCGCCGGTAATTCGAACCTTGCGCAGACCGACTTCACAAAGAATGCGCACCACGCGAACAATTTCTTCGAAACTCAAGATCTGATCGCGGGCAACAAATTCATGACCGCGCCCGAAAAACTCTCTCGGCATACAGTAGCGACAACGGAAGTTACAGCGATCAGTAACGCTAACTCGGAGTTCACCCAATTTGCGTCCGAATCGATCAAGCCAGGGGCTTGTTTCGGCTATCGTCATTCGGTTCCACCTAAAGTATTCTTCTTCGCTATTGCGCAGCAGTCGACACTTTATTAGGGTGCTCCTCACAGGGTGGCAAGTCGAAGGTCAGTAAAGCTTCTAGTTCTTGGATGGCGGGGAGCTCGACCTGCACGACGCCCCCTTCCACTCTGACAGGAAAGGTAATGATTCCGACCCCTTCCCCGCTCGTGCATTGGCCCGTTTCTAGCGAAAAAGTTCGTTTGTGAAATGGGCAGGCCACTTTGGGTGTGCCGCAACTGTCGCCTAAAATTCCACGTCCGAGGACTGCATCACCCTTGTGAGGGCACGCAGCCTGAGTGGCGTACCAACGATTCTCTTTCGATATGTGAAACACGGCAATTTGCGCTCGGCCAAATCGGTAGGTTACTCCCGTGTCCTTCGGGAATTCTGTCGCCTTGGCGAGGGGCACCCATGACGATTGGACTAGGGGCAAGTGTCGTCGGCTCGCTAAAGCTTCGCCTTTTGGCCAAGACGCCGGCTGCGCTTGACCTCGCACCGGAACCATCAGCGGCGGGTCGTCATTATCGTTGGCATTCTCGCGGAATTTTTCGCAAAGTTTGGGATTGTGCACTACCTCGGCCCATTCGCATTGGTAGGTATCGACTAGATGCTGCAAGTCTCGCTCGAGATCACTGCAGATACCGAGCGAATCATTGATGATTACATCCTTGAGGTGGGAAAGTCCGCCCTCCATTTGCTCGATCCACTTGGCGGTGCGCGTCAAGCGATCAGCCGTTCTGATGTAGTACATTAAGAATCGATCGATCACCTTTATCGCCATTTCGTCGTCGACGCCCGTCGCTAGTAAATCCGCATGGCGCGGTTGCGCGCCGCCGTTGCCACAGACGTACAAGTTCCAGCCATTCTCAGTAGCTATGAGACCAAAGTCTTTGCTTTGGGCTTCGGCGCATTCACGAATACACCCACTTACTGCCGACTTAAGCTTGTGCGGTGCACGAATGCCCTTGTAGCGGTTCTCCACCCGTATCGCAAAACCGACGGAGTCGTTAACACCGAATCGGCACCATGTGGAACCGACGCAGCTCTTGACGGTCCGCAGGGCCTTGCCGTACGCGTGACCACTCTCGAACCCGGCCTCGACTAGCTCTTCCCAAATCGCAGGAAGTTGGCTCAGCGTTGCACCAAACATGTCGATTCTCTGTGCACCGGTTATCTTGGTATATAGGCCATATTTCTGGGCAACCTGGGCAATCACCAGGAGTTTTTCCGGTGTAATTTCACCTCCCGCAATACGCGGAATCACCGAGTACAGGCCACGCCTTTGTATGTTTGCAAGGTACCGATCGTTGGTATCTTGAAGCGATTCATGTTCGAGAATGAATTCATTGTGGATGCTGGCTAGTATCGAAGCAACCGCGGGCTTACAAATTTCGCAGCCAAGGCCCGTGCCGTAATCGGTTAGCAGCGCATCGAAAGCAGTGTAATTCTTAACCCGAATGATCTCGAAAAGCTCCTGGCGAGTGTAGTCGAAGTGCTCGCAAATTCGTTTCTTGGTGGCTTTGCCGAGCTGAATCAACTGAGATTGAACCATGTCGGTGACGGCGCTGGCGCAGCCACCGCAACCGGTCCCCGCACGTGTCTTTGCTTTGACGTCGCCAAAGCTGACGCAACCCCTCCCGCGCACAGCCTCGATGATTGCACCCCTAGTAACGCTGTTACATGTGCACACCAGGTCATCGTCATTGGCACATACCGAGCCGCTATTCGCAATCCCCTCCACCAAGAGTGCTTCGGCGCGAGTCGAGAGTTGCCGACCCGAACGTTGCAGTGAGATCAAACTCGCATACCGCGACGCATCTCCGACCAGAATGCCACCCAACAGGCGTGAGCCGTCTTCGCTCAATGCTAGTTTTTGATAAACGCCGCTCACGAAATTCTGAAGCACGACGGATTGACGAGTTCGCTCGTCGGCAAACGGGTCGCCAAATGAAGCTACATCGACGCCAAGCAATTTCAATTGCGTCGAGGTGTCGGCGCTGGAAAATGCCGCCGCTTCGTCACCGGTGATTCGGCGGGCGAGGGCTTGTGCCATGCTGTACCCGGGCCCGACGAGCCCATAAACCGTGTTGCCGTGGCAGGCGCATTCGCCAATCGCGTAAACATGAGCGTCTGAGGTTAAAAGGCTGTCGTTTACGATGATTCCTCCGCGCGCGTGACAGTCGATTCCAGCCGCTCGCGCCAATTCGTCACGTGGCCTTATGCCCGCCGATACGACAACCAAATCTACATCAATGACTTCGCCGTCTCCAAGTTCAATGCCCTGTACGCAGTCTTGACCCTGCACGGCAACCAGCTGAACACCCGTTTGGACCTCAACCCCGAGTTGCTCGATATGCCGCAGCAGAAAGCTTGACGCGCTCGCATCCAGCTGGCGTGGCATCAACCTCGGGGCGGCTTCCAGAATCCGTGTCGGAACACCCAAGTCGAGTAGCGCCTTCGCCGCCTCGAGCCCGAGAAGTCCGCCACCAATTACGGCAGCGCGACGCGACGTTTTCGCGGCCAGCGCGATTGCGTCAAGGTCTTCGATGGTTCGATAGACGTAGACGCGAGGCAGGTTAATTCCTGCAATGCTGGGGACAAACGGACGGGATCCCGTCGCGAGTACTGCCGCATCGTAGTGAAATGCATTGCCGGCATCCGTCGTAATTCGTTGCGCATCAACGTCGATGTTCGACACGCGTTCGTGCGTCAAGAGTCGAATACCCTGACTTTGGTACCAATCCTTCGATGAAAGAGCCAGGTCATCGGCATTGCCAGTCGCAAGGTAGCTAGTCAGGTGTACGCGGTCATAGGCAACCCGCGGCTCCTCCCCAATGACGATAAGCTGGTGCCTCTTTTCGATATCCAGCTCCACCATATGCTCGCAAAAGCGGTGTCCAACCATCCCGTTGCCAATGACAACCAGGGTGCGAGTCCGTGTTTGATCTGGGTGTTCCATATTTTGATCCGTTGAGATCGAGATACCAATGAGTGTATTTTCAAGCACGTTCGCTATCATCGCCATGCGCTCTAGGCCGGAATCTTGGTTTCGCTGGGATTTCCGAAACCCTGCGGAAAGATCGGCCAAGCCGTCGCTTAGACCACTTGGAAAGTGGCAGTCGCCGTCGGAAGATACGAAACATCGCCGACACTGACTGTTGATATCGGCTCGTCTTCACCGGTCCGTGTTGAGCTAGTGTGGGATCTCAACGAAAAGGCGTTTTGCGCGAAGTTCCTCTAGCTTTTGTGCCGCGGCGGCACGGTCAAGTCTCTGACGACGGACGATTACTGACGTCAGCCAGTCCGCTACCGTGCGGCGAGTTTCATCGCGAGTTGAAATCACGAAAATCTGTGAATGATCCACCAACCATCGCCACAAGACATCCTCCGTAGAGTCAAGGATCCTCGTTGTGTCTTCGGAGCTCGTTCCGGTCGAAACGTCGTACCGACCGAGGCTTCCCGCCTTGTGCCAGGCGGTCAACTCGCGCGAAAATGGGAATGACGTGGCCCGCATGCCCAGAGCGATGATCCAATTGCGCCCTTTGGCTTGATGGGCGCGACGCTCAGCCACCAATGCATGCGCGAATGCGATGCAAGGGCCGTCGGCAACGATGATCGCCGGCGTTAGGTCGTCTTCCGCTAGCTGCGAAATGTGCTGAGTATCAATGCTAACCGCGAGCCATTCGCCCAAACGATATCGCGCTCTCGCTGCAGTGCCCACTTCGCCCCAGGCTCCCGGGTTAGGTACCACCCGCGCGATGAAGGAAAGGAGATTGGGCTGGTCGAGCAACGAGGAAGCGATCGGCACTAATGAGGGTTCAAGAGGACTCAGCGTTGATAGCAACCGGTCAAGTGGAGGTCGTGCCGACGGAAAGCGACGCAATAGCGATAATAACGACTTACCCTGCAATGCGCCCGATTCGCTCAAGGTGCGAAGGCTGTCAGCTTCACTATCCGAACGAGAATATTCAGCCAAAAGCTCGATAGTTTGGAGCGACGAAGTCGAAATGTTAACTCTCTCGAGTAAGACTTGCCAGGCGGGTTCCTCACCGCGGGCGGTTATGATTGTCAATTGAGCGCTAACACCCAGAGCCCGCAGCACCTTGCGGACTTCTTCCGGGTCATTCGTGGGCCAGAGGGCTAAGGTGCTACCGGGTCGATACAGCAGGTGACCACCTTCCACATCCAGCGTCACGCTAAGCCATTCTTCTTCATCGTCGCGTGCATCGAAGGATTCGACGCTTACGATCCTGACTGCGTACGGCTTTGAGTCGAGCACGATATGGGGTGAGTCATTGGGCTCTACTCCTTTCAAGCTGGGGGCGGTTATCGAATCCAGGGCTTGAACCGTGTCACTATCATTTTGAGTTGTCTCGACGAGCCCTTGCAGGAAGCCTGACAACCACTCAATCTGGCATTTTTTTAAGGGTGCGGTTTTGAGTAAACCTGCAATCGCTGCGCGACCGGCAGCCCGACCGTCGTCAAATGGATTCGAATCTACTCTTCGGTCTTCTGCGGGTATTGCACTTCTCTGCTTGGGCATGATTAACCCACCAAAGTGGCGATATGCACCACACCAGAACGGTCGCGAGAGGGCCACGCGCAACCGAATTCAAACAGCTGGGGTGGCAACGAATCAGCGTTGTTGGATGAGTCGGGAATCACTTGTGGTGAAAACTCAGTGGCCGCCTTGAGTGCGAGCCCTTGCGCTGTCGATAGCGCATGGGCGCGCTCTTTGCTCGCCAGTGATAATGACATGCCTTGAAGATGTTCCAATTCCCCTGGCTTGCAGAGACGCCAAATATCGATTGCACGGGCTAACGGTGCCGATATCGAAGATAACAACACCACCACGGCCAGGCCCGACGCGTAACGAACCGGTAAGCCGATGCCAAATCGCAGCCCTATCGACTGCGCGGCTTCCGCGCGCAAAAATGCCTTCGATTCGCCCAGATCTTCTAATAAAACGGGCTGCTCGGTGCTCCACACGCGCCCGGGTAGACCCGAACCCTGAGTAAAGCGAGTCGAAGCGGTAATTCTGCGAAATTCGTCCCATTTGCCAAAGTACCCGGACGAGAGTCGCAATTCATCGCGTTCCGGATCGATGTGCCAAACTTCAAGCGTTCCGCCGCTCGAATAACTTCTCAATAGAAGCGATAGTTCTCTTCTATCGCCCGAATACCAGGGAATGCTCAATATAGCGCCTGAGCCCGGTTCGGAATCAGTGGGCGGCTGAATTACGGTCGCCTCGAGGACATTCCAGAGTCGCTCGGCAATGAACTGCCCAATGCTCGACTTTGCCTCGGTGGCCTCCAGAACGGTTCCGCGTTCGTCCAATGAAGGTCGCGCAGTTTCCGAACCTTGATTCGCGCGCCAGATCTCCGCGGCCGTTATGAATTGACGTTCCGCGTGAATCCGATGAGCTTGGCTCATGTTGCAATCCTCTATGCTCACCATTTCTGGGACGTTTCGTGGAGTTAGCCGATGACTCCAATTATAAGAATTGGAGCGACGAAGGTTCACTCGTCGATGTCCTGCTCCTCGTCCCAATCCCTCAAGATTGACCATTCCTCGGCCGTCAATGGCAGCGTTTCCCCACCGGCCAACGTGACCACCGATTGCAAGGAATGGTCGTCACAAGTAAGTCGCTCTTGAACGATGGGAATGACTCGGCGTGGCTCATACCTGGCAAACAGCGGCTGCCAACGATGCGACGCCGCGTCCCTAGGCGCAAAGACCGGACAATCACTCGCAGTCGTACAAAGGCGGCTTAGCAGTTCGAAGGACACATAAGGCATGTCGCAAGCAACCGCTACTGCCAAGGTATCCTTGGTCAGACAATAATCCAGCAGAGCATTCAGCCCTCCTAGCGGACCTAATCCCGGCGGTTTGTCTGAAAGCATAGGGATACCGAAGTGCGCGTACTGAACCTTACTGCCGACGAGTACGCATTCAATTGCCAATTGTTGCGCCAGTTTCTGAAAATGTTCGACGAGCGTCAACTTAGTATTTATGGGCGATCTGAGCATCCCCTTGGGCCGACCTCCCATACGGCTAGAATTGCCGCCCACGAAGATTCCCATTACGCACTGGACCATCGTGTGGCCCTGTACAATGAGTCATGTGGTTTGACAATGCCTAGAAATTGAACGGAACATCGATGAAAACGGTCTTGTAGCTGGCGGCCTTCATGGGATCATCGAATGGGGTCACAAATGCAATCCCCGGTCGTAGCCACATCTTGTTGCCCACTTCTAAGTGGACCCTAGGTCCAATAGCAAATGTCGTATTGTCCCGGGTGGCGCCCGTGGCGTCGGCCTTTACGGCCGCTGGAGTGGAGAGCCATCGCTGATGTCGCAGCTCCGTACCCAAGGACAAGAACGGGAATATGAAATAGCCCAGGTACAATCCTAACGTTAAATCGGTATTTCCCGAGTCCTGGGTACTCGGACCGCGTGCCCGGGTGAGCCGTAACAGCGTAGCCTCACCTTGAACGGTGAGACCACCTTTTACGAATGCAATGTCAACTCCCGGAAAGACCGTAAAGTAATTGACCGCAAACATTGCATTGTCCATGGCCGAACGTGCCAAAATACCGGCTTGATTGGCCACTACTTTACCAGGATCAGGACCATCGCCGCCTCCTTGACCAATTGGCAAAGCTACGCCCAAAAAGAGCCCCAACCGCAAATCGGGGATCAGTTTCAGTCCATAGATTGCCCCGAGAACTGGATTCTCGATATTGGTTCCATTCGGTCCGCGGTCGCGCGAGTTGGACACCAGACCCAGTCTCACTAGTGGGGAAAAGTTGTCAGTAACCTTGGCCGCAACGAGAATCGTAGACGCTATCGTTGTCGTTGAATTATCGACGCCCGCCAACTTGGGCCTCGAAAAAGCGAATGCCGAATCCGCTCTCACTACATTGACCGCCTGCGCGGGGCGAAGTTGCCAAGGCAATGAATAGGTGGCAGCAGGGGCAGGGTCGGCGGCGGGAGGGTTGGCGCCGGGAAGGTTGGCGACATCAGGCTCAGCGGCAGCAGGCGCAGTGCCATCAGGAGGAGCTTGCGTCGTCGCGTCGGTTGGTGCCTCCGCTCCCGCGAGAGGTTCGGGAGCAGCCGCGGTGTTCGTCTGTGCAAAAGCATATGGGGCGGTTGCCAACACCGTAGTCAATGTCGCGAGCGGTATCCTCATACCTAACATTCTCTACTCCTTCTGCAAAATCGGGTCGTCATGATCCGAGATCCAAAATGGCAACTCGCTTCCCGGATGACAACGGGACTTGCGACAGGAATTCCGTTTCATTCGCGTGTCGGAAACTCGCATGAAATTGCCGTTACAATTTGCACCAGTGGAATTGGCCGCGCCGATATTGCCGTTACAATTTGCGCCAGTGGAATTGGCCGCGCCGATATTGAGTGGGTGATTCGCAAGAAACGCTCGTGTCTTCAGCGTCAGCCACTTGAAACGAATTCGACTCAATTTCGGGGAAATCTGAATTGGCGCTAATCAACTTGATCGATCTTTGTAATCTTGACGGCGCAGGCTTTGTAGGCGGGCTGCCGCGAAAAGGGGTCAAAAGCCGCAAATGTCAGGCGATTCATTGTCTCATAGTGCATCGGCATGAAGACTTGACCAGGCGAAACTGAATGCGTAATGAACGCACGCGCTCGCACTATTGCGCGCTGCGATACGACGTTGACTTGCTCGTCGGGGCGAAGCCCCAAAGCGCTTGCATCTTTGTTCGATATCTCGACGTACAGTTCGCTTGGCGAAAGTTTGTTCAAGACTTCAGAGCGCCGGGTGCGCGTCTGCGTGTGCCATTGACTGGAGCTGCCTCGGCCCGTCAACAGCAGCAACGGATACGCCGGGGAAGTTGGCTCCGGTAACGGCCGCGGTTCGGCAAAAAGAAACTTGGCTCTACCGTCAGGGGTAAAGAACTCACCGTTCTCGAACAGCCTGCGCTGGTTAGTCGTTGGCACTATTCCCGAAGGATACGGCCATTGAAGCCCACCAGCCTTGTCGATTGCCGTATAGTCCCCCATACCAGTGATATCGCAAGGTTGACCCTGGCTCAGCCCCTTCAATATCTCGAATACCGCTTCGGGACTGGACCATTCGCGAAATAACTCACCAACGCCCCATGCCGACGCAATCAGTTGAAATATGTGAAAGTCTGCCAGCGCCTGGCCTGGGGCACGGCAGACCTTCTTGATGACCCCGAAACGCCGCTCGGAGTTGATGAATGTGCCTTCCTTTTCACCCCAGCCAGCAGCGGGCAATACTATATCGGCTAGTAACGCCGTTTCCGTGTCGCAATACATATCCTGAACCACTAGGCATTCGAGTCGATCGAGGACATCGCGCAGGTGCGCCTGATTGATCCAGGAGTGGGCAGGGTTTGTCGCCACCACCCATAGTGCCCGTATTTCGCCACCGAGAATGGCTTCGATTATTTGGTCATAGGCCAGGCTAGACACCGACGGAATGCGCTCGACCGGTAGCCCAAGCTTCGATGCAACCTGAGTGCGGTGTTCCGGGTTTTCGAAATCGCGGCCTCCTAGTAGATTGGTCGTATTGCTAAAGAGTCGCGACCCCATCGCGTTGCACTGCCCGGTGATAGAATTGGCGCCAGTACCGGGTTGACCGATATTTCCCGTCATCAATGCGAGGGCGATAATTGCCTGTGCGGCCCGGACCCCTTCGTGACTTTGGTTCACGCCCATGGTCCACCAGAAGCTCACGCGTTTGCCAGAATGAATGAGCGTCGCTAGTTCCATAACCCTGTGCGAGGGTATGCCTGTCGCGGATTCAGCCATTTCAAGTGAATATTTGGCGACATGTGCGCGGTATTCGTCGAAACCGCTCGTGTGAAGATCTATGAACTCGCGGTCGAGCCACCCCTTCTGAATGATGACGTTGGCTATCGCGTAAAGAAGCACCAAGTCGCTCTTCGGACCGAGCGCAAAGTGGTGCGTGGCGGCCATCGCCGTTTCGGTCATGCGCGGGTCAACGACAACAATCCTCGGTTGATTGGGGTTTTTGCGAATACGCTCCCACATGATGGGATGCGCGATGCACAGGTTAGAACCCCATAGGACAATTACATCCGATTCCTCGAAGTCTTGGTAAGTGAACGGCGGCGCGTCGAACCCGAATGCCTGCTTGTAGGCAACTGCGGCCGTTGCCATACATTGACGGGTGTTGCCGTCCCCGTGAATCATTCCCATGCCAAATTTGCCGAGCGCACCCAGAAAAGCGAGTTCCTCGGTCGGCATTTGTCCGGTACCAAGCCAGGCGACTGCGGCAGGCCCGTGCTTTCGCTGAATGGCCTTAAACTTGTTGACCATCTCGAATACAGCCGTTTCCCAGCTAACCGCGACCATCTGCCCGTCGCGGCGAATTAGCGGTGTCGTGGCTCGGCCCGGACCGGCCAGAGGAGCCAGCGCTTCCCACCCCTTTGGACAAGCCATGCCTTGGTTGACTGGGTATTCGGGATCGGGGACAAGACCGATGGCCTCACCGTTTTTGAGCAGGACGTTCAGGCTGCAGCCCGTGGAGCAAAAGCCGCAAGTCATGCTGGTGGTCGCGTCAGCCGTGAGACGATTGGGAACCAGGCCCAGGCCAAAATTACTGGGTTTTTGGAGCAGCTCTCGCGTGAGTGGACCCGTGGGGCGCACGAACAATTCGCGACTCTTGCGAACGAGCTGGCTCAGCGGGCTCTTCATCGGATCCCCCCTGGCATGCGCGAGGCGGGCGCGGCTCGAAAGAAAAGGTAACGCTCGAGCGTTTCCCCCGCGACCAGCGATGCGAGAAGTAATGCGCAGGCGAACGGCATCGAATGCGAAAAAGCGCCATTTTGTAGAGCTATCGGCAGAAGGACGCCACCCAGCAATCCGCAGCCGAAGCGCCAGCGTGTCGCCAACGACAAGTCACCGAGCATGAGCGTTGCGACACGTTTGAGCGCTGTGTGACGGCGATTGCGATATTGAACGAAGACACTGGCCTCGAACGCGAGTTTCAATGTTGCCGCAACCAGGATCGACATCAAAAGAATTCGACTCATTCGGTCAAAGGCGCCTCCCGTAAATTCATAAACGAACAGCACCGATGCCGACCCTAGCAGGAAGGTCGTTCCAAAGAACTTTACGCCTGTCTGCGTGCCAGACCAGTGGGCGCGCTGTGTTGCCACGTAAACCATAACGGAAAAGAACACTCCAAACATTCCCATGATGGCAGCAGCAGCCTGCACGCTTCCCGTCAGCATCGTTGCCCATTGTTTGCCGGGAAAATCTGGGAGCAGCGGAGCGGCCGCCAAGAGCCCATACAGCACACCGAGCTGCGCAAAAATGCCGAATGCAATCGCTTCACGGCTGAGCCATGAAGTGCGCAAGCCCAGGAACACTCGCCAGGCAAGCCAAGGTCGGCCCAGGTGAAATATGCTGGCGGCCAGCGCCACCACCGCCAGAGTGCAGGCGAACGCTGTCTGAGCAAGCGGGCTCCCCGGGGGGCGGTCCAGGGTACGTTCGACTACGAATGTTAGTCCAAAGGCACCAACCGCCAGCTGTGTCAGCGTCAACATGACTACCAGTGGCGGGTGGGAATGTTCCGGCTTTGTATGGTAAAAGTCCGCTGGCAACATGTTCTTGGGGAGGGGCTTCTTGGTTTTGTAAACCGTAGTCGGCAGGGTGTGATCGGCTGCGGGCGCTCCGGGAAGAAAACCTGCCCCCTGGGAGGCCTGAATTACGTTGTCCTTGTCGACGAGTCGAATTGCAATTGCCTCGTTCGGGCAGGCTTGCACGCAAGCGGGAGCCTCACCCTCGGAGAGCCGGCTGCTGCACATGTCGCATTTCCTGACTATGCCGAGCTTCTTGTTGAATTTCGGCGCATCATAGGGGCACATCAATGTGCAATACTGGCAACCAATGCACTGATCATCTAGGTGCTTGACGATACCGGTGGTCGGATCCTTTTCATAGGCCTGAACTGGGCACCCCGATAGACAGGCGGGTTCCAGACAATGGTGACAGGAAGTGGTCACGGTCTGCAGCGCCGGCAACTGTGATGTCCCCCCGTGCAAAAGCCCAACCGTCCGCCAAATTTCGGTTTCGTCCAAGCCGTTGAGCGTGTGGCACGCTGAAACGCAGGCTTTACAACCGGTGCACGCGTCGAGGTCAACCTCGAACGCGTATTGCTCATTCGGGCGAGGTCGCTCGAGCGGAATCAAGTCACGATAATACTTGGCCTGCGCGGGCACATCCCCGGAGTCATGCTTCTTGGCGAACCGTTCAACGGCCGTGAGTGTGCTCTGCACGTCAAGCAGCGCGGCCACCGGCAGCTGCGGCAAACGCCGCTTTTGTGGGCGTCGGCTGGTATCGGTCAAGGGCAAGGCGATCTGAACTGCCGCGGTCGTCATAAGGCACAACCGATCGTGCCGCAGGGGCGTCGCGATCGAATCTCGAAGACGTGCATGCTTCAATCATTCGCAATCAGAGGCGCCAATGCCAGGTTTGCACCGGAAGGAACATGAGATCTTTGCTGTTTCAGAAACGGAAGTGAAACATCCCACAGTTGCGACACGTCAAATGCTCCCGCATGAAACAGTCAGGCAAAGTGGCGCGAGGCCAAGAAATGCACAGGGCCCTACCCTCGCACGCCAAGCTCCCGCTTACTAAAGGGCCAAGCCGAGGGAAAATTCCCTAAGATTCAGCGTAAATTGCACGATGAGTAAATGGGGTCTACAACGCACAAATTGGACAGATTAGTGCCCTCGAGACTATTTGTCTTTCAAAGATGAAACGTTGTTGGCCCCGGCAATGAAATCATATCCAAGCTCCCAACTGAGCGTTATCAACATCCCGACACTCTACGATTGGATTGAGAGACCCGCCGGGCAAGCGGCATTCGTCTTAGTTGACGTTCGAGCCAAGCATGAGCTTAACGATGGGCACATTGCAGGCGCGTTGCACGTGCCGCTAGACAGCCTGCCTAAAAACGTAGAGAGGCTTATCCCCAACAAATCAACATCGGTTGTGGTTTACTGTGCCACTGGAGTTCGCAGCCGACGCGCAGCGGAAACACTCTTGGATCTTGGTTACTCTGACGTCACGCGCGTCGAAACCGGTTTTTCGACTTGGAAGGCGCTCGCTTACCCGGTTGCGCACACGCTCGTCTCGAACATCGATGCACCGCTGAGCGAGCAACAGCGGGAGCGTTACTCACGGCATTTGAACCTGCCGGAATTCGGGGAAGCCGCGCAGCGCAGGCTACTCGATAGCAGGGTCTTGCTATTGGGCATTGGGGGATTGGGGACACCGGCGGCGCTGTATTTAGCCGCTGCGGGGGTAGGCCGATTGGGCCTGCTCGATGACGATGTCGTGGAGTTGTCGAACCTTCAACGACAAATCTTGCACGCCACCTCGCGGCTCGGTGTGCATAAAGTCGATAGCGCGACTGAGGTTCTCACGGACCTGAACCGTGACGTCACGACCATCCCTTACAAAATTAGGCTAAGCCGGGAGAATATTGACGATATCTTTGAGCAAGGTTGGGATGTCATAATCGATGGTTCGGACAACTATTCGACGCGTTACCTCGTCAATGACGCCTGTTACTTTCACGCAATACCTCTAATTCACGGTTCAGTGCAGCGTTACGAGGGGCGCGTGATGACGTTGCAAAAGGGGCATGGGCCCTGTTATCGATGTGTGTATCCGGAGCCGCCACCCGCGCATCTGACACAGTCCTGCGACGCGGCGGGCGTGCTGGGAGTGTTGCCCGGTGTCATCGGCATATTGCAGGCCACCGAGGCGATCAAAGTGATTCTTGGGTTGGGTGAACCACTCATTGGACGCCTCTTGACGTATGACGCGCTGTCGATGCAATTTCGCACACTCAAGGTCCCACGCGATCCTGCATGCACCTTGTGCGGTGAGCATCCGACGATATCGAGCTACGTTGACTATGAGGACTTTTGCGCGCGCGGTTCACAGCCCTGACCAAGGCAAAAACGGCACCGCCGTGCCCTTTTCACAGGTCGAGTCTCCCGCGGCAATCAGTGCCAAGCCGTCGGATGCCGCAAGTGCCACCGTTGCACCTGAAGATTGGTTTCGGTGGGGCAAAATGCGCGGGTCCCATTTTGATCGATTAGGGTCCCCAGTGACAAGGTGAGTCGTTCACTATTGCGGCGCACGTTAACCGCACAGGGGACGCTCGTGGGCAATGCGCGCGCTCGATTATCCTTTTGCATAGCGCGCAATAGGGGCAACCCGAACAGTGCAAAAGTAACCAACGCGCTCGAGGGGTTGCCTGGCAACGCGAGCACTCGCCGATGCCCTGACCGACCAAATGCCAGCGGTTTTCCGGGTTTAATCGCGACTTTCCAGAAACCCAATGGTACACCCGCCGCTTCCAATGCTCCTCGAACGTAATCGTGATCGCCCACACTTACCCCGCCTACGGTTATGAGCAGGTCACATGCTTCTAATGATTTGGTTACGGCGTCACTCAGAAGGCGTGGTGCGTCAGCAATCAGCGGCGCAATCGTGACCTCGGCACAAGCGAGTTCAGCCAGGGCGCGCAGCCCGGGCGAATTCGATTCGGGGATCGTACCGAAGCCGCCGGGTGACCCTACCGCGCGTAGTTCGTCGCCCGTGCATAGAATCGTAACCCGGGGCTTTCGCGACACAACGAGTTCACTTTGGTCCAACGAGGCCGCCAGCATCAAAGCACCCGGTGTAACGCGTGACCCAGCGGGCAGCGCTGCTGCACCCGCTTCGAGATCCTCACCCTGACGCCGCACATTTTCCCGCGCCTTCGGTGCCATCTCGAGCGTAATCTGATCTCCCTGCCGCTTCACGCGCTCCTGCATCACGACGGTATCTGCGCCCTGTGGCAAGGCCGCCCCGGTGAATATGCGCATCGCTGAACCCGGCTCGAGCTGCAGCGGGCCAAGCCCAGTGCGCGCCTCGCCGATGACGGGGAGTACGGTTCCCGCCGCAGCGTCCGCAGCGCGCAGCGCATAGCCGTCCATGGCGCTCGTATCGAAGCGCGGTATCGGAGTCGATGCGAGCAATGGCTCGCGCAGCACTCGCCCCCCGGCCAATTCGGCAGCAATCGTTTCGGGTGCAACGGGCTCAACGTCACTGAGGACTTTCTGTAGGGCAGAATCGAGATCGAGCATTTGACTCGAGATGCCTAGTGCGAATAATTGACTTTCGCCATGCTATAGAGGTCAGTCGCTATCATTTTGCAGACAAGGGCCTGGTCATCTGGCGGCTCGAGGTCGTAAGTGTACGACGATCGAGCGAACCACGAGCCCCAGGAGCCCGAACCATAAGATCGACGCAATTGACGCCGTGACAAGCCAGTCCATAGGGCGAAATTTCAGTTCGATTCGATGCGCGCCCCTTGAAATTTGCAATCCGCGAATCCAACCGTCAACCTGATAAATGGGGGTGGGAGTTCCGTCCACCCACGCCGACCAACCGGGAAAGTATGCCTCGTTGACCACGAACCAACCCGACTTCGGCGCGTCGATTTGGAAGACAAGTCCATTGTGTTGACGCTCAATCAGAAGTGCAGCTTGCTGGACGATTGGCTGAGCAGAAGCTTGGTTAGGATCATTCGATATGCTGGTCCGATCAAGCCTAAATGATTGTGGCAATTGTACCTTCGCACCCAGCGGATCACGCTCGAGAGCAAGCCAAAGCCCGGATTCGCTAGACCGAGATTCAACGTTGTCGGTGAAGAAAGCTGCGGCCCTGGGGTTTGGCAATTCAAGAACATGCCGCTCGATCGCGCGAACGGATTTCAACCGAGCAACATCAGCGCGCTTGTGCCCCGCTCCCACATAAGGATGATTCGCCGGTAGAGCCCAGCGCACACCCCAGCGATTGAGCAAGTCCGGAGCAATCATTAGTTGGGATACCATCTTCTCGTAATTGGCAAGGCGAAGGGGGTCCATATAGCCGCGCAGATCACGAATGCCCAGCCGTGAACCCGCGCGAAAACCGATGCCGAATTCGTCCCAAACTCGATACTGGGCCGAGCCTTGCTCAATCGATAACAATGTGGAGTTACTTATATTTCTCGGCAGCTCAAAGTTCCCATCTCGCAGAACATTCGTTCGAGGCACAAAGGCCTCGAGATCCGCAAGTACCAAGAATGCAATCGTAAATGAAGCCCACTTCTTGAAGGCACTGAACCAGCACAAAAGGCCTGCAGCGCAAATGAGAGTTAGCCACTGCGTCGCAGCGAACGTGTCCTTGCTCAACGCCGTCGGGTCGAAATGCGTGTCCCCGCGATACTTCAACCAAAATGAGATACTGAGGAGCACCAGCGCAAAGAGCACGATGCGCGCCCGTGTCGCACGTCGGCGAGCACTGAGCAGTGTATCCGTTCCAAGCGCCGCAAGCACACCTAGAGCGATTTGAGTGAGGTACAGATACCGAAACGGCAAGCGAAAGAATCTGACGGGCGGAAATATCGCGATCGCCCATTTGAGCATCGGCGTATTGCTGCCGAGCGCCAAGAGCGTGCCGCAAATTCCGACTAGCAACGCAACAATTGCCAGTCGTTGCCAACCGCGGCACGCGATCCCAACGACGGCGAGACCCACCAACGATATCCCGACGTAAACAAGTGCGCCTGAGGTCGATGGGAAAAGGCAGGCCATCAAATCCCCAGGTGCGAGGCTACCGGAGCTCGATGTACCCAAAGTCGCGCTTCTCGAGCACGGACGCAGCAGTTAGGTGTGCAGTGCCAAGGACTACGGGCACACAGAGCAGGATTGCCAGCGTTGCGCCCACGACGCCCGTAACTAGTAATTGTCTTTTTTGCTGTCGATCGGCTTGAAAAAGTGCTCCGACCAACTGCGGTGTCCCGAATGCTGCACAAATTATTAGGCCGTATAGGGCAGAAGGCGGCGAACCGGCGGCAACAATTGCACCGATACTTGCACCGATACAAAGTGCCGCTGCAACGCTTCGCGACGCCAACCACCTGTCGAGTGCCGCCAAAAACCAAGGAACAAAAGCGATTGGCCAGATTAGACCGTAGTGAACATGTTGCAGCGTGAAGCAACCAAACGTCGCTCCAATGGCGCCGACGGCGGCCGCCGTACGCCCAACGCGCCTATTGAGCCACGCGTACCAACCGATGCTCGTTATTGACAGGTGAACGAGAATCTTGAACTGAAACAGCGTGTAAGACATGTGTCCGAGCAGCAGCCCCACGCCCACGAATAGCCAATTGAGCGGATAGAGCACCCCCGGCTGCGGGTCGAAAGCAAACGGAAAGCCCCCGCGGTCGTTAGGATTCCAGAGCGGAAATTCTCCCTGGGCAATGCTGCGCGTGAAAAAAGCAAGGTCGGGCCAATAGGCATTGGTGGTATCGCCCCAGAAGTGAGCAACATTCTTACCAAACTCAAGGTAAACACGGTGGTACATCAGCAAGGGTGCAATGCCAACGAATATCCAAGGCAGAACCCCAATCAGACGTTTGAAGCATTGCCAAGCGTAACCCCCGAGATTACTCCCCAGAAATTCGAAATTCGCGGACAGCCATCGACCCACCACTGCACTATAACGTATATTGTGAGCCTGTGATCCCCCGGCCGCCCGCTAATCGCTCATCACGCCTCGAAAAACCCGCCCGGCAATGACAAATTCGTACCGCATCTATTCGTTCGAAGGCATTGACGCCTCGCTGAAGCTCATCCCACTTTGCGCGCGGCGGGCCCTCGACGCACTCGGCGCAAAGCTCTCGCTTGCTGCTTGGCAATCGCTGCCGCACTCCGCGCGTCAGGCTCTCGCCACTGCCGGCTCTGGCAGAGAGGTGGCCGCTGACGACGCGTTGCGTGCATTGTCCACGGTCGACCCGCCACCCCCGACCGTGCAAAAGGAGGGTGATCCGTCGCACGACGTTATTTCTGATGATGTCGCAGCGGCACTCGGACAAAATGCATTCCCTGTCGATCGCCGTTTGGTCCGCGCTCGAGCCGTTGGAACGTTGGGTGTTAGTCAAGGTGTCACGGCGCGGCAACCCCGAGCGCATCGAGCAGGCTTATGACGAAATCGTGGGGCACAGCGCGGACTCGGTTCACCTAAAGCCCGACGGGTCGCTACGCATGGTAAACGTCGCGGACAAATCTATCACCGAGCGCACGGCAATCGCCCAATCTCAAATCACGATGAGTGGCGACGCGTTTGCCCGCCTGCAAAGGGGCGACAGTCCCAAGGGCGACGTGCTAGCAACGGCGCGCTTGGCTGGCATTATGGCTGCAAAGCGCACCAGTGATTTGATCCCGCTCTGTCACCCACTGCGGCTCACTTCGATCGAAGTCGATTGCTTCCTGTTGCCAGAGTCGAACTCGGTCACGATTCAATCCAAAGTGATCGCGAGCGATCGAACCGGGGTTGAAATGGAGGCGCTGGTGGCCGCCTCGATTGCTGCCCTGACTATTTACGACATGCTCAAGGCATTTGACCGCTCGATGGTGATTGGCAATACGCGACTATTGGCCAAATCGGGCGGAAAAAGCGGGGACTTTTCGGCATGACTCGGTTGGCTGCGATTCGAACTGAGCCACTATCGCTCGATGAAGTGATTACAGCCGTAACCCGGCCCGAGGCCGGAGCCCTTGCCACATTCTCTGGTCTCGTGCGCAATCACGCCGACGGACGCAAGGTTACGCTGCTCGAGTACGAGGCCTACGCTTCGATGGCCGAAAAGGAGATGGCGCGCATCGTGGCCGCTCTTGAAGTGGACATACCTGACGTTACGTTGGCCGTGTTGCATCGGATCGGAAAGCTCGCGGTGGGAGAGGTTGCAGTCGTTTGTGCCGCGAGTTCGTCGCATCGCGATGAGGCATTTCGCGCCTGCCACGCCCTCATCGATCGAATCAAAGAGACAGTTCCGATCTGGAAGCGCGAATATGGGCCCGAAGGACCCTATTGGGTCGGTTGGCGCGACGCACGATGCTCGCCCGATACGGAATCGGGTCAGGGCGGGCATGCTCATGGGCACACGCATGGCCACGAGCATCTGCATGCTCATGGCTCTGCTGCCGAAAAAAGATCCCAGCCGGTGCAACCAAACGCTCTATCGGGGCAAGGAGTCGCCTTACTTACTGTCAGCGATTCGAGAACCGCCGCGAATGATGAATCCGGACCGCTCGCGCGAAGGTTGTTATCCGAAGCAGGCGCAATCATCGTAAAGGTTGCCATCTTGCCGGATGATCCGACTCAAATCGCGGCGTGGGTCACAGAGCAGGCGCGCGTAGAATCGACAGCTGCCCTCGTAATTACGGGGGGCACCGGCATAGCTGCCCGTGACCAGACGATTGAAGCCGTGTTCCCGCTGCTATCACGAAATCTCGACGGCTTCGGCGAAGCCTTCCGACGACTTTCCTACGACCAGATTGGTCCGCGAGCGGTGTTATCGAGAGCACTCGCGGGAGTCCTTAGAACTTGCCTCGTGTTTGCTCTGCCCGGGAGCCCGAGGGCCGTGGAACTCGCAATACGGGAGCTAATAATTCCGTTACTACCCCATGCTTCGGCGCTGCTGCGCGGGCAAGGTGCGCATCATCATTCGGAGCACGCGCATGAACGTTGAAATCCTCTATTTTGCGGGAGCCCGGGATATCGCGGGTAAAGACCGAGAATCCGTCGAGTTGCCGGTCCAAGTTAAGACCATTGCTTCGTTTCTATTGTGGCTGTCTGATCGCTATCCCGATCTTACCCCACACATTCCGAGCCTCCGCATCGCGCGCAATGAGACGTTTGCCGACAATGACGAACCGCTCGCATCGGGTGACGTGCTGGCTGTGATTCCGCCGGTGGCGGGCGGATAGAACAGCTGTGCTTGCGGCGTGATTCCTACCATGGTAGCAATTGGTATGTCTGCGCTGTCCTTCGAATCCGCCGTCATTGCCACAGGTGCTCCAAAAGACATGCAAAGCTTAGCCGCGCCTTATCGTCAAATACGAGTGCTCCCAATTTAACTTCAACGCCCAGATGGCACGGAAACAGGAACCGAGACCGAAACATAAACCGGTACAGGACCCGAATCCGAATCCGAATCCGAATCCGAACCGTCGTGATGCGCCGTGCGCGTGCCGTCAAAACCAAGAATCCGGAAAGCCGAGCATGCGCCGAATCATCAATGTCTCTTCTCACTATCCATTTCACGATCGCGCAACCGGTAGCCAACGCCGGGTTCCGTTACGATGAGTTTCGGCCGAGCTGGGTCAACTTCGATCTTTTTTCTAAGCTCAGCCATATGCACGCGAACATGGTGCGCCATGTTTGCATGCCGATGCCCCCACACTTCCGCGAGTATCTGGCCATGTGTCAAGACTCGACCAGCATTGCGAGCAAGCAGTACCAGTAACTTGTACTCAATCGGCGTAAGTCGAACGGCGTGACCGTCTTGTGTGACTTCACGGCGAACCAGATCGATTTTCAATGTCCCGAACTCGAGGGTCTGGCGTGTCTCGCTCGAGGCGATCGTCTGGGCGTGCCGAAGTGCCACCCGCATCCTCGCGAGCAGCTCATCTACACCGAAGGGCTTGGTCAGATAGTCGTCTGCTCCTGCGTCGAGCGCAGCCACCTTGTCCTGCTCGAGACCGCGCGCCGAGAGCACGATGATGGGCATATGGCTCCACTCGCGCAATTGCCGGGTAAGCTCGATGCCGTCACCGTCCGGAAGCCCTAGATCGAGCAAGAGCAGGTCGGGATTATGACTGCTTACCAGCAACAGCGCTTCTTGCGCCGTGCCTCCCTCGATCAAGCGGTAGCCCCGCGCAGTGAGGGAGGCGCGAATGAACCGCCGCATTTGCGGTTCGTCTTCGACAACAGCGATGAGCGGCGGCGGTGCGGTCACGGACCGACCTCTTGTGACTCTAGGCTCACCGAAGGTGCGGATTCAACCATCGGTAAGGTGATGCGGAACAGGGCGCCGCCCTCGGGGCGGTTTTCTGCTCGCAGTGTCCCTCCGTGCGCTTCGACGATTCCCTTGCATATTGCCAGCCCTAGGCCAACGCCGGGGATGCCCGCGTGGCTGCCGCGATAAAACTTCTCGAATACTTGATACTCACTACCCGCGGGCAGGCCTGGCCCCGAGTCTAGGACTTCCATCACGATTGAATTATCATCCGTTCTGGCCCGTACGTAAAGTGGGCAATCCGGCGGAGTGTACTTGATTGCGTTCTCGAACAAATTGGCAAACACCTGTTCGAACAGGACGGGATCGACCGACAAAAGTGGGAGCGACCGAGGAAGGTCGATATTCACGGCGCGCCCGCCTAGTTTAGCCTCTAGCCGAGTTAACGCTGAACCGACAATCTCTTCTAAGGGTACCCATTCGCGCTTCAGCCCAATCGCGCCGGATTCGAGGCGAGTCATGTCGAGTAGGTTGGCAACCAGCTTTTCTAGCCGCTCAGCCTCTTCGCATATAGAGTCGAGCAGTTCCTTGCGAGTCGTCTCATCGACCGCTCCAACGTCGCCGCGCAAGGTAGTCGCCGCACCTGTGATTGATGCGAGCGGAGTCCGTAGGTCGTGTGACACGGCCGATAGCAGGGAGCTGCGCATTTCCTCGGCCTTGGCTCGCAGGGCCGAGGCGCGCGCTTCGTCGGCCAACCGCATGCGCTCGAATGCGAATGCTGCCTGACGATTGAATGCTTCCAGAAACTCCCGTTGCTCGACCCGTAGCGGTGCGCCGCTCTTCGGTTGCAGGGCGATAGCTCCGACGGGTGTGCCTCCGACGCGCAGGGGAAAGCAGGCCGTATTCGAGCCGGGTAGCGTGTCCGTTCCAAGCCCGGCGACCCTTCCGTGTTCGAAAGCCCATTGTGCGACCACAATCTCTTTGAGATCCAATGCGGGCCCCAGCGGGAAGTGGGCGACATCCTCGAGTGTCCCCTCGGGGTTAGAGAGCAGCAAAAAGGACTTCGCATTGAAGGCATCCGCGGCGTGGCGTGCGACCACGCCGGCGGCGGCTTCGCGACTGTCCGCAGCACTCAGATCACGGCTCAAGGCATAGAGCACCTTGGTGCGCTCTTCACGCTGCCGGGCCTCGAGTTCTTGGCGCCTTACGCGGGCGGTCAGTTCACTCAGCAGTAGGCCAACCGCGAACATCATGATAAATGTGAGAAAGTAGCGCGCATCGGCAACAGCAAAAGTGTAATAGGGCCGAACGAAAAAGAAATCATACGCGGCCACGGCCAGTGCCGCCGCCAAGATCGAAGGCCCGCGGCCAAAGCGAAGGGCCGTCAGCATCACCGCGAGCAAGTAGATCATTTCAATGTCGGGAATCGACAAGGCTGAGCGCAAGACGGAACCGAGCGCGGTAGTGGCACCCAAGATGACAGCCGTCCACCCAAAGCGGCTCCATTTCACCGCTTCCTTCACCAATGGGGCGCGAGGCGTTGGGTGCTCATCGCCTGTAACACCGCTTATCACGAGAACGTCAATCTCACCGCTGCCTCGCACGACTTCGTTGAGAAGCGACCCGCGCAATCGGTCTCTTAGGCGCGAATGCGTCGGCTTGCCAAGTATGATTCGAGTAACGTTATTTTTTCGGGCGTAACTCAGTATCGCTTCGGAGACGCGTGTCCCATCGAGTCGAGTTACCGTGCCACCCAAGGACTCGGCCAGCCGCAGATGTGATTCCAACCGCTCGCGATCGGAATCACCCATTGGGCCAACGGCGGGCGCGTCCACGTAAGCCGCGACCCAGGCGGACCGTAGCCCAGCCGCCATGCGCGCGGTTGCGCGAATCAAACGCGCTGAGCTGGGCGCCGGACCCACACAAACGAGAATATTTTCGCTCGCCGCCCAGGTTGCGTTGACGCCGTACTGCTCTCGATATTGCTGCACATCCGCGTCAACCCTTTGAGCCGTGCGGCGCAGGGCCAATTCGCGAAGCGCCAATAAGTTCCCGCGCTGAAAGAAGTGATCGGCAGCTCGATGCGCTTGATCGGCTAGGTAAACTTTGCCTTCGCGCAAGCGCGTCAAGAGTTCTTCTGGGGCAATATCGACGAGCTCAATCTCGTCGGCTCGCTCCAGTATGGAATCCGGAATTGTCTCTCTTACGATAACGTGCGTGATCTGGGCAATTACGTCATTCAGGCTCTCGATGTGTTGCACATTCACTGTCGTAAAAACATCAATGCCGGCATCGAGGACCTCGAGAATATCCTGCCAGCGCTTGGTATGCCGCGACCCAGGAGCGTTGGTGTGCGCCAGTTCATCGATGAGAATCAACTTCGGGCGCCTTGCGAGCGCGGCGTCTAGGTCAAATTCTTCGAGGGTGCGTCCCCGGTACTCGACCTTTCGTTTGGGCAGAATATCTAGACCGAGCAGCAACGCCGCCGTGTCCATGCGACGGTGGGTTTCGACCAAGCCAACGGCGACATCGATTTTTTGATCGATGACCAGGTCTCGCGCGACCTGCAACATGCGGTAAGTCTTGCCAACACCGGGAGCAAAACCAAAGAAGACCTTCAGCTTGGCGCGCTGAGCCTTGGCTTCCTCGTCACGGACTCGGCGTAACAGCGCGTCCGGATCGGGCCTCTGCGGTGCATCGATCATCTTAAACCCGGCGTACTCTCGCACAATTTGGCCCGATTTTCGTCACAAACCGAAGGTTTACCCAGGAGCAAGCGGCGGGGCACCCAAATTGCGCCGCCAATTAGCCCAGCACGAGAACCCTGGTGAGCTGTTATCTGCAGCCGGAGATGAAGGTAGCCTGATTGTGACAAGGGCCAAAACGGGTCCTAAGCGCCCGAACGACCCAGTTCGTTTAGCGCAAGATTTAGCTGCAAGACATTTACACAAGGCTCGCCGAGCATTCCAAAAGTACGACCTTCAATGTGAGCCGCTACCAATTGTTTAACACGATCCGGGGCGAGGCCACGCACTCTGGCCACTCGGGGCACCTGATAGTAGGCCGCAGCAGGTGAAATGTGCGGGTCCAGGCCGCTGCCCGAGGTAGTCACTAAATCGATTGGTACGGGGGCGTTGTTGCCTGGGTCGGCCTCGCGTAGTGCCTTGACTCTTTGGGCCACAGCGTCGCGCAAAGCCGGGTTCAGTGGACCCAGATTCGAACCCGTAGACGCTCCGGCATTGTAAGGAGTGGGTGCAGTGGCAGACGGGCGACTCCAAAAGGAGCCGGGCTCGTCAAAGAACTGTCCGATTAGCTCAGAGCCAATTACCCGGCCATTTTTCTCAATCAGACTTCCGTTGGCCTGCTTCGGGAAGACCACTTGCGCAACGCCGGTAACTACGGCCGGATAGACAAAGCCGGTCAGCACCGTAAAGAGTCCAAGCATCGTGAGTGCGGGTCGAATCATGATGAATCCTTCTCTTCCTTCTCAGCTCATTCCGACGGCGGTGAGCAACATATCTATGATCTTGATTCCCGGAAACGGCAGCAGAATCCCACCCAGTCCGTAGACTAGAACATTACGACGCAGCAAGTCCGAGGCGGGTGCGGGGCGATACTTAATGCCGCGCAAAGCAAGTGGGATAAGCGCGATGATGATGAGCGCGTTGAAAATCACCGCCGACATCACCGCCGAGGTTGGCGAGTGCAGGCGCATGATGTTGAGCGCTCCGAGCACGGGGTACGTGGTTGCGAACGCCGCCGGTATGATGGCAAAGTACTTCGCCAAATCGTTAGCAATGCTGAACGTGGTCAGGGCTCCGCGAGTCATCAGCATTTGTTTGCCGATCTCCACAATTTGGAGCAATTTCGTGGGGTTTGAGTCGAGATCGACCATGTTGCCAGCTTCTTTGGCGGCCTGCGTTCCCGAGTTCATGGCAACGGCCACGTCCGCCTGTGCCAGGGCCGGCGCGTCGTTGGTGCCGTCACCTGTCATCGCCACGAGATGGCCCTTTTTCTGATACTCGCGGATCATCGCGAGCTTGGCTTCAGGTGTCGCTTCGGCCAGAAAATCATCAACCCCGGCTTCCGCAGCAATCGCAGCGGCCGTGAGCGGATTGTCGCCAGTAATCATGACCGTGCGAATTCCGATGCGACGCATTTCGGCAAAGCGTTCGGCGATGCCACCCTTAACGATATCCTTCAGCTCGACGACTCCGAGCACATGATGATCATTCGCGACTACCAGGGGTGTTGCGCCGCGCTTGGCCACTTCGTCAACGACCGCGCGGACATCGGCTGACATTGAGCCACCCGCGTTGCGAACGTGCTCAGCAACCGCTTCGGCGGCGCCCTTGCGAATTCTGCGGCCCTCGAGATCGACTCCACTCATGCGCGTCTGAGCGGTAAATGGAATGAATTCAGCGCCGAGCGCCTGGATGTCGCGACCGCGAATGCCAAAGTTCTCTTTGGCCAGCACGACGATACTGCGCCCCTCGGGGGTTTCGTCGGCTAGCGACGACAATTGGGCGGCATCGGCCAATTGCTCTTCCGTGTAGCCGGGGGCCGGCAAAAATGCGGTAGCTTGCCGATTACCGAGCGTAATAGTGCCGGTTTTGTCCAGCAGGAGCACATCGACGTCACCCGCCGCTTCGACGGCACGGCCCGATGTTGCAATGACGTTCGCCTGAATCATGCGATCCATACCCGCAATACCAATTGCAGACAGTAGGGCGCCAATCGTGGTTGGAATTAGGCACACGAGCAGCGCCACCAGTACCGTCATGCTTACGGGTATTCCGTGCCCGGCGCTCTTCACGGCAAACACCGAATAGGGCTGAAGAGTGACGGTTGCCAGGAGCAGAATAATCGTTAGCCCGGCGAGTAGAATATCGAGTGCAATTTCGTTCGGCGTCTTTTGACGTTTGGCGCCCTCGACCATTGCAATCATGCGGTCGAGGAATGTCTCACCGGGATTGGCTGTGATCTTGATGATGAGCCAGTCCGAAAGGACTCGGGTCCCACCGGTAACCGCACTTCGGTCGCCACCGCTCTCACGAATTACCGGCGCACTTTCGCCGGTAATTGCGCTTTCGTCTACCGAAGCTACGCCATCGACGATTTCGCCGTCGCCGGGTATTAGCTCACCCGCTTCGACCCACACGTAGTCACCCATGCGCAATTTGACTGACACAACGTCTTCGCGCTTGGCGTCTCGCTTGGGCTCGCTCAGCCGCTTGGCAACGACGTCTTGGCGCGCCTTACGCAGGGTGTCAGCCTGCGCCTTGCCGCGCCCCTCGGCCATGGCTTCCGCGAAATTGGCGAAGACGACCGTGAACCAGAGCCAAAGGGATACCCCCAGAATGAAGCTGGCTGAAGCCTCACCATGCCCGGTAACAGCAGCGTGAAGATAGAGCACGGTCGTAAACGCGCTTCCGATCTCCACCACGAACATGACCGGGTTTCGGATCATATGGCGAGGGTCCAGTTTCCTGAATGAATCGACAATCGCCCGACGCACGATGGCGCCTTCGAATAGTGGACGAGATTGTGCTTTGGTAGTCATTGTCAATGAATCCTTATTTTCCTAACAACATCAGGTGCTCGACGATGGGACCCAATGCGAGCGCTGGGATGAATGTGAGCGCACCCACGAGAACTACTGTGCCCGCCAATAAGCCTACGAATAGTGGCGTGTGCGTAGGCAATGTTCCGGCGCTGGTTGGGATGGCCTTCTTGCGCGCGAGCGAGCCAGCAATCGCCAGTACGGGAATCGTGACCCAGTAGCGACCGATCAGCATGCAAATGCCTTGTATCGTCGCGTAAAAAACGCCGCTTACCGTAATGCCGCCAAATGCCGAACCATTATTGTTGGATACCGATGAAAACGCATAGAGTATCTCGCTAAATCCGTGGATACCCGGGTTGCCTAGCGTCGCCGACCCTGCGGGCACGACACAGGCAATCGCGGTGCCAATCAACACCGCCGCCGCGGGTATGAGAATGACCAAGGAGGCCATTTTCATCTCATAGGCTTCTATCTTCTTACCCAAGTATTCGGGAGTGCGACCCACCATCAACCCCGCAATGAATACGGCAACGATGGCGAACATCAGCAGGCCGTAAAGCCCCGATCCAACACCGCCAAAGATGATTTCACCTAGTTGAATGAGCCACATGGGAACTAGGCCACCAAGGGGTGTAAAACTGTCGTGCATCGAGTTGACCGAGCCGTTCGAAGCAGCCGTGGTGGCAGTGGCCCAGATGGCGCTGTTGGCGATGCCAAAGCGGGCCTCTTTGCCTTCCATGTTGCCACCGGGCTGGAGTAAACTCGCCGTTTGATCGACACCGATGCTCGACAGGGCTTGATTGCCTGCTTGCTCGGAGCAAACCGCCAGTGCGAGCAGCGGTACGATAATCACCAGCATTGCAATCAGGACTGCCCAACCTTGACGCTTGTCTTTGACCATCTTGCCGAATGTGAAGCAAAGGCCCGTGGAAATGAGCAGAATGGATATCATCTCGAGAAAGTTCGAAAAGGCCGTCGGGTTCTCGAATGGGTGCGCCGAGTTTACGTTGAAAAAGCCTCCGCCATTGGTTCCAAGTTGCTTAATCGCGATCTGCGACGCAGCAGGGCCTAGCGCGATGATTTGGTCAAGAACCTTCGCGCCGTTGGCATCCTTCATCGGTTGAAGGACATGCGCTGTCACGTAGGGGCCAAATGTCTGGATCACGCCTTGTGAAACCAGCGCGAGTGCCAGGACGAACGACAGGGGCATCAACACGTATATCGTGCTCTTGGTCAGATCGACCCAGAAGTTCCCAATCTGTTGCGTGGTGTGCCGCGCGAAACCTCGAATCAAGGCAACGAGCACGGCCATGCCAGCGGCAGCGGACACGAAGTTCTGCACCGTCAATGCAGCCATCTGAGTGAAGTAGCTGAGCGTGGTTTCACCGCCGTACGCTTGCCAATTGGTGTTGGTGGCGAAACTGGTCGCGGTATTGAACGAGAGCTCAGGCGAGACAGCGCCCAGACCGGCCGGGTTGAGCGGTAGGTGCGCTTGTACGCGCTGAAGCACGTACACGACAATCACCCCGCAAGGTTGAATACCAACATGGCGCCGGCGTATTGTTTCCAGTTCATTTCCTGTTCGGGTTTGAACACCCGAGAGCCGATAAAATAGGCGTTCAATTGGGCCGAACAGACGCTGCGCAATCTTGGCTTCGCCTTCGTAAACGCGCGCCATATATGCGCCGAGTGGGATGCCGAGCGCAATCAAGACGACGAAGTACAGCGTACACTGCACAATGTTGTTCATCGTCATGACAGCTTCTCCGGATAGAGCAGCGCCACGCCAAGATAACCCAATATGAGCACCGACAGTATCGTGCCAATCATCGTCAAAATAGACATAGTTCAGACCTTTTCGCAGAGTCGAACGAAACCCCAACTAACCAAAAAGAAGGCAATGGTAATGCCCAAGAACATCGCATCCATAATTACACCCACTGTAGAGTCGAGAGTTAGCGAACCAATGTTGCGCGCTAGTTTCGTGTGTTCGTTTCGTGATTAGTCACAAGTTGACATGCAGCAAACAGGGCGAGCAGAAGCCCGAGGGTGGGTTCAGTGCCAAAGTGACCACCGCGCGACGCGGTAACGAGCACCGGTATCACGCCGACCAAAAACATGAACCAAAGTAAAGCGGTATCGCCCATGCTCTGTCCTGCGTGCGCCGAGGTGTTGGGTTCGTTGGTGGCCATTTCGAAGGCACGGGCACACCTGGTGTGTGACCGCTGCTTCCTTTCACCCTTTTTTTAGGCCTTTGGATGTCAGCGGGTTATCAATATGTCCCGGCCTGATATCAAGAAAGCATCAAGGTACGCGCGCTGTCCGTGGGTTCAAATACGGGGGTCCGGCCCGCCGAATGCCACAATATGGCCGCTCAACTTGTCAATCGAGCGTGAAATTCTAACCCAATTGTCATAGTTCGTGCGCAAATAGGCGGCCAACATGACTGACTCTCTCGAAGATAACCCAACCACGGAACAAGCGGACGTTCGCGCGCTCATCGCGGTCTTACATCAGGACCGACAGGCGGCAAAAGACAAGGAAAGGCGCGAGGGCTGGACTCAATACGTGTCACTGATGATAGTCGGTCTGGCCGTCGCTACGGCGATTGGCTCGCTCAAGTCTGCCGGCTTTGGCAGCAGGGTTATGCTGAATCAAGCGGAGGCCTCGGATACTTGGTCGTTTTACCAAGCCAAGTCGATCAAGCAACGCTTGACGGAAATGGAGGCGCACAGCGAAAGTGGGGCCGATGCGGCACGCGCTCTGGCCGATGTTGCGCGTTATCAAAGCGAGGAAAAGGAACTACAAGCGAAAGCGCGGGCGTTCGAACAGGCCAGAGACGCTGCTTCAAAGCACGGTGCGCCCTTGGGTTTTGCGATCGCGTCCCTTCAAATATCGATTGCCTTGGCATCGGTGTGTTTGATCACGAAGCGCAAAATGCTGTGGGGAGCCGCGGGCTTGCTCGGATTCGTGGGAATCGCGTACTTGATTTGGGGACTTTATGGTGTGTAGTTCGCGAATAAGCCCCGTCCCTCGTCAAAGCCCGCCGTAGCGTCGAGAAACCCTATTGGCAGGTACCATTTAGACAGCTCTGATCCGCGGCGCATACGTTCTTGCAACTGCCGCAATTCAATGGGTCCACCCGCAACTGATCAGCGGTTTCTTCACAGCCGTTTGCAAAAGTGCCGTCGCAATCAAAATAGCCAGTTATGCACTGATAAATATAACAGGCGCCAGCACCGCAAAGCGCAGTTTTGATAGCCGTGTATTGTTGGGCCTGCAGGGTACAATTGCTGTTGAGGCACCCCCCACAGTGTTCTGTTGATTCGTTGGTATTGGTTTCACAACCCGTCGAGGGGTCGTTATCGCAATCATCGAAGGGTAGAGTGCACTGCGCTATCGAACACTCAAAGCCATTGCAATTGGACGTTGCATGTTGAAGCGCACAGGGCGCACAACCAACTCTTCCGCAGCCGTACTCGGCAAGCTCTTTGGAAACGCACTCGCCATAACAGGCCTTCGTCTCCTCGGAGCAGCCATCGTTCAAAGCGCCGGTGTCCATCGCAAGCGAGCACGAAGGGGCAACGCCCGCAACGAGCATGAACACAAGTCCTCTTTTGAATAGCGCCATCAGAATGCGCCTCCCAAAGTAGTATACGCCGCGTTCACCGATACACCAAGCCGCCAGTGCTCAAGCAAGCCGCCATACCGATTGGGCGGTTCATCCGATAAAAGGGTTGGCCTAGTAGCGTATAAGATTACCGCCGTCGTAGCCGATAGCAGTGCGACTCCGCTACTCAAGTCCGAATATAGAGCTTTCGCCTTTACGTCGTCGATAACTGACCCTGGGCACAATGGTGCACAGCTAGTAATTGCGTCATTGCGGGCGGAGCGGGCCTCCAATCCAAAAAAAGTCGCTGATATCACTGCCGCGAGGGCGACCCCACCAAACACGTAAGTCAAAGTCGGAACTGGCCGTTTTCCTTCCAAAGGTTGCAATGCGGGCGGCGCGGTGCTCGCAGCGGGGATTATTACTTTAGGTTTGGTCCTAAAATCGAGGCGAATAATTCGATTCTTTTCACCCTGCCCCAAGTTGAGTCGCATTTCGCGAGGCGCGGTACCATTGCGTTCGAAAACGATGTGGTGGGTGCCAGGGTCGAGTTCGATAGCCTTGCCATTGAGTTGGTTGGTAACCACCTGGTCGTCAATAGTGACCTTCACGTCAATCTCATCACCGCGGTCGGACTCGGCGACGACGACGATTGTCGGAATGGCGTCCTCGAGTTCAGCCAGCCACCGCAGACAATCCGCACGCACGATTGATGGACACTGCTCCTCGGCGCAGCTGAGCAATGCCTTCTTGGAATCTAGAAGCCTGCCTCCTAACCGGAGCTCCTGTGACTTCTCGTGGTCGGATAGACACACGTCGTGGCCACCGGCCTCGGTCGTGGGCGAGGGTTCCTGAGCCCGGGCGACTGCAGCAATTGCCGTGGTGAGCAGGGCCCCAATCAGCCCTAGCACCCGCACTTGCCGCCAGATACGTAGCGTAGTCACTTTCGCCCTATCGCTACATTAGTTGAACTCGGCCTTGGCATCAAAAGACAAGTCGCCGTCACACCGGCTCGGAGTCTAAAGTATCGATTTATCTACCGAGCCAAAACTAATCGGCCCAACGTTAGGCTGGGTTGGCAAAGACCGGGAATGCAAAAACCGGCTATTCCAGTGGGGCCGAAGCTTGGACGGTGTTGACAGTTCATCGTGCATTGCTCAGCATCCGAATGACGACAGTAAGGGGTCGTCAACCACTACTCGCAATTGGGAAGCCGGTTCACCATGTCTATCGGTCGTCAATGCTTGAGCTGTATCGCAACTGCCGCCCTGCCGCTTTTGTCTTTAGCCTGCGGTAACGTCGAGAATTCCGCCCCGAGCGATCCGAGCGGCAAAGTCGAACTCTTCAGTTGGTGGATATCAGGTGGCGAAGACGATGCGCTCAATGCAGCCCTAGCCGTCCACAAGAAGAAGTATCCCAATGTCGATGTGGTCAATCTGACTGGCAAAAATGCAACGGTTGCCCGTGATCAACTCGTGCTGAGAATGCAACGGGGCGACCCGCCAGACTCCTTTCAGGTCAATATTGGTGAAGACCTAATGAAATGGGTGAAGTCCAATGGGATTGATGCGAGCGAGTCACCCCTTCAACCCATCGATTCGTTCGTGTCGAAGGACGTATTTTACCCAGCAGTGGTTGAGCAGGCCAGCGCGGGTGACGCATTCTATGCTGTTCCCATGAACGTTCACCGGATTAATCTCTCTTCTTCAACAAGCACCTGTTCGCGAGCATGGGCATTGACGAACCCCAGGAAGGGATGACACTCGAAGCATTCAATCAACTATGCGCCCTGATCAAGGCCCAGGGCGTCGTCCCGATCGCCCTGGGGAACAAGGGCAAATGGACGCTGCCAGAGTTGGTCTTCGAAGACATACTGCCCGGCATCGCAGGCGCAAAGTACTATCAGGATTTTTGGCGCGGCAAAGGGAAGTCGAGTGATCCTCAAGTAGCAGACACACTCAAGGAAGCCCTGTTGCTCAGCGGCTATTTCAACGACAAGACCGATGAATTGGATTGGCAGGATGCGCTTGATCTCATGTACTTAGGCATCGCAGCAATGGGTGCGATGGGTGATTGGGCCAAGGGCTACTTCGAGAGCAAGAATTGGACTGCGGACGTTGACTTTGGCGTAATTCAATTCCCCGGCGAATACCCGGTATTCGTCTATACCTCGGATAGCTTTCCACTTCCGATAAACGATGCCCCGAGCCATGACTTGGCTGCTCAATTGCTTCAGACGTTTGCGTCGGTTGAGTCCCAAGTCGAATTCAACAAATTCAAAGGTTCGATCCCTGCCCGCCAGGATATTGATTTGGGCCAGTACCCAGATTCCTTCGACGCGATGCATCTACGCACTTACCAGGCATTTCAGAGCGCAGACCGAGCCTTGGCCATGTCGGGGTTGCTGCCGAGCGGATTAATGAATGATCTCGACACTACGCTTCGTGATTCGCTGGCTCAAGGAACGGACACGCTCATCCAACTCTATCTCGACAAGAACTACTCCACTTTGGTGCCCTAGCAATCGATCACATGCACCCTGATTTGATCCGCTTGATCCCGCGCTCATCCATATAAAATGGGGGGTCACAATCCTTTGGCAGCGGTGCGGGTACCGTTATGCTCTGTGCGGTGCTTGGCCTGGGTAGCCGGGCTACCTTCGCAGATGCATTGGGCGAAAGGGGGGCTTGTTCCAAAGCCACTACAATGTCCTGATCCCGATCATAGATGATACTCAGAGTACGTGGCTTGAAGTCTGATGCTTGAATGGAAATGTTGTGACTGCTGCCGTCACCAGCAACGGAGAAGTTTACGGGGTTGCCGGAAATCTCCTTACCGTCAATAAAAATTTTCGCGGTGACCGGTGAGGCCGAAATCCTCAGATTGATTGCCTGCCTTGGGTTTGAAATCGCCGAACCTTCGAGCGATGGAATCGTCAAGGAGGTCGAAGCGACCGTAGTAGTAGCGATTGGTCGAGCTGCCTGTTTCTTGGCCGCAAAGAAAAATAACAGGGCCCCCAGAATTGACATCCCAACGGTCCAGAGGATAAGCTCCCACCTTTGCTTTCTTTGAGGTACCAGCAGCTCCTTGGATTTCAAGCTGACCGTTGCCGATTCAGCGATCGTTATCGGAACGTCATCCGACCAATTGAGCGACCCTTCGCGAGCCAGCTTCTCTTCAATTGCCTTCTTGGCTTCCTGTGCGAAAATCAGTGAACAGCTCGGACACGAAAGTGCCAATTTCGCGCGGACTTGCGGCCAGTTTGTGCGAGGCCATGTAGCCTTCGATTTCACTCTGCAGTTCAATTGCCGTCGCGAACCGCCGGCTCGCCTCGGTATCGAGGGCCTTCATGACAATTCGCTCTAATTCCGGGTCGATATCGGGCCGCTCAGTGCTGGCAGGTGGGATCTGTCCCTCGAGCACCCGGTTCATAATCGTGGCTTCCGACATGGCTCGCCACATCTTCACTCCAGTCACCGCTTCCCAAAGCATCACACCAACCGCGTAAATGTCCGTTCGGCGATCGACCGCCTCGCCCATGATTTGTTCGGGCGGCATGTATCGAAGTTTACCTTTGAGCACCCCATCCTGTGTTTCGGCAACGGAACCCGAGAGTTTGGCAATACCGAAATCGAGTAATTTCACCTGTCCATCGAATGTTACGAACACATTGTGCGGGGTCATATCGCGGTGCACGACTTGGAGCGGCGTCCCGTCGTAGTCGCAAAGCTCATGCGAATAGTGAAGTCCCGACAATGAATCACAGATGATCTGCAAGTGCATGGCCAGAGTGAGGCGATCGCTGGCTCGGCTAATGATGTCTAGAAGCGGGCGGCCTTCCAAGTACTGCATAACGATTACTGGCAGTCCCTCTTGCTCGATCACCTCATTGACTTGGACAATATTCGGATGATTCAGCCGAGCGCTGAGCCGGGCCTCGTTCATGAACATGCGCCGAAAGTCTTTGTCGCCCGCTAGAGTGCGCTTCAGTGCCTTCAATACGACGAGTTTGTTGAACCCACTGGGACCGCGTGCGACCGCCAAGAACACGTGGGCCGTACCACCCTCACCCAGCTCCATCAGGACACGATACTTGTGCTGTCCCAACCGTTCTTGCGCTTCGTCAGCCACTGGCTTCGTTTCCAGACTCTGTCTATTAGCCTGCCTTTGGCGCAAAAGTCATCGTGCTTTGGGGGAGTTTTGGCGCCTGCGTGCAATTACAGCTGGGTTTCAATTTAGGCTGGGATATGTGGGTCGTTCACAGTGGGTTTCGGACCAGTCAATCGTCGAGCAATTTCGAGGAAATGTGACAATCGAGAAACTTGAATGGTCAGTCACAGCCGATTCCCTGAACAAAACTTTTGGCGTTTGGGTCGAACGAGTATCAAACTGAATCAGACTACCGCCAAATATTTCGAGCCACTCGGAACAAACTGACGAATTGCACAACGCGAAGGTCGCTCTGCGATGAACAAGAACGGTTCCAATACAGCCAACGGCGATTACGCATCAGGTCACCCGTCGGCTGAGCCCCGCTCTCACAGCGACATATCGGAAATGGAACGGTGGCGCTCCTGCGTCGGATGCGGTGCGTCGGCGCCAAAGACGGAGACAGCTTACACCCTAATCAGTGCAATGCACGGTTGGCGACTAACACGCGAGGTTGACGCAGAGGGTAAGCGAGTTGCTCAGTGGCGATGCCCCAGTTGTTGGGCAAAGCTAAAAGCCGCCACCCGCTGAAGTCTGCAACTGAGAGCAGTTACAATACAAGGCGGTTCGTGCTCGCAGTCGTCACGTCATCGACATTTCGAACCAGCGCAAATGGTGGCACCGCTAAACCGTTGCCGGCATTCACGAGTTCCGCTTGTTTTTTTGTTTATATCGGCACGGTACCGTCTAGGTTCGTTGCTTGGTGACGCCAGCAAACCCGTGGGGTCGCGCAACGACCGTGCTCTTGTGTGTGTGATTCCGGAATCGATTGTCATTCTAGGTGTGCAGAATGGCTCGCGCAGCGGGTAAGGGTGGAGGTATTTGTGTTGAATCGTCGGTAGGTGGTGCCAACGGCCTACATTGCCCCTCGAACCCTAACTTCGAGGTCCAGTCATGGGGGTCTCGGTGCGGTCAAGTTATTCGAGACGGGCGCCACTTCCTGAGTAATGTACGTTCGCATGTCTACCGCAATCGATCTCTTGCACATCCAAGCTAAGCATCGACTGCGAAAGGAGCCCTTTGGGCATTTGCTAGCCTTTGCGTTTGCCGCGGGAGCCGGAACCGAAGAGTGGGAAGATGCGCGTGCGCAACGCAATCTCGATCCGAGTGACTTCGAGTCCGCCTGTTTTTCACAGGGTCTAGGGCTTGCGAGCCTTGTTGAACGCCTGAGTTTTTCGATTGGCGGGCGAACGCGTCGTCCTCAACGCAAAGTGTTGGTGCAGCTATTAGAGACACCCCCGCGTGATCGTGCCTCGGTGGATTTGCGACACGGAATATTGCGAGAGCTTCAAGAGCGAACCGATTTGGCAAAGGCCGTCGAGAAGGTCTGGCTCTGCATCGATGCCCTTGAACAAGCCTTTCTGTCGAAGCAATTGGGGCAAAGGCTGAGTTACATCCACCGGCGCGTCGAGATACTGCGCCGACTCATCGAGGCGATCGACGCTTTAGGTTCACCGTTTACAGAAGCAAGCTCCGACCTACGTCGTATTGCAAACTGGGGGCGCTCCGTTCGGGCGAGTCGGGCCTATCTCAATCTGCACCGCGTCTTGGATCACGAAGACCATTTGGCTTCTATCGACGTAAACTTGCGCCTCGGTTATGACGGTCAAATTCGCAATTTGTCGATCATTCGCGTGGGTGAGAACACCGATAACCAACACCATCGCGGGCCTTGGCAGCGCTTGCTTTCACGCATACGCTTCTGGTTTCGCGGCTACGTGCTACGCGAAGGCGAGATCTTGGGGCGCCTGGTTGAATCGCTGTTTGAATCCGTTCAACCTTTGGTGGCAGAGCTGATCAATTTGCGACTCGACTTGGAATGGTATCTGTGCGCCCTTGATTTCCGCTCCCGGGTACGAAAGGCTGGGCTCGATGTGTGCATTCCGGAGTGGACAGTCGAGCAGCCGACGGTTCTTCGCGGCCTGTTCAACCCATTCTTGATGAACGCCGAGCATGCCCCGATTCCCTGTAACCTCGAGTGCCCGAGCGAGCAGATCGTCCTTCTAACGGGGCCCAACTCGGGCGGCAAGACGCGACTCCTTCAGGCAATCGGCCTCTCGCAATTGCTAGCGCAAACGGGCTTTTACGTGCCTGCGGCCGAGGCTAGGCTGACCTTTCGCACCGGGCTTTTCGTTTCCGCTTATGAGGAATCTTCGGTAGATCAGGAGGAAGGTCGCCTCGGCACAGAGCTTGTCCGCATTCGGCACGTGTTCGAACGAATCGGTCGCGATCAGTTGGTGATTCTCGACGAGCTCTGCTCTGGCACCAATCCGGCCGAAGCGGAGGCTCTGATTCGTTTGGTTCTCGAATTGCTCGACCGTTTCGGACCTCAAGCATTCATCACGACGCATTTCCTGGAATTTGCGCGGACCCTATCGGAACAACCTCCGATTCAGAGGATGTCATTCCTTCAAGCGATGTTGGATCAAAGGCAGAAACCCACCTTTCAATTCGGGCCCGGAGTGGCCGCAACCTCACTGGCCGCTCAAACGGCAGCCAGACTCGGCGTCACACGCGAAGACCTCGAGGCGATCATAGAACGAAGGATGGGTGTGCTTGCTAAGTAGTATTCCGAGGCCACGGGGCGACGAGTAATTTCGACCAGACGCAAAAATACTCGCTACTATTTTTGACAATGGGTGAAATAACCCGCGGCGCGATATTCGCAACAATGCACGCCCGCTACGATTTCGCCGGAAAGTGCTTTTCGGCACCCGCCTTCAACTCAGCCGGTGAGGCTTCCTTTTGTCACGTGGCAAACGACCATCGGTTGCCAACGGGATCGAAGTGTTGCCTGTAGTGGTCGCCACAGAATATGTACAAGTTCGATGTCGCGATTTGCGAGTGTCAAAAGCTTCCCCAGACTCCTGCGGACTGCGGGCCTACGTAGGCCTGGAGTTGCCCATTTGTGGGCTGCTCGTCGTGACGATTACGAACAAACATCAACATCAGACCAGTTCCAAAACCCATGGCGCCAACGACATAGGCTACGGTTGAGATAGTACCCGCATGGGCCGCATCGCGGTCCAACGTTGACACATGAAGCGATTGTTCATGGCAGTCAGCACTCGCGATGGAAAGGCACTGATTGACTACATATCGGGAATACGCCTTGTCCGCCTCACTAACCCCATTTGACCATTTGATGAGGAAATATACGCCTGTTCCGACTCCCAGCAGGCCGACCCCGTAGGCAACGTATTCGCCCACTTTCAAGCCAGTCGATATGTTCTTCGGTGGTGACAAGGTTGTCGAAGAAGAAACAGGCGTGGCACTACCATTGACGGGCTCACCCTGCGTTCCCTCTTGTCTTACCAACGAAAGATGCAATTGTAAGATCTTTTTGGCCGATTCGGGGAAACTTTCCCGGACTGGCTCGCTGACAAGGCTTTCGCTCATTGCTTGGAAGACATGTTCCCCGGGGTCAATCGGAAACGAAACGCCCACTGCTGAAACAGGTAACTCGGTATGATCTACCAAGATTTGAGTCGCGATGCCGCCCGTCACGTACAACGTTACGTAGGGCAATCGGGCTTCCAAGGCGGGCAATTCGCTGAGCCCCAATTCTTTGGCTTGTCTAAATGCTTCAGATGCATTTCTTGGAAGTACGCTTCGATCCAACTTAATATAGGCCTCTCGAGCTTCTACTAGGTGATTGAGCTTCCCTTCGGCTCTGGCAATGTAGAGCAGGTGGGTTGGACTATCGACTATGCTTTGAGCCTTGCGAAAGTAGATGAGTGCTTTCTGCCAATTTCCAGCAGAGTAAGCTTGTACTCCTAGCTCTCCTGCTGCCCGCGCGGCGGAACGCTCTTGATCGGTTTGGGCGAAGGCAAGTTGGGAAACTCCGAGCAAGAATGGAGTGATCAGGCTAGCGGGACATTTGCCGAATAACCTCACGATTCACCTGAAACGCCAGATTTAGGAGTGGAGGAGATGGCACTCCGTGCGTCTCGTCGCCGTTTGTGTCTCAGAAACGCCAAACCAACGCCAAGCATACCCACTAGAAATGGCCGACGATGATGTGACACCGGACTTTGTAACGCACACGCAAATCCGCCATAGCCACCAGTATGGACCGTGCGCGCCTGTGATGGGGTGGACGAAACAGTAACGAGTTGCCGCGCATTGGTTCCGTCCGAATTTACGATCCAGATTGAAGAGGTCTTTGGGCGCCAGTAAGTTGCCGCATCGACTGTTACTGCCTCTTGAATGATTTTAGTCCAAATTACTTGCCGACCACCGGCTACCCAATGTGGAGCTACATTAGTGGCGCCATCAGCCGCAACAAGCGTAGTGAAAGGGGCGCTCCCATCGCTCGGCCCAACGAGTATTTTTGTTGGCTGAATTTCGGTTCCGCTTGGCGTCACTCGGGCATAGAGAACTATTTTCGTTCCATCAGGTGACAACTCGAAGTCATTCGCGCCACCAAGTAAGTTGTCTGACGTTGTCACGAAATTGTTGGACCCATCTGGCACAAGAATCTTGTTTTGAGGTACCGTGAAATCGCACAAATAGACTCCGTTTACGGGTTCCAGGCGCCACAGTCGCGCGATTAGTCCACCTGGAACCACGAGTATTCCCGCGTCTGCGTCCGCGATTATGACTTCTGTTAAGAACATGACATCGTTAACCATTAATACACGCCACGAAAACTGGTGAGAACTTGACGTTCCTGTGCAATCGAAGATCTTGCTTGTTAGCAGATTATTGTTGAAGGCACCTTCAACGTCGGCGCTTAGATACACTGTGGACGAAGTGCCCGAATTTTCAATCCAAGTGACTCGCGTATTGTCGACCCACGAAATGCTTATGTCCGGCAAAGAACCAGTGGTATCGGTTCGAATGATGTGCGGGTCCTTTCCGTCCACCCCGACAGTATAGATACTATAGCCGTTGCTCGCGTCCGTAGCGTTCGGTATCAGCATGGCGATGCGCAACCCGTTGGGCGAAAAAGCCGGAAGTGTTCCTCCTGTCGTCGTGATTGGTGGGAAACTTGTACAACCACTGGTAGGCCCGGCTATTTGGGCGTGCAGAGTACCCGTCGCATCATCAGTATATGTATACGCAAGTAGGGTCGGCGACTGCGTGTCCAACGGGTAATATGCGCTAAAACTGAATTGTCCTTCGCTCTTGAAATTCTCAATCCAGTCCGATTCAGACTTGGCGCCATTCGAGAAATAGCAACCAACATTGCGAGCTGCTTGCCCATCGGATTTCACCATGGCGCCCGCGCGAGTATAAGAGCTATTGTCCCCAGCCACATTCAGATACGCGACATCAAAAGTTGGAACAGTAAAGGTAGTCTCTGCATAGTTTGATAGCCCACCAGAAGTCACTGTCAGTCGAATACGGTAGTCACCACCCAAATCGGGTTGAACCGTTGGGTTCACTGCCGATGCCAAACTAAGTGACGAGCTTGTAACTTTGCTGCCGGCTGGAACACTGGTGAACGACCACTGATAAGTCAGTGATCCGCCTGATAAACTCGTCGATCCCGAACCATCCAGTTTTGTAGCGAAGCCGACCAAGTCCGTCTTCACCTGGATACTGGGTTTAATAGAGTCAACAGTGGCCGCGTCGTTGACGCTGCTTGTACCTTGTCCGCCTATGCCGCCGGTGGACGTGCCGCCGTTCTGCTTGCCACTACCACCCGTTGATGTACCGCCGCCTTGTGAACGCGAACCGCCCGTGGACGTAGCGCCGTTGCCGTTGACGCCAAAGTCCCGCCGTTCCACTGAGCAAGCAGAAATCACGAAGCCGGTCAGGGAGACGGCAAGGAAATGGGCGAGCCAGCGTTCCCTCATGTGAGTGCTCATGCGTTACCACAACTGACTTGGTACTACAAGATGGCGGTGATCGAGAACAAGCCTTAATTCAACGCATTTTGGCATTCCGCCTTGGTTGCTATTAGCGTGAAGAGAGCCCCAAATTGAGCGTAGCAAGGATCCGTGTTCGTCGTTGAGGGAGGAACCGGGATATTGATATTTATGGTTGTCCCACCGATAGTGGCATTCAAGACATAACACGTCCAAGAATCCGCCGGCTGAGTTTCTCCGCACTGAAGTAGTGCAAGGTATCCATTTCCGCACGCCGCGTCAGCGGTAGCGTTTGCAAGTTTAGTATACGTCGTAACGCAGGTGGCAACGTCGTACTGCGCCGCGCAGTCAAGTGGCGTTGTCCGACTTGCCAGCAGTGCCGCGACGTTGGTGCATGATTGCTCGATGACCGAAGTTCCGCTGGTGCCGCCGGTGGACGACGCTCCGCCGTCAACTGTAGCTCCGCCTGATTCCGTGTTGCCGCCGTTCGTCGTTGCTCCGCCCGTTGCGTTTGCACCGCCGTTCGTCATTGCTCCGCCGGTATTCTTTGCTCCGCCAGTTGCTGCCGATGAGCCGCCGACGGCCTTGGCGCCACCCGTTGCACTCGCGCCGGCGCCGGACTTGGCTCCGCCGGTATTGCCGATACCTCCGTTATTCGCGCTGCCACCAGTAGCGCTGATCCCGCCTGCACCGTCACCCGCATCGCTGCTGCCACCGCAGGCAACGAAACCGAGAAATACGGCAGAGCCAAGGATAATTGACGCAGTGTAAGTTGAATTTCTCATGATGACTTCTCCACATCTAGTGCAGTGCAAACGTAACTAAATCAGGCTGGGCGCTAATTGGCGCCTTGAAGCGCGGTTAGACAACCCGTTAACGCGTTGAGCGCTAGAAGGTCGCCAAGGCATGTTGCGGCTCCGGTGGGTGCGGGAATCGTGCCCGCGCAGCCCCAAGCGCTTGCCGGCTGGCTAGCTCCGCACTGCAGCGCCAATAGATAAGCCGCCTGACAACCCGTGATACCGGCGACGGTGGCGTTATTGTACTTGGCCACGCACGTCGTGGGGCAATTGGTGAGCTGGCAATTGGCGAGACTTGAAGCACCCGTAATGATTCCACAATCGGTCGCGCAAGCCTGTTGAATCGCCGATCCGGCACTCGAACCTCCCGCAGCCGTCGAGCCGCCGGTGGCTTTGCTGCCACCCGTGGCAGGTAAACCACCGGTTGCGGATGCGCCGCCGGCAGTTGACACACCACCAGTCGCAGATGCGCCTCCAGCTGCCGTAAAGCCGCCCGTTGGCTGCGCTCCGCCAGTTGCGCTAGCCCCGCCAGCGGCTGTCGAGCCACCCGTCGTCGCCGATCCCCCTGCCGACTTTGAACCTCCGGTGGCCGTGGCACCGCCGTTCGACGTCGCGCCGCCAGTTGGTAACGCACCACCTGTGCCACCGGCACCACCCGCCTGAGCGCCACCGGTCGTTACCGATGATGCACCGCCCGTTACCGCTGTACCTCCGATGCCTATCGCGCCACCCGTGGACGATGCGCCACCGTTAGCTTTGCCGCCAGTTGGTGCATTGCCTCCAATTGCCGATGCGCCACCCGCGCTTGTACTACCGCCCACCGCTTGGGTGCCGCCCACAGCCGTTGAGCCCCCGACGCTCGTTGCGCCACCGTTGGCTTTACCGCCTGTCGCTTTCGAGCCGCCCGTGGACGCGTTACCCGCACTCGTGTTGCCGCCGGTGTCGCCACCGCCGTTGTCCGGATTGCCATCATCGCTGCTGCCACAAGCCACGATTGCAAGCGCAACGCTCGAAGCTATCAAAACCAACCCTGCGTAAGCCGAATATCGCATCGTGTTTTCCCTTGACCCACCCGCGACCGCCGCAGGGCCTTCGGCCAGATTGTGCATACGATTTCACCGGGGCGCCATGCCGCTGTTGACTTTCGCCGCAACGACTGTGTCCGACCGGCCTCAGCGGAGCCCAAAAATGCGCTTGGCGACTGCTGATTCCGTCTTCTCTTGGGTGTGGTCGTCACGCGCACATGCGTGTACCCGAGTCCACCGACCGCGCGCGCAGCCCCGAATGCACCCGCGTCCAAGTGACGCTGCGACAGAAAAAGTATCCGGCGTTCAAGCATGCGCTAGTCGATGAACAGCATTCACAGCAATGCCTTGGTCGGCGTTGCGCAAGTGCCTCCCGAGACGATGATGGGCACCGTCGAAACGCGGGTAAGCCAACGATTCAAGTCCTACCAATTCCTAGTGCAAGAGTGACACTTGAATATCAGTGCCAAGATTCGTCGCTGAAGCATTTAGGCCATCATGGCTTTTGCGTTTGGCGCCGCGCGGCGGCGTACTTTGCGCGGGCGGCCGAGCGGGCTTAGTCGTGGCACCGCTCGAGGTGCGCGCTGGCGAGAGACTCAAGCGCCCACCTAACCAATCCACAAGGCGCTTGCCCAGTTCGAGGCGCGCCAGTGCGAGCTTACGCCCGTAATTGTCGGCTGCCTCGGGCGTCATCGCACCGTAAGAGCGAACCGTAATCGGTGCGGCCTCGAACGTGCTCCGCTCATTAGCCGTAATTACACGCACGTGAATGGCGGGCGTTAGCGTATAAACCACTGGATCCCAAGTATTCTTTCTTTCGACCTCTTCCACGTAAGTTACGTCCTCAACCAGCACGTTGAACGAGTTCGGCGCGCGCAGCTTACTGTGCTTCATTCCGACAACGTCGAGACCCAGCTCGCGCAACTGCTGCTCGACCAGGGGTTTGTGAATCGAAATGATGTGGTTGAGCGCCGCCACCTGAACCAGGAGGCTCGAAGTATGACTGTCAACACTGGCGCGCGACGTGCGCGGCGTGAACGTGCTCTCGCTGCGGCGTTTGGTCACCGAATTGCCCGGGTCGACATTGACGACAGCGGCACGATTGCGCCAGGCGGCGTCGTGTTCCGGGACAGCGGCAGCCGGGGTGGC
Source organism: uncultured delta proteobacterium (assembly GCA_963819085.1). Taxonomy (GTDB): domain Bacteria; phylum Myxococcota_A; class Polyangia; order Polyangiales; family Polyangiaceae; genus FEN-1139. Next base: position 369,059 of record CAWFUX010000048.1, read on the forward strand.
CGGCGCCGCTGCGGTTGGGGGCGGGGCGGAATGAACCCGCTGACAGGCAAAAGTGGCTCCAAATCCTGAAATTACCAGAACCATGGCCCCAAGATTCTGCAGGAAATGGGCGCATATTGCCTCTCGACTTTAGCTCACTGCCGACTTTCACGCGCCCTATCACAGGGCGTACCTATTAGCAAGAACCCGCCGAGCACATGACAAACCAGCGATTTTTGGCTGCTTTATTACGTCCCGTGGCCCATTGTGGTGACGGCCATGCGCGCGCTCCTTCTCACGAGCTCCACTGGGCGCCGGGGCCAAGGGGGCCGGGGCACTGATCGCAGCCCCTTTGCGCTCAGCCCCATATCGGCCTATTCTCGGGCCGTCATTTGGACTTGGCTATTAACCTATGCCGGCAAAGGCTCAAAAAGCGGGACTTTTCTTCGTTGCTGAGCCGGCAAATCTCGGGGCAACTGCCCCACAGGAGGATAGAGTGAAGAGTTTATACACCTGTTTAGCGGCTGCCCTACTTACGATGATTTCGGTTGGTTGCAGCAGCAATTCCACACCCGCCGCGTCTACGGGCGCCGCCGGTGCATGCAAGTCATATTGCGCAAAGCTTGCCAGCTGTGCGACGGATGCTGGAGCAAGCACTTGCGTTTCGGACATGTGCGACCCAATTACCGCGCAAACGATACCCGCCGCGTGCGATACGGCCATGACCGCGTGGTTCAATTGCATGGCGTTACCGGCTAACGTGTGCACTGACACCGGCTGCACAAAAGAAGCCACCGACATGACGAGCGCCTGCCCGTCAAGCTAGCCAGGCTGCCGCAGACCAATACTGATCGATGGTGCACCGAGCAATCGGTGCGCCATTGCTTTTTGTAAACAACGTTCTTAACATTTGTATTGACGGCACGGAACCGTCGCGTCCCAATGACCGCTCGACCGCCGTTGACGGCCGACAGCCGACTCAATCGCGTCGTCGAAAATACTCGAAATTGTGCCGGTACCCCGCCGGGTAATAGCGAGCCTCTAGCCAATTCGCAAACTCGGGAAAGTCTGCGATGTCGGCGGCGGAATCCGTGTTGTGACCCGTGACACCGGGAAATAGGTCGCTGTGCTGCACTGCGACTACACTCGGCTTGTTCTTTCTGAGGTCCTGCATGAACCACTCACGTGCCCGCGCTTGCTGCCAAGAGCTACGCTGGGCAACATTGTAGATGAACCGAGTTGCGGGACGTCGCTCGGCAAACCAGTAAATGGCCGGTTCGAAGCCCCAAACGAGGACACTATCATCCGGTCCAGTCTGACCTTTCATCCACTCTGCGACTTGCCTATCTGCGTATAGATCAAAACTCGCAACCTTCGCGATCCTAGCATCCAGTTGCTCGCGCGCCGAAGGCTCGCGCATGTGACGCAGGAAGTGAAGCCGCTGGAGCGTGCGCTGCCAGGGAGTTCCGGGCAAATCATGGACGGCGGGGGCAATCAATGCTGCCAATAGCAGCGCCAACGCAAATGCCAGCGCCGAGACGACTCCCCGGGCCTGCGCGCTCCACCAAAGCTTAGCCCAACCTAGGCCAGCCAAGAATGACAAGAGCGGAATAGTGGCGCCGTAGTGGTACTCGAAGAACTTGGCTTGTAAGGCGATCCCGATAATCTGAAAAATGGCGATGCCGCAAATCAGGTACAGCCCCTCGTATTCTCGGCTATGAGCTGATGGTAACACTAGCGCGGCAACCAACCCAATCGGGATAAACACCGAAAATTTCGCCAGTGATTCGGTCAAGGCATAGTGCAGCATGCCGAGCGGGGAACTGTCGGGATGCCAGCCGAGAGCCGTATATCCAGGTGCAAAATCGTGCAGTGTCCACCAGAGTGCTGGCCACGCTCTCAATTTCACGAAGTAGATCCCAACCGCGCAAAACACTAAGGCTGCGCCAGCAACGAGCGCCACTAGCGGCGCGCTGCGTCGCCAGATTTTCGAGGGCTCCGGATGTTGCCGAAGTAAATAGGCGGCCACCACGATCAGGGCGCCGCCCAGAGTCGGCTTCATCAAAGTGGTCAAGCCCAACAGGATACCTCCAATGAATGCCGCCCAAGGCCGAGTCGTCCTGTCAGCTGAGGTTGTGACGGCGCACAAAGCCAAGACCGTAAGCACCCCACCAAAGGACTCGGGTTGACCCGTGTGCCAGAAATCGAGCATCACGTGAGCGTAAACGGCGATGGCTCCCGCCATCCACCCCGCAAGCGTACTTCCCTGCAGTCGCTTAGACAGGACGACGAGTCCTAAGACCAGGGCGATAAGACCGAGAGCCTCCAAGATTCGAATCGACTGCATGCTGCGCCCGAACAGCGCCTCGGCCGCCGCGTACACGAAGAATACCCCGGGCGGCTTGAAATCCCACAAGTCCCGATACGGCGATTTGCCGCTCAAGATGGCATCACCAATTAGTGCGTAGATGCTCTGGTCGCGGCCCCAGGAAAAAGTCGTGAGAAGTACGATGCAAACTATGCACAGAAGCGCAGCGACCAATGACAGAAGCCTATCCCAACGTTTCGTGGGCGAAGATTCAATCCATTGATCGAGGGTGAATTTCACGAAGATTCTTTGCAGAATGACTTATGCCGCCGCGAAACGCCTTTCAAAGCTGAAACCTGAACGTCAGGCTGCTCGGTCTGTGCTGCCGGATGACGGGGGTCGTTCCGACTCTTGTTCATGCGGCAACTCGATACCTCCATCATTGACCTCCAGGCCTTTGAATCCAGTCTACGGGCGATGCGCGTATGTCATGACCAAGTAGGCGATGGTGTCGTGTGTAGTCGGATTGCGATATTCATGCGGGACGTCTGCCTGAAAATACGTTGCGTCCCCGGCGCGTAGTTCGATGGTCGCCCCGGCCAAGCGAATCTCGAGGGCCCCCGCAGTGACGACGAGATTCTCCGTTGTTCCCGGCGCATGTGAATCCGCCAATTCGACACCGCGAGGCGCTAGGCGCAATTCGTAGAATTCCGCGGCATGCGGGCGGTCGAGCGGAAACAGCGCCCGCGTCGAAAAGCTCCCGTCCGCCGACTTCAGCAATTTGGCGCGCGCCGCACGAAACACCAGCGGATCTTCAGGCGCAGGACCACCGAGCAATGCCGAAAACGGAACACCCAGGGCTCGCGCAATGCGCCACAGCACGGTGATGGTCGGCGTGCTTCGGCCTAGCTCGATTTGACTGAGCATGGCGCGACTTACCCGGGATTCGTAGGCCAATTTATCCAAGGACAGACCCCGCTCAGAGCGCAATTGTCGCAGAGCGCTGCCGACATCGGGGGAGTCGCCGCTGTTCACGGGTTCACGCGCTTCGTCGGCGACCAGCTTGGCGTCGCGAACGCGAGTTGAAGTTCTTGCCACTTTGCTTCCCGGTGCCGCCGAAGGCTTCTTTTCTGCGAGCGTTCGGGGAGCTGTCCGAGACTTAGTCCGTGCTTTCTCGCGAGCCATCGTCTTTTGGTATCCAAAGAAGGCGCTATTGCGTCAAGACAATTCATGCGCCGGGGCCAAAACGGTAGTGGATCCACGTACCCGAGCGTCAAGTCTGCTTTCCTGGACAAGCGCCTTCGCATGGAGATTCGCGGGCCGGTGGCCCCGCATCCGGGGGGCGCAATCGGTGCGCGACCAAGCGCTGCGATGGTATCGAGGCGGTTGGAATACGCCCAATATCCTAATTCTACTACTCTAAGAGACTACGCCGCGACGTCTCTGCTGGCCACCTCGTTATCGGCAAGCAATGCCCGAAGGAGCGGCCCCCCAATTGGGATTTTCCGAATCACGCCTTGAAATGTGTCACATTCCGTTTTACCGGACAGGCGTCTTAGATCGGAGATGCTCCGGTGGCCGCCGTTACACAATATGCGGAGCCGCACCCGGAGGTTTGGAGAAATCATAATGTCAAATGAATCGGCAAATGCGCCCGCACCCATAATCCCGAGCGGGGTCGAGGGTCTGTCCTTCGAATCCTCAGCAATTCACGCCGGTCAGCGTCCTGATTCCACGCTGGGCGCCGTCATGCCTCCAATTGTGCTTTCGACGACCTTTGCCCAACTTTCGCCGGGTAAGCCTCGCCCGTTCGAATACTCTCGCTGCGGCAACCCGACCCGTGCTGCGCTGGAAACGTGCATTGCCACGCTCGAACGAGGCCGGTTTGGCTTTGCCTACTCGAGTGGTTGTGGGGCCGTAAATAACATTCTCGAACTGCTCGGGCCCGATGAACACCTGATTTGCTGTGATGATGTTTATGGCGGCACGTATCGCCTGTTCGAACACGTTGCGCAGCAGCGGCGCGTTCAAACCGCGTACGTCGATTACACGTTCCCGGAGCGGCTGGAACAAGCGATCACTTCAAAGACGAAAATGGTCTGGGTCGAGTCGCCTACGAACCCACTGCTCAAGGTATTTGACCTGCGCGCCATCGGCGAAATCTGCAAGAAACGCGGTCTGTGGATGGTCGTTGACAACACATTTGCCTCACCGGCTCTGCAGCGTCCACTCGAGTTTGGCGCGAGTATCGTGCTGCACTCAACTACGAAGTACCTCAACGGCCATTCCGACGTCATTGGTGGTGCAGTCGTAACCAGTGACGAAGCATTGGCGCAGCGCATCGCATTTCTGCAAAATGCTCTCGGTTCCGTGCCGAGCCCGTTCGATTGCTATCTGGTGCTGCGGGGCATCAAAACCTTACCGTTGCGAATGCGAGAACACTCACGCATCGCGCTCGAACTGGCTACGCGCTTGGAAAAAACCCAGGGGGTGCGCCGGGTTCTTTACCCAGGGCTGAAGAGTCACCCGCAACACGAGTTAGCCAAGCGACAAATGCCAGGCGGCGCGGGCGGCGTGATTAGCTTCGAGATTGAAGGCGGAGAAAAGGCAGCTCACGCATTTCTGATGGCTCTCGATCTGTTTACCCTGGCGGAGAGCCTCGGCGGAATAGAGTCTCTCGCCGAGCACCCCGCCACCATGACGCACGCGACTGTCCCCCAGCACCAACGAGAAGCCGTCGGGATCTCGGACGGCATGATTCGCCTCTCGATTGGTATCGAGAATCAGGAGGACCTTTGGAAGGATCTGGCGCAGGCGATCGCAAGGGCGCACACTTGAGTCACGCTCTCGCTCGGGGCTCACAAGGTTGCGACGGGCTATCGCCCCGCTTCGTCCATTCTTCGCATGCCCTCTAACAGCAGTGCTTCTGGACTCGCTTGTATGACTTGTTGTGGGGCTTGGAAATTGGGGTCGAGGGCAAACTCGCCATCTTCGAGTTTGAGCATGGCATAGAAGGCTTCTTCCCCTCGCAGCGATGCCCACAATGCATTGAAGATTGCGCCATTGACGAAGTGTATTTCGCCTGATTCCGTTTGGGTTCGAATCTTGAGGCGTCCGGTTTTTCTACCGTGAAAGAGGATTTGCACGATTTCCGGCAGGCCCATTTCCTTGAGCGAACCGGTAACGCCGCGCGCGCCCTTGGTAGTCGCTTGGCGCTCTAGGACTTGGCGCGCCTTGGCAACGAACAATTCAGCGCTCACCGGCTTGGTCAAATAATCCGCAACGCCCATATCGAAAGCGCGCTGCGCGTCGGCGCGACCCGTGCGACCCGTGAGTATGATCCAGGGAACCTCACGCCAGCCGGGAGCCTTGCGAGCATTGGCAAGCAGGCTCAGCCCGTCCTCGTCGCCGATATCGAGTTCACTGATCACCAATTCGAATTCACCGGTGGAAAGCAGCTTGAGTGCGGGTTCGACACTGTGCGCCTGGCGAACCTCGAACCCTTGCTCAATCAAGCGCAGTTCGAGTACCGTTGTTTCTTCGGGATCCGGATCGACCAGAAGGACTTGGTAGCGATTGGCCAGCAAGCGCGCCTTCAAATCTTCACCCGTGACGGTGAGGCGGAAGATTTCAACGAGGTTGGGGTCGAAAATCGTCCCTGCGTAGCGCTTGAGTGCCTCGCAAGCTTGAACCGGAGTGAGCGTCTTTCGGTACGGGTTACGGCTGTTCTGTGTCAAGTCCGCGTAGGTGTCGGCTAGCGAAAGCACGCGCGCGCCGAGCGGGATTTCCTTTCCCTCTGCTCCGTCTGGAATTCCCTTTCCGTCATAGCGCTCGTACATGCAGGCGACTATTTGCTCGAATTCTCGCGGCAAGTGCACCGCTTCCATCAATCGAATCGGAGCCAGCAGTTGTTTGCCGGCCGCGACCTTATGCCCGTCGTACTCGGCCACATTGAGCGCAGTCAGGTGATACGTGCCCATTTTTCCGAGGTCATGCAGCTGCGCAGCAATCATGAACGCCATCTTTTGGATGTCGGACACGCCAATGCGCTCCGCCAGTTTTCGAACCAATCGAACTACTTGCGCGGAGTGCCCACGCAGCTCGCCGCGCCCGTTTTCGACCACGGTCAAAAGGACGTTGAGCGTTTCTTGGTACGATTCGACACTCACGCCGTCTTTGCGCAAAAAGTCGGATTCTGGCCGCCCCGATTCGAGTTCCGCCGTGGACAAGACTCGTTCGCGAGATACGGATTCGCGCACGAGTGAGGTCGCCATCGACTCTTCGGAGACTAGATTGCGCTCGAACACGTTCAACATCGTCGTGAACTGCTCGTGCGCGCCGCGGTCGAGCGAGGCAAATGCGTGAATATCGCCGCCGTAAGACTTGACTATGGCTGCTTTGACGGCACGCGGACGGCCTACGAACAATTGCACTTGCTTGACGGAAGCAGCCACCTTCAATTCTTGTACGATTGACGGGTCACCCGGATCGGGCGTGACCACACTGAGCGTGCCGGTCGCGGCATCAAGCATGATCGGAAACACCGTGCGCTGTTCGGCAAACTTGTAGGGCACCTTCTGCAGTACCGCGCGGTCGATATTCGCTTTGGCGAGTTTGTCAGTCGAGACGAAGCGCGTCTGGTTTTCGGTTGCCAGAAATCGAAGTAGCTTGGTTTCATCCAAGATTCCGCGGTCGAGCAGCGCCTCTTCGAATCGCTCACCTAGACTGTGGACACCGTTCAGCACGCTTTCCCGCTGCTCGGATGTGATCAACCCGGAGGTCGCCATCAAGTCCAAAAGACGAAGGTTTCCCGTCGGGTGCATTCGATCCGCCCATTTTCTATGCGGTGGGCTCCGCGGGCAATGCCCGATAGCACTACTGGCGGCCGTTTGTGTCGGCCATTTGGCCGCTCGGAGCCAACCCCGACCTAGGATTCACTGGTTGCCGGGGCAGTTGGGGCATGGAGCGCTTAGACCGAGCGAGCCCTTGACTGTACGCGATTGAGCGGCTAGAAAACGCGCCCTTTCCGGCGGGCCGAGTGCCCGTACCGAGGTTTTGATGCGTACGTTCGTCGAAAAACCAGCCGCCGCTCAAGCTGCCCGCAAATGGTGGGTAATTGATGCGAGCAATCAGCCCCTAGGGCGTGTAGCCACGAAAGTGGCGACCATCCTACGCGGGAAAAACAAGGTTACATTTACGCCCCACGTGGATACGGGCGATTTCGTAATCATCATCAACGCCACCAAGGTGCGTTTGACTGGGCGTAAGCCGATTCAAAAGCAGTACTACCGCTATAGCGGCACACCGGGTGGGCTAAGAGCCTTGTCCTTCGAGGGAGTGATGAAGAAGCACCCTGAGCTGCCCCTTCATCAAGCCGTCAAGGGCATGTTGCCCAAGAACGTTCTCGGGCGGCAGTTGATCACCAAGTTGAAAATCTATGCCTCGGCCCAGCACCCCCATGAGGCGCAAAGGCCTGAGCTCATTACACTCTAGATTCCGGTAAGGACGCTTTTGAAGATGACTGAGACGACTCAAACTTACGCCACTGGTCGGAGAAAGAGAGCCGTAGCCCGCGTGTGGCTCAAGGCAGGCACGGGAACTATCCTCGTGAACAAGGTCCCGTGCGACACGTACTTCGAGCGTGAAACCTCGCGCATGGTCCTACGCCAGTCTCTTGAGTTGGCGGAGGTTCTTGACAAGTTCGACGTGCGCGCGACGGTATGTGGCGGGGGCAAAAGCGCCCAGGCCGAGGCAATTCGTCACGGAATCTCGCGTGCCCTGTCGTCGGACAATCCGGATCATCGGCGGGTTCTCAAGCGCGCTGGGTTCATCACCCGCGATGCCCGAGAGAAAGAACGAAAGAAGCCCGGGCAGCCCGGCGCTCGCAAGCGTTTCCAGTTCTCGAAGCGCTAAATTCGGCTCCGTAAATCGGATCGAATTGGGTCGTTCCGTGGCATTGTCCATGCGGAGCGCCAGTGTTGCGTCTCTCGAAAGCTAGTTGCCAATGCCTGCTGGGTTCGTGCTGCGAAGCGACTTCACACCCAAGGGTGATCAACCCGCGGCAATCGAATCGCTTTGTCAAGCCATCGAGCAGGGCGTCAACTGTCAGACGCTTTTAGGAATCACCGGCAGCGGCAAGACCTTCACGGTGGCGCACGTGATCGCGCGGATGCAACGCCCGACGCTGATCATTGCACCCAACAAGACGCTCGCGGCTCAGCTTTACGGTGAGATGCGCGATCTGTTCCCCGAAAACGCGGTCGCCTACTTCGTTAGCTACTACGACTATTATCAGCCTGAAGCCTACATCCCAACGACGGATACCTTCATCGAGAAGGACGCAATCATCAACGATCAAATCGATCGAATGCGTCACACGGCCACTCAAGCCCTGTTGTCCCGGAGCGACGTAATCATCGTAGCCAGTGTCAGCTGCATTTACGGCATTGGTTCGGCCGAGACGTACAAAGATCTACTCATTGAAATCAATAAGGGTGAGGAATTTCCCCGCGATATTTTGTTGCGGCGGCTCGTGGACATTCAATACGAGCGCAATGACGTCGATTTCCACCGCGGGACATTTCGGGTGCGCGGAGACGTAGTCGAAATATTCCCTGTCTATGAAGCAACCACCGCTATTCGCGTTGAATTCTTCGGCGATGAGATCGACAGTATCCACGAGGTCGACCCGCTGCGCGGCCGCGTCCTCAAGTCGCTCGAGACCTACTCGGTGTATCCAGGTTCGCACTATGTAACTCCGCGCCAGCAGCTAGCGCGGTCGATTGAAGCCATCCGTGAGGAACTGCGCGAGCGCTTACAATGGTTCGACGAACAGGGCAGGTTTCTGGAAAAGCAGCGCTTGGCGCAGCGCACTCAGTATGACCTCGAGATGCTAGAACAAATGGGCTTCGTGCAGGGCATCGAGAACTATTCCCGGCACCTGTCAGGGCGCAAAACGGGCGATCCGCCACCCACTCTCGTTCGACTATTTCCCAGATGACTTTCTTCTGATCATCGATGAATCGCACCAGACGATTCCTCAGATTAACAGCATGTATCGTGGGGACCGGTCCCGGAAGGACACGCTGGTCGAATTCGGATTTCGATTGCCGAGCGCGCTCGATAATCGGCCCCTGAAATTCGAAGAGTTCGAACGGTACATGAAGAAGGTCATCTGCGTGTCGGCCACACCGGGTGATTTCGAAGTCGCGCGTTCCGGAACGCACATCGTCGAGCAATTGATTCGACCGACGGGGCTGATTGACCCGGAGATTATCGTGCGCCCGGTTTCTGGGCAAGTTGACGATCTTTTGGGCTGCATCAAGGAACGAACCAGCCGAGACGAACGCGTCCTCGTAACCACGCTGACCAAACGCATGGCAGAGGATCTAACGGATTATTACTCGGAGTTAGACGTGCGAGTGCGTTACCTGCACTCTGACGTGGAGACCCTCGAGCGCGTCGAATTGCTCAGGGCTTTGCGTGCGGGTGAATACGACGTTTTGATTGGGATCAACCTGCTACGCGAGGGGCTCGATTTGCCCGAGGTGAGCCTGGTGGCAATCTTGGATGCAGACAAAGAGGGTTTTCTACGCAGCGCACGCAGTTTGATTCAGACCACCGGGCGTGCTGCACGCAATTCGCGCGGACAGGTCATTATGTACGCGGACCGCATTACGGCGGCCATGAAGCTTTGTATCGACGAAACCGAACGGCGAAGGAAGATCCAAACTCAATACAATCTCGATCATGGCATTACGCCAGAAACGATTAAGCGCGCAATTTTGGATATGGGCCCCGCGAGTGGCACGCGCGATTACTACGCGGTGCCGAAGGGCAAAGCCCCGGTGCGGCGCGAGCCTGGGGTGCAATCGCCTGAGCAGGACATAGCCGAACGCATGGAACAGATTCGGCAGCAGATGTTCGTCGCTGCCGAAAATCTGGAATTCGAGACGGCCGCACGCCTGCGTGACGAATTGCGCCGGCTGCAACAGGGCCTTCCGCCCGAGGAGTCCATGCCGCCTGGGCTGAGTCAACCCCCGCCGCGCGCGCAATCCGTGCGGCCCAAGCCCAGGCGCAGTGGCTCACCGGGCGAACAGCGACGCAATGGCATGCCGGGAGAATCGCGACGCAGTGGTTCACCGGGGGAACCGGCACGCAACGGCGCTCAGGCGGAACTGCGGCGCAGTGGCTCACCGGGACGACGCGGCGGCAAGAAATAAGGCCATTCGCTAGTGGTCTCCCTGACTGGGCCCCAACTTTGCGGGCATCATCGCTTGTAGGTCGCTGAGGAAGCTGTCACTGGCAGGCGCCGTCCAAGTCTTGCCCTGGCTGACGCGAAGGGCAAGTTAGTCGGAATGCTTTGCTAATTGGGTTGTACGTAGCCGGTTAACGCGTCGATGATTTCGGGAGACCAGCCCACATTGCCGTTCCAGGCAGCGAAGGTGTAGATGAAGCTCCAGTGTGCCCAACCAAAACCATATTTTTCCGCCACTTCCGCGACGTATCCAACGTAGGCGGCGCGGGATTGCATATCGCGGGACGAGTCAGCGCCGAATTCACCCACATAAATGGGAATGCCGGTGGTCTTTGACCAGGCGGATACCTTGCTGAATTCAGTGTCAATCGCCGCTTCGTTGTTGGCAGCCATTTGGTCCACACCGGCGTCGCCCTGTGCGTCCTGGGGAAACAGAACGGGCCACTTTACGTTCGTCATTTCAACAGTGCCAGTGGACGGATAAGGAAGATCCCATCCGTGACCTTGGCAATCCCAGCTTTGTACCAACGCAAAACAAGCCGGATTGTAGTAGTGGTACGTTGCAATAATATTCTTGTCACCGACAGGAAAATTCACGTGATTATTGTAAAGTTCGGAGATGGTATTGTAATTAATCCCACCAATCACTAGTGTCCGATACGGATTCGTCGCGCGGATCTCGGCGACGGCTTCCGCCATATCTGCGTTCCAAATGTCGGCCGTAACCTTTTGTTGGGGCTCGTTGAGAATTTCGAAGAACAGGTTCTTGGGGTAATTCTTGTAGTGGTCGGCAATCTGTTTCCAAAGCGCGATGAACTTATCATGCTCCGCCGCCGGATCGGCGTAGTATTCGTCATAGTGGTGGATGTCGAGCATCGCCGCCATGTTGCGAGACAGCGTGTGACCGATGGCCCAGTCTACGCGCGCGAAAAAGGTTGGATCAATCGTAAAATCGGGAGCATCCGACGCGGTGTGGACGTTCCACCGAACCGGAATGCGCACATGATCGAAACCGGCCTCTTTGATCGCCTCGAAGTACCACGTGTGCAGCGTGTCGTTGTTCCAAGAGTTTTCCTGGGGCGTCGCGTCCAGGAAATTTCCGACATTCATACCTCGCGTGATAAGTTTTATTTGCTGCGTGGCATCCGCGTCCGCTGCGGTGGGTGGCGTCATATCGACGGGGCCGGGTGGGCCGTCGGGGTTGTCGGTAATTATGGGGTTGGGCTTGGCATTCGAAAGTAGACTGCCACCGTCGGGAAGTTGCCGATCAGCCTTGGGCGGACTGTCACAACCGAGGAATAGAGCGAGACCGAAAATTGAACTCAAGATTGCTGGGCGCGAAACCATAATCGTTAAGATACCACGCACTCGGCGCAATACAGCTCAACGGCAGCGTTTTGCAAAAGAAGTACCACAAATTTCAACCACCGAATGAAAATGAGAAATCGATGCTACACGCAACGCGGAAGCGGGACATTCACGTACGCTGTTGCAGTTCGCAGACATTCACTGTTGAAGTGGGGAGCATTCCAACGAGTTTCGGCAACGACCATCAAGAGCAAGGGTCACCCAAGTTCAGGTGACCCCTTTGGCTTCGCGTAACCAGCGGCGGTGAATCCCAGTAATAACTAGTTGATGCCGACTGGTACCGTAAACTCCATCGACGTTGTGATTGTAATCTCCGACAGAGTCCGGTGGCGTTCACAGTAGAATAGATCGAATTGGTAATCAGTCCCATTGGTGAGCCCCAATGAATCCAGACTGAGCGTGGCATCTTGGGCGTTATGAATACCCGAGCGATCAACGGCTAATTGGCTATTGATGAACACCAACAAGTCGTCGTCTCCCTTGAAGTAGAATGTTTGCCCCGGCTTATACGTAAACTTCAAGTGAAACTCAGTAGTAAACCCGTAGTTGTGCGGAGTACCCGCACCGTCAACTTGACCTTCTGGTCCGAAGCCCCAGCTGTCAATCGGGAAGAAAGCGTCGTTTGTGTACGACCACGTAACCCCGTCGGCGTTCGGGTCAAGCAACATCGGTAGCTGTGCCGACAAATTGACGCCGTCTTGGTCGTTGAACCAGTATTGGAAGTTGTCAGGTCCGGTAGTTGTCACGGTACCTCCGGCAGGGCCGACGTACACGGGTTTGAAGTCGGAGCCAATTGTCGTGGCGATGAAGCAGCTATTCGGATACTTCGTTCCGGCGCCGCAGTTCTGCGCTGGATCGGATGGCGTTGGGTTTTGCTCCACGTGACCACTGTCGCAAAGCTTCGGTGGGCTATTCGTGCAGGGTTCCATATCCGGAAACGTGCTGTGAAAGTCTCGAATCGTGCCCAAGAGCAACATCGTGCCGTCGTCCTGAAGAGCCTTATTGAGGTTGCCCGACCCGCCGACAGCAAGCAGAGACGCCCCGCCTTGCTCGCAGGGCGGGCGCATCTTATTTCCCTTGAATTTCTGGTAATCCTGCCTGAAGCAGCTTGAGAAGGTAGGCGTCACTCCAGGCCGCAAGTTTTCGTTTGGCTTGAATGCCGTGTTTATGGGAGCGCTCGTTTTTCGCAAGATTCATCGCAATCTTGCGGAGCTGGGCGATGTTTTCAGGCCCGTGGTCGGTTCGGATTCGCGATTGATCCTCATTGAAGGCAACGTCAAGACACCAATGCAGTTGGTTCTCGATGGTCCAGTGGCCGCGAATCATTGACGCGAATGACTGGGCGTCCAGAGCCTGGCTACTCCAGTAGTAACGGCACTCAATGGACGTTTTCTGATCGCCGACGGTCCGCTCGCTCTCGATCAGAATGACACTGCGCAAGCCCTTCCACTTCGGCAGGTCCTCAAACCAGCTAAGTTGTTGCGAGGCCCAGACGCGTCGCACTTCGAGTCGGCCGTGTTCACTCCCATCGACCGTCTCGTGAAAGGTGTGTTCGACTTCTCGAAAGTTTGCAGCTCGCGCATCGGTGAAGAAATCTTCGACTTCCTTTCGAGCCGTTCCTTGATTGCCTTTGAGGCCCATAATGTAGTTGCCGTCCTGATCAATAATCGTCTTCGCGATGTCCCTCTGGCATCCCATGGCGTTGACCGTAACGGTGGCTCCTCTGATATCCAAGAGTTCAAGAAGCTTCGGAATGGCCGTAATCTCGTTGGATTTCTCTTCAGTCGCGATCTGACCGAGCGTCAACTTGTTGTCCGCGATCCAGGCGCTCACTACATGCAATGCCTTCTTGCCTGTCGCGCGATCGAACGAGTGGCGTACGGTCTTGCCGTCAATTGCAACGAGTTTGCCGTTAGTTCCTCCCGACAGAGCTTGCACCCACGCAATGAAGCCTGCATTGAAAGCCACTGGGTCAATTGCGCTCAGCACCCGTCTAAACGTGTCCGCGCACGGAATTCCCTTGGGCAGACGCAGGAACGTCCTGAGCCAATCCTGCTTAGCAATTCCGAATTCCTCCATATCCTCCCATCCTTCGCCCACGCAAATCATCGTCAACAGGGCAATGATAAGAATATCCATGAGCAAGTGATACCGGGTGCGCTCCACGCGCGGGTCTTGCACCCCTTCAAAGAATTTGAAAATCCCAAGATGGCTTTCTTCCTCGTCACTCATAGGCGCGACGAGATATCACCCTGCAGCCAATGGAAAGCTCTATCTTGTGGGCGGCCTCCAAATAGATCTCACAAAGTGTGAACAAACCTACACTTCGGTCGATGTCAGATGGTGCGCCCGCCCTGGCCTTGCTCGGCGAACATATCGATCGGTAGCCTCCTTTGCGCATAGCGACTAGCAATGCCCTGCCGCTACCGCGCATCGGCTCATTCCAACCGGACGATTGCGCAACTGCGCCCGTCGCAGCACGGCGCTCTCCCATCCGGAAGCGGCGCACTCGCGCAATCGCCTACTACATATGAGTAGCTTCAGTAGAAGCGGACAGTACTCGGCACCGTCATGTCGACGGAATTACCGTTGCCAAGTTGGTTGGAGACATTATCGCCCCAACATGAAACTCCATATGCGTTGAGCGCACAGGTGTGATCTCCGCTCGCGCTGATAGCGGTTACATTCTTCAACGATTGGACGGCGACGGCGTAGGCGGACTTCGAAGATAGGGGCGAGCCATCACCCAGGCTACCGAATCCTGGGTCGCCCCAGCACACGACGCTGCCATCCGACGACAATATGACGCAAGTGTGGGTCGAACCTGCTGCAATGAAGGTTGCCCCCGTTAGCGGAGTTGAAGGGCCTGTAAGAACTGCCGTGGGGTAGTTTCGCCAGTGAGCGTTCGCGGCATCACCGAGATTCGTGCCATCACCGAGTTCATTCAGAAAGTTGTCGCCCCAGCACATGACATCCCCGTTTGGTTCTAGAATTGCGCAAGTGTGAAATGCACCTGCCGCGATCATTTGCACATTGGCAAGGGGAGGACCTGCTTGCGTGAGCACTGCAACGGGCAACGGAGATGGACTGGGCGCCGTTGGGTTTCCGAGTTGCCCCGAGTTGTTTGCTCCCCAACATACCGCACCGCCACTTTGCAGTACCGCACAAGCATGATCAGCATCTGAATCCTGAGCAATGTGCGCAACGCCCGACAGGTTTGAAGAGCCGTCAGTCGATTTGACTAAGATACCAGACAACGAACCCGTTGAACTATCAATCGATTGTACCGTGCCATCAAACTGCAATGCGTAACTCATCGTAACTTCTGTTGCGTTGTTGATTCCTGCCACAATTGTTGGTGCTATGCATTCCGCGCTCGGCAATGAATAGTCGCCCCAGCAGGCTACATTGCCGTCGTGCATGTCGGAGAGAATTACGCAACCATTATTCCCGGACGTGGCGACGGCCTTTGCGCCAACCCCATCGGGCAGGGCGAGGGGCGCTGGAGCCGCTTTGCCCTGAAAGTCATTGCATTCCAGTTGGTGGAAAGAGTTATCGCCCCAACACCAGAGGGCATTGATATTGTTATTGTCCTTGCCGCGGATCACGCATGTAAAACTACCACCTGCTGACACCGCAATATTGGGCACGGGCGACAAATTGGAAAGTTGCTTGATGAGTTCAAATGTGGGCGATCCCAATCCTGTGGCAATATCGTACCCTTTGCCTGCGGGGAAGGCCACCTGATTGGTATCCGTACACCGCTCGCAACTGGCACAAGTTGTATAGTCAACGCCCAGTGGAAATTGGATTTCGTTTGGCTGCGGCGGATTGAGTTGCAACGGCGATTGGATGTCATTAAAAGCCGTCGCGTATACATCATTGGTGGCGGAGCCCATGGTCTTGGCAATTGCGTAGAGCACGGGGTTAGCAAAGCCAACGGGCCCCAGTCCGTTGTGGGCGCTCTGCTCGTTGACCAACGCCATGAATCCGGCCCAAAGAGGTGATGACCAACTTGAACCGTAACCGGAACCAGGAGCACCGTTATAGTCGTCTTCCACCATGTTGCCAACCATGGAAACATCTGGGACGTTTCGGAGGGTCTGAGATACGTTGCTACTCTGTTCGGTCACGAGGTTTTGCTGATAGTACGGAATGTTGGTGGCCGTATCGGTACTAAAACCGCCGCAGCTGTCCCCGTTGGTGCCGTTCGCGACAAACCCACCGCTCACTGTGATGGGAGTCTCGTAAGCGTATGGCCCCCTGTGCATGGTCGTTACTAGGTCCGTCATCCCGACAGTGGTGACGTATGGGTTGAGAACTGTATCTTCCCATACCTGTACGCCCCAGTCTCCCGAGATGGTGAAGAACGATTGGCCTTGCGCGGCGAACTCCAAGAGATACTGGTTACTGTTGGCATCGAGGGGAAAGCCAAAAGAGGTACTGATTTGGTTACATAGCGGCGAGGCTGTTGCCATCCCCGCTAGCATTGCATCAGTGCTGTCGCCCCGGTAAGTGTAGATACTCGCCCCTGGCGCCATGGCTAGCACCATTTGAATGTCAAGTGTCATTTCGTCGCGAGTCCAGTTGGGGCATTCGCTATTTGTCTGCTCACATTGAACGTCCGTGTTGTGGCAATCACCCGCGGCGCCCCCTAGGCACGGCTGTTCTTTGGGACCACCGACGTATTTTTCCATGATTGATGGCAGTGGAATGATGCCCTGACGACCACTGTGATTCCAATAGTCAATCATGTCAGCCCACGAGAAGCCGTCTCCCGCCTCCAAAGCCACACACTGGTCAGCACCGGTGAGCGTTGTGATGGCTTCACTTCCCTTGTCATACGCATAAGCAGCGCGGAAGTCATCCCCGATGTAGTAATTATGGCCCGCGGAGCCATTCGATGCCGGTTGGGTGAGCGGACTGGGTTCATTGGTGCCAGGCCTTGATACGAACAGGTTATTCAAATTGCCAATGTGCAAAACGGTTGCGTCGGTCGTACTCAGATCGAGAGACGGCTCGCGATCGGGCGCGTAGAATTGGGTCCCGTCGGGTCGCACATAGTAGTTGAGGTCAACGTACAATGCCTCCTCTATGACAGCTGCCGTTCCTTTGACAGAAACCAACAGATTGTTCAGAAAAGTTTGAGTCACCGTAAGATTGTGATCGGTAGCCCACTTGACCACAGCTTGGACGCTTGTCGAAGACGCGCCGTATATCGCGGCAAACATCTTCACATCCTTGTAATGCCGGTAATTGGGGCTATTAGGATTGGAGACATCCTTAACGAAGTCTTCCAATGGCGGGTTGATGCCATCGGTGGGAACTGTTACCGGCAAGCCGACGGCCAGCGAGATGACAGTGTTACCCGGCACTCGGCCAACCAATGGCGCAGCCGCCATGGCCGATGTGATGTGCCCGCCCAGCTGCTGCTTCCCGTGCGGCGCAGCGCAAGCCGGCGCGTTGATGCCTGAGCTAAATGCAAGGTTTCCCTTGTAATACACGGCAAAGTGAGGATCCGTGGCAAAGCTGGGATTGGTCAAACACGTGCTGTACCACTGGTTCGTGCCCGGCGTAAACGTGGCCCAGTTGTCCAGATGTACCACTGTCTGCAGGTTGTTCCATTGATGACCGGGTTGCAGCGCATAACTGTCCGTGGGCGTTAACGTCACCTCCCAGTTCGCCTGTTTATTCCCGTCAGCTGTGCATGCCGGGGGCTGCGCACCTGTTGCGGCTACTCCGGTCAGCGGATGCTCGCAGGTCAAATTGGATGCCGAGGTTACGACGCACCCAGGGTAGTAGATGTCAGACACGACGTTTGCCCCGGTTGTGTCGTAAACCCAATACTTTATCGATATGTCGGACAGGTTGACTGGAGCGTTTCCCGTGTTGGTGACCTGGAAGTACTGCTGCACTTTTTGCAGGTCGCAGTAGTTAGTCTTGACTTCGACCTTGAGACCACCCGAGTACCATTGCGCGCAATTGGGGTTGTCCGTTACCGGCACGTGTTGCACGCCGAGCACTGGGTCACAACTGTCCGTTGTGCACGGGTCGCCGTCGTCTACGGGAACGGGGTTGGTGCCGACGCAGGTGCCGCTCTGGCAGGCGTCCGTTTGCGTGCAGGCGTTATTATCCGAGCAAGTCGTGCCGTCGGTAGCTGCGGGGTTGGAACAAGTGCCGGTGCTGGGGTTGCACGTACCAATAGAATGGCAAGTGTCCTGTGCAGTGCACACGACCGGAGTGCCTGCCACGCACACACCCGACCCATTGCAGGTCTCGGCACCGTTACACGCGTTGCCGTCACTGCAGGCCGTGCCGTTAGTGGCCGGCGTATGCGTGCAGGTTCCCGCTGAGCATGTATCCGTCGTGCAGGCGTTGCTGTCATCGCAGTTTGGAGGGGAACAAACGGGGGCTGCGCTGCTGCCGCCGGTGGCTTTGGTTCCACCGGTAAATTTCGAGCCTCCCGTATTCGCGCCGCCTGTGGCTTTGGAACCGCCCGTCGCTTTGGAGCCACCTGTATTGGCGCCGCCGGTTGCCTTGGAACCGCCCGTGTGCGCGCCGCCTGTGGCTTTGGAACCGCCGGTACTCGACTTACCGCCGGTCGCCTTGGAGCCGCCTGTCGCGGTTGCGCCACCGGTGGACTTGGAACCACCCGTTGTCTTGGAACCGCCCGTGCCTTTGGCTCCTCCTGTTGCTTTTGAGCCTCCAGTTCCAGTAATTGCCTGGCTCACTTCGCCCAGCTCTTCGGTCTCGTGCGCATTACTGCACGACAGGGCTACGGCCGCAACGCATGTCCCCAAAAACAGCACGCTGCCCAATGATTGCTTGGTACTCATGAGTTTCTCCCGCAAAATGCCGCCCCAATTCAGTTGATAAGTCAGAAACGACCTTTGAAGCCAATTCGCCCGCCAACATGAATAAGTGACTAACAAGCGACAAAAAAGACAACCAATCCCGACGCCGTACCTATCGGGAATTCGTAATGAAACACCGATATCACACTCGGAAATCAAAAGGAATGAATTTCCTGTTACGTCCCATCGGCGGGCAAGAGATATCTGCAAAACCATCCACAAATCAGAAACTTACGCAATTGTGTCCGCTGCTTGGTTGTCACTCAACGACAGGTTGAGCGAATCGCCGTTAGGCCCGGGAAATTTGCCGACAGGCATCAGAAATGTCCGTCAAGCTCGACCTGTTTGCCATCAAGGTCCCGAAATCCGTCAACAGGCATCAATAAGGCGCCGGCAGCCCCTGCAAGTCTAGCCAGTAGGGGTTCTCGGGCTGCTTATTCTCGAATACCTGAATCCCTCATCGTCGTCACTTTCCGGTTACTAGAGCATCACTGCCTCACTACGAAGTCGGCCCTCTTCACGTCCGAGCCAGTTCCGATCAATGTCCGACCAGTTCTATGTGGTGAGGAGTGCACCTGGAGTGCACGCGTCTCTTTGCACAATTTCACGAAAATTGCTGGCGAAGGCATATCTCCGTTGGTCTGGCGCAGGCGCCTACGCCGTTGTGTGCCTATCGACACAGTCGTTCCAACGACGGTCCAATTCTTCCAATCGCTAGTTGATCGCTACTGTCCCCTTGAACTGCATGGACGTGGTGATTGCAATATCCGAATTCGGCGGGTTACGTTCGCAGTAGAAAAGATCAAAACTATAGTCTTGCCCCGCCGTTAGCCCAAGGTCGTCCAAATTGAGATTGGCTGTCTGCGCAAGGTGTATTCCAGAACGGTCAACCACAAGCTGACCGTTGATAAATACCAGCAGATCATCGTCGCCGTTGAAATTAAAGATTTGGCCCGTTGTGTACGTAAACGTCAGGTGGAACTCAGTCGTGAAGCCGTAGTTGTGCGGGTTACCATTGCTGTCCGCTTCGCCTTCGTCACCGAAGAGCGCGTTATCAATGGGGAAGAAGGACTTGTTGTCGTAGGTATACGTGATTCCGTCCGCATTTGGTGTCAGGAAATCGATGGGATAAGGCCAGTTAATGGCTTGATCTGGATTTGTTGCGGGGTCTACGCTGGTATCGTCGTTGAACCAATAGTGAAAATTATCCGGCCCGGTAGTGCTGACAGTCCCTCCGGCTGGGCCCACGTACACAGGTTTGGAATCGCTGCCAAGCGTAGTCCCGATAAAGCAGCTATTCGGATACTTAGTTCCGGCACCGCAATTTTGGGCCGGGTCCGAGGGCGTTGGGTTTTGCTCCACATGGTCGCTGCCGCAAAGTTTGGTGTTCGGTGGATTGTTCTTACATGGCTGAATATCGGGAAATGTTTTGTGAAAGTCTCGAATTATTCCGTGAATCTTTAGCGACCCGTTGGATTGCAGCACATCGTCAATCACCGACCCTCCGCCACCTACCCCAACATTGTACACATAGCCACCGCCGCCCGAACCTGAGTTGGAGTTGCCGCCAGTATTGGCTACCGATGAACCCGTTGAATTCGTCGAGGCGCTGCAAGCGACGCTCGCCAATGTCCAGCCGAGGGTGCCAAAGAATACAAAGGTGCGACCTGTCGAATACTTCATGATATGCCGTCCTAACCCGGGAACAAGAGCATCCTACTTTATCGCGTGGCCGAGCCCGGAGCAAATGGGAGCGATCGGCCTAGACCCATTTAGGTGTGCAGCCAGGAGCGAGAAACTCTTCGGTTCGGTAAAAACCGCTCGGATTCGCGCCGCCCAGGGTGAGACAGCTTTTGCAGCTTATATCGGCGGAAGCGTCGATTCCGCCGCTGCGTCCCCCCGCCGTATCGCGGACACGCGGTTGTCCGCGAAGCGCACGAGTGCCACCGAACCCAGAATGACCATGGATGCCAGCCAAAACCGCGGCCTCACGTTTTCGTCGAGCCACCACCATCCCGCCCAGGTGGCAACGACCGGGTTGACGTACGTGTACAGCCCTACAACCCGGGGCGGTAAAGTCCGCAAAATGAACACAAAAGCGACAAAACCAATCAATGAGCCGGTTAGAATCAGGAATATGAATGCCGTCCAACCGGTCGTGGGGATCGCGGGGTTCCAGTGTTCCCCGAGAACATAAGCGCCGGGAAGCAGAACTAATGACGCGAGCACCATTTGCAGGGCTGCTTCAAGCAGCGGAGGCAAATGCGAAGGGTGCCTCGACTGCCAGACGGAACCAAACGCCCAGCTCGACGATGAGACCAACAAAATAAGTGTCCCCAGCGAGACGCCACGCGAAAGGGTCGGTGTGTCCAGCAGCAGTCCAACGCCAACCAACCCCAACAACAATCCAAGCCATGACAACAGAGACACGCGTCTACGACTCGATGACCACAGCGCATCGATGATGGTCATCCACAATGCTGTTGTCGCAAGTAGCAACGCGCCTTGTCCACTGGGAACCGTTGCAAAACCCGCACAAGTCAGCGCATTGGCCAACGCCAAAGACAGGCCGCCCGGAATCGATCGACGCAGCGCGATAGCCCAATTGTCTGGACCCTTGCCTAACGCGAGCAGCACCAATACGAGCAGCGACCCCGCGATCGCAAAGCGAACGCCAGACAAAAGCAAGGGTGGGAAATAACGAACCGCAACGCGGATCGCGGGCGCCGTCGTGCCCCAGAAAAAGCACACCGCGGCAAATGCAATCCAAGATAGCGCTGCCTTTTTCTGCACGACGGGCAGTCAATAGCCAGCACTGCTGATCGCGCCAGCGAAAATCCCACACTGACCGGCCCGTTTGCTTCGAAATTTGGCACAAGGCCAGCAGGCAGAGAATCGCCGAATCTCCAGAAAATCGTGAAAGGTTTGGGTACGATTTTTTTTGGGCGTGACGGCACGGAAACACCAGTGTGCTCGTAGACGCGGCCGGCACCACATCGCGTGCGCGACTGCGCGGATTGGCACTCTCGCAGTTAACCCCGAATCAGCGAGTTTTGTGCCCTGACTCGGTTGCCGAATGGGGCTCGCGGTTGAACCTGCCGTTTTCTCGACTTGACCAGGGCAGCCAGCCGTTGTTCCTTTGTCCACCGATGTCAGAACTACCGGCAACGCTTCGACCTTCTGCTTTGCAATCGGCAACCGATTCTAGTGCTCCAACCCTTGTTCCGCGTCCGACCCAAGTGGTGCTTCGGATGGGCACCGAGCAGCTCATTGCCGAGCCGGGTACACCGCTGGTCAAGATTCTGCCACAGCAAGTCAATGGTAGCCCTGTCGTCGCCGCCTTACTCGGGCGAAGGCCCGTCTCGCTGACGACTCAGGTAGCCTGGGATGCCGAAGTCGAACCCATCGTTCTCGACTCATTCGAGGGCGGTCGAATTCATCGCCTGTCGCAAGCACTGTTGCTGCTCGAGGCCGCTCAGCGCGTCGCTCCCGACAGCGAACTGCGCCTCGCACATTCTGTGGGTTTCGGTCGTCGCGTCTTGGTGGGACTCGGTTACAAGCAACGCGCCGAGGAGCTGGCCCAGCAGCTGCAGCAGACCATGCAGCAGTTGGTCCTCGAGGATCGACCAGCTGGTCGAAATTGGTGTCGGAGCCAACGAGGCCATCGAGTATTTTCGCCGCATCGGGTGGTCGGATACGGTTGAACTTCTGACCACTTGGCGCGACGCAATTGTGCCACTTGCGACGTACGGACGGGTCTACGCACTCATCTTGATGCCACTTTTGCCCAGTACCGGCATGGCCAGCGGTTCGCGCATTTCAGCGGATCGGGGGGGCCTTTTGCTCCTTTACGGCAATGTGTACAATGCGAAAGCTCGAACAGAACCAGCCGCGGAAGGCGCGACACCCCTGGTGCGCACCGAACAATTGGGCGCCGATGCGCGAGTTCCAACGATGGAGGACGCAGAGCCTTACCGGTATGCACCACAGCATTTCAGGCTCGGTTAGCAACGAAGAGGCCCTCGCCGTCTCGCGCCAGACTATCTCGATGACACAACAGCAAGAACGTTGGCTCGAAACATTGGACACGCGCAGCGTCGGAGCATTCAACCGCGCCTGTATTACTGGACACGTGGGAGAGCTCATCAACGTCAGCGAGGGCTTCCACGAAAAGCGCATCAGCAGAATTGCGGACGAGGTCCATGGTCGCGGAAAAGCAGCTCGCATCGTTTGTATTGCTGGCCCCTCGAGTTCTGGAAAGACTACATTCATCAAGCGACTGCGAGTTCAACTGCAAGTACTCGGCATGAATCCGATAGCGATCTCCCTAGACAATTACTACTGCGATCGCGAGCTGACACCCAAGGACAACAAGGGCGAGTATGATTTCGAGGCGTTAGAGGCGTTGCGCCTCGACGTGTTCCAGGAGCAACTAGCAAGACTACTCAAGGGCGAGACGGTAAAAACCGCAAACTACGATTTCAAGCGTGGTAAGAGCGAACCCCGGGGCGGGCCTGAACTCAAGGTGGATCATCACAGTATATTGATGTTGGAAGGGATCCACGGGCTAAACCCGGCGCTATTGGCCCAGATAGGAAAAGAAGAAGCTTTTCGCGTGTTCATTTGCCCATTGGCTCAATTGCCATTCGACCGAGCAACTCGTTTGCACGCGTCCGATGTGCGACTGATTCGTCGAATCGTTAGAGATCGACACTCTCGCGGATACAACGCCGCCGATACTATTACGCGCTGGGATAGCGTCCGCGCGGGCGAAAGGAAGCACATATTTCCATTTCAACATCACGCAGACGCAGTCTTCGATTCATCTCTAATTTACGAAATTGCAGTGCTCAAAGTCTACGCAGAGCGCTATCTGCTCGAAGTCCCCAGGCAAGATCGAGCTTGGTTGACGGCATTTCGCCTACTCGGTCTCGTAGACCGATTCGTTGCGCTCTATCCTGATCGAGTGCCACCAACCTCGATTCTCCGAGAGTTTATCGGGGGAAGCTCGTTTCAATATTAGTATTTGCCGTCCGAAAAGCCATTGCCCGACTGCCCCGAATCCGGCAAATGCCCGCCTTGGGCGCTGCAGTTTTCGGTTTAGGGGTTAAAGGCCCCGCTTTTTCGTGAACACTGGCAGCTGCAAATTGCGGGAAACCACTTCCGGTTGCATAGCGGACGTCCTACCTGTCACTAGTGAAGCCCCATGCCGACGCAAATGGCACTTCCGGAAGTGCCGAGCGGCAATCTCGATCGAGCATTGGCGCTCTGTATCGTTTGGCAATTGCCGGCTTTTTCGGCAGCGCCGGGGGGCTCATCGGTTACGGCGCCACTGCTGCAATCGGAGACTGCGCGGTTTGTGCGGCAAGCCGTTCGCCGCTCACCGTAGCCTTATACGTGGCTAGTGCGTCCGCATTGGCGGCTTGGACGCTAACTATAAGGAATGGTGGGACTCGTCCGAGCTCGGGGTCGGACCGAGGCAAACTGGCCTAAATGGCGTAGCGGCGACTGGCGAGGGAACGTCTCGTGACCCGACGAGTCAGTGGCCTGCCCTTTAGTTCGGCATCGCCGTCAAACCGAGCGACCTTCGTAACGCAAGATGATCACGACTGGTAGCGAACCGGGCTATTTCGTCCAGCTGCTCGTCGACTGACAATAGACTCGCAAGCGGATATTGTTGTGTGAGTTGCCAGGCCGCCGCCGGGTTTGCGCAGGCGAGCAAGCCATCGCGCAAGAGCACGCGATCGGTCGCCAATAGCACACTTCGAGCGACGGAATCCCACATTGCTGGGTTTACATCGAGTGCACCAAAAGCGCGGGTTACTTGGTCATAGAGTGAAGGGTCAGCCTCGAGCTGTGAAACGAATCGTTTGGCACCTTTGCGCTCCGAATCGCCAACTGACTTGAAAAAATCGCGGCCTTCACGCAGCAGCCGCGCACAGTTGCCGATGACGGCCGCCAGGCGCTCGGGCGTGTCTAGCGCCGATCTCCACCTGAACTCGGGGCGCAACATCGACAGGTGCCGCGCGCCCAAGAAGGCGAGCTGGGCCAGACTCAAACCCGAACCCAATTGCTTGGATATCAGCAGGCGATCCCCACCGTTGACCGTCAATTCCAGGTGGGTAGCAAGATCAGGAAGCACGACTAGTTCGGGCGTAGCCACACCCACGAATTTTGCCGCCCACGCGAGACTCCGACCTAGGGTGACCGTGCTCGATTCAGGGTCGAGCACGGTCGCATCTTTGGGCAGCTCTTCGTACCTTGAATTGGTCGCTAACCCCGCCGCTATCGCCACCTTGGTAAGTCGCCCTAA
Organism: uncultured delta proteobacterium; assembly: GCA_963819085.1. GTDB lineage: Bacteria > Myxococcota_A > Polyangia > Polyangiales > Polyangiaceae > FEN-1139. The sequence continues at coordinate 394,138 of CAWFUX010000048.1, forward strand.
GGTTTTGAAGAGGAACGCATTTTCCGGGTTTGCAATCAAGGCTACTTCGAAGTCCTGGTCGCTTAGCGTGCGACGGGCCAGGGGCAAGCCGTCCGTCACCAACTTCGCTAGCCGCACTTCGTCTTCCGGCCGCCCCGATTGGAGGCAAATGAGCACCGCCGATGCAAGCGCAGCCGTGTCCGGGTCGTGCTGGCGTTGAGCCGCATCCGAAAGCGCCCGGAGCGAAGGCAAATGACGCGGATCATTGGCCAACACATTCTCGAGTGAAACCACCGCTTCTTCGTAAACCGTATGGTCTTTCAAGATAGAAGCTACGCGGAACTTTAGTCCCTCGTCGTCATTGGCCGCGTCTCTCAAATTGACGAGCACGTTAGGATCTACCTCGATGGAGGTGCCGTGAATTTCTATCAAGTCTAAGAGGCGACAGCTTGCGTGATAGCGTAACTTCGGCTCCGGCAGGCGGGTGAGCACGAGGCTACAGCGGTTGACTATCTCCTGAAGTTGGCCCTGCCTATTGAGTATCTCCACGCACAAGTTGAATGCATTCGTGTTCAATGGGTCGGATTCTATGGCTCGTTCCACCAGTTGCCTGGCCTTCGCCATATCGTTCAGCTCGCGCAGGGTGATGTTGGCGGCTTCGAATAAGACATGACTCCGCTGATCGGGAACGATTTCGAGCAGAGCCGCGAGCATCTCGCGCTGTGCAACGCTTTCGCGGTAATCCCCTGTTTGGTCACTTGCCTCAATCAACCTTTCCAGTGTCGCAACATCATAAAGATCGTCATTGGATCTGCTGGCGGTACCGCTCGCGATGGGCCGCGCATCCGCGATTGGCGGCGGAGGGGCAGAAAGTACCCGGGGCAATCCAGGCGGTGCCGACGGTCTCTTTGCCTGTACGACTGGAGGCGGTGCACTCGGGAAATAGGCTGCTTGCGTAGCCGCTCCCGGGGTCACCGCGGGCGGATTGCCGGACGTACCGAGCGACGGCGGCACGGGTAACGGCAGGTCAAGAAGCGAAGGTCGCTTTCCGAAGTTGGGTGGGATGGTCGGAGGCTCTTCGTCATCGCCGCTGTCCGTGGCTAGCGGTAGAATCACGAAGTCGAGTTCGCTCGGCTGGTAGTCGAACGAAGCAAGGCTCGCGTAAGCTAGCCTTTCACTTTGTATCCCTTGCACGATAGTACTGGCAAGGACTGGAGATTTATTCGAGCGTACTCTGTGGTAATCCAACGACAGGAGCCAACAATCCGTGAGACGCAGGCAACCTCGCCGATCCGCGGTCTCATTTTCCGACTGCGCCACCGAGGACAAAACGGAGATATGAGGACTTACCTCATTGAGGGCGATGCCGAGACCTTGCGCGATCTCATCAAGCCTTACGTCGCCGTCCGCGACCGCATGCACGTCCAGAATTACCAGAGCCTGCCGGGCAGATTGACTCAAAGAAGCGCGCAGCCGCGAAATGGGGAATGCACGGAGCCGTGAACCGTCGAGGAGCCAAGCGGGCCCGCGGTCTGGCTTGACCGCCAGATAGCCCGAGAAGTGAATAAACAGACTTTCAAGGTGTTCCCGATGTTGGTCGAGGAGGCCATCGAGCTGTTCAGGGAGATCGCGGTTGGCCTTCAGTGCGATGACGGTAAAATCCGTATCGGCGACGGAAAGTCGCGCCTCGACGAGCGACGCTGTGTCCTCGAAGGACTCGCGCATCGGGACTACATTATTTTCCGAGTAATTGGAGCTTATGACTAGTGCAAGGCGCATGGGCGTTGGGGCGGTCTTCGAAGGACCGAGGAATGTCCCTGGTGTTAGCCGCTGAAGGCTACTCGGGCCAGTCGCCTATTTCTCGCGTTCGCTTCGATCGGTCGCAAACCGAATATTACAGCTAACATGCAATACCTGCTTGAGCGAAGCCTGGCTCGGGAGCGTTTGGGGCCGGGGAAGCCGGCCCCTAACACCGACAGGGACGACCCCCTACGCGCTCTTGCCGTGCATCGTGCCTGATTTGACGAATTGCTCGTGCATCACGAAGGCATCCGAGAGGCCATGCGGAGTGTGTGTGTAACGCGACCGCATCAGGTAATCGCGAAGCATGTCGCGAAAGTCGGGGTGCGCGCACCGATCAATGATGAGCTCGGCGCGTTCGATGGGCGACTTGCAGCGCAAATCAGCGACTCCCCACTCGGTGACGACTACCTGTACGGAATGCTCGTTGTGATCGACGTGAGTAACGAGCGGCACAATCGTAGAAATCTTGTCGCTCTTCTGCGTAGACGCGCAGATGAACATCGAGATGAACGCGTTACGCGTAAAGTCTCCCGAGCCACCGATGCCGTTCATCATCTTCTGGCCGAGCAGGTGGGTCGAGTTGACGTTGCCGAAAATATCGACTTCGAGAGCGGTATTGCAGGAAATTATCCCCAGGCGTCGGACCAATTCCGGATGGTTGCTAATCTCCTGAGGCCGGAGCACCATCTTGCTTCTGAAATACTCTATATCGTCGTAAAAAGCCGAGCGCATCTCGGGGCTCAAGGTGAGTGACGAACCGCTGGCGAATCGAATACGACCCTCTTTCATCAGGCCGATTACGGCGTCCTGAATGACTTCGGTGTACATCTCGAAGCTCGGGATATCCGGGTTTTCACCCAGAGCCTTTAGGACGGCGTTGGCCGTCTCGCCGACGCCCGACTGAATTGGCAGGAATGAAGAGGGAATCCGCCCCGATTTGATTTCACCGGCCAGAAACGCGGCGACGTTGGCGCCAATATGCAAAGTGGTTTCATCGCAGGCGCGGAACTTACCCGTTTCATCGTTGACATTGGTCTCGACGATGCCAACAATCTTTTTGGGATCAATTTTTAGTACGGTGGTCCCAATGCGATCGGAAGCCGAGTAAACCGGGATCTCTCGACGGAATGGGGGATCTGCCGGCTCATAAAGGTCGTGAAACCCGCGCAACGCCTTGGGATGACGAGCATTGAGCTCAATGAACACCTTGTCCGCCAGCCGCGCAAAGGTGGGCGTGCAGCCGACTCCAGTCGTCAATACGGTATTACCCTCGTCATCTATGTCACACGCCTCGATTATTGCATGGTTTACGGGTCCTAGGATTTGGTAACGCAAGGCCTGCGCAACCATCGACAAATGCATGTCAAAAAACTTTGCACGGCCGCTGTTGATCGCGTTGCGCATTTCCTTGTCGGATTGATAGGGCGTCCGAAAGGCTATGGCATTGGCTCTGGCTAGCGCACCGTCGAGTGATGGACCAGTCGATGCACCAGTGATGACGCCAATCTTGAAGTCGCGGCCGGCGCGGTGCTCGCCTTCCGCATGTGCGGCAACGGCAAGCGAGATGACCTTGGGCGCGCCTGCCGGAGTGAATCCGGAAAATGCGACGTTCTCGCCATGTTTGATATAACTGGCGGCTTCTTCGGGAGAAATTCGGGGCAATGCCATGATATTACCTATGGGTTGAGCTCGCTTATGAATGCTTGGAATCCGAACACAATTCCGTCAAAACGCCGCGTAGGCTCTTAGGGTGAAGGAAGGCCACGAGCTTGCCCCCCGCTCCCGCTACGGGGGTTTCGTTAATTAGCTTGGCACCCGCAGATTTCGCTTGACTCAATTGCCCGACAACATCGTTGGTCGCAAAAGCGACGTGATGCACGCCTTCTCCGCGGGACGCAATTGATTTGGCAATTGGGCTATCTTCGGAGGTCGGTTCCAGCAGTTCGATGTGAACACCGCCCACATCGAAGAAAGCTGTGCGGACCTTTTGACTGGGAACTTCCTCGATGCGCTCGCACTTGAGGCCGAGGAGGTTTTCCCAAATGGGAACTGCCTCATCGAGGGATGCTACGGCAATTCCTAAGTGGTCGATTTTTGTGATCATCTCAGGTTTCTCATACGGTTCGAGATCGGGCCCCATTAGAGGGCAACAGACACTAACCGTATCGCTGAGGCGCAGATGTGCCATGCCGTATGTCGCGCAGAGTTTGCGCCCACTCTAAGACAATGCGCAATCAACGCAGGTGCACCGGCCAAATCGATTTGCTCAAAATCGATGCGCGACGATTGGACGATTGGACTTGGATTAGGTAGACCGGTGCCATCAGCTAGTCTTGCGATTTTTCGCATGTTCCCCTGTGACAGCTGATAACACCACCATGACTGATCCCATCGCGCTTGGAGAGGACTTTCCGAAGCAAAGTCGCCAGACTTGGCGACAATTGGCCGAACTCGATTTGAAGGGCGCGCCCTTCGATAAGCGCCTGCTGACCAAACTCATAGAGGGGATCACAGTACAACCGCTGTATTTTGCCGACGACGGACCGCAAACTCGAGCAGGACTGCCAGGCCAATCACCGTTGATTCGAGGTGGCACGCCCCTAGGCGCCACACGTGGTGGTTGGGATATCATTCAAGAGCACCGCCACCCAGACCCAACTGTCGCAAACCGTGCGTTGCGTCAAGATTTGTCCGGCGGAGCCACATCGGTCGCCGTGCGCCTTTCCCCGCGGCCACTCGACGAACCTGATATGAAAGGGTGTGGTTGTGGCGGCGGGACTTACGTTCAACTCAATCGAACAGATGGACGCGCTGCTAAGTGAAGTCGACCTTTCGCGCATACCGATAGCGATTACCGGAGGTCCAGCATTTTACTCAGCCGCGGCTCTCTTCACGGCGCTTTTGGAGAAACGCGGCATCGAGCCGAAGAATAGAAAAGGATCTTTGAACGCCGATCCACTAGGGTCGCTGGCAGCAAAAGGCGTCGGCTACCGAAGTGCCCCGGTGTTGCTCGAACAAGCCGCGGAACTGGCCTGCGTTGCGGCTAAGACAACGCCAGGGATTACGGCACTGCAGGTTTCAACGGCTGCCTATGACAACGCGGGAGCCACGGCTGTTCAGGAACTAGCCGCTGCAATTGCCACGGGCGTCGAGTACCTGCGCGCGTGTGACGCGGCGGGTCTTACGCCGGAGCAATCCTTATCCCAAATTGTATTCTCGCTGGCCGTGGGCTCCGACCAATTCCTAGAGATCGCAAAGTTCCGGGCAATTCGCGCGCTGTGGAACCGAGTCGAGGAAGCCGTGGGCGTCAAGGCTAGCGATCGATCCATTCGAGTTCACGCTCGCACGTCACGCCGCGTTCTTACCAAGCGTGACCCCTGGGTCAATCTGCTGCGCACTACCATCGGCTGCTTTTCAGCTGCAGTTGGCGGCGCCGACCAAATCACCGTGTTGCCGTTCGACGACGTGGTTGGGCCCTCGGATGACTTCGCGCGGCGAATTGCTCGCAATACTCAGATAGTCATGGCTGACGAGGTGCACCTCGGGCGCGTCATCGACGCGGCTGGCGGTAGCTTTTATGTAGAAACCTTGACCCGCGAGCTCGCGGAAATGGCGTGGGCTGCGTTTCAATCGATCGAAGCGCAGGGTGGCATGTTGGCAGTGTTGCGCAGCGGCGCATTCAAACGAGGAAATCGACGCCACCTGGGAACAACGCCAAAAGGACCTTGCGCGCCGTAAGACTCCGATTACCGGCGTGAGCGAATACCCGAACCTGCGTGAAACGGCCCTGAGCCGACCCGCCGCGTCGTCGGTTGACGTCGAGCGTGCAATCAACGCCAATCGAGAGCAGCGTGCCGCAGATACAAAAATAATCGAGGCAGTCTCGAAGATGTCAGATCTCTCGGGCGTTGAGCGTTTCAAGGCCGCAACTGCCGCGTTGCTACTCGGCGCAACACGCCTGCAGATTGAGAATGGCCTAGGCCGCAATCCCGAAACCGTCGATCAATTTCATTTGCGTCGTTTCTCAGCCGGTTACGAAAAACTTCGCGATGCAAGCGACGCCGTCCTGAGTCAGACCGGCACGCGCCCGCGAATATTCCTCGCTAACATGGGCCCAATTGCGGTGCACACGGCGCGCGCTGCGTACGCGCAGAACTTCTTCGAGGCGGGTGGTTTCGAGGCCATCACGAACGACGGCTTCGAAACAGCGGAGGCTGCCGCTGCAGCTTGCGTCAAAGAGAGCTGCACACTCGCGATAATCTGCTCGTCGGACACCTGGTACCAAACCGGCGCGGCGAGCGTGGCTAGTGCATTGAAACAGGCAGGCGTGAAGACATTGTTCCTCGCGGGCAATCCCGGCACCGATGCCGAAACCCACAAAAAAGCTGGAATCGACCAATTCATTTTCGTCGGGTGCGACGTGCTGTCTACCTTGACGCAACTTGCAGAAGCACAAGGGGTGCTGTCATGACTCGCATCGTTGATTTTACGAAGGTACCCTTCGAGGCCAATGCCGAAGGTACGCTTGCGGATTGGGAGCGGGCTGCCACTCGAGTTCTTGGCGCCTCTCCGAGCACACTGGCGTTCACGACACCCGAGCAGATTCAGGTGCGACCCCTGTATGATGCTGCGGATATTTTGGGGTTAACGCACGTGGACACATTTCCAGGTCTTGCACCATTCGTGCGCGGCCCGTATTCGACTATGTACGTTCAGCGGCCCTGGACGATTCGGCAATACGCGGGCTTTTCGACGGCGGAAGCATCGAACGCCTTTTACCGGCGCAACCTGGCGGCGGGGCAAAAGGGGCTCTCGATCGCGTTCGATTTGGCAACGCACCGCGGCTACGACAGTGACCACCCGCGGGTCCTCGGAGACGTCGGGATGGCGGGCGTCGCCATCGATTCGATTCTGGACATGCGAATCTTGTTCGACGGGATTCCGCTGGATCAGATGAGCGTATCAATGACGATGAACGGCGCCGTGCTGCCGATCATGGCGCTTTACATCATCGCAGCGGAGGAACAGGGCGTAGCGCCCGCAAAGCTGACCGGGACAATTCAGAACGATATTCTGAAAGAGTTCATGGTGCGCAATACGTATATCTACCCGCCCACACCATCGATGCGCATCATCGCGGACATATTCGAGTACACGTCCCAAAAGATGCCGAAGTTCAACAGCATCAGTATTTCCGGCTATCACATGCAGGAAGCGGGCGCGACCGCCGATCTCGAACTGGCTTATACGCTTGCGGATGGGGCCGAATACATTCGCGCCGGGATGAAGGCGGGGCTCGATGTCGATGTATTCGCGCCGCGGCTTTCTTTCTTTTGGGCGATCGGCATGAATTTCTTCATGGAAGTCGCCAAGCTCAGGGCCGCACGTCTGCTCTGGGCCAAGATCGTCAGAGGCTTTGGCGCCAAGAACACGAAGTCGATGAGCCTGAGAACCCACAGTCAAACCTCGGGTTGGAGCCTGACGGCACAGGACGTGTACAATAACGTCATTCGAACCTGCATCGAAGCGATGGCCGCTACTCAAGGTCATACCCAATCGCTACACACCAATGCACTCGACGAGGCGCTCGCATTACCCACGGATTTTTCGGCGAGAATCGCCAGAAATACCCAGATATTCCTGCAGCAAGAGTCGGGAACCTGTCGTGTCATCGATCCTTGGGGCGGTAGCTATTATGTGGAAAGGCTGACGCACGAGTTAGCCGAACGAGCCTGGCTGCATATCACTGAGGTCGAGACCTTGGGTGGCATGGCCAAGGCCATCGAAGCCGGTATCCCCAAGCTTCGCATCGAAGAAGCTGCTGCACGGACCCAGGCACGTATCGACACGGGGCGCCAAACGGTCGTGGGCGTCAACAAGTGGATCTTAGACAAAGAGCCGCCAATGGACGTGCTCAAGGTCGATAACGCCAGCGTTCGCGAGTCTCAGATTGAACGGCTCCGAAAGCTGCGTGCAGAGCGCGACAATCAGGCCGTCCAGCAGTCGCTAGATGCCCTTACCAATTGCGCGGCTTCGGGTGTGGGAAATTTGCTCGACCTGTGCGTTACCGCGGCGCGCGTGCGCGCAACGGTTGGCGAGATGAGCTCGGCACTCGAAAAGGTTTACGGGCGTCACCAGGCAACCATTCAGACGGTTTCGGGCGTCTACGGAGGCGAGATGGGCAGCAACAATGACGCATTGAATATCGTTCAAGGTAAGATTGAGTCCTTCGTAAAAAAGGAAGGCCGCCGGCCGCGCATTCTCTTGGCAAAGATGGGCCAAGACGGTCACGATCGCGGTCAGAAGGTGGTTGCAACCGCTTATGCTGATCTCGGCTTTGACGTCGATGTGGGGCCACTATTTCAAACACCCGAAGAGACTGCTCGACAGGCGGTCGAGAATGACGTGCACGTAATCGGCGTGAGCTCGCTCGCGGCGGGGCACTTGACCTTGGTGCCAGCGCTGCGAGCCGAGCTAAAGAAACTGGCGCGCGAAGACATTCTCGTCGTCGTCGGCGGCGTAATACCGCCCCAAGATTTCGAAGCACTAGTTGCCGCGGGCGCAGCCGCAATCTACCCGCCAGGCACCGTGATTACCGAGGCGGCAGTGGACCTTTTGGATAAGTTGGGCCACACGTTGGGCATTAGTTGAAGGGATGCCCCACCCGACCATCAATTCGCCTCTTGTCGCACGCCGGCGTGAGCTCACTGTCGCTGAATACGCCGAAGGCGTGCTTACCGGCGACCGGGTTACGCTCGGGCGCGCAATAACTCTGGTCGAAAGTACACTGCCGGCGCACGAGGCCATGGCACAAGAGCTATTGCTGCAATTGCTGCCCCACACTGGCAAGGCGCTGCGGCTCGGTATTACGGGGATCCCAGGTGCCGGCAAGAGCACTTTCATTGAGGCGCTCGGCGGGCGATTGACCACGGCGGGGCACAAAGTCGCGGTGTTAGCGATCGATCCGTCGAGCACGATCTCGGGCGGCAGCATACTCGGTGATAAGACGCGCATGCAGGAGCTATCCGCCAGTCCGAATGCATTCATTCGGCCTTCGCCGAGTTCGGGAACGCTCGGAGGCGTTACTCGTAAGACGCGAGAGACGCTGCTCGTGTGCGAGGCCTTTGGGTTCGATGTAGTGATCATCGAAACCGTCGGGACGGGTCAGTCCGAAACAGTCGTAGACGACATGGTTGACTGCTTCTTATTGCTGATGGTGGCAGGCGCCGGTGACGAGCTACAAGGGATCAAGCGAGGCGTGCTTGAATTAGCAGATATCGTCGCCGTAAATAAGGCAGACGGCGATAACGCTGAGCGCGCCGAACTTGCACGTGGACAATATGCAACCGGCCTGCACTTCATGCGACCCAAGGTCCAGAGCTGGACGCCACAGGCCGTTGTCTGCAGTGCCAAGACCGGCAAGGGGCTCGACGAACTATGGACACTCGTCGAAGCTCACCGCAAGGCACTAACACAGGCTGGAGACTTCGCAGCACACAGACAGCAGCAGCACGTGCGTTGGATGTGGAGCATGATAAACGAGCGGCTGCTTTCTGCCATGCGCGAACACCCTGCCGTGAAGGAACGGATATTGCCCCTAGAACAAGCCGTTACCGAAGGAAAAGTAACTGCATCCCAAGCGGCGATTGCCCTGCTCGAGGCATTTGGAGTCGCGACGCGGTAGTTTCCGGACACAGACTAACACCATCGCTGGCGTTCCCGTGCTAACATCGAAGCGTGAACCTCGATTCCATGTCGCCCGAAGAGCTCGAACGCTGGGAGCAGCTGTCAGCAGAGCAGCGCGCATTCGTCACGGAAAGAGAGCCGCTATGGCGCCGCGCTTACGAGATTGTCGCGCAGAGCCCTGGGGTTGACGTGGGCGATGTGTACCACGTGCTTGTCTTTGCCCGACAACCTGGTACGCATCGAGCTTCGCCGCCCCTTTCGTGACGGGACCACCGCACCAGAAATCGCGCCGGTCAATCTTGGAACCCTAATTGTTCCATCTACGCGTTCCAAGTTGGGGGCGCGCACGGCCAAGTCAGCCGCGCCATCGTCACAGCACGGGCGTTTCATGCTACATTTCAGTCGCACTAGGAATTACCGATGCGACCTTACTTGGTGGATGTGACGATTTTGACTTCGATGCTCGTCGGTTGCGGGGGCAACGTCAGTGACACCGCAAATCAAAGTAATGGAACGTCCAACGGACATCCAGGTACACCCGCTGCGGGGACTGGTGGCGCTGGTGGCGCGGCAGTGACATCCGGTGCCGCCGGTGCTGCGACGGGTCCAATTTCCGCTGACCAGCTCCAAGCGCTAGAAGGCAACGCTTGCGTCGGAGCCGAGTTTTTCGGCGGCCCGCTGAACCTCGACTTCGTCGTCGACGTGAGCGGCAAGATGAACGACGTTGTCACCGACAATAGCGGATCGGTGCCATCGCAGGCGTCGAAATGGGAAATCGTACGCAGCTCACTTCAAAGTTTTTTTGATGGTCTGTCTCCCGCGAGTCAGGTGGGTTTGTTCTTGTATCCGAATCAGCCGGCACGCCCGCCCAGCCAGCAGCCGATGGACATCGAGTATTGCGTCAATGCCGGCGCGAGCGTCCCGCGTATGCCGCTCGGGCAACCCAATTCGCCCGAGCGCACGACGCTGGCAAACACACTCGCGGCCGCCGTACCGCAAGGCCCGAGACCGATTGCCGACGCATTTTCGCTTGCGGAAAACTCGGAGGTCGCGCGCTCGGACGTGACGGGGGTCGCCAACTATGTCCTCATCGTCGATGGCCCGCCGACACTGTTGGACCAATGTGTCGGCGCAGGGGAGGACTCGGCGCCGGTGGACTACACATCCGTAATCACGCAAATTTCACACGTTCATAGTGCGTACGGCGGTGAAACATATGTCATCGGGCTGCCGGGCAGCGAGCAGCCAACGGCCGACGGCGTTGACGGTCGTCAATGGCTATTGCAGGCCGCGGGTGCGGGTTGCACTCCCACATGGATCTCCTCGCCAGTGGCATTCAATAATTACTCCGATCTGTCGGTGAACATCGCTCTCACTTCGGCAATCTCGAGTTCCCTGCTTGCGATTGCCGCGCCCTACCTCAACTGTACTTTTACGGTGCCCGGCGCCCCCTCGGGTATGGTCGCGGACCCGACAACTTTCAGCGTTGTCTACAGCGCGGACGGCAAGAATGACGATGCTGTCCTCCTCGGCAAGGACTGTGCACACGGTGACGGCTGGCATTCGACGACGGACGGAGTGGTAACGCTTTGCGCTCAGACGTGTGCCGCCCTGCATCAAAGTGCAGCTGCTAAAATCACGATATTCGGCGATTGTCGGCCTATGCTTGATCTTTAGGCCGCCGGCCTCCGTAGCCAATCAAGGTTGACTGTCGTTCGAATCGTCACTCGAGCATCTGACGCGTAAGGCAGGACCGAATCGGTAAGGTGAGCTGCATGCGCCTCCTCAGGATCCGTGAAACCCGTTAGGCGTCTGGAACATCGCCAAAGAAGCCAAGGCGCGCGCCGCTTTTGGGGCCGTGATTTGCACGGACTGTCCGTCGTGGCTGTGCGCGCGGGTGGCATTGATGGGCAATTCTACTCAATTGACTTCAATGACTGACACGCGGCTACGATGCTAACTTGCGTGCCGCGGTCCGCTCGACGTGTTCGAAGGCGTCGGCGAATTCGTCAAGCTCGCGGTCAGACATGCCAACCCTCTTGCCTTCGGTTCTCCATCCCGCGACAGCCCGCTCTACATCGGCCAAGATGGCCTTCGCTCGTGAGAGTGTAATCCTAAAGTAATTCGTTACCGACATCAGCGATTCAACGCTGGCTTCGGGCCCTGCGTGCTCGGAAATCCATGTCTTGAGTTCGCGTAGCCGTTCCGGAAATGGGTTCAAATCAAAAGCTGGTGAAAGCCGCCATCTGCCGCGTTCCACATGCAAAAACCCGTGATTATGCAGGTGGTCGTCCACGTTCGTGATCAAGATGGAAAAGGCAATTCTGCGCCAAAGTTCGTCAATGTCCTTCTGGACGTTGTCTCCGTGCTGCCGAATGGCATCGACGATTTCCGTATAGCTATGCTCGCTCGGATCCGTCGGTTCGACACCCAACATCGTGGCTGCAGATATGTACATGAGTCGGTCGCCGCCCGGACGGCGATCGAAACGACCTACGAGTGCCACAGGTACGCCATCGCTGTTGACGATTCGGGCTTCTGCGACGTCGATGCCGGCAGACGCTGCCAGCTTCATCGCAAGTACTTCGCCCTTCGCGACCGCGCGCTCGTCGGACACACTCGGAAATTTGCCGATCGAAAGACGGCCGTTGTCGTCTAAGACCGTGCATTTCGGACGGAGGCCACCGAGCGATGTGCCGCGACCCCGCAAGTAGGCGAGATCGGCTGCTGTCTCACTATTGGTTTCCACAGCGCGAGAGGCGGCAATCAAATGGTTCAGCTCAATCAAGGGGGGCACGGTGCGACGACCTGCTTCAGGGGCCCGACGATAAACGCCGGTCTCGTCCCGAAAGCGAAGGGCACCCAATCGACTGACGTTGTCGACGGCCAACAGGTAGTCGAGCGAGTTTAATGGACTAAGGGCCCCATCCGGCACACCCGCGTGGCGAGCTTCGTTGCGTCGTTTGGCATGATCTCGCTGCACGACGCGTCTGCCCCATCCGTCCGGTTCGGTGTCGGCGATGGCGGCGTGAAAGACTGAAGCGGTCCCGTGTTGCTTGTGAAATTGCCTACCCTGGACAAGCTGGAGCGCTGGATCAATCGTAAACCGATCAGGCTTTTCGAGCCAAGCGCCGTCGTATTCGAATGCACTGCTTTCCCGAGAACCTTGCTGATCGTAGCTCAACATGCCGATCTCTAGCGCCGCATCACCAAGACAAATCTGAATCTTGTGCTTCACCGCGGCCTCGGGGCTTTCCGCGCACGAACCCGCTGTGGTAGGCGCTCTTCGTCGAGCAATAGTCCCTGATCGTCGCGACGGACGTTGACCAAATCCGAAAAGGGTTCACCAAACCCGAGGACGAAAATTGCCATCGCGAAGGTCCCCATCGACACCGTTGGATCGCCCCGTTCTACTCTGGCGTAGGTCCCCATCGAAACGCCCAGGCGCTCAGCCATCATCGCCAGTGTGAGACTCCGTTTCTTCCTGGCAGTGGCAATGTCCAATCCGAACTTTGAGAGCGACCGCCGAATTCTTGCCGGCAACGTGTCTTTGACCGCAGACCTCATAATAAAACTATATATAACCTTCTAAATATTATAAAAGATTATATATAGATTATAATAATTGGCCAATTGACCTACGTGGGCATTGAAGTTCAACTCCTGCAACCTCATCTTGGAAAGCCTAGCCATGCTTGCGGGGTCGTGCCACGTGAAAGGGGCGGTTATTGGGTTCGCTGGTGGCGACGGGCTTTGCACCGTTAGTTGCGCCGGGCGCGACAACGGGCAGCGTGGCGCCGGCGAATTATCGATGGCAGTGGCATCGTTACGCCACTGCCGGTGGTTCCCATGCGAAACGGAGGCGCGCCTCACCGATTCATTCTCGAACCACCGAAACGCGCCCCGGCTCGTGACCCGCCGTACTTCAAGAGTCAGGTGCTGCGGCGCAAGTTCGGCGAGCTCAATTAGGTTCGCGCGGTGCGACGCTCCTTGACCCACGTCTTTTGGCGGGTTGGGGAACGCGAAGGTTCGTCCAAAAAGGCAGCCCAGTAGCGTCGGCGCCGTCCTGAGCGTTGGCCCACAATCCGATCGTCCAATCACTGCCTCCTCAGTCCACATTGCTACTCTTGCGCTTCATTGCCGCTGCACCAAAACTCGCGCCGATCAATCTTGGGACCCTAATTGTTCCATCTACGCGTACCAATCGGCGCTTTTTGGATTTTGTCGTGACGGCGCGGAATGCCGTGCTGGTAGGCCCCGGCGGGGCAACACCGTAACGGCGAGCAGCGGTGACCCTACTAGTGGGCTGCAGCGCGAATGCCCGTTTCGTAGATGAAAAGTGATCCACTGCTAACGACATACAGCGTGCCGTCCGACGCGAGCCCGATGGGAATTGCATCGGTCGGGACCGATGTGGCCTCCCAGAATTTGGCACCCGTTCGGTCATGGATACTTAGCCAGCCGCTAGACGTAGAGCTTTGAACACCCGATGTCACGAGATAGCCGCCGAGGGGAATGGTTTGCCCCGAGACGAGCGCCGGAACGGCGTTTGAACCCCCGGTAGCGATCGACCCGCTCGCAGCGGAGAAAGTCTGCCAAGACGACATGCCGTACACAGTCACGTTTGCGCCGGTGGCGTCAAACTCCAAGGCGCTCACCGATGATTTGCCAAAATCGTTGTGCCAGAGCTCCTTACCCGAAAGATCGAAGCAAGCCATCCAGTAGCTCCAGTCATTCCCGCTGTTCCACCAAACGTTGTTCGATTCCGCTTTCCCGATATATGATATGCTTCAAACGAGTTGAGGAGCCAGTACATCAATTGATATGTACTAGAAATTCGCGAGGCGGTTTGGGGCGCGGGCGACGGCGTTGAGGAGTGGTTGAAGAACCAATGCTACAGAAGTGAGGGAAAAGACAAATGTCGGCAAAAAGCTGCGATTTAACGGATTCACAGTTAATTGTCATTGGTCGGCGTTACGGTTCCGACGATGTCGCGTGGGAAGCCTCCGAGGCTGCAGCGCGTTGGAATCGCGCTCAGGCCGCGCTTGCCAGCTATGGTTACGGTCCAGCCGCGTTGGCGCAATTCGAAGCTGATCGTACGCAGCATGAAACCCTGCGCGCGGCGCGGCCCGAGGCCATTGCTGCCAAGAAAATGGCTGTTACGTCACGCGATAAACAGGTGTCGATGGGTTGGGCGTGGGTCGACCGCGTTACATCGGCGCTGGGCATGCTCGCGCGCAACGATGAGTCGCTCGCGACTGCGCTTTTGGCCGCGACACCCACAGATGATGCAAGCCTGGAAGCGGGCATTCAAGCCCTGAGCAAGGTGCTGAGCAGCGCCCAGGGCAAATTGCCGGCAGAGGCGCAGGCAGATCAACGCCTGGCAGAGGTGCAGGATCTGTGCGCGAGTCTTCAAAGCCTGCCCGGCACTGTGCACACGAGCAAAGGCCAGACCGTGGCAGACACTGTGCAAATCGATCTGTGTGACGGCAAGCTCTACGTATGGATTCGCGATCTGAATAAGGCAGCGCGCCGCGCCATTCGCAACGGCAACCTTAACGCCGGGCTGCATGAGTATGTGTTTCACCACCTCAAGCGTTCCGGCAACCCCACGCCGCCCGCACCAGCGCCTCAGCCAGCACCGCAAGCCCCGCTCGCGTAAGCGTCCCGTAAGCGGAACAGCTTGCCCCGCTATCCACGGTGGCGCACATCTCGGGCAGACGGCTTGCTCGAGTTGCTCGAAGCGCAGCATGCCTTGCCCAACTTCCTGCCCCAGTCGTTCGCAGCGTTGCATGCATCGGCGATCGTTCTGCCCCGGTTGGTCGAAGTGCCGCATGCCTTGCCGAGCGTTCTATCCCGGTAGCTTGAAGTGACGCATGCTTTGGGCAACGTTCCGCCCCAATTGCTCGCAGTGCCACATGCATTCGCGAACGTTCCGCCCCGTTCGCTGGCAGCGCCACACGCCTTGCCAAATCTCTTGCCCAGGTCGTTTCGTGGCTTCCCCCATTCTGCTGGTGTTGAAACCGACTTCGGTCAGGCCTTGCCCCACTTGGCTTCGGCTCTGCCCCACTTGGTTTCGGCCTTGCCCCACTTGGTTTTGTCGCCTGCCCACTTGGCTTCGGTGCTGCCCCGGCGGCTCTTTCGACTGCATTTGTCGCGCAAAACGGCGGCGCTTTCATCGATAATTCGCCGCCGAGTTGACTGTGCGTAGTCAAGATAAGCGGGGCCGCCAACGAGACGCTGATTCGGCTAACCGACTCGCATAAGGTTGACAATCGATTGTCTTAGGTTGACAATGATAAGGAGAAAGGTTGTCAATAGGGTCGTCCAGCATGGTGAACGTTCGACAACGCGGCGAGCAACTGCGCAGGTTCATTCTAGATAATATCCAGTACCACGCATCGGACATTGGCAGGGTCGCATCCGAAAAGTTTGGGATCACCCGCCAGGCGGTGAACAAGCATCTGGATAGGCTGGTCAATGAGGGAGCGGTTGTCGCCGCGGGCACTACGCGCAGCCGTGTATACAGGCTGGCTCCGCTTCTTGAATGGCTCGAGACCTTCCCCCTTGTTCCCTCTCTCGCTGAGGACATTGTCTGGCGCGAGCACGTCACAAAGCCGCTTGGGCAGCTGCCAGACAACGTACTGAATATCTGGCAGTACGCCTTCACTGAGATGTTCAACAACGCAATTGAGCACTCGAACGCCAGAAACGTCACTTTGAGCCTCAAGAGGACAGCTGCGTTGACGGAGATGCTTCTTCTTGATGATGGGGTTGGCATCTTTCGGAAGATCCAAGCGGCTCTCAATCTGATCGATGAACGCCACTCGGTACTTGAGTTGGCCAAGGGGAAGTTCACTACGGACCCGGACAATCACACTGGCAAGGGTATCTTTTTCACTTCGCGCGTCCTCGATAAATTCAATATTCTATCTGGTGGGGTCTACTTCTCTCACGAATACGGAGACGACCAGGATTGGATACTGGAGAGTGAAAACCCCAGCGTCGGTACAGTAGTATTCATGCAGCTTCACAACCATACTGCCCGCACAATCAAGTCGATCTTCGATCAGTACACTTCAGAGGATACCCTCGCGTTCACGAAGACCGTTGTTCCTGTCCGACTCGCGCAGTACGGAGACGAAAGCCTCTTGTCTCGATCTCAAGCCAAGCGACTATTGGCCAGAATCGATCGTTTTCGCACAGTAATCTTTGATTTCAAGGGCGTTGCGTCGATCGGGCCTTCCTTCGCAGATGAGATCTTCCGCGTCTTTCAAAACGAACATCCAGATATCTCATTGTCCGACATCAACGCAACGCCCGAGGTCTCGATCATGATCAGTCGCGCCCGTGCAACGCGGATATAGTGCATCAAACGGTAGCCACGTGTCGTCATGACCAGCAGGCGTATGTAGCGGGTCTGCATCTGGTTCGCACGCTTGACCGTGTAAACCTGCACGGCCTCGAACAAGTTTGCCGTGGTGTGGCAGGTCGTGTTGGTGCAAAGTACCGTTTCGTCGCAGACAGAATCAGACTATAGTTACCTTGCCGAATGAGTGATCCAAAGCCGCCAAACATCGTCAGAATTCGCCTTCGATTGCGAGGTCGCGTGCAAGGTGTGGGCTTTCGACCGTTCGTTTATCGCACTGCACAGGAGTTGAACCTCCGAGGCTGGGTTCAGAATGACAATCAGGGGGCGCTATTGGAGGTGCAGGGGGAGCGGCGAGACGTCGAGGCGTTCGTATCGAAGATCGTTTCGGCAGCGCCGAGTCCCGCTCACGTCGATACATTCAGCGAGGAGCCGCGCGAACTAGTCCCCGAGGCGGGCTTTGCGATCATTGCCAGTCACCAGCAAGGTCCCACTACCGCGACCATTTTACCAGAAATCGCAACCTGCGCCGATTGCCTGCGCGAGATCGATGACCCGAGCAACCGCAGGTACCAATATCCGTTCACCAATTGCACTCACTGCGGCCCGCGTTTTACGATCATCGAGGCCCTGCCCTATGATCGACCGAACACGTCGATGTCGATGTTTGCGATGTGTGCAGACTGCCAGCGTGAATACGATGACCCGCTCGATCGGCGCTTTCACGCCCAGCCCAATGCTTGCCCGGTTTGTGGTCCCCAGCTGCGCCTCGTAGATCGAAACTTGCAGGACTTAGTCAGCCCCGATCGGGCCCTATCGAACGCCGCTGAATTGATTCGGCAGGGGCTGGTCGTTGCGGTGCAGGGTCTGGGCGGCTTTCATTTGATTGTCGCTGCGACACATGTTGCCGCAATTTCCCTGCTGCGGCAGCGCAAGCATCGCTGGGAAAAGCCGCTAGCAGTCATGGTTCAAAGCGTCGAGCAAGCGCGCGAGCACATCGACATCGGTCCCACCGAAGAGGCGCTCTTGACGAGTCCCGAAGGGCCGATAGTTCTCGCTCGCAAACGCAAACAATCGAGTATCGCGTCGGGCGTAGCACCCGATACGCCGTACCTCGGGGTGATGCTCGCAACCACGCCTTTGCACCATCTGCTGCTCAATTTGGTGAAACTACCGGTAGTGGCAACGAGCGGCAATTTAAGCGAAGAACCCATCTGCATCGAGCCTAGAGAGGCAACCCTTCGCCTCGCCGATATCGCCGATGCCTGGCTCATTCACAATAGGCCCATCGTGCGGCACATGGACGACAGCGTCGTGCATATCGTGTGCGGCGAGCCGCAGTTCTTGCGGCGCGCTCGCGGCTACGCGCCATTGCCGGTGCCCGTTGCCGATTCAAAGCAGGTGGTTCTGGCGCTCGGAGGTCATCAGAAAAATACGATTGCGCTCGGCATTGGGGACCGTGTGTTCGTGAGTCAACATATCGGGGATCTCGAGAGTCTCGAGACCAAGCAGGCTTTTGAGCGCGTAGTATTCGACTTTTTACGGCTGTACGCAGTCAAGCCGGACATCATCGCCCACGATCTTCACCCCGATTATGCCTCCACTCAATTAGCGGAACAATTGACGGCAAGTGGAGGCCAACTTGCGGGTACTGCGCGCGTTGCCGTGCAACATCACCACGCACACCTCGCAGCGTGCCTCGCGGATGCCAATCATTCGGGCCCCGTGCTGGGTGTCGTATGGGATGGGAGCGGGCTCGGGCCAGATGGCACGATTTGGGGTGGAGAATTCCTTTTGGGAGACTGCAGGGGTTTCGAGCGGGTTGCCGCAATTAAGCCTTATCCACTGCTAGGTGGTGAGGCGGCCGCCCGTGAACCACGCCGAGCGGCGCTCGCTCTGCTTTGGAACACATTTGGGGCCTCGGTTTTTGATTGGGATGACTTGCCTCCCATCGCGGACACGCCGAAGCCCGAGCGTGCACTAATTCTGAAGATGCTCGAGCGAAACATCGGGACGCCACTGACTTCGAGTGTCGGTCAACTATTCGATGCGGTGGCCAGCCTGAGTGGATTGGTCAAGCGAATAACCTTCGAGGGTCGCGGCGGGATGCTTCTCGAAAGCCGTTGCGACGAGTCCGTAGTTAACCCGTATCCCCTGCGGTTGGTTGACGCAGGGCGTGCCGGTAAGACCAATCCGAGCAATCCTCGCTGGTGGCTCGATACAACATCACTTGTCGAAGCCGTTGTCGCCGATGTTCGCGATGGTGTGCCGCATGAAGTGGTCGCAACTCGGTTTCATGCGGCATTAATCGCGGCAACGGTTGAGATTGCGCTTCGGATCGATGCAAAAGTCGTAGCGTTAACGGGTGGTTGCTTCCAAAATCGACGACTGACAGCGGGTTGCGCCGAAGCACTTACCAGGCAACAAATTCGTGTCGTCATGCATAATCAGGTGCCAGCGAATGACGGCGGGCTTAGTTTGGGACAAGCTCTCGTAGCGCGAGCTGGCCTGTGGCCCGGGGAATCGTAAGTATCGCGCCTCAAGAAAACTAGTGAGAAAAGCACATGTGTTTAGCCGTTCCTGGACGAGTAGTTTCATTGGATGAACCCGGCGAAGGTCTCGTCATGGGCAAGGTGAGTTTTGGCGGCGTAGAGCGCGACATTTGCTTTGGATACGCGCCGGACGCCAAAGTTGGGAGTTACGTGCTGGTACACGTTGGGTTTGCAATAGCCGTGCTCGACGAAGAAGAGGCGCAGCGAATCCTGGACGACTTTGAAATCATTGCACGGCTAGCAGCGGACGAGGATGCTCAAAACGCAGGGCAATCGGAGGGCAAGCCTTCATGAAATTCGTGGATGAGTATCGCGATCCGGCTAAGGCCCGCTCAATTGCCGAAGCGCTCAAGCAACGGGTTACTCGGCCGTGGACGCTGATGGAAATCTGTGGGGGTCAAACCCATTCAATTCTAAAATACGGCGTCGATCAGCTATTGCCCGAATCCGTCAATCTGGTGCACGGCCCGGGGTGTCCCGTTTGCGTTACGCCGATTGCACTCATTGATCAGGCGATCGCAATCGCCAAGCAGCCGAACGTCATCTTGACGTCCTTCGGCGACATGCTTCGCGTTCCCGGCAGCCATGAGGATCTCTTGCGCGCCAAGAGCGCGGGCGCTGACGTGCGCATGGTGTACTCACCACTCGATGCGGTGGCGCTCGCGCAGAAACATCCCGATCGGCAGATTGTGTTTTTTGCAGTCGGGTTCGAGACAACCGCGCCGCCGAATGCGATGTCCGTCGTCAGAGCGCATCAGCTTGGTCTAAAGAACTTCTCGATTCTGGCATCCCACGTGCTCGTGCCTCCGGCCATCCGCGCGCTGCTAAATGCGCCCGACAACGTCGTGCAAGGCTTCCTGGCGGCGGGACACGTTTGCACAATCATGGGGACGCGGGAATACGAACCGTTAGCGAGCGAATATCGTATCCCGATTGTCGTGACTGGCTTCGAGCCGGTGGATATTTTGCAGGGGATCTTTTTGGCTATTACGGCACTCGAAGAGGAGCGCAGCGGCGTCGAGAATCAATACGCACGCAGCGTTACGCGCGAAGGGAATCGGCCTGCTCAAGAGGTAATCGCCCGAGTATTTCAAATCTGCGACCGTGCCTGGCGCGGGATTGGCACGATCCCGCAAAGCGGCCTCGAGCTGCGCGCGGAGTTTTCGGACTTCGATGCGGCGCGGCGGTTCGGGGTCGAGCACTTGGTGGCCGAAGAATCGCCACTTTGCCGCGCTGGTGACGTATTGCGAGGCGTATTGCGGCCACCGGACTGTCCCGCCTTTGGCGTCAATTGCACCCCCGAAAACCCGCTCGGCGCACCGATGGTATCGTCAGAAGGGGCTTGCGCGGCCTATATACGCTATGGGCGACTGAAGCGCGCCGCCACGCCATAAATGCCATGACTGACATCGCTGATAGACCGACTTCCTTCGCCGCCAATTGCCCAGTTCCACTCATCGACCAACCGACGGTGCAAATGGCTCACGGCGGGGGCGGCCGCATGAGCCAACGACTGATCGCCGAAGTGTTCGCTTCGGCCTTCGACAACCCCTGGCTGCGCGAGATGCACGACGGGGCAATCCTCGAATTCGGGGGCGAAAGATTGGCGCTTACGACCGACGGACATGTCGTAAAGCCCCTGTTTTTCCCGGGTGGCGACATCGGCGCGCTCGCGGTGCACGGGACGGTCAATGACCTTGCCGTCTGCGGTGCAATGCCATTCGCGCTATCGGCCAGCTTCATTCTCGAAGAGGGCTACTCGATGGAGGAGTTGCGCCGCATCGTCGCGTCCATGAGTAAAGCGGCCAGCGCAATACCGGTACCGATTGTCACTGGGGATACCAAGGTGGTGGATCGCGGCAAGGGTGACGGCGTATTTATCAGTACCGCCGCCGTCGGCCGTGTACACCCGAAGGCACAGATTTCACCGCGTCGCGCCAAAGCGGGCGACGTGGTTTTGCTAAGCGGCGAGATTGCCGCCCACGGCATTGCAGTGCTGTCAGCGCGAGAAAACCTGGGCCTCGAGGGCGTAATTGCAAGCGACACGGCGTCAATTCTGGACCTGGTTTGGCCACTGTTCGACCGGTTCGAATCGAACTTGCACGTACTTCGTGATCCAACTCGAGGGGGCGTCGCGGCGGTTTTGAACGAAATCGCAAAGAGTGCAGAGCTTGGCATCGAGATCGATGAAACTGCCGTCCCCGTATCCGAGCCGGTGCGCGGCGCTTGTGAACTATTGGGCCTCGATCCGCTCTACGTTGCCAACGAGGGTAAGTGCATTGCCATCGTGGACGCCAGTTGTGCAGACGCCGTTCTCGAGCATTGGAGGGCTCACCCACTGGGCAAGAGGGCGAGTCGTCTCGGGGTAGTCACTGAGGACCATCGGGGGGTCGTCACCATGCGCTCGACGATTGGAGCCACTCGAGTCGTCAACTTGTTGAGTGGTGAGCAGCTGCCGAGGATCTGCTAGCCGGGGCACTTTGCCTACAAGGTAGCCAAGTGACCTCCACAAATGAGCCATTTTCTTCAAATTTGTGAAAGTTATGGCATTATCGCGACGTCATGTCGAACATGAACTGGCGGGCACGCTTGGTTTCGAGTCTCAGCAATTGGCTTGTGCAAGAAGGGCCACTCGAGCAAGTGGGCTGTGAATGTTGCACCGAGCTCAATTGCACGACCGAGAATTACCACATTTGTGAACGTCGCTTGACGGCGCATTCTCGTGCCAAGGCCGAGCGTATCTCGGATCGTCCGCCTGAGAGTACGGTACGCGTAAGGGCCGATGCCGTAGAGCCGGCGCGCCGCGACGGGACGAACGACTAGGGGCCGTCCCTAGTTATTGTTGGATCATTTCGATCACTTGTCCGATGAACTCGGATGATTCACAAGAAGATCGGAAGTTCGGAAGAGTTGATATTTTTGAGGATAAATCCTTCCTCTCCTTCCTCGCTTCCTGTGCATTCCAAATGAGCCGATGGCTCAGGAGAAACCCGGGACACCCCCTAGACGAGTCTAGCTCTTCGTGCTTGGCACTGTGTTGGACGCTGACACGAGCGTTGGGTGGTAGCCGGGGCCGGCTGCGTTCGCGCAGAACCCGAATGATGCGGTGGCGCCGGCACCAACCTGGGAATTGTCGCCAGTGGGAGTAACCGTCATCCTGGGACCCGTAAGGCTACTGGTGCCTTTCCAGAGCTGCGATAGCTGAGCCTGCCCAAGATTGATGACGACCTGCCAAGCCTCTATGTTCTTTGGGCCCGTATTGGTAATTGAAACGGTCGAACAATACCCGGCTTTCCAATCCGATTGATACGTGAGGCTGACCGACATTCCAGTCGCAGCTAGTGCTTGAACTGCGGGCGCTGAATCTTCGCTCGAGTAATCGACACTGCAAGCCTGCAGCAACGTTGCGAACAGAAAAATACTGGGCAACGCTACGCGCGCTCGTCCACCAAGTATTGTCTTTCTGTTCTTCACGTGAGAAGTCCCGCCTCGCGAGGCCTTTACTGAGCCCCGGAGATTTCACTCAGATACCGATACGTCAACACCTGAGACATCTTAAGTCGGATCAATTAAGTGACACCTTAGACCCGATGCAACCTGAGTCTACAATGGATTATTCCCTCACCCAAGCTTATCGATCGGCAAATTCGAAGATTTTTGGGCTTGCATGCACGTGGCTAAGCGTTGACCCAAGTCTCCGATTTTCGCTCCATTTTCTTCGCTGAGAACGGGGCGTTTTCACTCACACCCAATTAGTCCATGCTCGGTGCCAAGGCTAAACCTATGGCACTTCGTATTGATACTCAGTTGCCGAATGGTCCGCGGAATTTGGCGCACCTGATTTCTACGTGCCGTCATGCCCGAAGGCGATGACAACGCCGCTCGCGTCGCTCGTCACGTAAAGTTCGCCTTCCTGGCCTTGCGCGAGCGCTACCGGACGATTTCCCCAGGAATCAGGCTGTGTCAGATCGTTCGCTGTGAGGAAATCTTGAATGGTTCCGGCAGGCATGCCGTTGCTGCCGAAGGGAATTCTAACGATTTCGTAGCCAGTTGCGGGTGGACGATCCCACGATCCATGAAAAGTTACAAACAGACTACCTATGACATCATTCGGAAATGATCCATCCGCGCAGAATAGAAGATCCAGCGGAGCGGAATGCGCCTGCATCGCAAGTGCAGGAGGTTTCACATGGGTACCCGTAAAGCCCTGCCTGCGAAAACCGGGTCACGCCTCATTGCCCCGGGCAATATATCAAACGAGCGATCGCGATTTGCCGCTTAGCATCAACGAGTGGAACCTTCTGCGCATCGACGGGCAATATGTCGGCGTAGTTCCTAGCGGGATCTGGCACGAATGCCCAGCCAACGTCACCGTTGGGGAAAATGACCATGTCATCGCGACTATTGGGCGGCGCTGTGAGCACTTCATCCGGTGTTAGAAAATGGCCCTGAGTGTCCATCAGTCGGAAGTGAGTACCAGTATAGTTGCCGAAGCAGGTCTCGGTATTCGGGTCCTGGTGCAGGTCGCAAATTATGTTCTCCACACTGTCCCAAGCCACCACCAAGCGGTCTGGACCATAAGCTGCAATATGCAAATTCATTTCATTTATTGTCGGTGTGGGATTCACCCAGGTGACACTTGACGGAGAATAGTCTGGCGCAGGAGACAGTCGGAGCAACGCAATATCGTTGGCAGACTTCGCTGGCTGCAGAGCGCCGGCCGCTCCTGCGACGCCTCCCCGCGACAGCCACGCTACGGTGTAACTGCCGTCATTCGTACTCTTTACGATTAATCCAAATTGACCCGAGCAAAAGCCGCTCGTAGCGAACTCAGTGGCAAGGAGACTCAAGGTTGGCGGGGCCCCTTCTTGTATTAGATTCATTCCAGCATTTGCACCCTGATCAATCATGCACAACGCCGTAAACTGAGTAGCTTCGGGTACGAGTCTTAGGTCTTCATCGATCTGACAGCCCCAATTCCAGCCTCCACTCAGAGCCAAGCCTTGATCATCGAAATCGGACAACTTGTCTGCGTAATAGGATTCGTGTGGGCCGTCGCCTTGACAACCATGGACCGTGAAATACGCACCGTACTTGCCAGCCAGGAATGAGAGACGACCGTCGAATCTCTCGGGCGCGCAGTCGTACTGCGGATTATTGACGGGGTCGAAGGTGATGCTGTTCGTCCCGGTGAGCGGCGCTGTGAACGCAATATTGCCCTGCTTGTTGACGCGCACAACGACGACAGCTTTGCCAGGAGGCTGGCCTCTGACGTTTGTATTAGGCAGTGGAGTACCGGTGTCATCTCGATTGAGGAGCAGCGCGAAGCCATCATCCTGCGCAACTAAACCGCCAATGTCATATCCTGGAACTAGAATATCCGCCCCGAGGCGCGTTTGCAGTGCGGTCAAGGGCGTGACGTGTACGGTGGTGAAGGCATTGTTCGTCCAGGCCACGTAACTATTGCCTGACGGAGCCACGCCGAAAGCCAGCCGGGCGTCGGTTGGGACGCCGTCGTACCCTTCGCGCTTATATCGAACGTCCTCGTCAACGTCGATTGTCGTGACCGACAGGCGTGAGCCGAGCGTTGTACCGCAGGTCGCAGGCTGTGCTGCGTCGATTCCGGCATTGCCACCCACTGCACTCGGCTTGGTAGCGGTCTCGGCGATTTTCGTGCCGCAGCCGAATGAAAGCAGCGCGATTGCCGTAAGATTTCCGCGCGTCAAATGTGTGTTCATAAGGCTACCCGAAGGCCAACAGAGCCGGCCAGGATTGGCAGACCGATTACCGTCTGCTGGTTGTCCATCTTGAAGCCGAGTTTGGGAGAGGTCCCGAGCGCTCGCAGCGAAAGTTCTACGGCGACGCGCGGAGCTAAGTGAAGTTGCGAGTGAGCGCCCAAACCAGCCAAAAATCCCCATAGGCTTTCCGATTGCCCAATGAGCGGCGCTTCAGGTTGCCCTTGGGCGTTAATCAACAGGGCCCCAGCCATAAGCCCAAGCCCCATGGAAAGGCGTGGAGTTCGAATGAAGTGCCATCGCGTTTCTGCCCAGGCTAACTCTTGTCTGATTGTGGTCGTTCCCTCGGGCGTGTTGAATTTGACGCCAACGACGGGGCCAGCCACCATCAACCCGAGTTCGAGCGCCTCTGAAATGCGATATGCCCCGCCTAACGCGGGCCCAATGCCAAAACCCAAACGGGGTCTCTCGTACAAAGCGATCGCCTCGGCGCGAAGCGCAAAAACGGGGGGCGGCCGTTCCGCAAGCTTTCGAACCACCACTGGAACCGCACGACGATCGACGTTCACCACGTCAGCGGGAGGCTTTTCATCGGGGTTGAATTCGCGCAAACTCGCGCGAAGCAGATCGACCGCGCGAATCGCAAGTAGGTTGGCAGCGTCACCGCCGGGATCCACTTGAAGCGCTCGCATGGTCGCCTTGCCGCTCACGCGATCGACCAGCCACACTTGAACGATGGTCTGACCTTCATGATGAAGGAGCGCGATGCTCGCGAGCGCGTCGGCTTCTTGAGCAATCCGAGTCAAAGCATCGGTGGGGTCCGGTCCGATCTCTGCATTTACGACCTGAACGTCGAAGTGATGGATGTTGAGTTCCGCCTGCAAGCGATTGAAGGCATCGCTCAACATCGCGTCGTTTCCAGTCGGTGGCACCAGTACCACGCGCTGGGCCCACGCAGGTATCGCCGTCATCATCATCGCCATCAGGAGCGAGCACACGTGACGACGCACAGTTGATCGCTCGAACTGCTGGTTGCGAGTGGCACGTTGATCATTGCTCAGCCTTTCGAATCGCCCTTGTCGGGGTCGGGGCCCCGACAACCAACACCATCGAAACAACGGCACGAACTTCACTATTGGAAGTGAATCGCCAAGTTCGGGGCCGCCGACGATTATGTCCGACAAGGAAACGAAGCGATTCGGACCGGAAAAATTCCAGTTAATTCGTGCCAGCAATCTTCCGAGCCGCGTCCGCGTGCACCCCATTCGGATACCGCTGCAAGTATTGCATTGCCAGGGGCCTGGCTGCAGCAGTTCCTTGCGTCCGAACCGTGACCCTCATCTTTCCCGCGAGAGCATCGGCCGCAAATTCGCCGTTTGGCGACTCGGAAAGGTAAGTGTCGTACCAAGTGCTCGCTGGGCCCACTTGGCCCCGCGATTCACTGGAACGCCCGAGGAGGAACGCCGCCGCCGAACGTTGACTGCCCGCGGATGCGCGCTGGCGAATCGCCAGTAGGCTCCGCTCGGCCAAGTCCGAGCGCCCTGTGTAGCGCGCCGCGTCGGCTAAGGCTCGCACGTCGCTCAGACTGCAAGAACTGAGACAGCCCTCGACGCCTCGTGATTCGGCCGCTTCAACGACCGATTGAAAGTGACCTTGAGAAACCAACGCCTGCCAGGAATCATGCCGAGCGCCAATAGATTTAGGCGTATTGACGACTGTATTGGGGTTCGACGCGGCGGAAGGAGATTCATCCCCAGGGGCCGCGCGAGAATCACTCGCAGGCTCCTGAGCTGACGCAGCGGGCGGCTCTTTCGTCGAGTCAGTCGATGACGCGGTCAGCGCATTGCCATCTTCCATTCTGACCGATCGAGTCAAGAGCGACGCATGAAACTTCTGCCCTTTACGAACCACGAAGGGCCCCTGCCCGAGCGGACTCCTCAATTCCACGGCGCCTTCGTCCAGCGTGAGATCGACCTCTTCCTTGGACGGATCCCACGCGAGATTGAAGTGGGTACCCACGACCTTGACCTCGAACGGCCCGGCAACGAACAACCAACTGGACGTCTTGCCATGGAAGATGCGCGCGTCCGCCGAGCCGCGCTCGAGTAATACGCGTGCGCCATCGTTCTGAGTCGAATCCACACGAAGCCTGGTTCCGGGCGCCGCGTCAATCGCAGAACCATCCGAAAAGCGAATATTCGCGGAACGGTCTGGACTAGCGCTCAGGTAACCCGATTCGAACCGAGAACCACCGGCGATTTCGTAAGTAATTGGGCGAACGCGAGTCGTTGACCAAAACACGACTGCAAAGGCCGCAGCAGCAGCAAAAACGGAAATGGCAACCTTGGTGGCCGCGGGCACGGCCTTCCTTGGAAACTGCCGCGAAGCGGCCAGCGCCATGATGCGATTGCGCCCTTCCTCATGCACTTCGGAGGACACAGGGGCGGTTGAGAGTTCACGGGCGAGCTGCGCCAGTTTCGTTAGGGCTGCTTTGTCGGGAATTAATTCAGGCATGACTGCCTCCCTCGAGGCTTTGCAGGTATTGCCAGAGTGCCGGTTCGCCTCGCGAGCGAACGCGGATGACTTCCTTGGCGCGTGATATCTCGCGCTTGGCGGTTGATTCGGAGACGTCCAGAGCCTTGGCGACGTCCGCCACCTCTAGACCTTGGATATTGCGGAGCACGAACGCCAAACGTCGGCGGTGAGGCATCTTCTCGAGAATTCTATAGAGACCGCGCAGGGTTTCGATGCCGGCAAAGTCACGCGGCAAGACTGAAGAATCCGGCATCTCGTCAGTCGGCGACAATGTCACCCAGCGCCGCACTCGACGCCGCCGCAATTCCACCGTCACCAGCCTCACCGCGACGGCAATCAGAAATGCCCTTAATGCATTGGCGTCGCGCAAATCACGAGCGCACCGCAAAAACACGAATAATCCCGGCTGATCGCTCAGCCGAAGCCGGGCGAACACTGGCTCCTGGTGACTTCGGCGTTTCATATGCCGCGCGCCATGGCGGCGTTCCGGGCCGCCGGCTTCCCCGTCGAAGCCTATCCGGTCGATTGGCGCACCCGGGGGCCGATCGATGCCAAGGCGCCATTCAATTCAGTGACCGGCGGTCTGCGGATGACCGATTTCGCCGTGCACGAATGGGTGGGCTTGCTCGCTTATCGCCTCACCGGTCAAACTGCGGAATTGTTTCCAGCCCCATAATCGCGGTCGCCGGCATAACCATTGATTTACCGATCCTTCATTGCTGCGGCTCGATACTTTGTTTTTGCACTCAGTCCTTTGGGGAAGGACCTCATGACCTCGACCGATATGCCTGCCACGCTCGACGAGCCGTCGGCACAACCCAGTGCCCAGGTTCAAGCTCCACGCGGCGCTTGGGCGGAAACCGCACTGACGGCGCTTTTTGCCGCCGCCGCAATTCTTTTCGTCTCGTTCGTGGCTGTCGTGACCGGACTCGTCTGACTCGGTCAGCGCGTTTCCGCACCGCATTGTAACCCGGATTTCGCGCAGGCGGAATTGGCGTTACAAGCGGCCATGGCATTGCATCTCATCATCGGCAACAAAAACTATTCGTCGTGGTCGTTCCGGCCGTGGCTGGCGCTCAAAGTCGCCGGGATCGCGTTTGAGGAGACGGTGATCTCGCTTGAAGCGACCGACTTCAAGGCGCGCGTGACCGCCTTAAGCGGGGCCGGCCGGGTGCCGGTTCTGATCGACGGCGACGTGCGCGTCTGGGAATCGCTGGCGATCCTCGAATATCTGGCGGAGAAATTTCCCGCCGCCGGCTTGTGGCCGAAGGACGCCGGCGCGCGCGCGCAGGCCCGCGCCGTCGCTTCCGAAATGCATGCCGGCTTTCTGCCGCTGCGGCGGCATCTGCCGATGAACGTGGCGCGGCCGGTCAAACCGCGCGCGCTCGATGACGGCGCGGCGGCCGATGTGGCGCGCATCGATGCGATCTGGAGCGAGTGCCGCGCCAAATTCGGCGGCGGCCATTTTTGTTCGGCCGATTCGGCGCGGCGGACGCCATGTATGCGCCGGTGGTTTGGCGTTTTCACACCTATGCGGTCGAAGTCGGCGCCGCGGCCCGCGCCTACATGGCGCGGTCATGGCCTGCCGGCCTGGGGCGGAGTGGCGCGATGCGGCGCGCCGCGAGCCGTGGGTGCTGCCGCACGACGAAGTCGATTGGCCGGACGTGTTGCGCGAGTAAAGATCCGCGGCTTAGACGCCAAGGCGTCGCTCAAGCTCATCCAGCAGCGGCCGCTGATAGGGCGAGGATCTTGGTCAGCGCGATCGGCAGCGGGAAATAGGCGACACGGTCGATTTCCGGGAAGCTTTGCTGCCGGCCGGATTTCGGCGGCCACTCGATCTCGAATTTGTTGCTGGCGAAGTCGGCGAGGTCGAAGTCGGCCTCGAATGCAAAGGCGTGGACGGTTTTTCCGCTCTTTTGGTTAACCGGAGCGAGCGCGATCAGATCGCCCTTGGCGGCAGTTCGGCGATCAGATTTGTCTCCTCGGTGAATTCGCGCCGCGCTGCGGCAATCAGGTCATCGCCGGGCTCGACCAAGCCTTTCGGGATAGTCCAAACGCCATCGTCTTTCTTCGCCCAAAACGGACCGCCCGGATGCGCGAGCAGGACTTCGAGTTCGGTTTTGCGGCGGAACACCAGAAGCCCGGCGCTGATTTCTTTGCTGCGGCGCATCGGCGCAGGTCCCGGTTAAGGTGCGGCGCTCTACCGCAGTCCTTGCTAAATAGGCCCCTGTCTGCATGATTTTGTCACGATTACGCCGACAATGCCCGTCGCTCGCGCGTGCCTTTTACCGCGCGTTGTGAGAAGGGATACACCGAACCAATTGCCTGCACGGGAGCCAACGCCAATGCGATATCGATTTATCGCCGCTCATACCGCTTTTGTTGCCGCTTTTCTCGCCGCTTTCACGCTGGCGCCGGCCGTGAGGGCCGACGACGCGCCTAAGGACGTCAAGGGCCTTTATCTGATGAGCGATTATCCGGCGGTGACGCTGCGGCCGGGCGAGACCTCCACGATCAGTCTGCGATTGCAAAATTATGACATGGCGCCGGAGCGCCTGGCGCTGTCGGTCTCCGGGGTGCCGACCGGCTGGACGGCGACGCTGCTGGGCGGCGGCCAGCCGGTGGCCGCGGCAATGCCGGCGACCGATTCCAGCGTTTCGCTCTCGTTGCGGCTCGACGTGCCGAAGAACGCGCCCATCGGCACGCAAACGCTCACCGTTGCCGCGACTGGAAACTCGACGAATTTGCAGCTGCCGATCGCGGTGACGCTGGCCAAGGATCTGCCGGCGAAGCTTTCGCTCACGCCGCAGCTTCCCGAATTGCGCGGCAACTCGAAGTCGCAGCTTCGAATATCAGCTCAGTATCAAGAACGACAGCGGCAAGAAGCTGACGGTGAGCCTGTCGGCGCAAGCGCCGCAGAATTTCGACGCCTCGTTCACCGAGCAATACGGCGCTCAGGAGCTCAACGCGGTGCCGATCGATGCCGGCCAGAGCAAGGACGTGAAACTCAAAGTCACGCCGCCGAACACGGCCGCGGCCGGCGACTACAAGGTCACCGCGCGGGTCGCCGCGGAGGACGCTTCGGCGACCACCGATCTCGGCCTCAATATCACCGGCCAGCCGAGGCTCGATGTCAGCGGCCGCGAGGGCCTGGTGTCGACGCGCGCCTCGGCCGGGCAGCAGACCTCGGTGCCCGTCGTCATCACCAATACCGGCACCGCGCCGGCCGACGATGTCGAGCTCTCCGGCTCGGCGCCGAGCGGCTGGAAAGTCACCTTCGATCCGAAGACGGTCGACCGCATCGCGCCGAACGACAACAAGGAAGTGCAGGCGCTGATCACGCCGACCGACAAGGCGATCGCCGGCGATTATGTGACCACGATCCGCGCCGCCGCGCGCGGCGAGTCGGCCTCGACCAACTTCCGCGTCACGGTGACGACCTCGACGCATGTGGGGCATCGCCGGCGTCGGCATCATCGGCGTCGCGCTCCTGGTCATGGTCGGCGCGGTCGCGAGGTTCGGCCGCCGATGAGCCAAATCGCCATGAGCCAAGACACCGTCATCGAGGCCAAGGGCCTCACCAAGACCTATGGATCGGCGGTCGCCGTCGACCACATCTCGTTTTCGGTCGGTCGCGGGGAGATTTTCGGTCTGCTCGGTCCCAACGGCGCCGGCAAGACCACGACCATCCTGATGATGCTCGGTCTGACCGACATTTCGGAGGGCGAGGTGAGCGTGCTCGGCTTCAATCCGGCGCGCGAGCCGCTTTCGGTCAAGCGGCGTGTCGGCTATCTGCCCGACACCGTCGGCTTCTACGACAATCTCACCGCCGCCGACAATCTGCGCTACACCGCGCGGCTGATCGGCTTTCGCTTCGCCGAACGCGAGAAGCGCATCGCCGACGCGCTCGAGCGGGTCGGCCTTGCCGATGTCGCCGACAAACGCGTCGGCACGTTCTCGCGCGGCATGCGGCAGCGGCTCGGCCTGGCCGAAATCCTGATGAAGGGCGCGCAGATCGCGATCCTCGACGAACCGACGTCGGGCCTCGATCCGCACGCCACCACCGAACTGCTCGGCATCATCCGCGGCTTCAAGGCCGAAGGCGTATCGGTGCTGCTGTCCTCGCATCTGCTCGAGCGGGTGCAAAGCGTGTGCGACCGCGTCGCGCTGTTTTCCGCCGGCCGTATCGCGCTGATGGGGTCGGTGCCCGATCTCGGCCGCCAAGTGCTCGGCGGCGGCTACGTGGTCGATATCGAGGCCGACGGCGCCGGGCTTGCCGAGCGGCTCGCGCTCATCCCGGGCGTCAGCGGCGTCGAGAAAACCGGCATCGGCAAGCTTCGCCTGCATGCCGATCGCGACGTACGGCCGGAAGCCGCCGCCGAAGTCGTCGCGATGCAGGGCCGCCTGAAATTCCTCGGCGTCCAGGAGCCGAGCCTCGAAGCGATCTATACCCGCTATTTCGAGGCCAAGCCCGAGGGGGCGGTCAAGGAAGGAGCGCGCCATGCAGCGTGAAGGCTCGGCGTTTTCCGGGCTCGGCGTGGTCATGCTCAAGGAGCTGTCGGACCACCTGACCAGCGTACGCATGCGCGTCTTGGAATGGCTGGTCGTGCTGGTGGCGCTGGCGGCGCTCTACGGCGCGATCCAGCAGATCAAGGACACCACCGCGGAGGATCCGTTCCTGTTCCTGCGGCTGTTCACCACGTCGCGCGATCCGCTGCCGTCGTTCGTTTCGTTCCTGTCGTTCCTGGTGCCGCTGATGGCGATCGGGCTCGGCTTCGATTCCGTCAACGGCGAGCACAACCGGCGCACGCTGTCGCGCATCCTGTCGCAGCCGATCTACCGCGACGCTCTGCTGTTCGGCAAATTCCTCGCCGGTCTGATGACGCTTTCGATCAGCCTGGTCACGCTGTGGCTTCTCGTCATCGGGCTTGGGCTATTGATGATCGGCATTCCGCCCGGCGGCGAGGAGATCGCCCGGAGCTTCGTGTTTCTCCTGGTGACGATCGTCTATGCCGGCGTGTGGCTGGCGCTGGCTTTGTTGTTCTCGATCCTGTTCCGCTCGGCGGCGACCGCGGCGCTGATCACGCTCGGCCTGTGGCTTCTCGTCACCTTCATCTGGCCGGTGCTGGCCGGCGCCTTCGCGCAAATGATCGTTCCGCCGGACCCGCGCTATATGGCGCTCGGCCTGCAGACGCCGGGGACGGCCGAACTCGAGCAGATCCTGGCGCGGCTGTCGCCGTCGACGCTTTATGCCGAGGTCGTGGTGGCGCTGCTCGATCCGACCACGCGCGCGCTCGGGCCGATCTATCTGAGCCAGCTCCAGGGCGCCGTGCTCGGCGCGCCGCTGCCGCTCGGCGCGAGCATCTTGATCGCCTGGCCGCAGATCGTCGGCATGATCGCGACCGCGATCCTGCTGTTTGTGATCGGCTACGTGATCTTCCAGCGCCAGGAAGTCCGCGCTTAGCGCCCTCCTCTAGGCGTTGCGTTGTCACGCCGCGGGCATAGTGAAATCCTCCTTGCCGAGGGGGATTCATGACCGCCATCGCCACGAGCGTCGATACCGCGTCAAAGGAGTTCCGCGCCAATGCAGGCGGCGATGCGCGCGCTCGTCGCGGAACTCGAAATGCGCCGCGCCAAGGCCGCCGAGGGCGGCCCGCCGCGGGCGCGCGAGCGCCATCTGGCGCGCGGCAAGCTGTTGCCGCGCGAGCGCGTGATGACGCTGATCGATCCCGGTGCGCCGTTTCTGGAACTGTCGCCGCTCGCCGCGGTCGACATGTACGACGACGCCATCCACGGCGCCGGCATCATCACCGGCATCGGCCGCGTCGCGGGCCGCGAATGCGTCATCGTCTGCAACGATTCCACGATCAAGGGCGGCACCTATTATCCGATGACGGTGAAGAAGCATCTGCGCGCGCAGGAGATCGCGCGCGAGAACCGGCTGCCGTGCATCTATCTGGTCGATTCCGGCGGCGCCAATCTGCCGCATCAGACCGAAGTGTTTCCCGACCGCGAGCATTTCGGCCGCATCTTCTACAATCAGGCGACGCTGTCGGCCGCCGGCATCGCCCAGATCGCCGTGGTGATGGGCTCCTGCACCGCGGGCGGCGCCTATGTGCCGGCGATGTCGGACGAGACCATCATCGTGCGCAAGCAGGGCACCATCTTTCTCGGCGGGCCGCCGCTGGTGAAAGCCGCGACCGGCGAAGTGGTCAGCGCCGAAGAACTCGGCGGCGCCGAGGTGCACGCCAAAAAATCCGGCGTCGCCGATTATCTGGCCGAGAACGATCGCCATGCGCTGGAACTGTGCCGCCGCATCGTCGGCAATCTGAATACCAAGAAGGCCGATCGACATTCCGCTCGCCAAGCCGAGCCGAGCCGAAATACGACGCGGCCGAACTCGACGGCATCGTGCCGGCCGATCTGAAAAAGCAATACGACGTGCGCGAGGTGATCGCGCGGCTGGTCGACGGGTCCGAGTTCGACGAGTTCAAGGCGCTCTACGGCACCACGCTCGTCACCGGCTTTGCGCATATCCACGGCATTCCGGTCGGCATTATCGGCAACAACGGCATCCTGTTCTCCGAAAGCGCGCTCAAGGCCGCGCATTTCATCGAACTGTGCTGCCAGCGCCGCATTCCGCTGCTGTTCCTGCAAAATATTTCCGGCTTCATGGTCGGCCGCGAATACGAAGCCGGCGGCATCGCCAAGGACGGCGCCAAGATGGTGACGGCGGTGGCCTGCGCGCAGGTGCCGAAGATCACCCTCATCATCGGCGGCTCCTACGGCGCCGGCAATTACGGCATGTGCGGCCGCGCCTACGGCCCGCGCTTTCTGTTCACCTGGCCGAACGCGCGCATCTCGGTGATGGGCGGCGAGCAGGCGGCGAGCGTGCTCGCCACCGTGCGCCGCGACAACATCGAGGCCGAGGGCAAAAAGTGGTCGCAGGTCGAAGAGGAAGAATTCAAGCGCCGATCCGCGAGCAATACGAGGCCGAGGGCAATCCCTATTACGCCACCGCGCGGCTGTGGGACGACGGCATCATCACGCCCGCCGAGACGCGCCGCGTGCTGGCGCTGTGCTTCTCGGCGGCGCTCAACGCGCCGATCCCGGAGACGAAGTTCGGCGTGTTTAGGATGTGAGGGTTGGACTGGACCGGACCATTCTTTCGTGGCTAGGTGTCAAATATCGCCCTCGGGACATTGGCTTCATTCGTCTACGCTGAACGGGTGGCCGGCCATTGAACAAAAGAAGCAATCGCAGCCCAAAATCCAAGAATTCTTTGAACTTTTGCTTGCGGATTCTTAGAAAATCCATGAGCGACAAGAGTCGACCATATGTCGCTACTTGAGACCGGGAGTCTTTTACGACGAATGGTCGATAAAATCGAGTAGGAGAAGATCAGCCCAGCTAGTTTTTGCTTTTGCTGTCGCAAAATGTAGCACAGTTTCGAGACATGATTCATCGATTAAAGACAGGTCGTCCACTGATAGGTGGCACAACCACCCTGGAATTGTCCTCAATGGGAAGTGCGAAAATTTGTCTAATCGATAGCTAATCCTCGTAAGAGTGCCTTTCTCTTCAACATCAAATTGAACTAAGAATTCGTCGTCGGACCATCCCGGCTGATCAGATACAGTTGCGCGACGGCCAGCGTACATGCCCTGAAGTATGATAATTTTTTCGCCTGGCGAAACGGAGGTAATCATTCTTCCAATACAGAACGGGCAATTCGCTTTAGCCCCAGTCTCCGTGAATTTCACGAGCGCGCGACGAACACGGAGGTTTGAAAAATCGATTTTCATGTCTAGCAAAAGAGCATGAGGCTAGGCTTCCTTCGGCCTGATCGCCTTGAGCTTATCGCCGATCGCACGCTTGCGTTCCATTAGTTCGTAATCGGTCTGCAGGCCGATAAAAAACCCCTCCGACATGTTGAAATAGCGGGCTAGGCGCAGATCGGTGTCGGCGGTGATGGCGCGCTTGCGGAGCACGATCTCATTGACCCGCCACGGCGGCACATCGATGGCGTGGGCCAACGCCGTCTGCGACAGCTTCATCGGTTTCAGGAACTCCTCCACCAGGATTTTGCTGGGGTGGGGATTTGCGAGTAGGCGGCTTCTGGCTCTCGTCCGCATCATTACGCCTTCTTTCGCTTTTCCACCGGCAGTTTCGCCGCCTTGCGCAGCACGATGTTGATACGGCTCTGCCAGCCACGGCCGCCGCGCCGAAAATGGGCCAGCACATCGGGATCTAGACGTAAGCTCACCGGGCGCTTGGGATTTTTGGATTTTGGCCTGCCGCGCGGACCATGTGGCATGGGCTTGCCACCCTTGTGCCAGACACCGCGTGCGAAATCCTCGTCGGTCAGTTCCGGGATTTCGTCATAGTCCTCCTGGCGCAGCTCGTAGGCGTCAACTGCTTTCAGGTCGCTCTTGATAACGCGCTTTTTCTCGCTCATTCGCCTTCCTCATCGAGATAATGCGACGGTCGCTGCCGCGCGGCGTCCAGCACACGATCACCATTCGGCCGCCGAGATAGCCGACCGTATTGATGCGCGGCTCGCCGTAGTCGCGCCGCAAGTCGGGTATGTCGATCGTCCAGCCGGCGAATACCCCTGCCGCATCGTCGAAATCCAGCTTACGCTTCCGCAACGTCCAGTCGCGCTTTGCGGGATCGTAGGTGATCGCCATCCTGAATTAATGTATATACACTAAATGGCGATAGCCAGCAAGAGGAGCCGCCTATGCCAAAAACCGTCGAACACATCCACTGGCCCAACGCGCCGGACCTGTGGATGCCCTACGCGCCGGCGATCAAGGTCAAAGGCGGCACCACAGTCTATCTCGCTGGGGTCACCGCCGCGCCGGTCTATCATCATCATCCGCATCGGCCGGAGGAGTTCGATGCCATGCCGCGCGACATGGCGGGACAGGCGAGGGCGGCGCTGGAGAATCTCAAGCGCGGTTTGGAAGCGGTGGGCGCGACCTTCGCCGACATTGTCACCGCCGATCGTTTCGTGACCGATCTGACCGATCAGGACGCGCTCAATCGCGTCTGGGGTGAGTATTTCGGCGACGCCAAGCCAACGACGACGACGGTTCAGGTGGTGCGGCTTGCCACCGACCCGCGCTGCCTGGTCGAGATCAATGCCATCGCGGTTATCGATTGACCATCGGTGGCAGAACCGCCACATCGAGACAGGCCGACTATGACGGCCGTTGCCGTGGCGGGAGGAACCGATGACCGAAACTGCCTATAAAACCGCATTAATTGTCGGCGTCGGCTCGGGGCTGTCCGCCTCCCTGGCGCGCCTGTTTGCCAAGACCGGACTGAAGGTCGCGCTTGCGGCGCGCCGCGCCGCCAATCTGGCGACGCTGGCGCAAGAGACCGGCGCCAAGACCTTTGCCTGCGATTCAACCGATCGCGCCCAGGTGGGCAAGCTGTTCTCCGATGTCGAAGCCGCCCTCGGGTCGCCCGATGTGGTCGTCTACAATGCGAGCTACCGCACCCGCGGTCCGTTCGTCGATCTGGTTCCGGACGAAGTCGAAAAGGCGCTGATGGTTACCGCGTTCGGCGGCTTTCTGGTGGGACAGGAGGCGGCCAAACGCATGCTGCCGAAACGCCACGGCGCGATCTTTTTCACCGGCGCGTCGGCCAGCGTGAAGGGCTATGCCCAGTCGGCGCCGTTCGCCATGGGAAAATTTGCGCTCCGTGGGCTCGCCCAGAGCATGGCCCGCGAACTCTCGCCGCAGGGCATTCATATCGGTCATGTCGTGATCGATGGCGGCATCAAGAGCGAACGCCGGCCCGATCCACCGGACAAACCCGACAGCATGCTCGATCCCGACGCCATCGCGCAGAGTTATTTGCATCTGCTGCAGCAGCCGCGCAGCGCCTGGGCGTGGGAGATCGAGCTGCGGCCATGGGTCGAAAGGTTCTAGTGGCTGGCGTCATGGGAAGAACGTTCGCCAAACTCGCTCTGACCGCGCTTGCGGTCGTCATCGCCGCGACGAGCGCACAGGCGCAATACCGTCGCAGAACCCAGCGCGAGCCGAAGCAAGTCGAGCATCCGGCGCCGCCCGCGCCGGTCGATAAGCGCGACCGGGTCGTCGCGGCGCCGAGTGCCTTCGCCGGCCGGCCCTATTGGCTGGCGCTGGCGCAGTGCGGCGGCATCTATTTCAAGCTCAATGTGCTGTACACCGACATCGCGGTCCACGCACGCGCGGTCAAGCCGGATCCCAGGGTCAACACCGAATACACCAAGAAGCTCAACGACGCGATCAATACTGCGACCGTGTTTTTTGACGCCGCCGGTCGTTTCCTGATGAACGATCGCGGCATCGAACGCGACGATGCGGTCCTCATCTATGATGGGCAGTCGCGCGCAGCGGGCGATCGGGCCAAGACCGTCGACGAGGCATTAGCCGCGGCGCGGTCGTGCCCCGCGTTGTATGCGGCTTGTCAGCAGGCGCATTCCAAGGAATGCAGCCAGGACCTGGCGCCACTGAGTTGAGGCTGTGCAATGAGCATCACCAAGACAGCCATCGTTGGCGCGATAGGTGCGGCGGCGCTGCTTGTCACGCTTGCGGCGCGTGCGCAGGACAGTGCGCCCCCGCCCACGGCGGCGTCGCAAGACGAGCCCTATCAGCCGAGCCTCGCCGACATCATGGCGCACCAGCAGGAACGCCACATCAAGCTCTGGTTTGCGGGGCATGCGGCAAACTGGCCGCTCGCCGGTTACGAGGTCGGCGAACTGAGCGACGGTTTTGACGATGTCGGCAAGATGCTCGGCGGCGATATCGTCAAGCAGCACGTCGGCGCCCCGCTCGATGCATTGCAAAAGGCGGTTGACGGCAAAAACAGCGCCGCATTCGCCGCTGCCTTCGATAGCCTCAGCGCCGGCTGCAATGCCTGCCACCGCACGCTCGACCATGCCTTCATCGTGATCGCGCGCCCGACGGTGCTACCCTACAGCGACCAAGTCTTCCCGCCGCCGAAATAATCGAAACGCTCAATCGAGCGCCTTATAGAAACGCTCGTCGTAAAGCGCGCCGGCAAGCGGCGAGAGCTTCTCGCGAAAACTGCGCGTGTGCGTGGCCATGGCATGCGCATCGAGCGCCGTTTTACTGCCCCAGGCTTCGAGCACGGTGAAGTGATTGCTCCGGCCGGCCTGCACCAGCACTTGGTAGGCGATGTTGCCGGGGTCCTTGGCGGTATCGACGCTCATGGCCTTGAGCGCCGCCATGCAATCGTCCTTGCCGGGCGGTATGACATCGACGTGCGTCGCGACATAAATTGCGGCGGGCTGCGCCGAAGTTTTTGCCGGCGCCATGTAGAGCGGATTGTCGACACGTTCGTCGATGGGCGCATCCTCGATGGACTTGAGCTTTTCGCGAAATTGCCGTGAGGCGGCGGCTTGATCGTGGGCGTCGCGCGCGGCCTTGTCTTTCCAGATTTCGACAATCGCGAAGCGGTTCGGCCGCGCGATTTCATGCAATACGTCGAACCGCATGCTGCCGGGTTCCGTTCTACTGGCGTCGCGATAGTGTTTCAGGAGCGAGGCGCCGCCGGCAATCTCGCTCGGCATCAGTTCGACGTAAGTG
Source organism: uncultured delta proteobacterium (assembly GCA_963819085.1). Classification (GTDB taxonomy): domain Bacteria; phylum Myxococcota_A; class Polyangia; order Polyangiales; family Polyangiaceae; genus FEN-1139. The sequence continues at coordinate 433,400 of CAWFUX010000048.1, forward strand.
ACGACATAGGCAGCGCCATCCTGCGCGCTGGCCGGACTCGCAAGGATTGCCGCGACAACAGCCAGTGCAACGGCAAGCAAAAAAAATGGGCGCATGAACGTTCGACCTCCCGACGCGATTTTGGGCAATCGTAGCGGCGGAAGTTCGTGCGTCAACGCGCCGCGGCGATAAACCCTGACACAGACCCGGCGCATTTGGCGCCTATATCCGGGTCGAGATAAGCGGAACAACAGGAGGCCAATATGACCTATCGCGTTTATTCCGGCCCGCGCGGCTCGCAATCAATCTCGCCGTTGGAGAAGGATCGTCATCTGTTCAAGGAGTTGAGTACGCTCGACGAAGCCATGAGCTGGTCGCGGCACATCAACAGCGGCGGCCGCGTCGCATTGCTGATCGAGGGCGATGACGGCACGCGGCTGACCAAGCAACAGATCGTGACCGCGCTGAAAAATCCGGACGCGGAGCCGGCGGCGGAAGACGCGGCTTAGCGTCGTTACGAATTTTTACAACGACGTTGCCAAGGACTTTGCCCTGTTCGACCGCTTCATGTGCGGCGGCAACGTCGGCGAGCGGGAAAGTCGCTCCGATATTGGTGACGAAGCGTGCCGGCAATGAGCGCGCGTTCGATCCCGGCAAGCGCCGCGGCGCGTTCGGCCGCATCGAGCTCGTAGACATAGATAAATTTCAGCGTGATGGCGTTGCGCAAAAGGAAGAACAGCGGAACTTCGGCCGCCATGGCGCCCGTTCCATAAACGACGACCACGCCGCGCGGGCGCAGCACCTGGGAAATGAGCTTGGCGTTGGCGGCAATGTCCAGTTCGACGATGGCGTCGACGCCTTTATTGCCAGTGATGGCCATCACGCGCTCGCCGACATTTTCGCGCTTGTAGTCGATGGCGTGGTCGGCGCCGGCGGCGCGCGCCGCAGCCGCCTTTTGCGGCGAGCTGACGGTAGTTATGACGGTGGCGCCCGCAGTCTTGGCGAACTGCACGGCATAGTGGCCGACGGCGCCGGCGCCCCCGCGATCAACAGCGTCATGCCGGGCGCGGCGCCTGAGACCGCGATGGCGTGACAAGCGGTCATCGCGGGAATGCCGAGGCAGGCGCCGACTTCGAAACTGGTATTTGCCGGCAGGCGCACCGCTTGCGGCGATGGCAGCGTGACAAATTCGGCGCAGGTGCCGAAAGCGCGCGCCCATTGGGCATTCCATACCCAGACCCGCTCGCCCAGGCGGGAAGACGATACGCCATCTCCCACCACGTCGATTTCGCCCGCGCCGTCGCTGTGCGGGATCACGCGCGGATAGGCGATTTTGCGGGTCGCGCCCGAGCGCGCCTTAACGTCGGAGGGATTGACGCCGGATGTCGCGAGTTTGACGCGGACCTCGCCCGGGTCGGGACGCGGCGTGTCAAATTCGCCGAGTTTGAGCGCCTCACGAGCGGGACCGTTGTGCTCATAGAACGC
>CAWFUX010000049.1:0-221211 GCA_963819085.1 uncultured delta proteobacterium
GACGTTGGAGCCGTCAAGGCGGCGCTCGGAAGCGAAAGGTTCGATGCAGTCGCCGACTTCATTGCGTTCGTCCCCGATCACGTAAAGCGAGACATGGACATATTTCGGGGCCGCACCGAGCAATTGCTATTCATCAGCTCGGCTTCGGCGTACCAAACGCCGCCGCGTCTGTTACCGATCACGGAATCGAGCCCACTTTCAAACCCTGTCTGGCAGTACTCTCGCGATAAAATAGCATGCGAAGAAACGCTGATTAAGGCCTATCGCGAGGAAGGGTTTCCGATAACGATAGTGCGACCGTCGCATACCTATGATGCTAGGCTAATTCCGCTTCACGGGGGCTACACCAATTTTTCCCGCATCAAGCAGGGCAAACCGATCGTCGTACATGGGGACGGGACATCTCTTTGGGTGTTGACGCACCATCGCGACTTTGCCAAGGGTTTCGTCGGACTGCTCGGGAACAACCGTGCTATTGGCGAAGCGATTCACATTACGACCGACGAAGTAAATACGTGGAATGAAATCACGAGAATACTGGGTCGCGCCATGGGTAACGACGTAAAGATTGTGCCAGTGCCATCCGAGCGTATCGCCGATTACGACAAGGATTGGGGCGACAGTTTGCTCGGAGACAAGACTCACAGTGTCATTTTTGACAACACCAAATTGCGACGCCTCGTGCCCGACTACGTCGCGTCGATTCCGTTTTCGAAGGGCGCCGAGGAGATAGTGGCGTTCTACGAGAACAACCCCAAACATCAGATAATCGATGCAAAGCTCGATGCACTATTCGATAAACTCGTCGCGAGATTCGAAGGCGGCGGCACCTGCGGTTAGCGTTACCGGACTCCGAGACAAATCCGAAAGCCTCGGCCACGGCGAGCTGACCCCTCGGAAGCGGAAACCGTATCCTACCTCTACATACCCGGGAAATGCGCACAAACGCGTAGAGGGTATCCGGACGGGGATCCCGGGTTCAGGAATTCGACCTATCGACAGGCGCCTAGAAGCCTCGTCTCAATTGACCCATCTGGCAGATTAGGGCTAGCGTGCGCCGTGTTTTTGGCCGTCCCTGTTCGCGGTGACGGAACCCAAATACCGTCAATCAGCAATCGCTAACCCCACCCCGTGAAACTGACTGCTTGAGTCAGAGCCTGGCTCGAGCCAAACTCTTGAATTGTCGCGTGAATACGGCCTTGGAACCCACGTTATCGCAACAGGCCGGTGAGATCGGCCCCGGCCACGTCCTCGGACGCTACGAGCTTCTGTTGCCCATCGCTGCGGGCGGTATGGCTATGGTATGGGCCGCCCGCCTCAAAGGCTCCCGTGGTTTTCAGAAGATCGTCGCCGTCAAAACGATGCTGCCGAAGCTGAGTGAAGACGAGCAATTCGAACAGATGTTTTTGGACGAGGCATCACTCGCCTCGCAGATTCGGCATCCGCACGTAGTCGAGATTCTCGACTTGGGCGAGCAGCACGGCATCTTGTTCTTGGTCATGGAGTGGATCGACGGCGTTCCACTCAATCAGCTCATGAAAGCTGCGCGCTCGAAGGGCGGCGTTCCCATACCGGTGGCCGTGCGCATTGCGATCCAGGCTTGCGCAGGCTTGCAAGCTGCGCATGAGCTCAAGGACGGCGATGGCAAACTAGTCGGACTCGTGCATCGCGACATATCGCCGCAAAATATCCTGGTTACGTATGACGGCGTGTCAAAAGTCGTAGATTTTGGCGTCGCCAAGGCCACCGCACTGGGCGGCGGGGCTACCGTTGCGGGCCAAATAAAAGGCAAAGTGGCGTACATGGCGCCCGAGCAGGTCAAAGGCGGGCAAATCGATCGACGTGTTGATTTATTTGCGATGGGAATCGTGCTGTACGCGCTGACAACTGGCAAGCACCCGTTCCGTCGCGAGTCCGAGGCGGCCACTATGTACAATATCTGCGCGCCGCAACCAGTGATGCCGCCGCGCAAAGTCGTTCCGGATTATCCGCTCGAATTGGAACAGGTCGTCATCAAGGCTCTGTCCAAAGACGCAGACAGGCGTTACCAGACCGCCAACGAACTTCTGAAGGCCTTGGATCAATTGCCACAGGCCCAGCGCGCAAGCACCGACGAAGACGTCGGCAAATTCGTAATGGGCTTATTTGGCGACAAGCGGGCCGAGCGACATGCCCAGATGTCCGAGGCACTGGTTCGCGCCGAAGAAATTGCCAAGACACGTGCAGCGCAGCCGCTTACCAACACGCCTGAGCCCATGCGTCAAAGCGTGCACTCGCAAGTGAGTTACGTGACGCGCACGGGTGTGACGTCCAATGATTTATCGGGTGTCCCGTCCAGCAGCAATGCCACCGGCACGATGACTGGCGTTGGGCAGATATCACCGCGCCGCAAGATGGTAATGGGAGCAGCAATTGCGGCCTTGGCACTTCTCGCGGGCGGGCTGCTTGCGGCACTCAAGTCGCGCAGCTCTGCGGAGGCCACCAAGGCCTCGGCAAGTGCTTCCGTGACGTTGTCTGCCACGCCGAGTGCCTCGACGGTCAACAGCGAGGAATCTGCATCGGCGCAGCCCCCGGCGTCAGCAGCGACGCAGCCGAGTGCCTCCGCGACGGTCGAGTTGGCTCCCGACTCCACCAAGGCTGGGCGCAATTGGGGCAAGTCTACGAAGTCATCTGGAGATAAGTCGGGCGCGGCCAATCCTGCCACTTCTGCGTCGGCAAAGGCCAAACCGCCTGTCACGACTTGGAAGCAAGACCCCGGGTTTTAGTCATTCCGCGTCGAACGGCACTGGGGTTGAATCTGAATTGACGACTGGCTGTCAGCGGTCAGGGATTCAGAATTCTGGCTGAAGGCTGATTGCTTTCTTTGCCACATCGGCACGTGGACACTAGCGACGTCAGAACGCGCCAGCGAGGCTGAACCCACCGACATCCGCTCCGGGCGCAGTGGGGTTGATAAAGAGGCCCGCGGTTGCCGGCTTTTGCGGTTTCGGTTCGAGCACAATCAAGCCGACCGCAACACCGATAGCGGCTACGCCACCAATCGCCGTAATTTTCATTATGGCATCATACGTGTTCAGCTTACTTCGGTGATTGTTAACTTCGTCAACATTCACGTTGGACGGGCATGTAGTCCCACCGCAAAGTGTATTGAGCGTGTTGATTTGCGACTGCCGCATCAAAAAGAACACGCCGGAGGATGCCAATAATACGCCGCCGCCAATTCCAATTGCGTAGGGCAATACACGCGATGGGTGTTGCACGGGGCCAGCCGGAGCGGGAGCGCCCGTATTTCCCGCGCTCGCGTTCCCGCCGCTCTCTTCAGCGAGCTTGTTCAGAGTCACCGAGACTCGCTTGGTCTCCTTCTCGGGAACCTCGATGGTTTCGGTATAGACGTCGTAGCCAGAAGCACGGGCGGAAATCTGATGAGGACCCGGGTCGAGCGGCACCTCGATACCGATGGAGCTCGCGCCGAGGGCGATGCCGTCAAGCTCGATGGTCGCAGCTTCGGCCCCTTCGCCCCGTTCGATCACCAGCTTGGGAATGCGTTCCCGTAGCGCATTGGTCTTGTCTTCCACCTCTTTGCGGAAATCCGGACCCAGGGACTCGGCTTCGGATAGTGCGAGTTCGAAGCCGCCTAACGCGGCTACGAGCTTACCCAGTTTTTCTTCGCAGAGCGCGATGTGATACCGAACTTGAGGGGTCATGCGGACCTGGCCGACTTCGCGAAATTGCTGAAGCGCCGCGGCCCAATTGCCGGCTTGTTCCAATTCAGTAGCTTGTTGAAACCGAGCACGCGCTTTGGACAGCTCTTCTTTGTCAGGCGCGGCTGCGGCGGGCACGGTGACAGCGGCTGACATCGACGCACAGGCAAGCACGAGGGCTACCCTTTGCGAGATCTGTCGAACGCGGAGACTAGACATAATGTCAGTTTACACTGAAATTTCGCCAAGCAACTCGGATTATTGCGGTTTTTTTCTCGGCAACCCTTTTTGGCCGCGCTCAGGCCACGTTAGGTAGTTTGTCCAGCGACTTCTGAATACCCTCGGCGTCGTAAGCGACATCCACGAGCTTTCCGTCGAAATAGTCGGTGTATGCGCTCATATCGAAATGGCCATGCCCCGAGAGGTTGAACACGATCGACTGACTGGTTCCCTCCTGCTTACAACGAAGGGCTTCATCCACGGCGCATCGAATGGCGTGGGTTGACTCGGGCGCCGGCATAATGCCTTCCGCACGGGCAAACAGGACGCCCGCCTCGAAGCATGCCGTCTGATGGTAAGCCCTCGCTTCGGTGAGCCCAAGCGACTGAGCATGACTTACAAGCGGTGACATCGCGTGGTAGCGAAGCCCGCCGGCATGAAAGCCCGGCGGCACGAAACTAGAACCCAACGTGAACATCTTGAGCAAGGGGGTAAACTGTCCCGTGTCGCCAAAGTCATAAGCAAATTTCCCCTTGGTGAGCGAGGGACAGGCAGCGGGTTCAACAGCAATCACTCGCACCTTTTTGCCACCGCGCAGTTGCGCACCCAAAAACGGAAAGGCGAGGCCCGCAAAGTTACTGCCGCCGCCAGCGCAGGCAATCACGATATCTGGGTAGTCATTGGCCAAGTCGAATTGCTCGATGGCTTCGAGACCCACCACCGATTGATGCAAGCACACGTGATTGAGAACGCTCCCGAGCGCGTAATTAGTGCCGGGATCCTTCGCGGCCACTTCCATCGCTTCGCTGATGGCTATGCCGAGGCTGCCGGTGGTGTCCGGGTATAGCTCGCGCATCTTTCGACCAATTTCGGTTTCTTCGCTCGGACTGGCCACGCAAGTGGCGCCATAGGCTTGCATCAAGGCTTTGCGGTACGGCTTCTGATCGAAGCTGATACGCACCATAAACACCCTGATTTCGATGCCGAACAGTGAACCCGCGAAGGCAAGCGATGACCCCCATTGTCCCGCTCCCGTCTCGGTCGATATGCGCTTGATACCGGCTTCACTATTGTAAAAAGCCTGAGGGACGGCCGTATTCGGCTTGTGGCTCCCGGACGGACTCACGCCCTCGTACTTGTAATAGATGCGAGCCGGTGTATCGAGTACGCGCTCGAGACGACGCGCCCGGTACAGGGGACTTGGCCGCCATTGCTTATAAACCTCACGAACGGGTTTCGGGATTTCAATCCAACGTTCCGCCGACATTTCCTGCTGAATAAGTACCTTCGGAAATATTGGCTCGAGCGCTTCGGGCCCTACGGGCTGACCCGTCCCGGGATGAAGCGGCGGCGCTGGCGGCTGGGGAAAGTCCGCCATAATGTTGTACCAATTCTTGGGGATTCGCGTTTCATCGAGCACGTATTTGACAGGATCACTCATTTTGCACCTTGGGGCCGGAAATCCGCGCTCACGTTGCCGCAATCACGAGAAGTTGTCCATGGGGAGTTCGCCCCTGGCACCGGACGACTGGCTTGCCGCTCAGGCACCTCAACGAGTCACAACCAACCGCGTGCCCATTCTCACGGTCGAAACACGTGAGAAAGGTCAATCTTGACCTCAGAGAAACTCGGAGTGACGAGGGTTGACGCGCGATCGTACCGCATGTCGAGCACATAACCCTCCGCGCCAAGCCGGTGAATCTCGAGCTGACCAAGTTCGCCGTCCACTATCCAATACTCCGGCACCGCGTAGCGCGCGTACGTGCGCGGCTTCACGCGACGGTCCATGACACGACTGCTCGGCGAAAGAATCTCCACGACGATATCGGGCGGCCCTTCAATTCCCCGTTCAGTTACGAAGTGAAGCCGCTCGCTCCGCAGAATCGCAAGATCCGGCTGGAGCACGTCCGTGTCCGAAAAAATAACATCAATGGGCGCATCGAATACCGACGCAATTCCAGTTTCTTCCAATTGTTTCATCAACTCAAACTGAAGGCGACGTGACACGGTTTGATGGCGCGGCATCGGGGCGGGGGTCACTTCAAAATCTCCATCAACTAGCTCCCAACGCCGCCCATCTGAAGGCAGAGCCGCATACTCCGCGTAGGTATAGGGAACAACGACTGGACGAGTGGGCTGCATTGACATCTGAAGATTACCACAATTGCGCCCGCATGACCGCGAGAGCTCTCGCCTACACAATTATCGCGGAACTTTCCTCATTTGCCGGATTTTTTGGGAGCTTCGGCACGGAATCATCAGACTCCGACTGACATAGTGCCTGCACCGACTCACGCTCATCGTCAGGCCCAAAAGAAGCATCGGGCTCTTCCATCAGGCGACGATCAATTTCAACAGCCCAGGCCTTCGACCAATCCGCATCTAGATCTCGCGCTTCAGAAGTTCCTAACTGCAATGCACTAAATGCATCTCGCACAACTTCTGCCACCGATGAATTTTGACCAGTGCGCACCCGTTCCTCAGCAAAAGCCTGAAGGTCCTCCGGTAGCTCTATGGTTCTGTTTGCCTGGGCCATCTATGCGGTCGCTGCTACCCAAGAATACTGCAAGTAACCGAGCCCGTCAACCCGACCATCCGGCTCGGACAGCCCGAACTAGACTCCAACCAGCTTTATGCGCTTGTGGCCAAGGATCGCCACCAACTCGAGTTCACCACCCAGCGCTTCGACATACTGCCGCAGTGCAGGGATAGGATTGTCCTCGCGGCGCTCTATGGTAGTGCCCTGGCTCTGACTGAGTAAAAACCAAGTGACGAAGATATGAAGATCACAGCCACTTGGAACCGCCTTAGACGAGCCGGCGGCATGCCACATGGCGCAAGGTAGCCTGAAAGCGGCACTATCGGCATTGGTCAAGCTCCAACCAATTCGTGGTCTCTGCAAACGTTACAAATTCGGGCCGCGTTTGCGGCGGGCTCCCCAGACTGAGAGGATCAAAATGAGATCCGGTTCTTCGAATCGATAGTAAACGTGATGTTCCGTCTTCGGCATTAGAACGCGCCGTTGAATTCGCGCCCCCACAACCCGGTAGATTCGACCCAATTGAGGAACGCTCCGAATTTGGCGAATTGCCGCTGCTAATTCTTCCTCAAACAGAAATCGCGCATCGCGGTGAGCAACCCACCAGCGAGCACACTGCTCGATTTCTTTCAGCGCTCGAAGCGCGTACTTTATGTTCACTTAATGGCTCGAAGCGTAGCCCAGACGTCAGCTTCATTCACGACTCGACCCGCATCAATGTCGGCTTCGGCTTCATCCAATGCCGCGTGCAATGCTGCGCGATCTTCACCATCGAGGCAATCCCCGCCGGTGGCTAGCAATTCATTGATTGGCACAAGTTCCACAACCTGGCCTTCCGGCAAGTTCGTTGGCTCGTCAAGTTTGAGCCGACCGTGTTCCACGTGTGCTTTGACAGGCACCATGGGGTTCAGGATAACGCATCTCGTATCGCGATGCCCGTGGTGCGAGACCGCTACGCCATCGAGTACAGACCTTGGAGCCAAGTCGTTGCACCCAGCGCCGAGCCTAGGCCTCACGGCCGCACCTCGCCATTAGACTCCAACCAGCTTTATGCGCTTGTGACCAAGGATAGCCACCAACTCCAGTTCACCACCAAGCGCTTCGACATACTGCCGCAGTGCAGGGATAGGATTGTCCTCGCGGCGCTCGAGGCGAGACAAGGCCGATTGCGTCATGTCAGCGAGTTTCGACACCTCGACCTGAGTCAAACCCGCCTCCTCGCGCAACTCCCGTAAGGTAAGAGCGATAACCTCGTTGTGAGCGCTATTCTTAATACGAGCAATTCGCTCTTCGGACATTTTCTTTCGCTTGATCGATTCCCACGTTTTCGTTGGCATGGTCTTTACACCTCGACCATACGAGCCACCGCGTCAGTGTCCGATTCAGACAACTCCATGAACCACCCCTCAAATTCGGTGGTCCCGATGATTTCGATCACGTACACAATATGCTGCGCCCGCATATGCTTGCCAAGCATATGGTCTGAACTTTTGACTCGGTTGCAACGCTGGCTTGCGACGGCTGGGTACCGTCAATTCATGTGTAACCTACTCTGAGATACCGGCCAGAAGCCCAAGTTGTGCAGCGAAACCACTGAACCTCGATCGCTCGGCAGTTTCGTCACTCAATTGCACCGGACTCTGCGCGCTACTTCTTCTCCGGCTCGGTTGCTGGCGGCTGCTGCCGTCGACGCGTTGCAAAGAATGATGCAACTTGGGCAACGACGGCTTTGATGTCGGGGAAACTCGTGACCATTCGACTGAACATCGTGTAGTAGGCGGTGGCCGCGTACCAGCACTCCGAGGACGCTTCGAGGATGGTGTCATCCGCGAACTGAAAGAGTGCCTCGGCAGCATCGCGTACCGGCTTCATCTTTTGCACCAGGAGCAGGTCGGCCTCCATGGCGTCAGCCGTGATCCCCGGCAGCGCAACGTCGTGTTTGCGCACGGTACCGGCGAGTGCATGCACGATCGTTTCACCCCCGGGTCTGAACTTGAGGGTGTGCCGGCGCTCATCCGGAGTCAGCCCGACGCCAAATGGCGCCATGTCTTTTTGAAGCTTATTAATGGTCGTAACCCAACCCGCAACCTGTTCGTCGGTTGGGACATTCGCTCCTACGCGGTCCTGCATGTTGACCCCCTTTCAGGGACTGTGAAAAGTCATGTGGGCCATACACCCCCATATGAATTTTTGGCAAGAATATTGACGCTCCCTCGTGTTCCTGACTCAGGACCGGCAACCAGTGAGTCAAATAACAAGTAAATTCCAATTGTTATGGCACATCGGCACGGGAAGCCCCCTCACGAAACAGCCGCCCGGGATCATCGATCCGATGACCCGGAGAACCCTTTCGATGACCCGGATCATCCCCGGGGATCTCGGCAAACCCTTCGCACGTTTCGCTCGAACCGCGATTCGATCGCGGAGAATCGCACTGCATATCCGTGATGTGCACTCTCAATCCCGTGGCATCGCGGCTCGTTCACGTGTCGTTTTCGAGCAAACGGGGGGCGACTTCTGTCGAACGAATTCCCCCCTCTTTCAAATAAGTAGTGTCACCTGTCGTTCAAGTGGCGTTCTCAAGGGGACAGGTAGCGCCTTCGGTCGATCAAGTGGCGTCGCGATGCGTCGAGATGTTCGGATTTTTGACTCCGGTCGGCCTAAAAAGTCGCCCCCGTATCATCGAATCGATGAGATGGGGCATCGTTTCGACGAGGCGTAGCATCGCGATTGACCCAAGCTGAACGCGGCTCCCATGAGAAGGGGCATCGTCGGGATGATTCGGGTCATCGTTTCGATGAGAGGCAGGAGATTGCATTACCGTGAAAGCCGCTCCAGCCAAGGCGTCGTACCGCAAAACGTTGTCGCAGCGATGTTGCGTCACTGTACTGGTTGGGAGCGAGCGTCAAATCGAAAGCCCCAGCGCTAGCCGCAATCCCAAATCAATTTTACGCATCACGCGTTTGGGCAGCAATCCGGCGAGTCGAGTAAGCAAAGTCTTGTCAATCGTCATTACTTGACAGACCAATGCGACTGACGCTGACTTCAGGCTCGCGTCCTTGGGTTCAATCTGAACGTTCCCAGCCGCCACCGCTCGTTTTAGGTTCGACGTCAGAGGAACGATCATGACGGTGGCAAGTTTGCTGTTAGTGAGCAAATCATCCTGAACAATGACTACCGGCCGAAGCAGCGCCGGGGCCGAGCCCTTTGGCTCACCAAGATCTGCCCACCAAACCTCTCCTCGCCTCACTCGTCGCTCCATTCGACAGACGCTAGTGATTTCTTGGCGGCACACTTCCGAAATTCAGCCAGGTCATCGGGGCCCGCTTCGGCAAATGCTTCATTGTATGACGCAGTAACATCCGCGTCGCGCTGAACACCAAGGTACTCCTGCATGGCGCGCGTAAACAATTCGCTTCGCGAAACGCCAAGCCGTTTAGACACTCGCTCTGCTTGTTTGAATATCTCGTCTGGTATTGAGATTGCCGTCTTCATTCTCGGGTATAACAAATGTTATACCAACGCCTAGCTTGGGGCAAGCTGGGTTTTCGCACTGCTGGGAAATTCTTGCAGGCGCGGGGGATACAAATGCCGCCAATTCAGCGAATTCTGGGCGAGCAAGCCTGGCAAAGCTATGCTGTAGCCGTGGTCACCCCAGCTCGTCGCGCCGCCACGTACGAAGACATCCTCTCGGCACCTGCGCATTTGATAGCCGAGATTGTCGATGGCGAACTCGTGTTATCGCCGCGACCAGCCAAACCTCATGCTGCGGCCTCGTCAGCTTTGGGCGAAGAATTAGGTCCACCCTTCAAGCGCGGTCGCGGGGGTCCCGGTGGATGGATTATCGTCGATGAGCCCGAACTTCACTTCGGAACCAACGTCTTGGTCCCGGATCTCGCCGGCTGGCGGCGCGAACGGATGCCCGCGTTGGTTGCCGACGTTGCCTACTTCACGTTGGCGCCAGATTGGGCGTGCGAAGTCCTGTCGCCCAGGTCAGCAAGCATCGACCGAGTACACAAGCGGCGCATTTACGGGGAAGAAGGGGTCGTTCATCTTTGGTTCGTTGACCCAATCGAGCGCACTCTTGAGATTTTCAGAAACAAGGATCATTCATGGCTTCTCGTAGCGTCGCATGAAGGCACAGAGAAGGTGCGAGCCGAACCCTTCGAAGCCATCGAGCTCGACCTATCGATTCTGTGGGCGGACGTAGTATTTCCCGATCGCCGCGATGGCGAAGAATGACATGCGGTCGGGTTAGCGGCGAGACTACAACCCGAGCACGTAACCCAAAGACGGCTCGAGCACGGTGCCGCTATTGGGCAGCATGAACATGATATTGAGGTTCAGCAGAACGCCGCCGTTATCTCCGAGCGGGAAAAGCGCGCCGCCACCAATCGTTCCGAAGCCTTGGCCCATTTTGCGCCAGGCGTCGTAAGAAACAATGCCGAAGCCGTCAACCTGATTCGTCTTTGGATCGGTCGTTGTCAGGCCAAGGGCATTGCAAGTTCCCTGACCGGGTGCGGTGCAGGCATATGTTGACTGCCGATACGCCTGGACCGTTACTTTTCCGTCCACTTGTGCCATGCCACCGCCCAGGTGAACGTACGGGTGGATGCCGGGCATCGAAAGCGGCTTGAACCAATAGGCTGCCCTTGCTTCGACATGAATTGGCAAAAAACTTGTGCTCTCGGCTGGAGCACCAAGGTTGTACTTGATGGATTGGGGACCGCCTCTGAATGCAAAACCCGCGCGACCGCCTATGGTCACGTTAGGAGTCAGAGCGTAATCCAGTGACGCTAAGAGGCGCATCGTGGCTACGGACATGCCGGAATTTATGTTACCCGCATATCCGTCAGCTCCTAATGGCACAGTGACCATCGAGTCTGGCCCGGCCGGGTCAGTATTTACAGCGCGCGATCCCTGCTGATAGCAGGAATACGTTCCGGCGTAGGCACTCTTCTGTCCACAAACATCCTTCGTAGCCGACGTAATCCACAAATCCGGCGCAAAGTGGATACCAACCATCAACCGGCGGTATTTTCCTGCCCCCGCGCTGTCTCCCATTAGACAGAAGCCATCGGTGCAGCGGCCGCTGTCGCAGTCGGCGTTGGTTTCGCAGCTGGGGGCGTTTTCGCAGGTGCCGCTGGCGCAGTAGAGGCCCTTCTTGCACTTGTCAGCGGGGGTGCAGCTGTCGCCCCAGCCGCCGCCGCTCTTGCAACCGGGCATGCCGGGCGGGCACTCGTTGCCCTCAGCACCGTTGCCAGCCATGGCTCCGCAGCGCGCTGGCGGTGAGCCGCCGGGGAACGCGGGCGCGGGCTGAGCTGACTGAGCCACGACGTTGAACTCTGCGGGGCCGAGTTCATTGCCCATGGTGTCAATCGTGTCGCCCTTGGCGTCTTGCGCGATGACGTACCACTTCAAACTGCCGGCTGCGGCTACTCCGTCACAGGGGATCTGGGCGCGCAGTGTGCCGCCTTCCACCTTCATGGGGACGGTCTTGAAACTATCGCCATTGGGGCTCTTGTAGTTGAGCTCGCCTTTGGTGACTCCCGCGGGCGGCGTGCAACTGATTGGAATGGGTTGCCGCGTCTGAATTTCGTAACCGGCAGCTGGTGTGCAGGAAAGCCCTCCCGCTGCTTCCGCGGGTTCGGCACCGGCAGCGGTAGCCGCTGCTACCGGCGTCGCGGCGCCTCCGCCTCCCCCAACTTTATTGAACTCGGCTTGAACCTCGGGGGTTGCCAACGCTGCGTCTAGCGCAATGCCCGGATCAGCGGCCTTGGCTTTTTCGAAGGCATCCTTGGCACCGGCAAGGTTATTCTTTCCGCAGCCGCGCACTAGGCCAACGTACATGTACGCTTTGGCTATGACGTTCGGACTGCAGTCCTTTCCGCAAGCCTTGATTACACCGAGCAACATGGCTTCCGCCTTGTCGAACTCGGTGGCGAGGTAGTGGACGTTGATCGCCTCATCGACTTTCTTCAGTGCTGCCCCGTCTTTGGGCGCAGCAACAGCTGAGAGTGAGAATGTGGCAATCAGAACTGTGATTAGGAATCGAAGTGTCAGTTTCGGGTTCACTGCGGATCCTCCAAGGGATCGGTTTAGGAAGGGCCTTGGCCAGAGCTGGGGCGCGATTAGCTAGCGCGGCCGGGCTGTCCCGTCACGCCCTTAGCCGTTACGGGGACTGCCCTTCCTTGGCGACATCGGTGCGCACAAATTGCACCCGACGGTTTAGGGCTCGGTTGTTATCGGAATCATTGGGTACCAGCGGACGTTCGAGGCCGTAGCCATGGGACGTTAACCGGTCGGAAGCGATGCCATGCTCAATCAGGTACGTCCGGACTGCCGCGGCGCGCTGGTCGCTCAACCGCTTGTTGTAGTCGGGACCGCCCTTGTTGTCGGTGTGACCCTGGATTTCCATCTTGAGGTCCGGGTACTTCTTGAGAATCTCGGCCACGGCGTCCACCACCGGGAAGCTGTCCTGGCGGATGACTGCCTTGTTGTACTCGAAATGGATCTGCTGGGAGATCTTGATTTCGCTTTCCGTCACGATAGCCAGAGCGGGCTTCTGCGGACAGCCCTTCGGTTCCCTGTCGGCGGGTCCGGGTTCGTTCGGGCACATGTCGTCAACGTCGAGGACCTTGTCCTTGTCGTTGTCCGGGTCGGGGCAGCCGTCGTCGTCCTCGAAGCCATCGCGATCTTCGGCTTCGTTCGGACACTTGTCTTTGCTGTCTATGATCTGATCAGCGTCGTTGTCCGGATCGGGGCAGCCGTCGTCGTCGAGGTAGCCGTCCTTGTCCTCGGGCTCGAGCACGCACTGATCGACTGAGTCGGGAATACCGTCCATGTCAGTATCCGGATCATCGGGACAGCCGTCACCATCTTGGAAGCCGTTGTAGTTCTCAGGCTGGTCCGGACACTTGTCGAGTGAATCGATTAGGCCGTCACCGTCGCGGTCGCCGGCATACGCACACTTCTCCGGCGGCGACAGGAACACCGCCGCCTCTGCGTTGGGTTCGGCAATCCACAAGTGATACTGCGCTTTCGACGCAAAACCTTGTTCCAGTTCAACCTGCGCAAATTCGAGATGGCTCTCTGCTAGCGCCAGTTCCCGGGGCGCGCAGTACTTGGCGCCGTTGTCTTGGGCCTTCTTCACTATGTCCTTGAGCCCTGCCAGCTGGCCCTGCATCTGAGCGGTCTCCGCGCACGCCAAGAGTAGTGCGGCTGAACACATCAAGCCTAAGTGAGTCGGACGAAGCTTGTAACTCATTGCGCCGACTCCTTGACGCTCGCCGCAGCCGCATTCGGCGAGGATTGCTTACAGCGCTCCACGGCTTTGTCGGCATAGTCATAGGCGGCATCGGCCATCGAATACGCGTCGCCGTAGTCGGCTTCCGCGGCTTCTGACATCGCTTTGTCGAGATGCTCTTTAGCCAACGTGTACTCGTAAGGAGCGCGCTGCTCCGCGCCGGCATTGCGCGCCTCTTCTAATTTACTCGCTGCTGCGTTTGCGCGAAGTGCGTACAGCGAATTGCCACAGCCCGAAGTGCAAAAGGCAATTGCAACGAGCGGCGCAATGAAAGAAAGCGCTTTACGGAGAGCTGCTGTGGAGGTGTATGAGATTTCAATCGGGGATTGCATGCGGCCCTCGGAGACCGACTATCGTCGAAACAGACGCTACCAACGAGCAAAAACCCACGTCAACCAGGCAGCCGATGCCTTGAGGCGTAAATCGACATCTGCCGGAGTTTCCCGAAGCGGAAACTTGGACCGGGGCCCACTCTGACCCTGCCGGCCGGCCATCGATTCGCAGGCACGTACAAGAACGCCCGCCATTATGACGGGCGTTCTGGGGAGGCTGACAGAAAAAAAGGTAAGAAAATCACAGACGCCGATAGATGCCGACGACTTTCCCAAGAAGCATCGTAGATTTGAAATCCATAGACCGAACCAGAATTGGTGCCATCCGGCTATTGGCCGGTTGGAACCGAATATAATCTCGTTCGGGGAAGTAGTATTTCACCGTGGCTTCGTCACCAATCAAGGCCACAACCACATCGCCGCGATCCGCAGTCGGTTGCTTTCGGACGAAGATATAGTCCCCATTGAGGATCCCGGCTTCGATCATTGAGTCGCCGGCGACACGCAGACCGAAAACATCGCGACCTCCGCGGAGCAGGCCTCGATCGACGTGCACCGTGTTCAACTACATTTTCTTCCGCCAACAAGGGCAGACCGGCTGCTACGCGCCCGAGGATCTGCACTTCGACCATATCATTCGCATCGAAGGACTCCGGAGGAGGAGTCGTATTGTTGGTGTTGGCGATGGCGGCATCGGAGGCAGCAACCATCGATTCAACGAGCTTGAGTGCGCGACTCTTCATGTCCTCGCGCCGCAAGTAGCCCTTGCGCTCGAGTGCACGAAGATGATCATTGACACCGTTCGTTGAACGAATGCCCATGTGTTCCCCAATTTCGCGCAGCGTAGGAGGATACCCACGTTGATTGATGGACTGCCGGATGAAATCCAGCGTCTGAAGCTGGCGCTTTGTCAAGCCCTGCATGGTGGGACAGAGGATACTGAACGGGTGTTGGCGAGTCAAATTCGCAGCACATAATTCGCAAATTATATTGTGGCACAGCGGCACGGAAAAGGCCGGTCACCCGGCACTGCGCCTGAGAGGCGGTCAATCGAGCGCGACTTGCCCTCAATTCGTTGCTCTCGGAGCCGGAGCCCGGGCGCTTGCCCGGCTCCGAGAAAAGCCTGAAGAGGCTCTCGCCCCGATGGGGTCATGCCCCCAGGCACCCGGATGTTCACTCTATTTATGTTCTCTCGCCGCCGTTGCGCGTAACTCCCACCCTCAGTCAACTAACATCGGGTGAGCGCGTCGGCACCGCATTGCCAGCCATTCAAGTTGGGTTAGACACTACGAAGACCACGCGGCGAGAAACGCGAAGTTTGTTTGGCGAGCAAGCTCGCGGGCGCGATGTTAAGCGGGCACGGCACGCTCGCGGGCACTTGGGCACCGGCACGCCTGTCGCATGGCACTCAACCAAAACGGCCGCTCACCGACAAGAACGTTAGCTTGTCGTTGGTCTCTCGCAGTCGCGAGCTAAGGAGTCTAACGAAACCCCAGAGTACTTCGTAGGCCAGCTCCTTGCGGGAAAAGAGCAAGTCATCGAAGGCATCTTTGGGGATCGACAAGAGCCGGCAAGATTCGTGGATTATTGCATCGGCAGAGCGCGGCGATTCGTCCAGAAGCGCCATTTCACCAAACACCTCACCCGCCCCCAATATTGCGAGCGCCTCCTCCCCCATCCCTCCAACATTTCGACTGATCCGAACTTTGCCTTCCAATATCAGATAGAGGCGTTCCCCAGAATCGCCGTGACGAAACAGGTACATGCCCTTGGCGTGCTGCTCCTCGGCCGCGATTGCGAGCAAAAGCTCCAAGGCCGCCGGCTTTAGCCCCTGAAATAGCTCTGCTCGCTGCAAAGGTTCAATCGGGGAATTCATGAGGACACGCGAATATAACGGCAGCCGCGCTAAACTCAAAGTGCAAACGGGACCAATGACCGCCGCACCAGGGTTGCTGGTCACCCAATTGGAAAAGACGCGAAGCACGGCTGGTACTCGGGCCGAGAATCATTCGTGCCTCATGCGCGAGTCAAACCGAACGCCCCCCGAGTTGGGCTCGGCATACGGTCGTCAGAACGCCGCGCGCGGGCTCGGGGCCCAGCGCGCCGACACGACTAGTCCAATTACCTAGTAAACGTAACGCCGAACGGCGGCGTTGTGCTGACTACGGGTTTACCGTCGGAACTTAGCGCGACACTATATGATTTGCGGAAGGCACATTGTTGCGCCTGGCGCCCGAAGCCATGTCCCGGATCGCTGAGCACGGTAACCTTTTGCGCACGACCGTCTAAGCCCACCGTAACCATGATGCGAACGCGCATGAAATTGATTTGATCGGTATCGGCTTCGGGGGGAAACCCGCAATCATTCCAGGCGGAGTCGAGGGGCTTTGAGATACTCGAGAGATCCACTTTCGTCGCGGCGTTATCGTTCTTCCCAGTGCCGGTATGGCCGATTTACCGCCAATTTTCAGTCTGGGACTGATGCACTGCCGTCGTAGATGTGCCCTTGGCAGATGTCACTCCGCCGACATATCGATCACCGTCACCGGTAACGAAGCCGTCGCCAGTGAGGTCGAGGGGCGCCTCGGGGTCCGGGGCTGCAGTGAGTACCTTGCCCGCCTGAGCAGGCGGCGGCGGAGTGGCTTCCGCCGGGGCGTTGCGATTCGCGACCTTGGGTTGGGGTTCGGGTTCGGGGGGGGGCGGTTCTTCCGGTGGAGGCGGAGGGGGTTTTTCGGGTGCCACCTCGACTGCGTAGGTGGCGCGAACGTCATCCCGAACCATGGATTGTACCAGTGCCGCAAAAGCCCCCATATCAATCAGCGATGTGTAGCCATGGGCCGCGCCGGCGCCGTGAACACTGAGCGCGAGTACCAAACCGATGGTCATCCCGTAGCGATTTTGACGCTCTCCGAGAGCCCTGACTCTTGCCAGGGGATCAGGACGCGGCCGCCTGGATTTCGACGAAAGTTCGCGTGCGTCACTATGCTGAGGTTTTGTGGACATCTGAAGGCCTTGCGGTAAAGGCTCAGACAAATCGTCGTCTGGTTCGGCGGAATTTCGTTGCGAGATTTCGCGACGGGAAGACATACGCTAGTTCATTGGGAAGGTTGCAGTGTCGGAGCAGTTTTTTCGAGACTGGGTGCCACCGCAAAGGCGATTTTTGAGACTCCGGTCCGGTTCAGCAAATCGAGAACGTGGATTACGCGCCCATGCTCGACCTTGGAATCAGCGCGAATGACGGCTCGCAAATCCTTGTTCTTCTCTTTGGCCCGCTTGGCCAAAGGCGCGATTGCGTCATCATTGGCCACAGGCACCGAGTTGACAACGGTCTTTCCATCCACGGTCAATTCGACCGAAAACACCGTTTGGATGCTCTCTCCGCTGGCTGCTTTGGGCAGATCCATTGGCATCCCTTGCGAGACGATAATGCGCGCGGTCACCATGAATATGACCAGCAGTACCAACATAACGTCCACGAAGGGCGTAATGTTAATTCCGGAAATCAACCCGTCTTCATCGCCGTTACTCGCAGCGGCCATCTTTGCTCACTCTTCCGCGGCAGTCGTATCGGACTGCGCCACCAGATGGGATAGCAATACGCGCGTCAAGGCTTCCGTATTTGCCAGGATTGATTTGGATTTGCGCATGAATATGTTGTAGGCCGCTACCGCTGGAATTGCGACAGCCAACCCGATTGCGGTTGCAACCAGCGCCTCTGCAATTGCTGCCATTACTTGTTGAGGTGCCATTCCGGCGGCGGCAGTCACAGCAGCTGAAACCTTGTCCTCTTTGCCGAGGGCTTCGAATGCTTGAATTACACCAATAACGGTCCCAAACAGGCCGATAAAGGGCGCGTTGTTACCGACAGTGCCTAGAAAGGCCAGGCGCCGTTCGAGACGCATTCGCTGCAGCGCAGCGGCTCCCTTCATGGCCTCGTCAGCCGCTCGCGCTCCGCGGTCAACTTCCGCGAGGCCTGCGCTCACTACCGCGGCCTCGGCGCTCGGTGAGGCATCGAGGAGCTTTCTCGCCTCATCCATGTCGTCATTGCGCAAAGACTTTCTGAGCTTCTCAGATAATTTCGTGATGTCATCGCGCAAGCTAAAGTAGAACCAAGCCCGCTCGAGCATAATGGCTACCGAGATGACGCTTAGGCCAATCATCAGCCACATGACCCACCCCGCGCCAAAATCGGACATCAACCGTTGAAGCCACTCGACCAGATGCATGCTCGAAAACCTCGACCTTCAAATTCGAATACCAAGCCCACGACCGTGTGGGGTAGAAGTGGCACAACCGCCAGGTCGCGACACCGCTTTGCGGAGCGTGCCTAGCACATCCGTAAGGTTGTCCCCACCGATACCGGGACTGACCTTGCGAACGCACTTCACGGCTGGTCTGTTCCCGCAATTTCGATAAATGATTTCGGCCAGCCGTTCATTGTTGTGAATTATTCATACCTTCCTTCGCGTATTGTCAGGTCAATTGCAGTTTCTTGGCGACCACCGGCAGGTGAGGGAGCGCAACACAATGGCCCGACCGGCTAGCGCGGACATATATCGACCTATCTAGTTGCAATAGTAGGGTCGGCGGAACCGTAGTGGCCGCAAGCTCGTGGTCGTAAGCCAAGTTTTCGCAATGCTGGACGCGATCCGTTCGCAGGAGTCCTGGTAGCGTGTTCATTCATCGCAGTAATCGACTCGATATCTTGTTCAACAGGCTCGGCGACATCGTGTCGCAGCCATTAAGTAACGCATACGTCACGGAAACCATCGTGGTTCCGAGTCTGGGCATGGAGCGCTGGCTTGTGTCCGAACTCAGCCGGAAATTTGGGGTGTGGACCAACGCTCTACACCCATTGCCAAGAGCATTCATCGATCAATTGTTTCGCGCGCTCCTCGGGTCAAGTTCATCGTTTGACCCCTGGGAAAAGCAACGCCTGGGGTTCAGCGTCGCTCGATGCATCTCCGAGGCTGTCGATATCGGCAAATGGTCCCAGATTCGGGGTTATCTCGAGGGTGATTCAAAGAGTGAGCGAAGCCTTGAGCTGGGTTTTCGAATTGCCGATGCTTTTGACCAATACCTAGTATATCGCCCCGACTGGATCGAAGACTGGTTACAGGGCAAAAAAGTCGATGATCGAATCGACTCATGGCAGCCAGAACTGTTCAGGGAGCTAGCTTCACGCCTGGGACAGGAACACTTCGCAAACCGATACCGTCGCACACTCGAACTATTGAACGATTGTCAGACTTCGCTCGAGTTGTTGCCCGAACGGCTGTGCTGCTTTCAGGTTGGCCTATTGCCGCCCGCCTATTTGCAGTTGCTCCAAGCCTTGGGGCGCCGCATTCCCACGCATCTATTCGTGCTTTCACCCAGCCGCGAGTACGTACGCCGTTGTCGCTGTGGTCGCGAAAGCGAAGAGCCCGTCGCCCCGAAGCAGCAGTCAAACGACGAGCTAATCGTGCAACATCCGTTATTTACATCGCTTTGTCGTCAGGCACGCCATTTTGACCGTATTCTCGCCGGCCTGCCTGATTCTAGGCCCGGAACCGAAGAGTTCGTTGAATCAGAGCCGCGCCATCTCCTCGAGCTGCTACAGGCTGATATTTGCGCCTTGCGACACCGAAACGGGCTCGACGAAACTCCGAAGTACGACCTTTCGGAGAAGGACCGTTCAATCGAAATTCATGCGTGCCACAGTTACAGGCGTGAAATCGAGGTACTGCGCGAGGTTCTACTCGACATTTTCGATAGCGATGAAAGCCTTGTGCCAGAAGATGTACTGGTGATGCTTACCGATATTGAAACCTATGCGCCACTTGTAGACGCTGTGTTTGGTGCTTACGACAACCGGACCTCCCGTATCCCTTATACGATTGCCGATCGCTCCTTGCGATCCTTCAATAACCTCGCGGATATTTTGCTGCAAACATTGGAGATACTGTCTCAGCGAATCACCGTAGATCGCCTGCTCGATTTACTGTCGTTCGAATTCATTCAGCGCAAATTCGAGCTGGGCCCGTCGAGCCTGAATCAAATCGAAAAATGGCTAAGCCTGCTTCGATTCCATTGGGGGAGTGACGGCGCCGAGCGCCGCGACTCCGGGCTGCCGCCGGTCGAAGAGCACACGTTGCGGTTCGGCCTCAGCCGTCTTTTGCTCGGTGTTGCGCTTGATTCGAAGCTGGCCCCGGTTTATGCAGGCAGGGCGCCCTTCGACGTGGAGGGCGAAGACGCAGAACTGGCGGGTCGCGTTGCTGAGGCCTGCGAAACCTTGCTTGAGTTTCGCCATCTACTCAACCAAAGCCAGAGTCTAGACTCATACAATTTGCTCCTGACACGGATGCTCGACGACGTCTTTCACGTCGAGCGTGAAACGGATTGGCAAAAGAAAGAAATAGTCGCCTCACTCGGTGAACTTTCAAGCACAGCCCTCGATGCTGGCTTTGCATCGGATATTTCTTTCTACTCACTTAGACAACTCCTGAAGGGTCGCTTCGAGGCGACTCCATCAGCCAGGTCTTTTCTGAGCGGCGGGGTGACATTTTGCAGGATGTTGCCGCTACGAAGCATACCGTTTCGAGTAATCGCCATGGTAGGTCTGGAGGACGAGCAGTTTCCCAGGCATGCAGCGGCGTCGAGCTTCAACGCTCTCACCCAAAACGTTCGCACCGGTGATCGCAACATGAGTGACGAAGATCGATTGTTGTTTGCCGAGACCCTATTGGCCTGCCGCGATCGGCTCATCATTACTTACGTCGGCCGAAGCTCCAGAGACGATTCGGCAAGGCCTGCGTCGGTCGTCGTCGAGGAGCTCATGCACACTATCGATGAGTCGTGCCAAACGCCAGCGAACTGCTCATTGAGCCCGCGAGAACTGGTTCATCGCGACGAAGCATTGCAACCCTTTAGCCCACGCTATTTCGACGGGAGTCGCCCTCGCTTGGTTAACCGCTCAGAAGAGTACTACCGCAGTGCCGTTGCACTTGCTGCACCGGCAATCGAGCCGAGTGCTCCCAATTATTCGGTCGCGCTGCACTCCGAGCCGAGCACGCTGAACCATCGCGACCTTGTTACGTTACTACGAAATCCAACGCGTTTATACCTGGAAAAGGCCTTGCGCGTAACTACCGACCCATCGCTGCAGGATCAGGTTAGTTTAGAGCCGATTGCCTTGGATGCGCTTTCAGAGTGGCGAGTAACAAACGAACTTATCAATGCTCGTTTACAGGGCCGTGAGGCGGCTTGCACCTTCGAGCGCCTGCGCGCGGCGGGTGAACTCCCCCTGCTGGGCCTCGGAGAAGTCGCCTTCGAGTCGCTTCGCCGACGCGCCGATGGGCTCATTCAAGCCGCAGCACCGTATTGCCAGGGTGAACCCGTTGAAGACAGGTGGCTGTCACTCTGGGTCGATGGTGTTCGAATCGAGGGCTGGCTCAAGTCAACCTGGCCCACGGCGCACGTTCAACTGCGGGCATCTCGTTTGACAATTGCGCGCATCGTAGAGGCCTGGGTCGAGCACCTGTGCCTCAACGCCTCAGGCGACACACGAGCGACCGTGCTGATTGCGAGGGGTGTACAGCGCGAGTCTGTCGCTATACAGAAGTTCGAGCCCGTGAATCCCGACACCGCCAAAGCGCAGCTTGCGACCCTGGTACGGGACTATCGACTAGCATGCACTACTCCTATTCCGTTTTGGTTGAACCCCGCTCAAGCCTATATCAATGCCAAAATGAAGGACCTCGGGCACGATACGGCACTGTTCCGGGCAAAGTCAGAACTCGACCAGTTACGCGCTGAGGGCGGGGTTGACTCCCATTTCGATATTCTGTACGGCGTTGACCCCTGCGCCGACGATTGGCCGACGCGAGTGCGGGCTCCACAGATCTGTCCTTTCTCGCAATGGGCTGAGAGTTGGCTCGGACCTATCTACGAGATCATCACCAATTCAGCCGGCGATTTCGTAGGACAGATCGAGGTCTCAGCTTGACGACCCTCAATCCCTATAGCCTGCGATTGACCGGCAAGCACTTGGTAGAAGCAAGCGCCGGAACGGGAAAGACGCATGCCATCACGTCGATTTACCTAAGGGCGGTAATCGAGCTCGGACTTTTGCCGTCTCAATTGCTTGTGGTGACATTCACCCGCGCCGCTACAGCTGAGCTAAAGGCTCGCATTCGTCGCCGCTTACGACTGGCAGAACAGGCATTGGCCAACGGCGTACGAACCGACGACAGCTTGCTCCAAGGCTACATATCCAATCTCGCAGATCAAACACAAGCACACCGTCATTTGAGTCGCGCGCTCGAAATGATCGACGAGGCCGCGGTCTTTACGATTCATGGCTTCTGTCAACGAATCCTGGAGCAATGCGCATTCGAGAGCCACGCTCGTTTCGATCTAGAATTGCTAGAATCATTGGATGACTTGCGTGATGAGGCGCTCAACGACGCGCTCGTGATTGAGCTTGCACGGGCCCATCCAGCCGTTGTTCGAAGGTTCAATACTCGTGCCGGCGCGCAACGTACGGCTCAGCTACTCCAAGCAATATACCGTCGCCCCGACCTGTGTATTTTTCCAGCAGTCGCACCCGATCGAACTATCGACGAGGCGTTTGCCCAATTTCGGCACGTGCAGACTGAGGCACTCTCTCTCTTCGATCGTGAAGGAATCTGCCGAATTCTGACGAGCGCTACCGGCCTGAATCGCACCAAGGTCTCGATCAGGTACCTGCCCAATCAATTTAAGGTGCTCGATCGACTATTGGACAACGGAGCTGACGCTGAACCCTGGCCGGAGCGCTGTGTATTTCAATACTCGTTCCTGAAACAAAGCCTCAACAAGGGATGCTCGGACCCGCCCGAGCATGCCTTCTTTCACGCTTGCGACCGGCTTTACGATTCACATCGCCAATTGCAGTTGCGGCTCGAGAACGAGCAATTTGCTCTCGAACTAAGTTGCGCACGAGCAGCAGTAAGACTGGAAGAGAATCGCAAGACTTCACTGGCCGTTCAAGGCTTCGATGACTTGCTCATGAATGTACGCAATGCCCTCACTTCGACCAGCGGCAACGTACTCGCCACGGCATTGAGCCAGCGATACCCAGTCGCGCTTATTGACGAATTTCAAGATACGGATCCAATTCAATACGAAATCTTTTCACGTATTTATGCAGGCCCCTCGGCAAGTCTATTTCTGATTGGTGACCCCAAGCAGTCAATCTATTCGTTTCGCGGAGCGGACCTGCACGCCTACATTACAGCGGCAAAAACCCCCGCTTTGAGTCATCACAATCTGGACACAAACTGGCGGAGCGATCCTGGGCTAACCGCGGCCGTAAATGCGCTGTACTGCGGACAAAGCGCGCCGTTCTTGTACCCCGAAATCGTGTACCGACCGGTGCAACCCCAGCCAGATGCCGTCGATCAATTCGACGATCAGGGACGCGCGCTCACGGGTCTTACGATAGCATGCGTCGATTCGGACAACTCCAGTTCGGTTCTGGACCGAAAGACAGCGCGCCAGCGAGTCGCTTTTCATACTGCGCTGCACGTTCACGAACTGGTTTCGCGTACCGTGCAAGGTCGCAGGATATCCGCAAAGGATATCGCGATTTTGACGCGCACCAATGCCGAAGCCGAGCTCGTCCAACACGCGTTACTCAAGCTGAATCTGCAATCGGCCCTGGCCACGGATACAAGCGTATTTTCTACCGATGAAGCGAGTCAACTAACAATCCTGCTTCGCGCCCTGACTAAGCCCTACGATAGCCCGGCCGTAACCGCTGCTCTGCTCACCCCTGGGTTTAACCATGAGCCCGCCAGTATCGCGACGCGTCCAGCGGATGCTGCGGCCTGGAACATCGAAGTCGAGCATTTCGCTAGCGGACAGGATTTGTTGATTCGGCACGGAGTCTTCGCGGCGGCTCAATATTTATTTGATAAGTACGACACCATAGCCAATTTACTTCGCAGACCGAACGGCGAGCGTCGCGTTACGAATATATATCATTTGCTAGAGCTGGCAGAAGCGCAACGCTGCAAGCAAAATCTGCCGCCCTTGGCGCTGCTGCGTTGGCTGCAGAAAATGCGACAGGACCCGAGTTCAGTCGCCAATGAGACGCGCCAACTACGAATTGAGAGCGACGAGGACTCTGTAATCATTACGACGGTACATCGCAGCAAGGGGCTCGAGTATCCGTACGTTTTTGTCCTTTTCTTTGGGCAGACAAACTTACGCCGCCGGGGAAGAACGAAATCCTAATATATCACGATGAGAGTGCTGACGACTGGGTCGCAGACTTACGCGGCAGCGAAGCGGGTGCCGCGGCAATAGCTGCCGCGCGTCGAGAACAAGAGGCTGAGGCCCTAAGACTGATCTACGTAGCGGTTACCCGTGCTTCTCACGCGGTCACGGTTTTTTTCCCCAATGTGAGAGGCCTTCAGCATTCCGCGCTCGGCCAACTGGTATTCAAGTTTCTTGAGGCGAATAATGTCGGCATCAGTGAGCCATCATTTCAGGAATTGAAACGCGGCTTTCTGACTCTCGCAATGCCGCCAAACACAAACTTGTACTTGAGGGATGCGATCGGTACCCCCAAAAATGCTGAAGCGAGCCCTTCGCGCGAGCGGCGAGCGCTCTACGTGAATAAACTAACGCGCCACATTTCGAACTCTTGGGTAGCTAGTAGCTTTAGTGCAATGGTGGCGGGCCAACCGGCTCACACGCTTAGTGCGAACGATGAACTAGGCAAAGACGTGGACGGGAACGATGAACCCTATCTACAAATCGCGGCTGAATTTGAGCCGACCCGCTTTTCCTCGCTGCCCCCAGGAGCAGAAACTGGTGATACCCTTCACAAGATATTCGAGCGCATCAATTTTCAGAATTACGACCCAGCAAGCGACGTGATCGTGGACCCGCTATTGGCCCGATTGAGTCCAAACTGGCGAAGGGAGAGCACCGAAGTAAAACAGGATGTGTTGTCGGTTCTCAATGCGCCCCTGCTCGCCAGTGACCCCTCATTTTGCCTCAAGCGGTTAGATTTTGCGGCGCGCCGAAGTGAGCTTCCGTTTTCACTTGGAGTCGGCTTCGACCGAGAGGGCCGCGTCCGACGTCGGGTGAGCCCGCAGGAGTTGGCAACGATATTGACTCCTGCTACCACGGGGCTGGATGCGGGCTACGCAGCCACAGTGGGGCAATTGAGTTTTGCGGCGTTCGCAGGCTACCTGCGTGGATACATTGATTTGGTGTTCGAACATGAGGGTCGGACATACGTAGCAGACTACAAGTCAACGTCGGTGTCGGATAGTATCGCTGGTTTCAGCGCAAAGCGCGTTGCGCATGCGGTGGCCGCCAATCACTATGCCTTGCAAACAGCACTGTATTCGCTGGTTATGCACCGCTACCTCCGGTGGCGAAAGGTGGACTACGACTATGATCGGGATTTTGGCGGCACCTTGGTCGTATTCTTACGCGGGATATGCCCGACTCGCGCCCCGGGTCATTCCGTGTATTTTCAACGCGCAACTCGCGCGGCAATCGAAGCACTGGACTCGCTGTTTTCAGGCGCGGTCGTGACATGATGCCAGCGTTGAAATCCTACGAATTTTCGCCACTAGATTGGCACTTGGCCAGCGCAATTGCGAGCATTAGCTCAGGCTCATCGGATGAATTGCAACTGGCCGTCGCGCTAGTCAGCAAGCGTTGCCGTGAAGGTCATGTGTGCGCTTCACTCTCGGCAGTAGCTGGTCTGCGCTTATCACGAACCGAATTGGCCGATCCTGATTCAACGCAAACTGATGAGTGGCCCGCACTGCAGGCATGGTTGGGAAAGCTACGTGAGTCGGATACCGTAACAGAGCCCGAAAGGCTCGACCCGACAAAGCCCCTGGTACTCGTGGCCGATCGACTCTACTTGAATCGCTACTATTTTCACGAAAGGGCCCTGGCCGAACGAATATACAATCGAGTTGAAAAGACCCTTGACGTCCGGTCCGAATCCACACGAGCCCTGTTGGATAAGCACTTTTCACCTATCGATTCAGGCTCGGAAAAACAACGTCTCGCGATCGCAATGGCCCTAATTTCGCCGTTGTGCGTCATCACTGGGGGTCCGGGAACGGGTAAGACCTCTACAATCGTCCGCTTACTAGCCGTGCTTGTAGAGAAGGAACTCGGCGAAGCAGGTACCACTCCGCGAGTGGTTCTGCTCGCGCCCACGGGCAAAGCAGCATCACGAATCGCCGAGTCGATTCGCAAGTCCAAGGAACGGCTGCGGGCGGCCGATCCGATAAAAGCCTGTATTCCTGACGAAGCCGTAACCATCCACCGTGCGCTTGGGCCCGGCGCACGCCCCGACAGTCCCGAGAGCGTAAAAATAGCGGCCGACATAGTCGTTGTAGACGAAGCATCGATGGTTGACATTGCTTTGATGCGCCGACTGCTCGATGCGTGCACCACAGTGCCGCGCCTAATTCTCCTTGGCGATCCTGAGCAATTGGAGAGCGTTCTTGCGGGGTCGGTACTGGCTGAATTGTCGTCCCGACCTCACGAGGGGTATTCGCGGTTGCGTGCGCAGCGGCTCTGCGTGCTAACCGGGCTCGAAGTTACGGCAAACAGCATTAACCCGACAGCTCTCGATGATTGCAGGATTGAGCTAACGGAAGGCCACCGGTTTGCCCCGGACAGCAGCATTGGGAAGCTATCGCAGGCAGTCCGCAACGGGCAAGCGGAGTCCGCTTGGCAAGTCCTCGCAAGCTCGAAAGGCGACACGCGCTTCATCGAGCTGCAGGGCAATCCGCGTGCGTCTCTGAGCATCATATTTGACGTCGCGGCGGCCGGCTATCGGTCATTCCTTGCCGCGAAGGAACCCGTGGAGGCGCTGGCCGCACTAAATCGATTTCGAATTCTGTGCGGGCATCGAACGGGACCAATGGGGGTCGAAGCGGTCAACGACTACATATCGAATTCGCCACTAGTCCAACAACATCTGCCGTACAGGTCAGCACTGCCGATACTAGTTACGGTCAACGCGCCCGAGTTGACGCTTTACAATGGTGACGTCGGTGTGCTTTACGCCGATCCCACGACACCCTCGAATCAACGCGCGTATTTTCTAGGAAAAGATGGAGAGGCACGAGCTTTCTCGATTACACGTCTGCCTGCGTACGAACTCGCTTTTGCCATGACGGTACATAAGATGCAGGGCTCGGAACTCGACAATGTTCTCACCATTCTTCCAAGAGCTGATTCACCCCTGTTGACAAGGGAACTCATTTACACGGCGATTACTCGAGCCCGCAGGTCTTGCGTTCTTTGCGGCACGCGAGACGCTTTCATTCAGGGCTGTCAGCGAAAGAGTCACCGCTTTTCGGGATTGAGCGGAGCTTTGCAAAACGCGAGCTGGCGTCCCGATGCTCAAGCGGTACCATGCGCCACGGAATTACCGTGAG
Organism: uncultured delta proteobacterium; assembly: GCA_963819085.1. GTDB lineage: Bacteria > Myxococcota_A > Polyangia > Polyangiales > Polyangiaceae > FEN-1139. The sequence goes on from CAWFUX010000049.1 coordinate 27,546, forward strand.
TTGGTTCGAAGCACTTCGGAAGAACTGTTTGCCTGGAATTTGGTCACAGGGCGTTAGAATTGCACGTACGCCCGGCAACGTAGTGACCGAAAAGCGGTCGAAGTCCGAAATTACCCTGCGCGTCAGGAACCCGGGCAGCGGAGTCGTCCCTACCGTGACCTTGTATTTGCAAGACGAGGAATGGACTTGTGACTGCGGGGGCGCTGTCGACCCATGCGCGCATATCGCAGCAGCGGCCGTGGCTGTCCACCAAGACACGGCTGTTCAGTCCGACTCCGAGGTTCCACGCCCGTCCGATGAGCTGTCGTCACCAGTTGCACAAGCCTCGAGTACACCAGCGAGAAAGTTGGTCTATTGCTTGTGGAGCGATCCCGGCGGGATTGCCCTGTCGCGAGAGTTGCTTGCCAAGGACGGGACTTCGACACCGTTGCGGATATCTTTGAATGATCCCGCGGCGCGCGCGCTGGTAAAAGAGCTAATGCCACGCGAGCAGGACCTGACGTTGGATCGCCTGATTGGTTCGGCCTTAGGCCGTTATCAACTGGGCCCCACTCAAAAAGCCGTCATTACTGCGCTCGACGGAGCGTTCCAGGTAAAACTCGACGGTCGCAAGATTTCCGTTTCAACCGACACGTTGTTACCACGGGCTCGAGTTGTCGATGCTGACTCGGGCATCCAGGTCGAACTCGAACGCCCCCCTGAATTGCAGGCTATCGTGGGACCTGGTCTCGGAATTGCTGGCGATACGCTGCGGCCGCTCGCGGAGACCGAGCTCTCCGGCTTGCGCTGGGAGAAGCTGCCGAATCGTCGTTACTTCACCAAAAGTGAGTTCGGTGAACTTGTCACTAAAGTGCTACCGCAGTTGCAACGTCGCATGATCGTCGATGTATATACTGATAAGTTGCCGGGCCAAACACGCCGCATCCAACCAAGCGTAGTCTTCGATCTCACTGCGGAAAGTGATACTCTCGTAGTCAGCGCGCATATCGTTTACGGAAGCCCTCCCGTTGCACGCGTGAAAAATGACCGCCTGATACAAATTGGGGCAACGGCGCCACGCCGGGATACCGCAGCCGAGGTTACCCTGGAGCATCAACTGCGTGATGAACTCGACTTGCTCGTGGATCGACCGTTTACGATGCAAGGGCTAGACGCTGCACAATTCTCTCAAAAACTGAAACTTTGGCAACAGCGGCACGGAATCGATGCGTCCCGCTCGCAACCGTTCCCACTCATCGACTTGGTCCCGGAAATCCTCTTCGAAGACGAATCCCTGCAAGTTAGATTTAGGTCAACTGCAGACGACGAGCAGAGCGCGGTTACGGCAGAAGTTGCGTTGCGAGCGCATAGCCAGGGACTTTCGCAAATACCCTTGTCAAATGGCCTTTGGGGGCAATTGCCGTCCGAGTGGCTAAAAAGCCATGGCGATCAGCTCAGTGACCTTCTCGCGGCCAAGGACAAGTCGGGCGGCCTCGCGCCTGCTGGCAAAGTCGCTCTAACAAAATTCTGTAACGACCTCAATCTGAAGGCACCAACGAGTTTTGAGCCCTACGCTAAATTGCTCTCTGATGGTCTAGCAACAGCGCCACTCCCACCAGATCTAACTGCACAATTGCGGCCGTATCAGCGCAAAGGCGTCGATTGGTTGTTCGCCGCTAAGTTAGCCCAAGTGGGCGCAATTCTAGCAGACGATATGGGTCTAGGGAAAACTGTGCAAGCCCTCAGCATTCTAGAAGGAAAGACTCTGGTTATATGTCCGAGAAGTGTAGTCCACAATTGGATTAGTGAGATAAAGCGCTTTCGACCCAGTCTGAATTGCGAAGTTTACCATGGGCAAGGTCGCACACTGAATGCAAGTCAGGGAGTGACGGTTACTACATATGCGCTGCTCAGACTTGACAACAAGGAGTTGAGAAAGATCAATTGGGACAACGTTATTCTCGATGAAGCGCAGGCAATAAAGAACCCGGACAGCCAGGCAGCTGAAGCCGCTTGCTTGCTGCCTTGCAGTTTCAGGTTGGTGCTCACGGGTACGCCCATCGAAAACCGGTTAGAGGAACTTTGGAGCCTGATGCATTTCGCAAATCCTGGCGTTTTGGGGACACTCTCGAGTTTCAAAACGCGCTTCTCGGCGCCAATCGCCACCGGCGCAGCGGGGCCAACCGAACGCCTTCGAAATCTAGTTCGACCATTTGTGCTGCGTCGTCTCAAGCGGGACGTACTTCCAGAATTGCCACCACGGACTGATGACATCCTGTGGGTTGAATTGGACGAGACCGAGCGTGACGTCTACAATTCCTTGCTGTGGGAGGCTCGAAACGTAGCACTAAAGCGAATTCAAACGGACGGCGGCGTATTCGCAGCGCTTGAAGCTTTGCTTCGCTTGCGACAAGCCGCCTGTCACTTGGGGTTGCTTCCCAATCACGACGAGCAAACTTCATCCAAGGTTGAACGGCTGGGAGAGTCCGTTGAAGAAATCGTTCAAGAGGGCCATCGTGCTATTGTGTTTTCACAATGGACGAGCATGCTGTCGAAAATCGAACCCGTAATGAGTAGTCGTGGCATTGAATTCGCACGGCTTGACGGGAGTACTCGTGATCGAAAAGGTGTCGTGGAGACGTTTCAAGGGGAGTCAGGCGCACCAGTACTGCTCGCATCCTTGCAGGCCGGCGGCACAGGGTTGAACCTAACCGGGGCTGATCATGTATATCTAACCGACCCCTGGTGGAATCCCGCGACCGAAGACCAAGCTGCCGGTCGCGCTCATCGAATAGGTCAAGAGCGGCCAGTCTTCGTGCATCGTTTGGTGGCAAAGGATACGGTGGAAGAACGAATTATTGCCCTACAGGAGCGCAAGCGCGAACTAGGCAATTTGTTGGAGGGGGCCGATCCTACGACGGGTCTAAGCCGCGACGAACTGCTCGAGCTGATTGACTAGGATTGCTCAGTCACCGCTATTGTTGTACGGGTTTAAGTTGTCGAGCGAGCGACCCCGGGGCTCGCGATTCGATCGTGATGGTTGGAGCACGATTGCTGGGGAATTTGTCGTCGGACAAACCTTCCGGTCCAATGCCAAACTGAGCGAAAGATCTCTGTCCAAATAGACTGTCAGTGATCGCGGCTCGTACCCAGGCGCTTGAGCCACGAGGGTATGCGTTCGGCGATCGCGAGGCAGTTGGCCAATGTGCGGTGTGCTTCCGAGGACGATTCCGTCCATTGACCATTGTGTCTGTGCTGGCGTAGCGAATAATTCGATATGAGCAATGTCTTGTTGCTCGGTCTCGGCAGGTTTCGGCGCGGAAACGGCCGTATATGCGCTGGTGTCACGGTCGGCGCGAGCTGTTTGCGCTTTCTCAGAGCGAGTGTCGTGCCGAATCCACGCAGCGGCCACGATACCACCGCATAGAACGCCGCCCATCGCCGCAACGAGCGCGGGTTGCATTCGACGTTTGCGCCGGAGATGTTTGACCGAAGTTGTGTAGGGGTCAAGACTGTTGTTGCGGGCAAACTCAGGTTCGATGATTTCCGCAATACGATCGGGATGGGGTGGACCAGATGAAAACGTCGCGAGACGAGGAACCATAGTTCCAAACGCCATCAGACGTTCCAATATTTCCTCCGAAGGTGGCGCCATGCCTGCAAGCGCAAGTCCTAAGTCACCCGCACTCGAGTAGCGATCGGAGGGATTCTTGGAAAGGCATCGTTCGATCACGTGATCAATAACGGCGGGGATATTGGGGCGGATCTCACGAATCGGGATATGGGGCTCCCTAGCAATTTTCACTAGCATCCGCGGCACCCAAGCATCTCGAAACGGCGGATACCCAGCTAGCATCTCGTATAGGACTACGCCGAGGCCCCATATATCCGCACGGGCATCGACCACCTTACTATTTTGGAGTTGTTCGGGTGAAATGTAGCTAGGCGTACCTATCAAAGTATTGCCATCCGTGAGGCTGCCTTCGCCATTGCGAGTCACGACGGCCGCTGGAATTTTGGCAACACCGAAGTCGAGAACTTTCACGTGAACGTGATTGGCGGTGTTGGCGCACAGAAAGAAATTCCCAGGCTTTACGTCTCTATGCACAATTCCAAGTGCATGGGCTTCAGCCAAGGCATCGCAGGCCTGCATTATAATTTCGCAGGCCTCGGCGATGGGTATCGTTTTGCGCTCGCGAAGCGTCTGGTTGAGTGTGCGACCGTCGAGCAACTCGAGAACCAAGTAAGGCCCTGACTCCCAGATGCCGACGTCGGACACACGGCAGGTATGATTACTCATCAAGCGAGCGGCCAAGCGCGCTTCACGAAAAAACCGTGGCTCAGCCGCCAAAGCCCGTGCGACATCGGTTCGCAGAAATTTAATCGCGACCCGGTGACCGAGCAGGAGATGATCGGCTTCGACGACGACGCTCATGCCTCCGCGACCGATGACTCGGCGTATCCGATACTTGTCGTCGACTACTCGACCCGGAATCATGATCTATCTTCTCAAAGATAGAACGAACGGCGGAAGATTCACGCGGTAAATGGCGTTCTTTGGCTCCCACCTGAGATCGGAGGGATTATCTTGTGGCACTGTAACAAAATCGTGTAACGGTTGTGCCACGGGGCCCGCTCCAAGTTACACCGGGTCAAATCGCGGGCGGCATGCTTCTGCGGTTGGCGGCCGCCTGAAGTATTTCGTTCAGATCTGCAATGAAGAAAATCTGCGGAAACAGAATGTACAGAACTAGATTCGGCTCAACTGGGTTTACGACGCCAGCTGTGATTCGAGACTCGGTAACTTTGGGCGGCAGTTTGATGATCTCGAGCAGCCCCAATATCGGGATGAACAGGAAGATAGGATTAACGTCGCTTTTCTGTCGGTAAGCTCGGAAATCCTTGAGCGCACCAAATAGCGCCATCAGCCAATAGATTCCGAACGTCACTATCCCCAGCGCGACAACCAAACCAATGGGTCTCACTTTTCCAACGGGGATCTGCGTCGAAGCTGTGGCACTAGCAGTCGTTGCACTTGGGCCAACCAGAGCCGCCGCGCTGCCCACGGCTTCTATTCCCCAATCCGCTTTCGGAAAGGCTGCGGCCGGCGGCGCGATCCCAGCATCCGCTGGCGCAGGCGTTGTATCGGACGTACCAAAAGCAGCCATGTCATTTTGAGTTGCCACGCGAGGTGTGCCTGGCACTGCTGGAGAAGCGCTTGGGGTCGTACTTTCTAACTTAGGTGCGGCCGCTGCGTTCGGAGGCGGAGCACCTTCCGAGGTTACGGTCCGATCGGCCACGGCTTGCCCTATGGCATCGTCGGCCTTGACCTCGCTTGTCTCTGGCAATTCAGCTGGGACAGCGGCGGAGGACCCCATCAGCATGGTGCCGCCAAAAGGGTTGACGGAGTTCCCCGGCGGTTGAGCCGGAGCAGGAATGGGCCGCGACACTGCCGGAGCGGGTCCGGTAGGAGGCCCCGCCAGTTTAGGCGCATTTGATGTGGCCTGAGGCGCTGGAGATTTTGATGCCGGCGGCGCGACGGCTCCCGGTGAGGGCGGAGCAACGCCAATCATGGTTGCTTTGGCCATCGATTTTGGCCACGGGGCTGGCACAGGACCCCCGGCTGCCGGTGGCGCTGCCCGAGGCGCCGCTGCGACGGGCGAATTCATCATGAGCATCGTGCCCTTAAATTTGGGGGCAGCAGCACCCTTCAGGTTAAAGCCACATTTTTGGCATTTCACGCCATTATCATCGTTCTGCGTCCCACAATTCGGGCAAAACACGCATCTACCTCCGTTTGTACGGAATCACTCGGCTCCGGTGCGGAGCCGAGTGAGCGTACATTGCACAAGCGGGGTGCTCAAGCGAACTTGGGTAAATCGGCCACTTTTAGTGGGCCGAAAAGTCGAGTTTAGCGACAGGGCAGTTGGGATAAACGCTTATAATTATTAGATATTATGCCTTGGCGCATCCTTTGCGCCTTCGGGAGAGTCGACTTGACAGGTGCAATTGGCGATCACTACCGTTCGCTCGCCTCGTGCTCCGCGGATCTGACCGGTCAGAACCCAAGCCGTCAGCAGAGGCGTCCACTCCTGCGCTCAATTGAACGGAATCGCCCATGGCCTTCAGCCTCACTTCGGAGCAATCCGCCGAGCTCGAACAAATCGTTGCGCGCTACCCCATAAGACAGGCGGCTTGCATACCTGTCTTACATCTGTGTCAGAAAGCCAACGGCAATTGGATTTCCGAAGATGTAATCCTGTTCGTCGCTGAGAAACTCAATCTAAGCCCTTCTCACGTGAGTGGGGTCGTGTCGTTTTATTCTTTGCTCAATGAAGAACCTCCCGGCAAGCATCAAATCTGGGTGTGCCGGACTCTCTCTTGTGCACTTCGCGGTTCCGAAGCCATTCTGAAGCATTGTGAAGATCGCCTCGGCATTAAATCGGGAGAAACTACACCGGACGGCAACGTCACGCTTAGAACTGCAGAGTGTCTGGCGTCCTGCGGCTCGGCACCCATGCTCCAGATAGACGAAAAATATCACGAGAACCTCACCGTAGAACGCCTCGACGCCCTGCTTGGAAGTTTACGCAGCGAGCCGAAAGGCACTCCGTAGCGACCAGGAGTTTCGGTCGAAAACTGGTACAGCACCATGCTGAATCGAACAGATCTAATTATAAAATCCCAGGACACGGCTGACGGTCCATCAATCGCCGAGTATGCCGCTGCTGGCGGATACGAGGCCGCCAAAAAGACATTTTCAATGCCACGCGAAGCCGTAGTCGCGGAAGTGAAAGCCGCGCACATAAGGGGTCGTGGTGGAGCTGGATTCGACTGCGGAATCAAGTGGGGTTTCATGCCGCAGCCAGGGGCGCAGCCGCACTACTTGGTGGTCAACGCAGACGAAGGGGAGCCGGGTACGTTCAAAGACCGCAAGATCATGGAGCAGAACCCGCATCTGCTGATCGAAGGCTGCATCATTGGCTGCTACGCGATTGGAGCGCACGCTTGCTACATTTACGTTCGACACGAATTGCACCTAGCCAAAGAGCGCCTGTGGGCTGCCATCGAGCAAGCGAGGGATAAGGGCTATCTCGGCAAGCATCCGTTTGGCAAGGCCTACCCCGTGGACATCTGGGTCCACACCGGGGCCGGCGCGTATATTTGCGGCGAGGAAACAGCGCTACTCAATTCGCTTGAAGGCAAACGCGGCGAGCCTCGCCTAAAGCCTCCTTTTCCCGCGCAAGCCGGCGCTTTTAGCTGCCCCACTTCGGTCAACAACGTCGAAACGGTCTCCGCTGTCACGCTGGCAATCCGACATGGCGGAGACACCTTCAGCCGTATGAGTGCACTTCATGAGTTCAATGACGGCGGGGTGCGACTCTTCGGAGTCAGTGGTCACGTAAAACGGCCGGGAATTTACGAAGCCGCGGTGGGGTTGACCCTGCGCGAGCTAATTTATGACTTGGGCGGAGGAATCCTGGACGATCGCCCCATGATAGGGGTAATCCCGGGGGGGTCGTCATGTCCAATCTTGCTACCCGACGAACTTGTCGATGTTCCGAACGATCGTCGGTTCGAAACCTTCAATGGCAAAAGTGTGCTGGACCTGCCCATGGGCGTAGACACCTTTCGTTCGATTGGAACCATGCTCGGGACCTGTTGTGCAATCGTACTGAGCGATGCAGTTGACCCAGTTCTCGCTTGTCGCAATCTAATGCAATTCTATAAGCACGAATCCTGCGGACAATGTACGCCTTGCCGAGAAGGATGCGGCTGGTTGGATCGACTGCTCGAAAAAATTGTCGCTGGTACCGCAACGATAGATGAACTCAATCTCGCCTCCGAAGTAGCCTCGAACATAGCCGGCAATACCATCTGTGCCTTCGGCGACGGTGCCGCCGGCCCGGTATTGGCATTTGTTCAGAAATTTCGCCCATCGTTCGAGGATTACATTCAAAGTGGCGGGTCTAATCAGACCAAACGGCTGGCACTATGACAATTGGAAGTATTTATTTCTTTCTGTGCGCCATCGCATGTCTCGCGGGGGCTTTGATGACCGTTGTGGCACATAATCCAATTCGCGGAGCTCTCGGTCTGCTGTTGACCATCATGGGAATCGCGGGAATGTATCTTAAGCTACACGCCCAATTCCTGGCAGCGGTTCAAGTCATCGTATACGCTGGCGCCGTCGTCATTCTTTTTGTCTTTGTCCTCATGTTGCTTGGCGCCGACGCCATGGAACGAAACACCAGTAAGCGTTCGCCCGTCGCACGATTTGCAGGTGGAGTCGGCATCGCGGCAATAATGTCAATTACAGCCTACCGGGCAATTCAGGTGTACTCGTCGCCCTCCAACGGTCGTTTCCCTGCTTTGGCAGAGGATTTTGGCTCTGTGAAATCCGTGGGCACTCAATTATTCTCGGAAGCACTTGCGCCATTCGAGCTTTCCACGGCTTTGCTCATAGTCGCCGTAATTGGCGCAATTGCGGTCGCAAAGACTGGGCACCGGAAAGCTGCCCCAACACCTAACAATTTGTCAAATGCTCACCGTTTCTTTGGTGGGCCCGTTGAGCCGCGCGATGCGGCTCGGCCGATCGCAAAGGATCCGACCCTATGACGCCATTGAGTTATCACGTCCAGGAGTACGTGCTGCTGGCGGCGCTGCTATTTTCTATCGGTGGTTTGGGTTTTTTGATCCGACGCAACGTGTTGATTCAACTCATGTGTGTCGAAATCATGCTCAACGCCACTAACCTGGCGCTGGTGGCATTCAATCGGGTTTACCCTAATTCGATGACGGGCCAAGTCTTCGCATTTTTCGTAATTGCCGTCGCGGCAGCCGAGGCCGCGGTAGGCCTCGCCATCATCCTCGGATTTTATCGACTCCGCAGCAGCGTCCACAGTGACGACGCGGACATCCTTCGGCATTAATTCATGGATATTACATCCCCGCCCCTGCTGCCCGGTAATTATGCTCCAATTTTGGTCATAATTGTCATGCCCTTATTGGGCGCCATCGTTAATGGAATCTTCGGCAAGCGCCTAGGACGATCCGCGGTAACGCTGATGGCACTCGCAGCCATCGGGATATCATTCATCGCCAGCGCTTTCACCGTTTGGCTGCTGATATCCTCTAGCCACGGACAGGCGCCGGTAACGCGCCTCAAATGGGATGGCTGGGAGTGGCTGCGCCTGAGCGGAGTCAACGACATCCGCGATATTCCGATTACATTCGGGTTCTTCGTAGATGCGCTCAGTGGTGTAATGACTCTGATTGTCACCGGAGTTGGCTTTCTGATCCACCTGTACTCGACGAAGTACATGGAGGATGACCCCGGATATCACCGTTTCTTTTCTTACATGAACTTGTTCATCTTTTCGATGCTGGTTCTGATTCTAGGAAATGGCCTTCCGGTACTATTCGTCGGATGGGAGGGCGTTGGCCTTTGCAGCTATTTGCTGATTGGGTTCTGGTTTAAGGAGCCAGCCAATGCCGCCGCTGGCACCAAGGCTTTCATCGTCAATCGGATTGGGGACTTTGGACTCCTGGTTGCGATGGGATTACTGGTAAAGTACGTGGGCGCGCTCGATTTACCGGAATCCAAAGCGGCGCCGCACAATTGGTCACGCCGGTGGAAGTCTGGTCCGGGACCAGCGCACTCGCATACGTAGCGGCAAGACCGTTCGAGATCTTCGGCCTCACGGGCGCCGCGCATTGGCTGCTCTCCCCGGGCTATGCAACGGCGGCAACGCTAGTGGGCCTAGCGCTGTTCCTGGGCTGCGCCGGCAAAAGTGCCCAAATACCGTTGTATGTTTGGTTGCCCGATGCAATGGCAGGCCCGACGCCCGTCAGCGCACTCATTCACGCGGCGACCATGGTAACCGCGGGCATCTATCTAGTCTGTAGAATGGCGCCCGTATTCGTGCTCAGCCCGTTTGCAATGTTCATCGTCGCACTCGTCGGGGCGGTCACGGCCGTGTTTGCGGCAACCATCGCCTTTGCACAGCGTGACATTAAAAAGGTCCTCGCCTATTCGACCGTAAGCCAGCTGGGCTACATGTTTTTGGGTGTCGGCGTGGGGGCGTTTACCGCCGGTTTCTTTCACGTCGTAACTCACGCGTTTTTCAAGGCATGCTTATTCCTGGGTGCTGGGAGTGTCATTCACGCCATGCATGCCCGAATCCACGACACGAATGCCTCTCAGGATATGGGCAACATGGGGGGACTGCGGCGATACCTGCCAATTACATTCTTTACGTTTGCAGCATCTTGGGCGGCTATCGTTGGAGTGCCGTTTACGAGCGGTTTCTTCTCCAAAGATGAGATTCTATCTCAGTCGTTCACGTTGACCGTCGGATCCCCTGTGGCTAGCGGGATGCTGGAAACGGCAACGGGGCCGATCAGTATTTTCGTTTCGCCTCCCTGGGTCTCTTCCCTGCTGCTCAGCCTTGGAACGCTCGGAGCGGTGATGACCGCCTTCTACATGACCCGACTCATCGTCGGAATATTCTTTGGTCAGTTCCGCGGCTGGACAATTGCCGCGGAATCTACCAATTCTACCGACCATCATTCGGATTCAGGTGGTCATGATTCCCATTCGAGCGGCCCGGCACCGCACGAATCTCCCTGGGCGATGACATTGCCATTGGTCCTACTGGGAGCGCTTGCTCTCGGTGCGGGGATCTTCAATGCGGCCGCTTTGCACTACACGCCGCTCGATCATTTCCTCGAAAGCTCCTTTGGCAAGTTTGAGAATATCAAGCAGCGCCCGAACAGCGAACAGCTTGAACACGTACTCTTGCTCCCCGGGATATTTGCATTCATTTTCGGCACGGCTTGGGCAGGTTGGGTCTACTTGCTCGAAAAGGGGCAACCTGCGAAGCGCTTCGTGGAGCGCTATCCAAGGTTCTACCGACTGGTTTCTGAGAAGTGGCGAATTGACGAGTTGTACAGAGAGACAATCGTTGGCACTCTCGAACTCATCGCCGACATTTGTGTCTGGTTCGACAAGTGGATAGTGGATGGACTCTTGTCTCGGGTGACAAGCTTCGTAATCGCCCTGCTTGGGAGCTGCGTGCGACTCATTCAAACGGGTCGAGTGCAAACCTATGCAGCGTTTATCGTGCTTGGTTTGGGCTGCGTTAGCTGGTTCATGATGACCCCCCATGCCGAGGCCGCGATCGTCACAGACCACGAAACGGGCAAATACAAACTCACGGCGGAACCGGGCATGGGCTATGGATATCGGTGGGATTCGAACGGTGACGGGAAATTCGAGACTCCGAGCTTTGGCGATCAGGCTTCCGTTGACGTCGAACTAGCGAGAACGGAGCGTCGTACAGTCACGCTTCAAGTGCGCGACGTCTTTGGTCGCGAGGCAACTCGCAAATTCAAGTTGGAACGCCCTGCGGAAGACCAGATGGGGGCGCGTTCCGTCCCCCCTTCGGCAGCTGGGCAAAATGAAGCCAATGCACCAAGCCATGCCGTTCAACCAGGACAAAAACCGTGACATCGCTTGGTAAAGCACTTATTGATTTCGTGCCATACGTCATGGCGTTTGCCCTCGGCGCATTGATCCCTAATCGGAACAGCCGCTTCGAGCGCGTGGCGCTTGGAATAATCGGGGTTCTCCTGTTGTCATTCATTCGAGGGCTGTGGCCGGGCGCTGCGCAAGCTGGGGCCCCAGCACAAGAATGGCCACACCTGTTGAACGTGGTCGTGTTTTTGCCATTGGTAGCGGCAGTCGTCCTGCTGCTTTTACCTCGCAAGTCGCCCGGTTTCTTAAAGGCCTTCACTTTGGGAATTCTGTTGGTCGACTTCGCGGTTTCGCTGCTGCTTTTGCGGGCCCCAATGGAGGTCGGCTGGCACTTCCAATATATTGCGCCGTGGCTGCCAAGATTTGGCATTCGTTACCATGTGGCCGTTGATGGCATCAGCTTCTGGATGGTCCTGCTGACGACGTTTACGACACCAATTGCCGCCATCGTCGCATTCGGGTCTATCAAGGAGCGCATCAAGGATCTTTGCTTCGCGCTGTTGCTTTTGCACAGCGGAATGCTCGGTGCCTTTGTAGCCCTTGACTTGTTCCTATTCTACGTTTTCTGGGAACTCATGCTCATACCAATGATCATTCTCATTGGTGTCTGGGGAGGCGTTGAACGCATCAAGGCCGCGTACAAGTTCTTCCTATTTACGATGGCAGGCAGCGTATTGATGCTTGCGGCAATTCTTTATCTTGTCATCACCCATAAGCAAATTGCGGGTTACTATACATTTCGACTATTTAGCCCTGCAGCACGTCAACTTGACCCATACGGCGGCCTGGTTTTGCTTTGGTGCCTTTGCGCTCGCGTTTGCCGTCAAGGTTCCAATGTTTCCGCTGCACACGTGGCTGCCGGACGCACACGTTCAGGCACCTACTAGCGGTTCTATCATCCTTGCGGCAGTGTTACTCAAGCTGGGAAGTTACGGGTACCTGCGGTATTGCATGGGCATGTTTGGGGGTCCGGCTTGGGCGGTAGGCGCCAACTTGGCGGGGCTGGTGATCGTTGCAGGCATCCTGTACGGAGCATTGGTTGCATGGCGCCAAGATGACGTAAAAAAGTTGGTCGCCTATTCGTCCGTGGCGCACATGGGCTTCGTCATGCTTGGCTTCGCTGCCGCCACGCAAGCGAGCGTTCAAGGCGCACTGCTGCAAATGGTCAATCACGGGATTTCGACTGGCGCACTCTTCTTGCTAGTCGGCGTAATTTACGATCGACGGCATACGCGCTCGGTACAGGAATTTGGCGGCCTCGCTTCCGTGATGCCGATCTACACAGCGGTATTCGTGGTCGTCACTCTGTCGAGCATTGGCGTACCCGGAACGAACGGCTTCGTCGGTGAGTTCATGGTGCTGCTTGGGACCTTTGCCTCTCAGAGTTTGGGCAATTTTGCTACGATTCAAGCAACTCTGGCGACGGCAGGGGTAATTCTGGCTGCGCTCTACATGCTGACAATGGTTCAACGCATGTTCTTCGGACCCTTGTCTAACAATGCCAATCGCTCGTTACCGGATCTTACGGTGCGAGAAACCATAGTGCTCGCTCCCGCAATTGTCCTGATTTTCGTTATCGGGCTTTTCCCTTCATTGTTCCTGGATAAATCAAGTCAAAGTGTGACCGCAGTCATAGAGCAATATCGAGACGGGCGCCGGGCTTATCAGGACATGCCAGAGGACGCGCCTCGCGCAATGCTGCTACCAAGACGAGGAGGTCCGCTTGAACAAGGGTATCCAGAGGCTCCAACAGACGTCCAGCGCCCGGCCGTAGCAAGTGCTGCCGACGCGAAGCCAAGTTTGATAGGTGCACAATGAGTACGCTGATGGCGCTGTCACCGCTGTGGGTCGTGGCATTAGGCCTTTTGCTGCTTATGCTCTCGGATGCGTTTGGGAACGGTGCGGGCAAAGAAGTAAGTGAAGGCCAGGAACTTTCGATAAGAGGCGTTGCGTCCGGCGAATTGGCAATTGGTACGGCCGTCGTGATGTTCGCTGGCGCATGCTTCGCATTTGCAATGGGCTTGTCTGGCACAGAAATCCAGAAATCCGTCAGTGTATCGCAACTAGCATTGGATTCATTCTCCTACTACTCCATGGGTTTTCTATGCGTGCTCGGCGGACTCGTCGCGTTGCTAGCTGGGTCGTATCTTCCGGAGCATCGTATTTATCGGACTGAATTCTTTCTCTTGCTCGGTTGGTCTACTCTCGGCGCAATGGCATTGGTGTGCGCCGCCGACTTGCTGACGTTGTTCGTAGCTCTCGAAACCATGTCGCTCGGCACCTATTGTCTTGTGGGCCTTCGCCGCACGTCGCGGTCCATTGAAGCCGCCCTGAAATACTTCCTACTCGGAAGTTTCGCATCTGCGGTACTTCTGTTCGGTATGGCCCTGCTATACGGAGCAACGGGCCATACGGATCTGCCCGGTATCGCTTCGTCAATTGCAACACTCAACGACAAGTCGACAACGGTGCCATTGCTCGTGGGTGGCACGGCCCTGGTTGTTGTGGGGTTGCTCTTCAAAATAGCCGCTGTGCCGTTTCATGCTTGGACCCCTGATGCCTATGAGGGTGCCCCAACACCAGCGACCGCCTATATGGCCGCGGTGGTTAAGACCGCTGCATTCGGGGTGTTGCTACGCGTGCTTCTGGTAGCCTTCCCTGACCCCCGGATCGGCAGTTGGGGTAGTGGGTGGTCCGGGCTATTAGCCGTAGTTGCGGTGCTCACAATGTCCGTGGCCAACGTGGTGGCGGGCCGTCAAAGCTCGGTAAAGCGGATGCTTGCCTATTCGTCGATAGCGCACGCCGGTAACGCGCTGATCGGCGTAGTTTCGTTGTCGAAATCTGCTGAAGCGCAAGCGAGCGTAATGCTCTACATTGTTGCGTACGCTCTTTCAACGCTAGGCGCGTTTGGTTCGTTGATCTGGGCAGGCTCGTATGGAAATGAAGCCACGAGCTATGATGACCTTGCGGGGCTTGGGAAACGCAACCCTCCCGTCGCGCTTGCACTTACGCTATTCGTTCTGTCGTTGGCAGGCATCCCTCCAACAGCTGGTTTCTTCGGAAAACTCAGCGTCTTTCGGGCCGCCGTCGAAGCCGACATGGTTCCGCTCGTAATCATCGGCCTTATCAACAGTGTTATTGCGGCCTACTATTATCTGAAGGTCGTAGTCGTGATGTACATGCAGGATCCTGAAAAGGGCATCGCTACGGCCACGCCAATGCGCGCCCCAATGCTGGTCACTGCGCTCTTTATTACTGCCGTCCTCGTCTTGGTTCTGGGTATGTTTCCAGAAACAATGCTCAATGTTTTGGCGCGCACTTCGCTCGCCGGTTAGGTTAGCTTATTATGTGTCTTCACAACTATTCGCGGTTAATTCTATTTTGCGCATTATTCACAGCGTGCCGGCACTCGACGAAGGAGAATATCCTAGACGCGTCAGTGAAGTTGATACCCATCCCCGAGCAACGTGTTGAGGCAATCAACAATGTGACCAAGCAGGCTGCTTACCAAGGTGCGACTGGCTCGATAGAAGGCCTCGTGACCATGGTCGGCGATGTCGCTCCCGACATGACCACCTATATCGACAAGATCCCAGCTGACTGCTCGATTGCGACGAATACCTACGGCAAACTGTTCCGCGAGGGTGGCGGACGAACGGTGGCTGATGTGTTGGTTGCGGTCACTGGCTACAAGGGTTACTTGAAGCCCAAATCGGATCACGTCGAGCTATTGGCTCGCGATTGCGCATGGGCCAAAAAAACCGTCGGGGTGACCTTTGGTCAGCGCATTGATGTAAAAAGCGCCGATACGCGGCCTTATATTCCACAACTCTTGGGTGGCCCGGCGGGAGCGCTTCTCGTGGCCGTACCCGGGGGCGACGCGGTTCCCGTATTTCCGCAAGAACCCGGTCACTATGTGCTTATAGATTCGATGCGACTCTATTCGAAGGCCGATGTGTTCGTTGTCAGGTATCCGACGTTCGACGTAACCGGCCTCAATGGACGCTACCGGATCGATGGGATCCCTGTCGGGCCCGTTACGGTTTCGGCGCTCTTGCCATCAACGAGCAGCACTGACTCACGTCAGATAACAGTAGCGGCCAACCAAACCGTAAACGTGGACTTCACTCTGAAATTCAGCCGCGCCGCCATGCTACCTCAACAGGCGCCGTCGGCAGCCGGGCCCACGAAACCCCCGAATTGAGGGCTTATTTGCTCGTCTTGGCGTTGGTGTCAGCCGCATCAATCAGGGTCTTTAGCGCTAGTTCGTAGTCGGTCCTGAGCTTCTTTATTCTCTGATCGATTTCAACTAGGACATGCTGCGCTTGCTGCAGTTCGGTGTGGACCCGAGTTATCGCTGCGTTTTCGGACGCGGCTCTGGACTGTGCACTCTTTCGGTCGCCGTCCGGCAGCGATGCGTCAGAGGACGCCATCGAATCTTGCTCGGCCGCGCGCTGCAGAGTCTTCTTGATTTCGGCAGATTCATCGACCTGATCTTTGAGTTGGCGACGACTCTTTTCAACGCCGACGTACGTGAGGTAAGCGGTTTCACTGATCTTGTCCGCTTGATCCTTGAGCTTTTCGACGGCTTTGTCGCCGATCGCCGCCGAATGAGCGGCGATGTAGCTGTGGGCTTCGTCGTGATCGCGCATCTTGTCTTGCAATGCCTTGTCAACCGCTTTGTTCAGGCCAAACAATGCTGCGCCGCCGACTTTACCCGGGTCCTTACATTCATTCTGCTTGGCGGTGTACTGCGCGGAACCTACCACTCCATTTTGAATATTCTGTTTCTCCTCTTCGAAGAACGTGGTCACGACTTCGTTCTGCTCGTGTCGCTCGGCATAGTCCGAACTACGACCCGCGGAGTCCGCAAGCTTGTAAGTGGCGGAAACATGGTTCCAACCCTTGGTGTCGAGGGCCGACGCGAATTGAGACATCTCTCCAATAATTCGATTGGCCTTGTTCTCCTGTTGATCAATGGAACCGCGAGTTGAAGCGAGCCTATCCGGATATCGTGTTGCATAAGCCGGTTGCCCCGACGACGGCGTTGTGAGCGGTGGCAAGTCATCCTTGCGCGTGCAGGCAATGGCCAAAGAAATTGAACAGGAGAGGCAAATGAATGATACGAGTCGCATGGCTCACGCATCACAACGCGATGACGGCGGCAGAGTCAATCATTCCTTGATCTGGAAAGTTCGGGCCAGGGTTCACTGGAGGACCTAGGTCGGTCGCACGGCCTTGCGATAAGGCACTTTGGCAATCGCGTCGGCAACCAAACGTGCCCGCGCCTCAGTGTCCGCCTCGAGTTCGGGCACGACAATGAGTCGATGTTCCAATACGGCAGGCGCTACCGCGCGAATGTCATCCGGGGTGAGAAATACTCGCCCTTCGAGCAGGCTCCGCGCTTTTGCCGAACGAAGCAGTGACAGCGATGCCCGAGGCGACGCCCCTAAAACGATATCCCGGTGCGATCGCGTATACGAAGCCAGGCGGACCGTGTATTCGTAAAGATCATCCTCGACGAATACTCGCTCGGCGAGTGATTGAAACTGCGTGAGTTCGCCGAGTGCGAGACTCGCGTGAGCTACCGGAGTAGCTATGCCGTGCGACTTGAGCATCGCCACTTCGTCTCGAAGCTTCGTGTAGGTCATTGCGACGCGCATCACGAATCGATCGAGTTGCGCTTCTGGCAGCGCGTACGTACCCTCTAAATCTATCGGATTCTGGGTCGCAAGCACGAAAAAGGGTTCGGGCAATTCGAACCGCTCTCCCTCGATGGTAACCTGTCGCTCTTGCATTGCCTCGAGCAGCGCTGATTGGGTCTTCGCTGTCGCCCGATTGATTTCATCGGCAAGGACTACGTTTGCGAAGATCGGCCCGCCGCGGAAGCTGAATGTTCCCTCACGGGGATTCAAGACATAGGTGCCCGTGATATCGGCTGGTAGTAAGTCAGGCGTGAACTGAATTCGTTTCACTGAACATCCAAGAACGGATGCCAGGGCTTTGACCAACGTTGTCTTTGCAATTCCTGGAACGCCTTCGAGCAGTACGTGACCTCGGCTCAAGACGGCTATCAAAAGCAAATCAATCGTGGCCGTTTCACCAACGTAAACGGCGGCCACATCCCTTCGAACCGCATCCAGCCGGTCGCGGGCCGCTTCGATTTCCTGAGGGGAGACTCGGTTTTCTGGGTTCACGGGCGCTGACGATGGTCGATAGTCTTGGCGATGTCGAGCATAAGTAGATGTGCTTGGCTCAACTCTTTCTGAGAAATTCGGGTCCGACCCCCACTGATGAGTGACGTCTGTACGTGGTTGACACGAGCAGACAATGCCTGAAGCTTTTCCCGCTGTGCCGCAGTTACGAGTTGGTTCTCGAGCGCGGCGTCGAAGAGCGCCGTCATTGCGACTTGTTCACCGAGATCTAGGTGTGCCGTTAGGTAGGCTGAGATCGCCCCCATTAGTTCCAATAGTACGAGCCCGCGAGGGGTGGATGGCGCGGCCAACACCGCAGCCCGCCCAGGCTCCCCGGGTTGCGAAACGAGTGGAACGGGTAGCGCAAACCTGGGCCGATAGACGCCAACCTTTTGCGCCATTCGTTGCCAGGCCTCTCGACCAATCATCAATGCTGCCACGAGGCCCAATATCCAAGCGGTGAATTCTGGAATTCTCCATTGAGCCCAGTTGCTGCCGGCTTCCCGCAGTCGATTGGCTGAGAAATCTTGGCGACAGCGGATCGCTGCTGGCGTGCTGTTGCGAAAACTCATTGGCAACCAGGTACAATTTGCCTTTGCGTGCACCCCACGTGTCGTCTTCGACCAAGTAATCCAAGAGCCGCTCCGCAAATTGGCGATTCTCGGGATAGCGGAGCATGAGGTTGATCACGGCCGAGGGATCGCCCATCGCAAACAGGCGCCCCCTTTGCCCAATGACGCCTGAGATAGCTAGGGGATAGGACGCGCCGTCTCTTGCACGAATCTCTAGAACTGGCGTAAGCCCGGGGTTGACGAATGTCGTGGGATGATTGGTTAGTATGTGAGCAATGCCAACCACCATGCTGTGAATGAACTCGCCCTGCCCCTCTGCACCATTTCGAATCGGTTCGGCCCAGGCCAAGTTGTGATTGCCCCGTAGGGCTTCGACGGGCCTAAGCGGAGGGTTAGTACGCCGAATTCCAAACCGTTCTAGAAACGGCCCCGAACTGCCAAAGTCGTCGAGAATTGCAATTCTCCCTCCCGAAAGCATGAAGACGTTGAAGGCGTCGGCAGGGAGCGCGACGCTCGGGTGCAAAATCAGGAGTCCATCGCCTGGAGTCAGGGTCGCGAAATCAATAGAAGCGACCAGGCGCACACGGTCCGAGCCGAACCGCGAACGTGCGAGATGCAGTAGTTCGCTGCTGCCCTCCCAACTGGTGTCGTTGAAATCGAATGAGGCCGCCCTTGCGGGTGACGTCATGACCAAGCAGAAGAAAAGCGCGAGTCCCAGCCAACTCCATCGATTTTTCGCCCACTTAGGCGAACAGATTGCCGCAGAACGGTCGGCCGCTTGTATTTCCTGGCTCAGCGAAATTGACCCGGTTGGACCTTTTTTACACGCAATGGCTTTAGATAGCGAAACGAAGGGCCGTTCTCCGACGTCAGATACTATGAGTAATGTCATTGCTTGAAGTATCGAAAAATGTGACCGCCTCGCCCATCGGTGTTCATCGCTTGGAGTGTCCGCACCGGGGCCGAACCAAAAGCCAAACATTCTCTTGACCAGCGTGCTAGTCGGGTTAGATTAGTACTATAGGCGGCCTAGACAAGAACGAGCGCCCCATGTTGCCTCCTTTCATTATCGAACAAATTAGAAAACGAGAAGAAGAAGAAAGGCGCAGCCACTTGCAGGATCAGCCGCGGCTTGAGATTCCTATGGACATTCATAGGCCGGCTTCCCCAAGGGAAAAAGAGGACGACGGCGAGTCGCCGGACCGAGGAATAATTATCGTCAACCTACTTGGCGACACGTAACTCGGTCCGTGATCCAGCTGAGTGCTGACTGCTTCATTCAACTCGCAACAGTAATGGCAAGCTCAGCTGCGTTGAGTGTACTAGGCTCGGCCCGCCGATGCGTCGTATTTTCGCCCTTGCAGCTTTTTCGCTTCTTGCCTGTTACTCAATCGGAGAGGGCATCGCTCCCCCGCTCGGAAGCATCTATTTTCCGACGGGGCTCGTCGTTAGCCAAGATTCCAGCCACTTATACGTAGTCAACAGCGACTTCGATCTTCAATATAACGCTGGGACTATACAATCCCTCGATCTCAATCGAATTCGCTCATTGACCCCACGCGGTTGCAATTCAGATTCTGATTGTCCCGCTGAAAAGTATTGCGACGTTCCGCCGGCAACGGGTGACCGCATAGAACACAGCTACTGGTGCGTTGATCGCGCCGGTACCTACGGCAATCTTCCTTGCGCAGCGCTTGGAGACAGCTCGCCGAGCGTTCGGGTTACGGTGCCCGGTCGATGCAACGCAGTCAACCTGCAAAATCCTCAAGATGGGGCGGGGTCTCCTCTTACCGATTCCGTGGCCATCGGTGCATTTGCCACCGATGTCATATCCCGAAGCTTTCCTACTCCCGACAAATACGTAGAGCGTCTGTTCGTGCCGGTGCGTGGTGAATCCAGTGTAAATTGGATTGATGTCACCGCAGGGGGTAAATTCGAATGTGGACAAAGCGCGAGTCAGTCTTGTGATGACAAACATCGCGTGGGTCAGGATCCCAGCGATAATTCACGGGGGCTGCGCTTACCGCCGGAGCCGTATGCGATAGCGGCATCTGCCGACGCCTCATCGATTGTCGTCACTCACCAAACACAGGGCGCTGTTTCCCTGCTCATCAATGATTGGGTCGAGGGCCCGCACCTTGAATTCGTATATGGCGGGCTACCCCCGATGCCAATTGCGGTCGCTGCAATGCCGCAGCCCGCACTAGTCCAGTCGGGACTTTACAACGTGGCCCAGGGCTTTCTAGTTGCTTATGAGACTACGTCTCGAATCGACCTATTTAGGTCCTTATCCGACGCTCAGTCAACACCTGCGCGGCCCTACCTGGAGCTGAGTGCGAGCGTGCCCGTAACCGTCAATTCGGGTGGATATGACGTGCGAGGAATCGCAGCTGACGACTCCGAAAGAATGCTGTGCGATTCGAATGCTGCGGCGTCGCGCGACCAATGCCTGAGTGGCTGCTCCAGTGCGACAACGGATGCCGATCGCACGATTTGTGAATCCGGATGTCAAACGAGTAACGTAAGTCTGCTAACCACTTGCGCGAACGTACCGGTTGACGTTTATGCGTCGAGCCGCTCGCCATCGAGTCTACTAGTCGGGCATACGACCCCCAACACATTACTTACGCCCAATTTCGACGTCCCTAATTTCAACAACGTCATACCGCTTCCCACGGGCGTCTCGCGTATTCAAGTTGCCAAAATTATCAACTCTGATGGGGTCCTCGAGACTCGAGTGTTCGTGGTGAGTTTTGATTCGCGCCGCGTGTCGATCTACGATCCCGCGAGACAACGGGTAGAGGCCTACGTGACTACTGGAAGGGGGCCACAAGCATTGGCATTCGATGTCCAAGCGCCGTCGTCACCCGGTAGCACCAATGAAGGACATGCCTACGCATTCATTGGACATTTCACGGACTCATATATTGGAGTTATCGAACTTGATCGCAGACGCGGACGTTCCTACGGCAACATAATACTGAGCCTTGGGTCCGCAATTCCTCCGAGGACTTCAAAGTGATTCGATTGATTCGCCCGTTAGCCCTACTCGGGCTGCTTTTCGTCACGAACTGCCAGCAAACGGTGACACCACCACCGCTCCTGTCATTGTCTCGAAGTGGCGGTATGTCAGTGATTTGTCGGGATATGACGAGCGGCCAAGGGCAAGATATCAACGGTTGTCCGGATGCCTACGCTACAACCTGGGATGGCCGACACACCTTGTTGATGGTTACGCAGCAAGAGCGCGGTGAGGTGGCGGTCATCGACATGACCACGCGCGTCGTATTGGATGAAGATCCGACGGTACCGGGGACGGAGTTCTTGCCAATTGGCAAATTGCCAGTTGCAATTACCTCAACTCCCGGAGGTGCTTCAACGTTCGTTGCGACCGCTGAACCGGGAAGGGAAGCCATTTTCGCACTGCCAACTTCGTGCGCCGTCGCGCCGAGCGCGAATCAGCCGCCCCGCGACCTCACCCAGTGGAGCGCTTGCAAGCTCCCCGCCGCGCCTGGGGAAATGACTATTTTGTCCGACGCTACACTCAATTCAGGTGGGGAGTTCCGCCGCACCTGCGATGGTGACGGGGTATCAGATGTCGATCCGATTACCCGCTCGGATTGCCCGGCGGATTGGGATGCTGAGCAGCAAATCTCGCCGGCTGGACGCCGTAAGCTCTTGGTCACGTTGCCAACGCTTGGCGGCGTAGCAATCCTAGATGCAAGAAACCTGTTCGACCGAGTACCGGGAACGTTCGGCGATTGCACCATCGAACGTTGGCTTCCACTTTCGCCATCCGTACCCACCGGCGTTCAAGAACAGCGCATACCAGCCGACCTTGTCCCGTCAGATCCGTCTTGCACGGTCACTCCACGATATTCCGTCGGCCCACCACCGTCAGGTTTCGTTGCGAAGCCAGCGGGCATAGCAGTCAAAGAAGGACAGCTTTATGTCGCGGACATGGGTACGCCACTGGTTCACGTTCTCAACGTTAAGGATCCCTGCGATCCTCATGAATTGCCACCACTTTTGCCCAGTTCGTATGATGTACCGACGCGACCAGTCTACACTAGTAGTGTCGCTGTAAGCGACTTGACATCCAAGGGTGAACGTTTCGTCTATGCGGTAGACAGTGACGACGGAAGCATTTTAGCCTTCGATGTGAGTCCGAACGCCACTCAAAAGACACCGATAATTAGAGACGGCACCAAGTACCTGCCCTATTATTCTCCAGACAGGATTCAAACGAATCTTCAAAATGCGAGCGTGAAAGACCTGCTGTTCGTCACGCATGACGTGCCCATCGTCGATGTCGGGAGCGCGACTTCTGCAACGGGCATCCAATGCAACCCTAATCCAGCCGTCTTGGGTGAGACGAGCGCGGAATACCGGACGTCGGGCGACTACACTCGTGGAGCAAGCCCTTCCAAGCTCCGGGGCACATTCGCGATTGCGGCATTGTCAGACGGACACCTGGGCGTCGTTGACGTGGAGGACTGGGATGCACCTTGTCGTCGCCCGATTCAGAGCAATAGCTCTTCCGTTCCAGATTGGCGCGGCTGCTCGAATGACCTCTCACTGCCAAACGGGCTCTATGCGCTCTCCGATGGCACTCGCACGGTGTCCGACGAATCGTCTTGCCGCGTAGTTGAAGAGCATCACGCGCGCAGCGGGCGATTCTTTGCCAACAACACGACGGTTGGTACCAGTGCGCCGTCTCTTCAAACATTTCCCACGCTCACGTCAATTACCGGAAATGTCGCCACCGACAGCTCATCGAAAGCTACGGCCAATCCTCGAATGCTTGCGGTCGCGTTCCCCAATCCGCCTGAGGTTTCCGAGGTTTTCGTGGGCTCGACGCTTTATTACCTCTCCAATGGCAGCACCCCACCCAATAACGCCACATTGTTGAGTGTCAACCCCGCAGTCGCCAGCAACAACTCTCTATTGTTGCCTCTGGTAGAACCTCGGACATACCTACCCGCGGAAAATTTCAGCGTCACATTCGAGGGAAAGCTATTCGATGATCGCCAAACTGGATTCTTGTCCCTGTCTGATTTCGACGCCGGCCTTGAGTTGACTCTGGCAGATCATGATGCTGGGTTTTGCGATCAAGGCGTTGAAGATTCAGACGCAGCTGCGAAACAAGCGAAGCAATTCGTCAGCACCGATACCCAACTGCAGGACGCTCAGACCGCTGCGTTTGCCCTCGATCACACCGACAAAGTGCAGGTCACCATTGACTTCACCGATAGTAACCCTTACTGGAGCACTCCGGTCGGTGCTGCCTGCGCCAAGGATGATAAGCTAGGAGTTAGTGGTATCAGCGGCTGCCGCACTTATTTTGGGACGCCAACCGACTTCAAAGACACGAGGGAATGGCGAATTCTCGAAGCCTATCAAGACAAATTGGTTCTGGATCCTGCGTCACACGACGCGACGGCCCTCGCGAACTTGCACTGTTGTTTCCCAGCGACCGTTTTGTATACGGTTCGTGCGCCGAACACTTGGCTCTTTCGGGGTCAACAACCCATGACTAATGTTGTCGTCAACCCGGCTAGCAACCGTTGCGTCATCAATGATGAGTGCAACCCGCGCAAGCAATTGTTGAGGAATCGGATCATCGAAATCTCGAGCACGGACACTTCATGCGGTGATGCATGCAGCATTGGCGCTCCAACAACGAAGAGTCCCGTTTGTGCAGTTTCCAGAATAATCAGCCCGACCTGAGTACAATCGGACCGGGATGCGTTTTTGATTCTCTCAAGGCCCGGTTTGCCATCTACAGCGGGACCAACCCCAGCGTCCGCGATATGTCGTTTGGCTGGCAAGTTGTGGGTGGTTTCATTCCGTATGAACTCAATCTGGCCAATCACCTCACGGGCTCGGCTATCGTGCCGCAGACAATGCTTGCAGCGCCTAATCTCAATGCAGTTTTCGTTGTCGAAGCCGATTCGGGTGGAGTATTCGAGATAGTGCTCGACCCATTCGTGGTCAACGGGGATCCGTATCTCTAGTCCGCGGTAACTTTGTGAGGGACCTCAGCCAGCATGAGTGCGCGCGATACACCAGTCATGCGGCAGCATGCCGAAGCCAAGCGGGAATATCCGGATGCCCTGATATTCTTCCGTCTCGGAGATTTCTACGAGTTATTTGGTGACGACGCAATTATCGCGGCGCCCATTTTGGAATTGGTGCTCACCAGTCGCAACAAAGGGGCCAGCGACGAGATCCCGATGGCCGGCGTCCCGCACCATGCGGCGCACGGTTACATCGGACGCTTACTCGAGGCCGGTTACAAGGTAGCGCTTTGTGAACAAATGGCCGATCCGGCGAAATGCAAGGGGATTGTACCGCGACAAGTCGTACGCGTGATTACGCCTGGCCTGGTTACGGATCGCGATCAACTCGATGCGAACACCAACAACTGGCTTGCTGCTGTTGCCACTGACACAGGGCACGTTGGCCTAGCGATGCTCGACCTGTCCACCGGAGAACTCGCCTCGACTCCACTCGACGACGCGGCAATGTTGCTCGGAGAGCTTGCGCGAGTTTCGCCGCGCGAATGTTTATTTGGGGGTCTTGATTCTCACTTGGACATGGCCGGCTTCTCGAAAGCGCTAAGCACGATATTACCGCGTGCGATTGTTCGAGACGACCCGCCGTTAGCGGATCAGGACATTCAATCACTGCTAAGCAACGTAACCAATGTCAGCGAAGGACTAACGCTAGCCGAGCAGCGAGGCGTAGCCCGCGTTATGCGGTTTGCTCAACAATGCAGTGTAGGTAAGCATCTTCCCCTTTATCGACTCACCCGTATCGAGGCTGGGCAAGGTCTAGTCATTGATGAAGTAACTCAAGCGCATCTGGAGCTCGTACATTCACTTCAGGGCGGCAGGACGGGCACACTGCTTTCGACCATCGACGTGACAAAGACCCCCGGCGGAGCCCGATTGATGCGGCGATGGCTCCTATCGCCGCTTCGAGAAGTGCGACTTATTCGCCGACGCCAAGATACCGTCGAAGCTTTTGTCGTCAATCCGCGAATAAGGACCTTCGTTCGCGAGTGCCTCGGGAAAATCGGTGATCTTGAACGGCTAGTGACCCGTGCGGTGCTCGGCGAAGGGACGCCGCGTGATTTAGGAGCAATCCGTCAGGGGCTTGAAACGGCGCACAATATTTCAATGCATCTGGCTTCGGTTGCTGACAATAGCTTTCTTGAAGCAATGGAACTCACCGAGACCCCCCTAGACACCGTCTCCGACATAGCTCTAGAACTAACGAATGCGTTGGTTGAAAACCCACCCGCGGCGCTAAAGGATGGGTCCATTTTCAGGCCCGTTTACGATGACGAATTGCGGGAATACGACGACCTGCGGCGGACTGGGACAGACAGAATATCGCAGCTCGAAACACAGTTGCGAGAATCCACGGGTATCGCAACGCTGAAAATTCGCTTTACTCAGTCTTTGGCTGGTACATCGAGGTTAGCCGCGCCCAGGCAGTGAAAGCGCCTGGCGAATGGCGGCGAAAGCAAACGATAGCCACCGGAGAGCGCTTCACGTTTCCGGAATTGGAGGATTTGGCTGACAAGATCAGTCACGCCGAGGAGCGTCACCGCGAGCGTGAACTGGCACTGCTTCGTGCGATTCTGACAAAGGTTGCGGACGCAGCCACACGGATTCAGATCTTGTCTGCTCGCTTAGCCCAATGGGATGTCGCCGCAGCGCTGGCTGAAGTGGCCCACCGATACGATTACTGTCGCCCCGTGATCGACGACAGCGATGCAATCGAGATACATGATGGAAGGCATCCGGTGGTGGAACGCATGGCAGCAGAAGGCCGCTTCGTTCCCAATGATTGTCAGCTTGACCTAAACGCCGAACGGCTGTGGTTGATTACCGGACCGAACATGGCCGGCAAGAGCACATTCTTGCGACAGGTGGCGCTGATCATAATTTTGGCACAGATGGGTTCGTATGTGCCCGCTAGTCAATCGCGCATTGGAATCGTCGATCGCATTTTGTCCCGCGTTGGAGCCAGCGATAACCTCGCGCGAGGCGAAAGCACATTCATGGTGGAAATGCGCGAGACCAGCCGCATATTGCGCAACGCAACTCGGCGTAGCCTCGTGGTTTTGGATGAAATCGGACGAGGAACGAGCACCTATGACGGCCTGGCAATCGCATGGTCGGTGGCGGAGTACCTGGACGAAACGATCGGGTGTCGCGCCCTCTTCGCAACGCATTATCATGAATTGACGCAACTGGCCGAGTTGCTTCCCCACGCCTCAAATCTAAGTGTGTCCGCAAAGGAAGTTAACGAGCGACGTGGTGTTCCTGTACAGGCTGACGCGCGGCGCCGCCAGCCGAAGCTATGGTGTAGCGGTCGCTAAACTTGCCGCCCTCCCCGAACCTGTCTTGTTGCGAGCCAAATCGGTCTTGGCCCAGTTGGAAAGTCAAGGTACGGATATCTTGAACCATCTGCCAACTGAGGGCCATCAGGGGGCAGCAACACGTCAATTGGACCTCTTTCACTCTCCCTCATCCATTGATAAGACCTCACAGCAGATCGTCGACAGCTTGAGGAGCATTGACACGGAACGCCTGACTCCCCTGGAAGCACTAGCTCTTCTCGACCGCTGGAAAAAGAGTCTTGAGTAGTTCGAGGGAGCGTCCGATTCGGAGACTTGGGTCAAGTTTATTGGTACCGCCCGGTTTCGCTCCAAACAATTACCTCTGCTTCTGGCCACTAGGTGCCACTGCGTGTCGACCGTCTTCGGGCCATTGGTGTTTGGGATAGCGGCGCATGAGTTCGCGTCGAATTGACGGATAGTGCCGATCCCAAAAGCCGCTCAAGTCTTGGGTAACTTGCACTGCTCGCTGGTTGGGCGCCAATAAGTGCAGCGTGAGTGCCACTCGCCCGCCACAAATGCGGGGCGTATCAG
The DNA here is from genome assembly GCA_963819085.1 of uncultured delta proteobacterium. GTDB lineage: Bacteria > Myxococcota_A > Polyangia > Polyangiales > Polyangiaceae > FEN-1139. The sequence continues at coordinate 54,777 of CAWFUX010000049.1, forward strand.
TCATGCCGAAGAAGTCCTGTAATCGAGATTCTATCCAGGGACCGCGTCCCGCATCGTAATGCACTCTCACCAGACGATTGCCTAGTAATCGGACGTTTTCTGGTGCAGATTCCCTCAGTATTTTGGCGGAATCTTGACTCAAAGCTTGAACCAATAGAGTCGCGACGGTCTCGCTGTTGATGCCGGCCAAGTCCACGCGACTTGAGCAAATTTTCAATAATTGTGACCTGATTGCCGACTCGGTAAGTAAAGCATGCTCTGGTAGCAGGCCACATTCAACTAGGGTGCGAATACGCCCCTTCAATATCGACAGAGCTTCGCCACTCGTTAGCCCCTGCTCTTCGGCCACATTAACCAATATTCTCGAAGTGGCCTCGCTCGCACGAGCAACGGTCCGAGCTCCGTCCAATATCACAGCGCCATATCGCATTAGACTCGTCGTCTCGACACGCCCAGGAGGATCCGCCCAGACCTGCTCTTCCTCGGTCGTCACTTGGTCCTCACATAGCTCCAGCAGCCAATTGGGATCAATGCGACAAGCCGTGCGAACCAGGGTCGCGCCTTTTCTCCCGTGCGACGTGCGTTCATCAGCGACCAACGCTACAAGGTAGGGTGCATTCTGGACAACGCTTTGCTCGCTGAGTTGCGCCGTCGTTCCATTCGTCAACACAAGGCCGCGTTGCCCTGCCTCTCGGCGCCACGCCACGCGATCAGGGAATGCCAGTAATAGGGCTTTTGAAAGTGCCGAATCGCTCGACTCGGTTGGCACCGAAAGATCCCGGATGCAGCCTAGCAATTGACGTTGCGCAGCAGCAACACCGCGTGCAGTTCTCGCGTCGATTCGCTCCCGCGCGCAAATATCGGGCCGAAAATCCTGAGACTCGGCATATTCGAAGGCCTCTATGAGTTCCTCAACGTCACTGTCACCTGCATGAATGTCGGTGGGCCGGAAATTGCCTGACAATTGGGCGCGCGAGTCAATTCGCAAATCTCTCTCGGATAGTAGCGCTGCAACGAGACAGCCAAGGCTGGCTATTCCCATACGCTGCGATTCCAGCACTAGTCGGGCCAATCGAGGGTGCAGCGGGAGTCGGAGCATTCGCTTACCCAACTCTGAAAGCGTTCGATCCGGTAAAACTGCGTTCAATCTCGAGAGCAGGTTTTCAGCAGCCTGCAATTGTGCCGGAAAGGGAGAGTCCACGAACGGCAATTCACTAAAATCTTTGACACCTACACCCCGAGTCAAAAGTATCACTTCGCAGAGATCAAGGCGGAGCAATTCGGGCACTTCAAATTCCGAGCGAGATTCGAAGTCTGCCCGAGTATATAGCCGCATCACATTGCCAGGCATAAGTCGGCCTGCGCGACCTGCGCGCTGTGTCGCTGAGGCTTTGCTCACCTTCTGGATTTCCAGAGTGGACAGCCCCGACCAGGGTGAACACGCCGCCACGCGCGACAAGCCCGAATCGACAACGCCCACGATTCCGGGAATCGTAACGGATGATTCGGCGACATTGGTGGCTAGTACTATTTTTCTACGACTGTTCTGTTGCAGCACCTCAGCCTGCTTGTGAAGGGGCATATCCCCGTGTAATGGAAACAAGTCCAGGTCGTTGTCCGTCGCTAACTTCGATAGCGCCTCAGTTGACCGGCGAATTTCGAGTGCGCCCGGGAGGAAAACCAAGAAGCTTCCAGCGGAGAAGGCGCGCAGAAGTGAACGTACCGCGCTCAATACCTGCTTCTCTAGGGGGCGGTCATCGGGTTGTGCCGCGTACTCGATATTTATTGGATACAAGTGGTCTTCGGAACCAAAATAGGGACAGTCGCCCATCAACTTCTGAATACGTTCACCTTGAAGGGTTGCACTCATGACTAATATCAGGAGATCAGGGCGAACTGTCAATTGCGCTCGGAGCGCGAGTGCCAGGAGCAGGTCCGTATCTAGGTGCCGTTCGTGAAATTCGTCGATGACTACACAACCGACATCTCGTAGTTCAGGATCGTTCAGCAAACGACGAAGCAAAACACCGCTCGTTACGTAAAGCAGTCGCGTGTCGGGGCCGCGTACCTCTTCGAATCGAACACGATATCCGACCAACTTTCCTACGGGCTGCCCTAACTCGGAAGCAACACGATTGGCAAGCAGTCGCGCGGCGATACGTCGAGGTTCAGCCACCACTACATGCTGTGAAGGGGAAATTTTCGAGAGCAGCGAAGGTGGGACACGGGTCAACTTTCCCGTACCGGGTGGCGCCTGCAGGACAACACGGCGCTCGCGGGCCAATGCCTCTGCTATCGGAACCAACAGGTGATCTATGGGAAGACTTTGCATTTAGAACATGTTTGTTGCAAGACTGCGGTAGCACCCTTATGTCAGGCTACCTTGCACTTTTCGATATGGACCGAACGCTGCTGGATATCAATACAGCAGCGTTATACGTTCGGTGGCGGCGGCAGCGTGGCCTGAGCACAAGCCTGGATGTCCTGCGGGTTGGAATGTGGATCTTTAGGTACAAATTTGGATTATTGAATGCCCCACGCGTTGCAGAGAGAGTAATGCATCAATTTCGAGGGGATCGAGAGGATGAACTGCGGTTGGATTGTAATCGGTGGTATGAGCAGGAGGTCCGCTCGCATATCGTGGCACAAGGGCGTGCCACCGTTGAGCGGCACCGTGCTTCCGGCGCTGTACTGGCGTTGGTCACTAGTGCGACCCGTTACGCCGCGGATCCTTTGGCCGCAGACCTAGGAATACCTCACGTGCTTTGTACTGAATTAGAAGTCACTCAGGCGGGCTGCTTTACGGGCCGAATCGTGGAGCCCATGTGTTTTGGCGTGGGCAAGGCACAACGGGCCAAGGATTGGGCTCATTCGACCGGGCTGGAACTGAGGCGTGCCTATTTCTACACGGACAGCATTACGGATGCTCCGCTACTGCACGTCGTCGCTCACCCGGTCGCGGTGAACCCTGATCCTCGTCTTAAAGAGACTCGCGCGGGCAAATTCTTGGAAGATAGAGTACTGGAAGACTTGAACGGACATCAGATAGACCGATTCGAATTATTTCTTCTTCGAATCTTTCTTATCTGACTTCTCAGCAACCGTGCAATCAACCGGCGCGGCAACGCACTTATGCTGAATATTGCACTGCTTCATGATGAGAACTTCCATACAGTCGTGGTTGCCAGGCGCGCACTCAGTGCAGGGCGCGCCGCAAGAGTTGGCCTTGTCGTCACACGACTTGAATGGTCCCTTTTGCGCACTCGACCTTTCGCCGCTGCTCGAACTGCTTGAAGTGTCACTGCCACTCGAGGACGACTTCGACTTATGTCCGCTCGAAGGTTCGGAGTCGTCGTCAGTCGAATCCGTTCCCGGCATTCTTGGGTTCCTCATATTCCACTGGCTTCAGGCGAGGCCCACAGGCAACAATGGCAGCTGTACCCGCAACGACCATTATTCTCAGAGATAGAAATGATAGGGTCACCAGAGGGCTCCTTCGAAGTGCATGGGGGTGCGTCAGCCACACCGACCATAGCCTCTGGTACCCCGAGCAGAAGCTTGCCTGCAAGAGCTTTGTGACCTTGCAGAGGGCAATTGGCGTAACTTTTCCGATTCCAAAGTCAATCATTGCGGTAAATCCGCTTCCGCCGGCCGGAAATTTCTGCGCAATGCGGACCTAGGGCCCCAAATTATGCCAAATGGTGGTCCGCGGGCCACCACCGGCCTTCGACGGGGGACGCCTCGGCAAAGTATCGTAGGCTTGGCGCATGCCAGTAGTGCGCAACCGCCCTCCCCGCTCTTTACCTCGCCAAAACCGACTGTGCATCGCCGTCATCTGCACGGTTTTCGTATTGCTCGCGTTACCTGTGGTCGCGTGGGCACAAGCCACAAAAAACTTCCCCGCACTGCAGCCGAACGGGAAATCCAAACCGTTGCCGATTGTTTCCGCACAACAAACTAAGAAAGCCGTAACGGCGGACAAGTCCGCTGTGCCCGCGTCAAGGCACAGCGTCGAAGCCCCTTCCAGCGACGGCGCCGCCGCGCCAGACATATTCATTAACTTCGAGAAGTATCAACTGAGCAACGGGCTTGAAGTAATTCTGCATCGCGACACATCGCTACCGTTAGTCGCTGTAAGTGTTTGGTATCACGTGGGACCCATCAATGAGCCGCCCAAACGCAGTGGCTTCGCTCACCTATTCGAACATTTGATGTTTGCAGGGTCACTCCATGTGGGCACGCAATTCGACCAACTTCTTGAGTCAATCGGAGCGACCAATGTAAACGGTACGACGAATTGGGATAGAACCAACTACTTTGAAACAGTGCCAAGTGAATACCTAGAATTGGCGCTTTGGATCGAGAGTGACAGGATGGGATTTCTAATCGAAGGAATCGGACAAAAGGCACTCGATATTCAACGAGATGTAGTCAAAAACGAACGGCGTCAGAGCTTTGAAAATGCGCCGTACGGGCCTAGTAGCCTTGCCATGATGGATACGCTCTTCCCAGAGGGGCACCCCTATCACGGAGCCGTAATTGGTTCGATGCAGGATCTCTCTGCCGCTACGTTCGACGACGTCAAGAACTTCTACAGAGACTATTACGCACCTAGCAACGCAACAGTTGCCCTGGCTGGGGATTTCGACATATCCCAGGCTAGAACGTTGATCGACAAATACTTCGGCACGCTACGCAAGTTGCCAAAACCGGCTTCGGCCTCCAGTCGCCCAACCTCACCGATAGTAGGCACCCGGCTCGAGATCACCGAACCGGTTCAAATTGCGAAGGTTGCCTTCGGTTGGGTAACACCGCCCGCTTACCAGCCAGGATCGGCGGCTCTTGAAATCGCCGCGGAAGTATTGGCTGGCGGCAAAGCGACGCGCCTATATCGTTCTCTAGTAGTTGAGCAGAAGCTAGCAGCCGATGTCGACGCGGATGCCGACGATAATGCACTAGGCACGCTGTTCACGGTTAACGCGTTCGCGAAAACAGGCGGTTCCACCGAACGACTCGAACGCGCGTTATCCGCTGAAATTTCGGGGCTAGCTCAGCATCCGCCAACGGCGGCTGAACTTCATCGGGCAAAAAGTCGCACCCTATTGGGGGTGACTCGTGACCTACAATCACTCAACGGACACGGTGGCGAATCAGGTCGCGTGGGCCAATTGCAAAGATTCAACCAATATTTGGGAAACCCCGGGGCAATTCGAGAGTGGTATCAGCAGGTCTGGAGAGTCTCAGCAAGCGATGTCAGTGAAGCAGCTGCCAAATGGCTTGATGAAGCGCATCGAGTTACCGTGGTAACTCGACCCACACAGAAAGGTGCGCAGCCATGATTTCAGTCTGCAAGTACCCAATAACGCTTCTGGCCGTTATAAGTGTCTCGTCATATCTGGGATGCGAACCATCTGGTCGTAACACTCACGTTAAGCCGACCGCCCCACCACCTACCCCGTTACTTTCGCACTCCGACCCGGAAGCTTGGCGAAAACAAGTGCCGGTATCCGGTGCCTCCGGACCGGTGAATATTCCTAAGCCTCAAGTTGCTACTTTGGAAAATGGCATGACCATCTATGCCATCGCTCGGCCAACTGGAATCGTGTCGATGTCCGTCGTCATAAAACAAGGGGCGGAGGCGGTACCGCCTGGGAAAAGTGGACTAGCTGCGCTAACCGCACGCATGTTGACGGAGAGTACCCGCAATCGAAATCCATTTCAGTTAGCTGAGGCGGCAGAAGATTTTGGGTCCACTCTACAATCCAATGCGCAACGAGATCTGCTAGAGGTGTCATTGGAATCGCTGCCGAGCGACACGGAGCGTGCCATCGAGCTACTATCAGAAGTGGTCAGGGAACCGGCATTTTCGAGCCAAGACTTCGAGCGAGTTAGGAGCCAGTGGCTCGACGATCTTTTGGCAGAACGACAATCACCAGGGGGACTGGCAGCGCTGGTTGGCATTCGAGCACTCTACGGCGCAAGTCGTGGTGCACCTGTCAACGGCGGCGTAAGCGACGTGAAGAAGCTCACGCTCTCGGATCTTAAGGGATGGCATTCCCAATACGTCGTACCAGGCGATGCAGCACTTGTTGCAGTGGGGCCGATTGACCCAGGTTTTCTTTTCACGGTCGCCAAACATGCGTTTGGCAGCTGGCGCAAAGTGCAGTCACCACAGTCGTCGGTGCAATATTCAGCGTCTCCGCATAGCAGCAACAACGTGGTCGTAGTGAACCGCAAAGACGCCGTGCAGAGCGCTTTATTTGTCGCGCAACCATTTCCCCGCCGACTCGAAGGCGGTCATGAGGCGCGCCTGCTCTTGAACGACATCTTCGGAGGACTATTCACCTCCCGCATAAACATGAACCTGCGCGAGGCACACGCCTACACCTATGGAGCTCACTCATCAGTCGTAGCCAATCGCAATTTTGGCGTATTTATCGTCCAGACGAATGTAAGGACCGATGTAACCGCAAAGGCGCTAAAGGAACTGATCGGCGAATTAGCGGCGATTAGCGCTCCAACGACAAATCGCCCGATTGCGAACGAAGAACTGCAGCGCGCTCGCGCCGACCTCGTCCATCGTTTGGGCGCTCGTCTCGAACAGAATAGATATCTTGTTAGTGATCTGGAGACCATCTTCGCTGAGAGACTAGGTAGTGACTATTTTGCGACACTCCCAGCCACATATGCTCAACTGGATAATGCCCAGGTTGAGAAACAAGCCTTGCTCATCGAGCCTAACAAATGCACGATTGTAATTGTAGGCGACCAAGAAAAGATTGAACCCGGGCTAATTCAAGCAGGTTTCAAGATCACTGCACCCGAATCAGAATGGCTCGACTGAGACGGGTTAAATCGGATGAAGCCTGACGGCACAAATGAATAGGACGAGCACCGACAGCCCGACAACAACCACAACCCAGTTGCTTTCCAGCAAAATTATCCAATGCCTTGGAGAGAGCCAGCGAGCAATACCCCGGGTGCGGGTCACCTGCGTGACATCAGCCGGATCGCCAGAAAACGAATTCCTGGCAGCTTGCACTTCGCTGACCACAACCGAGCGAGTCTCTTGCTCGATAGAAAGTGCAGGTTTGGGTTGACGTGCATCAAAATGAAGCGTGACGGCTGATGCGCCAAGGAGTTCGTCGTCAGCCACTTCGATTCTTGGATCAGAACCAAGAAGGTGCCGCAGTACAACCATCGTATTTAATATAGCACCGCATAATTCCAATTAAGCACTAAATATTTGTGTTCACGTTCGCTTTTTCGTCGCCACATACACTTACGCCAATTGGCGTCGTTTGCGCATAACCCACTACAATTCCCTGCAAGCGACACCCAACATTTCAGGCGATTCTCTCCGCTGTTCTAAACTGCAATGCTAGAAAATCGTGGGTTCGATAAATTCCTCCAATTCCCATCATTGCCATAAGCCGTGACTCAACCCGTACTCGTCGTCGATGATGATGCAATTAGCAGGCACATACTCGTCCAGACACTGACGTCGGCGGGGCTAAAAGCAATTGCCGTGGGTGATGGGGATGCGGCAATCAGTTGGCTTTCGAATAACGAGCCAGCAATCATATTGCTCGACTTGGTTATGCCGGGAACGGACGGATACTCAATATTGCACCACGTGCGTGCTCATCCAACGCTTGCACCAATACCCATAGTGGTACTGACCGCCCTGGATTCCGACGAGGAAATACAGCGAGTATTTCTGGAAGGTGCGGACGACTACGTTCATAAGCCATTTCGACCCACCGAGCTGATTGCAAGAATTCGAGGTCAATTACAACTTCGCGAGTCATTGGACCGCTTGAGTCGTCGGGAACGAAATGCGCAGACTGTAGTTGAGCTAACCCAAACCCTGGCATCGTCACTGGAAATTCGCACGATACTTCATACGGTGGTTGCTCGTCTTGCCCAGCTAGTCAAGGTCAACCGATGTAGCATCGTGCTAGTAGGAGAGGCTCAAAATATTGGGTTTGTCGTGGCCACAAGTGATGACGAAAAACTGCGTGACCTCCCCATCGAACTGCAGAAATATCCGGAGATCGTCCAGGTGCTGCGCACGGGGGAAACGCTCGTAATTCGCGGAGCGCCCAATCACCCGTTGTTGCAGTCAGTTAGCGATCACGTGGCGCATCTTAGCATTTAACTCATTGGCGCTCGTTCCAATTTTGCACGAAAATAACCCGCACGGCGTGATATTCATGCGCGCTTTGGGCGACGCATCCTTTGGAGATGACGAGTTGGCGCTAGTCCGTACCGTCGCCAATGCTACATCCATTGCGCTACGCAATGCGCGAGTCCTTCAATCGTTGCGCGATGAAACGCGAATGAGCGCGACCGCGCGCGTCGAAGCGGAACACAGGGTTCAATTATTTCAACGTTACGCCGACTTTTTCGAGAGTGCCGCAGACGGCATGATGGTGGTCGATCGAGCGGGCTCGGTACTTTTCGCCAACCCTCGAGCCCGAGAGATTACTGGGTTCTCGGAGGCGGAACTCATGCGAATGCGACTGTCTGCCCTTTGCGACAAGTCGGAGTCTGCTCGTGTTCAGCGACTGCTGCGCGGCTTTCGCGATGGGGTTTACCCGAGAGGCGTGGATTTGGGCATCAGTCGTCGGGACGCCGAGCGAGTGATTCTGAGCGTAAGTTTCAGCAGCGTGCTGCACGATGACGACGCAATTGTATTGGGGTTTCGAGATGTCACGGTTGAACGGCGCACCGCCATCGAATTGGAGCAGACCAAGGAATTCTTGGAACGAATGATCGACAGTTCAGTCGATGCAATTGTTTCGACGGACTTGCAGGGCACTATTCTGCTCTTCAACCGTGCTGCTTCACGAATGTTCCGCTACGATCCAACAGCTGTCGTCGGGAAAATGTCGGCAGCCAAATTGTACCCTAACTCGGCCGCGCGTAGCGTGCTCCGACGACTCGTAGATCGACGCTATGGTAACTGGGGGCAGCTGGAGAGCTACCGAGTCCAAGTTCTATCAAGTCAGGGCGAGACGATTCCAGCGTCCTTGTCTGCAGCCTTCATCGTCGAAAATGGACGGCCCATTGGAACCGTCGGGATTTACACGGATTTACGTGAGCGACTCCGAATGGAACAACGGTTACAAGCGGCCCAGGACGAGCTCAGAAATCGAGAGCGGCAGTCGATTCTGGCGGAATTGGCAGGGGCCGCCGCACATGAACTCAATCAGCCATTGACGAGTATCATTGGGTACTCTGAATTGCTTTGCCGCCAGCTGCCCGTGCAGGGGCCCTTGTCCCATGCCGCTTCCGTAATCATCAATCAGGCTGAGCGAATGGCGGAGATTGTCAGACGAATTGGCAAGATTACGAAATATGAGACCATGAGCTACGTAGGGGATGCGACGATCTTGGACCTGGAAAAGGCAAGTCGCGAGCAGCTTTCCGACGAAGAACCGAGCAAGAGACAGTAGGCTGCAAACATGATGCGCGCAGGAGACTGAAGCGTTCAGATTCCCCTAATGTCCAAGCATTTCACTCGCCAGTGTATGCTGAAGACGGCGTCGCGCATGGAAAAGTCGGCTCATCACGGTGCCTTTGGAAATGTGTAGGTTCTCCGCCATTTCTTGATAGCTCATTCCGTCAACTTCTCGCATGACGATCACCGCTCGATGATAGGGCGGCAGTTGAGTTAGGGCCGCAGTCAGCCGTTGGTCGAGTTCTGACCGACTCATGGCTTCATGAGGGTCAGAATTACTGATCCTAGGTAACTCGAACGATCGGCTATCATCCGCGCATTCCGCAATTGATTCCCAGCCCACTCGCTGCCGATACGGCCGACGTTTGGCATCTACGGCGAGATTGACGACGATCCGATAGAGCCAAGTGTAAAAACTAGACGTGCCACGAAATCCGCCAAGACCGAGATGCACCCGTAGGAATGCGTCTTGAACTAGTTCCTGAGCGTCATGTTCGTTGCGGACGAAACTCAAGGCCAGTTGTTGTACGCGACGTTCATATCGTCCCACCAATTGAGAGAATGCCCCCGTATCACCCGCTCGAATTCGTCCCACCAACTCGTCATCACTTTCTTGATAGGATTCGATGCCCTGGACGCCGCGCACTGTTCTGGCCCACCGCTCGTCTGCTCAGTCTTACGTAGGCGTGGCGAATAAGAGGGTGGAAACGAGGGTTTCCTAGTCGTTACGACAAATTGAATTGTTGGCCGCTCTTGACCTAGTTCAGCTATAAATGCGTTCACGCACACAGATACGCCAGGCAACCTGGAAATCTCCCCTGAAGCTTGGCGGACGTGGCCCGAGTACCCAAACGTTACTCGTCTTGGTCCTCGGACTCCTCAATGAAGGAGCTATTACTGGCCGGAAGCTCACCTAAATTGGCCGCAAGTTCCATGATTTGATGGTGGCGTTGAATCTTCACTGTAACGCGCTTGTTGACCCCAGCCATGCTAGCCAACCATCGAAGGCGCTCCGGCCCTACGATGGGCTGATTCTGAAATTCGACAATGATATCGTCAACCAGAAATCCAGCCTTCTCGGCGCCACTCTGGGGTTGGACGGCGCGCACGATTGTTCCGGCGATCGTGCCAAGCTGAAGCCTTCGAATGTCGTTCGCTGAAATGAAGTCCACGCGAACGCCGAGAGCGGACCGCTGAACGTGTCCCGAACTTACCAGGATCGGGAGTATTTCGCGGACCATGTTGATGGGAATCGCGAATCCGATCTTGTTCGAATGGGCCCGAATTGCAGTACAGATTCCGACTACACGCCCATTTAGGTCAACGAGTGGACCACCTGAATTGCCCGGGTTGATACTTGCGTCGGTCTGGAGAAAGTCAAAATAGCCTGTTCCATCGCCCAGTCCCTCGAGATCGCGAATTGTGCGACCGCGTGCAGAAACTATTCCCGCTGACACCGTATGCGAGAGCCCAAAAGGGTTGCCTATTGCAAGCACCCAATCACCCACGCGAAGCTCGTCCGAATTACCAAGGGGCAACGCGGGTAACGAGTGCTGTGCGACGCGTAGGATCGCGACGTCAGTGGGTGGGTCCGCGCCGACGACTTCCGCTGGGAAATCGCGACCATCCTTGAAGACGATACGAATTTCGCTGGCATCGACGACAACGTGATGATTGGTCAGAACAAGGCCATTGCTGTCGTAAACGAAGGCACTGCCGAGTCCTTCGCCCGTCAATCGTCGCTTTCCGGAACGGGAAGGCAACTCCTGCCGCGTTCGCACTTGCACGACGGACGGGTCCGCAGCTGCTGCCAATTCACTAAAGCTTACGGGTAGACATATCGGCCTCGTCTTCGCGGTCGCACCTCCCGACCGCAATTGCACTAATGATGCTTGCGCAACCGAAGGCCTTTTCCGCGAAAGCCACCGATTCCCACGATGACTACATCCGAGCAGGCATCGGCCCAAAATGATTATGAGTAGCCAGCCCCTCACTTTCGTCGAGAAACCTCCACGTATCGCAAGCGCAGATCATAGAGCGCCTGTTGAAGCACTCGCTCTTCTTCACCGGTCAGGTTGGCGCGCGTCTTTTGTTCGAGTAGTCCAAGTAAGTCGATAGTCTGACGTGCCATCGGGAGATTCTGATCCGTCGTGCCGTCGACAGGATTAGGGGCGTCACCTAAGTGCACAAGCACCGAGTGACTCAAGGACAATACGAAAGTCGAGAAATCAATTTTTGGGAATTCGTCGGAAGCGGAGGCTTCGCCGGCTTCAACTTCGGGTCCATCGACTTGCGAGGATTCGACGTCCGTGGCCGATGCCGGGGGCCGTTGACTCACAAAGCGTCTCCCCCGTCTGTTTCTTCGTCGTCACTTTCGTCGGAAGCTGGGGCTGGCGGGTAGGATTGTCGGTTCGACAGCGTTGCCGCCGCGGAGGCGTCTAATGCAGGCTGATTGAGTGGTACCGATTCAATTGATGTCTCGAGATCTGGTAGCGCCTCCAGAATCCGATTCACATCTTCCGTAGTAATTCGACCGGCGCGCAACATTCGGTCACGAACCCTCACATCATATTTGAACATTTCCGGATCGCGCATTTTTCGAAACTCTCCGTCTTCGTCTTCAGACCTGCAAAGTGAGTCTTTGTGATTTGGGTACGCGGCGTATTAGCGCCCAGGCCGCCCTCGAAGCAAGCGCCCCGCCGGCATCAAGCCACCGTCCTTAGGATCGTACGGTGTTTTTGCCTGGGCCTGTGTGTCCTCAAGCTCCTGCTTGTCGGCTTGCCTAATGCTCCGGACAAAGAACTCTAGCTCAATCGAGCTGGCCGGCCAAAGGTGATTTAGGTCTACTTTCACGAACTCGGGTTGCACTTCAACGATGCGCAATACAACAACCGCCCCGCCATCCTGTTCGGCCTCGAAATGGTCACCCGCCACAACATCGGGAGGAAACTCATCGCGATCGAATTCGATTAGCTTCGCCGCATCCCGCTCACCAAACGCCTCTTTGGGTTGTAGCTTGAGTGTTGCCCGATCGCCCACACCTAAACCAATTAGAGCCCTTTCTATGCGCGGCAAAAGCTGGCCCGAACCAATAACCGTCGTAAAGGAACTTTGGTCACCCTGGACACTTTGGCCTTCAACGTCCCGCAGAATGAAGTCGACTTTGACCAATTTTCCCTTCGTCACAGCCTCGGCGACTGTTGACGAGCCCGATTGGATGTCGTTAGAGCTGCCAACAGTCTGGGAATCGTCGTCTGATCCGTTCGAGCTAGTCATTGATTGAATATCTAATCGTGCCGTTGTGACCAAGGAGGTTCGTTGTAGATTCGCCGCGGAATAATAAAGTCAATGCGCAAAGAGCAAGCTCAATCGCGTCGCAATCTGCAACTGACCCCAATGTATCTATAGAACAGCGATACACGCCCGCTCGTGCAATAAATCCTTCAATCGCCCTGCCTGGTGCAAGGCCTTCGAGCCGCCTGGCTATCGAGGAGGGGTATTTTGAACGGTCGGGAACGCTCTGACCAAAGTCAACGGCCAGGTCTCTAATTGTGCTGGGGCGAATTGGCATTGGCAAAAAAGGCAGTTTTGTGGTGCTTCAGGCCAAAAGCAAGGGTTCAATTGCAGACAGTCGATTGCCCCACTAGCCTAGCGCCCGTCGTGTCTAGAGGTAATATCATTTTCTGACTGTCATCTTGGTCGGCGTAGCGTGCCGAAAAAACCCCACCAAGAGCGATAACCCCAAGCCGGTGGGGGTAGCTTCATCAGTTAGCGCGATTCCCAGCGTAGCCATTCGTGCTCCACTGGCGGGTGAACGCGTTGAAATACCAAGCGGAACTTTTCAAACAGGCAGTCAGCCCGGAACGCCAGGTAGACATCCAGCGCTCGAACCAATCCAACATTCGGTTGAGCTTGGTAGTTATGAAATCGACAGGCTTCCTTTTCCAAACGACCCAGCCCGCCCACCGTTGACCGGCCTCACTCGAGACGAATCAAGAAGCCGATGTGCGGAATCCGGCGCGAGATTATGCACGGAATTGGAGTGGGAACGCGCCTGCAAGGGTCCGGATAGCAAACCTTACTCAACAGGTGAACAATTCGATGGTCGCTGCCTGTTGCACCCCAATCAATGCGCAACTGGATTCGACGTGCTCGCAATGGGAATTGGACTTAGGGAGTGGACTGCGAGCGACATTGGCTCAACGGCGGACGCAATGGCCGTTGTGCGTGGGAGCAATGCGACTTCGCCGGACGAGGACCATCGTTGCGCGACTCGAGTAGGGAACAGGTCGAATTCTGCACGATAAGGACATTGGATTCAGATGCTGCAAGGGTGCACCGAACGCGGCGATAGTGGCGGAACCTAGCCTAGGAAAGGCATTTGAAAAGGGGCAAATGAACATGCCACGGCTGGTCCAAATTCTAGATGGCAATCCGATCACGAAGCAATTGGTTGGAAACGTCCAATTGTTTCGTGAACCTGAGGCAGCCGACACCGTCGTCGAAAAAGGCTCAGGGGACAAAAAAGGCCTGACCTTTTCCGTTGCTCCGATTTTTTGGAACCCCAGTTTGGGCGTACGCATCTTGCTCGTGACGGGACGCGCCGGAAAGGACACAAGCTTCGTGCTTGCATACAATGTCATCAATAAGGATGACTATTCTCTCGCGGCAAGCTTTATCATGCGAAATGAACCAGGCCCCGTCGCGCTTGCATTTGACGATTCCATTAGACCGCGCATGTTCTTTTCAACCTGTTGGGGTTGCCCGGGTGAAACTGGAAAAATCCTATTTCGCGAACCAGAATCTGTCGTGATTGTCCAACCCTAACGTCGCTTTTCATTTTAGGTAGAGTTTCGGAGCGATGCGTGGGTGAATCATGGCGTATTCCCCGTGTCGGCGTCAATCTAGGGGCACGACCAATTCGAACACATTGTGGCCGTCTGCTTCTATCGCCGATATTCGGGCCCCGGCGGCTTCAGCCGCAATTGTGGCTACAAACAGCCCAAGCCCCCGGCTGTATCTACCTCCGCCGCTGCCTTTCGCGGCGACTTGGCCTTTGGCCGTAAACGCCGCTTGTCGCAACTCTTGAACTACAGGGGCGCCCGCATCTGAGACAGAGATCAAACAGTCGAGCTTCTCGACCCGCAATGACACTCGAATGGTGCCACCCCCACCGTGCTGTATTGAGTTGCACACGAGGTTGCCCAAAGCCTTGGACAGCATTTCCCGATTGGATCGGACATAGATGTCGTTGGTCAACACGTCGCGCGGCACGTGCAAATGCCCACCGTGACTGCGTGCAATTCGCTCACAGCGACCAATGACTTCACTTATGACGCCTGCCGCCGAAATCCGAATCCGCGACGCTTGCCTTCGTCCAAGCAAGAATTGGCTGACGATATCAAGGTTGTCGATTATATGCGCCAACGCCTCACAAGAGACGCCGGCATCATCAAGGGCCTCTTGACGTTCGGGGTCACCCGACGTCAGAGGAACTTGCTACAAAACTCACATTACTATGCAATGCCGACAGGGGATTGCGTAAATCATGAGCAACTAGCGCAATAAGCTGACCAGTTAATTCTGATTCGAGTGGCTCCACGAATCACCCCGTGCCTCGATATGAGGCACGCCCGGCATGCTGATTATCCGCTATCCGATTCTTCATCATCGGCGATGTCGTTCACGCTTGGAATTTTCTTAACGTCTAGCCGAGCTAGCTTCCAAGCACGCTGTACGACCCAGGACAAGGAGCGATCGAGGCGTGCCGCCTCGTCTTTGATCTCCTGGAGCATGGCTTCGGGGAAGTACAAACTCTGCTTGCGTTTGTCGCTGCCTGCTTTGCTATTGGGTCCGTTATCGGCCACGCGCACAACCTCTCTTGGCATCATTGGGGGGTGAACAAGCACCCGTGTAAGAGTTCGATTACCTTTCTACCACCTTTGAGGCCAACCGATCAATCGAGTCCTCAGGGAATCGGTAGATCTGGCGGCCGACTGGTCGCCCAAGGCAGAGCGGAACTCCGCCATGGTTTTTCTGCGAAAATCGAACATTCATTGGCATGAGCTGGTTCGATCCGCAGTCGCTAGCAATTGCAGCCGTTGCCATAATAAATTTCGGCTCGTTGCCCGCTCTGGCGGCCTCAAGTCACCCTTACAACATCATCGACCAATTCGCGGAAGTGCTGTCGGTAATCGAGGAAGGCTACGTGGAGCCACCTGCTCGTGATAAGTTGGGCGAAGCCGCAATCACGGGAATGGTCGGCGCACTCGATCCTCATTCAGTGTACATGCCAGCCGAACAATACGAAGATTTCCGCCAAGAAACGTCGGGGAGATTTGCCGGGATTGGCGTGGAGGTGGACCTCCGCAATGGCCAAGTAGTAATCGTGTCTCCAATCCCCGGTTCGCCGGCAGAGGTCGCCGGATTCCAATCCGGAGACCGAATAGTAATGGTGGATGGAGTACCACTCGACACGATTCCTCTGACTGAAATTGTTCATCGTATGCGAGGGATCAAGGGAACAACTGTTCGCCTTCTGATACGCCGCGGCTGCCGAGCAATCTGCGATTAATTACACGGTCGTTCGTGACGACGTTAAACTTCCTAGTATTTATGTCCGCTATTTCGACGGGCAGATCGCGTATCTTCGAATAGCCGCATTTCAAGAGGGCACGCATACCGAACTGCTGGAAAAAATGGGGGCGCTAAAGATGAAATTTCGGCCCTTGCCGTGGCATTATTCTGGATCTCCGCGACAATCCTGGCGGACTCGTTTCTGAATCGATTGCTGTTGCAGATGAGTTTTTAAACAAGGGGACCCTTATTTTTCACTCGACATCGAGGAAAGTTAATCGAGCAAGTCGAAACTACGAGATTACGGTAATTTTGAAAAGGTTCCACTCGTAACGATGGTGGATTCCGGCACTGCAAGCGCGGCCGAAATAGTGGCTGGCGCACTGAAGGATCGAAACCGATCAGTCTTGCTCGGAAGCGGACATTTGGCAAAGGCACGGTTCAGTCAATTATCGACCTGCCAGGTGGTGCCGGATTGAGACTCACGACACTTCGCTATTACACGCCTTCCGGCATTGGTATACAGGCTTCAGGCATTGCGCCGAACCAACTGTTGATTTCCAAGCAAGAAAAGTCGTCAGAGATTTTGCGTGAATCCGATTTATCTGGTCACTTACCTAGCGAAAATTTCGGAGGCCGTCGCCTCCAAATGTGCATGCTAGTGAAGAGCCACCACACGCAAGTCAGCCGTGCGAAATACCCAAACCTCTATTGACCTGTCGCAGAGAATTCAACAATTACCGCTATAGCCCGATCCAATTCTTCGGACGAGGCTATTGCGCTAGCGTACAGACGATATTGCACCAGCTGAATCAGCACAACTGAGGTTGGCCCGCCGGGACCCTATTGGAGTTCGTGCCCTGTAACGGACACACGACCAGGGAGTTGCGCCATCAAGTATCAGTTTGCTCCGAATACTAGTTGCCTCAATACATAATTCAGTATCCCGCCATTCTTATAGTATTCGAGCTCCACGAGAGTGTCGATTCGGACCCGAACACCAAAGTTTCGCACTTGCCCACCAGGCTCCACGATTTCTACATTGAGTAATTTTCGCGGACTCAGGCCTTCGGCGATCCCAAGAATATTGATAATGAGGTGCCCGCTGAGTCCGAGCGATTCCTGGCTGTCCCCATCCAGAAATTCTAGCGGCAACACACCCATGCCGATAAGATTGCTGCGATGAATCCGTTCGAAGCTCTCTGCGATAACAGCGCGGATCCCTAGCATGTAGGTGCCTTTAGCTGCCCAATCTCTCGACGAGCCCGACCCGTATTCTTTGCCGGCCACGATAATTAGCGGTGTGCCCTCTTTTTGGTAGCGCATCGCCGCATCAAAAATACTCAGCTTGGTGCCGGTGTCCGCGTGAATAGTCCACGGCCCTTCGGAATCGGGAACCAAGCGATTCTTCAAGCGGACATTCGCAAATGTTCCGCGCATCATTACTTCGTGGTTACCTCGGCGTGCGCCGTATGAGTTATACTCTGCGGGCGCTACACCGTTTTCACTGAGGTACTTAGCTGCAGCCGAATCCTTCGCGATATTCCCTGCGGGAGAGATGTGGTCGGTCGTGACGAAGTCGCCTAAGCAACGCGAGAATTCTTGCCGCCTTAATGTCAGCAAGCGGGGCTGGCATTTGTGCCAGTGACTCGAAGAACGTGGGTTTTCTTACGTAAGTGCTAGTCGGGTCCCAATCGAATTGCGAGCCGTTGGGGACGGGCAGTGACCGCCAGCGATCGTCACCAAGGATTTCCTTGCCATACTCTGCATGGTATTCCTTCGCGGTAACGCACTTATCCAAAAGGCCCTGTATTTCTTCGGCAGTCGGCCAGATGTCGCGCAAGAAATACGCTTTGACCCTTCGAGATCGAGGCCCAAGACTCTCAGTCTCGAAATCAATATCAATATGCCCCACCAACGAATATGCGACTACCAAGGGAGGACTCGCCAGGTAGTTTGCACGAACATCCGGGCTAATTCGACCCTCGAAGTTGCGATTGCCACTAAGGACGCTTACAGCTACGAGATTTGCGTCGGCTATCGCTTTGCTGATTGACTCTGAAAGGGGACCGCTATTTCCAATGCAAGTGGTGCAGCCATAACCGACAACAAAGAACCCCAACGATTGAAGAGGCTCAAGGAGGCCTGCCTTTTCCAGGTACCGGGTTACGACGCGAGAGCCGGGCGCAAGGCTTGTCTTTACCCAAGGTTTTGCGACAAGCCCGCGTTCGACCGCTTTCTTAGCTAGCAATCCAGCGCCTAACATGACGCTAGGATTGGAGGTGTTCGTACATGAAGTGATTGCGGCAATCACAACCGAGCCATGGGCTAACTTTGTCCTGACTGCCGTTTACCTTTACGTCGACTGAGGCAGCCAAATTGGAGGGCGACTTTTCGCCAGTCTTTTTGCCGACTACGAGTTCGGGAAGTGCCTTTAGCCAGGATTGCTTTACGTCGCGCAGTGGGACGCGATCGTGGGGGCGCCTTGGCCCCGCGAGCGTTGGGACAATCTCCGATAATTCTACGGTTATCACTTTACTGTAGCGGACCTTGGAACCGTCTAGCGGATGCAAACGTCCCTTGCGCTCGAGCATAGGCTTCAACGAGTGCCACCTGAGCCTCGTCACGACCAGTCATGCGGAGGTACTCTAGGGTCTTGTTGTCAATAGGGAACAGCGCGCATGTGGACCCAAACTCAGGCGACATGTTGGCAATTGTCGCCCGATCCGCAAGACTGAGACATTCGAGGCCGGGCCCAAAGAATTCGACGAAATTTTCCAACGACGCCCTCGTCCCTAAGAACTTTGGTGATGCTTAGGACGACATCCGTGGCGGTCACTCCTGTATTCAGAGCACCGACAAGCTGAACGCCTAGAACCTGCGGTGCCAACAAGTTCAGCGGCTGACCTAGCATTGCCGCTTCGGCCTCGATTCCGCCAACACCCCAGCCCAGCACGCCGAGCCCGTTGACCATTGTGGTGTGACTATCCGTTCCTACAAGTGTATCGAAGAATGCAAGCCCGTCACGTTCGAACACGACGCGTGCAAGGTGTTCCAGATTGACTTGATGGACTATGCCCGTAGACGGTGGGATTACTTTGAAGTTCTCGAACGCCTGCTGAGCCCACCTGAGAAGCGCATAGCGTTCACCATTTCTGCCATATTCCTTGTCAACGTTGAGTGAAAGTGACTTCGACGAGCCGGAAAATCAACCTGTATCGAGTGGTCGATTACTAGCTCCGACGGAAACAGCGGATTGATACGCGAGGGGTCGCCACCTAACGCAGTGACGGCGTCGCGCATTGCGGCTAGGTCAACCACCGCCGGGACCCCCGTGAAATCTTGCAAGACTACGCGTGCGGGGTGCATAGCAATCTCAGCAGAGGGCCGCGACTCCGGAACCCAATTGGCAATTGCCTCAATGTCCCCGCGAGTCACGGCCGTTCCATCTTCGTGCCGCAACAGATTTTCAAGGAGGATCTTGAAAGCGAACGGCAGTCGATTTACGTCAATCCCCGAAGCTTGCGCGAAGGCCGAAAGACTGTAGTAGCTAATCGTTCGTCCATTCAGGCTTAGTGGTCAACAGCAGTCGAAATGAGTCCAAAGATCGTTTGCTCATGTTGTCTCCGGGTGCATTTGGGTTATTGCCCGCGCCGGTTTCCGCAGCGCATGGGCTTTCCGCCCCTAGCGCATGGGTGCAGGGGCGGCAACGGCCGTCCATGATTGATCGCCCAGCGCTGCTAGGCTATTGCCTTCGGCCTTGAGTCTCTGTCCGTATCCCGGGCCAACAAGGATTAAAGATGGCAGATCCGACGCAAATTGTCTCCCCTGAGACGTCTTTCCCGAAAAGTCAAATAAAGACTTTGCTTCTAGAGAACATCCACCAGAGCGCCCACAGCCTCGTTAACAAAGAGGGCTTCAGCCTAGAGGGCTCGAAGTCAGCCCTTACCGAAGATGAGCTGGTGGCCCGCATTGGCGATGTCCATGTTCTAGGGATTCGCAGTAAGACTCGAATTACCGAGCGAGTTTTGGGTGATGCGAAGCGCTTGCTTGCCATTGGCTGCTACTGCATAGGGACCAATCAAGTCGATTTGGACGCGGCCAATCGCCACGGTGTACCCGTCTTCAACGCACCGTTTAGCAACACGCGGAGCGTAGCCGAGCTCGTAGTCGCCGAAATCGTAGCCTTGGCACGCCAACTCGTCGATCGGTCCCGGGAAATGCACGAAGGAAGGTGGCGCAAAATCGCCACCTCGTCGTATGAAATTCGAGGCAAGACCCTGGGCATTGTTGGATACGGACATATCGGGACCCAGGTAGGCATATTGGCCGAATCTCTCGGTATGCAGGTAATGTTCTACGATATTTTGCCGCGACTTCCGATGGGCAACAACCGTCCCGTCGGCTCGCTGCGTGAGCTAATGCAAGCAGCGGACTTCGTAACATTACACGTTCCGGAAACACCGCAAACGCGGGGTCTCATAAGTGAAGATGAGCTAAACGTGATGCGCAAGGGAGCCTATTTGCTCAATTTGAGTCGAGGTTCTGTCGTGGATACTTCCGCCTTGGCAAATGCGCTCGAGAAAAGACAACTTGCAGGGGCCGCCCTCGACGTCTTTCCTGAGGAGCCCGAATCGAACACGGATACATTTGTATCGGCACTTCAAAATAAGGCCAATGTGATCTTGTCCCCCCACGTCGGGGGCTCCACTGAGGAAGCGCAAGATTCGATTGGCCGAGAAGTGACGAGTTCTCTGGTGAAATTCGTAAATTCCGGCGCCACGACTGGGAGCGTAAATTTCCCTCGAAATTGACCCACCTCAGCTGAAGGATAGACATCGAATTCTCAACGTCCACAGAAATGTGCCCGGGGTGTTGAGCAACATCAACCGAATCGTATCAAAGGTCCAGGCAAACATCGAGAGTCAAATTCTATCAACTGACTCGAATATTGGATACCTCGTCATGGACCTCAATCGTGATGTTTCGGACGAAGTGCGAACGAAAGTCGCAAAATTACCTACGAGCATTCGCACTCGCGTTCTTTACTGATAACCGCATAAGCAATTGGTGAGTCTACAATGATTCCTCGGCTTTCTCAGGCTCCTGGGCTCGACCACCAGGTTTTGAATTGGTTGACCCAACTACGCAGCACTCAGTTCAGTGGCGAAATCGACACGAGTCTTGCCGCTCGCTTAGCAGTCGCGACCGACAACAGCGTCTACGAGATATTGCCGCAGGTGGTTATTTTTCCAAAGACGGCCGCAGACGTTGCAGCAGTTATGCGGACTTTAGACACGGCAGAGGCGCGCGAGATCCAGATTGTGCCAAGGGGTGGTGGGACCGGCACCAACGGCCAGTCATTAGCCCCGGGCGTCGTGGTGGATCTATCACGGCACATGCGAAAAATTAGCCAGCTCGACGTCGAGGCTGGCACCATTTACGTAGAGCCTGGCGTTGTGTTGGATGAGCTCAATTGCGCGGTCGAGTCACATGGGTATTTCTTTGGACCAACGCTCTCCCCAAGTGATCGCGCATCGCTGGGTGGCATGATCGGAACCAACGCCTGTGGCAAGGGTTCGCGAATATACGGAAGAACTGTCGATCACATCGAGGAGTTAGACATCGTACTCACCGACGGCACGCTCGTGTCGCTCTCGGAGGAAGATGCCACTGAGGCGCATCGAACGGCAAATCGGCCCGATCTGCTGGGCAGCATTTACCGCGATGTGCTCGACACCATCGCATCTGAGTCCGAATTGATCGAGGAGTTTTGGCCCCGAATGCCGCGAACGCCGGGTGGGTACAATATGCGCCAAGTCCTCTCGAGGGGGAGATCCCGTTTTAGTCTTGTCCCCATAATTTGTGGCTCGGAAGGCACCTTAGGTATCGTAGTTGGGGCAAAGCTGCGGCTCACGCCCATTCCCAAGTGCAAGCGACTGCTCGTGCTTCGCTACGCTCAGTTCAATGACGCTCTCGCATCGGCTGAGGATTTGGTCAGCGCAAACCCCTCCGCAATTGAAACGATTGATGAACATATTCTTCAACTTGTGCGTACCGACCCGTTGTGGCATCGGCTCAGTCACTTATTTGCCGATAACGATAAAACGCGAGCGGTCAATCTCGTCGAATTTGCTGGGAGCAACGCCAGCGAATTGAACGCCAAGCTTCAGGAGCTCATCGAACAATTGCCAGTGTCAGGGTCATGCCCCTCCGCACCGATCGGCTACCTGGTGCCCAGTTCAACGGCGGACGTTGCCGCACTCTGGGAATTGAGGAAAAAAGGTGTTGGATTACTAGGAAAGATGAAGGGTAACCGGCGGCCAATCCCGTTCGTGGAGGATACGGCAGTCCCACCGGCGAGACTCGCGGCGTATGTCAAAGAGTTCCGAGCGATTCTTGACGCTGAAGGGCTGCAATATGGAATGTTCGGCCACGTCGATGTGGGATGTCTACACGTTAGACCAGCCCTTGATTTGCGGGATCCAGAGGACGCTCTTCGCCTGCGTCGCATCAGCGACAAAGTTGCGATCCTGGCCAAGAGTTATGGTGGAGTGCTATGGGGCGAGCACGGCACCGGGTTTCGAAGCGAATACTCGCCGGACTATTTTGGCCCCCGTTTGTTTGCCGCGCTGTGTCGGATCAAGAACGCATTTGATCCGCAAGGAAAGCTCAACCGCGGCAAGCTCGCGCTCGCTACCAGCCATGGGCACAAACTCGTTTCAATCGACGACAACCAACGAGCCGTGTTGGACCGCGCCATATCACCAGTCGCACAGACCCACTTTTCGGAAGCAATCTTCTGCAACGGAAATGGGCAGTGTTTTAGCTCCAATTCAAATGTCGTCATGTGCCCTTCCTCGAAAGTCACACGCAACCGAATTCACTCACCCAAGGGCAGGGCCACATTGATTCGTCACTGGTTGCGACAATTGGGCAACCACGGCGATACGCTGGCGAGCGGTCTGGTAGCACGGCAATACCCCGCTGATTTTTCTCCTCTCCAAATGCTGGAGCGCTGGGATAGAAGCCGCGAACGGGATCCCGGCTATGACTACTCGCATGAAGTCTTCGATGGCCTAAACGGGTGCTTGAGTTGCAAAGCATGCACCACGCAATGCCCCATCGAAGTCGACATACCGCGCATGAAGTCCGAATTCTTATCGGTATATCACGAACGCTATCCGAGGCCGCTAGCCGACTATTTGCTTGCCTCTCTGGAGTGGGTGATTCAGGTAGCGGTGTGGCTACCTCGCCTGTTCAACACGGTTATGCGCGGACGTGTTTCGCGTTGGCTATTGAAACATTTGGCGGGCCTAGTTGACATCCCAGAACTTGGGTTTGGCACCGTGAAAGCCGGTTACAAGGAACGCCATCTGGGTGGATTTGACTATGAAACTTTGAGCCAGCTGTCTGACGAAGAAAAGGCAAAAACGGTGCTCATTGTGCAGGATTCCTTTACGACTTTCTTTGAGCCGGAAGTCGTATTGGGCGCTACGGATTTGCTGTTGCTGCTGGGGTACACGCCGGTACTTCTGCCATTTTTCCCCAATGGCAAGGCGCTCCATGTCAAGGGATTTTTGCGGACATTTACCAGGCTGGTCAATAGAAACGTAGCAAGGCTGAAGGAAGTCGCTGCCCTCGGTATCAGCATGATTGGTCTAGAACCGGCCATCACGCTCACGTACCGAGACGAATATCCGCACGCGCTCGGAGTTGCTCAATTGCCGTTCGAGGTCAAACCGCTTCAGACATGGCTAGCTGAAAGATTCGATGACGTTAAAGCCAAGATCTCTGCAAATCGCCTGCACTCCTCGCTGAGCAGGACCTACACATTGTTTGGTCACTGCACGGAAAAGACAGCCGAGCCGTTGTCGCACAAGGTTTGGCAAGAGGTATTTGCGGCTTTCGGACTATCACTCGAAGTCGCGGAGCTCGGGTGTTGCGGAATGTGCGGAGTCTATGGGCACGAGCAAGCACATGTCGGGGAATCTAGAGGGATCTATGAATTGAGCTGGAAGCCGAGGCTCGAACTGGCGGAGGCTCAAGACGAACATGTCGTGGTGGCCGGATTCTCTTGCCGGCATCAGGTCAAGCGCTTTGGAAACAGCAAGGCGCAACACCCCGTTTTCCCACTGCTTGAAATGTGCCAACAATTGACTCAAGGCCACAACGCGCGGCAGCCTTGAAGCCACAATCTTGTCAATCCACAATCTTGTTACAATGCGGCAAGGAGTCCGTGTCTCTTCCTTATTAGCCGGGATCATAACCGGCCGCCTATTGTATGTATAGCGCTGACGCCTAGGCCGCGTTCACCGAGTTTGCTTGATTTGCAACGGTTTGTGGATGTTCCGTAGTTCCGAAGCCGGGCACGCGCTGACTTTGAGCGTCGGTTTGAGATTGACGCTTGGCAGCAACTAGAATCGTCGTAAAATGCCATAATCCATGAGCCTTCCCCCGGACACTACAACCAGTCTGCTAATTCGGAAAATGGGCGCCTTATACCACAGACTCGATCGGGAAATTGGTACGCGACCGTTGGTGTTACCGGACAGCAAATACTTTCCTGATGCTTTTTCAGCCGATGAAAAGTCTGTGGCAAAGCTCGTTCGTCGCATGGCATCGCACGCAGGAATGCCTGATGTTCCGATTAGGGTAAAAGGCATAGGTAACGAACATCCAGACGCCAGTGAAAAGAGTTGTTGCGGCGGCGGCTGCCATTCCGAACCGACCACGAGTTCCGAAGCCACATCCGACACGGCTAGCGCGTCCAAGAAAGCCCATTCTAGTGCAAGCAGTTGTGGCTCGGGTGCCTGTGGAAGTTGTGACCCAACCCCCGATTCGGAAATGGCAGAACCTCGATTAGTCGACCTTGGCGACTGTTGGCTAATGCAAATTCCTGTCCGTGAGTTTGGCCATGACATAGTCCTTACGACGAATGTCGCAAAAACACTGGGTCTAATATTTCTACTCGATACTCTCCCGAGTGGCGCCGTGCTCGAGGAGCCCGTCAACCTATCCGCGGAAATTGCGGCCACGGCTCTCGGATTTGGTGCTCTCTTACTGGAGGGTTCGTATCTCTATTCGAAAAGCTGCGGCGGCCCCAAAATTGGGCGGATTACTCGATTGAGCTGCAGTGAACTTGCAATTCTAACTGCCCTATTCGTGGCGCGTGGCAAGCACAAGCCCGGTGCATTAAAGCGACACCTAGGGACGACTCAAGCGGCGGCGTTTCGTGAGGCCGAAGCGCTGGTACATAGCAATCGGAATATCGTGGATATGCTGGCGTCAGATGCGGGGAAACTGGCCTGCGGCAATTTCTCACTACGAACGTCAACAACTCTATGGGATCGCTTGTTTGGCGAGAAAAGTTCGAAGTCGAACACCGCCCTCTCGAGCGGTGACGTTGACATTCATGAACTCGAGGCGATGCTCGAGATTGAGCCACCGCCGGTCAAGCGACACAAACCGCGGTCCCCGGACAGGGTTCACGAGGAACTCAGGGCTCTGGTGGATGATGCGTTCGCCGAAAGCGCAGAAGACGCGTAGGTAGCTGTCGGTAGAAACGCCGCCTGATGCCCTGTATGTGCGTGCGAACGTCTACTTTCGGCCGACCTTCTAAATTTTGGCATCGTGAGCGGCATTATACCCATGTAAGCAGTTTGAAAATTGTGCCAAATCGCTATGATGGTGCGGCATGACCATAGCTCAAGGCAGCTGTCCGGGGTGCGGTGCACCGATCGAATTTGGCTTAGGCACATCGATGGCGAGGGTCTGCGACACCTGCCACGACGACGGTCGTACGCTCCGATCGAGGGTTGGAGGGCCTGGGTAAAGCCGCTGCGTTGGCCGACACCCCGTCCCTGATTGCGGTCGGCGACCACGGCACGCTTGCCGGACGTCCACTGGAAGTACTCGGCCGCGTGCAGCTCGACTATGGGCTTGGGCCTTGGGACGAGTATTATGTGTCATTCGACTACGGTAAAGATTGGGGTTGGCTGGCGTACGCGCAGGGGCTTGGTACGCGACATCGCTCGTCCCCAATTTGCTTGCGCCCCCGCGTGGCTCGTGAAGGACCCGGAAACCGGCTGGTCATGGGCGGCGTTCGTGAATCCGGCAGATATCGATCTGTTCCACCCTGCCCAGCAGATTCAACTTGCGAATCAAACTTACTCACTAAAAAACAGCGGCATAGCCCGCGTAGACTACATACTCGGTGAAGTGTACTGGAAGTGCGCAATCGGCGAGACAGTTTCTGTGATGGATTTCGCACACGGAAATGAAGTAATTTCGCGAGAGCACGACAACGAGGAGGTAAATTATAGCCATTCACGCTTGGTGAGTTGGCAAAAGATTGCTGCGGCATTCGACCTACCCGTTTCGGGACCCGGAGTAAGACTCGGGCTATTTTACCCTGCCTTACCGGGCAGCGATGACCACTCTGGGTGAGTGGTCATTCATCCTTGCAAGCCCCGCGACTATATCCAATGTGCCGCGGTCGAAGACGGTAAAGCCTGTCGATGAGGCAACCGCTGTATCCTTTAGTTTTCCGCCTGATGCCGTATCCGAACAAGCCGGTCAGGTGAGTAGTTTGGACGATCCGGTTGCACTAGAGGCATTTCTCGAAGAAAATGGGGGCAATGCGCCTTAGAAACCTTGCACCGCTGCTTGCAATTGTGGTCTCGGGGCAAGCCCTGAGCTGTGCCCATCGCGATGCGCAGACATCGGAGCGGCACCAACCGCTGCCCTCTTCCCGAGGGGCTCAGCCGGTACCGCCCTCGCCAACGGCATCACCGGTATCGCACGGGTTACCTGTGTTGGCGTCAGCCGCCGCATCGACCAATTTGCGCGAGGCGGCGGCGCCGGTCAGTGAGCAAGCTCACGCTGGCGCAGAGTTCGATGGGGGCT
Source organism: uncultured delta proteobacterium (assembly GCA_963819085.1). GTDB lineage: Bacteria > Myxococcota_A > Polyangia > Polyangiales > Polyangiaceae > FEN-1139. The sequence goes on from CAWFUX010000049.1 coordinate 81,727, forward strand.
CCATTAGCTCTCGCATTGTTATCCGCCCAGGCGCTTGTCACGTATTGGCGATCGGGGATTCATTGACCGACCCGCGATCAAACGGGGGCGGATATCTGAAGGCCTGGCAATCACGATGTCCAGAATGTCGCTTCACCAACGTTGGGCGAGGGGGAGCGATGGTAAATCAGATGCTCACTCAGTTGCGGCGGCACCTACTCGAATCCGATGAACAGTATAGCCACTGGGTCGTGTTTGGCGGGGTAAACGACCTTTACAGTGATTTGACGGCCAAAAGAACTACCAGCAAGATTGAGCGGGATCTCGAGACCATCTATACTCTGGGGCACCAGCACGGAAGTCTCGTAGTATCGATCACCGTTTCACCCTGGGGTGGCTTTCACCGTTGGTACACGGACGAGCGAGGCTCGAACACGATAAAACTCAACAATTGGATCGCTCAGGAACAGAAGGTCGGTAAAGTCGATTTTATCGTAGATTCGGGAGCCGTATTGTCTTGTGGAGACCCGACGTTGCTGTGTCCCGATGTGATGACACCGTTTCGCGACGGGTTGCATTTTGGTTCGGAAGGACATCGTCGATTGGGAGCAGCGATATTGTCTGCCATGGGTGTCGCGGCCTGCGGCGCTGGAGCAACTCGATAGGCTTGAATATAATTGGCGACGGACTACTCGGTTCGCCTGCGGCGGGACATGAACCACAATATTGCCACGCCCGACCAACGCATTGCATGCGACCCAGGTGGCAACCGAATCTGCGGGTTTTTGCCAGTTTGTGGCCGTCAAGACTAAATTCCCATCTGGCCCTAACTGACGAGGGGCAGTGCCGCATAAGGTCTTAAAATTGAATATTCGGTCGACAGTGCCCGGGTTGGATTCACTGTCTCCTTCGATCGAGACTAAGTGTGGGCCGCCAAATTGGTGCAGGGCTGCCCGGAGATTTCAACAAATTCATTGTTGCCATCAGCGCCTGGCGGATCGATTACCAGCTCGCTCAGCCAGACTCTGGCTGGCACATGGGGACCATCGGCATTTTCACTCGATCCATCAAGTGCATTTGACGGCGAGTCTGGTGTGCAAATTTCCGTGCGCGGATCGCCTGAATCCGGACTTTGAGCGAGGTACTGAGCACCCCTGTTCAACGTGGGTTCCCACTTCGCCGAACAACTAAGTGTGACTAAGGAAATCGCGCAGGTGATGCAGCCTCGAGATTGATAACGGTCAAATTGGGCATGAATGTGCCTCGGAAGTTGGAGGGGGTGCGGCGCAGACTGCGGGGTTTCCGCTGGGGAGAGTGCGCCGCACATATAGAATCTCGGCCAGCCACGCTTGCCGGTTGCGCAGTAAATGTGGCTGAACCGAAAAAGCCGCGATCGAGCGCTTTTCCCTACTTCAACTAGGTCGCGCCGGAGTCTCCCTAACCGGGTCGGAACTGCGCCGCCCGTCACTTCGTCGAATTTACGGTGACGACACTATGGTGCCGCGACTATTCGACGACGCCCGAGCGGCCGTGAACGGGCGGTAGCATGGTGGGTCGCAAGCGCTCCGTCGGTAACCTCTCTCCTAATTGAGGTACGATCAAACGCTCGATAGCTAACTGCACGGCTGTGGGCTCGGCGGGAACCACGTATACCAACGTAGAATGGCATACGGCCGCCATGGCGCGGGTCTCGAGCGCGGAAACTCCAAATTCTTGAAAAGCAAGCATCCGAAAAATTTCGCCGAATCCGGGCATGTGTTTGGTTATTAAAGGCGAGATTGCCTCGGGCGTGATATCCGTCGAATCGAGGCCAGTGCCACCGATGGCAATTACTACGTGGATTCGCGAATCATCTGTCCATTCCCGCAGCAAATGGCGCAGCATGCTCAAGTCTTCCGTAATGATTCGCTGCAGGAGTACATCATGCCCTGCCTGGCGCATTAGTCCGGCTGCAAGAATGCCACTTTTGTCAGTCTCCGCAGTCCGTGTGTCACTGATGGTGGCGATTGCACACCCTCGGGCAATATCCGTGTCGCGGTTCATGGCGCGATGGTACTCTCAAGCCGGGCAAAAGTGGGCTCCAAATGGCTGTTGGCGGCATCAGTCGGGTGCGGCGCGCCGGGTTCAGTTTTTTCGCACTTGCTGGCAATTGGGTGAGCGGTGACCATGCGCCTGCGACTACAACTGGATTTCCACACGATAACTGTTTTTTTCCTGGGTATTGTTCTGTTCGATGCCCTCATTCTCGGACCCAATTTGGCCTGTTGCCGACCGCGGACAGGCGATGCATCGAGCGGCGCGGCAGGGACTTCCAATCTTGTCCGACAATCGCAGGGTGGCTCGCTAGCGTATAAATTACCGACTCCCGTCGATTCCGTGCCGTCACAACCCCCATCAAAAATTCAGGTGAGAAATCCGGTGGCCGCGGTAGTTGCTGGGGAGAGCATCAAACCTACGGTCCGGTTTGTGGGCCATGCTGGCCCACGCTCCGTGAGGGGCAAGTTTGGCATGGTGGTGACGGTTGAGCCGCAGGCTACACGCGTAGGAGTGGACATGCTCGAGGCGGGTGGCAGTGCCGTGGATGCCGCCGTAGCGGTCGCATTGGCTCTGGCTGTTACGCACCCGAGCGCTGGGAACATCGGCGGCGGGGGTTTTTGGCTCATTCACAGGAAGAATGAAGCCACTGCGGCAATCGATTTTCGCGAGACTGCGCCTGCAATTTTGGACCGTACTCGATTTGACACAATGATTCGCTCGGGCGGCTGCGGTAGTGACTCCGTCGGTATTCCGGGAACGATTGCGGGTCTTTTCGAAGCGCACGCGCGTTACGGTAGACTCCCATGGAGTCGCGTCGTATCAGGTGCAATTGCTCTGGCGCAAAAGGGGCATCGGGTGGGAATTGCCGAAGCCACAGCGCTCCGCAAGGCCTGGCCCGCACTCAGGTTGTCAACCGCGGCACGGGCAAGTTTTGCTCTCGAAAATGGTCGAGTTCCCACCGAAGGCAATTGGGTAAAAAGGCCCGCTTTGGCTAGGACGCTTGAAATGATCCGCGATCAGGGGCTGGACGGCTTTTATCGGGGTCCCATTGCGGACTCGATCGTTAGCGCCCTCGGAGCGCAAAGTCAGTTGTCCACGAAGGACCTGGCCGAATACCACGCTCGCTGGCGCACTCCGCGACAAGTAATATATCGCGGGTTACTGGTTGAGACGATGCCGCTACCCTCGGCGGGGGGAATAGCGCTGACTGAGGAACTTAACCTCCTGCAAAAGTTCGATCTCGCGAAAATGACATACGGCTCGAGTAGTCATATGCATTTGCTCTTGGAGATTCAGCGCAGGGGTGATTCAGACCGGATCTCGTTGGCATCGGACCCTGATCGGCTCGACGCCACTCGGCTGAGTACGCTGGAATCTCGGTTTGTCGATCCTCACGCATGGGACAGCTATCCGATTGATCCTGAGCGTGCGACGCCCAATTTGCGAGAGCCCGCGCCTGCGAACCTTCGAGAATCGGTAAATACGACTCACTTTTCGGTGGTTGACGCTGAAAAGACCACCGTGTCGGCGACTATGACGCTTTCGGCCGCGTTTGGTTCGAAAATCGTTACAGATAGCGGCATTGTACTGAATAACACACTTGCCTCTTTTGCCGAGCTCGGCGCCAATCAACCGCAGCCGGGTCGTCGCACTACCAGCTCGATGTCACCCACATTGGTATTTGACGAATCGGGGCCGATTTTGGTGCTCGGCACTCCGGGTGGTGACAGCATCCCCAGTACCTTGATGCAGGTTTTGAGCAATCTGGTTGATTTCAATATGAGCCTCGAAGCCGCTATCGATGCGCCCCGCGTCTATCAGTCCTTTGCTCCCGATATTGCGCGCTATGAAGCGTTGCGACCCATCAAAGCGGCCGTGCGAAAGCAACTCACTCGCATGGGCCACAATCTATCGGGGAAATCGCCCAAACAGGGTCACGCGAATTGCATCCTCCTCAGAAACTCCGATGTATTTGGCTATGCGGACCCGCGCGAAGGTGGCCTAGCGCTTGCGGCGCGGTTTCCCACTGCCGTTGCAAGGTGAAGCCTTCGTTCCGTTGTCATGACTCATCCCGACTCGGCTGATAAATTGGTCTAATGTGAATACACCAGGTTGTCGTAATCACGATAAGCCCCGCCTCAAGACCAATCGTGACCTCGCCAATTGTCAACCCGTACGCTGAGCCGGACTCATCTGGAGCGCCGGTCCAGAACTATTCTTCGATATTCGACGAACCCTCGTGCGCTGCATTGCCGGTTACTCACACGAAAGTTTTGTTCGTATCGCCTAACTACCCCCAATATAAGCAAGTATTCGCAGCGCTTCTTTCTAACAATCTGCGACCAGTACATATTGAGCGTCTGTCGGACGTGCCAATACAGAAGCGGGCGTTTCAACACGTCTTTATCGATCTGTGCGTTCCCGGCGCACTCAATTGGTTGAACGAATATGCGAAGGACGATGATGAGATCTTTCCCATAGCGCTGATCCAGCGCGGCGAACGCGAGGGTTCAGCACTGGCGGCGGGAGCCTTCGCGACCCTTCAGTTACCGATCGAAGCAGCCGATGTGCTTTTGTGCATTGGGCGCAATCGCGCACGAATCGAGCGAAGTCGCAACGTTCAAGAATTGATGGATCGCGACCGGCGCCGGGTTGCCACAACATCCGTTGAAGGCGTCCTGACTACTTTATGTCAGGACCTGCGAAACCCACTGGCGGCGGCCCTAGCCAACGTGGAGTACATGCGGGAAATCGACATCCGCCATAATGAGGGCGTCAGTTCTGAAGAAAAGCGAAATATCCTCGAAGACACTTTGGAGGCACTGCGAAGTCTGCGCAGCACGCTTGAAAGTCTGGCGACCCTAGTTAAAAGAGAAATCGCCGAAGCGCGACGCATCGTGTTTTGGGAAATCGTGCAGGGCGTGATTGATGAATTGGGAGGCGACGGTAAACGCGTTACCCTTACCGGTGACCCAACCGTTCGTGGTTGGGCGGACGAGGAGCTTTTGCGGCAGGTCGTATCGACTCTTATCCACCGATCGCTCGGCTCTATGGATCGAAACGACTCAGCGTCAGCGGTCCAAATACGCGTTTACGCGACGGATACCGAGGCGCGCATTAGCGTGCGTGACAACGGCCCATTCTTATCAGCCGAGACAATCAAGAATTTGTTCGAAGCCTCGTATGCGATTTCTCCCAGTGGGAGGGCTGAACTGCTGCTGGCGGTAACGCACCACGCCGTAGTTCGGATGGGCGGAACCCTGGACTACGACCAGCGAAATTCCCTGGGCAGCGTATTTCGAATTCGGCTCCGGCTGGTTCGCGCTAACGAATGAGTGGAAGCCCGGACTGCATCTGGCCAAATCCCCAAAACACGGGCTCGGGAATCAGGACAACGCCAAACTTTTGCTCCACGGTTTGCTGAATCCTTCTCGCAAGACGAACAACGTCACGCGCCCTTGCGCCCGGGTATGCGACCATTGCCAAACTATGTCGCTCAGACAACCCGACATTTCCGTCACGGTATCCCCGTTGATAACCCGCCTTCTCGATTAGCCACGCAGCGGCAACTTTAGAAAGACCAGACGACTGCGGATACAGTGGTACCGACTCGGATGCAAAACCGTCGCGTATTGACGAAGCAACGTCCGAAGGGACCACCGGGTTGACGAAAAAGCTACCGCAGCCACGCGAACACGGATCACCAGGATCCAAGAGCATCGACTTGGATCTTCGTAAGCGCAGAACCGCTTGACGAATGTCGCTCGCCGTCGGCGCGCTCGACGTTTGAGCTAGTTGCTGCTTGAGTTCCGAATGACTGGGAACTTTTGGCGGCGACAGTTGCAATTGGAAGCATACGGTTACAACCACGAAACGTCTGGACTCTGGTCCCTTGAACCGGCTATTGCGGTAACCAAAATCACAATCGACGGCCTCAACTCGGATGACGTCTCCCGTATCGCGATCGAACACCTCAACATGACTGATTGTCTGTGATACGTCTTGGCCATAAGCTCCAACGTTTTGTATCGGGGTAGCGCCGACACGTCCAGGTATCCCGCTCAGGCATTCCAAACCAGAATATCCGCGGGCTACCGTTTCCGAAACCAGCGAGTCCCAATCTTCACCAGCTGCCGCGATAACCTGGACCGCATTTTGACCTACATCGTAGTTTATCCCTCGCAGGCGAAGGTCCACGACCAATCCCACTAGGCCCTCATCAGCGACAATCAGATTGCTCCCGCCTGAAAGCACCCACATAGGCAGTGATCGCGAGCGAGCCCAATTCAAGGCTTGGCCCAAGGCAGCAATGGTTTCAACGACAGCGTAATGCTCAGCCTGTCCGCCCACTCCCATGGAGGTTAGAGTTGCGAGCGGCCTACCTGCTTCGACATTCAACTCAGTCTTATGAATTTCTGTCATTACCCTTACACGCTCGGAGTCCAGGATTGCGCGATACTAGCTGCGATTGCAGCCACAACGGTTTCGCGAAGCTAACCCTGCCAAGAATTCGCTTGCGCCGCCAAAGTCGCTTGGCTCGTGCCTTGGCCAATATGCCACGGACTTCCTCTGACAAAGCTCCGGGCTGAACTCCCAAACAACTTAGCGCGTCTGCCAAAACCATCAAACGTTCGCCCTCGGGAGCCTCGCTATCCACGACTACCAGCATTCGGCCATTAAGTTTGACCAACCCCCCCGAACTCACGCCGCTTGTTTGAAAAGGCTTACACCAAATCGACACGCCCCGTGACGACAAATAGGACACTATTTGTTCAATGAGCGCCGAAGGATTCACGGCTGACCAGCATAGTAGACCTTGAGCCTGGTGGCACATAGGTGCGGCTTTTTCTGGTCTTTCTCTCACTTCTTTCGCCAAGACGCGACCGGTGCGCTCCCGTCACCTACCCCCAACTACCACCCTTTGACCATCGACCGCGTGCTTGCGTCCCGAGTGGTTCAATTTCGATTCTTCAGATTCTTCCAACCAGCGACTCGTTGACCTCACTTGCATATCGCTCTAGCGCAACCTGCAAAGCATGCACACACCTACCGAGAAGGTCTTGGCAAACTCGGCAAGCCGGAGGTGTGTTCGTGTCTGTGTGGCTTGCCGGTTGAATCCGTGAGGTGGATCACGCCAGAATAAGCACTTGCGTTGAGTCGTGCAAACTCGTGTCAAAGGGCGCGGCCATTATGCCAACTAGGCAATGATGTGTGACAAGGTGGGGTTACGGTATTTTGTACTTGGCCGTTTGGGAAAGCTGAGCGAGTATCAAAGATACTGCGTAATCCATGCCGCGCGTCGAAATACAAATGCCGACCTCATGCTCGATTAGGCCTTCGGTATTCGGGACTCGGCATGGCAACGCAGGCGGTTAGCGGTCCTTGGGAGCGGTCATGTTTCAATATCAGAACGTTAGAATCCTGCGCGGGTTTTTGGGCATCACCAGCCTGGGTATTGCTCTTTTTGCCACGCGCGTCGCCTCGGCTCAATACGATTGCAGTTCATCCGACCCAACGAAGTGGCCGCCACCGGCCAAGCCATATTTCATGATTGCCTTCGACACTTCGGGCTCGATGTCAGACAATCTCGGAACGGCAAATTCTTGCGGTTACCCGCAGAATAAGTTGGGGCACGGCCGCTGCGCGATCAAGAACACGATCAAAGCCTTTTCGGGTCAAGTCAACTTGGGGCTGGCCAATTTTGCCAATACGATGACGGGATGCACCAGCTGCTACGGCGGTTGTACGTATCATAGTTTTCCGGGCCTCGGTGCCGGTACCGGCTGCGGTCCGGAACCCTACCCCAATGACAATGTCAATTACCCCAATTCTGCGTCCCGCGCGGGCGCCAACATTTTGCAGCCATTATTGTCTGATCTCGATCCGCCGGTCGCCGGCGGCAACGCCAATGCGTTGTTGACTTGGGTCGATAACAATTGCACCGGCAGTACCGAGCTGTTTGCTGATGGCAACACTCCGCTCAATGGCATTTTGCGGGATATGTATCGGTATTATTCCAATAGTTGGACAAGACCAGGCACGAGCCCCGCAGTGACCTTCAATTCTCCTTTGCGCACCGTAGCGCAGGGCGAGCGGAGCTGTCGCTCTGTCAACGTCATTTTGGTCACGGACGGAGATGAAACCTGCGACACGGTAGCCGATGCGGTTGACGCAGCAAAAGACCTTTATAATGGGTTCGTAAAGGATACGATCACTTGGCACGTTCGGACGTATGTGATCGACTTTGCCAGTGCAGCTGGCACCTCCGATACTATCGCGGATGCTGGTGACGACGGCCTAAGTAACGGTTCGATTGGCGCTTATGCGGCAGCCAATGAAGCTCAGTTGAGTCAGGCATTGGCCGACATCGTGTCGCGGGGCCTGCAACCCGAGACTTGTGACAATCAGGACAACAATTGCAACGGCTGTGTAGACGAAGGTTATACGCATTATTGCAACACCGGCACGGGAAAGACTTGTTGTGCCTGGACGACGGCGGCCCAGAGAACAACCTGTCTTACGAGTTATCAGGCCTCGATTACTCCATCACTTCCCGCTGGCAACACCAGCCTTTTGCCCTGTACGACAGCGGCGCAGGCGCTGGCGCAAGTTACGCCTTCCCAAAATCCGCCAGCGTCTGCCGGCACTTGGCTTTGCTACGATCCTGGAGAAATTTGCGACAACCAAGACAACAATTGCAATTCTCAAGTAGACGAAAATCAGAACCGGTGCGGCAATCCTCTGCATTGCCCAGTTGCTGAGACCTGTAACGGCCAGGACGACGATTGCGACGGGGTGGTCGATAATGGTGTCTGTTCAGGCTGCGTTCCGAGCAGCGAAACTTGCGACGGTTGCGACAATGATTGCGACGGAATTGCAGACAATGGCGTGGGTCTGGGCGTCGCCTGCGGCATTTCATCCCCAGCCTATTGTGCCGGCGTACAAACCTGCAACGCGCAAGCGGTACCCTTTCCGGGCGCCTGTGTGACGGTCAACTTTAGCCCCTGCAGCAATAGTCCCAAGACGGAAACTTGCGACGGGACGGACGAAAACTGCAATGGAATAATAGACGACGGTCTGCCGGCCACGGCCTGCGTACCAACTGGAACGCCTGCTGGACTTGTCTACAAGGATACCTATCCGCTAAGCCAATGCACTCGCGGCCAACAGCAGTGCATGGGTACTTGCCAAGGGTTCGTTGGGCCTAGCCCAGAGATCTGCGATGGCATCGACAACGATTGCAACGGACAAACAGACGAGGGTGCGCTCCCCGGTACTGGCACACAGTGCGGCAAGAACACCGGTGAATGCAAGTTGGGTACGACGGCGTGCGTCGGTGGAACATTGATATGCCAGGGCGGCGTCAACCCGACGGACGAGATTTGCGACGGCAAGGACAACAACTGTAACGGGCAAACCGATGAAACTCCACTGCTCGATGCGCCACCGGTTACGGCTAACGGCTGCTGGTCGCTGCCTGGTGCGGACTGTAGTTTCGAAACTCTTCACTGGAACGCCCCGCCCGGCGGAACTTGCTTTGGAAATGGGTCACTAACGGCGCCTTGCGGCCACGGCACCCTCGTGTGCACTGGCGGCGGCTGGATCTGCCAAGGTGCAGACCCGCCCAGTGCTGAAGCCTGCGACGGAATCGACAATAACTGCGACGGTCAGATCGACAACGGAACGCTCACTAATGTCGGGATAAGTTGCGGAATTTCCTCGATACCTCCGTGCAAGATGGGAACAACGACGTGCCAGTCCGGTTCGGTCGTTTGCGTGGGAAATGTCGACCCCACGGTCGAAACATGTAACGGAATCGACGACGACTGCAGTGGCGTGAAGGACGATCACATTAACTGGGTCGGGCAAGCCTGCGGGATTGCAACTCCGCCGTGCGTGCAAGGCAAGTACGCTTGCGTAAATGGCCAGCAGGAGTGCCAAGGTGGCGTAGGACCACAACCTGAAGTCTGCGACGGCAAAGACAACGATTGTGACACGCTCGTGGACGAGGCTCCGCTGAGCGATGCACCTGCGGCCAATCAACAGGGTTGTTGGAATTTGCCGGGCAGCCAATGCAGTTTCAAATCATTGACTTGGAATGCTCCACCCGGAGCCGGCTGTTTTGACAACGGGACACTGCAATACCCGTGCAGTGCCGGCAAACTTCAATGCAACTCCGGAGCGTGGACCTGCGCGGCGCCAACGCCTCCCGGCAACGAAATATGCGATGGTATAGACAATGATTGCAACGGGAAGGTGGACGACGTAACGACCGTCGCGTGCGTGCCTAGCGGCACGCTCGGATCTCTTGTCTACAACGACACCTTTCCAAAGAGTCAGTGCCAACGTGGTCACCAGACTTGCGGGCAATGCGCGGGATTTGTGGGACCAACGCCGGAGATATGCGACGGTATCGACAATGACTGCGATGGCGAAGTTGACGAACAAGCAATCGGTACCGGTGTTGCCTGCGGCACGACTCAACCGCCTTGCTCCCCAGGTGTGATGGTTTGCACGAACGGAACCCTGACTTGTCAGGGCGGCATTGGGCCGTCAATTGAAATTTGCGACGGAATTGATAACAACTGTAATGGCTCTATCGATGAAACGCCGCTCGCCGACGCGCCATCTGCCAATCAAAATGGATGTTGGGACTTGCCCGGCACGGGATGTTCATTTGGCAACCTTACTTGGTCGATGCCACCTGGCGCCAGTTGCACGGACAATGGCAATGGTTCGGACAGACTAACCAGCCCGTGTCACCCTGGGTCCTTGATATGTGCGGGTGCCCTCGGGTGGCAATGCAAGAATGCGCGTGACCCGAGCGTCGAGATTTGCGACGGAATCGATAACAATTGCAATGGCACAATTGACGAAGGTACGCTCCCCAATACCGGAGTCGATGTTGTCTGCGGAAGCAATGTCGGCGAGTGCCGAGCCGGCCACATCGAATGCAGCAAGGGCGTGCTCTCATGTGTAGGCGGTGTGCAGCCCGTTGATGAAGTGTGCGACGGCAAGGACAATAACTGCAACGGCGCCATTGACGAGGGTTTGCTCACAGGCGGGCCCTGCAGTCCGGATTATGATACCACCCTGTATCCTGGACAAAGAAATCAAGGGGCTTGCCAACTGGGTCACCTCGAATGCAACAGCCAGGGCGGCACCATTTGCGTCGGCGGCAAGGCGCCGCAGCCCGAAGTCTGCGATGGAATCGACAACGATTGCGACGGTCAAGTTGATGAATCGGGCGCGGCACCGGATGGTATCGACGGAACGCTGAACCCCGTAGGCACGACAACCAACCGCATTGGTGACAATTGTGGTGAAACGAGCGGGCAATGCACCCAGGGCAAGTGGAGTTGTCGCTATGGAACCTTCGCTTGCGTTGGAGGAAGTGCGCGCAGCCAAGAGCAGTGCGACTGCATCGACAATGATTGTGACGGAATAATCGACAATCAGTCCGACGCAGGTCCCGCGCTGTGCGGAGTCGGAAAGATTTGCGTAAATTCGGGAGGCAGCTGTTTCTGCGCGCCGCCTTGCCAGAGCGGCGAGTTTGCCTGCCCGGGCGGACAGGCGTGCGAGACAGCACAAATCAGTGGCGCAAGCAGCAGCCCTGTGGCCGTGTGCGTGCCGCAAATCAATCTTTGCCAAGGAGACTGCTCCGCGAAGACGGTAAAAGACTCCAGTGGTAAAACTTTGTGCGCCCCGATTGGCAGCGACACGCCAGGATGCTTGAACACGCCCGCGTGCAACTGCTTCCCGAAGTCCGGCTGTGAGGATCCCTGTTTCAACGTGACGTGCGCCCCGGGTGAGGTATGCGCACGATTCGGATCAAAGGCTGGAAAATGTGTTGCGAATTCTTGCGACGAAACCGGCTGTGAGGGCTGCAATCTCATTTGCCGAGCATCCGAGTGCGTAAACAACCCCTGCACGAATACGAGCTGCACCGCGAACCAGGTATGTCGCCCAAACAGCGACCTATCGGCGACTGAGTGCAAACCCACGTGCGCAAGCGTAGTCTGCGGGTCCGGAGAGATCTGCCACGATGGCTCTTGCATCAAGAATTGCGGGGGAAATTGCTCATCGCAGCAGGTCTGCGACACATCGACCCAGCAATGCGTGACAAATCAATGTCTGGCGAGCAACCCGAGCTGCCCGGGCAACCAATGCTGCAATCCGACTACAGGGGCGTGCGGGGCCTGTCCCTGTGAGGGGGTGGTGTGTCCCCAGGGACAGGTGTGCACGAGTGGCGAATGCATCGGACCTAAACCAGCTGGCACTGGCGGCTCTAGTTCGGTAATCGACGCTGGCCAAGCCGGCGGTCAATCTGTGGCTGGCGGCTCCGGCATCATTACTTCCACGAAGCCTGATCACAGAGCATGGGGGCGTCCCACGGGCGGCGGCGGGTGTGATTGTCGCATTGACCAATCACGCCGGACGAACTCCACCGCGGTAGCTCTACTGGCAGGACTGCTAGGCACGGCGCTTAGACGAAGGAAGCGTCGCGCAATCTCGATGTCGCGCCGTTCGGGAGGTGCGTCATGAAGGCCCTCGCCGCAGTTCGATTGACGGGAATCAAGGCCATTTTGCTTGGGGTGGCTCTCCCAATATTCGCCGGCTGTAGCACCAGCGCCGGTTGTTTTCTGTTCTGTAGCGAATCAGCGGATTCCGGAGTCTACGACGGAGGGAGTCAGCAAAATCAGTTCAACGTCAACGCCCAGACCGTGAACCCGCACCTGGACGGCTCCACGTTCAACGCAGTGTACGCCCACGAACGGAGGCAATGAAATCTGCGATGGTTTGGATAACAATTGCGACGGTAAAGTGGACGAAGGCTTCAATCTTAATGACCCCTACCATTGCGGTTCTTGCAGTAACAATTGCTACACACAATTGGCCAATGTGGACCCTCAGTCAGTCAAGTGCCAGTGGAGCGGAACCGCCGGTGTAGACGGAACCTGCAGTTTTACGGGTTGCGCCCAGGATTGGTTTGACCTGGATAAGAACGCAAGCAACGGCTGTGAATACCCGTGCACGAAGATCGCCAACGACGATACGACTTGCGACAATCGCGACGATGACTGCGACGGCCTTCGCGATGAAGACGTGAATATGTGCACCAGCACGACGGATTGCGGCCGTTGCGGTGGTGCATGCGTAGTCATACACGGCACGGCAGCATGCATTCACGACGGAACCGGAACTTGTGATTCCACCAACACTCATTGTAGCATCGCCAAATGCGATGACGACGATGGCGACGGCTCTCCGGACTGGTGGGATTTGGATAAATCGTACGTTACGGGTTGCGAATATCACTGCACCCTAACGAATAACGGCATCGAAATTTGCGGCGACGGCGTCGATAACGATTGCGACGGCAAGGTTGACGACGCGGACGATGATCTTTCAGGTGACAAGCAATTGGGCTTAGCCTGCAGCGGCTCAAACCAGGGGGTTTGCGCAACGGCCGGTCATGAAGGAAAGACGGCCTGCGTGGGTCAAAAGGTAGTGTGCTTGGGCGCGGCGGTTATTTTGCCCGGCGCAATCGCCGAGACCTGCAACGGCCTCGACGACGACTGCAACGGAATCATTGACGACAACCTCTCCGACGTCGGAGCCCTGTGCGGCACATCGAGTATATATCCGTGCAATTTGGGCTCTCTACAATGCGTCAATGGACAGAAGGTCTGCATTGGCGCCGTTGAACCCGGTATCGAGTATTGCAACGGCCTCGACGATGATTGCAATGGCAAAATAGATGACAACCCGATTGATGCAACGGGTACTTGCGGGCATGCAACAATTGGCGCATGCCAATCCGGCAGCAAGGTCTGCAACGCCGGAGCTATCTCTTGCCTCGGCGGAATCGAGCCCAAACAAGAAACGTGCAACGGCATAGACGACGATTGCAACGGGAAGATCGACGACAATGTACCCAACGTAGGCTCGGCCTGTGGCTCATCCAACACAGCTCCGTGTCAACTTGGAGCCTGGCAATGTACAGACGGGAAGATGGCTTGCGTTGGAAATTTAGAACCCCAGGCTGAGGTTTGCGACGGACTAGACAACAATTGCAATGGACAAGTCGATGATGGAATTGCGGGGTCGGGGGATGCCTGCGGAACTGCACAGGACAGTTGCGTCGTCGGAGTTGTAAAGTGTGTTCAGGACCCAAGCACCCATTTGTACTCAATGGCCTGTACCGGTCGCGTGCCGCGAGTACCCGAAACATGCAATGGGAAAGACGATGACTGCAACGGTATCGTCGATGATCTCCCAACCGATGTCGGGTCTGATTGCGGGAGCAATGTCGGGGAGTGCAAGAAGGGCAAGACCATCTGCCAATTGGGCACCATCGTATGCTCGGGAGGTGTTAATCCGGTTTCAGAGTCATGTAATGGCAAGGATGACGACTGCAATGGTACCGTAGATGACAATCCTCAGGGGGTTGGACAATCCTGCGGCCAGAGTGCCATACCGCCGTGCCAGCTAGGTACTACCCAATGTGTTGGCGGCAGCTTGGTCTGTAACGGCAGCATCAACCCTCAGACGGAAATTTGCGACGGCATCGATAACAATTGCAACGGCACAATTGACGACTCGGTCACGGGGGCGGGCCAACCCTGTGGTGCCAGCAATATCTACCCTTGCGCATTTGGCACTAAACAGTGCAAAAACGGGCAGCTAACTTGCACCGGCAGCGTTGATCCAGTTGCGGAAACATGTAACGGCGTTGATGATGATTGCGATGGAGTAATTGATGCAACGGTCACTTCGGGCGTGTCGCAGCCACCCGCCGATTCTCTCGGAAGTTGTGACGTACCAGCGCCGCCCCCAGCAAATGCTTCGACCCTCTGCAAAGCCGGCACCAAAGCGTGCCAAAGCGGTATGATCGTATGTATAGGCTCGGTGAAAGCCGCGTCCGGAGCCGTAGATACGTGCAACGTGGACGCAAATTGCGACGGCCAACTTACAAGTCAACCCAACCTGCAAACCGACGTGCACAACTGCGGCGCGTGCGGCAATGATTGTCTGGCGAATACTCAGAATGAATCATGGGCCTGTGACACCGGCGTTTGCAAACTCAATGGCTGCACTGCAGGCTTTTACGACCACGACTCGGACCCGAAGACGTGCGAATACGCTTGCTCGTTCGTGTCGGCACAAGAATCATGCAACGGCAAGGACGACAATTGCGACGGTAAGATTGACGAAAACGTTACTGCCCCCAGCAAGACACAGACATGTGGAATTAGCCCGTCTGCAACTCGACCCGAATGCACGTCGCAAGTAAGCTTGACGTGCCAAAATGGCGCCTGGAAGTGCAGCTTTCCAGCGGGTGTTTGCGGCGGCACGAACGGCTGTTCACCGGATGACGAGATATGCGACGCACTCGACAATGATTGCGATGGCGTCTTGAACGAGAACGTTTCGAACTACGGCCGACCGTGCGCCAGTGACGACGGCAAGGCGGCGCCCGGTGATGGCGCCTGCAGAACGACTGGTACCTTCGATTGCAATGGGCCGTCAGCGACCAAGTGCAATGCCGTAAAAGCCAACTGTTCGACATTGCCAGGGGGCTGCACGGAACTGTGCGACGGTATCGACAACGACTGTGATGGCTTTGTGGATGAAACGACGTTTGAGGAACAAATAGACAATAATTTCGTTCGCCCGTCGGTCGTCAAGATCGCCGCCAACCTTTGGATGTTCAAATACGAGGCGAGTCGGCCCAATTCAACTGCAACTGTGGCTGGAACCGGTAATGGCTATTCCTGCGCGAGTGGATGCACGGACGGCAGTGGTGCCGCGATTCCTGCGGCGCCAGCGGGAGTGACCTTGGATAAGACTCGAGCCTGCTCCGTAACGTCTCATTTGCCCTGGTTCAACGTCACGCCAATCGAGTCGGAGCAGGTATGCGGCGTCCTAGGTGGACACGTGTGCACAGTCGCCGATTGGCAAACTGCGTGTCGAGCGAACTCGAGTTGCACCTGGGGCTACGATCCTCACAGCTCTTGCACGACAGGTTACACGGCGAGCACATTCTGCAATCTTGGCGTCTCCTACGATTTCGATGCGAACACTGCAGGAGCCCAAAGCGGGTTGCTGGCCACCGCGTCCAGCAATCTGAAGCACTGCACGGCGGATTGGAGCAGTCTGCTCGGGAACCCCGCCGCCACCGGTATCTACGACATAACCGGAAACCTGCGCGAGATCGCTAAGAACGCATCCAACGACTACAGACTCATGGGAGGGGCTTTCAATACTGATACGGAAGCTGGCGCCGCCTGTGACTTTACCTACTATTCGGTCGTTCAAGGATTTCGACTCTTCGACACGGGCTTCCGGTGCTGCTTCGCCGTGGATCCAACTCTCTAGTCCATTCCGATCGAAAATTGGTTCGCACAACCCTTTGGCTCAATCGCTTAGCGCCGCGGCTCGGAACGCCAGGCGGTGTCCAAGTGAGTTGACAGCCAAATCACCAAATCTGGTGCATCGCTGACGCGGCTTCGTACGGAATGCTTGGAGATTTGAACGCACCCGTGCTATGCCGGTCCCGCAGTCGGACGTGAATGCCGGTGGCGGGAGCGCCAAAACGCTCCCCAGGCGACGTGCGAGCCTGGTTGGGTCAGGGCCCATCCTGAATGCGAATCGAGAATAAAGAATGTCCATGACATTTACTGAAGCAGCGGCGCACGTATTGCGCCTCGTTGGTAAGCCACTTCATTATAAAGAGATCACTGATGTGGCAATTGAGAAGAACCTGCTAAGCCACGTAGGGAAGAGCCCCGAAGTGACCATGGGCGCGCGCTTGGCGGCCCTTGTAAAAAAGGGAGACAAGGAGAATCCGCTCATCCGGGTAAAGCCTGGCGTGTTTGCGCTACGCGAGTGGACATCGGACACCATCGCAAAGGGGCTCGCCGACCGCACTCCCGCTCTCGAACGGCTGGCAGCCGCGATGGCCGAATCCGGTGAGACACTCGTGGATTTTGGGGACGACGAGGAATCGAGCCCCGAAGCCAATCGGTCCGAACCGGCGAACCCTATCGTCGAACGGGTCGAAGAGCCGCCAGTGCTCATCACGAATGAGGACGACCGCAGACGCGCAGAGATCGCCGCCGGTGCAACCGAGCTATTTGCCGCGGAGGCCGATGACGATCAGCCGATCTTTGGTGCCGCAGCGGATGATGATTGGGAGGACGAAGAAGCCGAAGACGTAGATCGAAACGGCGTGTCACGTCGTCGCAGGCGACGGCGCAAGCGCGGCCGGACCGGCGACGAGCCACGCGCCGCAGGGGAAGACGATCTGCCAACTTACACCGTTTCCGAGCCCTCGAACGAGATGCTCAAAGTCGTAGACGCCGAACTGAAGGCGCGCGAAGCTCGGGAGCCCGACCGAGCGGCCACAATTCGTTTCGAGCCGCGACCGGAACCTCGACCCGATTTGCGCGCCAATACGGGCACTCCAGCAATCAATGGCGAACGCGGCCGATCCGCGCCCTTGCTGGATGACCTAAACGGCAAGGATCTGGCAGATTCTATCTTGCAAATCCTCTCGGGATACGATCGAAACGGCGGCGCAATTCCGCTGCAAAGGCTAGTTGAGACCGGCAAGCGTAGGGGTCGAATATCGGCTGACCTTGCTCAAGGGCAAGCATTGGTTGAAGCATCGATTCGCGCCGACAACGCCCGCCGACAGGCTGCCGGCTTGCGACCTCGATTCAAGCTAACCGACAGGCGCTTGGCTTTGTCTGACTGGTACATTGACAATGAAGCGCTTCGTTTGGAGCGAGATCTGCAGCAGCTTGCCGATCGCTACCGGGAGCACGTTCGCAGAAATCTCTTGCGCAGGCTGCAGGAGTTGCCGCAGCGGTCCGTAGGCGAGCTAATCCTGGTTTTGCTTGAGCGCGTTGGGTATTCAGACCTTCAAGTCGTGCGCCGGCCGGGCACTCACGGCGCCGAGCTTCATTTGTCCGCGCGTCTAAGCCTTCCGCACGGTGAATACCGCGCCGCCGTGGTAATTCGACGTGACGGCAGGGAGATTGGACGCGAACGGGTCACTGAACTGCGTGGGGCTCTGCATCACTATGGTGGCGCTCAGATGGGATGCCTCATAACGACGGGCCAAGCGCTGAGTGGAGCTCGCGACGAAGCAGCTGCGCCGAACGCGACACCCGTGAATTTGATAGATGGGTTGGCCCTCGTACGCCTATGCGAGCAGGAGGGCATTGGTGTTGTTCAAACGACGATTACCCTACCACTCCCTGACATTGATCTTTTCGAATCCCTCCGCGCCGGGACTTAGTTTCTTGCGCCGGACGTCAAAACTAGCGGCTGGCTGCCCCGTGCGTCGCAGCGCAATTGGCCTATTTGCATTATTGCTGGGAGGTTGTGGAAGCGCGCCAATTTCAAGAATTCCCGATGCTGCGAAGGCGTTGGACCAAATGCGCGCGGGCTTGATCTGCAGCCGAGGCCTGCAAGTCGAGGCTAAGGTCGATTACTTCGAGAAGAGTCGCCGTGTACGAGGAAGTGTCGCAGTTCTGACGGCGATACCTGACAATGTTCGGATCGACGTATTTAGTCCGTTTGGTTTGAATCTATCGACCTTGACGTCCGACGGGAGCCAATTCGCACTGTACCAGGCTCAACAACGTCAGTTTTTGCTGGGGTCGGCGTCGTCATGTAATCTTGCACGGTTTACCAAGGTATCGCTTCCGCCATTTGCGTTAGTGCAATTGCTCCGGGGTGAGGCACCGGTGCTAGTCCACACGCCCGAGCAGGCTTCCATCGCTTGGAACTCCAGTTGGCTTGGAAGGGGCCACTATACGCTAGAGATACGCGGCAAAAACCAAACCCTCGAGGAGATCACGCTCGTACCGGCGCCCGACGATTGGTCCCTGCCCTGGTATCAGCAGAGGCTCCGCGTCGAAAATGTGACGGTCTCACAAGGCGGACGAGAACTCTACCAAGTTATGCTCGAAGGCCATGCGCCGGCGTCAACCGCGCTCCCGCGCGAGGACCCTGATGGCCTCGAGCCGCCCATTTTGCCGAGTGGCCCACCCTGCCACGCCGAAGTGCCGCGGCGGATTCGGTTCATCGCATCCGATGGTGAAACGGACTTCGTCCTAAGTTATAGTAACGTGCAGCATAATCCGCCGCTCCTTCCCTCGGTTTTCCGACAAGCCATACCAGGTGGTGTTCGCGTTCTGCACTCGGAATGTTCTGACTAATGCCTCTTTCGTCGCGTCTCCGGCCGGCGCGAATGCCAGCGATAAGTGCGCGGTTAGGCGCGATCCGAATCTTGGGACCGTCGTTGGTGGCAAGTGCTGTGTTGTTGCTTGTATTTGCATTGCCTTCGCTCGCAGCCACTGCCCGCCGCAAGTGCCGGGTACAGCGCCCGCAAGTATTCCTAGAACGCCCAAGTTATGTCCGAAACGGCGCTATCGTGGGGGATGCGCACGCAAAGGCAATTCGTTACCGCGTAGCCAACTACGGTTTCATCAACGGCATGGGGCAAGAGGGAATCAACCGTACAAGTGCCGAATCGATGGCGGCTCGTACGGAGTTCTTTGGCCATGCGATACGCGTGAACCGACGCATCGTACCGGCGTTGCAATGCGTCGAGGAGCGTATTGAACATCAATGTACCAAGCCAAGAGACGCTTATTACCCGAAGAATATCGGGGGAATGCGGGTTTCAAATACAATCCGGGGCGGAGAGATTTCAAACCACTTGTTCGGAATTGCAATTGATATCGATCCCGATCGAAATCCATGCTGTCACTGCGTCGGCGACTGGAAGAAGGACCCTGAAATGCGCAAAAGCCGTCAAGAGTCCCTTTGAAAGAGCAGCCCTAACCCATTGTTGGGTGGACGCATTCGACCATTTCGGCTTCTATTGGCTGGGGCGGGATACCCTAGAAGACACCATGCATTTCGAATTTCTCGGTGATCCAAAGCGAATCTTGCGCTAAGTAAAGGCCCCCTTGTGGCACAGATGGCATCTAAAAACAAGAACACCGAGCAGTCTACTCAACTGCATTTCTAGCAAGTTCCGGATAGTCGGTGATTATTCCGTCTACTTTCGACTTTGCCAATTGCATCAAATCTGTTCGGGTGTTCACCGTCCAAACATTGATGAATTGACACCGGTGCATCCAACTCGCAAAGTCCGCCTCGCCGATCAGCGAATAGTGAGCGTGCAAGCCGCAATTCATGCGCGGGTCGTCATTAGTTTTTATTGGCTTATCGGGGCCCACTAATTGCGCGTACGGCCATGGCCAATTGCGCGCATTGGCCAGAATCATGACTTCAGCCGCGAACGAAGAGATCAGCAGCCGAGACCGCAACGAGGAATTGGCACATTCTGCAATCTCCTTTTCGACTGCCGCAACCAATGGGGGTACGTCCACACCGCTTCCTTTCAATTCAATGTTCAGGCACAAGCGGCGGCTATTGGCCCAGGTCAGTACCTCGCTGAACGTCGGGATGGTGACACCTTTATCTAACTGAATCCGACACAAGTCACTAGAGGGGACATCGGCAATGCGCCGGTTGTCATGGCCAGCCGTCATTCGCTCGAGTGTTGAATCGTGAAAGACGACGATCGTGCCGTCTCTGCAGATTTGTACGTCAAATTCAACCCCATCAGCGCCTAATTTCAAGGATTGCTCGAAGGCAGGTATCGTATTTTCGGGAATGGAGTCGCGCACCCCACGATGCCCGTAGATCCAAGGGCGCGTGCAGCGCTTGGGCCAAGCCGTCAAGACATCTCCAGGATTCGAACAATTTCCGAGGCAACCGCCTTTGCATTGCCAATGTCGTCGGGCGCAAATGCCACACCCCCAACTACGAGATGTCCGCCGCCACCGAATCTTCTACATATAGATCCCAGGTCGTGCTGTCGCGCATTGGGTCCCCATGGGTTGAATCCTAGAGAAATCTTGAGCGCACCGGGGATTCGACCCAGCAGCACCGAATATGTTGATTGCGGATAAAGAAGGTAACTTGCGAATTTCGCAAACGTGTTGTGCTCACGATCGGTAATGTCCGTCATGACGACCGCTCCGCGGTCTTCGGTGCATTTTCGAACGTGGTCCAGAAAATCCTGCTGTTCTCGCGCTATTACAGCATAAGCCTGCGTAATTTCCGGCAATTCAACCACTTTTTGCAAGGGGAATTCCAGTAGTTTGCCCACCATGTTTTCGAAGAAAGCGTCGTTGCCATTGTGCTCCACCACGGCCAAGAATTTTGCCTTGGCGGTGGAGCGATCGAGCGCCGCACCTGCCGATTGATATTGGGCGGAATCCACGATGTCTGCAAAACGGACAAGTGATTCGAGATGGCCAAGAGGAATGTGGAAGCGCTCGGTGATCACTCGCCCAATTAGCCCTGCACAAGAGGCTGACTTGGGATCAAAATAATATCGTCCGGAGTCGACTCGGCTCTTGAATATTTCTTCCTCTTCTGAACCGGAGAATGCGGTCGCATGATGATCGAAATACCAACTCAGTTCGGGCCCTGCATAGAATCGATAATCGAGGATCGCGTTGATGTTGCCGTCGAGGAATTGCGGTCCAAATGGGGCAGGCTCGGGACCGTATATGCACGTTCGATAATTAATCTCAGCCATATTAGGTTCCAGGTGTCTCATCAAGTGAGTAAATAAGGCAGCGCTTGAAAGTCCATCCAGGCAGTTGCCGTGGGTTGCCACGGTAATTCGCATGCAGGTGAGTTATCACGGACTGGCCAAGCTGCGAGCCAGCAAGCATTGTCCGCATAACGAATCGAATGCGGACCAACGGTGCAGGCGCGATACGGCCTCCGGACTAGAATTTACATTTCAAGTACAATTAGGGGCAACTCAGCGGCACTGCCGGCCGATGAAGTTCATAGTGGCAACGTACCCCCAAGCAATTATAGGGTCGCAGATTCCCCATGACATCTTCGACTTGCCGCGCCCGCCGCAGCAGATCTATCTCACCGGGTCAATTCCGAGGCTGGCGATGGTCGCAATCGTTGGCACGCGGCATCCCACACCGGAGGCCGTGAATTTTGCCGAAGGCCTGGCGAAAGGCATTGTCGGTCAAGGTTTTGCGGTGGTGTCCGGTGGCGCGGCAGGAATTGATTCGGCGGCGCACCGCGGAGCATTGGCCGCTGGTGGACAGACGTTGGTTGTCGCGCCCGCGGGGTGGAACAATCCCTTTCCGGAGCAAAACCGCCAACTGTTCGAGAGTATCGTCGAACAAGGCGGGGGCTATCTCTCGTTGGTAGAGCCCGACACTCGCCCGTTACCGGGAAACTTTTTTGCTCGGAACGCGGTCCTCGTTGCGCTTGCGAAAGCAACGGTCGTCGTGCAGGCGCCGATACGAAGCGGCGCTCGAAATGCGGCGCACGCAGCCAGAATGCTAGGCCGGTTGTTGTACGTCGTGCCCTCTGCGCCATGGGTCGAAAACGGTGCAGGCTGCGTGTTGGAGCTCCGTTTGGGAGCACGACCTCTCGGATGTTTAGGCGATTTACTAACGGGACTGGCCGAAATTGAAGTGCACGGTGGTAGAGATCCGTTGCAATTGGAACTCCCCATAAAATGTGACAGGCGCCGCCAATCAGGGGGAGCCTGCAAAGGGTTGCCACTTGTCGGGACTATTAACATCGACCTCAATCAGGATTCGGACTTAACGGCCGTGGTTGCGGCCCTTTCCATTGGCTGCAGGTCACTTGACAGTGTCTGTCAGACATCGGGGCTTAATGCCCCCAAAGTTCAGTCCGCCTTGTTGCACTTAACCCTTATTGGGTGCATACGCATGACCTCCGCGGGCCAGATCGAACTTATAAATACTTGAAAATACATGAGTTTTATATTCGGCCTCACGACCCAGCTTGCGCATCCCGGTTTGAAATCGCATTCAGGGGGCGGAAAGGACGCTCACACGCATGGGTAAAACCCTCGTCGTCGTAGAATCGCCAGCCAAGGCGAAGACGATAAAGAAGTACCTTGGAAACGGTTACGAGGTACTGGCCAGCAAGGGCCACGTTAAGGATCTACCCAAGCGGATGGGAATAGATGTCACGGCAGGCTTTCTTGAAACCTATGAAGTCATAGAAGCTAAAGCCAAAGTTCTGTCGGAATTGAAATCCAAGGTTAAGCAAGCCGACACCTTGTTGCTGGCAACCGACCCTGATCGCGAGGGTGAGGCGATAGCATGGCACTTGGCCGAGGAGCTGACGCGTCCAGGTCTGGAAGTGCTGCGCGTTGAGTTTCATGAAATCACCAAGAAGGGTGTGAGTGGCGGCATAGCCAACCCGCGCGCCCTGGACGCACATCTCTACGACGCGCAGAGGGCGCGTCGGGTGCTGGACCGAATTGTCGGCTATGATGTATCTGCACTTGTCTGGTCGAAACTTGCGTTTGGCCTTTCCGCGGGTCGAGTCCAATCCGTTGCCTTGCGGCTCGTTGTAGATCGCGAACGCGAAATAGAAGCGTTCGTTGCCGAAGAATATTGGAACGTTTCCGTTCCATTGCGCGCACCCAAAGGTGGCACATTTCGCGCCCGCCTTACGGCTATCGACGGGGTCAAAACCGACATTGGCAATGGGGATACCGCGAGCCAACTGAAGGCTGACCTCGATTCGGCTAAGTACAAAGTCGTTTCGCTTGCGCGCCGCGAGCAGCGCCGTAACGCACCCGCTCCCTACACTACCAGTAAGCTTCAGCAAGACGCCTCAGCTTACCTGCGCTACCCAACACGGCGCACGATGAGCGTTGCGCAACGTCTCTATGAAGGCATTGATCTAAAGAAAGACGGCGGCCCCGTCGGCCTCATTACGTACATGCGTACGGACAGCGTACGAATCAGTCCGGATGCCATCGACCAGTTGCGCGAGCACATTGGAAGTCAATTCGGTGCAGAGTATGTCCCGGCCAAACCCAACCAGTTTAAATCCCGAAAGAACGCACAGGAAGCTCACGAAGCGATTCGGCCAACGTCCCTGGAGTATTCGCCTGAGGTAGTTCAAAAACACCTTACGGATGAACAATTTCGCCTTTATAAGCTGATCTGGGATCGATTCGTGGCATCCCAGATGGCAGCTGCCATCTACAATCAAACGTTGTTGGAAGTCGAAGCAATACCTGGGCGAGCCTCGCCAAGCGCTAAGCGGCTTACGCTACGAGCGAGCGGGCGAACATTGGCGTTCTCGGGTTGGCTCGAACAATATCAACACGGCAAGAGTGACAAGCCTTTCGGCGACGACGCGCCACGTGAACTTGCGGGCGAGGACGAGAGCACTGAACTCGAAGGCGCTCGCGAAACCGCACTTTTACCATCGACGTCCCCCAAGGCCGCCGATGAAGACGTCGAGGCTACTCTTCCGGACATGAACGATGGCGACGCCCTGACGTTGGTCAGTCCGCCAGGCGTACTTGCCGAGCAGAAATTTACGCAACCTCCGGCGCGGTACAACGAAGGGTCGCTCGTTCGCGAACTGGAACGACGTGGGATTGGTTCGACCGAGTACTTACTCGGAAATTATTAGTAAGGTGCAGGCCCGCGACTACGTTGAGAAGTTATCTGGAGGCCAAATGAAGGCCACAGATTTGGGCAAGGTAGTCGTCGATGGGCTCGTGGCCACTTCGTTAGACTTCATTGACCCGAGTTTCACTGCCAAAATGGAGGAGGAACTCGATGAAGTCGAAGCCGGCAAACTGAATCGAGTATCGTTGCTCGAACGCTTCTATGAACGCTTTCGAGCAACGCTCGACACCGCCAAGAAGCAAAAGCGATGGACGCCTGAGCCTATCCCAACTGGGGAAAACTGTCCGAAATGCAATGAGGCGCTACATCGCCGTTGGAGCAAAAACGGGTGGTTTATCGGCTGCTCGGGTTATCCGAAGTGCAAGTTCACTCAGAGCCTAAATGAATCGGGCGGTGCAGCCGAGCCAGTTCCGACGGAACACGTCTGCGACAAGTGCGGCAAGTTCATGGTCGTGCGCACCGGGCGATACGGGGAGTTTCTTGCCTGCAGCGGCTATCCCGAATGCAAAAATGCTCGTCCGATGCCGCTCGGGATTGCGTGCCCCAAGTGTGGTCGCGATGTTATCGAGGTGCGCGGCAAGAAGCGCGGCAAGAAGTCGTTCTTCGGATGCGCGGGTTACCCTGAGTGCGATTTCAAGCTATGGCAAAAGCCGGTCGCCGAAGCCTGCCCAGATTGCAAATCGCCTTATCTGCTGAGCATGGGAGGGGAAAAGAACCCCAAATTGGTTTGTCCTGATAAGGCTTGCGGCTATTCCCGCAAAGTAGTCGCGGTCGAGAGTGACGAGATTGCCCCCGATGGAGAGCAAAAGGCAGTTCCGCGCGACGGCGTCGCGCACCGAAGTCATCACCCCTCGGTTGCCGCGGATACCGTGGGGTAGTACGCCGCTCGCAGGTTGATGAACAATCGGACAATTACGGTCATTGGGGCAGGCCTTGCCGGATGCGAGCTAGCCCTTCAATTGGCGACTCGCTCATTTAGCGTGAGGCTCATCGATCAAAAGCCTAAGCAGCGAAACCAGGCTCAAAACAGCGTAAGCCTGTGCGAGTTGGTTTGCTCGAATTCCTTTCGTGGGGCCTCACTTGCCAACGCCGTCGGGCTAATCAAAGAAGAGATGAGGATTCTCGGGTCCACCGTGATGCAGGCCGCCGAGGCCGCACGCGTCCCGGCTGGCGGTGCCTTGGCGGTGGATCGCGAACTGTTTAGCAACACGATGACCACGTGGGTCAAAGACCATCCCAACATAGAATTTATTAGCAGCCACGTCGAAGCCTTGCCCGAGGAGCGTCCACTCGTTGTCGCCACGGGTCCCTTGACGGGAGAAGCGTTCGCGACTGATCTGCAACGGCACCTCGGGCAGGACAGCATTGCCTACTATGACGCGATATCCCCGATAGTTTCGGCTGATTCAATCAATTGGGATCGTGTGTTTATGGCGTCGCGCTGGAACAAGGGTGAAAGCGACGAGGACCGGCGTGCCTATGTCAATTGTCCACTCGAGAAGGACGAGTACTATCGGCTCATCGCAGAGATTCGGTCCGCTGAAAAAGTGCCGCCTCGCGAATTTGAAGATCCCAAGTACTTCGAAGGTTGTTTACCGATTGAGGTCATGGTGGACCGAGGCGAGCGGACTTTGGCTTTTGGCCCACTAAAGCCCGTTGGCCTCGTGAATCCGCTTACGTCGAGACGACCCTACGCAGTCGTGCAACTCCGCGCAGAGAATGCCTCCGCTTCGGCATACAACATCGTCGGGTTTCAAACGCGAATGGTTCAAGGCGAACAACTGCGTATAATTCGAACGATTCCCGGGCTCGAGCAGGCCAACATCGAACGCTACGGCTCGGTGCATCGCAATACGTTCATCGACAGCCCGACGGTTCTGGATGCGACGCTGCGCAGTAAGGTTGAACCTGACCTTTGGTTTGCCGGTCAAATTACCGGTGTCGAGGGATACGTCGAAAGCTCTGCTTGCGGATTGATTGCCGCCCTGTTGATTGATGACGTGTACAACAATCGAACGCCCAATCTTCCACCCGAAACGACGGCATTAGGCAGCCTAATGCGCTACCTGTCCGTACCGCGACCGGATTTTCAGCCAACCAACGTGACATTTGCGTTATTTCCCCCGCTCGACGAATCTTCAACACGGCGCAAGCGTGCAGAGCGCAATGAGGCGATGGCTGCGCGCGCAATCGATGCCCTCAAGTTGTGGTGGAATCAACGCGCAAATTTCCCTGTCACTGGTGTATTTCCTGCCCAGGGCAATCCCCACCGCGTATCGGATTCGTGAAGGCTTCGCCGCGTTGGCGCGTAACGTCAAATAAGCTCGGAAATGGTGCCGTCCGCTAGAAACCAGGTGCTAAAGGGGATCGTGAGCTTGGCACCGTCCTGATTCAACCGCCCTTGCCGAATCAGGCGTTCAATTGCGGGCTGCCTCCTGGCAAGCCAACCGTTGATCTCGAACTGCTGGCGCGATTCGTCCAGATCGATTCCATCCCGAGTACGCAAGCCGAGCATGAGTCTTTCGGTCCAGCCAATTGCTGGGTCGATGTGCTCGAACTCAGCTACTAACCCCGTCGGTTGCATCTGCCAAAGTAGCTCCCGGCTCTCGCCGCTGCACAGCTGGAAGTAATGTGCAATACGCGTCGTATTTCGGTAGCGAAGTCGTAAGCCCGCTGCGGGAGCGAAAGATTGACCGGTGCCGACGTTCACCGTTCCGAACGCAGCCACGCCGAGTCCAAGGTAGTCGTGCCCTTGCCAGTAGCCCATATTGTGTACGGATCGGTTTGCCTGTCTGGCGTAATTGCTGATCTCGTAATGTTCGAATTTTGCTGCAGATAGTTCCTCATGCAAGGCGACGAATGAGTCAACAACAGAGTCCTCGGGAGCAATCGCCAAGCGACCGGCGCGTGCCAATGCTCCAAAAGGAGTATTTTGCTCGATTGTCAGGGCGTAAACAGACAGATGCGAAAGCGCATCGAGCGGGAGCCGTTTGACTTCGGCAACGGCATCACCGGGTACCCGACCTGGCAGGCCAAAAATTAGGTCCGCGCAAACACGAGGCATGCCCGAGGCCAGCGCCATATCCAGTGCGGCGAGTCCTTCGCGAGCATCATGTGCCCTTCCCAAATATTTGAGATCGGAATCATTGAGGCTTTGCAGCCCCAAACTCAAGCGATTGACGCCGATGTCTTGCCAACGCCGGCACTTAGCCTGATCAAAACTGCTTGGGTTACATTCTAACGTAACTTCAATCGCGGGAGCTTTTTCGCCAAACGCGGCAAGGATATGATGAATGACGCGACCGAGTGCGTCAGTTTCCCATAAAGATGGTGTACCACCGCCGAAGTACAGGCTTGTAATAGCTGCTGGTTCTATCGCACGAAGGCGGCTATCAAATTCCGATATCACGGCGTCTGCGTAGGCTTGGTGCGGAATGACAGTTTGCGTCGCAATGCTGAAGAAATCGCAGTACGGGCACTTCGACAAACACCACGGGAAGTGAATATACACTCCGAGTGGCCGGCCTTGCAGCGTCGATGCTAGTAACTCACTCTGCGGGGACTTTGCGATACTCATTTCGGGTGTTACTTTCCATAGTGGCAAGGTCGCAACAGAACCCGCCTCAGGCAACAAAATCGTGCTCGGACTAGATGTAATTGTAGAGCGAGTGAAGGGCTACCACCCCGCGGCGGACGTGGAACTCCTTGAGCGAGCCTATCGGTATTCCGAACTCGCCCACCGTGAGCAGACGCGTCGAAGCGGCGAGCCCTACTTCGTGCACCCGGCGCGGGTAGCAGGAATAATCACGGAACTGCGGCTGGATACCGCCAGCATTTGCGCAGCGCTACTTCACGACGTCGTCGAGGACACCCTGTCCACCGTAGATGACATTCGGCAGGACTTTGGCGATGAAATTGCGTCAATCGTCGATGGGGTCACCAAGCTCGGTAAGATTGACTTTTCGAACCGCGTCGACCGCCAAGCGGAGAGCTTTCGAAAAATGGTGGTCGCAATGGCGCGCGACATTCGCGTCTTGCTCATCAAGCTTTGCGACAGGCTCGACAACATGCGCTCGCTCGAGTTCATGAAGCCGGAGTCTCAGGAACGCATCGCCCGCGAGACCATGGATATCTACGCGCCCCTCGCGGGACGTCTTGGGATTCAGACCTTGAAGGCAGAACTCGAGGACCTGGCATTTCGGTACCTCGACGCGAAGGCATTTCAGTACCTCGAAGAAAAGATGGACAAGACGCGCAAGGACCGAGCGCGTTACATCGACACGGTTTGTCGAACCATAACTTCGCGGCTAGCTGAGCAAGGGTTTGCCGCCGACGTTACCGGGCGAGCCAAGCACCTCTATTCGATCCAGCGTAAGCTCAAGGAACAACTCTGCGACTTCGAGCAACTCTATGACCTGATCGCGTTTCGCATCTGTGTTGAGACGGTGTCCGATTGTTATGCGGTTTTGGGGGTCATGCACTCACGCTGGACGCCTATTCCCGGCAGATTTCGGGATTACATCGCGTTGCCCAAGCCTAATATGTACCAGTCGCTGCATACGGCAGTCATTGGGCCTGGGAGGCAAAGGATCGAGATACAAATCCGCACCCACGAAATGCACCGCGCAGCGGAACATGGAGTTGCCGCGCACTGGAAGTACAAAGAAAGAATCTCGGGCGGTGTCGATCCGAAGGACGCCGAGCGGTTCAGTTGGCTGCGCGAACTTGCGGACTATCAGCGCCAGGTCAAGGACCCCGTCGAATTTCTCGAAACGGTAAAGATTGACCTTTTCCCCGACGAAGTCTACGTATTTACGCCCAAAGGAGATGTCCGCGTACTACCCCGCGGCGCGACTCCGATTGATTTTGCATATGCCATCCACTCAGAGGTTGGGCACCATTGTTCAGGGGCTCGCGCGAATGGTCAAATCGTACCCCTCCGTTACAAATTGCGGAGCGGTGATGTGGTGGAGATTCTCACTTCGACTTCGGCTCAGCCAACGAAGGATTGGCTGGGCTTTTGCACGACCTCGCGCGCCATTGGTCGAGTTCGCAATTTCTTGCGCGCTGAACAGCGAGAAAAGAGCATAAATTTAGGGAGGGAATTGCTCGAGCACGAGCTCCGCGCCGCGGGAATGAGCTACTCGAAATTCGTCAAGAACGACGCGGAAGTGCGACGACTCGTCACCCAGTTCAAGGCCAACAGTCTCGACGACATGTTGCTCAGCGTTGGCTACGGGAAGGCCGCCGCTGATGACATCACTGCGGCGCTCAAATCCCGCGAAGGTCCAGTCGCTAGCGCACCACCCCCGGAATTGCGTGAAGGCAAGTTGCAGCAACTCGCTCGGCGGCTAACCGGTAAAGACCAGAGTGGTATTAAGGTAAGTGGCGAAGACGACGTGCTGGTCAGATTCGCCAAATGCTGCAATCCGCTGCCGGGTGATCCTATCGTTGGATTTATTACGCGAGGGCGCGGCGTCACCGTGCATCGGCGTCAATGCATGAAGACATTCGACATGGATCCCGAGCGACGCATTGACGTCACGTGGGATACGAAAGCCAAGATCAATCGACCCGTGCAATTGCGCGTAATCACCACCGGTTCTCCGAGTTTGCTTGCCGTGATTAGCCAGGTGTTTAGCGCCCAAAAACTCAGCATCAATGAGGCCAATTGCCGAGCGGGAGATGACGGCCGAGCCTGTAACACCTTCACGTTTACCGTTTCGGACTTGAATCAACTCAAGGTTGTAATGCGCGAGATCACGAAGATCTCCGGCGTCGTGGATGTCGAACGCGCATAGTTTGTCGGCATTGCCGCGGATTTGATCGATTGCAGAGCGGATAACCGTTCTGGGTCATCGGCCGAAGCCATCGCGAAGGCGGTCAATTCGGCTTGACACTCAAACGGCGCCAAGCTAGAAATCCGCGCACTTTGCGGGAGTAACTCAGCGGTAGAGTGCGACCTTGCCAAGGTCAACGTCGAGGGTTCAAATCCCTTCTCCCGCTCAAAGAAAGTAAGGAAATTGGCCGGCTTCTAACTGGCCTTTTCTTTTTCTGCGGGGCTCTGCATACCACCCGAGGGGGTCTGCATACCACCTTGCATACCACTTACTGCTGCTCGCTCGCCAAGTGCGTCCACTAGGCTAATCACGCGAGCGATGCCGGTCCGTTGTTCGTCTGCATTTACGGTCGAGTAGTGGACCTGCATACGCTCGGTAAGATGACCGGAGATACTTCTCGTAACTACGTCCTCAATTTTGGCGGCTCGTGCAAGGTCATTGAATGTTCTCCTCAGACCACATTGAGAAAAACGCTTACCGAGCCCGATAGCCTCGGCCACTTCTGCAAACGGCTTGTTCAACACGGATGGCGAACGGAAACCACCCGTCGTAGCTGGAAATAGCAAATCACTTTCTTGCATTTCGGCTGTAGTCAACTGAGTTTCTACGTGCCACCGCAGCACGTCCAAGACGGCATCCGGCAGATTTATTTGGTACCGTTTCTTTTGCTTTGTGGTTCTCATTACCTCATCACCTCGCGTATGCGAGCGGCGCACGAACAGCTTACCTTCGTCCCACAACACGTCAGCCAATGGCCCCTTACGCCGTAACGGTCGAAGTGATGATGGGCGTAGGCCCGTTACAAGGCCAAGATACGCCATGGCGAAATGTTGTGGATGAAGCTCTCGAAGTTCTTGCATAAAGAGCGTGGCTTCCTGAACCAATAATGAATTTGGTTCTTCCTCCGTGTACGTGGCGTGCTCTGATTCGTCAAAGTCACGGACACCTTCAGTGGCAAGGTTCCGGAGGCCCAACTCGTGCTTAGCGGCCTTCATAACGACCCGCAATATAGCTAGCCACCCATTGCAAGTGGTGGGCGCATAGTCATCGGCAAGGATCAGCTCCCCCACCGAATGTTTCCACGCCTCGATGTGCGCTGCTTGAATTTTATCAACGTACATTTCGCCGAACCCATTGGCCGTTTTCTTTGACTTCTTGCCGCGTGTTCCGGCGATTAGATGCTCCAATACTTTCGCCCACTTCATTCGCCCTACGGCACTGCGAATTTCCCTCGTCGCGATTTTCCGTTCGAAGAGCTGCTGCGCGTATTCGGCGAATCGAATCTTCTGATGTTCGACCGATGCACCGCCGTTCTTGACTCTTGCTTTCTCCGCTTCCAACCATGAGTACGCTTGCGCTTCGGTTGCCGCTTGCAGCACCTTCCTGATTTCCCGTTGATGACCTGTTGTTGATTCGGTCACTCGTGACCGAACTAGATATCCTCCTTCCTTGCGCTGCCACACTCCCGGCAGTTTTGTTGCGCGAATCCAAGTATTCCACTGTTTCTTCCATTGTTTCGTGTCCATCAGAAGCTCCTTCCTGCGAAGGCGCCCCCGGACGACCCAGAGGAACCGTAGCAGATGCCGGCACGCCGCATAGAAAATCGTCCAGAGCGTCCACAGAGAACATTGAAGTTCCTTTCCCTCCCCTGCAGCCCACTGCCGCAAGTCTGCGATCCATTACGGCTTTTCGAATAGCGGAGGGATTCTTGTAGCCACAGTATGTGGCAGCTTCTCGGGTCGTCAGATACCGACGCAGCGGCAAGTTTGGATTGGACTGAACCAGTGATATGTCCGGCGTAAGCGAAGCGGTTACTCCGAATTTGTTCGTCATTGGCGTTCCCAATCGCGAAAGGGTTTGCTCCGTTCACGCATATTGCGGCAAATCGCGGGCCGAGTTCCTAGCTGAGCGTGATAGGATTCAGCGCCCCGTAGCGCCTTCAGCGTTGGCGCATCAGTCGCCGTCCTCACGTTGGCGCTGGCAGTCGCGAGAGCCAAACAGTGGGCCAACTTGTCCAATGCCTCATTCGGTTTCGAATCGGCACTATCGAGGTGAGATTCCCACGGGCGCACACATATCGCGTCAATTACATCGGCGACGCACTCAGAAGGTGAGTTGCGGACGAATGCGTCCACGTCTGCAGCACGGGCAATGTACTGGCGACCAACTATTGCGCCTGGTAACTTGCCAGAACGGATTGCCTCAATGTGCCGGCGCGGTCCGAGACTCGCCATCTGATCGATGAACCCGTTACCAGCGCCTTGAAGCTTTCGAACGACCCCTTCAACGATGCGCTCTACAAGGCGGTCGGCAAGTTTCTCAAGTAGCGACCCCAGCACCTCGTCTGTCATGGCTGCACCGCCAGCGACGGAAGAACGGGGCCAAACAGTATTTGTTGGGAGCTCGGCTCTTCAGCATTCTTATGCCCGCAGCCCCGAAGAATATGCCGATGCGGTGGCGGGCCATCACCGCCGCCGCTGGATTCGTTGCCAACACCGGAGGAGGATGTTGTGCGGCGGACCGCATGTCGGGTGCGAGGTACCCGTTGGTGGCAACCTCTATCTCGTCGAGGACTCAATCGGCGCGCCCTTGAGCGGGTCTGCGGTCGAGAATACTTGAAGGGCGGTATTGGCCGACATGAGCGGAGTCGCGCCCTTACATGTTCAAACCGGCCAAGCTCAAAGTTGAAGGCCGTGTATGACAACGCTTCGGAAAGTACATCGGGCGGTTCAATACCGACGCCGACACTACGACTGTCACTATTGGATGATCCAATTGGCGCTCCCTGCTGTGGCGCTGACCGAGCTGAAGGGCAGGTCAGTTTAGTCATCGTGCTTCGTCTCCCATTTATTTGTTTCACGATATTGCTTCGGCCATGAAACGGCACAGTTAGCCCGCCCCCCACCGCCTCGCGTCACGGCGGCTGACCGTCGGAGGATTCATGACTATTTCCTGCCGTCGAAGCTCAACGACGCGTGACCAGCCTTGAATAAACAGATTGATTGTGTCCTGCGATGCCTCGAGTATGCGGCGTGTGTCTGCTAGTTCAAGTTCCCGGACACAGGCAGCATTGTATTTTTTGTCGAGAACCAACTCGTCCTCGAATTGCTGTTTAGTCAGTTGTAGTCCCGCCGCGCGCGCTTCGTGCCTCAGCTGTGCCTTTAGTAGTCTTTTGTCGTATTCGATCCGAGCCACCGCCGCCTTTATAGCAACCAGCTTCTCAGCAATCCGAGTGCGCCAGGCGGCAGCATAGTTGAATTGGTCTGCGTATGCCCCTGGCGCCATTGAAAGCAAATCAGCGGGCAACACAACTGGCAGGTCTAGATTGTCTTTTGGATGAAGTTTTGAATTACTCTTGGCCATGGGTCCCTTTCGTGTGCGCGATTCCCCAAGGGTCCACTTCAATAAAGAAGTTGGACCCCCGGGGAACAGCTCGGTGTAGCGGTGCCTGGTCTCGATATGTGGGTAGCGTCCAACCTATGGTTGGAGGTTGCTTCTATAGGGAGGCTTGCAGGCCCCGATCTCCCGCTGGCTAAATTCGCCACGGGGAAATCTTGAAATAGGCCGATAGGGTCCAATAGGACGGCGTCGCCGTCCCGCAATGAACCGCCGCCTACGTAGTAACGGCGAATGATTCGCCAGGGAAAGCGCTTCTCTAACCAAGCAAGTACAACCCCGTGGGCGATGTGATAGCTCGCGGCCAAAGCGCGGGCGTCAAACCTGAAGTACTCGCCCCATCCGCGCAGCGTTGTATTGACTCCTTCTATTAGGTCCCTGGCCTTCGCGTGCCGCAGTTTATTGGCCAGTCTCGTGAGCCGCACTTCGAGCTTTTGAAGGGCGGTGGGTGCCGCTTGGACTCTGAGCTGTCCATCCACGAGTGCGAAGTGGTAGCCAAGAAATGTAGTCCCCTCGATTGCACGTGCGATTTTCGTCTTCTGAACTGCGAAACTAACGCCCAATGTACTGGCAACATGCGTTAGCCGTGCATGAAGCAGCTTTGCCTCATTGTAGTTGGCGCAAATGGCAACAATATCGTCCCCATTCATGACGGCCTGCCCGTGTGCTTCCAGTTCTTTGGCAAGTGGCTGCAAATGGCAGTCAGCTAGTGTTGGACTTAGGGGAGAGCCCTGGGGGACACCACCTGATTGGGCAAGAAGTCCCCGGACGAATGGAAACAGATGGTCGTCATTGAAGCGCCTGCGAAGCGAGTGCCGTAGCTTCGCCCACTTCAAACTGCCAAAGCAGCCGCTGAGGTCGAGCTTGAGCAGAATGGAATCAGGTCTCGACCTGCTCAAGAGGTAACCGAAGGCTATCAGTGCCTGCAACGTACCCCGACCCTCACGGTAGCCGTACAGGCAATCGGGCAAGTCAGCGTCAGTGATTGGGCGCATGAACAGGCCAACAGCAGTGTCGGCGACACGGTCAACCGCGTTCTGGATGTAAATGGTACGCGTGCCGCCTGTCGGTTTGGCAATTGAGGCAGCTCTAGTGCCCCCGCGGTTGTAGTGCCCACTCACCATTCGGACTTGCAATTCCAGAACGAATTTGTCGTCATGAGTAATACTGGTGGGTTTGATTCCGTCTGGACCTGCTGTGTCAGCACCCCTTCGTGACCGTACGAGATTTAGAGCGCTCCTCAGGCTTTCTGGCTCTTGCGCCCAGTCCATTACATCGGCAAAGCGCGCTGATGGATTGCTCAACGCGGCCGTCTGCAATTCAGCTTGTACTTCCCTCACCAGGGCTGACGGTCTTGCGTGGCTCATGGTCGCCTCTTCGCAAGTAGAGCTAGGGGCACTACGATGGTCACATTGCGCGGTTCATTGACCAACTTCCCCAAGCCAGTGGCGTCAACTACCGTGGTTTTGTTGCCGGACTGGACCACAAACCTACGGCGCTCGTCACCATCGGGCAGCCCGGTTGATTGAACCGCCTTCAACAATGAGTTGAATGTACTTCGACCAATGCCCATTCGCCTCAGGATGGCGATGGCCCGCAAAACGAACAGGTCGCGGCTGTCGTAGAGCCGCCGCGAACCTGGTCCGGCCGCCTGGGCCACACTGGGCCGAAAGAGACCCTTTCTGGCCAAATTGTCCAGTTGCCGGTAACTGAGCCCGGTCTGCTTCAAGACTTCCTGGATTGCGAAAATACCTGTCATGACGGCAATCCTACCGAGGGGTAACTTGGTATGGGAATAGGTTGCCGACGATTTTTCTGAGCACCCCGAATAGGGCCGTCACCGCGTCTTGTGACAAGCCGTGTCAAAGCTGCGCATAAGTTGAACTCTCCCTCGCGGTGTTATATCGCACAGGTAAACAAGATATGTGGTGCCGCATCTAGCGCGAGCCTTGTTGCTTGGCTAGATAGCGGTCAATTGTTGCTTCTCATATACTTTGCGCCCACCAATGTATGATACGGAGGCAAGTACATTGTTGAAGTGCATTCCTAGCAGAGCCCATCAAAGCTGGGCGGGTTTCAGGGGCCTCAAGATGTTATCCAGAGCTGGAGCAAATGGCGAGTAGCCAAGGACCACGGAGCTAGCTGATGTAGTTTCCGATTGGGCACTTCAAGTGAATTGACTACAAGTTAGGCACATTGAGACGCGACTAGCGGGCCGCTCGGTTCGACTTCAACGCCTCTTGAATAACTTGTACTGGCAGTCTTTCCAAAGCCAGATGAAGCACCACAGCAGCCACTTGGGCCAATGATAGTTTCTGCTCGGTTTGACCTGGTTCTCGTAGCTTCAGTGCCAGTTCCTCAAGCTTAACCCAGTCCTCTTCAATTCTTGGTATCTTCACCCGTTCAACGGCTGATGTAATTCCTGGACGACCACCGCTGGACCGGACCATGCTCTGTAACGCTTGGCGAACCTCAAGCACATCGAGAAATCGACTGGACTTATTGGAGATGGGTTTGGCGCCAAGAGCAGTTGCCACAACCTGCGGGTCAACTTTGCGCTGAACCACCGACTTTACATTGGCCTTTCGCTCAGTGGCACCTCTTGGTATGAATTTCTGGACCATATTGAGCCTCCAGTTCAGTCGGCGTGGCTGTAATCAGTGATTCGAAAGAACTGACCGTCAAATTCGAATCCAACTTCGCCTTGGTTCGTGTCTCGCCCAAGCCGGTGAAGGAAGGAGCGAAGATGCTGCAAGTTTTGTTCGAACGCTTCAGCGTGTACGAAAGTGTAAACGATATCAACCGGCTCTTCGAGAACTTCATCCGTTTCAGGGTTGAGCCAAGCACCCAATTGATGGGGAAAGACCGTGGCCCCGCCACCTAGCCTTGAAAGCAAATGAATTGCCTCCTTCATCCAAATCTCTCTATTAAGGATGGGCTGTCCATTGCGCTCAAGCGTCGGAATGTAGAGAGTCAGGCGTTGAGTAGATCCGGCGCTGGCTCGCATGAAACCGGCAAAGTCCTCGGCGGGGTCGACACTTCTGGACGGCACAAAACAAGCTTGGGACTTTTGGGCCCAAAAGTCAAGCACCTTGCAATCTGCCCCAGCTACGGCGAAATTGCATTTTCGCCCATTTTGGAGTTGCTCTTAGTACCGCCAAATACATTGTATTTTCTTGGTACCTAACGAAGTACATTGCTCGACCGAGCAGAGGCTCGAGTCAAGAGCCGTTGTGGTTTTCAGCTCTGGACCCGTCGGCCCATCGAAACGAGTCAGTGTATTGTCCGTCAAGTCCTTCAAAGATCCGGAATCTCACTTTTGACAATTGTACTTCCCGATGTCGTTTCTTCAATTGGATTTTCTGCAGGCGGGCGCTTCATGGTGAGACTTTGAAAGTCGCGGTCGTGGCACTGTGTCTGTGCCAGTAAATTGGAGAACGCGTTGAGTTTCTATTCGGCGGGCACCGTTTGCTTCTGCCCAGGCTCTATGCAATAGTTTGCGCATGAAGGACAAGGTCGACATTGACCAAGACAGATCGGAGAAGGACCGGCGGCGCGCAGAACGTGAAACCGATGCAATGATTGCGAAAGCATTGGCAACATTGCGAGGCGAGCATGATGACCGTGTCAAATCAATCAAGAATGAGTTGCTGGGGAATCGCCTACCGACAACGCCCGAGGAGCTGCTCTTGGTAGACTTGGACGCGCCCTGCGCAGTGCACATATTGTATTTCCCTAATAGTTACGTCTTACGGGGAACAGCTAAGCATGAAGTTCCCGACTGATCCTTTCACACGTGGGTATTACCTAGGCTTCACTGACGTCGGGCGGGACAGAAGGCAACGTTGTACTTCCCAGTGCGTGACCAACAGGTGAAGCACAAGATTGTATTTCCACCTCTCAACCCGCTTTCCTGTCAAAGATCCGGAAAAGTGGCGATATCCCTAAGCCGGACGTCTCTTGTATTTCGGCAGTCGCTTTGGCGACTACAAGTAAGAAACAACTCTCAAGTCCCGAATGTATTTCCTCGCTTCACGTTTGAGCAGTTGTACTTCCCACTTAACAATGTTCATCGCGCAAGTATATGTGCTCACCGCAGCATATTGCGGCAGGACCACGCGGGTGGCGTATTGTGGCCAAGTCAACAACCTGGCTATCGGAATCGGCTACAAAATCGGTGACTCTTACATTCAGATGTCCCTCCAATTCGAAGAACCACGATTCAGAAGTTTTGGGTAAGTACTGCGGACGAGCGGAAATAACGATATTGAGCAGTTTTGCGGTTGAGAGCCGTGTGGGACGCGCGTGGGACACGAGCGAAGGTCGCCGGTTTCCATCTGGACGCCGTTGGGTTACAATAGCCACCTAAGGCTGGCAACGCGCACCTAGTGACTACCCAGTCCCTGGACGCAAGTTGAACGTCACCGAATGGTAACCAGCCAGAATCCCTCGAAACGGGACAAACCATGGTCCTATGCGCGAACTCATTATGACCAACGTTAGTCGGAACCAACAGCAGCCCAATGTGCGCGACACGTCCTTCGACAGCCTCGGTAATGCGGTCGTTACGCCCGCGCGCGCGAGGGTTTCGTCCGAGTACCATGATGCAACCGAACTTCAGGCCATGCGTCATGCAGCCACACGCATAAAGAAATTCGCCAATCACGCCCTTTGGGGCCAAAAGAGGCATCATGAAGCCATTTTGTTGGCGGCAGCGCTCAGAGCGGCCGAGCGTGCAACTGCACACGTCGGCGGGCATCGGGTCAAGTTGGGCAAGGGCCTTTGGGTTGTGCGTGCGACCACCCCCACCGGCGACGTTGACCTGATTCAAATTGAACGGCCAATGCGGCGACATCTTGCCGACTTCGATCGACAAGTCAACGTGACCGTCTTGCAGCCTGCGCTGGTTGATACGCTCGTACTTGACACATGGGTGCGCTGCAAACAGATGGGTCTCTCACGTCCGAGGCGCCGCCGTCCCCCTAAAGCGAGTACAATATGAGCCGGTCGATTCGGGCTGTGCCAGTTTCTGATGAAGTAACGGCCATATCCGACAGCGCAACTTCAGCTGCAACCGACGGTACGTCTACCGAAGCGAACGGCTACTCATCACCAACGACGGAAGTTGAGTCCAAGGTAAAGGTGGTGGAATCGTTCCAGCAGCTATCGATGCGACTAGAGAATCTTCGCCAAACCGAAGGTCTTTTGGAAGCCGCGCTTAGATTCATCATGACGATTGGCTGGGCTCATCGAGAAGACGGCGGCTGTTTCATTCTTCGTCCAGACGGCACCGAGGTAAAACCATCGGACCGCGCAACGGAAATGGCCGTTGACCGTTTACACCCACTACTCGAAGCTATAACGGCCGAGATTGTGGCCATCGAAGGAGCTTCCACGGAAAAACGCGTCGCGTACCAAGCAATCATCGACGAAACTAGCTCGAGTCATTCGCCGAGCAGAGGCGTACATCCCGCGGGAAGCCTTGATCAGTTCATCAGCGCTATGGTGCGAGATGCGGTGAGCGCGGAATTTGAGCGGCGCGGAAATCTAAATAGAAAGGCTCGCAAGAATGGTCAAACAGGTGCGTGACTGTGTCGTGGAAGCCGAGCGATTCCGCATGAAGGCGAAAATGTATGCGCGCTTGCGCTGCTTTGTGGTTACACACTTCGACGTCGGGTGTAAGCCAGCCCAGATACCTCCTGACCTATTCAATGAGGTGGCCGAGGAAATGCTTGTTCGTGCGAATGAGGCCGAGCAACAAGCGCAGCTGGTGATGGCGATGCCAGTGAACGACAATACGATGGCTTTCCGCAGAAACAACAGTGACCGTCAAATCAGGCAGGCCGTAACCCGGAAACGTTGAACGCAAACGGTACGTTCTTAACCCATCGCGTAAGTGCAGGGCGAGATTCAGTCAGTGCCTGCATCGGCAGAAGACGCGGTTTGTGCATCCAACTGCACGCTCATGGTAATGGCAGCCGACCCGGTACTGGCGCGGCGTTTGAGCATCTCGGCATCAATCGCCTCGATGGCTTTTTGAGCGGCATCGATGTACGGGGGCCAAAACAGCGGCCCCGTGCGAAGTGTCTGTTCGAACTCCTGTATGTCCTCATGCATTTTGACCGCGTCCATGAGATAAGCCATGACAGTATGGAGTTCGGCGTGCTCTAATGACGCCAAATTCGCCTTGGTGCGCTCGTTCATTTGTCGCCGCTGGATTTTGAATTCCCGGAATTGCTGTTGTGCCGTTACCAGCTCGGCACTCCAATGCTGATGGCAGGACTGCGCTTGCGCCTGCATCAAGCGCAAATCTCGGTCCGACAGGTTCTCTGGATTGAGCGTTACCAAAGTCGCGGCTGCTTTCCGGGCGCTTTCTGCAATCGCGTTACAAGTCGGTATGTCCTTGCCCCCGAAAGACACGAATGCCCTACACTCAAGGGTAGGCACAGTTCGGCGACGGGCCCCCGGATTCAGTGCCGCGGAAGCTCGTCGCTCTAAGGTCGTTCTCGCTCGAGCGGCCATGGTCGAGCTGAATTGCGCGTAGTACGCAACCCACTCATCGATAGCCGTGCGTAACTGTTGGCCTCGGTGATCACCCAAAAGCGGCCAGTTGTGGACACCTGAAAAGCGGCCAGTGGAGGGAGTGGTCAGGACGTTGACGGGCGGCAGCGGGAGATGTTTTTCCGTTTGCCGCAATGGCAAACGTCTTGAGCGAAGAGAAGAAACAGCAGGTAATAGCGCTGGGCAGACTGGGTTGGTCGCTACGGCGTATCGAGCAGGCGACGGGCGTTCGCCGTGAAACGGCGGGCGCGTATCTCAAAGGGGCGGGCGTCGCGGTGCGTCAGCCGCGGTGCCGGCAGGCGCCAAATCCGGCCAGCGTGGTGTCCACCGACTCTGCGCCGGGATTCAAATCCGGCCAGTTGCTGTCCACCGACACCGAGGCGGCGAGTGAGGGCGGTGACGAGGCCACCGAAGTGCAGAAGCCGGGCAGGTCACCGTCTGCCAGTGCGTGCGAGCCCTACCGGGAGCTCGATCGAGCTCGGACTGCAGCGCGGCCGAAACGCGATGGCGATCTGGCAAGACTTGGTCACTGACCACGGGTTCCAGGCTCGCTACTCAAGCGTTCGGCGATTCGTTGTGAGACTCCGAGGCTCACAACCTGTCGAAGAACGCGCCGTGATCGAAACGCCACCGGGCGAGGAAGCTCAGGTTGACTACGGAGAGGGACCGATGGTGCGTCATCCGGAAACCGGCAAGTACCGCCGTACGCGGCTCTTCGTGATGACGCTCGGCTACAGTCGCAAGGCAGTACGGCTGCTGACGTTCCGCTCGAGCTCTCGGACTTGGGCCGAACTGCATGAGACAGCATTTCGACGGCTTGGCGGTGCGGTACCCATTGTCGTGCTCGACAACCTCAAGGAGGGCGTGCTCAAAGCGGACTACTTCGATCCCACGATCAACCCACTGTACCGGGACGTGCTCACGCACTACGGAGCGACCGCGTTGCCTTGCCGAGTACGGGATCCCGATCGCAAGGGCTGTGCTTCATACTGCACCTCATTCGTTGGCTGAAACGGTACTTCCTTTTCCGGCTTGGCGAAACTTCCATTTCCCTTTGATGGGCGCTTGAGGGCCAGGGGGCTCATAAAGGTAGTCGTTGCGTTTGCTGTAGGGGTGGGCCTTGAGCAAGCCGCGGCGGCGCCAGACTCGAATCGTGAGCGGAAGCACGCGTAGTTTTCTGGCGATCTCCTTCTGTGTCAAAAGACCACGGGATCGCAGGCGCGCGTAGCGGTCAGGCAATTTGTACGTGCGTCGGATGTAGTAGACAATTCGTTCTGTAAAGGCATTGCCATTTCCAGCGTGTAACCCTCGCTTGTTGAGGATCTCAGCGACTGCTCGCTCGTCGTGTTCGTTCAGAAGGTGATCAATTTCCGATACTATCTGCGTTGGCGTTCGCCGTAGCTTGAGATTGACCCGATTTGGTGGACACCCAACAAGGGAGTATTCTCCCAGGAGGCCACCATGGCGAAGTACCGGAAGTACACATTGGAATTCAAGCGCGAGGCCGTTCGCATGATGTTGTCACGCGGCGAGCGCACTGTTGAAGATGTTGCCAAGTCCATAGGCATTGCAACGAGTTTGCTCGACAAGTGGCGCGCGAAGTATGCTGGCATGGTGAAGGCCACGGCACGCATCGGCAAAGAATCTGCGGAGCAACTTGAGATTCGTGAACTTAGAAAGAAGGTTCGCGAGTTGGAGTCGGAGCGCGATATCTTAAAAAAAGCGACGGCCTTCTTCGCCAAGCAGAGCTCCTGAGATTTGAGTTCATCCGTGCGGAGAAGGCCAACTTTCCAATTACGATTTTATGTCGAGTTCTCGAAGTCTCTCGGAGCGGGTATTACGCTTGGTTGAAACGTCCTGCCTGTCCTAGAAAGCTCGAGGACAAGCAAATTAGCTCCCGGATTCGCCAAGTCTTTGATGACAACTGGGAGTGCTACGGGAGTCCCAGGATTCATGAGGCTCTGCATAACGAAGGGCGCCATGTTAGTCGCAAGCGCGTTGCACGATTGATGCGCGACGAAGGCATTTGCGGGCGCAAAAAGCGGCAGTTCAAGTGCACGACTGATTCCAATCACGAGTACCCGGTGCCTCCAAACATCCTCGCACGCAACTTTACATCTGAACGTCCCGACGAAGTCTGGGTGGGTGATATAACGTATGTGTCCACGCGGGAGGGCTGGCTGTACCTTGCCGTGCTAATTGACTTATGCACCCACCAAGTCGTCGGGTGGTCGAT
Organism: uncultured delta proteobacterium; assembly: GCA_963819085.1. Classification (GTDB taxonomy): domain Bacteria; phylum Myxococcota_A; class Polyangia; order Polyangiales; family Polyangiaceae; genus FEN-1139. The sequence goes on from CAWFUX010000049.1 coordinate 124,314, forward strand.
GAGTGAAAACATCGACCGAATCCTCGCACTAGACGCCTTCGACATGGCGGTCGCCCGCCGCAAGCCGCCTCCAGGTCTAATTCACCACACAGACCGCGGCAGCCAGTATGCTTGCCCCGACTACCAGCTCGCTCTTAAAATCAACGGCTTCCAACCCAGCATGAGTCGCAAAGGCAACTGCTGGGACAACGCCGTTGCAGAGAGTTTCTTTGGAGCCATCAAAGAAGAACTTATCTACCGAGTCGTGTTCGATACACGAGACGCGGCTCGCCACGCCATCTTCAATTACATCGAGGTCTTCTACAACCGACGACGACTTCACTCGAGTATTGGTTACATGTCACCAATCGAATTTGAGCTTGCAAACTTTCAGGCAAATGCTGCATAATCAAACTGTCCACTAAATCGGGGCAAGGTCAGCTCCCAAGCGGGGGATGGTTTGGGTAGATGCAATGTTTGGGTAGTGCCGCCGCGGAAGCGCACGTGCACGGTCAGGTCGTTTCCTTTGATGAGGGTGACGTCTTCAATGAGCAATCGCAGCATTCGTTTCCGCTCGCGGTCGCTTGTCGGTGGCGAATCCCAGAGTTTGGGAAAGTCAGTGGCCAATGCGAGGACTCGGCTTCGTTGCTCTGGTGTGACCGCAGCCGAATCAGATTTACTCTGCTGTTCGTAGGTCTGTTGCGCTTGCTCCAGTTCGCGCAGTTTGCAGTTCCATTCAGCTTCCAGTTCATCAGCAACCAAGCGATTCCCAGGATCGACTTGCATGTACCGACGACGTGCAAGTTCAGCTTCGTATCGAATGCGCTCAACATGCTTGGCGCGTAGTCGATCGGTCTGTTCAGCACGCATTCGCAGTTCGTCCTGGACCTTCAGTGCCACCTCGAGCGCCATAGGTGATACGGAATTGACCAAAAGCCGGCCGATCGCCGAATCAATTGCTGCGCCAGGCATACTCTGACATATCGGTGTAGCGGTTTTGATCCCCTCACGTTGACAGACATAGATGGGTTTTCTTTGTCCACCTTGCTGCTCATATCGTACCGTCATGCGTTCACCACAGCGGCCGCAAAGTACTACGCCCTGTAACAGAGCAGGACCTTCTCTCGGTGGACTTCTTCGTCGATCCTCTCCAAAAACCTGAGCGTTCTGGAGTAAGCACCGCTGGTTGTTCTCGAACTCGTCCCAAGATATATAGCCAGCGTGGGCGTTCTGAATCAGCGAGATCCAGTTTTCGCGTGCAAGACGCTCAAAGCGTTGTGGAGCCAATTTGCGTTGGCGAGTCCGACCAAAGACAAACGCACCAGCGTAGCGTGGGTTGTGAAGGAGCCATAGAGCGCGTGAGTGTTCGAGCTCTCCCCATAATATCTCTCCTTTGGCTGGGCCTGACCGTGCACGCCGAGGAAACTTCAGTCCCTGGTCCCGGAATGCTCGCACCGTTGCCGTTGCCGAGCCTGTTCGACGGAACGAGTTGAAGAAGACGCGTAGGCTCTGTTGTACTTGCTTGTCGGGATCGAGAACGACTTTATTCTGAGCGTCGTAACAAAATCCGAGCGGCAGAGGCAACTCCAATTCACCGCGTCGCGCCTTGTTCAACACACCCCCTCGCAGGCGAGCCTTCAAGATGTGTAGCTCGGCCTCGGACATGGTGCCTTTGAGACCAAGCAATAATCGGTCATTGAAGTGCGCAGGATCGTAGACCCCGTCTTCATCGAGAATTAGCGTGTCTGTCAGCGCACAAATCTCCAGGAGACGATGCCAGTCGCTCGAGTTTCGTGCGAGTCGGGAAACCTCAAGCCCCATCACAATCCCTGCGCGGCCGAGCCCTACATCGGCGACAAGCCGTTGAAATCCATCCCGCCCGATCGTGGATGCGCCTGATTGACCTTGGTCACTATCAATGACGACGATTTGTTCCTGAGGCCAGCCAAGTGCTACAGCGCGCTGGCGCAACGCATACTGCCGGTCCGTGCTTTCGGTGTTTTCGAAAACCTGTCGCAGCGTTGACTGGCGAATGTACAAGTAGGCATTTCGCTTGAGATGTCGAGTCGTGACTTTTTGGTGAGCGAGGGAGTCCATCATCAGGCTACTCCACGTATTGCTGATAGGGCCATCTCCGCGAGGACCACAGCAACTTCCCCACGGAGCTCATCAACCAAACACTCAGTGTGAGTACTTGGCTCTCCAAGTTTAGGTACGACCGGGCTCAAGCTCGACCACGCTCTGATCCAGGCACCCATACCTTGACGCACGAGCAGGGCTAGCCCGAGACATCCTGACTCGCGCTTCCCTTCCAATACGGCTGCGCGTAGCCGTTCGTACTCTTGGCAAAGAGGCGAGGCCGCAGACGGCTCTACCGTGGGTTGGGGGCTGGAGTTTTTTTTCGCGAGCCAGGGCTCGCTCGATGCTGCGTGCGTGGACCGCAATTCCAAAACGCTCGCTGACCATCGCCGCTAAGGTAACGCTTCCCAAGGTCGCATCCCTGGTACGAGCCTCGTTGATGAAGCGCATCACTTCGGGATTGAGCTTGTGAGCGCTGCGAGGCCCACGCTTGCGCGGCATCAAGGCCTGCAGCCCCCCGTCGTGAAATGCCTCCTGCGTTTGATAGAACGACGGTCTCGAGAAACCAAAACTGGTTACGGTCAACGCGATCGGCTCGCCGTCGACCAGCACCCTGCGCAGCATCTCGTACTTGACCTGCAGGGCATCTCGCGCATCGAAGAATGCGCTTTGCGAGAACAGAGGATCCGCAACCTTTTCCGGGTGTAGATTCAATGTTCCGGATTGGCGAAGCGCCTGAGTCTTGGGGTCCGGACGGTTGCGAGAGGCCATTGGTTGCTGCGTAAGATAATTTATGCCGTCGAACGGGCTCAGTCAAGTAAATAAGTGTTCTGCTGTCTTCATAATGTGGATAATACTGCCAGATACGACCGTCACGCCAGCGCCCGTCCGACATAATTAGATTTACATAACCGGCGTAATTTGCTTTACGCACCTCGCTTACCCTTCCGGCTGGCTCGCAGCGTACGAGCGAGTTCTGCTAGTTGAATCAAGTCGTCGAACCGAAACGCTGACCGCCCTGCTGCGACTGTGACAAATGCGCTCGACTCCGCCGCATCTGTCCAACTTGTTGGCAAATGCCGGAGCCGCTTCTTCTTATCGAGGAAATACACTCGGTCCTCTCCCCAGACCTTTTTGACCGTCAGCAGCTCAAATCGCCGACCATGCAACGGATGAAAGGGATGCGTTATCCGATGCCACAGTCGCGCACCGGACGTATTACCTGTAGTTGATCGCTTTCTTGAAGGGCAAAGTGGAATCCGGTGTTGGGCATGCACAGCGCACGCCGCTGCAAGGACTACGATTCGAGACTCTGGATGAAGCGCAGGCATACCTCGATCGCTGGGAGGAACGATGGGCAGACACGCGTATCCACGGCACGACTAAGCGTCGGCTTCAGCGGTCACTTCTGAGTGATCCAATCGCGGTCACTTCTGAGATCCAGACCCAAGCCAGATTGGTCGCTGACTTGGGTCTGCCGCGGTTGCCGTGGGTGGCAATCAGAAGTCGGCTTGTTGGTCCTGGACAGCCCGATAGTGGCGGAGCAAGTCGAGCAAGGCGATGCTGGAGACGACGAGAATCTGGGCTAGGATTTCATCGGAGGCGGCGTTGAAGTCGTAGGGGGGCGGCTCGTGGTCGTGGTCGAGAGAGGGGTGTGCTTGGTACAAGGCGGAAATGGAAGCCTGCAATGCGATATCGAGCACGACAAGGGTCGGATGGTGCGCCTGAACAACGTAAGGAAATGGCAACACGACTTGGGCAGGATTCATGTTGCTGTTTCGAGGTTGGGCTGGTCGGCTTTGGGCGATCGGGTTCCGAGGCGTTTGGCGAGGGCGGCGCCGGAGTTTTGGCGATAGCTGGGGCCGTCGATGTCGATCCGGATGGCTTGCATGGCAAGCCTGTCGAGGATAGCGGCAGTCACGGTGGCGTCGCCGAGGTAGCGGCCCCAATTGCTGAGTTGGATGTTGGAGGTAACGGCGGTACTGCAGTGGCCGTGACGCTTGTCGATGAGGTTGTACAGGGTATGAGCAGCGGTGGGCTCATCGGCGCGTTTGCGCACCTGTCCGATCCCGACGTCATCAATGATAAGGAGCTCTGGTTTGGCCCAAGCCTTGAGCCGCTCGGGATAGGTTTGATCGGCGAGGCCCGCGTGTAGGTCGTCGAGCAAGTTGACGCAGCGGGCGTAGCGGATCGAAAGCTGTTGCTCGCAGGCGCGCAGACCAAAGGCCTTGAGCAAGTGGCTTTTGCCTGTGCCAGATTGACCGGTGATGATGATGTCATCGTGGCGACGGACGAAGTCGAGGCGACCGAGCTCGATGAAGAAGGCTTTGTCGAGGGAAGGCTGAAAGTCCCAGTCGAAAGCTTCCAGGGTCTTGCGCTCGGGCAGGCCACTCTTGATGAAGCGGTAACAGATGCGGCTGACACTCTTGTGATCGACCTCGACGCAAAGGACGTGTTCGAGCAGGGCGGTGTAACCGGGTCGATTCTGGGTGGCCCAGTCGAGCAAGTCATCGAGTTTGGAGAAGGCCTGGTTTAGCCCAAGGAATTTCAGGTGTCTGCGGAGTCGCTCGAGGAGCAAGTCGTCGTTTGGGGGTTGGCCGGCGGCGACATAGGGGCTTGAACTGGACCCATCAACGGGACTGGGCTTGGGATTGGTATTTCGTTTGGGCTGGGTGTCGGGTTTTGGCTTTCGCATGGGGCGGACTCCTTTGGATGCGGGGTAGTGGGAGGCGCGGCCGAAGCTGCGCCACAGACGGGAAGTCGGTCGTATTCGGTGAGGTCGCGCGTCTGGTGTCGGTCTTGTCCGAGGGACGCGGTAATTCTGGCGATGGTGTCTTCAGCGACGTATTCATCGAGGGAGCGTGGTTGGGCGCGCACGCTCAAGATGCGCTCGACCGCCTTGTGCTCGTACGCTCCGTAAAGGGCTGCGTGGGCGAGGGCCGAATCGAGGTCAGCGGTATCGTAGCGCTCGCGCAGCAGCAGAATTTGCCTAGCTTGACGTCCCCACAGGCGAGCAGGAGTGACCGCAAGCAGACGAGAGAATTCGGTGCCACCTTCACCCATATGCTCGAAGGTCGCGCGCAACTGATCGAGGTCAAGCGCACTTGTCCCGCGAGGCGGCGGATGGTACCGAGCAGGATCTAACGAGAGTCCTTGTCCTTTAGTCGCAAGCTCGTGGCGAGCAATGCACCGCAGGTCTGCGGCATAGACGAAGAGCTCGCGCTGTGTGATGCGCACGGGGAGGATATCGACAATGTAGTCATAGGGCACGGCATATCGATTGCCGTTCCATTCGATGAAACCATCGATACTGCAGATGCGATAGATGACGCGGGCGGTGTCATACGGATGCTGGGGCAACGCCACCAGATGGGGCTTTTCCTCGACGAAGCGGTCGAGCGGGGTGAGGCGGTGACGTGGGCGACGGTCGGCGATGCTGTCGAGCCAGTGGTTGAGTTGGGCTTTGAAGTCTTCGGCGCTGCTGAAGGAGCGCCCATTGAGGAACGAGGTTTCGAATTCCCAAAATCCTCGCTCGACGCGAGGCTTTGCGTTGGGGTTACCGCGAACGGCCGCGGGGCGAAACTCGTAGTGCGCAGCGAATGCAAGGAAGCGCGGGTTGTAGATGGGCTGGTTGCCTTCCCAGCGCAACACGACGGGTTTCTGACTGTCGTACTTGCAGGACTCGGCGCAGCCGTCGAATCTCGCGAAGGCTTGGACATGCCCATCCATCAGGGCATGCAGGTCGTTGCTAGAAAATGCCGCGTAGAACTTGCGTCGGCTGTGGACCAGGACGTAGCTAAATGCCTGTAGCGACAGCACGCAGCCGTCGAGCAAGGTCACCTTGTAGGGGGACCAGTCGCTCTCTGCCATCTTGCCGGGGCCATAGACGGGCGTGGTCCGGCTAGGCTTGGGCTTACGCTTTGGTCGAATACCGCGCACGAAGCGTTTGACGGTCGAGTAGCCCCCTTGGAACCCTTCATCCTTGAGGATCTCGAATACCCGTTGGGCGGTGATGTTGGGATAGGTCGTGAGCAGATCGGTGACCCGAGTCATCACGTCATCGATCAGTTTCGCGCGTGGCGCGCTCTGACGGGGTTTCGGCAAAGCCGTATGCGGTTGCTCCCGCTGCTCGGCGTGGCTGAAAAGAATTCGTTTGACGGTGTTGCGACTCAGGCCGAGTGCGCGCGCAATGGCGCGTCGTGACATCCGCTGCGCGGTCAAAGTTACGACCTGCAATTCGAGGGCTTCGCGGCTGCTTTGAGCCAGTGATTCGGGAGTCATGCGGCAGATTGCTCCTTGCGGGCCATGGCCTTTTTCGGCGTTGTGGTGCGCACGATGGTGCTCGCGAGCGCGGTCAACATTGGGATCAATGCTTCGAGATTTGCGGCAATCAGCTCGGCTGCTGTCGGACCGAACGCACACAGTGGTGTCCCGAGCAGACGAGCATCGAGGCGGGCACAAATTCGCTGCAGCGTCGTGATGTCAGCAGCCACCCAGTCAGCTTCTGAGCGAATGGCTCGCGTTGGACGCGGACCCGGTTGCGGCGGCGCGACGGCACCGGATGACCACCGGGCGAGCAGGGCCGCCTGAGCGATCGGGTCATCCAAGGCGGTGACCTGGCCCACCAACAGCTCCGTTTGCCGTACGGTCAGCCCGCGCTGGATCACTGCCCTCATGGCCGCGATTTGGTTGCCACGTGGCAACGCCGCTAGGGTCACGGCCGCTCGCGGGGCTATCAGCCCCATCCGAACACTGGCCTGCACCTCGTCGAGCAGCCCCTCGACGAGCAGCAATCGACGGCAAATCCAACTCTTGTGACGACCCAGACGCTCGGCGATGGCGGATTGCGAAAGTCTGTCTTCGCGATAGAGCGAACGAATCAGCCAGCCCTCTTCGAGCTCAGTCAGGCCATGGCCGCGATGGAGCACAGCCACTTGGACTTTGGCTTCAGCGATATCGACGTCACAGTAGCGCACCTCGATCTGTGACCACCCCAGCTGCCGAGCTGCATGCAAGCGCTTGAAGCCATCAATGATCTGGATCCCATCGCCGTCGTCGAACACCGCCAACGGACTGAGCTGACCGTAACGCCCCAGCGACGCGGCCATCGCTTCGACGGCCTTCGGCTCGCGCAGTCGAAACGCTGAGAGCCTTTCGTCCAGATCCTCGACGGCGATCATGAGCTGTTGGTGTGGGGTCTTCGTCACGAGTCGGACGCGAACACAGACCGAGCTCGGAGAAAATCCAGGCACGTGACATCGGCCAAAATTCAGGCACTTACATCAATGTTTTCCATGACTTACAGACAGAACCCGGCACGTGACATCGTCCACTACGGTCCATATTGGGCCACTGCCTGTCGCACGATTGAGCCTATTTTCCGCTCGATGCGCAGCAGCTCTCGGCCGAACCCGGCACGTGACATCCGAAAAGGTCCGTCCAAAATTCGGTGAATTTCCTCTTGTAATTCCAATGACTTGAGAGTCGAAGCCGGCACGTGACATTCCAGCGTCTCCCCGCCCGAACCGCCCTGGGCACACTGTGCTTGCAGCCTTGCCCGCCGCTGCCGCTGTCGCACACGCTCATCGGCTCGGTACCCTTCCAGGTCCTTACCTCGACGCTCCCGAGCAAGCTTTCGCCGTCGCAAGACGCGACAGGCATCAGAACAAGTGCACTGCTCTTTGCCGGCTCGCGGCGAAGCAACGAACCGCTTGCGACACTCCGTACATCGGCAACGTGTAACCATGCTGCGAGCGTCGATCCGACCCGCGCCAATGGCCGAATTCTCGACCTATTGACCAAAACCGCATCCGCATCCCATCCTGTCCCCAACACCCGACCCCAGTTGCATCCGCGGCCACGTGGATCACGAACTGACCCTAGAGTGGATCAGTCTCAACTGACCGCTGAAGCGTCAGGTGGCGACGATGTTTGCCGAGGAGCGTCCCCATTTATTGCCACTGCCGCTCGAGCCTTTCCGCTACTACCAATTCAGTACACGCATCGTGCACCTCGACGGTTGTGTCGAAGTTGACGCAGCCTACTATCACGCCCCACCGGGCTGGATTGGCCGCGAGCTGCACGTGCAATGGGACGGTTGGCGAGTGCGACTGATGCATCCCATCACCGGAGAGTTGCTCCGCGAATACTTCGTACAACGTCGCGGTGCTCGCCGTGCACAGCCTGGCGACGAACCCAAACGAACGCCAGCACGCATCTCGAAGTTGCTGGCGACAGCAGCGTTGTCGGGGAGCAACATCGGGACGCTCTGCGAAGTCATGCATCGGCGTGACGGCGAGAGCTCGGTCCGCCGCATTCAGGGCGTGCTTTCGCTGGCGCGTAGATATGGAGAGCCTGTCATCGATAAGGTCTGCGGCACTGCTCTCGAACTGGGCGTTGCCGAGTACCGATTCGTACGTCGATACCTCGATCATCACGCAGTTGCGCCTCTAACACTCCGGCAAGTCGATCCACTCATTCGTGAGCTGACGCAGTACCGGGATCTAATCACCCAAAGAACGGAAGGAATATCAACATGAACATCACGGAAATAAAACGCGCTCTGACACAGCTACGGCTTTCAGGTATGGCTGACAGTCTCGAGTTGCGACTGCGGCAGGCACAGAGCGAGAAACTCGCGCCACTGGACTCCCTCAGCATCCTGGTCAACGATGAGCTAACTCGCCGTCAAGACCGTCTCCTCCAGCGTCGCATCAAACAAGCCGAGTTTCGCGACCGCGGCAAGACTCTCGATAACTTCGATTTCGACTTCAACAAGAAGACGAATCGAAATCTGGTATTCGAGCTCGCGACGGGGCGTTTTGTCGAACAACACGAAGACGGCTTGTTCTTGGGACCACCGGGCACAGGCAAGAGCCACCTCGCCCAGGCAATCGCGATGGCTTGCATCCAGCAGGGACATCGCGTCCTATACCGCGAGGCTCACATCCTACTCGAGGAGATCGCCGAGGCTCAAATGCTCGGCGAGCGCAAAAAGCATATCGCTGAGTTAGCGGCTGTGCCTTTGCTCATCATCGACGACCTGGGCATGCGCAAGTTGCCCCCGACAGCCGCAGAAGACCTACTCGAGATCATTATGCGCCGCTACGAACGGGCGTCCACCTTGCTAACCTCGAACCGTCCAGTGGACGACTGGGGCAAGCTGCTGGGTGACAACACCACCGTAACGGCCCTTCTCGATCGCCTCTTACACCACGCCCACATCCTCAAGTGCGGTCCCCGTAGCTGGCGAAGCCATGGCGGGAATTTGCACGCATCCACCGAATCCGACTAAAAGGAAATCTGTCCTGACTCTTCCGACACTGGCCGGTTTTGAACCGTCCACGACTGGCCGGATTTGGGGTGTCCACTGAGGAAGTCCGCTGTCTTGTCGCCCACGTTCCGGAGCAGGGACGTCGTGTCCGAGACTTCTTGAGTAACAGTCTCGAACCGAGCCCGGTCAACCCTAACCACATTCTTCACCGAAGATCAGAATGGATACTGCAGCAGAATTCAGATTCACCCTGTACTATTTGAGGCTAAAGATCCTTCACAGTGGCATTCTCGCCTCGCACCTAGGGACCCATCTTGTCGCAAGCATTGGTGAGGATGTCTGAAAATGCCTAAATTCGCCTGTTTATCGATCGGCTCGCTGTCCAGAACGCCTTCGGGCCGAGTCAAGTCTTGGTGTGGCTTGTTCACCGCTGAAGCGAATCGCTGAACCCAAATGCAAGATGGGGGATAAATCGAAATTCCAATTTTAAGCAATGAGGGGAAAATTTTGTTGTTTGGAACCCAAATTTTTGTGTCTGGCCATATTGGTCGTAACATCCCCTTTGGCAACCGTTCACCCCGAATACTCGACGGTCGCACGCCCAGGTGCCTCAATTTGATAGCTAACACGACATATTTCGAAGTTCTAACCTTGGAAGGCAATTGCCGCGATAGTCCTTCGATTGCTTTCGAACTTCTATGACCAGCGATATAGTCGAATTGGCCTCAGTACTCAGCAGTCCCTCCAGAATCGAAATGCTCGCCGCACTTGGTGAACACGAACGAACGGTAACCGAGTTGGCGCATGTTGCCGGGATAGGCATGGCGTCGGCTAGCTACCACGTGGCAAGGATGGCCGAATCCGGTCTGGTTTGCGTGAATCCCTTGGGCAATCGGAGGGTGATCACCCTAAAGGCCCGTGAAGTGCGACTACGATTCGTTCTGTAGTATGTATGTGACCTTGTGCTGCAACCCAGCCGAGCCAAGTCCTTTCTGCGAGAGCACAGGTGACATGGAGACCGACCTTCGAACCCTACCTGTGAAATCTCCCTTGAGTCAGTTGGGTGCAGCCTGGCATCAACCTGAGTGGTCCTGCAGGCATGAGTCCTAGCTCGGAGCGGGACTAATCTTTGGTCCAGGGGAGTCGCAAGGAACGACGGAGCCTTCGCGACCGTGCTCTTACGCATTCGCTTTGGATTCCGCATAGTTCCCATGCAACCCATGGCAATTTTCGGGACACCTTCCTGTTCGAACCGCTGCATATTGAGGCAGCCCACTCCAGAATCGAGTAACATCCATTCCGTTGGCTTGGGCATAAACTTACCTCAACGGGAGTGACCGAGAAATCATGGACAAGCTCTGGTACCCGGTCGCCTTTTCAGCCTTGATCATGAGTTGTGGCGGCGAGGTTGACCCTGGTGGCTCGACCTCCTCGGGAGGTTCAACTGGAGTTGATGCTGGGACACCTACTGCTACGGGTGGTACCACCAGTCGAATCGCAGTCCCCTACGGACCGGTGCCTTTCCCTAATGGGGTTTCCGGCAGCGCCTACGGAGGAAGCTCAGGCTTGGGAGGACTGACTTTCACGAGTACCGCCCCCATAGACGCCGGGCTTCCAGTCGCTACTGGAGGACATCCAACCGTGGTCTACGGAATCAACTGAGTTCGCCAAGTCGAATCGAACCTGCCAAATCCGTACCAAGTATGAAATCCGCTACAGAAGTGCTGCCAAAGATCTGATTGAAAGATCCAAGTGATCCAGTCAGGTCTTCAAGGAATGTCGCTATCCTTGAAATAGCAGGCTCCGCGCGAACAAAGCGAACAGCGTCGCTAGTGGGGTATCGGCGGGAGATGCACTTCCAACCTTGTCGCTCGGAGCCCTAAGTTGAACTATTCCCTGCGAATCCAGGCAACATTGATGGTCGAAACAAGTGACGATTGAATCACGAAACTCGACGTCGGGCGCAAAGTTGCCTGAACTGATATCGGTTGATATCTAAGTCAGACAGAAAACATGCTGTCTTCATCCGAGATGCTAGATTTGCATGGTGTTGACCGAATGGTATAATTTACCATGGTCAGATTATTCGCCATCGGAGCCATCGCGAGCATATTCACAGCCTGCGGTGCACAAGCGGACGCTGGCGGGGCTGCCAGAAGCTCGAACGGCGGAGGGAATGCATCGTCGGCAGGTGGCAACACATCGATTCCCTCTAGCACCACGGGTGGCAGTATGGCTATATCGAATGGTGGCTCGACTGCAACTAGTCTGACCACCTATTGCAACGGAAAATTCGCCGGTTATTGTGGCAGCGTATTGGAACAGGTCGTGAACGTGACGAGTTGCGACGTCCAATTGCAGCGGTCGCCGCCAACATCAATGGTCTTAGTCGCAATCAATTGCAACCTAATCAGCCAGACCAACCCCGATGCCGATGCGCCTGGCTTCTACATTGATTACAGCCAATCTCCGGCCCATTTGAGGTTGACTGGCCCCACCTGCACCAATCTTTTGACGAACGGACTTCAAAGCTTGGTTGTGATCGAGACTTGTCTAGAGTAGCTACCTTTGCAGCCCGAAATTCGAACAGTAGCGACCAGCAAGACTGACAAGTACGGTCATGGACGTTCCTCAATGAATCGCGAAACCGACGATCCCGGAAATGATGATATGTCCCAATATGACAATGATACCACCGTAGGGGCAACAACATGGGCTGGTGGCCAAGTGCCTGTTTCACTCTACGAACGTGCCCGCCAAACCATGATCGATCAAGGTCTCGCTTGGGACAGTACACTTACCGAGGCCTTGAACTTGTGGCTTGAAAAGAAGGCGGCGTCTGGGGCCGAACATCCACCCTCAAGTAACGATATTCCTGCCTCTGTGTCGAGCACGTTGGCTGCTCGTCAGTCTGTGGAATCTCTTCTGGAGTCGAGCTTCCCACCGGAGTTCTTCAGGCGGGTTAAGGCACTTGTTGGCGAGCACGCCAATCCGCACAAATTTGAACAGCCCGAGGTGACACGATGGTTACCCCGGACTGCGTGAAGTAGCGTTTGTGGGTTAGGGCTTTTTGGATTTAGGGGGTTCCTTGAGTTTGGGTCGTTTAGCGGCCCGAGTTTTGGCATCGATCTCGGCTTCACGGGCACGGTAGCTTTCCCCTTTGATGCTGATGACGTCGGCGTGGTGCACGACGCGGTCGATGAGGGCAGTAGCGCAAGTGGCATTGGGAAATATCGTGTGCCAGTCACGAAAGAGTAGGTTGGTGGTCAAGACGAGGCTTTTCTTCTCGTAGCGGCGACTGATGACCTGGAACAGAAGGTCGGCGTTACGGTTGTCAAAGGCCAGAAATCCGATCTCATCGATAATCAGAAGCCCGATTTTGGCGTAGTAGTAAAGCCTACGTTCGAGGGCTCGTGAGCTTTCTTGTCCACCGAGGTCGAGCATCAAGTTAGCGGCGGTGATGAAAAGCGCTGAATGGCCAGCAAGGATGGCTTGATGAGCGATGTTTTTTGCCATCATCGTCTTGCCCAATCCTTGGGGAGCGACGAAGACTACGTTGCGCTGGTCCTCGAGGAATTCGAGACGCAAGGTAGACTCGACCAGAGGGCGGTCGATTTCTTTTGGCCAGTTCCAATCGTAGTCAGCCATGAGTTTGAAACGCTCGAGTTTCGAGCGGCGTGTGCGGCCTTCGAGGCCGCGCCGGGCGCGTTCCTTTTCTTCGATGTCGGCGATATATTCGAGCAATTCGGTGGGGCCCCAGCGTTTCTTGGTGGCTAGTGCGATGATGTCCGAAACGGTTTCGGCAGTCACGGTCAGGCCCATCGTATGCAGGCGCGCAGTGAGCTCAGTCATGGTCCACCTCTTCGATAGGCTCAGAAGTAGAGACGCCAGCGTCGTCGCCGCTGGAGGTACTTGCCGCGGCTAAACGGTCATAACGATCGAGCGAATGGGGAATGAGCACGAGGTCACGGATTCGAGGGTCATCGGGAAGGACAGCCTCGATAGCAATGGGTGCGCCGCGGGCGCGACGGCGCTGATCGAGAATGTGAGCAACGGATTGGGCGGCGAATGCACTCCGGGTCTGCGCGCAAGCAATCGCAGCATTGAGCTCATCAGGGCCGTACTGATCGAGCAGGCGCAACAAGCGACTGGTGGTACCGCCGAGGTGGCCCCCATGAAGAGCGACGTATCCCAGGAACTCGGTTGCGTTGGGGCAGGCCGCGTTGAGACGATTGCGACCGCGATATTCATGCGCCTTCCGCTTTTCGTCGGCAAGTCCTTGCAAATGGGCGTCACACTCAACTTGTTTACCGGTGTCCCAGGACCTACAGTGATTGGCAACCTCAGTGTTGCCGTCGAATATCCTGACCGTGGTATCGGAAGCAACGAGGGTGAGCGGCTTACGTACCAGCGTATGCGGGATTGAGTAATCGTTGCGGTCGAAACGAAGGTAGGGTTGCTTGCCCGAGCGAATGGCACGCACGTAATCATGTGCGAAGGCATGCTCGGGCAGTGGCAGCAGGCGCTCGCTCTCTTCGGCGAGAGCCTGCTCGACCGTGCGAGTAGTATCTCCGGGTACCAAACGGGCATTGACGATTCGCCTGATCCATTCATCCAGTTGCTGATTGAGGTCGTCGAGTGTCGAGAACTCGCGAGCGGCAAAGAAGGATTCTCGGACATCGCGAATGCGTTTTTCGACGCGACCCTTTTCGTTTCCTCGGGCGATGCCCACCGGTTTTGGTGCGAAGTGGTAGTGACCTGCCAATTCGAGGATTTGGGGATGGAACCGCACGAGGTCGCCTTGTCGCTCGAGTACGACACTCTTGAGATTGTCGTACAGAATCGACCGCGGCACGCCAGCAAGTGCGTTGAATGCGGCCACGTGACACCGCAAGAAACTTTCGAGGGTTTGGTCGAGAGTGAAGCGCGCGAAAGTGGCTCTCGACCAGCTCAACACCATGACGAAGCACGACAGATTGCGCACGCCGCAGCCGATGCGGAGCTTGCCAAAGCTGCCCCAGTCCACCTGAGCCTGTTCGCCAGGCAGCGTATTGAGCTTGAAAAACGCCTCGTGTCGCGATGCGGGACGCACTTTGGCCACATGACGACGCACAACATAGACACTGCCCGTGTAGCCGCGCTCGGCAAGCATCTCGAACAGACGGGTGGCTCGTAACCGCGGATACTGCTCAAGCGTTTGCTCGATGAACGGGTGGTAAGGCTCAAGCAGAGTGGTGCTCGGCGCAAATCGGCGATTGGCAAACTTCCTTGGCTCAAGCGCCAGCTCGACGGTGTCTCGGTGAAGGCTCAATTCGGCCGCAATGGTGCCAATCTTCCAATGCTCGGCGAAGTACAGACGCCTGATATGCGCTCGCTGCTCGGGGGTAATCATCGCGCCACCTCGGCTGTGATCAGTCGTTCCAGATCGGAAAAGCTACCCAGGCCGCTGAGACGATGTCGCCTTTGGCGGTGAGCGCCCGCGGGCACCCAAAGGACGCTGTACAGCGCTCCGCCGTCGTCCCAGTCGAACGACGCTTCGCGACAGAGTCTCGAGTCGCACGAATAGCCCCCGGCGTCCGCACAGAGCGCAGCACGGACTGGCTGGCCCTGCCACAGAGCCACAGCCTCCAGAAACGTTGGGATGGCTCGAGGATGCCGCGGCTCGGTGCAATCGGTGAACCCATCCATATCGATTCCATGACTTGTCTCCTCGCGGGGCAACTCGACCGCCACTGCGACGGCGGAGCACTCCGCGATGGGAACAATCAGCTCTGGGCCAACTTCTTGACGACCCTTGTCCGTTACTATTTTTCGTCTGCCCCTACGCCACCTGGTCACCCGAGCAGAGGTCTTGCGCTTCGCTTTGCGGCTCCGCCAATGACGTTGCTTGGCTGCCTGACGGTGCTGTTGCCGCTCGGCGTCGTGCCGCCCATCGACGCAGTACATCTGGCCTCTGTCGCAGAATCCACAGAGAAAAAATACGCGTCGGCACCGATCAGAAACACACTGAATTTGCCGAAGATCGTCCACTGCCCGGAACAACCGCCGGGAATTGGTCCGTCCCAGTCAACTCGTGCGACAACCCGTATGTCGAACGCATCCACTGCGACGATCCGGGGCTCGAAGTTGGTGGCTTCGAGCCCTACTCTTTGGTGGCGATCACCGAGATTGTCCCTGGCAATCTACCGCCGGGCCAACTACCCAATTGCCCCGGGCTGCTCAGACTTGCGCGCTTTCGCGCGCTCGCAGACAGTCAAAAGGCACCCAACCGAAAAGCCCGTTAGGTTGCTCCGAATGTTAATCGAATCTTCGACCGTGATGGGTGATTGGGTGCTCGATCCGTGCTTCGGATCTGGTAGCACCATTGAAGCGGCGATCCTTGAGGGACGGAGAGCCGTGGGGATTGAAATCAACTCCAAATACTTCTACGAAGCCAAACTTAGAATATTGGCGCTGCCTGCCTTCTCAATCTGAACCAGCCCGCTCGTAGCTGGGCTGTACCATCGAGCGAGCCCGAGTACTTCGAGGTCAGGGGCTGCCCTACAGTAATTGGTAGGCCCTCAACGCTGAGGGTGTGGCCCCAAGGCGGGCACCCAGATGGCGACCTGCGGTGGTAAGGAGGATGATCCTCAGAACGGCGGCCTCAGGGTTGTTGTAGGTGGTTGTTCGAATAGTCCCTGCGTTTGATCGTGCTGGGCTGCTCTCGTACTCGCCAATTACCCCGTCTCCCCGTCAATTGGGGCCGTAAAAGCTACACATACCACATGAGTTGTAGCAGACGCCCTGCTTGCAACAGGGGGCCACAGGAAGGCAAGGGCAATTGCAGACGGTAGTGGTACTAAGTCCAGCATTAAGGCTCTTGAAAAGCGCAAGGTAGTTGGTTCCCACTCCGATGTTTACTGCTGTCGTGGGGCAATAGCAGCCCGAGATGCAGGGATTTCCCTCCGGTACCCCTATACAGTCCGTATCTACCTTGCATGAGTTGTCACAACCGCTGGCGTACATCGCACAGGTGTCGAGTACAGAAACCATCGCGCCAGACGGGAATGATGGATGACCACAAGGTCCGGTTGATCCACCAGTTGAGCTACCAGTGCTCCCACCCGTGCTTGTAGAGCCAGGCATATTGCTTGATCCACCCGTTGACGTACTCGTACTACCGCCAGAAGACTGCTCGATCGAGATCAACTCGGACTGGCCACCACAATGGGTAAGCAGAGGGATCAAGAGCAAGGCAACGGCCCAACTTGATTGAGGTGTCCAAGTCCTTAGGCGATTTCCAGTAAGCATGAACGAAGTGTACGGGTTCAGGCGTGTTTAAGCAATCTAGTCTTCTCGGACCAGTACAATTGCAGCATGAATTCCCAATCACTTAATGCCGCACGTTATTGCAGAGTTTGCCCACCACGAGGCATGTCCCGACCACATCAGATAGGACAACGATCCCCACCTTCAACAAGTCGGCTATAGTGCGCAAGAATGGCTCTGAGGGCTTCGAGAATGGGATTTGTAATTCCGCTAGTGGCAACCCTGTTTGCAGGCTCTGCTATTGCGGAAGAATCCGGGGGTCCTACTGATGTAGAGCCGTTCCGACCTGTACCTGGGAGCTATTCTAAGTTTACCTACCGCCCAATTGCGATCCAACTGCGATTGGGGATCGACACCCTTGTCGGTTTAGTTGGTGCTGTAGCAAGTTATGATCTTGAGAACCACTTGGCAGTCGGGGCTGGAATTGGAACTAACGTAGCGGGCCTGCAATTGGCTGCGTTTGCCAGGGTTAGACCGCTTGTTTGGTTCTATCATCAAAGTACCTTGATAGCCCTGGCTCTTGAAGGTGCATACTCTTCTGGGCCTGGTATAGACCCAGCACTCAGTCCTTACGGAACCTCTACTCCAACCGGAACGCTGCACTGGCAACAAATTGGTTGGCTTCAAGGGGAGTTGGTCTTTGAGCTTCGAACACACTCTGGATTTAGCTTCACCGTTGGCATCGGAAGAGCAGTTCCAGTCCACTTCCAGGGGGCCAGTTGCACTGGGGATTCGGGTTGGTGCTCGGACAATGCCAACTCAAGATTTGGGACTCTCTGGACGCAGACGACGGGCGTCGGGTATGCCTTTTAGCCAGAATGTCTTGAGAGGGTCGTCTGGTCTCCTCGAACTCTGCAATTCCAACGGGATGACCAACGCGCATGATGATGAAGTCTAATTCATCGTTCGCCACCACGAGGCGTCCAATGTCCATTTATCCCGAGGACCAAGTTGTCAGCTACAATGCCCAAAAGAATGTCGCTTATGACCTTGAGGATGGACCTTGCAACTACATTGCTAGTGACCCTGTTCTCAGGCTCTGCTCTTGCTCAAGAATTGAGGGACCCAATCGATGCAGAAGAGCCAAAACATGCACTCAACGCACCTCGTAAATTCACTGATCGCCCGCTTATGATTCAACTTCGTGGTGGCATTGACACACTTGTCGGTCTGATTGGGTTGACTGCAAGCTATGACGTTGACAATCGCTTAGCCCTTGGAGTGGAATTGGAACCAATGCGGCAGGCTTGCAACTAGCAGCCTTTGCAAGGGTGAGGCCGCTTATATGGGAAAATATCCGAACTGGAACTTTGCGTGCTCTGGCATTCGAAGGTTCGTTCTCCACCGGACCAACCTACTATCGTCCAATCGACTTTCTCTTGGGATCGGGGACCGAGTCAGGTTTCGTCGGGTACTCTGCATTGGAGTCGTGTCATTTGGATTCAGGGGGAGGTTGTTTACGAAGTTCGAACTGTGTCCGGGTTCAGTTTCACCGTGGGAGGCGGCATGGCGGTACCCGTGGTTTCGAGGGGACCATGGTGCGTAGATGAACTAAAAGGGTGGTGTTCGACGAATGCCAGTTCATCGCCTCAGGTACTTCCGACGGCGACCGTCGGCATCGGGTATGCCTTCTGATTAGAACACCCTCGTTGACTGTCAGACATCGCGGGGACTGGTTCGGCCTCTCGGAGCCACGTGTCCCGCAAGGACGCCTCAGACTGACGCTGGGAAGCTCCAAGAAGTTATTCGCTAGTTGGGTCACCTCCGAGGTTGGGCCATGATCGGCCAAGCCCTCGCAATTGGAAATGACACATGTGCCGAAGCCGGCCAATGCTCCAGAGGAGCCACTCGCAGTGAGTACTCACTGCGAAAGCCGGCTAAACAGGCTCCCTTCAGAACGGAAGCGTATCGTCATTAGGTGCTGCCTGGTGGCATATACTTTGCTCGCATCCTGAATTGACGGCGCGCTCAGCCGGCTCAGGCATGACTTCGGGACCGGCCACGCTGGTAAGGATTTGAACATGAACAAGCACTCTTGGTTTGTTGCCCTGGCTCCCCTGGTTGTATTCGCTTGCGGAAGCAACACCAGCAATCCTACGCAATCTTCTCTACCTGAAGAAGCCAAGTCGTCGCTGACCTACAACTCAAATCCCAGCGTGACGACGGCGACTCAACAAGCGGCCACGAATGACCTGAACAACTTTGGCTTGAAGGTTCTTCAGAGCCTGGCCCCTAGTGACCAGAACTTCGCCGTCTCGCCGGTCAGTGGCTTCATTGCGCTAACCATGACGAGTGATGGGGCTCAGGGAGCGACTGCTGACGAGATGAAAGCCGTTCTCTACCCAGATGTTGCCCTCACTGACATTCAGGGTGCCACCAATCAGTTGGAGCAAGGGGTCAAGTCGTGTGCTCAGCCTTCAACGCAGACTAGTGATGGGAGCAAACAGGTTGTACTCAACCTCGCCAATGATGTATTCGTTCAGAAGGGATTGACCTTGCAACAGCCCTTCCTTGACAATCTCATGACCAATTACGACAGTGGAGTCGAGTTAGTGGACTTCAAAGCCGATTCAAGTGGGGCTACGACCGAAATCAACAATTGGGTAGCGAGTGAAACGAACAACCTAATTCCGAAACTGCTTCCACCTGGTTCACTAGACAGCCTGACTCGACTTGTGCTTGTGGACGCTCTCTACCTCAACGCATCTTGGCTCACCGCTTTTGACCCCGATAAGACGCACTCTCAGGTATTTCACGGGACTACTGATGTATCAACGGACTTCATGAACTCTACCCTCAGCCTCAACTATGCTATGGGGACCGGCTGGGCGGGAGTTGATATTCCGTACTACGGCGGGTCTTTGGTGATGACGGCAATATTGCCTGATTCAGGCCAATTCGACACTGTGAAGGCGAGTCTCAGTGCTGCCTGGTTCTCAAACTTCGATGCCACAGTACAGCAACAGCAGGTGGGCATAGCACTACCGAAGTTCACGATTGCTGGCAGTACGGTTTCATGGAAGCCAACTCTTCAGACGCTTGGAATAACTAGCCTATTCGATGCGGGCACCTGCAACCTGAACGGAATTACCCAACAAGAGCAGCTCTACGTCTCGGACGTACTACAACAGGTCTATGTGGCAGTCGCCGAGAAGGGTACTGTGGCTGCCGCAGCCACTGCGGTAACCGTTAGAAGCGCGTCAGTCGAATTGCCACCTCCAACTACCATTGTTTTTGATAGGCCCTTCTTATTCTTCGTTCGAGAACATGGGGGCCCGATACTCTTTGCGGGCCAGGTAGTGTCGTTGCCATAAAGAACCACCTTGCCCACGCGCATAGGAAGAACGGACTCGGTACGACCTTCCTTAGGGTGAGCCATTTGCGATTGACCGACGCGAATCACCCAAGTATCCTGTACTATCATGTCGTTTCGCCTAGGAACTTGGGGCTCGGTCTTGTTGGCTCTTGCGCTGGTTCCAGCGGGATGTTCGTCTTCATCTAGTACTTCGAGTTCGGCTACGGGCGGCCGCTCCAGCGTCTCCAGCGATGGTGGTTTGCCTGACGTGAGTACATCGAAGCTGATCATCAACACGACGCCAACCGAAAGAGCCGCTCTTTGTGATTGGATTGCCGGACTTGCCGGGGGCTATGGTCGAGTCATGCAGGTAATGTGCGATGGAGGAACCCTAAGTGGTGGACTAACCGCAGAGGCAAGTCAAGCTGTCTGCGTCGCTGAGATGTCCGGATACCCCATCAGGATGCACGATGACGGTAGGGACGTACGAAGGCTGGATACTGTCAATGTTCGATCATCTATGCAACTACGATCCACCAGCCGATTATAGGGCGTCATCCGCCAGCTGTGTATTCTGAGGATCGCTTCACAATCGTTGGCCTAGCCTGTCCGGCTCAGCACATCGAACGTAACCCGCTTGCGAGAAGCGTAGCCAGATTTGCTTGCGCCTAGGGCAGACTCGTGATCGGCGAGGTGACGGGCGGCCCCGGATGTGCTTGAAATTCCGACATGGCAACGTGGGTTACCGACGTACAGCATCTGGTTGCGGAATTCGTCAAGGACGCTCCAGCGCCGGCAAAACGCCGAGCGGCGTTCACCCGTGAGGTCGTGGAGGCAGCGACCTGCCGCGACTGCAACGAGCCGTGGATCTCTGCGGTCCCATGCGTAGCCCGAGTAGGTCGGCGACTGTGTCGAGGTCGCATTCGTATCATCAGCTCGACGCTGGAATCCATCGAGTGGTGTTGCACGGAGTGCCCGGACAATGGCCTCATTACTGGGCACGTTGGAACACCCTCAGACCTATCAGAATATGCGCCAATAGGGAAGCTGGTGTTCTGGGGGATCGATGACGCGGAACGCGATTTTCTCCGGGAGCACACCGCCGAAATGTTGGAGCTGCGCTCGATCATTTCTCGTGCACACCCGCATGTAGACGTGCCAGGACTGCTGCTCATCGACGCGACAGTCGAAGAACTGGACGAGATGTACACTCTCGTCGAGGAACTGACCGACGTTATGCCGCGTGGGCGTAGGCGCGAGTTGCTCGTACATGTTCGCCCTCGCCCGTCTAACTTCGGCGGCCTAGTTCCGGCAGCCTGATCCTGGCGCGGAGCCCCATGCTCTGTTGCCCAAGGGAATCATGAAGACCGCAAAGGAATTATGTGCGTGCATTGATCGAGAGCGACGGGCTCAAGCTGGCCAAAGGAGGCCTAGATTTTCCGGGGAGTTGAAACGAGCGGTGTCCGAGTACGTAATGGATGCACGGTCGCGAGCCGTGTCCGAGTCACAGTTGATTTCCGATTTGGGAATTGGCCCCGCATCGCTTATCCGGTGGTGTGGTCACAGAAGTAAGCCGAACGCATTTCGTCAAGTCGCGATGGTCCACACGGCCAGAGCGACCTTGAATGAGTCGAGTAGCGCAGGACCGCGAGTGGCCATCGGTCGCAGCAATGCGGCCGTTGCGATAATCGGATTGACCGTTTCTGAATTGGTCGAGCTATGCCGGAGCCTTAGATGCTGACACCTAGTCGCAGTCAACGCGTGTTCGCGTACCAGCAGCCCTGTGACATGCGCAAGCAGTACGACTCCCTTGCCGCCATTGTCACGGGTGCCATGGATCGAGATAGCCTTTCGGGCGATCTCTATTTGTTCGTGGGCAAAACGCTCAAACGCGCCAAGGTGCTGTACTTCGATGGGACGGGCCTATGCGTCTTTGCGAAGCGGCTTGAAATGGGTCATTTCGCTGCACCCTGGAAGGGGCAGTCCGAATTGACCGAGTCCGAGTTGCAGTTGCTGCTCGAGGGCGCGGACCTGGTAGGACGAATGCCATTGAGTCCGCGTCGAGTCGGTTACTTGGATCGGCAAGTTGTGTTTCGCTAGCTCGAAGATACTGCAGCAAAACCAGTCACACTGAAAACGATCGCATCGACGCTACAAAGGTAGTCAGAGGTGCGATCGTTCTTCATTTGGCAGATCGAATTGTCTCGACAATGCGATCTCCATATTGAATAAACGCACGCATCACCGTGGCGCGCGACATCTCACGAGAAACAGACATTCCCTTGCTTCAGCAAGCCGTGCGCCTGCTGGAGCACGAGAATCGTCGTCTGGTCCAAGAGATTGTTGCCCTAACGAATGAGCTTGCGGAGCTTCGCAAGTCCGAAAACCCAAGCCTCGAAGTTCAGCTGAAGCTCGAAGCGATTGAGCAGCATCTTGCGAAGCTGCAGAAGATGACCTTCGGCCCCAGCAGCGAGCGCACCCAGCGCGGCGAGGAGCCAGCTGACGGTCAAGGTGGCGGTGACGGTGATGGGGATGGAACCTCAGGTGATCCGGATACGTCGGACAACGACAAGAAATCCGATCAAGAGAAACCGCCAGGCAGGACGCATCCCAGACGCAAGCAGTCGAAGTTACCCCTAGTGATTCGCAAGCATCCTGTTGCTGATACTGACAAGACGTGCCCCCTGTGCGGCAAGCCACTTGAAGATTGGAATGGCCAGTGTGACTCGAGTCGCGAAGTGCATGTCATTCGTCGTGCCTTCGTAATGGTCGAGCACCAACAGCAGAAGGTGCGATGCCCTAATGGCTGCTGCGTCAAGACAGCGCCCACTCCACGCAAGTTGTTTCCAGGTGCGCGTTACTCGATCGGGTTTGCTCTCGAGGTAGCGATCGACAAGTACTTGTATCACATGCCGCTCGCCCGCCAGGTGCGGCAGATGAAAGCCGAGGGGCTCGAGATCGACACGCAGACCCTTTGGGACCAGCTGAACAAGCTGTCCGCGATCCTGTTCCCAGTCTACCAGCGGGTCCTTGAATTTGTTCTCGCGCATTCAGTCGTCGGTGCAGACGAAACCAAGTGGCGCATGATGAGCGAGAAGGAACGCATCAAGCACGACAAGAACAAGTCTTGGCAGGTTTGGACGCTCGCCGTTCCGAAAGCCGTCTACTACGAGATCCAAGACGGTCGCGGGTTGCAAGCCGCGCAGAAGTTGTTGGGCCAATACCAAGGCACGATCATCTGTGATGGCTACATCGTGTACGAGTCGCTGGCAGGCCAGACACAAAAGGTCTCGCTGGCATTTTGCTGGGCGCATGCGCGCCGCAAATACAAGGACATTGAGGAATTCTTTCCCAAAGATACCGAGAAGGTCATTGGCCCCATCGACAAGCTTTTCGAGATCGATCGGTGCGCCCCTGGCGACGATGACGATGCTCTGATTGAGCGTGCACGTTTGCGCGATACGCAATCACGTACAGTCATTGCCGAGATCGAGCAGTGGGCGAAGGACGTAGAGACACTACCTGAAAGCGGTCTCGCCAAAGCCATCGCGTACATGACCAATCACTGGAGTGGCCTCTTGCGTTTTCTCGATGATGCGAAGATTCCGCTTTCGAACAACATTACCGAACGCGCAAATCGCGACCCCGTTCTCGGGCGCAAGAATCACTATGGCTCGCGATCGGTACGCGGAACAGAAGTCGCGGCCCAGCTCTACACCATCCTGGAAACTGCGAAGCTCTGTGGCGTCGATGCTCACGCTTACATGCAGGTGGCAGTCGACGCCGCTCTGGACGGCCAGACGATCCCACTGCCTCATGAGTGTGTCGATGCGGTCACGGCACGAGCCCAGGCGAACCTTCTCGAGGTAACCGAGTTTCTGCGCGCCGCGTCCTGAGCAGGCTCGGCCTGCCCCGTCGTCAAAAACTGCCGACAGGCGCCGGATCAAAATGTAGCCTACACGGTCGCCGCCGCATACGCGGCAAATACCATAAGCTGGCCTACCCCGTCACGACGTGCGCGGGCGAGCAGGTACAGTTGCTCGACGGGCTACGTGCCAGTCTATGCAATTCGATGGACGGGTTCTAATCTTCCCCAATGAGTTAGTTCGGCATTGCCGCTAGCATCGCTCGGTTCAATTCTGGCAGCGACGGGTTCTTTTGGACGGGCGGAGCCAAACGCAACTCAGGGTGCAACAAAGCAATTCGGTCGGGAAGCAATTCAGCAAGTCGCTTCTGCGGCCAGCCCTCGATGAGCAATTTCGTAACGACATGCAGATAAGCACGAGGGTTGATGTCGTGGGCCACGCAAGTGGCAATGATGGTTAGGATGTTAGCAGTCCGCTCACCGCCGAGATCTTCCCACGCAAAGAGCCAATTCTTCTTTCCGAGGACTAACTTTCGTAGCTCGCGTTCTCGACGATTGTTCGTCAATTCAATATTGCCGTCCTTTAGAAACAATATCAAACGGTGCCATTGACGATGGATGTAGCCGAGGGCTCGACCGTACTCGGACTTTGGCGCAATGATCTCGCGCTGCTTGTCTACCCAGTCGCGCAACGCTTCGACGACGGGTGTCGAGTATTGACGGCGTCGGTCCAATCTCTGTTCGGCAGTGTCGCCACACTGGGTCGCCCAGCGCTCAACCGCGAAGAGTCGTCGAATCAGATGCAGCGCTTCGAGTGCGATGGTTTCGCCCGAGCGAGCCACTTCAACTAGGCCACGCCGTGCGTGACTCCAACAGCCTGGACGGCGTCCGCCAGCGCGTTCGATGAATGCCAGGATGTTAGTCCCATCGCATTGCACGGTGCGCGCGAAGTCGTCGCCGAGAAACCGACGCACACTGTCCGAATCGCCTTGGGGCGAATAGAAGAAAGTCACCCAGTGGTCATTCGTCCAACACCAGACAGTGCCGATGCGAATGCCTTCGGGCGAATCGCGATCCAAGATTGGAATTCCTGTCGCGTCCGTTCCAAGCAGGCCCGGTCCCCGAGTGCGCTCAGCAATGGCTTTAGCGATGGGCTCGAGCCAATCGATATGTACCGCGACGCTATGACCAAGAGTTTGCGGAGCGACCTCGACTCCGGCACGCCGAAAGCGACTGCATTGTCGCTCGATAGGTTGGTGTTCCAGGTACTTGTCGGCAGTGGCTTCAACGATGAGCGTTGTGCCCAATACGCCGCGCTCGACGAGTTGATTGGGAGTCGGAGCCGAAACGATCGCGTTGTCGTGCGGGCAGGCCACACGCTCGTCACGGCGCTGGATGACGACGACGCGAGCCGGAATCACGTCCAGTATCTCGCACACCGAATGCCCGACGGTCGTCATCTCGGCGCCGCATCGAGGGCACACGCGCATCGGGGCCGGCACCGGATTGTCAACCGTGATGCGCTCAAGATGTACCGGCAGTGCACGGCGTCCAGGATGCTGACCTTTGCGACTAACTTTGGGC
This sequence comes from uncultured delta proteobacterium, assembly GCA_963819085.1. GTDB lineage: Bacteria > Myxococcota_A > Polyangia > Polyangiales > Polyangiaceae > FEN-1139. The sequence continues at coordinate 149,697 of CAWFUX010000049.1, forward strand.
TTGTCCGTCGCGCTATCCGGCGACCTCTTCTCGGGTGCTTGCACCGGTTGCGTAAATGGCAGCGACAACTGTCGCTCGACTCGCTTGAGCGTCTCGGAGCGTGGACGCTTTCGGGTCAGATGCGCTAGGCGCTTATTGAGCTCGGTGTTGATGTCGCGCATCCGCACGATAAGCCCGATGATGGCTGCGATCAACTCGACAAACCTCATTGATGTGATCATCTTTTGCAGCCAAGCACCCACCTGTTCCAGGTCAGGAACATGGGCTGAGGTGATCGGTTGCAACGTGGCCATTCAAATTGTAGACGTGCCACTTCTCCGATTAATTCCGGGCCGCCTGACGATTTTTCAAAAAAACGACACGGCTCGGACTATTCTGCTCGATGCGGCTCCCAACGTGGACGCCGCCGAGCACCTCGCAGATCGATCCCTTCGAGGATGAGGCTCAATTCGGCCGCTTCAATCGCCTGCGCCTGCAGCGAGGCATCTTCGGAAAACCGTGCATGAAATCTTCCGCATTCCAAACGTTTTGACCACATCGCAAAACCGCTGCGATCCCAGTAAACGATGCGTACCCGGTCGCGCCGTTTGGAGAAAAACACGTACAGGTACCCCAAATATGGATCCTGGCGAAACGCGTTGCGCACCAGCGCGATCAAACTATCGGCGCCTTTGCGCCCATCCACGGGTTGCGTGCCCACAAACACGCGCACGCTCGGGGGAAGGCCCAGCACTACCGGCCCCTACTCGAGCAACTCCAATAGCCGACCTAATACCGACGGGTCAACCGAATCGGCGAAGAACAATCGATGTCCCGAACGAAGCGTGATCTCAATTGAGCGATCATGCCTAGCAATATCGGCGGTCCGAACTTCTACAAATGCCGGCGTTGTCTCCGCCCTCGCGGTCAAAATGCGTTTCCACCTATACAGGCGCTCCACTTCAAGACCCTCGCGCTCTGCGAACTTGCTTACTGACAAGCCCGACGACACTTGCTCACCAATTACGCGTCGTGCTTCCTCTGCTGACCAACGAGCACGGTGTTTCTTGGGCACTATCGGTGCAACATGCACCAGCGACTTTGGCAAAGTGAGCCTCCACCGCACGGTTTGCCACGAACGCCCCACGCCTTCTATACGCTGCTCGTAGATGGGTTACCATCGAACCACCACGCTTGAAGGTCAAGCCATACGATTCAGGGCTCTCGTCGGCTCCTTACCACCACAGACTTCACCAGAAGCCACACTCGCCATTGGTACAACTTAGGGTACAGCTTGCACAGGCGACGCAAGGGCACTCTGGAATCGTGTAACCTTGGTTTGAGCAGTTGGCCTCCCAAGCAGCCTGATTCGTTGCGCATGTCGTGGTGTTCATCACTTGCCCGCCACAACAACCTAGCGCATTGGGGCATTCACTTGAGTTGCTTGGGGCGGTGATATAGGAGCACTGGGTACAATCAGAGTCTGCTAGGCAGGCTCTAACATCAACTTTGGAGGTGGACCCTCCGACCGCAGTCGTACCTCCAAGGCTGGTGGCTCCGCCCGAAGTGCTACTTGAGCCACCAGTAAATATGGGCAGAGGTCCGTAGAACCCTGGGTAAAGACCCCCCGTGGCGGCTGGACTTCCGGAGTCAACGTCACCAGCACAACCGACAACTAGAGCTGATACAGCAACAGGGTACCAAAGCTTGTCCATAAGTTATCGCTCCACTATTCAAAGACGAACGAACTAGTGCTAGTTTACACCTTTCAGGCTGTCGGCGCCTCAACTTCCTCCATTTGGCGGTCAATTCTGGCTGTACTTGCTATCACCGGATGCTTGCTTCAGTTACAAGGTCCCTCGGGGTCACATCTTCGACGAGCGAGCGCACGTTCCTGGCTCTTCAGACCAAGCGAACGCTTCGACCTGGCTACAATTTGTGGCTGGTCACCACACACGCCTTGCTCTGGGAGTATCATTCACCTAGTAGTTCACTTTCAAGGGTCTTTAGCGATGGCACTTACAAAATTCCTTGCACGTGAACTGGGGAACCCATCAGCGATCATGGGTCAATTCTGCTTGGCCCCCATGTGGAATAGACGAAATGCCGCTTTGAACAACACGGCCTTTGAGCACCTAGACCTTCAACCCCAAGATCGAGTGCTTGAAGTGGGATTCGGTGGTGGCTACTTGATGAATCGAGTGGTGAAGACGGTTACCGAAGGCATGATCGTGGGGATTGATGTCTCACCTGCCATGGTTCGCTATTGTTCCAGACGATTTCGCCACTTCGTGCAGAGCGGCCGCTTGGACCTCCGGTGCTCGCAAGCCGAATCGCTTCCTTTTCCGGACAAGCAATTTTCCAAGGTGTGTACGGTCAACTCTATATTTTACTCGAAGTGCTTTCTCAGAGCAGCTCAGAGTACTGGTTGATGGAGGACGTCTCGTGCTCTGCATGACGTGCAAGGAATACCTGGAGGAGAGGGGATTCTCGAAGCACGGGCTTCACCTGTATCAAGCTCCTGAGGTCGAGGCTCTCCTGCAGGAAGTCGGGTTCCGAGACATTCACATCAGTCGTCTAAAGGACTCAATACGGGAGTACTTGTGCGTTACGGCTGTCCGATAACACCATAGAATGTTGCGTAGGCTTGGAGTTGGGTTACACCAACTCATCGACGCCGCCTCAGTTGTTTGCCGCTGGGCTACCAACAACAAATCCCAAAGATCACCACTTCCCATTTTGGAATTCATCTATATAATGGCCGAATAATGCCTCTGCCCAAACGTCCGTATGTAGCATCGGCCGATCAAATTCGAATTTCTAGAGAAGGCGAGTACGCCTTCATTGAGTATGCAGACGAGGCCGTCGCCACTACTCAACTCAAAGTCGGAGCCGAGAAGCTAGCCGTGATGAACGATGAGCAGCTACTTGACTATTGGAATGAACTTGTCCGAAACAACGATGAATTCCGGCAACGGGTCAAGTATGTCGCCGAAGAGATCCCACTCGGAAAACCACAAGTGGAGTACTTTGAGAGGGGTGATCAGTGGACTCCCCGGGGACACGTTCTTCGTTGCCAAATCTTGTCAGACGCGGCTATTCCCCCAGAGTTGACTGAGCCCTTCGTTTCGATCGATGGTAGGGACTTCACCTTGGCCGAGTTCATGACTATGGTTGGTACATTCGGAGGTTGGGGCATGAGGATTGAGTTCGTTCCAGCTGATGAGATGCATGTTCGCCCCAAGCTTAAGGTCAAGGAGCCCAGGACCGAGAAGCGGTAGTCAAGCCGAATAGGAAGGCCGAACTGGCACCCACGTCAATGATTCTGGGGAATCCCGCAAGAGCCCGTACATTGACCATTCACGCAAGCAACGGAGCAAACCTCATAGGCACAAGGGCAAGGCACGTAATTAGTAGTCGGGCAGTTCGCCGTCCAGGCAGCTTGATTTGAACTGCATCTAGCTTGAGTAAGGGTAACTCCGTAGCAGCAGTACCAACCCGAACTACATTGGGTTGAGTCCGCCGGTGCTGTAGACCAGGGGCAAGTCATGCAGTCTGAATCACTCGTACACGTGTCTAGCGCACTGACAGAGGAAGTACCACCCGAAGCAGATCCCGAGCCTCCCGTGGTGGGTGATGATCCACCCGAAGCCGCTGTTGAGCCCCCCGCAGCCTGAACCGATCCATCGATGCTGGTGTCAAGCTTACCACTGCAACTGGTGATGAGAGCCAGCCCGACAAGGAGCTGGATCATTGACACCACCGGCGAGTTCGTCCCCCTCCGAATTGACTGTGCCGTGTTCATGTCGATTCTTGAAAGCATAGCACCGAAAGCAACGCAAACTACGGCGGTATCATCGGCAATGGAAATGAGCCAAGCGGAGTAGCAAGGAGACGATGATGTGGGGTTGGAACCCGAGATCCAGTTGATCCTCCCGGGGGTCAAGTTGGTTTTCTGGCTAACCCTCTACAGCGACCGCTGACGAGGTTTCGGCTAACCTGGCGATTCGCGCCATTGGGCTCATACTCTTGAAGCTAGGTGAAGCGTGCAGAGCCAAGAAGGGTGTGTTTGACCAATGACAACTACAAATGCCATATTTCTTACTTTTGCTGCTGTTCTGTTCTCGTCCGCAGGAGCTGTTGCTGACCAAGGACAATCATCATGCGTTCGAGGCTGCGAGGCGGCCGAAGCCCAGTGCAGGCTGGACTGCATTCATTCACGGCGGCAAGGGCCGGACGTTGGGGCCTGCTATGGCGAGTGTCTGGAGGCCTACCACACATGCTTTAAGCCATGCAAAAACTAGAACATCGGCTCATGTCTGCGGGCGGATGATGTTCATGTCCTCCTTGGAAGAAACGAGATAGCGGAGCCTCAATTTGACTTCAAACCGGAATGTTCGATTTGCATTTGTAAAATGTAGCGCAAATAATCGAAGCCCCATCGAGGAAACCGGGAGAGGTCACGTACTCGTGGGGCTACGATGGGAGACCAAACTGTTGGGAGTGTTTCGGGTGGTCTCCTATGTTCGGTTCTAGCTTGGTTGGATTGCTTTGAGGTATTGCTGCTTTCGTGTTCTCCTGTTGGCTTCAGTTGGCGTTATAGAGACTCAATATCCCTTTTTGAGGCCCAACCTGCGTTGCCAGGTTCGAGCCTTCCGAACCCTTCGAGGTCGAAGGAGTCTAGAGGTTCTGGATTGGGGTTGCCGTCATTCAACGGTTCAAACGACGGACATCCGAAGTTATTCCGTCGGCTGCTCAAAGAGCCACGACTGGTGGACTCGGCGTCCGGCTAACACCAATCTAGGTCGTTGTCAGTGCAACCATGTTATCAGCGGTCAAGCCCTTGGTCTCAATAGAGCCCTCTGGGCCTTGCTTATTGATCAGAGCGACTTACTGTCTTCTATCGAGGCCGGCCGATAACTGGCCTTTCCAAGTCCGCGGTCATCCCCCCTTGACTGCGGACTTGTGTTTGGTGGACCAGCTCCGTGGAGCCACACTGGAAGACCAATTGCCGATGGTTGACCTCTACCAAAACGCGCTGGGTCAACTACATTGGCTAATGCTTTAGGCAGGCTTACTCCCCAGTTGTTTACGGAAGTGTTCTAAGACTATCCGAACCGCTACACCGACGGCCACAGCTGGTTTCTTGTTTACGTCAAAACCCCTGCAGGGCGCAATGAGGTCAACCTGAGTTTCTGGGCAAGCATTTCCCGTGAGAGTCAAGACCCGTTGCTCCCGATCATGAATGCTCCTAATGACTAGCGGTGGACCATTGTTGAGCGCTAGATGAAGGGCTCTGTCAGGTCGAGGGTCTACGTTCCTATTGGTTACGTGATCCCGAATTTCAAAACCCTTGATACACTGTTCATTGACTAAACTATTCGCTATCGCCGTTAGGACTTCGTCAGGCGTGGGCATTTTCGAAGGCATGCCATGCCCCTGTGAAGCCTGCAGGTCAATGCCCAGCCATGGACAAACCCGGCCGGGCCTGGGTGTTATTGGAGAAAAACTTCAAATTGATCTCGTATGCAAATCAATGAAGGACGGTCCAAGCCGCCTGCCAAACTCTGCAAAGAACGCTCAAGGTCAGCCAACGAAGTCCGGCCCTTGAGTTCCTAATAGCGGGAGGACTGGGGCTGCTCCTCGACCGACACTGACGTTCGCTCTCAACTCAGGATCGATCGAGAACAACTCAGACTCAGATTGTCTGCGAGCGCGCGAAAGCGCGCAAGTCTGAGCAGCCCGGGGCAATTGGGTAGTTGGCCCGGCGGTAGATTGCCAGGGACAATCTCGGTGATCGCCACCAAAGAGTAGGGCTCGAAGCCACCAACTTCGAGCCCCGGATCGTCGCAGTGGATGCGTTCGACATACGGGTTGTCGCACGAGTTGACTGGGACGGACCAATTCCCGGCGGTTGTTCCGGGCAGTGGACGATCTTCGGCAAATTCAGTGTGTTTCTGATCGGTGCCGACGCGTATTTTTTCTCTGTGGATTCTGCGACAGAGGCCAGATGTACTGCGTCGATGGGCGGCACGACGCCGAGCGGCAACAGCACCGTCAGGCAGCCAAGCAACGTCATTGGCGGAGCCGCAAAGCGAAGCGCAAGACCTCTGCTCGGGTGACCAGGTGGCGTAGGGGCAGACGAAAAATAGTAACGGACAAGGGTCGTCAAGAAGTTGGCCCAGAGCTGATTGTTCCCATCGCGGAGTGCTCCGCCGTCGCAGTGGCGGTCGAGTTGCCCCGCGAGGAGACAAGTCATGGAATCGATATGGATGGGGATTGCACCCGGTCAACAGACAACCCGAGTCATCGCGATGACGGGGCCAAACGAGACAATTCTCAAAGCCTTGATGGCGCGCGAGCCGCGGCATCCTCGAGCCATCCCAACGTTTCTGGAGGCTGTGGCTCTGTGGCAGGGCCAGCCAGTCCGTGCTGCGCTCTGTGCGGACGCCGGGGGCTATTCGTGCGACTCGAGACTCTGTCGCGAAGCGTCGTTCGACTGGGACGACGGCGGAGCGCTGTACAGCGTCCTTTGGGTGCCCGCGGGCGCTCACCGCCAAAGGCGACATCGTCTCAGCGGCCTGGGTAGCTTTTCCGATCTGGAACGACTGATCACAGCCGAGGTGGCGCGATGATTACCCCCGAGCAGCGAGCGCATATCAGGCGTCTGTACTTCGCCGAGCATTGGAAGATTGGCACCATTGCGGCCGAATTGAGCCTTCACCGAGACACCGTCGAGCTGGCGCTTGAGCCAAGGAAGTTTGCCAATCGCCGATTTGCGCCGAGCACCACTCTGCTTGAGCCTTACCACCCGTTCATCGAGCAAACGCTTGAGCAGTATCCGCGGTTACGAGCCACCCGTCTGTTCGAGATGCTTGCCGAGCGCGGCTACACGGGCAGTGTCTATGTTGTGCGTCGTCATGTGGCCAAAGTGCGTCCCGCATCGCGACACGAGGCGTTTTTCAAGCTCAATACGCTGCCTGGCGAACAGGCTCAGGTGGACTGGGGCAGCTTTGGCAAGCTCCGCATCGGCTGCGGCGTGCGCAATCTGTCGTGCTTCGTCATGGTGTTGAGCTGGTCGAGAGCCACTTTCGCGCGCTTCACTCTCGACCAAACCCTCGAAAGTTTCTTGCGGTGTCACGTGGCCGCATTCAACGCACTTGCTGGCGTGCCGCGGTCGATTCTGTACGACAATCTCAAGAGTGTCGTACTCGAGCGACAAGGCGACCTCGTGCGGTTCCATCCCCAAATCCTCGAATTGGCAGGTCACTACCACTTCGCACCAAAACCGGTGGGCATCGCCCGAGGAAACGAAAAGGGTCGCGTCGAAAAACGCATTCGCGATGTCCGAGAATCCTTCTTTGCCGCTCGCGAGTTCTCGACACTCGACGACCTCAATCAGCAACTGGATGAATGGATCAGGCGAATCGTCAATGCCCGTTTGGTACCCGGAGATACTACTCGCACGGTCGAGCAGGCTCTCGCCGAAGAGAGCGAGCGCCTGCTGCCACTGCCCGAGCATGCCTTCGCACATGATTACGTGCGTGCCATTCGCTCGGGCAAGCAACCCTACCTTCGTTTCGACCGCAACGATTACTCAATCCCGCATACGCTGGTACGTAAGCCGCTCACCCTCGTTGCTTCCGATACCACGGTCAGGATATTCGACGGCAACACTGAGGTTGCCAATCACTGTAGGTCCTGGGACACCGGTAAACAAGTTGAGTGTGACGCCCATTTGCAAGGACTTGCCGACGAAAAGCGGAAGGCGCATGAATATCGCGGTCGCAATCGTCTCAACGCGGCCTGCCCCAACGCAACCGAGTTCCTGGGATACGTCGCTCTTCATGGGGGCCACCTCGGCGGTACCACCAGTCGCTTGTTGCGCCTGCTCGATCAGTACGGCCCTGATGAGCTCAATGCTGCGATTGCTTGCGCGCAGACCCGGAGTGCATTCGCCGCCCAATCCGTTGCTCACATTCTCGATCAGCGCCGTCGCGCCCGCGGCGCACCCATTGCTATCGAGGCTGTCCTTCCCGATGACCCTCGAATCCGTGACCTCGTGCTCATTCCCCATTCGCTCGATCGTTATGACCGTTTAGCCGCGGCAAGTACCTCCAGCGGCGACGACGCTGGCGTCTCTACTTCTGAGCCTATCGAAGAGGTGGACCATGACTGAGCTCACTGCGCGCCTGCATACGATGGGCCTGACCGTGACTGCCGAAACCGTTTCGGACATCATCGCACTAGCCACCAAGAAACGCTGGGGCCCCACCGAATTGCTCGAATATATCGCCGACATCGAAGAAAAGGAACGCGCCCGGCGCGGCCTCGAAGGCCGCACACGCCGCTCGAAACTCGAGCGTTTCAAACTCATGGCTGACTACGATTGGAACTGGCCAAAAGAAATCGACCGCCCTCTGGTCGAGTCTACCTTGCGTCTCGAATTCCTCGAGGACCAGCGCAACGTAGTCTTCGTCGCTCCCCAAGGATTGGGCAAGACGATGATGGCAAAAAACATCGCTCATCAAGCCATCCTTGCTGGCCATTCAGCGCTTTTCATCACCGCCGCTAACTTGATGCTCGACCTCGGTGGACAAGAAAGCTCACGAGCCCTCGAACGTAGGCTTTACTACTACGCCAAAATCGGGCTTCTGATTATCGATGAGATCGGATTTCTGGCCTTTGACAACCGTAACGCCGACCTTCTGTTCCAGGTCATCAGTCGCCGCTACGAGAAGAAAAGCCTCGTCTTGACCACCAACCTACTCTTTCGTGACTGGCACACGATATTTCCCAATGCCACTTGCGCTACTGCCCTCATCGACCGCGTCGTGCACCACGCCGACGTCATCAGCATCAAAGGGGAAAGCTACCGTGCCCGTGAAGCCGAGATCGATGCCAAAACTCGGGCCGCTAAACGACCCAAACTCAAGGAACCCCCTAAATCCAAAAAGCCCTAACCCACAAACGCTACTTCACGCAGTCCGGGGTAACCATCGTGTCACCTCGGGCTGTTCAAATTTGTGCGGATTGGCGTGCTCGCCAACACGACTTGGCCGTCACCAGCCGATTCCAGAATGGGGTTTGGCAAAGGAACAAGGTTCTTCCCGTTCCTGGTCCGTGAAGTTCATCAGGATGTCACCTGGTCTTACCAGGACACCGGCGTTCGGCCCCTTTACCTCAAGAAGTCAATGGCCAACATCCTCGAATCTATTCACCCGATACCTTTTGGGGTGCCTTGCAAGACACCGAGAAAATGATGCTTTGTATCTATGTGGCCCGTGTTCTCTATGGCAATATACCCACAATCGGTCGGCAACCATAGATGACTTCGACACTGCCAGCACCCAGGTTGGCACAGGAGCAGGGGCAAAGTGTCATCATCGTAGGATTGATGGGGTTGTCATAGTACCACCCACCATTCGCCTCACCGCAACCTGTGGCTGAACTAGCCATTGGAATTTCCTGATTCGTCCCCTGGAATGGTTGGTAGATGACCTGCGCCTTGCTTGGGTCAAACACTTTGCCTGTTGTTGAAAGTGGGGGCAAAGCGATGGAGCACGAGATGTAGCTATTCGTAATATTTACCAATGCGGTTACGAAGTCGTTGACGGCTCCTGTGCCATCCAGAACCGTGGCTGATCTAGTCCCGCCGGCTTGTGCTACAGGGTCGAGCAGCCTAGTGCCTCCGTCCCCAGCATCGAAACGATCCATGCCAACGCCAACAACAAACGTGTGTATGCCTGGTTGGCCCCTCGTGTTGAACGTGCCCTGAACTCCGGTATAGAAACTGCCCAACATTTGTTCGATGTCACGAGTGTTTTGGTCACACTCAGTGGGGAGACCGCCAGCGACCAGTACGACCGCGGTCATCCGCGTTGGGTTGGCAACTTGCCAACCCTGAGCATGAATGAGCGAACCTTGGAGAGCTGGGAACCAGGGAGTCGCCCCGCCCAATAGTGCCCGCTCGTCTGACAGAGACTGGAGTATCTCTGGCCCAGTCGTAGCAATCGGCCCGATTTCTATCTTGGGTGCAGCATAAGTACCGGGATCACATTCCGTCGGATCGTTGGGGTTGCCCGTGTCACCAAAAAAGCCCAACCCAACTCGCGGTGCCGCCGTTTGTATGCTTGGAGTATTGAAGAATAGTTGCAAGCCCTGTTGTACGATGTCCCAGCTCTGAAAGGTTGTGCCTTGTATTGGGCTTACCATTGATTGGCTGCGGTCGATAATCAAATACATGTCCAACGGTGGCGGTTCCAGCTCAAGGCCAACGGGTGTACATTGGCTCCCGGCGTCTGATGCGTTCGTTGTAACCGGAAGGCCAGGACAGGCTGCGGGCAGCGGGGGAAGACTAGAAACACCACCCGTGCCAGTATTGGTAGAACTCGTGCCAACGGTTGAATACGATGCGGCCTGTCCACCAGATCCGTTGTTGGTTGTCCCTCCTCCCCCAGTGCTTGTCGTATTCACGCCGCTCGCACTGGGTTTGCCACCACAAGACGCAGTTAAAATGAGCAGGGCAACAGTTGCAAAAGAAGATGTCCCTCTGAGGCCATGAGTTGACCGAACATGAAGTCTCTGAAGCTGGGGTAAGTGAGCACAGAGATGATTATTGACTTTGGCGAGGGGAGATGAGTTGTTCATGTTCTGTATTCACCGAAGCTGAAGTAGCTGTATTTTACCACGAACCGACCCGAAAGAATTGGGGGACATATTTTTCCCCGATAATCCCCCGCAAACCCGGCTCAAACTAGCATTGTCAAGTCCGACCTCCACAGGCTGACGAAGCGAGGACTACAAGAAGGAAGACGCGGTCACGCATTTGCATGATTCGGCTCGAGTATACGCTATCACGTTCTCAGTTACCGGATTAATTCCGGGCTCTGAATTCGGTGCGTCGCTGATTGCCAGCCAAACAACGGCATTATCGAACGTTGCACAAGTTCCTAGATGACTTCCTGCTATGTCCAGTCGATAGAACGTTGACCATGCCTAAGGGGAACAGCATCGGAAACCAACCCCCTCGCCAGCATCGCGACGGTACAGTGCATCGTCACCACCATAGCCACACGTGAGGTACTGGCTAGAATTAGCGTAATTTCCACCCTGAACAGCGCAGATAGCTAACGGTCCTGGCCGTAGCTGATCACAACTATCCTGCCATTCCCAGACCTGGCCAACTAAGTCATATACACCGGCATAGCCCGGTGTCGTTGTTTGACATTGTGTCAATGTTCCCACTGGCACGACCATAGAGCTACTTGAACTTGTCCAGTAATCGGCTCCGTTACAGTAACTCCCCTCATACGTATTTCCGTAAGGATACGAGTTTACTCCTCCCGAGCTACATGCTCTATACCACTGGCTATCAGCATACGTCCATAAAACAATTGAGCCCCCACCGATGGCTCCGCAGAGGTGCTTGCCCACCCCTGCACAATACGTATAGGCATCGCACCAGTCTACTCCTTGTACTGGAAAGTGGTCCTCATCATTTCCCGTAGGGACTGGGCCTTGCTCAGAGTAGCTCGTGACATATCCACAGTTTGCATCCGTGCTTGCTGGTAAAGGTGGATTTGTTGCCAACCATGCGTCGTATTGGCCTTGGGTTACGTCTGTCACATCAATCAGGTAGTCTGTACCGCCAGCATCACTCGCAGGACCCGATATGGGGGCCATCTTGGCCACGCAGAGACCCGAGGTACTTTGGACTTCCTCGAAGTTACCCGAGCAACCGGAACCAGAACTACCCCCAGTTGAGGTTGTTCCTCCCATATTTGGGTTACCCCCGGATGGCGTCGCTCCTCCCGTTGGACTTGAAATACCCCCGGTAGCGGAAGCACCTCCAATCGAACTTGCTCCACCCGTAAGAACGGGACAGTTACCAACCCATGCAAACTCACCTTCCGGTGAGCACTCGTAGGCCATGAGGCACATGGCATTGTCATATTTGCAGTAGAGCCCAGGGGGCTGGCACTGGTCACCGGCTTGTGGAATTCCCGAGGGGCAAGCTGAAGTACCAGTGCTCGTGGAACCACCCGTCGAAGGTGAACCTCCAGTAGCGCCTGTAATGCCACCCGTCGAAGGTGAACCTCCTGTGGCGGTAGTCCCTCCGATGGACGATAGACCCCCAATGCCGCTGGGAGGCAAAATACCATTGAATTCGGTCCGGCCGCCACAGGCTGACATGAGGACTGCGAGAAGGAAGATTTTTTCACTCTTCAAGCACGATTCAAGTATACCCCTTCATCTACCGGTGTTCGCTAATCCATCGGTACAAAGCAACCAGCCCTAATGTCAATTCGCACTGTCGAATCCTGTTGAATGGTTGAGCAAGTCTTTGCACACAGGCCTATTTGCTTGTCAACGGTCAAGTACCAACCATCACCTTGGGAACAAGCTGGGTCGGACTGCTCGACTAAATACTTTTTCGGGGTTTGTCCATTTGAAGTGTAGAACAAACTGACTTTGGTTGTGTCAACGATACGACCACAACAGGGCAGCGGGATCGTAAGGGTGCATGCAGCGGTAGGCCGAACTACTCCTAAAATGGATTGAATTGCTTCTTGCAGACTCGCTTGCAAGTCCGAAACTTGACTCAGATCGTGATGACAGTAATTCGGAACCCCAGAGTCACTGCAATCACTGGTCAGGCTCGAGTTTCCTGCTCGTGCTGCTGCCGATAGCCAAATACGACCGTCAGCTCCGTTGGCAGAAGGTTGTTCACTTCCAGGCAAACCGATGACCACGGTCGTGACGCCGTGATCGACTGCGGCCGATGAAATCGTCTGAACCAGCGGGCTTGTATCAACAGGAAGTTGTTCATCACCAGCCCCTATACAGCCGGTCGAAAAAGTTGGCTCTCCATCTGTAATTAGGGCCAGATATGACGTTCCTGCAGAGTTGGACCATTTCGGTGACAGAAGATCGCTTAGTGTGTACGTATACGCGTCTTGTGTTGGTGTCCCACCCTGAGGGCTCGCATTGGACATGCCACTAACGATGGCATCACGTTGTGTCGAAGGTGCAGGGCCAAGAGTCTGTGCCGGGACCATTGCCGACGTATTGACACAAGTATCAATTGGAACCCATGACAAGGCAAGATTCGGAGGTGTGGACTCGTTCGGGTAGATCAGCAGACCAGCAGCCGTAGTATCGGGAAGAAAGCCTACGTTTGATGAAACAACGTCCTGAACAACCTGCCACTTAGTCCTGCCAGCCGTGCTTGGGACCACAGCGTTCATTGAACTGCTTGCGTCAATGATGAGGTCGATGACTGGAGACAGATTCAAAGTCTGCCCCGAACAGGCATTGTCTTCAATTCCTGACAACGCAGTCGGGGTAAGCAGCGTGATACCGCCGTGCAGGGCCAAGTTCGGGCCAGTAGTTGAACTGGTGGTAGTGCCGCCGGTACCGGCCAATTCTCCTGACCCGCCAATGGTGGCTGAGTTCTCTTGATTGGCCCCATTGCTGTCGAGGCCGACATTGCCGCCACAGGCCACGATGGGCAGGCAGAATCCGGAAAGAATCAAGTTGAAGCGAAGCATGTTCCAGTTCTTCTGCGAGACGGTTCAAAATGTACTCGTTCTGTAGCGAGATCGCCATCAATTTAGATTCAGGGCAGATTCCCATCTGGAAAGGACAATCAACGCTGCGCAGCTAGTCTTTGGCTGTGGAAAGTTGATGTTTCCGCCAGCTATGTCCCGGTGGCGAGCCCGGTGCCCGTAATGGTCCCGGTGCCAGTACCGGTTCCAGTGCGAGTAGTGGTGGCAACCGACGTTTGAGTACTGATACCCGTAGCGGTCGCAGTGGCGGTGCCGTCTGTCACAGAGCACTTCATAGAGCTGATACACGGGCCACCGCAAATGAAGCCGCTGCAGGTGTACTCGGTTCCCGACATTGTGGAGGTGCTCGTGCTACGGTCCGTCGTACAGCTGCCGCTGGCTGTCAAAGTTGATGTGTTCGTGTCCGACGCGAAACAAAAGACCGTGTAACCGGTACCGCAACTGCAACCCGAGCCCGTAGCCGTGTGGGTTCCCGTGACGACGGTGCCGGTTACGGTGATACTCCCGGCTGTTGCACTCGTTGTTGTCGTGCTCGTCATTGTCCACGTTGAGACACCGGTTGTGCCACCGATACCAACGAAACCACCTGTAGAAGCTTTGCCTCCGGTGCCATTCAAGGTTCCGCCTGCCCCAATGAAATCAGGAGAACTATTGTTTCCGGCGTTGCCTCTCGAGCTTTCAGAAACCTCGACACTGCCGCCGCAAGCTGGCATCAAGAGCCCGACAAGAATAAGTACTCGCATCCCTCAAAGAGTAGCTCTTCAGCTTTCGACGTTCAATCAAAGAGGCGTCAAACAAGGCAAAGTCCCGTCTATTGTAATTGGGAAACATCTGTCCCGGTCCGTGGACGTCCAAGAGATCAAGAAGGCTTCCCCTTCCTGTAGTTCTTCTCACAAGGTACCAGCAACTCAATGCCTGGCTCGAAACCTTCGATTGCAAACACCTCAGCCAACTCAGCCCGTAAGTGTTGCACGAATTCTACGAGAAATATCGGAACCAAGGCTGCCATTGTCTCGATGTTGGACTTGTCAACCGCGCATATCTTTGAGCCGGAATTGCCGTAGATTACTACAAACCAACTTGGTTCGCAGTCTTCAAGTACAATACGAAGCACATGTATTTGGGGCTCTTCGCCATCTTGTAACCGCCTTGCAAGGACCCTGTGAAAGCCTGGTGAACCTCTGGAAATCGCCCTAATTTGCTCGAAAGGGATTCTCGACCACAACACGCAAGCTATTACGTACGAGGATCGTTGATCTCAACAAGTTTGACGGTCTTCAAGTCGATCCCGTATCTCGGTGAGAGGGCCCAACAGCAACTAGTCCCCGAATGGCCAACTGGTCCGGTCACCCAAAACTATGTTTAGACATGCCTGGGTGACGTCTAGGGCTAACTGAGCATCGTCGCCAGTAGTCGGAGCCGCCATCGAGGTGAACCGAGTTCCAGACGTCACGTAGTGTCAGCATCACCCAAACAGGTGAGAGCCCGACCAGGCGGGACTGATGCTCTAAGGGACCACCCGAGGTTAGTCAGCTCGCCCTTGACATCAAATAAAAATCGAGAGCCCACCACCCCCTCAAACGTTGGTGGGCTCCCCATGGTGCTTGCTGAGCCAAACGATCATGAATTTGGTCTATGGGTTTCCTGGTGTCGCTGCTATTTGCTCCAGCCCGATAGTGTATCCGACTGCAGGTGGCGGCTCAGTTCCTCGTAATTGTTGTTGTTTGAGCCTGCCACTTTGGCCTTAATAGATAGTACCTGGGGGCAGTTCCATTCGGTACAAGTCGATGTCCAGTGGCGAGGCTTTGCAGATTCTATCCCGAAATGTGGGGATCACCTAAGAGGGCATCGGACTTGAATCCCCGGTTCTCGCTTATGTTGTTGGCTAGCCTCGGGAATGCGAAGGGGTAATGTCATCGGTTTTCACCATTACCGCACAAAATAACCCGATACCCTCCAAGTACCGTCGGCGTCGCGCATGGGGGTGACTGTTTCGATGCTCCCCGCCTTGTGTTCAAATTCTGTCTTGTATTGGATGATGACGTATTGGCCGTCGGGTGCGCCTGGAGCGGTTGTTGTGAATTTCTTTGCCAGCAGTTGCCGCGATTGGACAGGTCCGAGCGGCATCCGAACTTGACCCACCATCGCAGTCCATGCATCCCGAGTTACTTTGCTCCTGAAAATAGGATGCTGCCGTATCATAGCTGTCACCGTATTTCCCTTCGTCGACAAGCTTTAGCCAAAGCTCACCTGCATGTATGGCAGCAATCTCCGAGGTTGCCGCCTCGCTTCCCGGAGCTGATGCTACGGTCGCGGTTGGCCCAATGGAAATTGACGCGGTGGCCACCGGGGAATTTGAATCGGCCTTCTGATCGTGCTTGGCATTGCAGCCGCATACAGCAACGAAAAGCAGCCACATACTTACAGTCTGGTAGAGGCGCATGGACCGACGCGTATCACCTTCGAGCACAAAAGGCGAGAGCCCGACCAAGTAGCCCCCATGGTCAAGCTCTCTGGGCAGCACCACTGAGCACCGCAGGTTCCTGTAATTTCTTCCTTTGATTACGCAGGATACTCACTGGTCATGGGCATCCGGTAGGTTTCACTTATGGAAGCCTTTCTCAGTTTGCCTAATAGGCGACAGGCCACCAAGTGGTAATTCGGTGAGCTTTCTAGAAACACCCGGTAAGTGGGGTGCTTCGTAAGTGCTTAGGTGGCGTGTCTCTCGTGTCCGGTTGGGCGCATCGTTATTATTGCATTCGCCCCCGAAACTACTGTTACGGGCTGTGAACTAATTCGGTGGTATATGTACACGTGGATTGGTGAATCTCCTTCTCGTATGTAGTCCCGCTCCACGATCTCGATTGAACCATCTTGGCTGGCTCTCCAAGCTTCGTAGTTCTTAACGAAACTCTCGTCGTCAAACGAATCTCACAACCTCATGGGCGGGCGAAGGCAGCGGTTTTTTTGAAGGATTGGTCATGATTGACCGGATCACTTTCTGGTCAGTCCGACCAAGATCCACCTGGGGTCCAGAGCCGTCAAGCGGGTCTAGACCTCAAGTTTACTAACTCATGGATATTCCTGAAATGAAAGTTGAACGCGGGATCTTTCGTTCACCCGACCAAATAGGCGAAAGCCCGCTAGTGAGCATGCGACATTCCAACATGTAGAATGTTAGACATTCATTTTGGCCTACGGGTTTCACTACCTGCTCCACCCGCGAACAGCCTGGATAGGTTCTGTCACCAATACTCAAGTGCAGATGTAGCGTAACCCATCTGCGAGCAGCGTATAGAAGGTGTGGGGCGTTCGTGGCAAGCCGTGCGACGGAGGCCTGCTTTGGCAAAGTCGCTGGTCCGTGTTGCGCCGATCGTAACCAAGAAACGCCGTGCTCGTTGGTCAGCTGACGAGGCACGGCGCGTAATTGGTGAGCAGATGTCGTCGGGCTTGTCGGTAAGCAAATTCGCTGAGCGTGAGGGTCTTGACGCAGAGCGCTTGTATCGGTGGAAGCGCATTTTGGCCGAGGGGACCGTGACAACGCCGGCATTTGTAGAAGTTCGGACCGCCGACATTGCCCGGCATGATCGCCAAATTGAGATCACGCTTCGTTCGGGACATCGAGTGTTCTTCCCCGATTCGGTCAACCCGTCGGCATTACGCCGGCTATTGCAACTGCTCGAGTAGGGTTAGGCAGTGCTGGGCCTTCCCCCGAGCGTACGCGTGTTTGTAGCCACGCAACCCGTGGACGGGCGCAAAGGCGCCGATAGTCTGATCGCGCTGGTGCGCAATGCGTTTTGCCAAGATCCGTTCCTGGGCCATCTGTATGTGTTTTTCTCGAAACGGTGTGACCGGGTACGCATCGTCTACTGGGATCGCAACGGTTTTGCAATGTGGTCGAAACGTCTTGAGCTCGGCCGTTTTCATGCACGGTTTTCCGAAGATGCCTCGCTGCAAGCGCAGGCGATTGAAGCCGCCGAATTGAGCCTCATCCTCGAAGGGATCGATCTGAGAGGTGCGCGACGCCGACCGCGTTGGGAACCGCATCGAGCGACATAATCCGGGTCAGGTCGATTTTTTTTCAAATCGTCAGACAACCTGGAATTAATCAGAAAAGTGGCGTGTCTACATTTTGAATGGCCACGTTGCAACCGATCACCTCAGCCCATGTTCCTGACCTGGAACAGGTGCGCGACTGGTTGCAGAAGATGATCGCGTCGATGAGATTTGTCGAGTTGATAATGGCCATCATTGGTCTCATCACGCGGATGCGCGATATCAATACCGAACTCAATAAGCGACTGGCCCATCTGAGTCGCAAACGCCCCCGCTCCGAAACGCTCAAGCGAGTGGAGCGACAGCTGTCGTTGCCGTTTATGCAATCTGCAGAGGCAAAGCCTCCGCAGAGCTCGACTGACAACACTGTGGACAAGCCAAAAGCGAGCCGCAAGGGCCAACATCCGGGACGCCGCGCATTGCCAGCACACTTGGAGCGCATCACGGTCAACAATCCGGTGCCACCCGCGATGCGCAAGTGCCCGCAATGCGGTGGCGAGATGACGACCGTCGGACATTCGATGTGTGAGATTCTGGATGTGATTCCGGCTCGCGTCGTTGTCATGCAGCGTCGTGACGAGCGCGTGGCTTGCCCTCGGGACAACGCGATTCTCTCAGCACCAACACCCAATCAACTGGTTGAGCGTGGGGTGCTCGGTACCACGCTCATTGTTGAAGCGACCGCCGATAAGTACTTGGAGCACCAACCCATCGAACGGCAATGCAATCGGTATCGACGTGCTGGGGTCGATGTGGCACCTCAGACGCTCGGCCATAGCGTTGCGGTACATATTGATTGGTTGCAGCCAATAGCCAAAGCCATTACCGAAAGAACGCGCGGCCCCGGGCTGCTCGGGACCGATGCCACAGGGATCCCCATTTTGGATCGCGATGCTCCCGACGGAATTCGTATCGGCACTGTCTGGTGCTGGACCAATGCGCGTTGGGTGACTTTCTTCTACTCGGCTGCTGGTGACTCGGATAGTGTGCGCCGCTTTCTCGGCGAGGACCTGTGCCGCACCGTGCAATGCGACGGGACCAACATCATGACATTTATCGAGCGCGCCGGTGGGAAACGTCCGGGCTGCTGGAGCCACGCCAGGCGTGGTCTTGTGGAAGTTGCACGCTCGGGCGAAACCGTGGCGCTCGAAGGAGTACGTCTGATTCGACGATTGTTTGCCGTTGAGCGATGGTTGACGCTCTGTGGCGATACCGCCCAGCAGAGGCTTACCCGACGCATTGAATACTCGACGCCCGCTATCAATGCAATTCGTGCGTGGCTCGACAAGCAACGAGAGACCATCGCTCCCAAGACCGCATACGGGCAAGCACTCGGATACATCCATCGTCAATGGCGTCGTTTGATCTTATTCCTCGAAGACGGCAATATCGAGTTGACAAACAATCGTCGAGAACGCGAGCTTAGAAAGCTAGTCCTTGGAAAGAAGAATTGGCTCTTTGCTTGGGAAGATCTCGGCGGGGAGCGCACCGCCAACATCCTGACCATCGTCGCCACTTGCGTTGCGCACGCTATCAACCCAAGGGCATATCTGCATGTCGTAACAAGGCTTCTGATCGAGGGCTGGCCACACAAACGACTCTCTGAGCTGCTGCCTGACCGAATTGCCGCCATGCATCCCGAGCTGCGATTGCCGTCAGCTGTGAAAAAGAATCCGTCGCTGCCGGAGTTGAGCCGAGCCGCTCTGGCTGCGACATCACCGTAGCCGGGGGCACCAGAACATTCGACGCTGGATTAGAATCCGTCCATCGAATTGCACAAACTTGCACGAAGCCCATCGAGCAAATCGCGCTGACGCCGACCAGTCCGCATATCGGTCAGTTCCTCGACAAGGGTATACATCTCGTCGAGCTCTTCAACCGTTGCGTCTATCAGCAGCAGACCTGGCACATCTGCGTGGGGTCGTGCCCGGCAAACGATTGCGCGGAGCTCAAAGACGCCGACCGTCTCAGCAATCAAGAAGCTGCGCTCCTCGTCGTCGATGCCCCAGAACACAAGCTTAGTCGCCGCTTCCGTGACCTCACGTGTGAACGCAGCTCGCCGCTGTGCAGGCGCTGGCGCCAACTTGTCAGACTCTGGAACCAGATGTTGCACGTCGGTAACCCAAGTTGCCATCGGCAAAGATCAAGCACATCACTGGCCTGCCGTCACGTCGCCGATCACAGGTCATCACCGTCCGCCAGCAAAACTCGCTACGCTTCTCGCAAGTGGGTTACGCTGCACCAGTGCACCGGAGAACCTGATTGATGTGTGCGTGCCTTAGTCTTTAGATTTCCACCTAGCGTCACCAACTTGAATCGGAAGTGCACGAAGGATTTCCTTCAGTGCGTCGAGTTGATTGTTTGGGGTCGCGTAGGTGAACCTTTTCAATAGGTCCGGGACCGTTCCGCATTTGCCGTCCCTCTCGAAGACAAGACTTATTATGCGGAACCTCTTGCCCCCCTATTGCGTTCCTCATCGATTGCGTAGTCAATTTCCGTGGCCAAGAACTTCTCATCGGTGAAATTCGGGGTAATAAAGAACACGGCAGCGCATGATTCTTGAAAGCCTTTCAGAAGGCCACGTCCCAGTTTGGTCCCTGGTGGCATATCGTCCTCATCTAACCAAGGCTCAAACCCCAACACCTCCAGAATGACCTTGTACTCCCGAACCTCAGGTTTGTCTACGCCCTTGTGACTAAGAAATATCTTCATTGCCGAGAGTCCCATTGCCATTTCGTGCTTTCTGAAAAGTTGCTCAAGTTCCATGGCATCCAGTTGTCCATCTGGAGTTACAAGTACCACCGCGTCGAATGGGCGCAGTATGAAGTTACGCTCTATTCGTTTGCGAACACTGTCCTTATTGGTAGCGTCAATCTGCGGCACTCCGGCAATTGCAGGCGAAAGCGAGCCGATGGTATTAAAGTAGCGCCCACCTCCTCCCATTCCCGGGTTGCCCCTGTGCCGAAGAATGAGAACGTGCCAGCCGAGTAGCTCTCCCGATTCAATGTTTAGATTAGTCTCGCGGACTGGCCAAATGCTTAGATGATTCGGATACCGCAGCTTGACCAAATCTTCGTACTGCTGGAAGATCTGCTCTAGCGTATTTGAGTTGATCATCGACCGATGCTAACGGAAGGAAGGACGGTACTTCAAGCCCCAGGCGGTTGTCTATGTTCACGCCAACGGAAGAATTAGTACTGCGCAGGAAAGTGCTAGGATTCCGAGCTATGGCAAGACAGAGGACAATCAGGGTTGACCCCGAATTGGCTTACCTCAATGCAAAAAGTTTCTTTCAGGCCATAACCGAGCTAGTACAGATCTCCAAGGCCACTGGCAGTTTGGAACTTGGTGGACCCCTTGCCGTTTTGCAAGGTTTCACGGCTGAGATAATCCTGAAATGTCTCATTGCTATACTCGATGACGGAAAGGTGCCCGTCACTCATGAGATTAAGCAACTGTTTCAAACACTTCCAAAAAGCGAACGGGATATCATTGCGCAAGATTTGGAGTGACGATTGCCGGAGGACCGCATTATCAGAGAGTACGAAGCCGTACTAAACCGAAAGGTGAATTGTGACTCCATTGTCACCGGGTTGAACACTGCGTTCCAAGATATTCGGTATATTCATGAAGGGAAGCCTCTGCCCGACGGAACCACCACAGCAGGGGCCAGACAGTTCATTATGTCGATTCGCGAACGGATTCTGTTTTACAGACCCACCATAGAAGAAGTCCCAATTACTAAAATATCCCTAATGGCATCTTTCTGCCCATGTGGTTCGGGGAAAGATTTCGAAGATTGTCACGGAAAAGGAACTGGGCAAGATTGACAGCCTTTGGCTGCATTATCTTGTATTCCTTGATGCAGGAATGCATGTAACGAACAGTCAAGTGCCGGCACTGGTTGACGATAATCGTTTCGCGCTTGCCTCAAGGGGGCAAGATGTCCGAGGGCCGTCGAAATGCTCAATCACGTGCTGCCAGGCGCAATCTAACGCCCGCCCGCGTCGTGGTAGCTCGGGTTGACCCTGATCGCCCTTGCCAACGTACGCCGCAACCCACCGCTCAAGTTCATCGTCGCTCACAATGTAGAAACCGAGGCTGCCAGCATCGGGCGTGACCTGCATTATGATTTCGCAATCGGCTGCCACTGTGACCATCGCTGGATCTGCCGGTGAATGCTGCAGTGGGATGTCGCAACTTGTCACATTCACGAACTGCTCCAGATGGCAACCATACACGCGCAACAATATGCCATTGCAATAGGTTTTCAGATCGATTCCTGTCGAGCCACCAGTGGAAGCGGCGCCACCAATACATTTAAGCTCGCGGCAGGTCCGCCAACGTCCGTCTGTCCACCGCCAGGCCGTGAACATGCCGACAACGGCAGAGGTGGCGAACAATCTGACTATAGGACATCATACCGGATTCGGCCCGCAATATGCTCAAGGCACTGTCGGGCTACGAATCAGCTGTGCTTTCCGCCTCTGGATGCGCATTGAGCCGGACCGAGGTAGCCTTCGGTCCTGTATGGTCAAGCGCATTATCAACCTAGTCTTGGTTGTTCCGACCTTGGCTTGCGCATGCGGCAGTCAAAACGAAAACTCGCAATTGATAGGAGCCACAGGTGGCTCGCCAGGTACCGGTGGTTCGGCGGCAGCCATCGGAACAAATGGGACGGGCGGGCAAGACACCGGCGGCACGACGGCAGTCTATCAAACAATTGTGAATGACGCGGGCGCACCTTGCCTGAATCAAGTCTATAGCGGAAACGCAAACGACTGCTCGCCCGGCCCTGCTTTGCCTTGTCAAACTTGCATTGCTTGTTACCCGCTGCCCGCCGGAGATACGGGAGGTTGTGCAGCGCCGAATTGGCCGCCTTCGGGTTCTGATGCCGGCGCGCTCGATCCGAACCTCCGTTACCCCGTGGGATGTACGCTTATCTTACCCACTCAAGCCGGGTCTAGTGCCGAAGTATATCCGCTACAGTGTTATTGTGGGGATATTGGCTTTGGGCTTCGTTTTGTGTGCCCGGACTAACTTCACTATCCTGCCCGCCGACACGCCTCCAAGTGGGCCCATGCAAGTCGAGCGCGTGGGGGAGGAAAGCCTAAAGGGTCACCCTGCCATCGCACGCCGCAATCACCCGCCCAAGTTCATCGTCACTCACTCAGCCGCTGCCTCGCTGCCAGATTGGAGCAACCTTGGCTTGAGCAACCGTCAAGTCAGCCTTTTCCTGAGCTGCCTTAATGTCAGCTTCACTTGGGAATCCTCCGAAACGTTCGAGCCAATGGCGCATCTGGTGCACGATAAGGCTTGGAACAAATGCTCTTGTGTGCCCTTCCTTCCCTTGTTGGGGATAGATTTCGTTTAAACAACCGCTGTTCGTCAGTCGAATCACCCGGTAAGGTACCTCGGCATCGTGCAAAGAGTGTTGGGTCAATTCGTGAAACCTTTGCCAGGTTCGTTCAACGGCCCAATCGTACTGAGATTGATTATCGGTCATTGGGGAGTTGGCCTGGCTATCGATGATGATCCTAAGAATATAAATATCACGCGCATCGAGCCCACTAAGAATTTTGATGAATAGCGCCGGTTCATCCATCCCAATGCTGGGGCTAAGGACAATTGCACCGGCTAGGATGCGGGAATTTAGACGAATCTTTTCGTTTTCTCCTGCACGTACGGAGTCTTCTAGTGCTGCGCGCAACAGATCGTAGAACTTGGCGCTGGATAAGTAGGCTTGGTTGAGGCTCTCGGCTTTCAAACGCGAAACATCCAGGTCAAGGCCCGCAAAAAAGTATCGTAAGCGTTCTTCCGCAAGCTGGCGCGAACCTTCAGTAAGCAACAAATCCAATGCGGAGCCGACATACGGAACGCATTGGATTGCTACTCTAAGAGGGACGGTTTTGGCATACGGCTCGGAGAACGAGGGAACCGCCAAGCTTACCTTTTCAATAGGGTCAACCACGAGGTCAAGTATTGCACCTATCCCAGAGTTTCCTTCTGAAAATCACGATTTCCGGCTGGTAGCCGTGTCAGCCCTCAGGCAGCGACAAGCCAAGTTCCCTCGCCAGCAATATTCGACGAGCTTGCTCATTACCGTCTAAATATCCGATGCTGCGCAAACGCCCATATCCATCGCCGTCGTTGGTTTCTAATCCCACGCCCGATCAGTATCCCCGGTTGATTAGTCACCAAATTCCTGTCCGTATTCGGTTGGCGTCGGAGGTACGACGATGGCACCAAATTAACCCAAGCCAGCAAAGACGCCCAAAGACCCCTACACGGTCTTGCCCTGGGCCATGAAATGCTTAATCATATATTGCCAGGCGCAATCTGGCGCTCGCCCGCGTCAGGGTAGCTCGGGTTGACCCGGATTTGATCATCGTCTTGAAGTCAGCGGGCAGTCAATCATTCGGCCACGTGCCCAATGGCGTCGGCCATAGGCTCCCGGACTCGCCGCCTCGAGCATTGATTTTACCCGTTGGCTAAGCGGCACATTACGCAGGAAGATCCGAGTTCGATCTGCGTAAAGGGTTCATACCCGGGTTGGCCCCAGAATTTCGCACGAGGAGCATGGCGATGGCTCGATGGTTTCTTCCAGGTTTGCTGACAGCTGGTTCACTCATTGCAGTGGCACCCGCGGCCAAGGCCACCAGCGCGACCGTCACGAGCTGCGGTAATATTGATGTCGAAGCCAATGCCACATGTGAAGTCCAGACTGGAGTCAGCTGCGAAGCAAATTGCTCGCCCATCGGATGCAGCGCCGCCCTGTATGCCAATTGCCAAACACAGTGTAACGCAATCCCTCCCTCTTGCGATGTGTCTTGTATCGACACGTGCCAAGGCAATTGTTCTGCTACCGCCAGTTTCAACTGTTCCGTTCGACTGCAGAAATACTTGCGGCGCAACGTGCGAATCGAACTGTACAACGCACTGCCAAAGTAGTTCCGACCAGGCAAATTGCAAAACAGACTGCATTGCGTCGAGTATAGCAACCTGCCAGGGTGAGTGTGATGCAAGTTGCAATGCCAACACGAATTCCACCTGCCAAGGTGAGTGTGCCGCATCCTGTCAGGGAAGCTGCAATGCCTCGGTGCGTATCGATTGCCAAGCCACTTGCCAAGCGGCGGGATACGTGAGCTGCACGGGTGGCTGCAAGGCAGACTGCGAAAGAACGGGGGAAGGCGCGCTCTTCTGCGGTGGCGACTACATCGATCACGGCGGCAATCTTCAGAGCTGCATTGACGCTCTCAAACAAGAGCTGAATATCCAAACGTGCGTAGGCAACAGTTGCCAAGTGCAAGCAAGCGCCTCGGCAAGTTGTGCTTTGTCACGGATCGGGGCAAGCTATGGCTTGAGCGGCCGCTTGCTCATGCTCACACTGGTCGGCCTGGCTGCTGGGGCGCAGCGACGGCAGCGCAAGTGACGGATGTTAGGTGTGCAAATGCCACTCGCGGCTGCCGCAGTGTTAGGCGCCTCGGTGGTGCTGTTTGCCAATCGGATGCCACCAGGATTTCCAATGGCCCACGAAATACTCAATCACGTGCTGCCAGTCGCAATCTGACGCTCGCCCGCGTCGTGTAACTTAACATTCGTCAATCGGCTAGAAGACACCAAAGCTGACTGATGCGGACTCTGTCAGACGCACGGAAAGCCAAATCCCGTCACCTTGCCAACCTTCGCCGCAATCTCCCGCCGAAGTCCACCGTCGCTGACTCAGCCGCAGCCTGGCTGCCAATTGGGAGCATTCTTGGAAATACCTACCGGTCCGTGTTCACCATCGCGCACGTGCCGTGTCTTCATCACACTGCACCCAGTACAACACTGTGGCGGCATTGGCCCGCGGACGTGCCCCGAATGTCCTTCGTATTTTTCATGCACGAATGGAACATGTTCCATTCCGAGCTGCTCCACGGACACGCAATGCCCAGGTGGCTACTGCGTTGGCGGAAGTTGTGCCGGGTCGCTCGGTGTGTGCGTGCCGTCTTCCGGATAGTCGGGCCGCGCTTGCGTGCCGCGCCGACGCAGCCCCAAATAGCCCGAGGCATGCGGCTGCCCTCTGCTTCGTGATGCCGATGTCCGCTAGCTGGATTGTCTTGGATTGGGTCCTCACACCGGACTTAATCGGCTCCCTCGGGCCCCTTCGGCAAGTTACCCAAGCGCCCACAGCACACGCGCGCGATTCCGCCGGTAGGACGCTAGATGCCATGATGGCGGACGTGGGTGGAAACGTCATGGCCTTGGTGTTTGCCGCTCTGGTGGCACTTCCCGGCACCCTGCAACAACCCAACAACCGAGGCCGTAATCCTTCCGCACAAGTTCACCGTCGCTCACTCAGCCGCAGCCTGGTGGACAAGTTGGAACAGCCGTGGACCAGCCACGCCCCCCGCCGCTACATGCTCGACGTCATTGGTGCCGGGTTGGCACACCGTTTGGCACAGTTAATCATATCGAGGGCAATTAACATCAGCTGTGTTGGGCCCAAATCCGTTGATTTGGGTCTGCCAACGCTTAGCACAGCGCATATCGAACGTGGCGCAAGGTTTGCACCCAGCAGGCCAGTTTCACTCAAACGGTTCGGACTAATGATGCCCAACAAAACTAAAGACCAGTACCCGCCCTACCGTTTCACCCTCCTTATCGCCACAGGCCTATTGGGCTGTAGCGGCTCAAGTGACGTATCGGGTGCCAGCAACGCCGGTGCGTCGAGTGTGGGCGGCACGTCGAGCGGTGGGGCCATGCACGTCGGAGGCTCGACGAGTACGAGTCGCGGCGGCAGCGGTGCAGGAGGCGCCACCGGAGGTGATCCTTGCAAGTCCACAGGCCTTAATTGCCCGCTCGGGGGCGGTGGGTCTGGCGGAGCTTCAGTCGTCGGTGGCGCAACATCCAGCGCGGGGGCACTAGGTACCGGTGGTACTACAGGTGCTTGTATCGATCCCGATGCGTCTCTGCCATTTCCAGACAAGATCGCGTTGACCACCATCGGAACTAACGGAAGCTTTTCGGATCATTGCGACAGCTCCGGCAACCTGGTCGAGTACTTCTGCGAGGCAACACCGTGTCCGATCGGTCCGTATCCTCTCGACCAACCTACAGGAATTGCTCCAAACACCAGCCCTTTCAAGGTCACTTCTTCCGTGATTTGGCAAGAAGGCGCGCAGTGGACACGTGCATCTTATCGACGAATCGAGTTCTCTTCGGTACCGGCTTCTTAGGGCCACGGGGGTGGCGCCGGTATTTGCGGAGCTCGACGTGGGCGGCGCACGTGAGCAGAAACTTGCCGAGGGCTTTGGTCGGCATGGCGCGAAATGGTTCCCAGTCTTCCGTGTCGAAGACGACCTCCATGCCTTGGTGCGACGCCTGCATTTCGATTGCGACGTAGTACAGCGAGACTTCTTCTTGGATCTTTTCGACGCCAAACTTGGCCCGCAAAGCGGCCTGCACTGTCGATAGAATGTTGTAGGTAACGAGTGCAACGCTGAAACCAAACAGAGCTGCTCGTGGGTAACCAAGAGTATCAATTTCGCATTGCAGCATCTGCGTCAGGGATTGAAACATCGTTTCGAGTTTCCACCGTTTGCGGTAGACGTTGGAGACGTCGATTGCGCTTGCGGCGCCCTTGAGCAGGTTCGTCAGTATCGCCAGCTCGCGATCACCGTCACGAGTTGACGCATCTAGTCGAATAACGATGCGCCTGACCTTGAGCACCGCGCCTTCGCTGTCCGTCAGTGCCACTATTTGCTCGAACACTTCTCCTGTATCTGTGCGACCACACGGCTTGAGCGGTCCGATGGGTTCGAATGGTAGATTGGCGTGTTGTCGGATCAGGAAGAACGCGTCACGTTGAACGATACCAAACAACAGTGGAATCGTGCAGAAGTTACGGTCGGCAACCCAGACTTCATGCTCGCCCACTCGCGCATGAATCTCAGGAGTCAGTGACCGCTCTTGAGCATGGGCGTCCTCGCAAGGAATCATGTCCGTGGCGAGCATCAACTGAGGGTCGAGGACAACCAAGGAGTGTCCGGGCAAAGGACCTGCCTTGCTTCGCTTCAAGACCTTGAGCCGACGTTCAGTTGCCGCCAGATGATTGCCATCAATAATCTTGACGCGGTAACCGTCTATCAATGGTGGTAATTCGCCCTTCATGCTCACGATGACCTCACCCAGCTTGGTACTCGAGTGACGTACGAACTGACTGATAATGGCGGGCTCAAGGTGATTGAGCTTTTCGTAGACGGCGGGCAGCGACACACCAAGCGATTCCTTGGACTCCTCGAACGCCGCATGCACGGATGGGCGACTCTTGCTGACGACAATTCCCATCAAGTCAACCATTGATGAAAACAGCAGCGTTCGCGTGTACTGACGGTCGGCGTGTTGCTCGAAAAGTGCATTGAGTTCTTCTGGCACCAACGCAGCTTCCATCAAAGTGCGCGCCATCACGCTAATGGGAGCCCGCTCGATATAGCGCCCGAGCAATGGAGACAAGATCATGTTTGCGTGATGCACGAACGCTGAGGCCATGGATAGTGCGTTCGCATCAACCCCCAAAGAAAGATCCCACAACGTGCGATATGGATCTGATGGACCTACATCAAACGCTCACCTTGAAAGGGCTGCTCCAAACACCTATCCCACGTGCACGCCACAGTTGACCGGCCAAGTCCTTTCCTCAACGGTCGCCTGCGGCGGCAAGTGCAATGCGGGCCGCTGTTTTCAGTGGTGTCCTTACCAAGGTGACACCGTTTCAGCGACGAGCGTGGGAACGTCCACCGTGAGTATGAGCTTTATGGGCTACACGCTCACGTGCAGCGTCGTATTTACGCAAACGGGGTTCAATTGTTTGGACAAGTCGATCGCAGGGACCACGTTGGCCGTCGTATCGGAGGGCAATTGCGACGCAACGACGACTGTATTTGGTGCGGCGTTGCCGAATAGCTCTGGAGCCGAGGCTTGTGCCTACCAATGCACTGTTGGCAATTGATGACCGACCTTTAGCGCCGTCCGACGCTCCAAATTGCTCGACGCAAGGGGCACTTCCACTAGGAGCAAAGGTGACCCAAAGACCCTCGTCCTGCCAAATCACGCCGTAACCCTCGACTAAATTCACCGTCGCACACTCAGACGCTGCGTGGCTGCCAGATTGCAGCCAGCCGTGAGCGGCGCCGACCGCACGAGCCGAGCCCGACTGCCCAGCATACAGCACGAGATGCCGGCGAGGTGGGCGGCATTTCGGCTTTCAATGTTGTCGTCGCGGATTTCCTGCATCCGCCAGAGATTCAGAAGATCGATATCTCCGGTTTCAAGAGAAGGTTCCAGAATGAGATCACCCGTGTACGACACCATTGTCCATTGTCCAGGTGAAGAAATCGTGCCGACTTTCGGGAAGACATCGCCGCATGAAAAGTACTGCATTCTGAGCCAAAAGTGCGACTCGTAAAGTTGCATCACCGGAGCTCCAGAATGTTCGACGCAGCGTCAACGAAGTCACCAAGTGTCCTCACGGCGGAAGTGGCGGAAACCCACACAGAGCAAGGTCGCAATCGTTGAAAGGTAATGTCAAAGTTACCACGCCATTGCGCAAACAGGTGCAGCCCTTCGAACCTGTGAAATCGCAATTCATTGTGTAACTGTTACCATCATTTATGAACTCCTCGCTTGTACAACCGGTGGGGCCTGAAGCGCCCGGGATGCCGATGTAACCGCCAATCGACCCGGATTGGGAAAAACAGACGCTCTGTCCACTCGAATCTGTCTGGCAGCACAAATCAACCTGGCCTCCCGCGGGGGCCGCCCAACCAGCGGGGCATGGGGCGCCACATATTGGTGAGCAGCCCGTCGATTCGCAATGCCCCGCTTTCGACATGCATGACACTGCTTGGCCGCTTCCAATACAGCAAAAACTGTCGTTGGCGGAACTCACCGATTCAGGGAGTGGGTATGTCCCGGGATAACAGGGGTTCGTGCAGGCGGCTTGCTGCCCTGCGTCTGCGGTGGGCTCGACACTTGAGGGCTGCAAACAGGCTGCCTTGTTATCCAGCGAACAGCAAGCGCTTACATCAGGATAGGCGAACTGCCCTTTTTCGCATAAGCCAAAGGGATGCGTCAGATCTTCTGCGCAGATCGTTGCCTGGTCAGGGCCGCCTTGGCAGCAAATATTGGGGTGCTCGTAACCGGCAAAGCACGGCGGCACTTGTGTATCGTACAATATGCTCGCGCTGACGGAGATCGCAGCGCTGATGGCTCCGCCCCCCAAGGCGCCTCCCGTGTTCATCACGCCACCATTGGCAGCTCCTCCGATTTCGTTGGCATTGTTGCCGGTCGTTTCATTGGGATTGAGTGCAATATTGCCGCCACAACTCGAGTTGACGGCGACCGTAAGGGTCGCACCGACGAAGAGCTTTAGTCTTTTCAGTTCATGGTTCATTGCGACGTCCAAACTGTTCCACGCTTTCAGTTCGAAGAGTCGTGACTTCTTCGTTACGGCTGACTGATAAGCGCTTATAGTTTATCGCGCTGGCCGGCTCGCGCACCCATCAGTGACAATTGACGTGCGGTTGGGCGACCTCTGCTGGGCGGCCACGTGACGGCAAGACATCAATAATTTACCAGCATGGCCCCTTTGCGCAGTGCACAGGGGCCAAAAGTTCGGTCGAAGGCGTTGGGTCGAGAGGTAGAGTCAATGACCGGAGCGGTCGCTTGTGTTTAAGTTGCAATTCATCGCGGCGGAAGTTGCGGAAATCCACACGGATCAAATTCGATGTCGCGTTGGTTGAGCCAAAGAACTCCAAACTTGGTCGTCCTTGCGGAAGCGCAGCAGGTAGCCATCGCGGCCTGCCTTCGCAACCCGTCAGGACCCGAAGTTCACCGACTGATTGCCGTCCACGTTGCCATTGGTGGTCCGTCTGGATCACTGATTTGCGACAAAGTGAAAGGTCATCTCCTGCCCAGTGGAATCCATTGGGCCGGGATAGACACTAGCCAGTACATTACCATTGTCGTTCTTCATGGTTAGTTGGTACGCGGTTGTTTGGTAGCTTCCATAGGTAACATCACCATAGCCATTGTTCGAATTCGTATCTTGCACCGTGGCGAATGTGTACGTCATTTTCGTATCGGGGAAGTTTGCAAGAGGGTAAAGCTGACCGGTACTTAAGTTAGTCGGCCGTTCCACTATCCATTCAGCGGCATTCCCGGTGAAGGTATACCCGCTCGGCGTATTGACGAAGTAATTTGCGGATAGTCCTGCGGTATAATCCCGGATGTACATCCATGCCCATGTGCCATTTTTGCTGAAATTCTTGTTTGCGTCAGTAATTTCGACCCATGCGTACATTTGATGCCCAGTTACGGGTATCAGATTTGGAAATATGGTACTCTGTGTAACAGTGGGGGTATAGTACTCAGCCCAAGCGGAGTTGATCTGAATGCAATACCAACCACGCCCGGCAGTGTAGCAGGTTGCCTCCTGATCAGTGCCAACTTGCGGGAGAGTGTGACTGGCGGTAACGCCGGGGACAGTAAAACCTCCGAGTCCAACCCAAATAGATGTCATGAAGGGAATTCCAGTTACAGGATACTGCCCGCTTACGCCAGGCACATTCCACTCACCGGTTACGTAGTCCCAAATCGGACTCGCAATTGGACTAAATTGCGTGGCGGCATAACCGCTCCAGATAGGTCCAGAGGCTGCATAGATGATGTGCTCCGTTCCCAGCGGTGCAATAAATGGAGAACGACGGCTTGAACGATTCCCGAGCGTATGGTTTGAGACCATCACAACGGGAGTTGAAACGTCCTCCAACCATCTCCGAAATTGCCCCGTCGATTGAATCAGGTTCGGCCTTGGGGGGTAGCCGCGGCTAATCAATTCCTCATCCGATGGCTGCATAGGATCACCTGCCAGCGCAGGCCGCAATTTGCCGCGCACAGGCACGTTCGCAAGCTGAGCGGTTTCCGACGAAGTCTTGACTGACTTGTCCACCGTTTGAACCACTATTGATTGCATGTCTATGGCATTTGATCCGTTTTCCGGTGTACAGTCCAAGTCTAGATTCGCTTGGGTTCCGACGTCTTGTGCATTAATATCGAACACAGCAATACCACGTTCATCAGAATATATTTCAAGGGCATTTAGAGAATCATTGTCACTATGCGAGTGAAGTCTGCAGGTTGCATAGGGTATCGTCTGAATCCAAATATTTGTATGCTCGAGCGGATGGGCGGTATGTCGTGTTGTCCTTGCTGCCGCGCGCGTGGTGCCAGCGGCAAGAGTGACTCCGCAGAATACCGCGATCAAAAAAGAATTGCCAGTTAACAATCTACCCAAATTACGTGTGTGCATTGAACCCTCCTTGGTACTTATGATTAGAACTTTGCTCGTGGGTATGCGGGCCAGAGCGTTTTTTCCATGACACGGGACACAAACATAGACAGCCTGCGCGCATCCCATCATGTCGCAAGTTGTCTAAGCGATTAAAGTAGTGTTGCTTGTCGCATGTGTGTGTGTGCCGATGTCAAACAAAGACTGATGAAGTCAAAGACTGATGAAGTTTGCTGGTTCTACGAGGGTGACTGAAACAGTGCGTGCCTCTCTGCCAAAGTGTCGAAGCGATGTCATCACTGTCACTGAGTCGAATAGAGTGTCACGTAATTGCCACTTTGCAGCCTGGTAGGGTCGATCACTGGCGCGGTTGCGAAATGCAACGGGGAGTAGCTGTTACCGCGGCCGCGTGGAGCGGACAAACGGGGTCCCGAAGGCATGGGCGTTTGAGATGGCCGCAAGCAGCAAGTCTTTCGATCTGAACGCAGCTTGGCATTACCCTGCCTGAGCAAAGGGATTCCAAAGACCCTCGTCCTGTCAAATCACGCCGTAACCCTCGACTAAATTCGCCGTCGCTCACTCAGGCGCTACCTGGTGGCTAATTGGAGCAGCCTTTGACAACGCCGTCCAGGCCAACATCGCCCACAAGTTATGGCCTGTTCATTCGGCTGATTTGGCTCACGGAATTTGGCCGTCCCCAATGAGTACCTGCCTTTGGCGGCCAGCTGATGCCGAACGAGCAATGGCCACCGGATGACTGCGGGCTGCTCGTCTCAATCGAGCGCCTGGCTTACAGGAAAACCTCTCGCGAGTCGTTGCCCGCCAACGACACTGTTTCCCGGCGGCACAGCCCGGCGGCCCGCTCTAGGCGGCATTTCTCGCGGAATCGGTGCAGACGGTTGTGGCACGGACATTGCCAGGTGCGGATGGCGATGCATTACCATGTGTCTCAAGCTCAGTCATTTCTTCGTGGTCACGCTTTATCTGCTTTTCTCTGGTTCGGGTCTAGCTTCGGAGTGTGCGCGTGCAGTCAGCAGGATTACAGCGTGTCCGACGTTAGCGTTCACGAGCAGCCCATTTTCGCGCTCGAACTGACGACCGATCTTTCGATACCTAGTGATATCGACAGCCTCCGAATTGAGTTCATCGATCCTCAGTCGTTCGACGCGCAGCTCTTTGCTAAAGACGATGAACTCGGTGACGCGGGTCTCCTTCTACGAGCGCGATTCTGGGCGCCGGTACCCTCAGACACGACGGAAACGCAAATGACCTATCGGGTCAAAGCATGGAAGGGATCGAAGCTCGAAATATTTGCCGAAGGCATCGTGACTCTGCCGACCCGTGACAGCTTCGTTGTCGTTCAACCACTCGAAAGGTCGTGTTACGGCTGGGTTGCTGCTTCGGACGCCGGCGAACCTGGCTCGAGTTGTCCTTCAGGGCAAGTTTGCCGCGCTGGCGCGTGCGTTTCAATCGACCGAACCCAGGAACACTTTCCCGTGATCGCTGCCGACGGCACACTCGTAGACGCGGGGAGTTGAGGTGCACCATGAAGCCAGTCTCGAATCTGTGGTATTCCTTGCTGAGATACTCTCTGACATTGGCGGGGCTCACCAGTTCGCTTGCGTGTGTGGGGTGCGCCGACAACGTGTGTGACGCAGGAGAATCCCGCTGCGTCGGCTCCGAAGTGCAGACGTGCGAGAATGACTGCGGTGACATCAGTTGTCATACGCGGTGGGCCACACACACTTGTAGCTCGACGCAGGTTTGCCTCAAGCCCGATTCAATTCCCGCTCTGTGCGCCGAATCCACCGCCAAGGACCCGCGCTGCCTCGACTCCAATTCACTTTATTGTTCAGGCGATTCGCTCGTGGAGTGTTTGTCGGGCTATCGAGTCTCGACGGTAGCGTGTGGTTCCGGTGCGAGTTACCCAAGTGACCCGGTCTCGACCCATTGCCTCGAAGGCAAACCTGGGGCGGCCATATGCGTTCCGCCAGGCGTAACCCCGGAACCCGCCTGTGCCGGAGGCTCGGGACCGGTGTGCTCCGACAATACGCTGTTCGAGTGCGAAGATGGGTACGCCGTCGCCAAGATTGGCTGTGGCAGATGCAGCATGACGACGCAGGCAGGGTGTTCATCGTGCCAACCGCAAACATTGGCATCGTGCACGGGTTATCTCGGCGACAACTGTAAAAGTGACGCAGATTGCGCTAAAGGACTCACTTGCCGGACAGGTTCAGCAGGCTTGCTCATGTGCACGATGCCCTGTTCGCTGAGCGCGAGTGGTCCTAACCCGGATGTCGCAACGGATGCCGGCATGGCTTCGGTGTCCGCGGATGCGGCATGCCTTGCCGCATTCAGCGAAAACGGCCCACCCCTTTCGAGCTACTACCCACTCACGCTCGGAACTCAAGGACTTCAGTGCATCGCTGGATATTGTACTTGGAGATAGCCGACGCCTACGGACGCTGATGCCAAGAACTTCAGAGCACTGCATCAACACGCAAGGTTACCAAGCAACCATCGGTTTACTGTTCGTGACCCGTCTGGACTCCAAGTTTCCCGACTAAGTGCCGCCTTGGGCAGCCTATGCCGTCTACTCCCGGGAGACAATTCTACGAATCATAGACGCGCCGGGCACTCGGACCCGCCAGCGATTGCGCAAGCATCGGGCAGATCATTTGGATCCCATTTTGCAGGGTCGCCCACCCGGAGGTCGTATGGTTCACCAATCGAGACATTTTCGCAGGGCTGGAGTCACGGCAGTTTTGTTGTCGGCTGCGGCCCTCAGCGTCAATTGTTCAAGCAGCAGCAACAAGGTCTCGAACCCGGCAACAGATGCCGGTAGTAACTCTGCACAAGGTGGCACTGCGGCTCTCGACAGTGGAGTCCAACCGGTGTGTACGGCTTCATTTGCGGAAAATGACGCCGGTTTGCCTGCGGCAATTAGCATTGACAGTTCAACTGTCGTCAACACCTTCGTGCCAAAGTTGCTCTTCGGCATCAATAGTGGCTACTTCATCAGCCAGACGGACTCGACGAACACTCAGGCCAAGGTGGCTGCCGCCGGCAATTTCTTCATCCGCTATCCCGGCGGCTCGTCTTCGGATGACTATCACTGGAACGGCACTGGCAGTTACGACACAAACCAGCACTGGGTCCCAAGCGACACGACTTTTACGCCGGGCTTTCCGGGCACGGAAATCCATCGTGGCACGACATCGACGAGCTACGGAACACCGAGCATGCTGACAGACGGCGACACGTCCACGCATTGGTTGTCCAATGCGGATACGGCCTTTCCCGACGCGCAATGGGTCTATGTCGATCTCGGAGCGAACAAGCAGGTTTCGTCGTTGACCATTAACTGGGGTTCGCCCTATGCAACAAGTTTCGAGGTCCAAAGCTGGAATATGACCTCGTCTTGGGCGCAACCTCCGTATCAGGTAACCGGGGGCTCGTGGCAAACCACTTCGGCTGGGGTTGTGGCCGGCAACGGCGGCACGCAAACCGTCTCGTTCACGCCGCTCGCGACGCAGTTTGTGCGGGTGTTGATGACTGCAAGTTCGGAAGGCGCAGCCGGCCGCTATTCGATCGCCGAACTGACCGCGTTCAACGGCACGACTCAGATCACCAGCAACGTGCCGAGCATGTCGCAGTCGCCGGCCACCGCCTCGAGCACCGACATCGCCAACACCCCTACGAATCAACCGAACTTCGATTTTGAATCGTTCATGGCCTATGCGCGGGCATTCACGCCAGCAGCCGACCCCGTGATTACGGTCAATGTGGGTACCGGGTCACCTCAAGAAGCAGCAGCCTTCGTCCACTATGCCAACGTCGTCAAGCAATACGGCATTCGCTATTGGCAGATCGGCAATGAAATGGAAGGCAATTGGGAGACCGGCGGTCCTTTG
Organism: uncultured delta proteobacterium; assembly: GCA_963819085.1. Taxonomy (GTDB): domain Bacteria; phylum Myxococcota_A; class Polyangia; order Polyangiales; family Polyangiaceae; genus FEN-1139. The sequence continues at coordinate 185,549 of CAWFUX010000049.1, forward strand.
AACGCCAAGGACTACGTCAAGCGGTACGAGGAGTACTACGACGCGATGAAGGCCGTCGACCCGAACATTGTCATTCTCGGACCGGTCAGCGGGGGGCCCAACGAAGGTTCGAATCTTGCGGACGGTAAACTATTCATCCAGGACTTCATCGAGTTTTTGCACGCGGATGACAAGGATGACTATATCAATGCAATCGACTTTCACTGGTACCCCAATTGGAACTCCGTAACTGACAGCACGGCGCTCGCAACTCCGGCTCAATTGGGGACGTTTGCCGGCAACCTGAAGTCATGGCTTGCAGATACAACGTTGACCGGCAACGTTCCGGTATTCCTCACTGAGTACAATATTGGGATTGGGTCACCCAACACGCCGGTCTTCACCAACCAACTCGTCAACGGACTATGGGTTGCCCACACGCTGGGCGAATTCATTCGCTACTTCGGCAACGGAGGCGGGACCAACCTTTGGAATCTAGTCAGCGGTTGGACCACGACGGACGTATATGACAACACAAGCGGCGATCTCGGCTACCTTCAATACAATCGAAATGCGTTTCGTTACCAGGAGCATGCAGACTACTGGGCCATGCAGCTGATGAGCTCGGACTGGGCGATTGGCGGCGATACGCGTACGCACCAACTCGTGTCGAGCAACTCGTCACAATCCGCATTGGCGACCTACGCAGATCTTAGACCGGATGGGGCACTTTCGCTCGCCGTGATCAATTCGGACGAAACGAACGCCTACAATGCGACGATCGATATCAGCCCCTTTAGCGTAGGAAAGGCTGCCGACGTTTGGACGTTCGACAAGACCAACTACGTCTGGGAAACATCGACGGTTCCGTTCCATGCCGAGCCTGACACGGCTCCCACGCACAGGCTAACGTGTGGAGCGGGCGCCGCGACGTCGTTTACGTTTGCCCCCGCATCGATCACGGTCATCCGCTTCGTTGCACCCGGGGCCGCCACGGCCAGCATTCCGGATGCCAGTGTTCCGAGCAATCCGCAACCGACCAGCACGTTGCTGATTGACGACATGAGCAATACGGGGGGCGCTCAGATTCAACTCATGCCTCAACACGCGGGTGACATCGCTGGCTATTGGTACACGTACATCGGCGGCGGCGCGGATGCCAATGACACCGGGTCAATCACTCCGTTGAGTCGGAGCGAGGTGACCGACGGGGGCAGCGCCAACTTTTACTACACGCCGATCGGATCGGCACCTGGAGCAGCAATCCCCGCGCCACCCGACACCGTAACCTATTCGCATGCCGCGTGCATTTGGGGTCAGACTCCGGCGGCCCAATATGCGTATGCCGCCGAAGGCTTCGTGTTCGAGTTGGCGCCGCAGGCGGGTGCCGATGGCATCCCGCAGTACGTGGATATTAGCTCCCACAAGGGCTTTCAGTTCTGGGTTTACGATGCACTGACTACAGGGACAACGTTCCACTTTCAAGTGGGCGACAAGGAGTCCGAGCCCTACGGCGGAGTTTGTGGGCAAGCCGACGCGGCGAACTTGGACCAGTGCAATGGGCACGTCTTCGTGGAGCTTACGGTGCCGCCCGGCTGGAGCCGACAGCGAGTGCCTTTTGCTGACCTAGCAACTAACCCCTATTGGGGCTACCAACAGCCGCCCGGGGGCGACATGAAGACCGCAGTGCAAGTGAATTTCGAAGTCGAGCAACCGCAACCTACCAGCACGGGAGGTGGACCCGTACCGTTTCACCTCTGCATCGCGGCGATCGAGTTTTTTGACTGAAGCGGGTGGAGTTCTCGGTCACGTTGAGCACCCGCGGCCGCCATACAACTTCAACCTACTGGGGGCACCCAATCACCAGGCACGTCGTTCAACGCCATCTACTACATCGAAATGCTCGTCCCGGGTCAGTACCGGTTGACGATATTGCAGGGCCAGGGCCGCAATCCAGGCATCGTTCGAGGGGATTGGTCGCCCCTTGGCACGCAGTATTTCACGAATCGTGGCGTAATGTTCAGCCGTCACCTCGTCGATCAACAGGACCACTGAGGCTTCAGTCAGTTTCCGCAGCCATTCAGCATACCGTGTGCGGTACTTGGAACGACCGATGCCGAAAAGGAATTCCCCAAGCACCACTACAGGCAGTGAAAACTTGGCAACTTTGGCTGCACTTCTCAGAAGCTTGGCATCGCCGTCAGCAAGCGCGGATACGGCGTTAGTATCGAGGATCACTCGTCATCCTCATCCACCTGCCCGAATTCGTCGTCGATTCGTGCCTCGATGCGCCGCGTTTCCTTGCGTAAAGGGGCCAAGTTGCCAGCCAACGCCTTCCAAGCGGGTTCAACTGGGCGCGCACCGTCGCGACGCAGGCGCTCTTCAACCGCCTGAGACAAGAGTTCCTTAAGACTCATCCCCTTTGATGCGGCCGTGGCTTTGGCCCGACGAAAGAGATCATCTGGAAGCTCGACCGTGGTCTTCATCAAGTAAACACCAGCTTTCAACTGGCGCTCCTTACAGAACCGGACTTGCGGTTTTCCCGCATCGGGCTCTTCGGTTTGCGGTTCCACTCGGAACCGGAGTTAGAGGTAATATCTGCGATCCGAAGATGTTTCCGCAGACGGGACTAGGGCCTTTCGGCCTGCACCCGCTGGTCAACGGCAGCTTCGTGACGCACACGATTGCCATATTCCCATATTTATGGGTCGTATGCAAGTCCCCGGTTTCGCTGAAGGTAGTCCAAGCGTATTTTTCCGAAGGCCGCGCGACAAAGCTGGCGTGCTCGTGGCCGCGAGTTACCAGAAGATATTGCGCACACTGACAGAGGCCTTCGATGATGATTCCTGTTCCCCGTCACATGTGGCAGCTCGCAGCGTCCAGCATGCTGGCCTGCGGCTCCAGCCATCTCGCAGGACCCGCTCCAGCGCAGCGGTCCCCGGAGGCCATCCTCGCGACCTCCGTTGCGCCAAGTTCCGCTCTGACGCCTGAGGCACCGAAGCTAGGGACCCTGAGCCTTTCGCCGTGGCAGCAATGCGGAATGGAGGGGGGCAGGTTGCGCTGCCGGATTCGGGAGCCAGGGAAAGGAACGGTCTCCTGGACGCAGCTGGTTGCGAATGTGACGAGCTGGCAGCTCGAGGTCGGCGATTCGGACCCGATGGTGACGCAGTTCGACGGACAGCGGGAGGCTGGGTGCGCTGTTGCGGGCGGCGCGATTTATTGCTGGGCCGATTCGGCCTCCCCGATCCGCGTGCAGGGTGCGGAGCGCATGAAGTCCGTAGCCAGAAGTTACTCCCATGCCTGCGGCCTCGATGAAGACGGCGCCGTATGGTGCTGGGGAAAGAACGATGTCGGTCAGCTCGGCAAGCCCGGAAATGCACGGACCCACGCCGAGCGTGTCGAGGTCCCACGCGCCACGCGAATCCTGGTCGCGGGCGCGGGAACCTGCGCTGTGCTTGCGACAGGCAAGGTGTCCTGCTGGGGTGGGGTCAAGGGAGCGATCGCCCCAGCAGACCCCCGCTACCCCTTCAGCGCCCCGAAAGTGGAGAACCCGGCGGAGCCGCAGGAGGTCCCTGGATTCAAGCACTTGCGCGAGATCGTATTCGTGGGGGGGCCGCGCGTGAGGTTGCCTCACCCGGCGGCTTCGCTCTGTGCGGTACACGACGATGGGACTGTCTCGTGCGTGGGGCGGGATCTGCAGAAGCCAATCGACAAGCCTTCGCCGCTGTTGAAGCCGACCCAAGTCGAAGGGTTGCGCGGCGTAGCCACGCTTGTGGCGGGAAGCGATCACGTATGCGCACTGCAGAAAGGAGGCACGGTAGCGTGCTGGGGCGGCAACTATGCCGGCCAGCTGGGCAATGGTCTCCGATCGCAATCGTCGCCCGTGATGCCCGTGGTATCCCTCGGAGCCGCGCTTGCGTTGACGGCTGAGCGGAACTTCACCTGCGCGTTGAAACTCGGCAACGAGGTCCATTGCTGGGGTGAGGACCTTGCGTATCGGACGCTGACCGAACACGACCGGCCTCGAATCCCGAGCCGCGTGCGTCCGGAACCTTCCCCCGCGCGGGCCCCCAGCATCGATTGCAATACCGACGCGATCGAGCTCGATCTTGCGGCGTGGGAGAGCTCGCTGAAGGCGGTGGGGAAGGACGAAGCCCGGCGCGGCGAGCTGCTGAATCGACTGGGGCTTGCGGGCGTGCCGCCGGATCATTCGGGAGAATGGGAAGAGGATCTAACGCCCTATGAATTAGAGAGCGTGTCGATCGAGCGAATTCCGATCATCTCGGTGCAGACACCCGATCTGATCGTGCAGGCGAGCTATGCCAGCGGGAGCGGGAGAGCATCGTTTCGAGCACAAATCTTCGGGGTTCAGGGTGCCAATCGAGTTTGTCCGAGGCTAGAGCGGCCCATCGTTCTCGACGATGAGATCCACCTGGAGTGCGCGCGCGACACGGTCGGACTCTCGAAAAAGCCCCTTGGACACCTTTCGTTTCTGCCGGTGCTCGAGGCCGATCGCTCCCTGGTGGTGCTCGAGAAGCTCACGGCTGGACCCTGCAATAGCGCGGGCGAGATCTCCTGGACCCGAACTTTTCAACGACCCGAAGGCGGTAAGCTTTCCGAGGAGCTAGGAATCCTAAAGCAGGTCATCAACGCACCAGATTACCAAGCAGCCATCGGTTTACCGCTCGTGACCCGTCTGGACTCGAAGTTTCCCCGGCTAAGTGCCGCCTTGGCGGCCCCCGCCGCTTCACGGCCATAACATAACCTCGGGTTTCAGGTCACGACGGGCAACCGCGAGTAAGTACTAGCATACGGCCACCCTTAGCGACGAATCCTCCGGAGTTGTAGGGCAGCGTAACTCCCCCGAATGCAGGGGAGCCACCAGAGGGTCCAGAGCCTCCAACGGGAGCAGTGCCGCCGACACTCGCGCTCAGGGTCCCTCCTTCGAGTTTGGAGCGGCCGCCGCAAGCGACCACCGACAGCATTGCACAAAGGCAACAAAAACTATGCTGACGCATAGGATTGCCCAATTGTACGCTTTCCAAAGCTACTCGCCCACCAATTCGCGGGGCACCTAGTTCTGCAGTTGCCGCAGGGGGTGAAGGCAATCCAAAGTCCATCGTAATGCCGCTGAACGCCTCAATCGCCGCCCAAGTCCACCATCGCTATTCAGCCGATGTTTGACGGCAAGAATTGGAGCCGCCTTTGGAGAAATGTTCACGTGCCGTTCACATCCGGCCTTCTCTTGCATCCCCGAGGCGGAGGGCCGAGCCTCGTCGGCTCTGAGCGAGCCAGCTCATAATGCGTACCCAAGAATGAACGCCAATCGCGGAAGCACTAAGCTGCCGGCATTCAAGGTAATCAAGATGTCTTCGCCTTCGCTTCCTTCGGCCACAGGCCACCACTTGCTTTTGGTGTATTGAACGCCAATACTGCCCCCGATGATGAAGTGACCTAGTTGCTGCTGCCACCCGACATCAAACGCCCCCCCAACTCCAGTGAAGCCGAAGTCAGTATTGTGATAGTCATTCTGTGGATCCATTCTGGTCAGCCTGTGCCAGGTGACAATCAGCGACGGACCCAAAAAGAAACCGTCAAGACCAAGCTTGCCGGAGTAGAAGCGGTAACCGAGTTCCACACCGCCACCTTTGAGAGTGTCTGAGCAATATTCGCAGAAGTCATCGTTCACCTTGCCGCTGAGATAGTCATAATGGGGAGTGACGATAAGCCCATGGTGAAGTACCGGCTGATATTCGAAGTTGAATCCGTAGCGGCCAATTAAGAGATTGAGCGGGTTGAATGTGAAAGCGAACTGCTTGGGCACGGGCCTGGGCTCGGTTACGCCAACCGCGTAGGCCTGCTTCTCCGATCCGTCTGGCATGGGCACCGTTTCAAACGTTGGCGCAGGCTGTTGCGCCATTACAGGCGTTGGCGCGGGCTGCTGAGCAAGTGCAGGCGCGGGCGCGGGTGTAGGTTGTTGAGCGAGTGCAGGAGGTTGTTGAGCAAGAGCCGTTGACGCGCCGAAAAGCGAGAATAAGCCTAGAAACCCGATTACTGTTGTCTTTAGTTGATTCACGGTTGCTCATTCTTTGCAGGACGCTCGGGCGCGTAGCCGGCAGCCGTCGCGATGCCCAGTGTGACTGTGAGCCACGCGCCGAAGATTCGGAGTGTGGCCTAACTGCGACAGAATGCTCGTCCTGGTCATGCTGGACCAGCGATTCGCAACCTTCGTGCCAACCCGGGGCGCTGCGTCCGTCGTGGAGGGAAATCCGGCACCGGCGGCACTTTTGGCGGTCATCTTCCTTTCGATGGCGGCTGTCTGACTTATGCAGGCGGGGTCACAGTGTGCGGCGATGGATCTGCCGGAACGATATGCGCATTCTCGGCGCAGTGCGGCACGAGCACCTGAGCTGGATATTCGAAATGCTACGGCGCGGCAGACGTGGCCTGCCTGCAGAACGCAACGAAGGCGCAAAGCCACTCGTGCTCAAGTCTTTTCGATTCCAATCGTTCTTGGGATCAGAATTGAAGGAAGAACTTCGCGATCTGCGCGCCGCTCCAACTGGGTATGGAGTGATCTCCACCGGCGACCGGGCACCATTCTACGGGATAGTTGCCCGCAGTGCAGACGTTGTAAAGAGTGCAGGTGGTGTTTGCGTCCAGTACGACGGATTGCGTGTTAGTTGTGTCGCAGCCGTTGTCTTTGATGAATTGATCCCGCGCGGCTTCATCGTATGAGATGTCAATCAGGTTGTCGGCGGTGCCATGGGTAATGAAGGCTGCGATCGGCTGGTTGACGCATGAGCCGTATAATAGCGCCCCGGACATCACGCCGATCGCGCGAAAGACGTCGGGCAACTGGCAGCCAAGTGTGTCGGACATTAAGCCACCGGCACTCATTCCCGTTGAAAAAATGCGACTCTCATCGACGCAAAAGTTGGCCTCGACCCACGACACCATCGCCTCCGCGAAATTCACGTCTTCGCCATTATAGTTAAGCCAGCCGTGGTCGGTACCGCCGTCCGTCATGCTTGAATCAAGCCCTTGGCCTGCGATGTAAATTGCGTTTGGGAAACCCGATATCACACCGTAAAATGCTCCCCCAGGTCCGTAATATGCTGACCCAGGTGGAACTAGTATGTCTGCTGCAGTCCAGCCCCTAGCATGCCAAGCGAACACGACTGGAGTGGCCGTGTTGGCATTGTAATTCGCGGGCAACACGACGAAGTACTGTCGGCTAAGTCCATTGACATCGATCGAGCAGGGGCCAGTCGTGGTTGTGTTGCAAGCGGCGGGCAACTTCGTTTGGCCGCAGCCAGGGCTATTCACTGAGCCGGCGTCACGAAGACCGCCATCAGCGATTGAGCTGTTGGTCACGGCTGCATCAGAACCACAGTTGCAGTCCGACCATGTGCGGCCGTCAGTACCGCACATCTGAGTCCCTTGACAATCTCCAGGCCCCACGCACACCCGAGTCGCGCCTGGAACGCAAACTATACCTGGCGTCGATGACTGGGGATTATTTGTGCTGCAATGCGTCAACCCCAGCAAAAGGCCACCGCTCACGATTAGATATGACATTGCGCGCATATTGTTACTCCAAACGCATTGTGCCGAATTCACTTGAGCTAACTCGTGTCACGCTGACAACTTGCGCCGTGAACCCCCTATCGACGTTCACCAGCCACTCAGCGGTTACCTCGCTGCCAATTGGGACAGCCTTCGATCGCTTGCTTCATGACCCGCCTCCCCAAATACCACGCGAGCATACCAGAAGTTTATGGTTAGAAGACAACCGGTAAAGTTTGCGCGTTTCGCGATGGTTCGCTCATGCGTCTCGGATGAATTCAGGAATCTTCAGATCGAGTGTGCCTAGATACTGACTACTGATTGCATGGATTTCCGCTGTCGCCGAACCGCAGATGTTCTCGATGCCCGTTGATTGACTTAGCCTCGTGCGAACATTAGCCTGGCAGTGCGGAGGCCAGGGATGTTCGCAAACAGTCGTAGATTGATCAGCGCAGTCGTGCTTGGGGCTTGCTCAATAGCCGGCGCGAGTTGCTCCAGTTCCAAATCATCAGGGGGCGGCAGCTGTACACCGTTCGATACCCAGGAGTGCTCAGGTCCCGGAGCCTGCAAAGGGGGGCAAATGTGCAAAGCTGACGGAACGGGATGGGAGTCGTGTGATTGTGGCTCCACGCTGACGGCGGGTAGTGGAGGAGCCATGGCTGGCAGCGGAGGAGCGCCAGCGGGCACTGGTGGGGCTGCAGCGGGTACTGGCGGAACCGAAATGGACTCGGTGTGCGAAACCGATGCAGGAGTTCTCCTGCCAGCACCCGTCCTCGACCCAACGGGGACTTATGGCGGCAAGACTTACGCGGAGTGGGGCGCAGCGTACGATCAGTGGCTCCTCGGGCTTCCGGGGCCGGACTTTCCAATTCGGGACAGCACCGCCGCGTTCTGCGCGCTTGGGCAGTTCGCGGCATCGGATGGCGGCGCACCTCAGACCAACGTCTTCTTCCTCACAGACCCGCTAGGGTTGTCCGCAGAGCTGTCTGCCACAAGGAATTGCACGATTCCTTCGGGCGAAATGATTTTCATTCCGCTGACGAATTTGTGGAGCGACAATTCTGGCATACCTGAGGGAACCCTGACCGATGATCAACTCAAGTCTAATCTGACGGCGGTCGTCGAAGCAGTGACCGGTTTATCCCTACAGATCGACGGTAAGTCCTTTGGTACGACGGTGTGCGACTTCGCGCGGTACTTTACTGGACCAACCCAGTTCTCGTACACGATGCCCGACACCTCAACTAACTTTGACGCGACGTTTTTTGGCAGTGGGTTCTCGGGTGCGGTGCCCAAGTCGTTCTGCGCCGGCTACTGGATCCTGCTCGCACCGCTCTCTGCGGGTGCGCACACGATTCACTTCACCGCGAATGTGAACGCAATCCCTTCCCTGGGCTGGCCTTCATCTTCAGAGGACATCACGTACAACCTCACCGTGGAGTGAAGTTGTGGCAGCGGCCTTCCAGTGCCCGAGCGAGGGTCAGCTCGGCAACGGCACTTGTACGGATAGTTCCATGCCCGTCACGGTGATCGGATTCCGAGCGGCCGTTCGAGTTTCGTGCGAATGACCGCTGTGATATTTGTCGTTGATCGTGATGGGCAAGCTCTGGCCCAAAGCAGTTCGAACCGTTTGCCCGTTTAGGGGTGGCAAGCAGTGACCTCAGTTCTCGTTTCCCATTTCCACGCCATTGCCATGCCCAAGAACGCAACGAAGGCGCAAAGCTGCACAGCACTTACTGCGTGCGGCTGGATTCTCTGACCCTTCACACCGACCTCTAACGTAGGCCTTGGTACATGTCGGTGTTATCTGTCGCCCCACGGAAGCAAGATTCCGCTGCTCCAGATCGGCCCCGAATGAATGGATCATATTACCCCGTCGGCCTTCGACCATGACGCGCATGACACAATGTTGATGATCTGAGACCTTGAGCGGCAGTCGGGACATGCTGCCTGCCAATTTGCAGCCTCATGGGGCCACAGTTAGGGTGATTTTTGCAGGGTCATGGGGCCACCCCGTAGTGTCCGGATATTCATCGCGAGGCGATTGTCGCATGATCTGTCACTGCTGCACAGACTGGATCTTGCCGTGGGCCCGAGGCATCCTGCCGTTCGTCAGAGATGCTTCCCCTCCCCCTGCAGTTTATTATCGCAATGGTTGCCTATGCCATCAACGAACGCATGGCTCGCAGGCTCGAGTACCTTCTGGAGGAGGTCCGCGTGCTGCGGGAGGTCTACGCCGAGACCACCGGTCGCAAACGCATCTCATTCACCGACGAGCAACGTCGTCGACTGGCAATCAAGGGCAAGGCACTGACGCCTCAGGAACGCGAGGCCTGTTGCCAGATCGTCCGTCCGTCCACCATCCTGACGTGGTTTCGCCAGCTTGCCGCCAAGAAGTACGACAGCTCGGAGCAGCGCAGAAAGCTCGGTCGGCCTCGCAAGCACAATAATATTCGCGAACTGGTCATCAGGCTCGCGCGCGACAATCTCGGCTGGGCTACACCAAAATCCGAGATGCTCTTCGCGGTCTGAAAGTCGAGATAGGTCGCACAACAGTCGCCAACATCTTGGCGGAGGCTGGTATCGTGCCAGCGCCCGAACGAAAGAACAAGCGTACCTGGAAACAGTTCATTCGGAGCCACCGGGAGACGCTCTATGCGTGCGACTTCTTTGCCGTCGAGACGCTGGGCGTGTTCGGCACGGTCCGATACATGGTGTTCTTCGTCATCGAGCTGAAGTCCCGCGCTGTGCATATCGCCGGGATGCGGATCGATCCGGATGGCGCCTGGATGATGCAGATAGCCCGTAATCTGCTGGATCCAGTGGACGGATTCCTTCGTGACGCAACTCACCTCATTCACGATCGAGATCCACTCTTCACCAAGGCGTGGGTCGCGCTGCTCAAGTCAAGCGGCGTGAAGTCTGTACGAATTCCGGCAAGCAGCCCGAACTGCAGCCCGTACGCCGAGAGGTTTGTGAGAACTGTCCGGACCGAATGCCTAAATCATTTCGTCATCTTTGGCGAGCGGCACCTTCGGCACGTTCTTCGCGAATTTGTCGCGCACTATCTGATGGAACGTTACCATCAAGGTCTGGGTGGGCAGCTGATCGTGCCGCGACTGGCATCTGAGAACGACAACTCAGTGAAGGGCGCAATTCGATGTCGGTCACGTCTCGGCGGATTGCTCAACTTCTACCAACGGGAAGCGGCGTGAAGGCCCGCGACGAGTTTTCGGACAGTACGGGTGGTCAATTGTCGGACGCAAGGAACTTCATTGCGCCAGGCAAAGTCTGGATGAGGAGGATGTGATGTAGATAACGCTGAAACTTCATTAGGGACCTAGTGGGTAATCAAACCCACCCAGTCAAGGTTGACCACCAGCTGGAAGCGAGTCTTGGGCGGCCCGACGAGTGCGAAAGCGCGAAGGACGGTAGTCAAGCGTAGACAGCAAGTGAACAGGCCGTGTGATTGAGCCCCGTAATCTAGTGATTGTGAGAGCCGACGCATTGAAGTGGCGGAAGGCAACAACCGATGCGCCACGAGGCGGCGAGACCGTGACCATGATGTGGATTGAGGCACCGACAGGACGCTGCGGCGTCGAGGTGAAAACCGTCGGTAACAGCAACTCCCCCCATCTTCGGCCATCCTCAAAGGTTAGGCGCAACGGACTCACCGGGGTCTGTGAGCAGGGCATGAGCACGAAGGTCCCCCAGAAACCTGGGATATCCGGACGTTTCCGTCGCGAACAACGGCGGTACCGCGTAGCGAAGGGACAACCGACGCGAGGCGGGAAGAACGTTCGGGAGTCGGAGCACCCCATTGTACTGATGAAGCAGGGACAGCTGACCGAGCGACCCTGCGGAGGGAAGGGGGTGCCGGGTAACGGAACCGTTGGAGGGAATGATGAAAGAGACATTGGGCTCGAAAAGCATCTCAACGAAACTTGAACGGATAGCGAAAATGGCAAAATCGATGCCCGGGGTGCCGCTAAGTACCCTTGCGCATCACATGGATATCGAATGGCTCCATGAAGCCTATCGGCGCACCCGCAAGGATGCGGCGGTGACCTTGCCCCGATTTAGTGGACAGTTTGATTATGCAGCATTTGCCTGAAAGTTTGCAAGCTCAAATTCCATTGGTGACATGTAACCAATACTCGAGTGAAGTCGTCGTCGGTTGTAGAAGACCTCGATGTAATTGAAGATGGCGTGGCGAGCCGCGTCTCGTGTATCGAACACGACTCGGTAGATAAGTTCTTCTTTGATGGCTCCAAAGAAACTCTCTGCAACGGCGTTGTCCCAGCAGTTGCCTTTGCGACTCATGCTGGGTTGGAAGCCGTTGATTTTAAGAGCGAGCTGGTAGTCGGGGCAAGCATACTGGCTGCCGCGGTCTGTGTGGTGAATTAGACCTGGAGGCGGCTTGCGGCGGGCGACCGCCATGTCGAAGGCGTCTAGTGCGAGGATTCGGTCGATGTTTTCACTCATCGACCACCCGACGACTTGGTGGGTGCATAAGTCAATTAGCACGGCAAGGTACAGCCAGCCCTCCCGCGTGGACACATACGTTATATCACCCACCCAGACTTCGTCGGGACGTTCAGATGTAAAGTTGCGTGCGAGGATGTTTGGAGGCACCGGGTACTCGTGATTGGAATCAGTCGTGCACTTGAACTGCCGCTTTTTGCGCCCGCAAATGCCTTCGTCGCGCATCAATCGTGCAACGCGCTTGCGACTAACATGGCGCCCTTCGTTATGCAGAGCCTCATGAATCCTGGGACTCCCGTAGCACTCCCAGTTGTCATCAAAGACTTGGCGAATCCGGGAGCTAATTTGCTTGTCCTCGAGCTTTCTAGGACAGGCAGGACGTTTCAACCAAGCGTAATACCCGCTCCGAGAGACTTCGAGAACTCGACATAAAATCGTAATTGGAAAGTTGGCCTTCTCCGCACGGATGAACTCAAATCTCAGGAGCTCTGCTTGGCGAAGAAGGCCGTCGCTTTTTTTAAGATATCGCGCTCCGACTCCAACTCGCGAACCTTCTTTCTAAGTTCACGAATCTCAAGTTGCTCCGCAGATTCTTTGCCGATGCGTGCCGTGGCCTTCACCATGCCAGCATACTTCGCGCGCCACTTGTCGAGCAAACTCGTTGCAATGCCTATGGACTTGGCAACATCTTCAACAGTGCGCTCGCCGCGTGACAACATCATGCGAACGGCCTCGCGCTTGAATTCCAATGTGTACTTCCGGTACTTCGCCATGGTGGCCTCCTGGGAGAATACTCCCTTGTTGGGTGTCCACCAAATCGGGTCAATCTCACGGTGGGGGTGGATGGTCAGACGGCAGCCGAGTACGAAGCGAATCTTGAGGACAACTTGAGGTCGTTGCTCGACAGGGCAAAGTCTGGCGACCACTACCGAGCCCCGCCAGTGCGGCGAGTGCATATTCCGAAGGACGACGGGAAAAAGACGCGGCCAATCGGAATTCCATCCTTTGAAGATAAGGTACTTCAGCGGGCGGTTGCCATGGTTTTGGAGGCAGTATACGAGCAAGACTTTTTGGACTGCTCGTACGGTTTCCGACCTGGGCGCTCAGCACACCAGGCGGTGCAGGCAGTTTGGAAACAAGCGATGGACATGGGCGGGTGCTGGGTCTTGGAGGTTGATATCGAAGATTTCTTCGGGTCACTCGACAAGGCAAAGCTCCGCGAAATATTTTGCCAACGGATACGCGATGGGGTGCTGGTGCGCCTCATTGGCAAATGGCTGAACGCGGGTGTGATGGAAGACGGATGTATCTACCATCCTGAAACCGGAGTACCCCAAGGCGGTGTTGTTTCACCAATTCTTTCAAACGTCTACTTGCACGAAGTACTCGACCAGTGGTTTGCAACTCAGATTAGACCGCGACTGAAGGGCCGAGGCCATCTGACGCGATTCGCTGACGACTTCGTCATGACGTTTGAGCGAGAACAGGACGCTCGTCGAATGTTGGACGTGCTACCGAAGCGATTCGGCAAGTACGGTCTACGCATCCATCCCACCAAGACTCGGCTAGTACGATTCTACCCGCCGTCGTTACCCTCGAATTCGCACGAAGGCGAAGGTCAACGACAGCGCAGTTTCGACCTGCTGGGTTTTACGCTCTACTGGGGTCGGTCCAGGAAAGGCACGTGGGTGGTACAACAAAAGACGATGAAATCCCGCCTTCGGCGCGCTCTGCACCACATCACGTCGTGGTGCGGGGAGAATCGACACAGGCCAGTGAGCGAGCAATCCCAGGCTCGGGGTCACTACTCCTACTACTGAGTGACTGGAAACAGTCGAGCCCTGGAGAATTTGTACGACAAAGTCAAACGTATTTGGCACAAGTGGTTGGGACGCCGTTCCAATCGTCCTTTGTACTGGGATCGGATGCAGGCGATCTTGAAAGCATTTCCGCTTTCGAGACCGCGAGTAGTCCACTCAGTTTACCTGCGCGTAGCGAAACCGTGACCTGACGAGCCGTATGCCTTAATTGGGCAAGTACGGATTTGTGGAGCCCCGGGAAGGTAACGACCTGGGGCCAACCGGCAAGTACTACGGGTCTGGTGCAATTGCGCCATTTGGCACGCTTGCCAATGTCAGTGGCAACGCCTCTACATCCCACGAGAAGGGCGTCATTTCGAGGGAACCAGGGGCAGAAATGATGGGTATGACGCCGGACAAATTTCCCCTTCATTTGACTTTGCAAGTGAGTTATCTGCTGCATTAGGGCTCGAACGATCTTCCGATACCGAGGCCTATGCCGAGATCCCATGCGGCGCAATATCGAAATCGTCCCCACTCCGATGAACCCGTCAGCCATTGTGTGGTTCAAACCGAAGCTATGTGGCGCTGGGAACTTCAAAGCACTGCATCAACGCACCAGATTACCAAGCAGCCATCGGTTTGCTGTCCGTGCCCCGTCTGGACTCCAAGTTTCCCGACTAAGTGCCGCCTTGGATGCCATCAAGCTCCGCCAGTGCCTGCAGCAAACGCGCCTCGTCTGGAGTCAGGCGCACGTTCAACCGGTGTTCCTGTTCAGGCATGGTCATATTGTGAGTCAAGCATACTCACCCGTCAAGGGCATCAGTAGCAAACTGAAGAAAATAGGTAGTTCCATGTAGATTAAACCGGTCCATCAGTTTTTCTTTCATTGGCTGGTTGGGCCTGATAGCCTGGGTTCTACGCGGGAGGATTCCATGCGGTGGTACGTTGAACTGTCGGGTACGTCCAAGGGTCCAATCGAGGAACTCGAACTGATCAAAGCAATTCAAGCCGGGTCCGTCACTCGAGGAAATAGAGTATGCGCGGAGGGCACAGAGCAATGGGTTTCAATTGAAGCTCACCCGCAATTCTCAGTGCTATTCGGGATGGCAGTCGAAGATGGAACAAAAATCTGCCCTTACTGCTCTGAGCCAATTCTGGCGGCGGCGATTAAGTGCAAACACTGCCAATCAGACTTGCGTGCTCCCGTCGGTGATTCACGAACTACCAAGTCGGAAATCTTCGGGGTTTTGATGCTCCTGGTTCCACTGTTGTCGACTTTCCTGGTTTGGTTCTGGGTTGGTGGGATGAACTTTCTTCAAGCCCCAGGTGAAAAGCTGTTGTTCATATGGCTGGGGACTGTCGGCACCACAGCCATGTTTGGAGCAATTGAAGCACAGAGTCTTGGGGCCGGCAGTGCCAAGGACACCGACAAGAAAGGGCGAAGGCGCTCAGGACCGATCACTTGGTTCTTCGGCATTTGTCTGCTTTGGCTCTTCCTATACCCGGCGTGGCTGTACCAGCGAAGCAAGTATGGACTGAAGAACCTGTTGATTGGCGGAGTCATCGTCCCCATTTGCTTCTCCGTCAGCAACACTTATATGATCGGGGTCCTCGAATCCAAAGCGCAAGAGGTGGAGGAATCTGCTGCTGCTTCGTTTAGACGATTGCATGAAGAGAATGCGCTACCGTCGTCGTCGCCACTTGTGACGCTTTCCAAGTTCGAGCGTGTTGGCGACGGTATGACATACGACCAAGTGGCAGCCATAATTGGAGCGCCCGGAACATTGCAAAGTAGTTCGAATCTCGCTGGCTACAAGACGGCAATGTACGCGTGGTCCAACGAAAACGGCTCGAGTATGAATGCGATGTTCCAAAATGGAAGACTGATCAACAAGGCACAATTCGGGCTGCACTAATGCTCGTCGAATGCGTGCGAAACGGGCGTTTTCTACAGTCTTGGCGGCAATCCGTCGGCGGACATCGGGTCCAAACCTAAACCTGCTGAACCGGCATTACATTGCGCCGGGCGTTTCGAACCGCCGTGCGAATCTCATCGAACAGCTTGGCAGCACCATGAAAGCATAGTTCGACCTGCGGCGTCCTAACGTCTGTTCCTTGTATTGTTAGCGTTTCCCGTCCGAGCACGCTAGATAGAGCGATATCCTGAACACGAAAGAAGTGGAGCTAGGAATCCTAAAGCACGTCACCAACGCACCAGATTACCAAGCAGCCATCGGTTTGCTGTCCGTGCCCCGTCTGGACTCCAAGTTTCCCGACTAAGTGCCGCCTTGAGCTCCCGAAGTTCCAGTTACTTCCTGAGGCTTCTCACTCTTGCGAGGATGTCACTCAGAAGCTCTTGGGCTCGGGTGGCACCCAACTCGATTGCAGCATCCCAGAAGGCATCCTCATGCTTGCTAGTGGACTTGGAGGAGGCTTTGCCGGCTGGGGCCTTGCCCGGGACGGGCTTTGCCGTGGACTTGGTTGCCCCAGTCTTCTTCCTGAACTCGGAGAGGATTGTATAGCAGAACGCAGGTGTAACCTTTCCAATGCCAGATTTAGCAGCCTTGGCTATGATCTGAGGGACTGGGAGGTTGCTATTCTCGCGGATAAATGCGGACTTATTGGGGGCAGGTTTCCTGGTCTTCTTCTTCGACTTAGGGGCTTTTTTGGAGGCCATACAGGAAAGGTTAGGCCGAAAAAGTCGAGCTAGTCAACACATCGGGTGCTACAGGTCGCCAATAATGAACCCGGAGATACAGCTATTTGGCAGGCAGGTGTTCGCCCTGTGCACGGATACGCACGATTTCTTGTTGAGTAGGTTCGACCGTGTTGAGGCCGCTACAGAATTCTTGGACACTGCCGAAGAGCCCCTGAAGATGAGGTTGTCAACGTTGAGGGGTTACTACGACCGAATGTTGACGTGGCTCTCCACGGTCAAAAAGCTGAACGACCCTAAGGACATTCAAGCCGTAACGGTGGCAGCTAGAACGCTCCTTGAGATAGCCATTGACCTGATCATCTCCCACAATACTCGCAACGAAAAACCGGGCCCATTTGAGAAGATCTTCATGTGGGAGCGATCCGCCAAGCTCAAGCAAGCCGAGAAGGTTCGGGAATTCTTCAAGGGCAAGACGATGCCCGATGAATACCAGGTTTGGATCACGTTCCTAAACAGTCCCGAAGCATCCGACATTCGGGCTTTTCGCGACAAATGGTGGAAGGGATCCCATCCAAACCGCTGGACTGATTGGGGACTCGCGGATGATGCCAAAAGAGCCGATGGCTACTTCCCTGAAGCTAGGCTGAACGAGCTTTATCAACTCCAATTCGCCCAGTACTGCTGGGATACCCATGGTTCGGGACTCGCTGGGTTCCGGACAACCAACCCGGACTTGGTGCCCGCAAAGTGTTCTCAAACACTCTGGGAGGTTCATCGGTTCGCGCTGCTGATAGCCAGGTTTGTTCTTGAAGATCTTGGATTGTATCTCGAAGTTGAATTCGATGACTTTCAAACCGCGGAGAATCGAAAGATCGAGGCTATCGTATGACCGATAAGACTGGAATCCTGTACGCGAAGGATTTACCCCAACTCTGGTGGATGTTCATTCAACCTGATCGCTGCGAGTGTGGACAGTCCTTCGAGCAAGACATGGCTCAGTTTGAGAGGAATGAGAGGGGGCTCGCGTTGATCTGCCCTAGTTGTGATCGCAGGAAGCAACTGCAAGTCAAGTTTGGATAGCCTCTCGAGGTAGGGTGATTGAGCAATGGGGCGCGGGATAATGCATAGGATTTGGCTGTCAATTTGGATCCTTTGCGGTACCGTGTCGGCAATTTGGGGTTTTGGTCACACTGCAAAGACAGGTGAGTACCAAGCGGGTGTTCTTGGTGTGGGTGGGGCCATGGTGTCGGTACTGGCCTACCGCTTCGGAATGTGGATCGCGAAGGGCACTAAGTAGTCCCAAAACTAGGGTGCTGTGAGTTACCTAGTTGGCGTACGGAATTCCCCCTTAATACTCACCACTACCTTGGGGCCTTCCGTCGCAATATCAGCGGGGTTGAAGGCGAATTCCTCGGGGTTGTACCTCTCAACGTAGACCAAGCCCTTCTTTGGCCCCTTCCTGATCAACACCACCCAAACGGCGATGACCCTAGCGGCCAACTGGACATGGATGAGGTTCTTCCACGGTTCGCCACCCCCGGGTCTTGATGGGGGTGGGACGTAGTCCGCTTGGATGCTGTCCTGCTTCAGCCGGCTGCAAATGAAGTCAGTTACATCGGCTAGTGCCTTGTTTGGTTCAAGCATTGCCCCTCACTTCTTGACTTGAAGCTTGGCAAGTATCGAGAGCCGCGCTTGGTAGGCATCCCAGTCCTTAGGGCTCGCGGTAGGGATACAATCGTCCTTGAAGAGCCAAATCTTCGCCAGCTCAGACTTGCCTTCACACGATAGCTGAGCCGCCACCTTGGCGGTTAGCCCCTCGATGGATACCGCCCAGAGCTCGTAATCAACGTGTTCTGAAGATGTGATCCCCAAAGGCTTGTATCTGCGATTGAGTACCACGTACTTACCCTCTGACACCTGTTCAAGACAGTACGGTAGAAAGTACGCTCTAAAGTCCGTCATAGGCATTGTCCTTTGTGTAGTCCCCGCGTGAATTTGAGAATATTCCAATGGTCGCCCCTTCGGGCTGGCCCTGTCAAGGGTACGCCGTTGAAATTGACTTTCCTATTGAGTTCCCCTGGAATCACCGTATTCTCACCATATGGATCGGGCGATCAAACTACTGTTGTTGGGAATAGTCATACTCTCAAGTTGCCGGGACAAGGTGTTGACGAATGCAACCGTCCGCGCTTCAAGTCCGCCAACTTTACCCACTGACGCTGGGGCGCCAAAAACTGCGGATCCCCCGACTGAATTAACTAGTACGGTCAGTTTGGCAAGTTTCCAAAAGGGACAGCTAAAGGAGTGTGTTGATTGGATTTTGAAAGTCGCGACTTCCCACCCGGATGCAGGGGCAAAGCTTCAAGAAATGATCGCGGTTATATCAAAGCCTGATGAAAAGTCAGGCTTGATCCATGTCAAGAAGCCATGTGCCGAGCAATTTCCCGACCGGCTTGTCTTGGGAAAGTGCACGAATGGCAAGGGGTCGCCTGTTGTAGCGATCGAATCCTACTATGACTTTCAGGATGTTTTTGTAAGTGACCACAAGATGCAGCTCTGCTTAAAGGAATCGAGTGAATGGGAGTCAATATCGAGAGACTCACCTGAATATAATAGAGCCCGCTTGGAGGCTGACAGGCGACACCTCAAGAAGCTTGAGGACTCGATGGAGAAGCAATAATCCCCTGGCTAAAAGGGGTTAGGTTGACTTGCCTTTAGTTAGCTTCGCCCGTTCAAGAGCCTCAATGAACCCAGTGAGTCTTTCCCTGCTCATACCCTTGGCTTCTATCTCCAGGGGTTCGCCAGCGGAAGAAATAACTATGAAGGCCCGCCGAGCAATGAAGTAGACGACAATGAGAACGGCTGTCAGTAGAAACATGACCATGGCCATTCCACTATCGCCCTCGTAGGAGCTAGGAATCCTAAAGCACGTCACCAACGCACCAGATTACCAAGCAGCCATCGGTTTGCTGTCCGTGCCCCGTCTGGACTCCAAGTTTCCCGACTAAGTGCCGCCTTGGCAGTCGAGAAATCGTGGCCTTGAGTTGGTCGGTTATTGGGTTGTCGAGCATCGAGATTCACGCCACGACCCGCATCGCGATACTTGAGGCCTCGAAGTGTCTGCCCACTGGAGAGGTCCGTCACATCTTGGCTCTGCTCGATGTTGCCGTAGGCGTTTCCGCCACGGTCGGGTGGATCAGGTACGCCGTACATTTGCAGGATCTTGTCAGCGGCGCTCATGTTACTCAACAAGGTGTCAACCGCCGGGTCTCGCTGCCATTTGGTGCCCGGAAGCGTCGGCTCGTTCGGTACCGACTTAACAGGGCATATACCAGTACCGACGACCACGCCGACCGTGCCTGCGTCATCTTCACCCGCGTCTGCATCGACAGGGGGCAGCTCCTCGATGAGGACGTCGTAGGTCTCCCCTGGACCTGCGTCGCCGGTGTTTTGGGGACCAAGGGTGCGGAAGTCAGGAATTGAAATCGCGTGACCGCAACTGACGGCAACGAGTGCGAGCAGCGTTCCGCCGAGAGCAACTGATCCGAGAGAAAAGCAACGGCGCATGGGTAGAATTCCTTGAGAATGGTAAGGTTGCGATGAGCGAAAAAACGCTGGTGAAGTTTGGCAGAGCCTATTAGCGTGGATTACTGCAACTGGGAACTAGTTTGCGCGCGAACCGCGAAGTTCACCGAATGCCTGGGACACCGCGTAGCGCTACAGTTGGCATGAAACCGTCTCCAGATCCCGCAATTGCCCAGAGCGCCGCGCAGGACCTTAATGCCCTCATCGTCGGAGGTTGATCGCAATTTCTTAAAATCCACCGCCCACGAATTCGGTCGGAGTGCAGCCAGCCCCGTTGATGCCTCAGGCGCATCGCCTCATTTTACCGTCGATCGTGCCACTTTCAGGTTGTTTCAAGCCGGACCATTGGCCAGCGGCTCCCGTCTCTGCAAAAAAGAGCCAACAAGGCAACGTAAGCACTTCTCAAATAGTTCAACCGACATCTCGTTTCCTGCCCGGGTGACGATGGCGATGCTGAGCTCGGCTCATCGGTGGACAGAGGCAGTCACCGAGTCGTTGTAACGCTCCAAGAAAACCGCACAAGACCCAACAACATCGCCTGTTTACGCCGGTCGTGCCGCGCGAGCCCTAATGACAGGGGCTGCAAACGCCTTTCCCGCGCGACGAGGTCGAATGACAGGGGCTGCAAACGCCTTTCCCGCGCGACGAGCCCTCATTACACAGGGTGTAGTCGCCAGTCGCGCGCCGCAACAGCAAATAACACTCAATGGTGTTGGGTCTCGTGCGGCTCGGCGTGAAAACACACCGTTATCGGCTTTCTTGATGTCTTGACGACACGGGCGCGCCGGGTTGCGTCGCTTGCGTACGAACAAACATTCGAGTGGACAGTAATGCCCGGTGTGCATTAAGTTCGCCACGGTGTGCGGGCGGATGGGCGCCTGCACGTGATGCAATGGGTAACATGTGGGGCGTATATAATGGCGATCCGAATTATTCGAGACAATGAGTCGCTCGAATCCATCTGGGACGAGCTGGTGTTCACAGAGGCGCGCTTGCTCGGTGACGAGCAAGCCAAAGGCTATGCGCCGGCAATAACCGACTTGCTCGCGCGGGTCGAGCAGGTGAGCGGCGGTCAACTGGGCCTACGGCGAGAAGCCGTGACCGCGCAAGCACAGGTCGATGCCGTCGATGACCAATTGGATGATTGGGTGCATTCGCTCGACACTGCGCTACTGACCATCGTCGATCAAAATGCGCAATCGCCGCGCTATCGGCGCTATTTCTCGGCCACACCCTCATCGATCATTCGCCTGGGTCTCGAAAGCGAACTCGCTCGCGTGCGCTCGTGGGCAGGCTCACTCGCGACAGAACCAGAGGCTGCCTTGCAACAGCTCGGTGCGCAGCTCAGCAAAGTCGTCGTGGATGGCGATGCGGCACTGCAACGCCGAACGCTCGCTGCAACCGCGCGCTCCGATCACCGGGTGCGGTCCATCACGTCGCTCATCGACGACATCAACGGCGCGCGACTGTCGATCTTCGGCGCGCTACTACAAAAAGGCGCAACGCTACGCATGCCAGCGGACTGGGCCAACCGATTCTTCCGCCACGCGACGCGTACTCCCAAGGTGCAGCCGCAACCGGCACCAGTCTCGTGATTGCCGCGTTGCTTATCACACTCGCTGGCCTCCTCGTGATGATTTACTGAAAAGCCTAACTTCACACGTTTACAACATGACACTTACGTGGTGGCGTGTTAAACCGATGGAAGTTTGGAGCTGGCGGTGAAAAGGCATCAAGAATTGAGTGCAAAGGCGAGAGTCGCCTCAATCCTTGGTATGGGCCGGCGGATGTCCGAGGGTGCCTGGCGGGTGTGCCGAGCCCAACTCGTTCTCGCTCCCTCGCTTGTAGTGCTCTTGATGGCCTCAATCTACGCCTTCCAGGCCACATGGGTCAGCTACCGTGCTTTAGGGTATGGATTCCATGACCTCGGACTGATCAACGACTGGTTCACCAACGCTCTATACGGGGGCAGACCGTTTTTTGTTACTGAGTACAACGCGACACACCTCGCAATGCACTTCACTCCATCGTTACTCGTCCAGCTTCCTTTTTATTGCGTCTTCAACTCGCAATACTTACTCGTCGGGCTTGGAATTGTGGAGATGTACCTGGGTGTGTTCTTTCAGATTGCGATACTCGAAGTACTAATCAAGGACCTCGTTCCGAATTGGCGGCTCCGCTCGCTCACTCTCGCGGCGTTTGCAATCTTCTATTCACTCAATCTCTTCACCAGGAATGTCATTGCTTCTGGCCACTGTGAGCCGCCGTTTGTCCTGTTCGCGAGCGCACTTGCTTACTTGCTCTTGCGTCGGGGATCCTTGCTTGCCATTACGGTCCTCACGGCGCTTGCGTTGGGTGTTCGTGAAGATTCGGGCGTTGTCTTGATGCTTCTCGTTGTCACGTTGCCCTTGCTACCCCGCGCAGTGGTTGGTGATCGAAGGGCACTACTTCGCCGAACCACCGCGATCGGTCTTGCAGGCTTGGCGTACACTGGGCTCGTTGTTTCAACCATTATGCCCCTGTTTGGTTCGCAGACGACGCGCTTGTGGACTCGCTATGGGGCCACCTGGACGCAGGTGCTTTTGTACATAGTGACGCACCCAGCGGTTATTGGGGCCGACGTCATGAAGAGCGGGTTCGTGGCACTCAATCGTTCATTCTTCTTTCTGCCTGCTTTTGCTGGTCCACTAGGCATCGCGGCAAACCTGGCCGGTCTTCCGACATTCACCGCCGACGATCACGCACGAAACCAGCTCGAATACTACAATTCGGCGATGTTGCTTCCCGGGTTGTTCCTGGCAGCGAGTGTGGGCTTCGCCGTGATTCTGTTTGCTCTTAGGGGAAGAGTCGCACAGGCCCTTGCGATCGCGTTGCCACTGGGCTTCGCCGTCGTAACCTGTGCCGATCTCGGCCCGGTTCTAGACAACGGCCGAGCCCATCGCCGCGAAATGCCGAGGGGTTCCGCCGCCCTGCACGCGATCATCGATAAGTACAGCCGCAACTGTCCCGAGGAATCGGTCGCTACCGATAATCTTCTTGTGACCTGGGTGCCGCTCAAATGTCATCGTTATCTCCTGGATCACTACGACAAAGCCGACTGGCTTATCCTCCGCCATGACGCGAGCATGACCTTATCCGGCAACATGGGAAGTCCACGCCAGGTAGCCCAGGCTGCAACGTTGTCCGGAAACTTTCACCTGGTCGAGGCTTCGAACCGCGTAGACGTGTTTCATCGACGAGCACGTTAGGCAGCGTCACGCCGAGTCCCTGGGCTATCGGACACGGTCTGGTACTCGCTGTCATTGGGGCGATATCGCAACGAATACCGGCGATTCCGTGCCGCATTGACCAGAAGGCTCTTCTGACGGGCGCGCCAACGAGGTGGCGACCTCCGAGGTTGTTTCATCAACTCAGTCCAGAGGCGATAGACAGTGCGTTGTATGGTGCGAAATGGGTCATCACGGGTGGCAATTCTGGTGCAGGTGACGGCACCACGACTTACGGGCGCCCATTGGGTTCTAGAGAAGTGATCGGCGTGAACGCGAGCGGTTGTCGGATTGGCGGTTCTCATTTTTGTATCTCACTTCATGTAGAACATGACGGGTAGCCATGTTGAGTGTGTCGCTCCCCTAGTTCTCAATTAATTCGGCCGGCATCTCGTTTTCGGTGAAAATGCCAATCGCGCGCCGACGGGGACAGGGACCACGGATCGCCCGTGAACGACTAAATTGAGTCAAACAAGATATTGGGGATCGCCCTGCGAATACGAATTCCCCAAGGATTCCGCTGTGTATTTGCCAACGACAGGGAATCCAAGAGCAACACCACGCGCCTATCGAGCCAGTGCGAACCCGTTGTTGACGAAGTGCAAGGTTGGCACTTGCGTGGCTTTTCACACCAATGCTATTGGCAGAAAGAGATTCTCAACCTGATCATTACGGGGCTGCCCGGGCATACTGAATCAGCGCTTTTAGATGGCTGCGTAGCGTGCCGCCACGGTTGTACGGGTAGTAAGTCGGAGGGAGCTAGGAATCCTAAAGCACGTCACCAACGCACCAGATTACCAAGCAGCCATCGGTTTGCTGTCCGTGCCCCGTCTGGACTCCAAGTTTCCCGACTAAGTGCCGCCTTGAGCTCCGTGAGCTTCATGGGATTCGTGAGCTTGATGACCTTCGTGAGTCATGGGGGATTGAACTGGGGTCGGAGGCGGTGTCTTTCGAACTACCGCCGGTGACCTTATCGGTGCTGCCGGGGGGCTTTCTTGGGCAGTTGGGACCGCCGGGCCATCCGTTGCAGGCAGGGCCGCTGGGCTGTCAGTGGCGGGCAATACTCGGGCGCTCTCGAGTTCCCTGCTGGCTCCCCCTGCCAGCTCGGCCAAGGAAGCCCGCAGTCTCGACTCTGAATCGACGAGGAAGTTCGCTCGCGTTACGACCTTTTCCCCCGCGGCGAGCCCCGAGACGATTTCTACCTGCGTATCGTCCGAATCACCCAGGCGAACCAGGCGAGGGCGGAACTTGCCGTTGCCCACCGCCACGAATACGACGTGGGTCGTACCGGAATCAATCACTGCATCGATGGGAACCGTAACCCCATCGTGAGGCAACCCCTTTAGTACCACCTCGCCGAACATTTCGGGCTTGAGCTCTTTGGTTGGATTGGGAAATGTGATGCGAACCTTGACGGTACGAGTCATCGGATCGAGCATCGGATCGATGAACACGGTCTTCCCATTGAATTCGCGATTGGGGAATGCGTTGAGCGTGAGGGTGGCCGGCATACCCGCTTTTACGAAACGCAGCTCACTTTCGTAGACGTCAGCGACAACCCATACGGTTGACAGATCGACGATTTCATACGGCATGGCTCCCGCATCGAGCTTCATGCCCTGCACGATATCCTTTTTTGTGATGACACCACTCGCTGGCGAATAAAATGTAATCGTCTTGGTCGCTTGTCGAGTTTGGACAATCTGATCGAGCGTCTTTTCTGGCAGATCCCACAGTGCCAGTCGGCGGCGCGACGCATTGACCAGCGTGTCGTCGGAATCAGGGTTCGCACCAGTTGCGCTCAGGATTCCTCGAGATTTCAGTGCAAGCAAGTATTCGTCCTGAGCCGCCAGTAGCTCCGGGCTATACAGTGTAAACAGCGGTTGCCCCTTATTAACCTGTTTACCGATGAAGTCTACATAGATGCGCTCAACGAATCCAGCTACCTTCAAATTAACGTGGTGTACGCGCGTTTCGTCAACGACAACGCGTCCCACTGTTCGCCACGCGCCACCCACCTTGGATTGCTTTGCTTCTGCGGTGGAAAGGCCGATGAGCTGTTGCCTAGCGGGATCAATGTCGATGGCGGCTAGGCCCGCTACTGGCGGCGCGTTGTCCGACATTTCGTCGGCATAGACGGGCACGTAGTCCATGCCCATTTCATCTTTGCGTGGCGTCGGGGACGTCTGTTTTGGGTCCATGGGCGACCGATAAAACAGCACCTTGCGTTCACCGCCGCCGACACTCGGGGCGTTAGTTGACGCGCCGGCGTTCGGTGCTGAGCTGCTCTGCATTTTCACGAGCTTCATGCCGCAGATGGGGCAGTCACCCGGGTGGTCTTGCACGATTGTCGGGTGCATGGCGCATGTGTATTTTTCGACAACCTGGTTTGTCCCTTGACCGTGCTCCAAGCTCGGACCGTCTTTTCCGTGCCGCTGTGCCACCAAAAATCCCAGGGAGCCTGCTGCAATCGCGCTCAGCAGGCTTGCCGTCACTAGCGCACGCATTGTCCATCGGTGCGTGCTCGGCGCGGGCTTGGGACCTTCGGGGATTTCCGTGTCATTCATGATTCAACCCTGGGCGTCACATCTGGGAGGGCGACGACTCCTCGCCATTCGAACTACTGGTGCTCGTTGCTGCGCTTCCCATGCCTCCAGTGTTCATAGCCGGGTTGCTCGACAGCGGCGTTGATTGCAGACTTATTTCGCCGGCGTCAATCTGTACCCGTTGGGCATCCGCCAGAGTCTGTAGGTAGCCATCCACGTCATTGAGATAGCTTGCATTGGCTTCCAGCACTGACGCCAAGGACACCTTGCCCACGGCATACTGACTCAAAGTGCTGTCGATCGTGGCTTCTGACTGCTGTAGCAAGCCCGACTGGTACACTTTCGCCGTGTCACTTAGTGACGCGAGCGCGGCTTGCCGCTCCTGCACGCGCAGGCGCAGCACTTGTTCTACTTCATCCCCGTTTTGCTGATTGGCAACGCGGCGCGCTTCATTTTCCGAAACATTTCGACTTTGCTTAGGCCCAGAGAAAATGGGCACAGGAGCACCGACAGTCAGCAGCCACATCGGCGGCATCATGGTGCCGCGATACATGAGTCCTGCGCTAACCGTTATGTCCGGGTAGTGGCTTCTTTGCGCAAGAGCGATGGATTTTTCCGACTGAGCGACTCTGAGTCTGGCCGCCGCCAGTTCTGGACTACGAGCGAGCGACTCACGAACAACGGTTGATTCATCCGCCGGCGCGACCGCCGGCAGATCTCGCACGTGCACCGTCGTCACGATGGCTTCGTCCAGACGATGCACCCTGAGCCGATTCAATTGCTGGACGCGTATGCGCTCTTCGACCCGCAGCGCCAAACATTTTTGTTTGAGTCGCTCCAATTCCAACCGCGAACGTAACACGTCCGACTGAATACCTTGTCCGGCTTCATAACGAATCCGCGCGATTCCGGCGGATCGTTCCCAAATCCTCTCCAAACGGTCGAGCAGCTCAAGGCGATCACGGACGAGTATCAAGCCGAGGTATACGCGGCGTACGTCCGCTTCGGTCGAAAGGCGCGCCCGCTGTACGCCATAATTCCCCTGTCGTGCGCCAAACTCCACGACCTCCTGCTGAAGGCCACGCTTGCCCGGCCAAGGGAAGGTCTGGGAAGCCATAATAGAGTAGTAACTCGTAGGCATCCGCCCGACTTCAATGCTTGTAAATCCATCATTCTGAATTCCAACTTGAAGCATAGGATCCGGCATTACCCCGGCCTGTGGAATGCGCTCGCGCTCAGCTTGTACATTAGCCTTGGCGCCCGCGATCTCGGGACGTGCCGCTAGGCTTTGTGCAATCAATTGTGCGAGCAATGGATCCGATGAAAGGTTCGCAGCCGCAGTACTTTCCGAGTGAGTAGCTCGGTGGTCGCTGGCGGGCGTAGATACGGGAGGTTCCGCGAAAGCACGGGGTCCCGTTAGCGCGAGCGCGGCCGCAACTACGACGGAAGGCCCCTTTGTCATCCTATTCATCCTGTTCGCAGAAAATAGCGTCAGAGAGCTGATGCGGGGGCATGACCCTTTAGGCGCGAGGAACCCCGGTCGTGACAGGTCTTTTTCAGCGAGCGCCAAAATTCAACGTGCCATTTAGCGGCATTTCTTGATCCGTACGAGTGGATATCAGGTATGTTTCGTAAGGTCCGCGGACCGAGCCACTCAAGAGTTGGGGCACAGAGGCCTCCTATGAAGAACCTTAAGACGCTTCGTACTCGGCTCTTCGCCTCGACCGCGCCAAGCGCTGTCATCCTCGTGCGCATCCTGATTGGTGCCGTCTTTCTCTCGGAGGGAATCCAGAAATTTCTATTCCCGGCTGCGCTTGGCGTTGGCCGTTTCGCGAAGATTGGTATTCCATTGCCTGGCGTAACGGCTCCATTCGTCGGCATAGTCGAGATTCTTGGCGGTGCGCTCATCGCCATTGGCCTTCTCACTCGACCAGCCGCGATCGCGCTGGTCATAGACATATTCGTTGCAATCGCGACGACCAAGATCCCCATGCTCATCAACAAGGGGTTCTGGACGATGGCGCACGAGGCGCGTACGGACTGGTCTATGCTTCTCGGGTTGCTGTTCCTACTTGTGGTTGGCGCGGGCCGCGGGTCCGCCGATGCGCGACTCGCAGTGCCCAAGAGCAAGACGAAACCCCCACAAGGATTTCGATGACAAAAGTGCTAGCTGCGGCTGCCGCCGCATTCTTGTTGTTCCTGGCAACTACGTCACTTGCGGGGCCGCCCTACGTGACGGACGATCCCGAACCCGTCGAGTATCGCCACTGGGAGTTTTATTTGGCGTCTCAACACTTTCACGATCGCGACGGTTGGTCGGGTACCGCACCGCACTTCGAGGTGAACTACGGCGTAATTCCGGATGTCCAGCTGCACATCATCGCGCCTTTGGCATACTCCGCACCGAACGGTGGAGGAGCACAATACGGCTATGGCGATACTGAGCTTGGCGTAAAGTTTCGTTTCGTGCATGAAGGGAAGTGGGTGCCACAGATCGGAACGTTCCCATTCCTGGAGGTTCCAACGGGCAGCCGTGGTCGCGGATTAGGCAACGGCAGCGCGCTGGTGTTTGTGCCGCTCTGGCTCCAGAAAAGCTTCGGAGCATGGACCACGTACGGCGGGGGTGGCCCCTGGTTCGACACGGCCCGGCAGCACGACCACTGGTGGTATTTCGGTTGGCTACTCCAGCGACGCTTAGGGGAAGCTCTTACGATAGGCGCGGAGCTCTTCCACCTCACACCGCGCGGCATTGGGGGCGAAAGCGACACGCGCTTCAATGTCGGCGGTATAGTCAACCTCAGTGACACGCATCACCTGCTCCTATCGGCTGGGCGAAGCATTGTCGGCCAAAATCGCTTCCAGAGCTACGCCGCCTGGCTCGTGACTCTCGGACCAACGGAGGACGAAGCACGATGAAAGCGAACGCCACGCTGCCAAGGTGAACTGCCGCCTGCGCACACGGACGCGACGATCGATCCGTTGGCAATTGAGTCACATCGCTTCCATAGTGTTGGACGACGTACAAATCGTCAACGGCCTTCAGACGACTTCCACAACGCAGCAGGCCTTGCCGACTTCGGTGCTATGATACGCGCATGGAGCAGGAACAGACCGAAATCTGGGAAGCGGTGTTTGCCGACAAGCAGATGATGTGGGGGCACGAGCCGACGCTATCCGCCATCTTCGCGAAGGACGACTTCGTTCGAATGGGCGTCAGAGATGTGCTCATACCTGGTGTCGGTTACGGCAGGAACGCGAAGCTGTTCCTCGACCATGGGATGTCAGTGACAGGAATCGAGATCTCTGAGACTGCGATTTCTCTTGCTCGATCACAGCTGGGCCTGGATATCCCCATTCACCACGGCTCGGTGGCGAACATGCCGTTCGACACTCGCCAATACGATGGCGTCTTCTGCTATGGGCTCATTTACCTGCTCGATGCGGACGGGCGTGCAAAGCTCATCCGAGATTGCTGGGAGCAGCTCGTACCCGGTGGCTCAATGATCTTCACGGTCATCTCGAAAGAGGCTCCGATGTACGGCCAAGGACCTCGGCTCGGAGACGACTGGTATGAGATCCAGAAACAAAGGCTCTATTTACGGCCAAATCTTTTGCGACAGAACCCTTGGCAATTGTCAACCAGCATCTGCTAGACTACCGACTATGGCCAAGTCGAGCAAAAAGCAGAAGGGCACGCCTTTGCTGGAATTGCTATTGGCAGCGCCTGCCACGCCGAGGGTTGTTGAGGACGCAGCCCATCTATTTGGCAGGATGCTACACGCGGCATCCCCAAATCTATCCAATGAATCGGTAACGCTGACTGTATCGAACTTTGAAGCAAAGGTTACACTCAACGGGTATTCTCCAGAAGGCAAACGGGCAGGCAAAAAGATATCCGCGTGTCTCAGTCGCCCCAAGCCGGCAATTGAAAAGTCCGCCGAGAGCCGCGGGATTGCAGCATGCCTAATAGAAGACTCCAGGTCGCTAATTAAGCACCAGCCAATATTTCAGAGGCCTGGAACAAAGAAGGAAGTCGCCAAGATTACCGATACCTATGTCCAACGGCTTCAGTCGTTTGTATCTGGCGCGCCCAAAATTGGTCTACGCGGGACAACAACTATTGTTAGTCCAGTTCTGCGTGTCGGCAGAACGACACTAGAAAGGCAAATTCACGCGCGTATACTTATCGACGGTTTCCCTTACGAAGTGCCCGTTGAAAAATCTAAAGTTGGCGCACTTTATGACGAGTCTAAACTAGGGGCAACTCGCAGAATCAAGCTGGATGTTCAATGGACGCCGGATTCTAGCGGCGCAATGAAGATTGATCCAACCTCTGCCAAGATCGTTGGAATAGATCAATTGTGGTCGCCTGCTAGCGCAAAGGAAGCACTGGCTGCAATTGAGCAAGGCAGCGGCGATCTGTTCGACGATGCGCTTGGGCTTCTTGCTGATATCGAAGGGAACTGAGCGTGGTCCTCTTTGATTCAATGGTAATCATTTATGCGCTCATCCATTTGTTAGACAAGAAAAATCCTAAATACAAAGACATCAGGAGCTAGGAATCCTAAAGCACGTCACCAACGCACCAGATTACCAAGCAGCCATCGGTTTGCTGTCCGTGCCCCGTCTGGACTCCAAGTTTCCCGACTAAGTGCCGCCTTGACCTATTCCAAAGTGCACCGCTGCACCGGGCCGGGGAAGTTCACTGGCCTTGTGGCGACTGGAGGGTTGGCAGTTTTGGGCGGCTGCTCAGTCCCAGTCTACTGGCGGCGGTTCGTCATAGAAGTCGGGCGACCTTGCCCTGGCGATTGGGGGCAGGTCGGTCAGAAGTCCCATGCTCTGGAGTATTTCCTTCGCGGTGGCGGGTTCCGTAACAAGAGCAACAAAGGAAAGTCTTCCCCCACATGGACAGGCCAAAACGTCGGCCTGATAGACCCTCTTGAGTAATGTGGCCCAATCGATACGCCACGGTGCACTTGAGCGAGGTTCCCTGTCTTTGACGGCGGCCAGCTTGTTCGACTCTTTCGCAGACGGCATCAACACGTTCAACGGTGCCGTCGGGTCCGCCGACATCTTGAGCATAGAATCAACATCGCCTCCTCTGGGAAGCTCGGCTGCCGGTGGGGCTCCTGACTGCGCGTGCTCGTGGGGTTGCTCGGCAACTGGTGCGACACCGGGCACGATCGATTTTCGCCAAGATGAATGTGGCCCGAAGACTCCGAAGTAGCGCAGTAGCGGATGGAACGGAGGAGGAATTAACGCAACCAACCGACTCATAAATTGAATCGGGGTCATGACACGCTGAGTCTCGTTTCCGTGTCGAGTCGCTTTGACTTGGTAGATTACATTGCCATCGGGTCCAATTGACAAGCGTTCGAGGCTCAGCGGCGCACGAAGGCAGTATCGCAGCAGGCGCTCTCGGCCGTCCTTGTCGTCTGCGTCAATCGCGTTGCCGGCGTACAGGCTGTAACCATGGCTCGCGCCCACGCGACCGTTGACCGCTCGTTGTTCGAAGCCACCCTCGTCGGCATCCCCGTTACGATTTCTTGGCTTGCTGCGTTTCTTCACCAAATTGCCCAGGCCCAAGGAACCTTGAGCGCAGGCCTCAAGGGCCGAAAGCTCTGAGACTTCGTTTAAGAAATCATCGTCCTCGGCCTCGTTCTTGAGCAACCCGTGCCGCTGAAGCCAGCGCAGGAATCGCTGATGCACGTTGAAAGCAATCTCTTCAAGGTCGTCCGGCTCCGGCTGGCGAAGTTCGTGAAACTCGACTATGCCGGAGGCAAGTCGTGAAAATACGCCATCCGGGAAAACTGCGTGAAGATGAGTATTTAGATTCAATGACGATCCGAAGCGATGTTGCATCACAAGCGCTCCGTAACGGATCTTGGTCAATCCATCTTCACGTGCTCGCTCTCGTTGCCAGCGAAATACCTCGCTAATGAACAGGCTTGTCATGGCACCAAAGGCATCCGCACGACAAGCTAACAACAAACGAAGCTCGAAAGGCACACTCAATACCCACTGACGAACAGGGACATCGGGGATCACGTGGTCTACGAGATGTGCCGCGCCATTGCACATGCGTCGCGCCGAGCACGAACAACAGGCACCGCGTTTTTTGCAAGAAAATGCCACTAAAATGGTGCGACCACATTTCTTGCAGACGGCCTTGGCGAATCCATACTGTAACAAACCGCACTTTAGATAGTCACGCAGTTCCTTTTCAACGTACTTCGGCAACGGTTTGTCGTAGCGGTCGCGAACTTCTCCGAGGAATGTTTCGAGGTGCTCGGATACTATCTTGTAAAGAACGGTCTTCTCGGGCTGATGGCGCTGGTATGCGCCCGAGGAATTCTTGCCGGTGCCAAGTGGGACCGACGAGTGAAAGGTCCCCATGGAAACGGAGTTCCCGGCAGGAGGCTGAATCACAATGCTGGGAGTCGTAGCGAGCGCTACGCCAAGCTGAATCTGTCAAATTCGTCGGGATATTTGATAGAAATGGGTGGCGAGGTGGCCACTTTGCCCTGGCGATCGCCAACTGATGCACGACCAACTTTGTGATTCCGCGTGGCTAAAAGAAAAGCCCCACCCCGAGGGATGTGCTTTTCTCCCGCTCATGTCGCTGGGAGCATCTCGCCAATCTCGGCTTCCAACTTCCGTATGCAATCCGAGCACCATCGCAACCCGAGGCTGAATCCTATTCCGATAATTGTGCCCGCAGGTCCGTATCCCGTGAGGGCGAGGGGTAACACGTCGGCGGCAACCTTCAACGTGCCATGGAAGATAGCCCAACCAATCGAAGATTCGCCCCGTTTGACCAACGCGTATTCATAGTAAATATCTACCGCAACCGCGGCGAAGCAAACGGGTAAAGCGGCCACAAATAGTGCCGTCTTGGAACTTGTCACGATTTTCGCCGCATGGAATACGACCGATTCGATTAGTGTGGCCGCAACGGCCACTGCTCCGCCAATGGCTGCCTGCTTGGCAACAGTCTTGGTCGCCTGCTTGGCGTATTCCTTCTTCGTCGCTGGGTCGTCCTTGATTCTGCCTTCCTTCACGGCCTTTTTGTAGAAACTGTACTGCTGATAAGCTGCAGTTCCCGCAATAAAAGCGAAGGCAATTCCGCACGCATAACCTGCGCGCACGGCGACTTGTCTTGGAGCGTAGTTGGCCCTGATGATGAGTTCACGCTCGTAGGCGATGCGCTCGTGCTCATGAATGCCTTTGAGCCCCGCGTGTACTCGTTTGGCGTCTTGCTCGAGGTGCTCAATACCAACAAGCTTGAAACCAGCCTTTTTCCGAGCTTCGGCCTGTCCTCGCGTGAAGGCATCGGGCGCGACTCGGGGCGTCCCATCAGGGCACACCAGCCTAGCGTCAACGTCACAAATCTTTGCGTACCTGGGGTCGTGTGCGTGGCTTAGTAGGCTCCGAGCGATGTAACGTGAGCCGCCTATCTTCACTTGAGCGCCCGGGACAAAAATGTGCCGAGCGTCGGAGATTCGAACTTCGTAGAGCAGGTCCCTAGCGCTGCTGGTGTCGGGGTTGAGCCACGTGTGGACGTAGTTCGTGGGCACGCTCGGAGCGTTCACGACGACCCAGGGCGATGCCAGGTTGTTCAGACTGTTGCGTGCGCTCATTGCGATGAGCTCAGCGCATTTGCCGTGTGCATTGGCGCCATTTATGAACAGACTCATCGGCGCCTCGGTCGCCGCAAGCCGCAGCGCTGCCTCTTCAGTCAATCCAATCGTACTGAGTTTCATTAGAAGCTCGGCCAGCTGATGCTGACTTGTATGCGACATTCGGTCTCCTTTCGCAGAGCTAGACAGAGACGCACGCCTTGCGGCGCGCGCCGAACGTTACTGGCTCCGAGTGAATCTTTCGATTGCTCTAGTATCTGGTACTATTCTTATCCCAGATTTATTGGAGGTTTTGCGTTCAAGGAGCTAAAAGATGAACCTGCTTGTGGCTGATTCTTCTTTCACGTTTAGAACCCTTTCAACGTTACTGGTACCGAACTGCTTGTCGCAGTGCCATTACCGATTTCGCCATAGGTGTTGTCGCTCCAGCACTGAACCGCGCCGCCACTCGGCATTTGCGCATGTTTGAACGTCTCCGGCAGCAACTGCGACGGCGTTAGTTATGCTGAAAATTTCACCTGATACCGAGTTCGTGTCGCGTTGCGCGATTGGGCGGCACGAAGTCTCGGCTAATGGGCATTGTAATTGTGCAACGGCCGTTGATGAACGCCCGATTGAGTGGCGATACCTAGTCCTCAATGCGTACCCACCAAAAGCACAAATCACGACCTGCGTTTCAATTCGCTCGCCTTTCGCGACGTTGAACCAACCGTTAGTAATATAATCGCGAGAATACCAAGCCTGCGGCCAGCCCCGCGACGAGCGCCCCAACTATCAACATAAGTGCCATGCTGCAAGTGATTCTTGGTGTGGCACGGTTGGTTTTCGAATTGGTGGAACCTATCTGACCTTCGGCGGACAGATGGGACCGCCAGGCTGCGATGACGACGATTGGTCCGAGCAGTCCTTCGGGTTTGGCGCGCAGGAATTCGAAAACAGCCAGAAATGCTGCTGGCACAACGCCCAAAGGTCCGATGACTGTGGCAATCGTTGTCGATAAGCCCGTATAGGCCGCAAAAGGTAGACTAATGCCAAGACTGCTCGACAGAAAACCAAGTACGGTCGAGGCCGCAGCATATACTCCGAATCCGCTCAACTGGGCCGCGCCAATTGTTCCTAACGCCGCTGCTGAGGCAATATGCGCCCCAGTAATGGCCGTTGACTCAGATTCCAATTTCCCACTGAGCTCTCGGCGTTGCGCGGGTGTCAGGCGCTGCCAGATCCCTTCAAACAAAGAAGTGCAGATTGCGCCCTCGATTTCCTCTACGCTCCAGAGGCCTTTGATATCGATCTCCGCAGCCTTCGAAACAGCCACTAGTACTTCGACATAGCTGGCAGCATCCTTTGGAAACCACGCGCGCCAAATGCTTTGGTTCTTGCCCTCGGTGGCTAATCTCTGTGAGATCTCGCTAATAAGTTCCACGTTGCTTAGCTTCTCGATTTTGTGAACTTGGAGATGCGTACTAAGCAGCATCAACGTACCGCGGTCCATCGAATCAAAAATTGGGTCCAGGCCTGTAGGCTTGAAGGTTATCTCCGAGGCGCTACCGCCATAAAGTACGACGGCTAGATTCCCAGCAATGTAGACGGCAGCCGCGCGCTTGACACGCGGGGCGGCCACATTCTTTGACACGTGCCACACGAGCCACCCGAGTTTCCCAGACACTAAGTTCGCGACGGCCATGGAGAAGCTGACCAAATTGGCTATATCGACTGCAACGCTTGCGATCTTTGAGAATCTCTGAAACTGAGTTAGGGTCACCTTTTCAAGCGCAAACTTTGACATGACGCCGTAAGTTGCATCGACTGCTCTTTTCACGTCCCCAATCGAGAAATCGGTCAGCCCCTTGTGATAACGGCCCGCAACTTCAACAAATGTCTGCTGTAAATAGGGCAGGAGCTCTGCGTCAGTCTCTACCGCAGTCACCGATTGCCATACCCTTGTCCGAACAACCTCTTGCGCTGTCGAGCCAGCCATCGCCGTGGCATAATTAGAATTGGTCAAGGGCTTCAGATTAGGGCTTTCCATGGTCGTGAATACCTTCAGCAGTTCATGTATTGAAATATGAGGGCTAAAAAGAGTGGCAAACTACGGCGCCGCTCTTGAACCAACACGATTGTCCTGTGTCCTT
>CAWFUX010000050.1:0-101137 GCA_963819085.1 uncultured delta proteobacterium
AACGCTAGGGCACACGGGCGCTGAGTACCATTTAGCCAGCAAGGCCGTGCAAACCAAGATCGAAAGGGATTGCACCACAAGCGATGAGATTCGCTGCGATGTTGTCAGTCTGTATCGAGGGGGCCGCTACGACCTGTACAAATATCGAAGGTTCCAAGACATTCGCCTGGTTTTTGCCCCGGAATTCGAGGCCGCATTTTTCGGTGGCGATCCTGACAATTTCATGTTTCCGCGTTACGACCTCGATGTTGCATTCTTGCGCGTTTACGAAAAGGGTCAACCGGTGGTGCCGTACAGCTATTTTCGATGGTCGCCCTCCGGCCCTAAGGAGGGCGATCTAACATTCGTCCCCGGTCATCCCTGGCGCAGCTCACGAGAGCTTACGGTTGCCCAACTTGAGGTTCTGCGCGATCGCAGCCTGCCGGATTGGCTCTTGCACTTGGCGGAAGCTCGAGGCCTATTGACAGAATTTCAACGGCGGGGCCCCGAACAAAAGCGCATCTCGAGTAACCTACTGTTTGGTAT
Organism: uncultured delta proteobacterium; assembly: GCA_963819085.1. Taxonomy (GTDB): domain Bacteria; phylum Myxococcota_A; class Polyangia; order Polyangiales; family Polyangiaceae; genus FEN-1139. The sequence continues at coordinate 526 of CAWFUX010000050.1, forward strand.
CGAGAATTCCTTCAAAGCCAACAAGGGTCGTATTGACGCACTTCATGATCCAGAAGTGTTCGGAGCAAAGATAGCCGAGGAAAACTCACTCAAGGCTCGGGTGCAGGCCAAGCCCGAATTGAAGGCAATCGTTGGGAATGCTTGGCAGGATATTGCGGAAGCGGAGCACAAATTCGCTGCCATTAGATTGCCCTATTTGATGCTCGAGCAAGGGCGCGGGTTCTGGTCCGAGCTGTTCGATCACGCACGACGGCTTTTGCGTGCGACTACCGAATTGACGAAGCCAAATGAAATGCGCCTGCGTGAGTACACCGACGCACAACGACCGGTTTTCATGCGACAAGTGAGTTCGGCGGCACCCATCTATGACGAGCTGGAGATTCTGACGCTCACGTATTCTCTAACCAAACTGCGCGAGGAACTGGGAGCCGACGCTTCCATTGTTACGCGAGTGCTCGGCAAACAAAGCCCGTTTGGGCTAGCAACCCAATTGGTGAAGGGCACGCGCCTGAAGGATGCAAAATTTCGCAAAGCATTACTCGAGGGCGGCGCCAGCGCCATCGCAAAGAGCAGCGATCCGATGCTTGAGCTCGCGCGCACTATTGACGACGAGGCGCGGGCCGTCCGCAAAGACTACGAGGACAATGTCGCCGCCATTGTCGAAAAGAGTGCCGAATTGATTGCGCGGGCGCGCTTCGAGGTTTTCGGTACCAGTATCTATCCCGACGCCACGGGAACACTGCGATTGAGCTTTGGCGAAGTTCGAGGCTATGAAGAAGGTGGCAAGATCGTTGTCCCGTTCACGGATTTTCGGCGGGCCTTCGAGCGAGCGACTGATAATGAGCCGTTCGTGTTGCCCAAAAGCTGGCTCGATTCAAAATCGAGACTCGATCTTTCCACCCGCCTCAATTTCTGCACGACGAACGACATCATTGGCGGTAATTCTGGTTCGCCCGTTATCGATCAGGACGCTCAAATAGTCGGAATAATCTTTGATGGTAACATTCACTCGCTCGGCGGCGACTACGCCTATGAACCAAAGAAGAATCGGGCCATTGCCGTTGACAGTGCCGCAATCACGCAGGCCCTTGAGCGAACCTATCGTGCCCAACGTATAGTCGAAGAATTGCAGAGAACCGGGCAATAGCGCGATAAGCAGAGCTCAAGGGGACTGCTCCCCGCCGGTTGCGACTACCCACCGCGCCGTCCTGAAACGTCGCTGACCTGGTCGGCTCTGGACTCGAGACACTGCGCTCTGAAAAGTTAACGCAAGCTTGGGGAGTCTTGCGCCGCAAAAAAACTAGCAGGCATGATTGACGGGACAGCCCGGATTCATCGGGTTTGCAGCACTAGAGGCCGCCGACCATGAGGGCAGATTGGAAGGCGGTGGCAATTGCAAACCTTCGCTTAGGGCCGTGACAATCGCCCGCGCCAACTGTTGTGTGGCATCTTTGCAGGGCTCGCCACCACCAGCTAAAAATGATCCGCGACACGCTGTAGTCTGTGATTCAGCGGCCTGATCGACCTTAGGGTTTTGAGTTAGCGCTTGTCGCATATCAACGTCAATTTGCTGCCAGATAATCGGCGCATACCGGGGGCGTACGTACGGTTTTTTCGTCATGAATTCGTCTTCCGCAAGCGTGGCGCAAGTCCCGTCGAAACGCAGCACATCGTAGCTATTGGGAACATCGACGATCATTTGCCGTTGTTTAACCTCACGATCCCGCAATAGCAGCACTTCTTCGAGAAATTCGAGCTGAACATGGGCAGTCGGGCCGCCCAGCGAATTCACCGGCGCCACTTCCTTCACCTTGACGAAGGCATGCTTCCACGGCGCCGACTTTTCGAACATGGCGATTGCAACGCCCGGATATTTCTTCTTGCAGAGCGCGCGAACGAAGTCGACTGGAGGGAAACAAGCTCCACCCTCGCGGTCACAGTTGCGGGGGAGCTCTGCTTGGAGTGACGGCTGTTCCGAGTTGACTCGCCGAGCGGACTTGCGCATAGGCGAAGGAGTTGCCTGCAACTCTAGTTTGGCCGAGGCCGGGACCGGCGGATGCGCAACACTCGAGCCACAAGCCGTGGCGAGGATTACCAGACCCAAAGCGAGTGTTACAGGCGCACGCATGGTGGCATGCAAACGGAATAGCCTACAGTTGTCAAGCCGCCAGGCTGCACAATCGTTTGTTTGCCCTAAAGTTGATGTCGGGGGTAGCCGCCAACAACGAATGAGTCAGAAGGCAATGGACTTCACAGACACAGGATAGTCGGACCGTGTGGTTTGGAGGTCGCGCCCTGACTCGGGGCTGCTTATGTGTAAATGGAACTTCGCAGCTGTGCACCGTCGCTTTTCCCCAGCAAAACGCGCAATCGGAGTCTCCGGTTTTGCTCGGGGTGCAAAATGCTGCATCATCTCGATGCGCGCCCGCTTCAAGTGCGAACAACCCGAAGCTCGCGTTGCCGGTTTTTCAAGGAGTGGACGGATGAGCGGGCCGATATCGAGCGGGATTTCTGGATGCACGTTTGCGATTGCTCTTTCTCTGGCCGCAGCGGCAAGCTGCAGCCGTTCATCGAACAACCCCACCCGCCGCGGTGAAACGGCAACCGTAGTTGGTTCACCCGAAGCGGGGCCCAGCAACACTCCCGCAGTTGCGCACTCAAGTACGCTCGCTAACGTAAAGACCGTTATCGAGCCGCATTCGCTACCACCACTCGATTTGAATGACGATGTGCAGCAGAAGTTCGCCCAATCGCATGTGGCATTTACGTGGAACACCTTTCACAGGCTCTCTGCAAACAAGTCGGGCGAAAATCTCGTATTTTCACCGGTGAGCCTTCAACTAGCTTTGGGCATGATCGTCGTGGGTGCGAGGGGCGGCGGCGAGAACCGTCTCGCGCGGGCAATGGCACCCGGCGTCAAGCCCGAACGAATCTACGAAGTCATGCAATCCTGGCAGGAACAGCTGCTGCGCTCGATGAACACTCCCACCCAGCCAGGTTCGGAGCGCGTGGGGGTGCTCAAATTCGCAAACTCGCTATGGCTCGACGACAGCGTGCAGCCAAGCTCGGTGTTCGTGGACAAATCCAAGCAGTATTACGGAGTGGGAGTGTTCCGCTTGCCAATTCGCGGGGCAAATAGCGCTGCTCTAGGAACAATCAATGGTTGGGTCAGCGAGCAAACGGACGGCCGCATTGTGAGCTTGGTAAAGAAGCTAACTGACGCAGACATTGCGGTGCTGCTCAGCGCAGCTTACTTCAAAACGAAATTCGTTTCGCCATTCGGGAGCACACAATCCGAGCCATTTGCTTCCAAGTCGGGCAACAAGGGTTCCGTCGATATGATGCACAATGTGCTACGCACGCGTTACGTACAGAATCTTTCTTACCAGGCGGTTGAATTGGACCTCCTGTACGGCGCAACTTCGCTAGTGTCCGTAATGCCAATGGCCGGCTCGCTTGAATCATTTGTTCATGGCTTAAGTCCGGCAAAATGGGTTCAAATCCTCAAGGATCTGGAACACAAGAAGGGCATGGTTGAAGTACATTGGCCGAAAGTCAACCTTCGAAGTCATTTTGACAATCTAGAAGTGGCCCTCGGGTTACCACCAATTCCGATTGCGCTCCCTTTTATTTCGCCGAACTGTCAGTTGGCCTCGCTCTCCCACGAGGCAACGTTCGTGGCCAACAAGGACGGCATCGAGGTTCCCTCCGCGGCTGGTACGACAATGCAAAGTGGGAGTGGAGGCGGTTCCAAGGATGACGGAACGCTTGTCATGCGATTCGACCATCCATTCGTGTTTGCCGTCATTCACAGGCTTACCGGTAGCATCTTATTCATTGGGCAAGTAGCGGCGCCCTGATATCTCGTGCTATGCGAAGAGCTGTGGATTCTATAGCAGCCTTCGTGCCTCGCTCAGTGTGTGGGCGTTGCCGTAGACCGGAGAGTAGCTGCTATTGCGAAGTCCTACCTCGCATAGAATCTACCACACGGGTTGTGCTGCTTCAGCACCCGCGCGAGCGCGATATGCCGATCGGGACGGCTAGAATGGCAAGTCTGTGTTTGCCAAATTCCGAGCTGCACGTGGGCGTCAATTGGCAGCAATCGGCAGCTTTGCTTAGCGCGATATCCGACCCGATGCGACCGGCGCTGTTGCTTTACCCGGGCGATGAGGCCGTGGACGCGGCCGAACAATCGCCGGCCGGCCCTGTAACATTGGTCGTTGTCAACGGCACTTGGCCGCAGGCCAAAAAGATGGTGCGCGAAAATCCAATATTGAACCGGCTCCCGCGCGTTGCCTTCCAGCCCTCAAACCCAAGTGAATATCGAATTCGCAGGGAGCCCAAACCACATTGTGTGTCAACGATTGAAGCGCTGGTGTACGCCTTGGGCGCGATTGAAGGGCAGCCCGAACGCTTCCAATCACTATTGCTGCCCTTTCGCAGGATGATTGATCGACAGATTGAGTTGAAGGAGCTCAACCATTCTTCGTCGTGCCGCCGCGTCATAAAGAAAAGGCGTGCACCACCGAATATTCCTGCCCCCTTTCGTGAGCGCCCCGACGACTTAGTTTGTGTGGTTGGTGAAGCCAACGCTTGGCCATGGTGCGCCGCGGAGTTTCGAACCGCCTATCCGGATGAGCTCGTACATTGGGTTGCGCAGCGGCTCTCGACGGGCGAAGTCTTCGAGTCAATTGTCGCTCCAAGAAGTCCGCTGGCGCCCAACACGACCAAGCACGTTTCCCTGGATGGTGAGCGGCTGTACGCGGGCGGTACCGTGGGCGAGCTGAACTCGCGTTGGCGGGAATTCATCCGAGATACCGATGTATTGTGTTCTTGGGGCTGTTATGCGACCGGGCTACTAGCGTCGAGCGGGGGCTATTTGCCGCCGCTTCGTTTTGATTTACGGGGCTTGGCGAAAGATTTGCTCAAGCGAAATATTGGAACGATGGATTGTTTCTTGACGAGCATCAACGAGAGCCCTTGTCTCAATGATGCATCAGGTCGCGCTGGCGTGAGGCTTGGGCAGATTGTGAGAATTGCAGAGTGCTTCAGTGCGGGGAGACTACTAAAAGTCGCACCAACCTGAAGGCGCTTCCTGTCCGAAAGAATAGGGGCGCGCCTGTTTTACAATCAATTGATGGTCGGGTCCGATGAATTTGAATTCGATGTCCATCGCGAACCATGGGTTTTCATGATTCGGATCCACGAGGGGCCGAAAGTGGTCGTGGATTTGCTTTAGGCTGCAGTAAACCTGCGATGTGTCGTCATCCGACAAGACTCGCTCGCCATTGGTGAGGCTGCTGCGACTTTGCATTTCTACGGGGGGACTATTGGAGGGTGTGTAGGTAAACACGTCACTTGCCACACCAGGTGCGGGATTCGTTACGAGGGCTTCGCCCGCTTGTGCATTGATGTAATAAGTATTCTTGATTCGAGGGCGCCAAGATATCTCGACTGATGGCAACGCCGTTGGCTTGCTCAGAAGGAAATGCCTCCTGCACAAGCACGCCCATGGCTACGGAATTTTGGTCAATATTGTAGTACTCGCGTTCATCATAGGCGCGCAGCCGCCATAGGCTTGCCCACACTGTGCGGATTTCCGTCGCCACTAGTTCGTCTGTTGCATTGGCGTTTACACCTTCGGATTGATATAGACCCGCGGCATTGAAATTGGGCAGGTCCTCCGTGTTGCTGCTACTGCGGAATCGAACACGCTGCCCCGGCCAATTCTTGGACATTTGGTCGCGCACGGCACGTAGAAGTTGAGGGTCAACCGGGGCTGCAAGAATATCGGCGCGCACCGCGGCGAGCCGTTGCTCGCGAACCTTGGGGTCTGCGTTGAATGAAGCGTCCTTCAGGTAGCGCGCCAGGCGTGCCTTGGATCCACTCTTTTCGAAATGTTCCAATGAATAGACGACGGGTATCGCAAAGGAATCGCGGGGAACGCGGGCGGGCAATTGCGGCCGCGTGGTAAGGGCGCATAGTCCCACTTTACCGAGTTCTGCCAATTGGGCTGCCTTGCCACCGATGGAAGGAATATCGGCAATTGAATGAATATTCAGCGGCTGCAGCCCGCGAACGCTGGTGTCTAGCCGGGGGACAGCCACCGGACCCTGCGGTTTGCGACTGTTCCAGAATGCTACGGCATCGTCGTTATTGGCTTCTTCAATCAGAAAATCCGACGACCTTACCTCGAGGCGCACGAGCTTGCCGAACAGCGGCTTCAGGAGGGGATTGTCGCGAGCTTGCCTTAGCCCCATGTTCGGCGTGCCGCGCCCGCGACTGAGCACGTTCACGTGTGCGAGCGGGGTTTGAAACGCCTCGGTAATAAGGCCCCCGACAAAGGGTATGTCGAGAGGAACTGCATCGGTAATTACGATATCCCGCGGACCGAGCTCCGCATCAGCGATGGAATCCGAAGGCAAAGTAATTTAGAGTGCCATATCCGACGGTAGGTACCAGGGATTGAAAAGTCAAATCACGAAAGGGGGCGTTCTGATCGACGATGGGCAATTGACCCTCGATTTGGTGCGCGCGGTCGACCTGGCTCGTGGGGTCCCCTTGCCGTGGAGCTTGCGGTCGAAGTGCCCATTTCGTGGGGTCATCGACGTGACGCAGAACTGCGAAGAAGGCGCGCAACATCTGATCGGGACTGATATAGTCGCCGGACGCAAATTCAACGGTTTGAATGTCGGAGCCCGCGTATTTGACCAAGTTGCCCAGTAAGTAGCGACGTGTCTCGACGCTGCCCTGCAAATACTGCTCGACGCTAAAAGCGTACCAAGCGTCTTCGAATTGACTCAATTGATCCGGCACGCAGCGGTCCAAGTGAGGCTGTCCGTCGATCACCTCTCGAATGAATATGAAGTGCAGATCCCAATTGGCACTGTTGAGCAGCGTGACCTCGTCGCCCGACTGCATGTCCACGATGAATTCGACCGAGGCGGCGCCGACTGTTCCGCGAGCATTGGATAGTGCGACGAAGTCATTCGGGGTGCTCAAATCCCGCACATGGTCGCCCACGTCGCGTTCTGCCAATGGTTGGCATTCGTCGTTGCTTCGATTCGGCGAGGAGTTCGTGCAAAACCTGAAAGGGCCTTCGGCGTCGGGAACTCGTGCCAGGCTGGTATTGTCGGGGTAACGGGAGAAATCTTTGCGATCGATGGCCGTCGCGTCCGGTAGGGACCACAAGGTCGCGACGCCTTCGAATGTCGTCGTGGCGGCGATATCTGCAGTATCTCCGCTGGACACGGGCACAATCATTCTTTCATGCGGGCCTAAGTTCGTCTGGGACCATGCGAGCGACGCGCCGTCGGTGATGATGGGCCAAGGATGGCCGACATCGTGCGTAGCTAGCGTCACTTGATATTGACTCAAGTCAATCGTCGCATCGGTCGTATTGAGCAACTCGATGAAAGACGCGGGACGCAAGGCAAGTTCAGTCAGCATGATCGGCTGAGGCAAGGGCGGCCAAGGCGAGGGCCAGGTATACGGGGCGTAAGCGGTTTCTTCCGGTAAATCTGGAACCGGCGGGGGACCACAAGTGTCACCATTGAGCCGGGTGGGAGTCGCCCAACCGCAGTCAGCGAACGGACCCGTTGCATCGGGCATGCGTTGGTAGGCGTGATGCTCAGCCAGGGGCGGAACCTCGACCTTGTCTACGATTGTTTTGTCGCTCCGACGCAGGGTTAGCGTTTCACCTTGAGCGTTCACCTTGAGCCCAAGATGCAAGAGCCCCTGCTCCGCATGACCGTCAGCCCAAAGCAGGACGATTTGATTGGGAGCAAGGGTTACTTTCGGAAGCTGAACGGAACTCGATGAATCCTCTAATGTGTATTGACCGAGGTCGCGATTTTCCGACGTGGCATTGATGATCTCGATATAATCGTCAGCTTCACCTCGTTCATCGATCCATACACCTTTATTGTTGCTGACAATTTCGTTGAACCGAAGATCCATGGGCAACGTTGATTGGGCGCCTTGTCCGCTAAGGAAGGCGGGCTCTTCGGTACCGCAAGCCAGGTAACAGCTTGCCCACAAGAGAGCAGCACTCAGTCGTAATAAATTCGGTTTCACCGGTGACATGCTGCAATAGCCTGGGGTCCCGCTTGCACTTTCCGTGCTCAACTCATGTCCACTACCGCGAGAATATCGCGGTGTTTTTGCGGGAGTCTACGACCGCGGGTTGTGTCAGCACTGTGCCAATCGAGCGAGCCCATATGTCGTGTCAGTCAATCGGATCAGGGTGGGACACCCACGGTGACTCGGGCGGGCAACGTCACGGTCTTGGGTGCTTCGTTTGCTAAACCCAAAAAATCTCGCCAAACAACCGTGTAGCTGCCTGGCAACAACTCAGGCATGCTTCGTTCCTCTCCGGGCATGAGCCAGGCAGCGGCGACTCCGTCAATGAGTAGCACCCGAAGACCGAGGGTATGATTGGTCGCCACCAGGCCTGTCGCCCTTACTGACGTGGTGTTGGCATTTCTAGTCAACGTCCGACTCCGATGTTCCGCCAATAATGCGTTGGTAGTTGGGGAGGTTCGAGGCAGATCTCTCGAATTGAGCGACGCGCCCACGGGCGGCACCGAGATGCTCGATGCACCATACTCCTGCTTTTTACTCACCTGGGTCGCGACGAACTCGAGTTTACCGCCACCAGCGAATTCAAATTGTCCACGAACGGGCACCATGTCGGTTTGACAGACTGAAGTGGACGGCTCGGCACTAATGAATTCCAGTAGCCAACGGCACAGTAAGCGCCCTGACACGCCGGCAGCCGGATTTGCCGTTTGGTCGATTGTGAGATGACCAAACGGGTTCGTGAGTGAAACGCGTTCAGTCTCCCAATCGAGCCAATGTCCCGTTCCGGCGGGCTTGACATTGGTAGTCAACACTGGCCCCACGTCGGCGAGACCCTCTTGGAATAACGAGCGCAAGGTGCCCACGGGAAGAATGCGGTACTGGCTCTCATCGGGCCAAACCAGGATGTGTCCCAATAGATCCACTCGCGCCCGCAGCTCGGTCCCTTTTTCGAATGCATAGCCGCGACTCATGAGTAACAGGCGCATCCTGCCTGAACCAACTAGGTCGATTCGCATCGACCATTTCATCTTGTTGCGAATCTCAATCAGGCGGTCGCGTTCGATTTCCTGAATTATTGGGAATCGGAGGCCAGTCAATCGCCTTCCACTCTGCGTCCAGGCTCACCCCGGTAGAGTCTCGCGGGCCCAGGGAATCGGGTGCCAGGTGGCTATCTTCGCGCATCGGTGTTGGTTGAAGCAGGACCAATCCGCCATCCTGCGGCGCACCCTTGTGCGAAATGTCGTAGTCGTGCTGAGTCGCTGCGGTTTTCGTTGGAGTTATCTGGTCGTTTGGCAATTCAGGGGGCGCGGCCTGCGTACTGCCTGGAACACCGACGGTGCGCGTCGGGGGATGCCCCTGGTCCGAGCGGCATCCCACGATGGCGAGTTGCGTCAACACAACACTCAACAGCCAGCGTCCAATTGACGCAATTGCGTCCCTGGCCATCAACCTACCTCCGAGCTTTGCCAATCAATTCAGTAACGTCACAGCCACGCTCGTGGCAAAATTCCTGAATCCCGAGCATAATTGTGCGCGCACTGCAGGGGTCGCGAAAGCTTGCAGTCCCCACCTGAACCGCACTCGCACCCGCCAGTAGAAACTCGAGCGCATCGCGCGTGTCGGTGATTCCACCTATCCCGATAATTGGGATCTTTACGGCGCCCGCCAATTCCCACACCATGCGCACGGCAATGGGGCGAAGGGCTGGTCCGCTCAGACCCCCGGTCGCGTTAGCCAATTTAGGTCGCATGTTGGCCACATCAATCACCATTCCGCGAATCGTGTTGATCGCAGTTATGGCGTCGGCTCCCGCATCTTCGCAGGCCCGGGCGACACCCACCAAATCGCCTGCTTCTGGGCTCATTTTGACCCACACTGGCATCCGCGTGGCAGCGCGTACCGCGGCCGTCACTTGTGCGGCCATTTTAGCGTCGCGCCCAAACTCGATGCCGCCGTGCGTGACGTTGGGGCAAGATATGTTTAGCTCAATTGCATGAACGCCGGCTTCGCCTCCCAAGCGCTCGGCTAGTGCTACGAAATCGTCGACGCTCGAAGCGAAAATATTGGCAATTACAGTGACCCCTCGCTGCCGCAAAATGGGGAGTTTATCGCGGCAGAAGGCTTCGACGCCCACGTTGGCAAGCCCAATTGCATTGAGCATGCCCGCCGGGGTTTCGCAAATCCGATGTGGGGCATTGCCGTCACGTGGCTTCAAACTGAGTCCCTTGGTGCAAATACCGCCGAGCGTCGACACGTCGAAAAAGTCGTCGAACTCGAGGCCGTAGCCAAAACAACCCGAAGCGGTCAAAACGGGATTCTTGAGCTCGAGCGAGCCAATTCGAACTACTTGCGACGTCACGTGGGTTCCCCTTTCACGACGGGTTTGGAGAATTCGGCGTGGGTTCGTTCCCAATCAATCCCTTTGGCCTCAACGCAAGGCCCAGTGACACAAGCATAGATATAGCCACCTGACGCTGCAGGTACCGCGCATCCCAAACATACGCCGTAACCGCAAGCCATGGGTGCTTCCAGCGAAACCTCGCAGGGAACATTGGCCGCGAAACACAATTTTGCGACCGCTGCCATCATCCGATCAGGCCCACACGTGTAGACCGCTACGTCGTCCTTGAGGTAGCGTTCCAGTAACTCCGTCACGCGACCCCGATGACCCAGTGAACCGTCTTCCGTCGTAACTTCGACTTGGCAGAATTCGGCGGCATCCTCCGAAAGGGGTAAATCTCGACTGGTGCGGCCGCCGTACAATAGCAGAGGTCGCTCGGCAGACGCCTTCAGACTCTTCGCTAAAAAGATCAACGGCGCGATACCTACGCCACCAGCAACCAGAATTTGACGACACTTCGGGTCGGGAGCTCGCCAGGCGCTTCCAAGTGGGCCCAATAACAAAAATGGCTCGCCGGCTTCGGCACGCCCCAACCGGGCGCTACCTTCACCACAGACCTTCACCAGAAGCGAAGGGGTTGGCCCACCGGAGAGGTAACTCATTGGGCGCGATAACAGCGGAGCTTGCCCCCATTCCGAGCTCCGGATCATCGTAAATTGTCCGGGCAATGGCGCCTCTTCGCCGGGCGCATCGAAGGTAAGCACGTGGTAGGAGTTGCCGATGCTTTCTCGACGTAGCAAGTGTGTTTGTAAGAGTTGGCGCCGCGGCAATTGAACTTGTGATTGCGTCACTTTCGGACCTCCAGGCACTAGCTGCCGCTCATCGACGTATTGCAACCTAGGGTGTCTATGATGAGCGACATCTCAATGCCGTCTTCCGTTGGATCGGAATAATACGCCTCGCGAGTTCGGCCCGTCTGAAAGCCTAGTGCGCGATAGAGATGAATCGCTGCGGCGTTCGAGTTTCTGACTTCGAGCAATAACCGGTGCATGGCATTGTTGACCGCAAACTGCAACAGTTCACCCACTAGAGCTCGCGCAAGACCGAGGCGACGTGCGTTTGCGGTAGTGCCGAGCGCGATAATATCCATCTCATCGGCCGCCTGCCAGGCCAGAAGAAACGCCTCCGGCCTCGTTGAATCCGAGTTGGAACGCGCAACCCAAATGTAGGCGAATTTACGTTCCAACTCGAGTGGCACGTCGAGATGAAAGCCACATTCATTGGCGAGCTCGCTAACGGCGTCAACTTCGGCTGTCGTCATCGACGAGATGCGCATGGAGCCCGGGCAACTTTACTCCTCAGACTCCTAGCGGCAAGCGATACATTTCGACGGCCAAGCCAGCAACGATTTCTAGACCAAGTGACTCCAAAGCTGGGCCGCTATAACTGCCGCGTCCAACATGAGTCGAAGTGAACCATCACCGCGCAGCACGGCGCCGGCGTACGGCCCAAAATTCGCAAACAGTGGCGGGATTGGCCGAACTACCACCTCTTCAACATCGAGCAACGCATCGATACCAACAGCGACCGATTGAACACCAGGTACTGCAATATCGAGTTCCATTGCGCTCGACGAGGGACCCCGAACACCAACGCAGGTTGCGAGCGATGGAGCTGGTGATTTCGGATCGGCCTGCTTGATGCGTCCGGTAAATGTCACTGGCAATGCGAATTGTTGATTTCCCGATTCCAGCCAAACAACGTCTACGAGTCCACGCTCGACCGGAAACTCGAGTGTTGCTCTGACACCGCCGCCTTTACGACTCGACAATCGCATCGCACCACCGATTCGACGCATGATGTCCTGGGCCAAGTCAAGTCCGACTCCTCTTCCTGCCAGGACGTCCACGCCGCGGTGCGTCGTGAAGCCGGGCAAGAAAAGTATGCTGAACAAATCATGCTCCCCCAGGTGCCTTGCCGTTTCTTCCGCCACTACCCCACGCTCGACTGCAATTTGCCGAACACGCATAACATCAATGCCGCTGCCGTCGTCATCAACTATGAATCTTAGCCAGTCACCATGGCGTTCGGCACACAACGAAACGAGCCCATAGGGTGACTTCCCTACTGAAACGCGGTCGGTCGGGATACCAATTCCGTGACTGATCGCGTTGCGGACGACCTGCATTACGGCTTCTAGGAGCCGTTCGGCGAGGCCGCGATCGATGGTTACGTCTCCGCCAACGGCCTCTACGCGCACGAGCTTGCCTTCACCTACGGCGAAACGTTGAGATGCCCGAACTACGCGCTCGAACACCCAGCTTAGTTTGGTGCGCCGGAGCTGCGATAGTGCTGTTCGCGTTTCCACCCATTGTGCCCGCAGCAACTCGGCGTTCTTCAGGCAATTAGCGCCGATTCGCGCCGCTTCAATTTCCTCGCTCTGTACGCAGCGGGCCGCTTGTTCCAGCCTGAAGACGAGGTTAGCGGAGTCACCCGAATTGTAAGAGGGGACTGCTAATCGGTGAATCTCCAGCAGTTCGTGATTCAGGTCTCGCAACGCGCGCGAGAGATTGCCTGCGGATTCCCATGCACCCAGCAATTCCTCGACACTAACGTCCACGTGTTCCAGGTGATCGAAAAGCCGCTCGAATGTGGCATTGGGTACGCGAATCGAGACATCAGCTTCGCCGTCGAGCTCTTCGGCCCATGACGCCGTTGCGGGACGTGAGGACGGCCGTATCGATACCCTCTGCATTGGGCCAGGCGTATTGCTCCGCAGAGGTCTACTCTTTCGCAGTGCGCGCAACATTGCGAAGGCTTCCTCCGGATCATCGACGAGGCGCGCTATTGTCCCGCTATGACGTGCCAACTCCGTTAGCGGGTCGTACGATTCGTGGTGGTCTTGAAGGGCTGCTCGCAGGCGGGATTCGAGGCCGTGGCAGTACCACGCCGTTGTATCGTCACCCACCGCGCCGGCAGTACCCTTCATTGAGTGCACGAGCCGGTAGGCGTGTTCGATGCCTTCGCGACTGGGCTCCTGCAACGTAATAACGGTATCGAGTTCGTTGAGCCGATCGAGCATAGAAGCGCGATATTCCGCACGCTGCGCCGAATCCACGGTACTTGGCAAAAGTTCCGGGGGTGGCACAGGCCAGGCCGTTTCAAGCGGAGGCAAACCGGCGCGGAGTCGCAATGCAGCTTCGCGAAGCAACCGCACCGCTAATTCGGCAGCCCCCAGTTCATGTTGACGGCATCGTGTACTCAATTGGCCTACCAACAACGCGAGATCGGTATGCCCGGTCATGGCGACTGAACCGCGCAGCGAATGCAGCAGGATCCGTAAGGATTCGGGGTCAACCTTCGTGTCCGCCAGCCCGAGCCGTCTCTCAATTTCGAGGGCTAGCAACTCGTCTAAGGAGACCTCTCCCTTCACTGCTCGGGCTCGCTTCTCGAGTCCATTTGCGCGGCGTTCAGCAATGCCCGCAGCAGTGGCTCAACGGCGGGCAAGAGCAGAGTTCTGGCAATCTTCTGTCGGCGTGACACGGATAGCCCTTCGAGCGCGCTCAGTAGCCCTTGTCCGTGCTCCGCAACTCGCTGCACTTCGAGTGCGGTGGAGGCGTCTAAGCCGGAAGCCCGTTCGATTGCCTTTTCGAGCATGTCCAATGAGGCTAGCGCATCGAACTGGCATTCCTGCGTTTGGCGCAATTGCGAGGCCAAATCCATGGTCAGCGACTGCGCTAATTCCGCCGCCAGAACTAGCTTTCCTTGTTCGACCTCGGCCTCTTCGACCAATCGAATGTGGTTGGCAACTACTTCGAGCCCGCGCGCCGAAAGGTTACGTACCTCCTCTGCGATTGCCACCAGTGCTTTGCCTGATGATTCACCCAGTCTTGCCCCCTCGAGCCCAGTATTGAGGGCAACTAACTTGATCCGTTCTAGGGCATCTGCCAGTTGCGCAGCAGAAGTCCGAGTGTCACGCAGACGAACCTCGAGACGTCGCGACTGGTCAGCACAAGCTTCGAATTGCGAACGGCATTGCTGCAAACCTTGGTTGGCTTTGCCGCACTGTTCAACCGCTTGCTGGGCGCTTTTTAGCGCAACGTGATGCGCTCCAAATAGTAGTGCCGAGCTGAGCTCGTCGGGATCCGCCTGCGATGCTTCGAAGTTGGCGTTTTCAGCGGCTTCTTTCGTTAACTCAACCATGAATCCTCCTCAAAGCCCGAAGCGTACGTCTGCCTTTGATGGCGAAACTTTTCGACATATTCGTGAATGGGCAGAACAGGAACCCGCGTGTCAGATTCAATTGGACCGTGCTCGTCGCCGTCGAAAAACCCGCTCTTGAGCGGTTCCAAGCCTGACACGGCTATCACTTCACCGTCGATATCACAGATAAGCAGCGCTCGCTCCTTAGGCCCTAGAGAAACCACGGGCACAACGCGGCCGCCCAGCAACGCCATACCGAGTTCGGTGCCGGGGAACTTCGTTACGACGACATCGTAACGAACGTAGCGCACGACGTCAGCGGGGATGAACGCCAATTCCCCTTTGTAGCGGACAAGTAGGCCAGCCACGGACATTAGGCCGCCTTGCGGCGAACGAGTCGCGAGTTGACGAATTGGTAGAGAATCTTGCAAAGCTCGAAGGAATTGCCTTTGGTTTCCTCGACAATTTCGCGAACGGTCTTCTCGCCGTCGATGGCCCCTAGAACGATACGCTCTTGTTGAGTCAAATCAGTGCTGCCCAGTCGATCGATGGCAAGTTCGTCACGATAGAGGACCTCGTCGAAGTCGAACGTGCCCTCGATGAGGCGCCATTCATCGACGCGACGGAAACCCTCCATGACCAAGGCGGTCACTGGAATCCGCAGTGCAACGTGCTGGGCGCCTTCGTCCATGACGCCCACTTCGAAAGCGAACCGCCCTGACTTCCAGCGCACGAGCTCATAGACTAACTCGGATGTCTGTCGCTCGAGAGCCGCGCGAATTTGCAATTCAGTAGCAAGCCCGAGTTCCATCAGACGTTCCCCGAGCGGCCGACGCGAAGAGTTATTCTTGATGACGGATTCCAAGGTGTCGCGCGTAAGGATCCCTGACTCGAGCAAATACCTTCCTAGTAGAAACTCGTCGCGCAGCCCGCGCGAGCGCGCCAGGCCTACCGTTCCTCGGTCGAGAAACAAGGAGACTTCCCCGCCGCGCGTCGCCACCAAAAGTGTACCGGACTGGTGCTGCAATTCGAGCAGTTGAAGGACTTCCGCGATTGTGATGACGGAAATGTCCCCGGATAATACCTGCCGGGTTCCGTGGGCGGATTCCAATGATTTCAACAACGAAGTCAAACTTAGCAACGACTCCGGTGTTATCGCCTCGTAGATGGCTTCACCGACATTAGCTACCCCGATTTCATCGGGCATGGCAGCAAGAGCAGGGCCCAGGACCTTGGTTAACGCAGCAGCGAATTCAGTGGCAGTCTTGATGCGTCGCGCAACGGGATCACTGCCCAAGTCAGTGGCGCTCGGTCGCATGCTGGCGCCACTTTCCTCGTCCACGAGCGGCGGTGGCAAGAGGGAACCCTTGGACTTTGCCTCCAAGAATTTTTTGAGCGCCAACTCTACGACTGCCAAAAGTCCGCGCGCATCGAACGGCTTGGTGATAGCGTCAATGGCACCGGTTTGTTGTAGAAACTGCCCTCGAATTTTGTCGCCCTTCGCGCTCATGAGCACGACGGCCGTTCCGTTGAAGTTTTCCCTAGTCTTTAGCTCCCGGCAAAACTGGAAGCCGTTCATCCGCGGCATTACGAAGTTGACCAATATGAGGTCGAAGGTGGCGGATGCGAGAGCCTGCAGCGCCTCGAGGCCGTCGCCCGCAGACGAGGTCTCGTAGCCCTCGCGCTCGAGGATTGACGTCACGACCTTTCGAATCGTTGGGCTATCGTCAACGACCAGAATGCGCGGGGGCATTAGTACAAGTCACCGGCTTTGCACGTTACCGCGGCAGACACGGCTTCACCGGCTGGCAGGAGTTCCATTAGGGTAAAAATGGTGACTCTCGTCGGGATTTGACGTCAAGCGCTACGACGCGTGCGTGACGAATACTTACGGTTTGACAGATTCAAAACGGGAAGCGCGGCGATATCGACCCGCTGGCCGACGTCGCCGGTGGCAGGTATTGCTTTATGTCGATCCCAGTGCAACGGCGATCCGGAGCTCCGCCAACTGGTCGGCAGCGACCGCCGTAGGCGCGTCACTCATCAGGTCAGTGCCCTTCTGGGTTTTCGGGAACGCGATGACGTCGCGAATGCTTTCCGTGCCGCGGAGCAACATGCATATCCGATCGAGGCCCAGTGCGATCCCGCCATGTGGCGGCGCGCCGAACCTGAGCGCCGAGAGCAGAAAACCAAATTTTTCCTGTGCCTGAGCCTGATCGAGGCCGAGGGCTGCAAAAACTCGGGCCTGCACTTCTGGATCGTGTAAACGAATGCTGCCTCCGCCAATCTCGAATCCGTTCAGGACCAGATCGTACCGGTAACAGAGTACCTTGCCGGGATCACTAGCGATTAGATCCAAATGTTCGTCGTGAGGACGGGTGAAGGCATGGTGCGCAGCTGCCCAACGCTTTTTGTCCTCGTCGTATTCGAACAGCGGCGGGTTAATCACCCAGCAGAATTTCCATTGGTCTCCGTGACCGACTTCAGGAATCAGCGACATGCGTTTGGCAACCGCGACGCGCAAGTTGGCCATCACCGTGTGCACCAACGACGTTTTGCCGAATTGAAACAAGAGCAGGTCGTTTTCTGAGGCTCCGACAGCACGGTTGATCGCCGTGCGCAATTCCGGGGTGACGCTCTTCGCGAGGGGCGATTGAACCCAGCTCCCATCGCCCGCCACCTTGGCGCGTGCCAGCCCTCCGGCGCCCATACTCTTGGCCAATTGCTCGAGCTTGTCGGCGTCCGCGCGCGACAAATTCACGGACGCGGGGATCACTAGTGCCTTGACGATTTCACCGGGCAGGTCACGTCGATAGCTGCCGCTCTTAAATTTGGCAGCAATCGATTGGAAAAACGGGATACCGCCGCCATCATGTTCGATAACTAGATCGGTCAGGTCTACGTGCGGTAAGTCGAAGCGCAGGTCTGGCTTGTCGTTTCCATAGAGTTGCATCGCCTCTTCAAAGGGCAAACGCGGGAAAGTGCCGTCGGGGTAAAGCGTATGCAGGTCGAGCCCGAGCGCCGCATTCCAGATCGAGAAGATCAAACCCTCGATGAGTTTGAAGATATCGTCTTGATTGACGAAACTCATTTCTACGTCGATTTGTGTGAACTCGGGTTGCCGATCTACACGCAAGTCTTCATCGCGAAAGCAGCGGACAATCTGAAAATAGCGCTCATAGCCGGCAACCATGAATAACTGCTTGAATAGCTGTGGACTCTCCGCAAGCGCATAAAACTTCCCCGCGTGCAGGCGTGCCGGGACTAGGAAATTGCGCGCGCCACCGGGTGTATATTTGCACAAGAAGGGTGTTTCGAGCTCTAAGCAGCCTTGCTCCGACAGGTAATTGCGGGTTGCTTGATTGATCTTATGACGCATTAAAAGCGCCTGCTGCAGAGGTTCGCGCCTGAGGTCGAGGTATCGGTATTCGAGGCGGACCTCCTCGCGCGTGTCGGCACGTGACTCGATGGGAAAGGGCGGCGTGTCAGCCTTGTTGAAAATGGTTGCTTCGAGAACCATCACCTCAATTTCACCTGTGGGTAAATTGGGGTTGGAGGCGCTCACGAGCTTGCCCTCTTTCTTGCTGAATTGATCCCCACGCGAGCGTACTTTGCCGCGAATTCCGATCACCCACTCACCGCGAATTGCTTCTGCAAGCTGGTGTGCCTCGCTCGACAAATCCGGGTCGAATACGATCTGCGTTATTCCATTTCGGTCACGCAGATCGATAAAGATTATCGACCCATGATCCCTTCGATTGGCAACCCATCCAAAGAGCACAATCTCGCGGTCGATATCCACCGCGCGCAGTGCGCCGCAATTGTGAGTGCGTTGAAGCTCATCGATAAATCGAGCCAAGGGACATTCCTTTCCAGTCCAACCAATGCCGAGGGCGGCTCTTAGCGCGGGGAAGGTGACGGCTCAACTGTACGGCAGGCTGATATCGAATGCGCCGGCGTATGCCGCCCTTGCCGCAAGCGTCGAACCAATCAGGGCCGATTGCCCTAGGGCGCGCGGACCGGCCGCCGACGCGTCCCGAGCGTAATTTGGGTCGGGGGCCACTCAAGGCCAAGAAAGTCGACAAATCCGCCAATCCCTTAGGCATTTGGCTAAACCCTGTGGGGGCAAGACACAAATATCGTGCCGCGAGGTTGCGTTTGCCAGGTTGGTACTAACCTGTCGCGCCTATGAGCACTGTATCGTGGTGGCACCTATCCAGGCGGGTATCCATCGCAGTTTTGCTGTCGATCTTGATGGTAGCCTGCGTTCGACGACCCGCTCTACCTCAATCGCCACCCCTTGGTGCAACTACCGCGGCGAGCTCACCGGTGACCCAGGTCGGGCCGGGGTCGGCTACTGGTCCCCAGTCAACCGCTCCCGAAATTCCCATTGATGTTCACGATGCGGCATGGGGTAGCAGCAATGCACCCTGCACAATCGTGACTTTCCAAGACCTACAATGCCCATTTTGTGGCAAATCTTGGCAGACTTTACTCGAACTCGAAAGGCTCTACGGAAGCGATCGTTTGCGCTTCGTGTATAAGCACTTCCCGCTACCCTTTCACGATGACGCAATGCCTTCAGCGCGCGTCGCGCAGGCGATATTCGAACTAAAGGGTGCTGCGGCATTTCGGGATTTCGTGACCAAGGTGTTCAACCTTCACGGAAATATGAGTGACGCCGAGCTGCGGAACCTAGCCATTGCAGAAAATGTTACGAACAAAGATTTAGATAGTCTACTTCTGGATCAGAAGTCCGTTGCCTGGAAGAAACTCGACGACGATGCAGTACTGGCACGCCTGCTGAGCGTTCAGGGTACGCCTCAATTCTTCGTCAACGGCACGCGCATTGTCGGCGCGCAGCCGATCGAGGAATTCAAACGTGTAATAGACGGTGAGCTGTCAGCCGCGGAAAGCCTGCGGCTCGCCGGTACCCAGCCTGAAAATATCTATAGCGCGCGAGTCAAAGCTAATCTGGCTACAGAACCCGAGGAGGAGCGCGTCGTCGAGGGTAAAAGTAGCGACACAACTGACGAGCTATCGACGGTGTACAGCGTGCCGGTGGATCATCAGCCAATCGAGGGACCCAATGAGGCGCCCGTGACCATCGTTGAATTCATCGACTACCAATGTCCGTTTTGTCGTCGTGTCGAGACAACTCGCGAGCAATTGCTGAAGAAGTACGGCAACCAGGTGCGGTTCAGCATTAGGCATAACCCACTGCCATTTCATCCGCGGGCGCTTCCGGCGGCGCGGCTGGCAATTGAAGCATTCAAGGAAAAGGGCAACTCCGCCTTCTGGCAGGTACATCGGCGATTGCTGCAATCGGAGGAGCTCGATGACGCAAAATTGCTTGGTATTGCAGACTCGCTAAAGCTAG
Organism: uncultured delta proteobacterium; assembly: GCA_963819085.1. Classification (GTDB taxonomy): domain Bacteria; phylum Myxococcota_A; class Polyangia; order Polyangiales; family Polyangiaceae; genus FEN-1139. The sequence goes on from CAWFUX010000050.1 coordinate 20,532, forward strand.
ACCATGCGCGGGCCAAGCATGTGATTGAGGCGCCTGCTCATCAAGGCATCCTCGACGCCGATGAAGCGCTAGCCGCCGATCTAAAAGCCACGGGCACGCCCTATTTTTTCATCAACGGCATTCGCCTGAGCGGCGCACAGCCGCTCGAGTCATTCGCCGCAGTTATCGACGAACAACTCAAAAAGGCACATGACCTGACTGAAACAGGCACGCCAGCAGCAGCCGTTTACTCGACGCTCATGAAGAAGTCGGTTCGTCCCGACCCGTTTGAGCACAAGACGGTACCGCCGCCCACGGCTAAGAACCCACAGCGAGGTGCCGTCTCCGCGCCAGTCGTAATCGATGTATTTACGGACTTCCAATGTCCGTTTTGCAGCCGGGTGTTGCCGACGCTGACGGAGCTAGAGCACGAGTTCCCGGGCAAGTTGCGGATCGTTTACCGGAGCCGCCCGCTGCCATTTCACAAGCAGGCAAGACCCGCCGCCGAAGCTGCTCTGGAAGCCTTCAGACAGAAGGGCAACGCCGGATTCTGGAAGATGTTCAACCGGCTCTTCGAAGTTCAGAGTATCTATGGGGCGCTCGAGCTGCCGGAGCTCGAGCGCTATGCCAAGGAGCAGGGCCTGGACGTGGAACGTTTTCGGCATGCCCTGAATGAGCACGAGCACGAAGGCGAAATCGAGGCTGACGAGACCATTGCTGACCAACAAGAAATTTCGGGGACGCCCGCTTGCGTCATTAATGGCATCTTTATCTCAGGCGCCCAACCGGTCGGGAGTTTCAAGCAGGCCGTGCGTGCGGCAATGCAAGGACATTAATGCCATTTGACCGAAGTCGTTGCGACTGCTTCGCTTAGCCCCGATGCCCGATTTCAACTGCGTCCAGTGTGGCAAGCCATTCACGGTGAGCGAAGCCGCGCTCGCCCGATTTCCGGGCTGGTCACCGAAGAAGTGTCTGACGTGCAAGGGGCAAAGTACTAAACGCGACGGTGCCGCGTCGTCACGACCCCAAAGAAAAGACGCATCGGGACGTGCGATGGGTTCAGGGCCAGCTTCGGGGCGCGAAGAGAATCTGACAGTCAAGGAAGTGCTCGAGAAGTATCAGGATGGACCTAAGACCGGAGTCTTCACTGATGGCGCGGCTAGCCCAAACCCAGGACCCGGTGGTTGGGGCGCGGTGTACGTCATTGAAGATCAGATTGTGGACGAACTTTGGGGTGACGAAGCGCATACGACGAATAACCGGATGGAATTGATGGCCCTGCGCGCCGGGATTGGACTTATTCCGGTGGGCACCACAGCCACCGTGTTTACGGACAGCCAACTGTGCGTCAATACGTTCACCAAATGGGCAGACAATTGGGCCGCCCGCAATTGGCGACGCAAGGACGGAGAGATCAAGAACCTCGAACTCGTAAAGGAGGTTTACTACGCCCTCAAGCAGCGTCCCGAACTAGAGTTACGCTGGATCGCCGCTCATAATGGGCAAAGGTACAACGAATACGCCGATTCGCTCGCTACGGCCTATCGAAGAAGTGTTCGATAATTCGCGCCAGGCCATGGCGCGCAGCGGGGTCGGAGCCGCATCCTAAGGTCGGCTAGAACCTCTTTGACGAAAGAACCGCGACGCCCACCATAGCGTCGAGTCAACTTCTGTCCATGCCGCCCAGGACGCGACCTCTCGCTTCTCGACGACCGTCTGTCGCTGTGCCTGATTCGAGTAGACGACAAAGAGAAAACTGGCCACCTCTTGATCTGCCATTTGCTCAAAGGCGCGAACCTGCTCATCGAGCTTCCAGCCTTGTACCCGCATACTCTGGGGAATGAAGTTTTGATGTCGCGGGCGCCCGTCTTCGTCCATGTCTAACAATTCGTGGGCTGAGCGCAGCACGTGCACCGCTAGGGCCAAGTCCGGCATGTGATTATCGCGGCGATCGCGCGATCCGAGCCCGTACATTTGGTATGCGTCAACGTAAATGGGGACGCCGTGACCAACCGCATCCAAATGTGTGGACTCGGATAGGTTACACGCCGCGCCATCGAAGTAGAGGCGGTCCCAACGCGGCTGTCCCGAGTCGCTGCGCAGCCGCTCCCGTAGGCGGCACGCTAGTTCGAAATTGATCTGTTGCTCCGGCCGAGGCAGCCTAAAGACGCGAGGTTTGACGGCAAACCATTCGACCACTTCACTCCACGAATCGGTGACGGCCTGCCGGAGTTCTGCAAGTGTGAGCACGGACATGAAGATGAGACGCCTGATACGGGCGAGGCCCGCCCAATGAGCCCAACGTCCCGCCGCCCTGAAAAGTTAGCAAGTATGTAGTACATTAGCACGCAATTGGTTACTAATAACGACATGTGGTTTCCAGTTCCAAGAGTCTCTCACCTAAGGCTTATATGCCTGTTATTACTAAGTTTTACGACTGCATGTGGCCACCCGATGCAGCGTAGGCTTCAAGGCCGGTGGTTGGGCGAGTCAGTCGAAAATGTGGATCAATCGTTCCTGGCTGCTGCCACGGGTTGGGTAAAGGGAACTAGCTTCGAATTCTCCGGTGACCGTTTGACCGTGATTGTCCCGGCTGAAGAACCCAGGTCGGGAACCTACGCGATCAACTCCGTGCGCGATAACCGCATTGAAATTCAAGCCAAACGAATCGACGGCACCCTCGATGCGGTCGCCATCCACTTGGAAGACGAGCACAGTCTAGAGTGGGTATTGCCGAGCGGCGTGTCAATCCATATGCGCAAGGGCAATTGAAAGCGACCGCTTGCCTCGACGACCGCACCGACCGATCGATCGATCAGCATCGTTACCAGAAAACGCGAGCGCGGTGCGAGCAACGAATCGTCTAGCGCGCAATGTCTAACACGGTAGCGTTTTCGACGCGTGGATTGCGAGTGGACTGCGGGCGCAGAATTCCGAAGGCCGGGAAATTCGTCAGCAATGCGCTGCGAGTAGAGTTGAGCTCACGGCGAGTGCCATCGATTGCTGTTTTCGCGACGACAATCGGTATACTGAGCAGCTGCGTGACACCCCCGGCTATCCCATCAACGTCGTTGCCCATCGCATCGTCGAGTGCGCCCGCCGCGACTCCCGCGCCCGTCGCCGCAGCCGAAGAGTCGCCTTACGTGTGGAATAACGTGAGGATTGGGGGCGGCGGTTTCGTCACGGGCATTATCTTCAATCCGAAACAGCGGGGTTTGGTCTACGCGCGCACCGACGTGGGTGGAGCTTACCGAAAAGACACAGACTCTGATACCTGGGTACCGTTGCTGGATGGCTTCGGTCAGGCTGATTGGAACCTTCAAGGCGTCGAGAGTCTTGCAACGGATCCCGTCGAAACCAATCGAGTCGTACTCGCGGCTGGCACTTACACCAATCCAGACGTGAGCAACGCCGAGATTCTGCGTTCCGCGGACTACGGAACGACCTGGCAGCGAACGTTGCTACCCTTCAAAACGGGGGGCAATGAGGCGGGGCGGGGCAACGGGGAGCGACTTGCAATCGATCCGCAATCGAACAATGTCTTGTATCTCGGCACGCGCCGCGATGGGCTTTGGCGTAGCGAAGATTATGGCGCAACGTGGGCCAAGGTCGAAACTTTCCCCGAGGTGCCCGACGATAGCGTCAAGCACCACCAGCCAACCTCAGAGCCTTGGCGATTCAACTACCTGGCCCAGGCCGTTGGGATCGTATTTGTACTACTCGATTCGAGCGGTGCAGCCAAAGCGACGCCGACGCCCAAGATTTATGCAGCGGTCTCGACGTCCGCCCAAAGCCTTTTTTGGAGTGACGACACGGGAAAGTCGTGGAGGCCACTTGGAGGGCAGCCGCTTGGGTTGCGCCCGAACCACGCCGCGCTGTCATCCGAAGGCGTGCTTTACATCACCTATGGCGATGAGCCCGGCCCCAACGGGATGCACGACGGCGCCGTTTGGAAGTACGAGATCAAGAAGAAGAAGTGGACCAACATCACGCCTGAAAGGCCAAAGCCGCCTGACCATACGCTGGGCTACGCGGCGGTCGCGGTTGACGTTGCGCACCCTAGGACGCTGGTCGTAAGTACTTGGAATCGACGCAAGCCGCATGACGAAATATTTCAGAAGCACAGACGCTGGCCTAACGTGGAAGCCGTTGCTCGAAAACCCCGAGTGGGATCACTCAGTGGCACCGTACACGAAAACGATGCACCACCATTGGCTAAGCGACGTCGAAATCGATCCGTTTGATTCGAGTCATGTTCTATTTACGACCGGCTATGGTATCTGGGCGAGCCGAGACCTAACTGACGCGGACAACGGTAAGCCGACACGCTGGTCTTTTGACGATCGCGGACTCGAGGAAACCGTGCCTCTGGCCCTGATAAGTCCACCGCAGGGTCCGCATCTGCTCAGTGGGCTGGGCGACATCGACGGCTTTTGCCACGACGATCTGAGCGTGTCTCCCCCCGCTCGCTTTGACGCACCGGGCTTCAAGAATACAGAGTGGCTGGACTTCGCAGAAAAAGCGCCCGCCATCATCGTGCGAACAGGCACAACCTACAGCCGCGATCGTATTCTGGGAGCCTGGTCTGAAGACTCGGGCACCCACTGGCAAGGGTTTACCGCCGAACCCCCTTTGCCCGCTGAAGGTCTGCCGCAAGGCACCCTGCACGGCACGGGTCCCATCGCGATCACCGCGAATGGCAGCGCCTTCGTTTGGACCACCCACGGCAACCCACCTTATCTTAGCAATGATCACGGGCGGACATGGCGGGCAGTCGATGGGGCACCAATGGGCCTGCGTCTTATCGGGGATCGCGTCGAACCTAACCAACTTTACGGTTATGACACTCTCGAAGGCGTTGGTTATGTGAGTCGCAACGGCGGGGCTAGTGTAGTCGCCGAATTTCGTGGGCTTCCGATAATTTCCAAGCCTCGCTGGCCGGTCTACGCGGACTTACACGCAGTGCCAGGGTGGGCCGGGGAGTTTTGGCTGGTCGCCAATCGTAAGCTGCTCCACTTCGCGCTCGCCAATCACGTAGTTCGGGAGTTCGAAAATGTGCAGGACGTAACAGCGGTCGGCTTTGGTAAACCAAGCTCCTTTAGGAATTACCCCGCAATTTACGTCGCCGCAAAGATTCGAGACATCCACGGCGTCTATCGATCGGATAACGCGGGAGAGAGCTTCAGGCGCATCAACGATGATACACACCAATTTGGCTCAATTACGCGGATCACGGGGGACCCGCGAGTATTTGGGCGCGTATACCTGGCAACGGGTGGGCGCGGGATTATCTTCGGTGAGCCGGAGACTCGCTGAGGATCTTGCCAATCTCAAGCCACCTTAGCTCGATTGGGGATTGCTCCCGATCGAGAGCGAACATGTGTTGGCCCAAAGCCCATTCAGCATAAGTCGCAGTAGGCGGCCATCCGTCGGGAGGGAGGTTCCGTTGCTCGAAGTCGTAGGCCGAATCATCGGCAATGATCTGAAGCGGCAAGCCGTGCATCGCCTGAGTTATTTCACCCCTGGTAAAAAACATCGCGCAACATTGCTGTCCCCATTCACGAGCGGCTTGATTCGGGACATATCCCTCAACCGCCAAGTGAATACTGAGCAAGAGTCTTCCGCCTGTGAACAGCCGCTCGGCAGCGAGCTCGAATAGTTGACGCAATTGAGCTAAACCGCGAAAATCCCCTGCTACACCTGAAAGCAGTATTAGCTTATAGTTTTGGCCGAGAGAGCCCGCGCATTCGAATACATCGCCGGCAATAACGCGTATCGGGAGGGCTTGCCGAATAGCTTTCTCAGTAAGGAGTTGCGCAAACTTAGGCGTCATTTCAACTGCGTCAACCGCCCAGCCATAGGCGGCAAGGTACGTTGAGTTGCGTCCAGTCCCTGCGCCAATATCCAGCACGGAGTCCAACTTCGCCGCGCCGAACTGTTCGACCAGCGCCACTAGCCGCGCATCAGGGTGCTCGCCGAAAATCGGTTCTGGAAGTGTTTCGAGCCAATCCTGATATACGAGCGGCAACGGAAATGCGTCTGCCGTAACGGCATAGCGCACCTCGGTTCCCATGGGAGCCTCGAAGGCAACGACAATATTCGAGCGGGGAGAGGCGGCAAACGCCTGACTTAGTATTTGATCGAAGAGCCGCCTGCCTTCAGCGAGTTGTTCGGGGGAAAACTTGCGGCCAAGTGCATGAAAGACAGCAAAGCAAATCCTCACGTATTCATCGAGCATGCCGGGAATTGCTGGAAAAGTCAGCCTGCCCGAAGCGACAGCTCGACGCGAGAGTCGCCGAATCAATCCTTCGCGCAGCAGTGTCGGATTGAATTTCATGCGCGTGCTAGCTTGGCCATGCTGAATCGAGACGGGGACGGCTGCGCCCGCCCGTGTCAAGGATTCACTCGTTAGAGTCGAAGCTATCCTCCTGTAAGTCAGCCAACGAAGCTCCACCGGGCACTGTTGACTTTCAACGTCATACACGTCGAGGCCAGATACCCAATTGATGAACCAAGGGGTTGGGGGCCAAGCTTGCTTCGGTAAATGTTCCTGTTCGTAGCCATGGACCGAATCGTTGGCGATGAACTCGAGTGGTAGGCCCGCCGCGGCATCCTCGACCTCGCTCGGCGTAAACAAAGCTGAGTAGCATTGCTGCGCAAACTCTCGCGCGGCCCTTTCGGGAGTAAACCCTTGGTGGGCGAGGTGAATGTTGAATAGAAGTATGCCGCCCTCTGCGAGAACCTCAGACGCAAGCTCGAAAAGGGACCTGAGCTCAGAGGTACCCCGAAAGTCCGGAGCAACTTCGGAAGCAAAAAAGAGCCGATAGTCTCGTCTAAGGTCGTGAGCGGACTTGAATACGTCTTTCACAATCACCCGAATCGGCAATTGGCGTCGAGCTGCGTCGGCGGCCAATATCTCGGCAAACTTGGGTGTAATTTCGACAGCATCAACCGGATGACCGCGCGCGGCGAGGGCCAATGCATTTCGACCCGTACCGGCACCGAGATCCAGTACCGGGCTGAGCCCCGGGTCCTGAAGTTCCAGAGCCAGATTGAGGACACGGGCATCCGGATGCGAACCGAATAGCGGACTCTCGCTAGTGCCAATCCAACGTTCGTAGGCGTCCGCAATCGTGCTGATATCGTGTTCGATTGCGTAACCTAACGGACAGGCCGATTCTGCCTCGAAACTTATTACGATCTTCGAACGCCCCGAGCCCTCGTAAGCTTGTCGAAGCTTTTCGGAGAGTAGGGACCGCACAGATTCGATCTCCCCCGACGCCAATTGCCGACCCGCTGCTTCGAAGATAGCGGAACACGTCTGTAGGTAATGGTCCAGCAGGGCTGGCACTGCGGGGATTTTGAGGCTTCCCGTGATGGCGATGCGCTGCTTTATGCGTCGCAGCATAGCCTGTGAGATCAAGCTCGGGCTTAGGAGCCGCGGGTGCACTCCCCGGCGTGATTTCTTGCTCATCGCGAAGCGAAGTTCGGATATCCGCTGCCGATGGTCAAGCAAATGTGGTTTGTCCCTGGGTTTGCGAGAAAACCAGCCGCTTTAGTTGGCACCATTCGGCAGGGTCATCGGCACTGCGATACTCGAGCAGCCGTTGCGTCTTTGACGCGAACGGCCCGCATAACAATTCATTGCTCGTGGACAGTTGCAGCCAGAATCTAGTAATGGTCGATGTTCGCGGGCCGAGGCCCCATGGCTCAGTCGCAAAAATGAAGCAAGTGACAGTATTGTCGTTACAAAATTGGACTCCGCAAATCGAAAGGCGATTCGCGCTAAATGTGTAGGTGAACACCGTTTCACTTGAGCGGCTCGAATGTGTGCATGCGGAGTGGTATTGGCAGCTCCAATCGAAGGTCGGGCCGGGTGATGGTTTGTTTGATGTCGGTTCGGCACGGAAAAGGCGGAGTGCTTAGGGGCGTCAGTCGGTGCCGGGCTGAGGCATAAATTCGCAATCGGGGTTCGAAGCGGTTGTCTCGTTAAGTCGGATGACCGATCAGGGGAGTTGCGGTGCACCCGGGGGTGTTTCGTCGCCAACGCGACGCCATTTTCTGCCCTTCGACAATAACGCCTCGCTTCGTTGCGGCAGTCGTGATCGACTGCGTTTGCCCAAAACACAACCCCACGAGGCAATCGACACTCTGCCAAATCGGGCACCTCGTGGGCAAGTCACAAAGCGAGGTCACTATGCCGGATTCCAGAGAAGTTCGCAGAATCTGTGGGTTTTTATCGGTTCGTCAATCACGTCTTCACTTCGATCGGGTGCCTGACCATCGTGACCGCCGCGGTCGGCGATGGAAACTCGACACCCTGCTGTTTTCCACGCTGCTCGGTGTCATGACGGGTCAGAAGAGTTTTGCAGACGTGGAGCAATTGACAGCCAGTCTGTCGGTGGCGACACGCCATCTGCTAGGCATTCGTCGTCAAGTTCCCGATACAACGTTGCGCGATGCCCTCTCGACAGTCGAGCCGCAGGACCTGCGTCCCATCTTGCACTCGGCAACGCGCTCAGCTCATCGGAGTAAGTCACTGGGTGTCGATTTCGAATTACCCTTCGGGGTTGTTTCGATGGACGGCAAGTACGTCACGGTGCCCGCGGTGGACGACCGATATTCGCAGCTCATAACGCAAGATATTGACCAAGGACGTTTGAGCGGTCGTATCGGCACGATGACAGCGGTTCTCTCGAGTTCCCAGGCTCGGCCCTGCATTGATGTGTACCCTATCCCGGCGGTGACCAATGAGATGGGCGTTTTCGAGCGAGCCCTGGATGCGCTGCTTGCCGCTTATGGCCCACTCGACCTGTTTCGCCTGGTGACTTACGACGCTGGCGCTTGCTCCAAAGCCAATGCGCAACACATCAGAGTCCGCGGGCTGCACTATTTGTTGAGTCTCAAAGGCTCACAACCCGAGCTATCGTACTGGGCTCAACTATGGCTCGGACAACGCTCGCTTCAGCAAGCGGACGCCGTCAACATAGAAGGTGCGGGGCGCGGGCAAGTGACCCGACGCATCTTTCTTGCCGCCTGTCCTGCGGCTCCAGACGGCTGGGACCACCTCCGAACGCTCGTGCGTATCGATACCGAGACATTCGATCGGCTCGGTCAACCGAACACTGAAACCTTCTATTACATCTCCAGTCTCGCCATGGATCGGCTGTCAACTGAGCAGTGGCTCACTGTAATTCGTAGGCACTGGGCTGTCGAAACGGTCCACCAGATTCTCGATGGTGCATTTGAGGAAGATGACCGTCCGTGGGTTCTGGAAAATCCTCGTTTGACGCTCGTTGTGATGATTCTGCGGCGTATCGGCTACACGCTTCTGACCGTTTTTCGAAGCATCACCCAGCGCTCCGATGACCGACGGCAAGAACCTTGGCACTGCCTACTGCAGCGCATCCGCGATGCGGTCCTGCTTGCAACGGCCTCGGTTCTCGACGGCCTACGGCCTCGAACATCAGACTCCGCTCTCGCCAATTGACACGAACTGACCCACCTGTTGGGCTGACGCCCTAAACACAAATGACATACTCGGCCTTGGCCGCCCCTCGATTCGCCACGTGCGCCGGCACGCGGTGGTTTCGTCATGCCCCCAGGACCCTTGACCACAACGAGCCGGACCGAAAGAACCCCTTCAAACCGGTTGCTTCCAATTGGCTCGCAGAACACCGATCAAAGCTGGTGGTATTGGCTGTACACTGTTGCAATTAGGACTATATGGGCAAGATGAGGTCTAGTCGCCCAAAGCGGGAAGTCTTATTGGTAGCATTCCTCTCGATTGTCGGATGTAGTTCAACCTCAACTTCTCCGAGTAGCGCCACATTTCCCGCTGACCCGTTGAGCACTTTTACCAGTGATTCAGGACACTATAGGGTGAGGCTTTGGACGGCTCCCAGTCAGCCTCCGTCCCGTGGCATCAATCAGGTTAAATTGGAGGTTACAGACGCGGCGACTACTGTGCCAGCCGAGAATCTGACACTCGCAATTGTCCCTTGGATGCCGGCAATGGGTCACGGGACTGCCACCGTGCCCACGGTGTCGCCGCAGGGGGAAGGTGTTTATATCGTGCAAAACGTGGATTTTTTCATGGCCTCCACGTGGCAATTGCGCATCGATTTTACGGCCGAGGCCGTTGATGGGTCAGCCGGAGTTACCGACAGTGCGACGCCCTCGTTCGATATTCCGTAATGCGGCGGCAATTGTTGTCAGTATTATTGCGTGCGGCAAAGTCGCGTGGGGGCAAGCCTGCTGCGCCGGATCAGCGGCTATTACACCAGCGCGCGTGGGTCCGCATGACGAAGCGCTAGTTGGGGTTCAGATGCAGGCCGCTGATGTCTACGGCTCTTACGGTGCGACCGGTACGTTTCGGTATTCACCGCGTGGCACGCGCGAGTACGACCTGGAGCAGGATGTATTCGGGGCCGTCCGAGTGCTTCCCAATGGGCAGATTTCATTGCTAGTGCCGCTAGTGGAAACGCATCGAAGCGTGCCGGGAACAACGTCTATGGGCGGCGGTTTGGGTGACATCAACCTAGGAGCACGTTATGATTTCATTCGGGCGCGGCAGCTAAGATTCGTGCCGGGGATCGCCCTACTCGGGGGACTTACGGTACCAACCGGAACGTCACCCGATGCAGCCGGTAGGCCTTTGGCGAGTGATGCTACGGGGATCGGCGCGTTTCAGGGCAATCTCGGGGTAGCTCTCGAACACTTGGAAGGTCATTGGCTCTTCAATACCACGGGACTCATTTCCAAACGCGCTACCCATTCGGCGCGGGGCGTTGCTGAAACGCTCGGAACGCAATACACCGGCTTGATTGCAGGCGGGTACACGTTCGACAACGAGATTTCATTGGCCTTGATGGGTTCTTATTCGGTCGAGGGAGATGCCACTATCAACGGGGTTGAGGTTCCGGCAAGTTCGCGACGCACCCCTGTCATTCGCGCCCTGGGGTATGTTCCGTTCGTGGATTCGCTGTTCGTGCAAGGGAGCTTATACTCGAATCCACCCGTAAGCTCATGGGGCAAAAATGGGCCAGCCGCCATTGGGTTGACTTTGGCCATCGTTAGGATCTGGTCATGAGAAACCTGCTGACGACACTCATGCTCGTGTCGAATCTGGTTGCTTGCGCCAAGGAGATTCGCCCACCGAATCTTCTAGAATCTAGGCTTCTCACGAGCACCGGCGACAACTGGTCGTTGGGCGCGCACATTTCTAGCGAGCGATTTACGATCCTGGAATTCTTCTCTGCAGATTGCCCAGTTCAACGCGCGCACGATCGCCGTCTCATTCAATTGCACGAGCAATATCGATCGCGCGGCGTCGCAATTGTCTTAATCGATTCGGAATCAGCAGCTTCACCCAAGCGAGACGCCGTCGAGGCGAAGAGTCGCGGCTACCCTTTCCCAATCCTAATTGACGAGGGAGGACGCATCGCTGACCTCTTACAAGCCGAGTACTCAACCTTCTCCGTGATTGTTGATAGCAAGGGTCGAACTCACTACGCGGGTGGTATTGACTCGGATCACTCGGAGCTAAAACCGGGCAGCGCACCTTACCTTCGCGACGCCATTGACGACTTGTTGGCGGGTAACGAGCCTCGCCGGGCTAAGACTAAGACATTGGGCTGTTCGCTCCAGAAATGGTGAGGCTTAGGAGCGACCGCCTGACAACGTTTTGTTTGAGCCTCGGCGCACGGCTCACAATGGTCATTTGTTGCAGAATTCCCGCCGCAGTTAGCGCAAAAGCAACGTGCGCCAGACCGGCAGCGTGCTTTAGAGGTAGGCTGGGGTAGTCCACCCGATTCGTGTTCGAAAAAGGAACATTCGTCGATTGACCATTCGACGGTGTAAGCGTATTTTTAGAACCTCATAATATTTCACAGTTGTTGGGGTTGCGGCGCGACGATGTCCAATAGCAAATGGATCTTACAGGGCAGCTTGTTGACTTTATTCCTCGTTGCTTGCAGCGCAACTGACGAAGCTACGCCGCCTTCGGACGGAGAAGATACCGGTGGAATATCGGGAATCGCGGGCAATTCGTCTGCCGCACTGGGAGGCACGCACAATCCGTCTGGCGGAACCAGCGCCGCAACCACGGCATCGAATACAGGTGGCATAGCGAATGGTGGCGCGAAGGGATCAGGCGGTAGCTCCAACACGGGCGGCGCGAATACCGCCAGCGGCAAAGCAACCGGTGGAACGAAGGCTACAGGAGGTTCGCTCAATACCGGTGGCATAGCTACCGGTGGCGTTCCAGCCACTGGCGGATCGATGGCCACCGGTGGATCAAAAGCAACCGGCGGCACACCGAGTACGGGTGGTTCTAAAGCTACGGGTGGATCAAAAGCAACGGGTGGCGCACCGAGTACGGGTGGCTCGAAGTCCACCGGTGGCTCTAAAGCTACGGGTGGCTCGAAGTCCACCGGTGGAACACCTGCAACGGGTGGTAGCGCGCCGATTGGCGGCTCGCCTACGACGGGTGGATTACCTGCAACTGGCGGAATTGCAGCGACTGGTGGCAGCAAGGCAACCGGAGGAACTGCAGCAACCGGCGGTTCGAAGTCTACTGGGGGTTCGCAAGCAATGGGCGGCACTCCGGCAACCGGGGGGAGCAAGGCCACTGGAGGGGCGGTTGCAACCGGCGGATCCAAGGCTACGGGCGGAGCGGCGCCGACCGGCGGCGCTCCAGCAACGGGCGGCTCAAGCGCAGCGGGCGGCTGTGATTTCACGCGTGCGACATGCGATACTCAGAGCGCTGTGTGCAGCAGTGTTCAAACATGGGAACAAACGGCTTGCACGGGCTTGTTGGCGTGTCTTGAGACCAACTACACTTGCATCACGGCTGCCGACCCGCTCTGCGCGACCAAGGGCTCGTTCGGAAACCCCACCTGCACTGATTGGTATAGTATTTCCGATCCGTCGCGACTCATAATAGCGACTTACGTTTCATGCGCATGCGCGCTGTAGCATCCACGTGTCATACCTTTTGGCCTTTCTCGGTGTTACACAAGAGCACGCTGACGTTTGCGCGACGTCACGACCATAAAGTCAAGATCCAAAGCAACTCTCGTCAGCGGTAACGCGGGGCTGCGGAGGCGCGGGCCTTGTTCCTGGGCGTTGCTGGCCGGGCCCTGAGCACCCACACAATCAACGACACTATAACGCGCGGCCGGGGCATGAACGCCCTTTACATCGCAGCGGCGGCCGTGTTTATGCTGTCTGCTGGTGTCGATTAGCGTTCGATGCAGGCAGTTGCGGTCTACGGCTGGCCGCCTGTCCATCGGCTGCGCTCGACCTGTATCGAGTCCCTGGAGTTTTCACTATGCGTAGTCGCTTTTTCCGTAAGTACGGCTGTCACGTTAGCCTTCTCGCACTCACCTGTGCCACATACGGCAAAGCTGCCCCAATCCTTCGCACGCAGGTGAATCAGCGCGGCGACTTCGTGATGTTCGGCAACACGCTCGGTTGGGATTGCGCTGCCAATGCGGCGGCCGTGCTCACCGGAACGGTCTCTTGCAATGGTGTGACGAACACAGCCGACACGGGCATCGACGTGTATTGGCGTTCGGATCAGCCGGCGGCCGGTCAGGCACTTGCATCTAATGCGATTACGATGGCCAACGCGCGCAGCACGGCGATGTTGGTGCTCCCGAGTGGCGCTAGCATCACGTATGCAAGGCTCTACTGGGCGGCGTATCAACCGGCGGGTGGCGCGGCTGACACGACGGCACTCATCGAACGACCGGGAACCACGTTTACGCAAGCGGTTACGGCCGACGCCAATTGGACGGCACTCGTTCCGGCATCGAACGGGGAGTTTTGGTACCAGGGAAGTGCCGACATCACGAATCTCCTCGTGAGTGCCGGTCCCGGCGCGTTTCGCGTAAGCGGCGTTTCTTCTATCGCGACCCTAAACACGTTGAACAATAACGTGACGATGGCCGGCTGGGCCGCGGTAGTGCTCTACCAGAACGATGCCGACCCGCCGCGCAATCTCGCACTGTTCGATGGTCTCGATCCTGTCGGACCGGGTCAGTCTCAAAGCGCAACCATCAATGGCTTCTTGGTTCCGCTTGCCGGCTTTACCGCAAAGCTTGGTGTAATCGCGTACGAGGGTGACGATCAGTACACGGGTGATCAATTCTCGGTCAACGGAACCGTTATCTCGGATGCACTGAACCCCGCGAATAATTTCTTCAATGGCACCCATTCGAACCTGGGCGTGGGCGTCAGCAATGTGGGAGATCTGCCCCGGTTAAGTGGCGCGCCCGAAAGTATGGGTGGCGTGGATCTCGACGTTGTAGACATCACGAGCCGTGTCAATCAAGGGGATCAATCAGCAACAATCAGCGCAACCTCCACGCAAGACCGTTACGTGCTCGGCGCGTTCGTTACGTCGATATCCACGTTCAAACCCGACTTTACAAGCTCCGGCAAGACGGTGCGCGACGTCAATGGCGGCGCCCTGCGACCCGGGGACGTGCTCGAGTACACCGTGACGGCCACGAACAGCGGCAATGATACCTCCGTGCGCACGATAATGACCGACGTGCTGCCCGCGCAAGTCACGTACGTGCCAGGCTCACTGGCGCTCCTCACACCGACTGCGCGCGCACTGACCGACGCAGCCGGCGACGACACCGGTGAGTACAATGCCGCAACGCGCACTGTCACCGTTCGCCTGGGCACGGGCGCCAACGCGACCACCGGTGGCATGATGGCGATCGGCGATACGATTACACTCAAGTTCCAGGTGACGCTGAATGCGACGGCTTCAGGGACGATCAACAATCAGGCGAACATCACGGCGGGTGGTCAACTCGGGGCCCCGACGGGAACGTTTCCGACGGACGGCAACGGTCCGGGTGCAGGCGTACCTCCAACCGGGATCACTGTCGATGACTGCAGCATCGATTCGGATTGCGCGGTGCCCAAACCTTACTGCGACGTGTCCTCGAGCCCGCGCGTTTGCGTGGCGTGTATCACGAGTGCACAGTGCACATTTGCAACCGCGCCTGAATGCAACGCAACAACCCACGTGTGCGAATGTCCCTCGGGTACCGCTAGTTGTGTCAACACGGACGGCGACGGGCTTACCGACGTAACCGAAATTGCAATTGGTACCAACCCGAACGACGCTGACAGCGACGACGACGGCGTGCCCGACGGCAGCGAACTCGCGCCGGGCGCGGACACTGACGGCGATGGACTCATCAACGCACTCGATCCAGACAGCGACAATGACGGCCTCTTCGACGGCACTGAAATGGGATTGGGTTGTGGCGGCCCGGGAACGGACCTTACCGCCAAGCGATGCATCCCCGACGGCGATCTCGGTGTAACGAAGACCAACCCGCTAGTCGCCGACACCGATGGCGGCGGTAAGACCGACGGCTCGGAGGACAGCAATCTCAATGGCGTCGTTGACCCGGGCGAAACTGATCCGACGTTAGGTCACGCCAGCGACGATAGTTCCGTCATCGACACGGACGGCGACGGCCTGTCCGACAAGCTCGAGACGTTCCTCGGCAGCAACCCGAACGACAAGGACTCGGATGACGACGGCGTAATCGACGGACTCGAGCCGAACCCGAGCGACGACGTCGATCGCGACGGCCTCAGGGACGTCGTCGATCCGGACAGCGACGGTGATGGACTGTTCGACGGCACCGAAATGGGCCTCAATTGCTCGAATCCCGACACGAATGTCGCCGCGGGGCAGTGCATTGCCGACGCCGACGCAGGTCAAACCAAGACCTCGCCTTTGATCCCGGATACGGATCACGGCGGGATGATCGACGGCAAAGAGGACACGAATCACGACGGTCGCATCGATACCGGCGAGCGCAATCCCAACGATCCTTCGGATGACTCGGCT
Source organism: uncultured delta proteobacterium (assembly GCA_963819085.1). Taxonomy (GTDB): domain Bacteria; phylum Myxococcota_A; class Polyangia; order Polyangiales; family Polyangiaceae; genus FEN-1139. Next base: position 36,400 of record CAWFUX010000050.1, read on the forward strand.
CAGTGTTACGCCGATTCAGAGTGCGGTTCGCTCACTAGCGGTAGCGTCTGTGATACGACCCACACCTGCATCCCGGGGTGTCGCGGAATCGGCGGCAATGGCTGCCCAACGGGTCAAACCTGCAGTTCGACGAATGACCTGATTGGTACTTGCAGCACAGTAACGGGAACCGGCGGTGCGCCAGCAACGGGTGGAGCGCCAGCAACAGGGGGCGACTCATCCACCGGTGGCGTAGTTGCAACGGGCGGAGTACCGGCAACGGGCGGCGACTCTTCCACTGGCGGCGCGGTGGCCACAGGCGGAGTTCCAGCGGCGGGTGGGACTCCGGCAACGGGTGGTGATTCTTCGACTGGCGGCGTGATTGCTGCCGGCGGCGCACCGGCAACAGGTGGCGCGGTCGCAACGGGCGGCTCGATGGGTACCGGCGGCGTCAGTGCCACGGGAGGTAGCCTAGGCAGTGGCGGCATCAGCGCCGTTGCAACTGGCGGAGCAGCAACCGGTGGCAGCAGCGCCATCGGAGGCACAACGGCAAGCGCTACCGGCGGTGCGCCGGCCACTGGAGGCACGATCGCCGTTGGTGGCACCAGCGCCATCGCGGGTTCGATCAACACGGGCGGCAGCAGCTCGGTGGCGGGTTCGAGCAACACAGGCGGCACCGCGGGCACGAGCAGTGCAGAGACCGGCGGCACCGTTGACGCGGGCGGCAGTGCCACAGGTGGGGAGGCAGCAACCGGCGGCGCCGAGACCGGGGGACAACCAGTTGCGGGCTCCATGTCAACCGGCACAGGCGTTGGTAGCCCTGACGACGGCGCTTCGGTCGAAGGCGGCGGCTGCAGTTGCAGTGTCGCGGGGCGCAATCGCGCAACTGGAACCTCGCTTGCACTCATTGCAGGCGCATTGTTGTTCTGGCGCAGGCGGCGAGCACGTTAGTCGGAGTCGTGGGTTGCGCGAGGGTGTCGAAGTCTCCCGCAGCCCACATCTCGGAATAGAGCCGGGCAAGGTCTCGAGAGGATCCGGAACCTTGCTCAATAGATTCGAAGAACCCAACGATTTCATCAACGAGCGAGAGAACCAGTGATCAAGTATTCTGCATTTCTAACGGGAACATTTGCGGCCCTATGCATCGCTGCCAGCGCATCGGCACAGACGGCTAATGGATTTGCAATCGATCGCTTTCAACCCTCCGAACGGGGTAGCGAATGGTTCGTGACTGATTCCCTCGACTTGCGAGGTCGCGGACGTGTGGCGCTCGGGTTCGTCGGCGACTGGGCCCATCGACCTCTAGTCATCTATGACGCCAATGGCGACACCGTACGCGCGCCAATCTCCAGTCAACTTTACTTCCACCTGGGTGGTGCCGTAATTGCTGCCGATCGCATTCGGCTCGCGTTCAGTCTGCCCGTTTTGGTCAACAATCGGGGTGATTCAGGCAGGGTTGGCGGCGTCGTATACTCGAACAGCACCGGAGCTGCGCTGGGTGATCTGCGCCTCGGCGCGGACGTCCGGTTGTTGGGCGAATACGGTAGCGCATTTACCACCGCGGTTGGACTTCAAGCGCATTTGCCCACCGGGTCGCGCGATGCATTTGCAAGCGATGGCAAGGTTCGTTTGGTGCCCCACTGGCTCGTCGCCGGTGATATTGGTCCATTTACCTACGCAACGCTGGTCGGCGTCAACGGAAGATTCTTGGCCGATAATTTTGCAGGCGCACCCTTTGGCTCTGAGCTCGTATTAGCGGCTTCCGCGGGTATTCGAGTCGCGAACAAGCGCGTTGTCATCGGGCCTGAATTCTCGACGTCAACCGTAGTCAGCGATTCGGGCAACGGCTTTTTCAAGCGCGCAACGACGCCCGCCGAGTTGATTCTCGGGACGCATGTGCGCGTCGGTGACTTTCAATTGGGCGCCGGCGCCGGGCCCGGTCTTACTCGGGGTATCGGCACACCGGACGTTCGGGCCCTGGCTTCACTGGTGTGGTTCCCAGAACCGAAGAAGCCGGCGAACGCTCCGGTCACCGATCGCGATGGCGACGGCATTGCCGACGCGGTTGACGCTTGCCCAGATACACCCGGCGAACGCAACGACGATCCGAAGCTCAATGGTTGTCCCAAGCCCAAGGATCGCGACGGCGACGGCATCCTCGACGACGATGATGCATGCCCCGAGGAAGCCGGTGTCCCCAACGACGATCCGAAGCTAAACGGCTGCCCGAGGCCCAAGGATCGCGACAAGGACACAATCCTTGACGATGACGATGCGTGCCCCGACGAACCGGGCGTAGCATCGGATGATCCGAAGAAGAATGGGTGCCCGAAACCGAAAGACACCGATGGCGACGGCATCACGGACGACCTTGACGCCTGCGTGAATGACCCCGGCCCCGCCAGTGATGACCCCAAAAAGAATGGCTGCCCGAAGGCGATCGTCGTGGCAGGTGAAGTCAAGATCCTCGAGCGCATCGAATTTGATACGAACAAAGCAACACTGCGCCCCGAGAGCGACGGTGTGCTGAAAGCCGTCGCGGATATTCTCGCCGAGCATAAGGAAATCAAACGGATTCAAGTCCAGGGCCACACCGACAATCGCGGTGCCAAGAATTACAACAAGGCTCTCAGCGACAAGCGCGCTGCTGCAGTCAAGAAATGGCTAATAACGGCTGGAATCGAAGCGGATCGCCTCGATTCCAAGGGGTTCGGTCAAGAGCAGCCGATCGACAGCAACGAGAGTAACGAGGGACGCCAGAACAACCGGCGCGTGCAGTTCATCATTCTCGAAAAGGCCGAGGGCAGCGCATCCGATTCTGGGCTCTAGGGCAGGCACTGCCGCAATCGCCCGCTCGACTTTTCGTACGCGAACTTGGCTGAGCGCGGGCTCACGACATAATCGTTTGCCAAGGGAACGATCCGATTACAGCTCAAAAGGTACGGCTCAGAGCAAAGGATCCCGGGCCGACTTGAAACAACGTTGAAGGCGCTGCAGGTTCCGCAGATTCGGTGGTGGCCGCTCCCGAGCTTGAATGATCGGTGAAGATTAGATAGGCGCCTAGGCCGAGACCGACTATTCCTACACCCAACGCTGCGAGGCCGAAGCCCTCGTATCTTCCTTTGGCTTCGCCGTTGTCAACGGCGGCACTAGAGCAAGTCTTACCACTACATTTTTCTTTGAGATTACCGAATGTGGAACTTGCCGCCACGTTGAAGCCCACGAACGCGCCGACACCCACGATACCAACCGCGCCACTGACGTAACCCACCGTGCGGCGATCAAGCCCAGAAGCAGGACCACTCGAAGCGGCAGCAGCCTCTTCGTGGTGTTCTTTTTCCTTGGGCGCTTCCTCTTCCGCAGGCGATTGAGCCGAATAAGACGAGCTGGCAGTCAAATCCGCGGTCAGCACCCGCGTAACTCCGGGCTCGAGACGCAGTCTCTTCTTTCGAATGCGGCCGTCTGTCGCCGTAATCTCCACGAGTACCCTACCGGGGTTGACTGGCATGGGCTTGCCCCAGTCCACGTCCGAAAGCTTTCTGCCCCCGATACTGACCTCAGTGCCCGGAATCACGGTAATGAAGGCAAGTTCTACCTTCACGTCGTCGAGCTCCTTGCGGGCCGCGTCGGCGGTCTTCTGATACTTGGGCTGTCTGCCTGCGAGCTCAGTGGCTTGAGCAACAGTCTCCTCGAGCTCTTTGTACGCATCGAGAGGTCGGTTGACCTTTACCAGCGCGCGACCAAGCATCAGCCGAGAATTGGGACTCGCAACGATGTTGTAGGACTCCTGGAACTTATCCACCGCTTCCTTGTAGTGCTTGGCGTTCATCGCCTTGACCCCGTCCATGTAGGGCCCCTTGGCGTCGTTGAGCTCGGCCTTGCTGGCATCGATCACATTGACGCCAGCGGCATAGGCGGCTCCTGCGCACAGCAAGGCTAACAAGATCGTCGTGGTCGAAAGTGTCAGTTTTTCTCTGCGGTTCATTGCGATTATTCTCTCGGCGTAGCCAAAGATTCGTACCGACTCCCGACGGTGCGAATTTCAGGTCTATAACTCATTTGGAATGTAGTGTTTATTAGGGGTCTGTCCCGCAGCCTTGGATTCCCCGGCGGCGGGATCAACCTCCGTCGAACCGGGCTTGCCAGGTGCCTTGGCTTGATCCTTTGCCGTACGCTTGTGGTGATCGAGCTTTGCCCCTGCGGATGCGGCGATCGCAGCGTCGGGTTGTGCGCCGTTTTCAACGGCGGCACGCTCGGGGCTGGCGACTTCCGCCGCTTGGGCACCGGGCACGGCGGGCATCCCGGAACCGGGCGCTTTTGCGCTCGAACCCGGCGGAGCGTCTTTCGACGCCGACCCACGCTGCATTGCCAGCATTATGACGATTACGGCAAGCACCGTCGTCGAAAAGCCGAGAATCAGCGTACCCATACTGAGCTGTAGCGTTCGCTTTTTCGGTAGGCCTGCGACCGCGTCGGCGCTGCTCACCGCATCCCACGTCATCGTGGGAGCAGGCCGATTAGACTCGCTCTTCGGTAAAACGACACCGGCGCTCGCCGAGGCTCGTGCGTCGCCAACCGTTTGAACAGGCAGCACCGCGACTGGTACGAAGGGTTCCTCCGCAACCAAACGAAAGGGCTGCCCTGGCGGCTGCGAATTGGTGCTCGGTGCGGCTTTGGCAATTACTTGGGCCAGATCAACTGGGGCGGGCGGCGCAGGCTCGGCGGGCGATAACTGCGGCTGCCGCAATTCGACCTGCGGACTCAAGCCTGCAGGTGTTGGGGTTGGTGCGGCACTTGGACGAATATCCACTTCAGCCGGACGAGGCGAACCTTGCCCGGGCAGCGTATCCAATTTGTCGCGGCGGGGAGGCAGGGCTTCCTTTGTCGACTCGGAATGAGTCTCGCTTGGGATTGCAGCCACCGGCGGGTCCAAAATCAGAGGGACTTCTCGATTGATCGGTTTATCGAGCAGCGGAACCTCCGCCACCGCGGCAGACTGCACGGGAGGCATCACCAGCACGGGGGCTTGCTCGACGGGCAAATCAACTTGAGCCGGGGGGACTTGTTCTGACGCGACTGCCGCGGGAGCAGCAGCGACTGGCCGCGACTCCTCGTCCGTTTTTGGCTCCAATAGAGCATCGGTAAAATCGACGACTTGCGCGTATGTGGCTACTTCTTCCACACCCATGACAATCGCCACCGCCAGTTCACGCAGCGATGCTTGACGCTTTAGCGGCTCGGCCTCGAGCGCTGTGTGGACAGCGTGAACGAGACCCTGGGGAACCTTGGTTCCTTCCGGCAGAGAATGAGAAATCTTAGGGATCTTGAATGAGTGACCGAGATCGAGCGAGCTAGCCCTGTCGCCAAAGAGGGCTTTGCCGGTGAGAAGCTCCCAGAGCAAAACACCAATCGAGAAGACATCCGAGCGCTCATTGGGATCGCGGGCGTCGTCCAGCATCTCCGGTGCGGCAAATGCCGAAGCGCCCGGTTGGGCTCGCAGGGCCGGAACGCGCAGCGCCGCCGCTGTAATCTGCCCATCCAGTGCTCGCACACGACCGTCGGGACCGAGGAGCAGCGAGCCTGGAGCCACACTACCCGGGCGCCACGGAATGCCAGCGGATGCGCAATAATCTCGGCTTTGCTCCAATCCTTCGACAACGTCCAGGGCGATGCGCGCCGCCACTTTCGCAGGAAACGGGAATCTTATCTCTTCGGCACACCGCTGCAGGAACTCGAGCAAGCTGCCCTCGGAATGTTCGTGGATCAGCGTCAGCCAACTCTTGCCGGTAACGACATCCGCCACGCGAATCACGAGGTCGTGCGCCAAATTGGTGCTGTCCCAAATGGCGTCCGCGAGAGTCTGTTCGTCTTTTGCAGGAAGCCCGGGCGGCAATGAAACTACGCGAGCGAGTCCGTGCAATACGCCGTCGCCCACTTCACGCTCCGCAATGTAAAGCGGGCCGAAAGTCCCCTGTGCGACTTCTCGAATGATTACGTAGCGCCCTACTCGGGAGCCAGCGATGGGGGCAGATTCGGGTGCAGTCACGCTTTTGAACAGTGGGACAGGGTTAACGATTATCCTAGGGCCGGTGACATCTTGGGGGATTTTGCGCGCGATGTCACCTTCCTACGCCGAGCGCTCGGGCTTTTGGTTTCCGCGGCACGGGTAAGAAGTTGGAGTTTGCAGTAAAATTCAACCGGTGTGAAGGATTGCAGCGTAGCTACGGAGCCGCCACGGCTCAGTTCGAACATGACGCTTATTGCAATAGTGTGAAAAGGCTCACACTTCTGTCGAAAAAAGTGAAGTGTTGATGCCGCCGCAACCAAAGAGACGCCGCAAACATCTCTCCGGGGCTTATCGACAAAGCGGACGTCCAGCGGGTCGGCGATCGGAGATTCGTTGCTTCAATTCACCGTGCTAACGTAGCTCCACCTCATGGCAATGACACAGACGTCGAGTGGACTCGGTTACGAAGATGATTGTTTGGGCACCGGTGCCTCGCCGAAGAACGGGCAGACCTGCGTGATGCACTACACGGGCTGGCTTTGGGAGAACGGGGCCAAGGGCAAGAAGTTCGATAGCTCGCATGATCGCGGCCGGCCATTTTCTTTCAAAATTGGCGTGGGCCAAGTCATTCGCGGCTGGGATGAGGGTGTTGCGACCATGAAGGTCGGAGGCAAACGTCAGTTGATGATTCCTCCGGATCTCGGCTACGGCGTTCGCGGCGCCGGCAACGCGATTCCGCCGAATGCCACGCTGTTGTTTGAGGTTGAGCTTCTAGAACTTGGTTGAACTTAACACGCCTCGCCCTCTTTCGCGTTTTCATCCGGTCGAGTCCGTCATGTCCGTCGTCTGCAAACAGGTGGAAGTCTCCCTGCACCTCCGGGGATTTTCTTGCGTGTTGGCGCGCAGGGGCCCGACCCTGCGCGCGGCATTTTGCTGAGAATTTAGCCGCAGGTGAGGGTTGTTTGTACCCGTCGCTGCGGTCACAGCTTCTTGTGCAGCCGCAGAATTAAGTCAAGGCTCAGGCAGTTGCTCGGCAAGGGCTAGCAGCCGCGAATATAACTCGCGGCGTTGCTTTCCGGTTATTCCGGTTTCATCGAGGATCGTCCGCGGCGACTGACCTTCATTCAACTTCGCGAGCAGCGTTTCATCGGTGATTGCCGGGCTGTCTAGCTCCGGCTTCTCATCGTCATTTCTGGCCCCGATAACCACGACGAATTCTCCCCGAGTTTCCCCGACGTCTTCGGATAATGCTGCCAGTGTCCCGCGACGAACCTCTTCGTGGATCTTGGTCAATTCACGGCAAATGACCGCCAACCGTTTCGGCTGAAACTGCGCCAATTCGCGGAGTGTACCCACAACTCGCTGCGGCGACTCGAACAGCACGACTGGGTCCTCACAATTCAAAACACGTTGAATCGCGGACTGACGGCGTTTGCCTTGGCGTGGGAGAAAGCCCCAAAAATAAAACGGCCCCTCGACGATTCCGCAGAGCGTCAGTGCAGCCGTGACCGCGCTCGGGCCCGGAACTACCTGGATACTCACACCGGCATCAACGGCCGCAGAAACCAAGCGCGCCCCCGGATCACTGATGCCCGGCATTCCTGCGTCGGTTACTAGTGCGACATTTTGCCCGTCGAGCAACAGATCGACCACCTTTGACATGCGAGACAGCGCGGTATGCGCTTCCACGCAGGTCAGCGGCTTGCCTTTTATTCCCAGGTGATTGAGCAATGCTCGGGTTCGACGCGTGTCCTCGGCAACGATCCGATCTACGGCATTGAGAGTATCGACCGCACGTTTGGTGATGTCACCCAGGTTCCCGATTGGGGTTCCAACGACGTAGAGTACACCTGACACCGGTCCCACTTTCATTCACGAATCTGTACGGCGTCGCCGAGTGCTTCGGAGAGAAATGTTCGTAATTTGCCGGTTAGCCGTGCTTCGAGTTGCCGAACGCGCTCTCGCGATACACCGAATTCGTCCCCCAATTCCTGCAAGGTGATCGGCTCCTCGGCAACTAGGCGCTTGTCGAAAATGACCAACTCCTTGCCCGAAAGCGTGGTCCGAAAATTGTCCAGCTGTTCGCGGACCATCACTTGAAGTTCGAAACCCTCGGTGAGCTGATCGGGACCCGGTGAGACCTCGGGCAGCAAGTCCATGCGCGTGGTTTGTTCAACCTTCCGAGTCACCGATGCTGACGTCGAGCGATGCGTCGCCACTGGCCAGACGTCGATCCATTTCGACCACGTCTTTTTCATCGACGTTTAGGCGCAGCGCCACTTCGGCATGGGTCGGTTCGATACCCATGGCGGCCAGTCGCGCCTTTTCCTTGTTCAGATTGAAGAAGAGCTTACGCTGGGCTTGCGTCGTTCCGAGTTTGACCAGGCGCCAATTGTTGAGAATGAATCTCAATATATAAGCGCGAATCCACCAGGCTGCATAGCTCGATAGCTTGACTCCGCGATACGGGTCATACCGCTTGACGGCCTGCATCAAGCCGATATTCCCCTCCTGGATCAAGTCCATGATGTTACGATAAGCGCGCCGGTACTCGAACGCGAGTTTTACGACCAGCCGCAAGTTAGCGGTCACCAGGCGCGCAGCGGCATTCACGTCGCCGGTCTTGAGATAATGCTCAGCCAGTCGATGCTCTTCGTCCGCCGTAAGCAGCGGGTGCCGTTGTACCTCCTGCATGTATAACTGCAGCGCATCGACTCGCGCGAGAGCGCGCTCGTTGCGGGGCACGGACAGCGGCGTGTCATCGAGTGCGAAACCGGTGTCATCCGCGACGATTTCGCCGCTGGCCTCGATTATCGCATCTGGATCTGAGATCATCTGCAGCATCTGATTCAGGGGCATCGGCCTCTGAACTCGAGGCTCCCTCACTTTCAGCAGCCGCCTGATCCGGGGGGCGACGCTCGCGCTCGCTGGGTCGCTTCTTTGATGTTGAGGGTTTTGCCAAATCTGGGACCTTCAGGCTAATTGGCGAAAAGGTTGGGCTCACTCAGGCTGATCGTCAAGCTAGTACATCGATTCTAATGCCCGGAGTGGACCCACTACTTCAGTGGAATCGCGGCACTAGGTTGATCGTCACTGGGCGTCGGGTGCCTGTGCCCCGATCTTCAACCACATTGGCCCTTGTGGAAATTTAATTGCTCGTTCACGAATCAAGCCAATCGGAACTGTAAGTTTGGCTCCCCGCTCCCAGACGGCACACACACTAGTGCCGCGATTCATCAGAATTGATGCGACCTTTTCGGGCCACGGGTTGCCGCGTTGATCTAACGGGTCTTGACAATCTTGCCGCGGCCCTTGACTACTTTACCAGTGCTGTGCGGTTGAGCATGGCGGACGTAGTTTCTCGCGAGCGCTGGAGTTGGCGTAGCAGAGGCCGCGGCCAACGGCACACCTGCATCTAACGCCAAGGCAGCTGCGGATGCATCCGCGCCCTTGGCAGCCGCGGCGAGGGATTCATCCGATAGCAGAGCCATCGCAGCGACCTGCGACCGCGACGTATCCGTCATCGACGCATCGGTTAGAGCAATAGCGCTCGGGATATCGACCCGGGCAGCCATCGCATTTTGACCAGAGCGCGCGTAGCGTCGAATCCCAATGCCAATCGCAAACGCAATGGCTGCGAGGCTCGCGATTGCTACCCAGGCGACCCTGGTTTTCTCGCGACGCGGCTCCGGTTTTGGTGGGTCACTCGCGGCGCCAACTTCAGCAACTGACACGGCGGGTGGGACAATTGCGGGGCCCACCGAATTGATCTGAATATCAACCGCCGTAATATCCGGTAGCGCCTCGGCCGCTGGCGGAGGGGTTTTCCTCGGTTCGGGCGGTTGAGTGATGGGCTTTACGAGAGGCAAACCGGGCGTGGCGAATAGCTCCGCTCCCGGTAACTCGAACCGAGTCGGCAACGTCGGAAGGGCCGTAACCAAAGGCGGTCTTGACGTAATGCTTGGAGCCGGTCTGCTAGCGCGCGCGGGCGGCGGCACTGACGGCAGGCGTGGAAAGCCTGCCGGTCGTTCGCCGTCACTCTCCGCCGCAGCACCTTTCGCAGCCGATGACAAAGATCGTGTTGAATCCACCGGAAAATCCTCGGGGGAATTTCGGACGGTATCCGGTGCTGGGGCAAGGCTGTCCGGATCGAGCGCCTCGAAGTCATCGGGTTCGGTAGCTCTACTCGATGCCGCAAACACCTGCGGTGGGCGCTGTGAGGGGACGTGTGGTGGAGGATTTCTGGTCACAGCGGCACGTGGACGCACATCGCGACTGATTGGCGCTGGTGCGGCTATCGGACTCGAAGTTGCATTTTGTTCAGCGTTGGCAAGCGCTCGATCGATGGCTCGCGTTCGCGACTCGAAAATATTGCCAACCAGCGTCGACACGGTCGATTGCACCGTTTGAGCGGACGCCATAAGCGGTTGCGTTTGCGTCTCGAGAGCCTGAAGGAGCGCGGTTGTTCCCGCGTAGCGCTCGGCGGGCGAGCGCTCGAGCGCGCGCTTGACGATAGCCGCAACGACTGGTGCGATGGGTTCAGCATCCCCGCGTTGGAGGGTATCGAGCGACGGCACTTCAAACGTGCGAACCTTCTCGGCGACCGCCTGCGCTTGATGGGCAGAAAATAGACGGCGGTTGGCGAGCATTTCCCAAAGAAACACACCGATCGTAAAGACATCCGAGCGCCCGTCGATATTGCCTTTGCCATCCAATTGCTCGGGTGCGGCATATGAAAGCAGGTCCGGTTGCTGACCGTATTCGTGGGTACGACGTAAGATTGACCCAATCCCCACATCGCAAAGTCGAGTTCGTCCGTCCTGCCCGACGAGGACGGAATCAGGTATCAACCCACCGCACAGTGAACCGCCCAATGCCGGGGAAGCGCCACAGGCCTCAACCGCCCTTGCGCCCAGCATGATGTCATAGGCGATGCGCAATGCGACCCCGACCGGGAGGGGACTTCCCTTGAACGAAGCTAGTCGCAAGACGCCACGCAAAGGTTCTGCAACACTATAAAGAAAGGCCGCATGCAGTAAGCCTTCCTGCGTCCCCACGTCGAGCGGGGTCATTATTGCCGGATCGTCCAGCCCCTTTACCCATCGACCCGCTTCGAGCAGCAGTGCGGGCACTTCGGTTGCGACCCTGCCCTCGATTGGCAGGCTTCTAAGCGCCACGACGCGTCGCTCGGGTACGTCCAAAGCCATTACCAAGCCGCCGATGGGACTCTTGGCTAATTCACTTATAGTTTGATAGCGTCCGAGCAGCGGCAAATTCGGATTGCGGGGTTCGTTCACGAGGGAGTTCTTCTCAATGCACCAACCGCACTGGACGTCCTGCGGTGGGTGGTTCAGAAAGCAGAGCCAATCGCTCGAATTTTGCTTTCTCGAGTTTCTTGGCTGAGGCTGCTAGGTCATAAACCAGGCCCCATTCAATCCCCTCTGCCCCGGACACGAATAGCGTGTCGGAGGTCTTGCAACCCTTGTAGTATCGTTCGAGAGTGTCAGCGGTCATCGAGAGATCGGGACCGGCAAAGCCCTTGGAGCGTTTGCTTGCCGTACCACCTGACAGGCGCCAAACGGCCGTGCCGCGGTCCTCGCGAACAATCGCGACGACGCTGCACGCAGGTAAAGTCGCGGCTTTTTGCTGGGACAAAAACTCGAGTTCGCCGCTGAATTCCTTGCGAGTGGGCGTACGAACAAATAAGCCTGTCGCCCCGATATCTTCGAGATCCTTGAGCATGGCGACCACCCACTGGGTGTTGGTCTCGCGTGCGGCCACGACGTGGACGTCCTTGCCGTTGAATTGATCACGCACGCCTTGAATCTCTTTGCGTAGCTTGTCGAAGTCCTCGGGCTTTTGCAGCACGATTCGCGAAAAACCAACCTTGGGACCCGAAGCGTCGAGGGAAAGTTCCGGGGGACCTTCAGGCTTGGGGGGTTCCGTCACTGGCGGCGGCAATTTGGGCGCATTTGGCGGCGGATCGAACGGATTTCTCTCCGGTTTCGAATCTTCGCAATGCAGGAGGCCAACTGTCGCAAGGAACAACGCAACGAGTGAACAATTGCGACGCCCGTTTCTCATGAAGGAGGATTTTAGTACCGCTCGAGTTCGATTCGGCCAAGCAATTTTCGCTTAGCGCCGAAATGCACCGAAGCGCGCAGTTTACCCGCAAATAACCGACTGGCCGGCTGCCGCCCCACTGCTTTGCGCGGGCACTTTTGTGGACGTGTCATGCTCACCGGGACCTTGGAACAATCCGACGCTTTCACCCAGGATAAGCCCCTGTGGTCAATTGCCGCGTTCGTTACGTTGGCGGCCTTTGGTACCTCGGTACTAGCGCAATGGTTTCTGCTGCTGTTCGAACAGCGAAGCACGCAGACATCGATTGCGCAAAGTGTTGACACACCACTGAGTTTGGCTCGAGGAGCGATCGTAGTGCAGCTTGCACTGGCCGCATTGATTTTCGCAATCGTTCGGCGTGATGCGACATTGAGACGGCGTTCGTTGGTTGGTTCGAAGCTACCGCTCGGCGCATTGCTCAATAGCCTGGGTCTGGTGCTCGGACTAGCACCCGTTGCCAACGACCTTGGGTTTCGGATCTCACAGATGATGCGCCAATCGCCAGACAACGCCCGCTGGGTGACCCAGATTGTGCAGCATGCAAACACTTTCGAGTTTCTATTTTTGGGTTTGATACTCACGCTGGTGCCGGCGTTCATCGAAGAGTTGTTGTTTCGCGGCGTGTTGATGGGAGCCCTCTCGGGTGGCCCATTCTGGGTGGTGCTCGGCCTGCAGGCGCTGGCTTTTGGTGCATTTCACGTAGACATAGCTCAGGGGATGGCCACCTTCATTTTGGGGTTGGGATTCGGATTTTTGCGCTCCAAGACTCGAACCCTATTGGCACCCATGGTTGCTCACGCCACGTACAATGTCGTGGTTCTTGCCTCGATGCGATTCATGCATGTGCCGGACAATCCTGCGCCCAATCAGGGCCTGGGACTCGTCTTTGGTGGCCTCTTGCTCAGCTTGGTTTGCGCAGCGGGTTTGCAGCGACACGCGCTGATTCAATCGTCGCTTGCGAGGCCGGTCTGAATGACGCGGCGCTCACTGATTCAATCGTCGCTTGCGGGACCTGTGTGAAATGACGTCGCGCTGGGTAGCCGAGCGGCTGGACCGCGCCTGCATCGAATTGGCGATTCGGCCCACATTGCCTGCAATTGATGGGGCATCGAAGTTCCCTCGACTTCGTCTGGCCGAAGAGCGTACCAAGAAATATCTAACCGATGATCTCCTATTTCCCGAGCTAGCGGCCCCGAAACACACCGTAGTGCAGTCGCGAATGGGTTCTGGAAACCGACGCGAATTGACCATCAGTTGGGCGGGTCCGTCGTTGGATCTAGAGCAATCGTGGTTTGCCGACACGCCGCGAGTCGTGCGCGTGAAATCGAATTGGTACTTGCGCACGTCGCCAAGGCCCCTGGTCGTGTTGATACGCGGATGGACCCCACTTGCCAATCTAAGCTCACGCGTCTTGTGGCCGCTCAGACAATTGGATCAGGTGGGCTACGATGTCGTCATCCCGGATTTTTTGACTGGAATAGGCCCATCGCAAAATGCGATCCTATCGCGTGATCCGTCGCGCAATATTGTCGAACTCGCGAGGGCCACAACCATTCTCGAGCAAGTACTGATGGTGGCTCGTGAGCTCGGTCACGAATCAGTGGTTGTTTGGGGAACGAGCTTGGGAGCTCACCTGGTGGCACTATTGGCAACCCGTCGCCTTGCGGCTCATGCGAACTTGTACGTGCTCGAAAAACCGTTGGGTCGGCTAAGTGATCCACTACGCCTCCACGGTCGCGGAACGAATATTCAACGCGACGAAGTCGCGAATCGGCTTGATCGGGTTTATCTTTGTGTCTCCCCCCTGGATAGGCCACTACGAGTGGACGCGAAGAATATCGTCATTATCGGCGGTGATTACGACCAAATTACTCCAATATCCGGCGCGCAATTGCTTGCAGATCACTTTGGCGTGCCGCTGTTACAAATAGCTGCATCCCATCTGTTCGATCCGCGGCGCGTGCGGCGTGTTTTGGAGATATTACAGCGGAATGCAAAGGTGGACTTCTCACAGCCAGTGACGTGAAGAATACCGCAGAATCGAGAAGTTTGCGCCCTGAGGTTGCTGACAGGACTCAACCTAACCGGTGGCGCTCACCTCTCCGCTTTGAACATGACTGGCCACCGGTCAGTGTATCGCGATTGGTTTGCTCGATCAGGGAGGCGCCCCCACGCAAGGGCTCGCACCGGCGGCGTGCGGGCAGTGGGTGGCGGGGGCGGTGGGATCGGCGTTTGCTGCGCTAACGTGATAAAGTCTGCAATCGATGTTGTTGCCAGACTGCAAGTCGGCATTGAACCCGCCATCGAGGACTGGAAGAAGCGCGCACTGTGTGAGGCAGATCGAGAGCGAACCGTTGAATAAGTTCGAGTCATTAAATTGAACCGGACAAGTCAATTGCATCAGTGTGCAGTAATCCTCGCAATTGGAACCACATATATTGTTACCGCCAGGGCCCGACACCGGGCAATAGGTAGTCTTTTCGCCTGTGCTTCCTGCTTGTTGGGCTTGGTAGAGTCGGCAGTAGATTGTATTGCCGGATTGGTCGCCTGGGTTCCCAGCTTTGCCTGCCACTTCCAACTGATGGCATACTCCCATACACATAGCGCGACTTGCGTAGACATAAAGCGGGTCCTCGCAATTTGACATGACCGTGTCGCAGTAATTGCTGCACAGTGCGGACCCGTTCACGCCATTGGGATTCACGGGGATATCGTTGTCAATGCCAGCGATCTTTGCACACCCAAAGTCGAGCGCGAGGCTAGCCAGTAATGCGCATGCACCCGCATGAGTCTGGCTAAAGGAATGTCGGGTTGGCCGTTTCACCAGACACCTCCAAGGCTAAGCTCCGTTGAATAGGGAGACAGAGTGACACTTGCGTGAAGTGCACTCGACTTATCGTCGGGGGCCGTAAAGTAAAAGAGCGCCCCAGCGGCTAGCAGGGCGCCGCCCGCCACGAATGCAATCGTTGATATCTTTGCTTCGTTGAGTGCATCGTTGTGGAGACTTACACTTTGACTATAGCAATCGCTAGCGTTACTCCCATTACAGTAAGACTTTGACTGGGAATTACTGTGGATGGCGGCCAATCCAAAATAGGATCCGACACCGACCCCAACTATCCCCGTGCTCCCTAGCACGTAAGCCAAAATTCGTTGGTTTCTCCCAGATGGGCGTGGGCTATCGATGGATTTGGATGTCAACGGATCGGGGGCAACCGTGGTCGCAATGGGGCTCGTTGATTTCGGCGCATCCGAAGCTTGAGCGGAGGTCCCAGGTGTCGAACCCGTGGGGGGCGCCAAGTCGGTCAAAAGTGGGATTGTAACTCGGCCCACGCCTTTGGTTACGCTGACAACTTCAGTATGCATTCGCTTTCCGGGCGCGCTCGCTTCAATCCTGTGTTCGCCCGGATCGATGGGAAATGGGGCCCCAAATTGCACGGGTGGCACAGTAATGCCGTCATTTCTAACCTCGAAACCTAGCAGCGACTCATCACCTTTTGCGACGTCGATGGTAATCTTCACAAGTCCGGGCTCGAGCGAACGCGCGCGCTGAGTCGCAAGCTTTTGCCGCGACTCTTGGCCCTGCGCGCCCGCGATGGAGGCGGCTTCTTTGAACATAGCCCAGGCACTGGCGGTGCGCCCCGTCTTTTCGTAGCAGTCGGCAAGGTAAAGTAGCGTTCCGATCCCTTCGTCGAGCTTTTGACTGGCCTCGAATTTCAAGCAGGCTTGCGTGTAATCCCCGGATTGCATCAAGAGCTTGCCCTGTTCGAATATTGCCTCGGCCGCAGCTTTGTTGCCGGCCGATTGAGCCATGCAAAGCACCGGAGTGAGGGTTAGGACAAGCGCGAGGCAGGCCGCTGTCAAATCACGGAATCGAATTCGCAACGTCGAGCAATTCATGATGGTTTCGTGATCGCCAACCAGTGGCATAAGACTGTTTGACCTTGAGTCAATTGTTAGTGGTATTATTATAGGGAGAGAACCGAAACATAAAGATCATCATTTAGCCCCTCAGCGTCGGCCTCCGAAATTGTCAGAGTTGTATGGATCGTGTGTGGTGGTGGTTGGGCTGTGTGTTGCAGTTGAGCTGTGTTTTGTCTCGGAAACCTGAGGGCGAGCCACGGGGGCAACGGTCGATCGTTTGGGCTCACTCAGAGGATTTCCTTTTATGGACGTCCAGGCCACAGGTAACGGGGCAACTTCGGCCGACGGAACTGCGGCCGCGGGGGTCGGCGGCAACTGTGCAGCCGCCACCTTGACGACAGGTACGACCGGCGTCCTGACGCTCGCGTCCGGGAATTGGGCCTGCGTGTGATTCGAAGTACGCGCCAGCATGACGGCCAATGAAATTCCAGAGAGTAGCAACACGGCTCCGATGAAGCGCACCACACGCCAACGACGCCCACTCACCCCATGGCCAAAGGCAGCGAAGGCTCGCTTGGATGACGTAACTGCGGCTGTCGTCTCGATCGGCGCAAGTCTAATTGGAGTGCGCGGTGTCGGCAACTGCGAAGGCGAAAGTAGCGTGCTCGACGCGCGCTCCCCTTCGCTGGAAACAGGCTTGGCTTCTTCCAATAGCCGATAGATTCTTGAAGCAGATTGAACCGCTTGTGGCGAACCAAATGCGGAAATCAACCGAGCGAGATCGGCTACGGTCGCCAAGCGTTGTTCACGATTCTTGATCAAACAATACTGAATGGCTTCTTCGAGACCGCTGGAGAGGTCAGGAAGGTATTGTCGAACCGGGATTGGGTCGGACTGAAGCACAGCCGCGCAAACGGCGGGCAACGAATCACCGTCGAATGCGAGGTGCCCCGTAACCAGCTGGTGCAAAATCGCGCCTAACGCCCAAATATCTGCCCGCGCATCCACGTCACGGGCGGCCGTCATTTGCTCGGGAGCCATGTAGTGCGGCGAGCCCATGGCTGACGATGGATTGGTCAAGGTTCGAGCGACTGGCTTAACCCAGGCACCGGTAGCTTTTGAGATCCCGAAATCGAGAACTTTGATGGCCCTTCTGCCGTCGGGGAACTCTGCAAGGAACAGATTCTCGGGCTTCAGATCCCTGTGCACGACACCCGCCCGATGCGCTTCGGCAATCGCTTCGCAAGCCTGCAGTAAGTAGTCGAACGGCCAAACGCTCAGGTAGCCGGCCCTTGGCGTCGAGGACCGAGGCCAAGTTCTTGCCATCCAGATACTCCATGACAACGTATGGAGCACCGGTGTCCAGACGCGCCACGTCGAGCACACGACAGACATGTTCGCTTCTAATTTGCGCTGCCGCGCGCGCCTCCAACATCAGGCGAGCAATGAGCTCGGGTTGTTGATTGAGTTCTTGCCTAATGACCTTTATCGCAACGTCGCAATTCAGATCGACATGCTTCGCGGCAAACACGATACCCATTCCGCCTTCACCAAGGATCGACGAAATTCTATACTTTCCCCCAACGAGTTCACCTACGGAAAGCGGATAGAAAGCTGTAGAAGCTTCGAGCATGTGCCATCAAATCCATGCTCTCTAATCCTCTACAATGCAAGACCATGCGTCAGGGTAATTTGCGCCTAGAACTATCAGTGGTGATTGCGCGATATCAGAGCGTGTTTCTGGGCTATTTTGGGGGTGGCATCTCAGACCCGACACAGATTCCGAAGGTTTCCTTTGAATTTCAGCGCCGTTGTTGGGGGAATGACGCCGCGCAATCGTAGGCGTAAACCCGCTAGGCGTGTCTTCCCAACGCTCACTAGCTGGTGTCATTTATAGAATAGTTACAGTGCCTTGAGGCATCGTATCTTTGTGCACGCTACAAAAGTAAGGGACTACCGACGGTGGCGCATTCGCGGGAAACGTGATCTTTACCCCGGTATCCGTGGCTATGTTGCCGGTGTCGAAGTGAACGCCATTTACCGCGCCCGGTGTGTAATCGCCCATTTTTGATTCACTGGTGACGGAATGTGCCTCTACGTCCTTGTTTACCACCCACAATGTTTCGCCCGCGGGCACATCGATATTCGACGGCTCGTAGATAAAAGCTTCAATTGTAATCGTGTAAGGGCCGGTTCCGGCAGCGTCGATTGCCGAATTACCACCCGTTGAGGAACTATTGCCCTTACCTTTGCTGGTTGTGCTCGACGAACAAGCTAAGAGACCGCAGTACAAAGCCGATAGTGCAAGAAAACTGCGCGCCATGGTGGAAACACCCATATTCTTGGCTCCTTGATTTTGCCAGAACCAACGGGTTAAATCGTACCTGGTTCAGGTCCGGCGTCGTTTGAGTAAGACTGCATCCGACTGCCGGGTAGCTATCGAATGACGTTTGAGTGAATGAATCCTGAAATGCGGGGGCTGCTCACAACGCAGCCTAAGGGGCGCGATCACAGTGAGGGCTGTTCAGGACAACCGTCACTCCCGAATTGCTTGGCACCAAGCCGTTCCAAAGACGCGTCATGGCGGCTTGTCCGGTAAAAATGTGAACATGTTTGCCCTGTACGCGCAGGCCTCGATCTTGGGCAACGAAGCAGCCATCATGTTTTACACGTCGTTCTGAGTCGCGAGGCAAGCCATCGAATTCAGGAATGTAGAGGGAGGTTCCGAGTGGCAAGACCGCTGAGTCTACGGCAACCGTCAACAGGGGCGTAATAGCTTGACCAGTTGCGCCTCGTCCCCATGGGTACTTTGTCATGTCGAGTATATCGAAACAGATCTTTTGCCCGGTGCGCGGACAGATTGGCGCACAATCACAATCGCGGCGGTTGAAGCTAACCGGGCTCCCCGAAGCCAGAAGGCCACTGCCCTGGACGCATAGTGACTCGAAAAAACCTTTAGGCACCGAGAGTTTTGATCTGCACTGTGCGTCGTAAAGGGGAGTAGGTTCGCCGGAATAATCGCTTTCACTGGGAAAGTCGTAATAGGTGTTTCTAAACGTGCCGAGGATTTTGCCCTCGAGAGGTTTCTTGGTGTTCGCGGCAATAGCGCGACCGGTTGACTCTGACGTCAACTCGCCAGGCAAGCCTTCGACACCGGCGAATTGCGTTTCATCCGTGCCAGCAGAGCCCGAACTGAGGTCGTGGGAAGCGAGTGACCTGCTTGGGGTAGTTCTGGGCTGTCGTGACGGCACTACCAAGTTATCTTCACCATCGTCAGGCGATGGGTGAGATGGGTCCCACGCCTCTGCAATCCAACCCGAGCCTGTCGTTGCGCAAGCGCAGCACAGGCCGGTCATGAGAAGTGCAAGGCAGCGGGCCATCATCGATAGTTGAACGGTATGCGCGACAGCTCGCTCACTGTCAATATCGTCGAATGCTCGCAAAGGGCCATTCGCCATCGTATAAACCTAAGTCTTGGCATGTCGGCCACGTGACCTAGCCAAAGACCTTCGCGAATTGGAGTTGGATGACGTTGCCAAAAACCGCCGCATCCTGGTCAGAGCGTCCGATGACAAGAGCCATCAATCACAGATCGATTCGCGGCAATCGCGACGTAACAGGTTCGAGCGCCACGGGCTCAAATCGGACGTCGCTTCGACGCTTCTCCGTCGTCATCGCAGCATACAACGTAAGCCCGTACATCGATCGGTGCCTCGACAGCTTAGTGCATCAATCGGTCTCCTTGCGACGTAGAATCGAGATCCTAGTGGTCAACGATGGTTCGACGGACGATACCGGCGAGCGAGTGATGCGGTGGCGACGCCGGTATTCTGAGCGCATCCAGTACCTGCGCAAGGAAAACGGCGGGGCGGCATCTGCTAGAAACCTGGGGCTCGATCACGCAACGGGGGACTGGGTAACGTTCGTGGACGCGGATGATTGCGTCGATCGAGGTTATTTTGCAGCAGTCGATGAATTCCTGTCATCCACCGCCGATGATCCCTGTTTGGTGTGTGGCAATGTCCGTTTCTACTATGAACGGTCCAAACGCGTAATCGACGCGCACCCACTGCGGTTCCGTTTCAAGCTTGGTCCCTGCGTAGTCAATGTGTTTCGCTCGCCAAAGTTCCTACACCTGGCCGCGGCACAGGGATTTTACAAACGCTCGCTAATTGAAGCGCATCAACTTAGATTTAGTGAGCTCGTGATCCCAATCTTCGAGGATGCCCATTTTACTGCCAAGTATTTATGCCAGAGCACCACCCGGCAAGTTGCGTTTCTGCCGCACGCCCACTACTATTATACGAAACGTCGGGATCAGTCGTCGCTGGTAGCAAGCGCGTGGCAAAAGCCGACCCGTTACGACCAATTGCTGCAGCACGGATATCTGGATATCTTGACCTTTGCACACGATGCGTTTGGTTTGGTGCCAAGGTACGTTCAGAATCTCGTTCTGTATGACTTGAGTTGGATGTTCCTGCGCTTGGTCGACCATGACGCGGAATTGAAAAGGCTAGGGGCAGTCCGCACTGCGCATTTCATCGGCTTACTTCGAAGTATCTTGAAATTCATAGACCTCGATACCGTACTAGAATTCGATATTGCGGAACTACCAGATTATTGCAAATGTGGGATCATCGAAACACTCAAGGGGAACAGGCTTCCTCAGCCATTGGTCACGGTCGAATCCTATGAAACCGACTCAGGCTGTGCGCGGCTTTCACATTCCTTTACCAATGACGAAGCCGAATCGATTCTTGTCAACGGCGCCCGGATCGACCCGCTCTCGGAAAAGACACAGACACACACCTTTGCAGGGCAATTCTTTGCGTATCGACGTCACCTGAGAATCCAAATGCGGGGCAATAATAGCTGCCAAGTGCACATCGGCGCGCTACCAAGCACAATTGGATTGGGACTTTCGCGTTTGCCTCGAGTATCGACCGGTCAGATACTGGAACAAGAAAAACTGTTGGTAAGACGAGCGCTTGAAAACTACGCTCCCAAGTGGGTAAAGCTTTGGCGAGCGATTGCGGCGGCGCCGGACATGCGCAAGCCCTTCAAAGGCTGCTGGCTATTGCTGGACCGGGATATTCAGGCCGATGACAACGCAGAACACCTCTACCGCTACTTGCGTCGTAAACATCCCGAAATACCAGCTTACTTCGTGCTCAGGCGGGACTCACATGATTGGCGCCGGCTCAAGCAAGAGCGTTTCAAGCTGATTGCTTTTGGCTCACTTCGCCACAAGCTTGCCTTTTTGAATTGTCGCGTGCTCGCGTCATCTCATGTTGACGGATACATCGTCAACTTTCTCCCGAGAAAATGGTTCGGTGACTTGATTTTGCATCGATTCGTGTTCTTGCAGCACGGCGTTACCCAGGGGGATATATCGACTTGGATCAATCAAAAATATCTGGACTGCATGATCACCGCCGGCACGTCGGAATGGCAATCAATCGTGGCGGACAAGAGCCCCTACCGTTACTCGACACAGGAGGCGCACCTCACCGGCTTTCCGCGATTCGACGCATTGATTGAGAGGCGTGAGGCTCCGCAAAAGACTATCTTATTTATGCCCACCTGGCGCCAATACATCGTCGGTGAGGTCATGGGCAAAACGAACCGACGTTTGCATCGACGCGGCTTTGCCGATACCCAATATGCACAGAATTGGCGGCGATTGCTCAATAGTGAAGCGCTCCATGAGCTTGCCAGTCGATACGGATTTGCTCTCCTGTTCTTTCCACATGCCAACATGTGGCCGTACCTGCCTGAGTTCAAACTTGCACCGATTGTCAAACCTGTATCTCACCGCGACGGTAGCATTCAGCGAGTACTCGCTAGCGCTACCGTATTGGTAACGGACTACTCCTCGATAGCATTCGATGCGGCTCTGCTGCAGCGGGCAATTCTATATTATCAATTCGACAAGATCGAATTTTGCGCCGGGGAGCACATTCATGCGGGCGGATATTTTGACTATGCGCGGCATGGCTTTGGTCCGTGCTGCGCCGACGCGGAACAGCTACTGAGTGAACTGTCCAAAATTTTGGAAGGCGGCGGGGTTCCCGAGGCCAAATATGTGGAGCGCATGCAGGGTTTTTTTCCGTGTCGTGACAACAAGAATTGTGATCGCGTGTTCGACGTGATCACCCGTTTGCTCGAAGGCCACAATCAACGTAACCGCTAGGGGCAAAACCGACGGGGGACCGAGCCGCTTTCACGGATTGTTACCGGGACGTCTCCAAAGATGACCGGCATTCTCACGTAATATTCCGTGCTTGCCGAATCGGCAGTACCGGTTTGGCGGTAGTGGCCCCAGGTGTAGTCGAGCGCTTTCAGGACTCGACTATGTCGGTAGTATCAAATGTTTCGAGTAGGCAGATTCGACGGGCTCACGAACGTGGTCACGCTGATCACGGGTGGCTACGTACGTACCACACTTTTTCGTTCGCCAATTATTACGATCCACGCTTTATGGGCTTTCGATCGCTACGCGTCGTCAATGAAGATTCAGTGCAGCCCGGGCAAGGATTCGGAACTCATGGGCATGAGAACATGGAGATATTGACGTATGTCCTTGACGGTGCATTAGAACACAAGGACAGCATGGGTAACGGCTCGATTATCCGCCCCGGTGAAGTCCAGCGCATGAGCGCGGGTACCGGTGTCACGCACAGCGAATTCAATGCTTCTACAACTGAATGGGTCCACTTCCTTCAAATTTGGATTTTGCCGAATCAAGTTGGCATTGCACCCGGCTATGAACAAAAATTCTTTGACCTCAAGAGTGATCCAAACAGGTGGAGATTGTTGGCCTCGAGCGATGGCCGTAATGACTCAGTAACCATTCATCAGGACGCCGCCTTGCTGGTCGGGCGTATTGGCGAAGCCTGCAGTTTAGTTTACGCTGCGCCGAAAGGGCGAAATGTCTTCCTTCACGTGGCGCGCGGGACGGTGCGCATTGGCAACGACACGCTGCGCGCTGGCGACGCACTTTCCAGCTGTGACCCGGGGTCAATTGGAATCGAAGGCATTGAATCTTCTGAAGTAATGCTGTTCGATCTCGCCTAAAGCGCTGGCCGCCGGTCCTGAGTTGACCCTTCAATCATCGATACTTCGCGAGTTTCGGTGGCGTGCTCAGCTAGCCCTTGCAGCGCCCAACGGGCCGGCACATACTCCCTGCCCCTCACGAAGGAACCAACGAATTTATGGCCCGTGTTACCGTCGAAGATTGTCTTGAGCAGGAAGAGAATCGCTTTGCTTTGGTCGTCTTGGCTGCCAGCCGAACGCGCAATTTGATGAAGGGCATCCGCCCTCTGGTGAGCGCAAAGAATAAGGCTGCCGTAATTTCGTTGCGTGAAATCGCCAAGGGCAAGGTTAGATTTCACCGTGATACCAACGAAGTCGTGATGGAATACATCGAAGAGTTAGCGGCCTCAGCACGCGCGTGACGGAGCGACGAAGCAAGAGAAGTCAGTCACGACCTGAGCCTAGGCCCACCAGCAACATAAACATCTCGCTCGAATCGTTGGGTCAATGCGGTGATTTTGGCGCGCTTGCTCATTACGCTGACCCTGCCTACTATTCACATTGTTATCGGTCGCGCAAACAGGACTTGGACTTCTACGTGCGGCTTGCGCGGACCCAAACCGGCAACGTACTGGAGTACGGCTGCGGCAACGGACGGATAACTATGGCGATGGCCCAGGTTGGTGCACGCGTGTGGGGCATCGACTTGTCGCGACCCATGCTCAATGACTTGGAACGACGGCTAGGTCTCGGTTACCCGAAATTGCGAGAGCGCATCACGCTGATACACGGCGATATGCGTTTGCTCGAACTAGAAGAGCGCTTTTCGCTGATTCTGGCGCCCTTCAATGTAATGTTGCATCTATATACTCGGCGCGATATCGAGCTGTTCTTGCAAAGAGTGAAACAACACCTTGCCCCCGGAGGACAGTTCGTCTGCGACATTTCCGTGCCACAAATCGCGGACTTGGCGCGCAGCCCGCATAAGCGATACAAGGCTCCAAGCTTTCGCCACCCGGAAACCTTACAAACCATCGGATACGCCGAGCGATTCGAATATGATCCGATACGCCAGTTGCTGCTCGTGTGGATGGAATTCGTGCCCGAAGATGGCAGCGAACCTTGGACTATCCCGCTAACGCATCGACAATATTTTCCGTGTGAATTGGAGACGCATTTTGGTCACGCGGGCTTTGCAAGCGTCGAGTACACCGCGGACTTTTCTGACAATTCGCCCGATGCAGCTACGGACTCGCTTGTCGTAACGTGCCGCGTAGATTAGGTCTACGACGGCCTAAGCTTCGGCTGCGACCCGCGGGAGCGTGACAATGAAGCGCGCCCCTCTTGTGTAACCGAGGTCGAGGTTAATTGTACCCCCGTGGGCCTCGATGATGCCTCGCGCTATGGCTAGACCCAACCCAGCACCGTTGCGATTGTTGCTATGCGTCAACGCTCCCCGAAAGAATGGCTGAAAGACATGGGGCTGGTCTTCGGCTGGAATGCCTTGGCCGCTGTCGCTCATGGCCAAGGTGACGGTGTTCGAATTCGATGATATTTCGAGGGTTACGCCCTCTCCGTCTGGACTGTGCGCAACGGCGTTTTCAAGCAGATTTCTCACAACCCGGGTCAAATCGGGTCGCCTCCCTGGTACCGTCAGACGCTCGTCACAACTCTTTACTTGAATGTTTATTGAGCGCATGTGGGCGATACCGTTAACGACTCGAACCGCATCTTGAACAATATCCGAAACCTGTGCACTGGATGTGCCGGCCGAGCCCTGCACACGTGCTAGGGTTAGCAGATCTTCGGCCAAGCTTATCAGCCCTTCTACGTCCTCAAGCACCGAAGTTAGGACCTGCTCGTAATCTCCAACTGATCTTTGGCGGCGTAGTGCTAATTGCAGTTCGCCGCGCAGTGCCGCTAACGGCGAGCGAAGCTCGTGCGCAGCGTAGGATGCAAATACCTTGTGTGCCGACACTAGTTCAGCCAACTTGGCAACCATGTGGTCCAAGTCCGATGCAAGGGACTGCAATTCCGAGCTACCAAACCTACCCTGACCCAGCCTTGCGCCCAGGTCGCCTTCTGCGACTTGCCGTGCCACGATTGCGATACGTTGAACATCCCTTGCCACGCGCCTTCCAACCCAGGACGCGATGCCAACGGTGCTGAGCATGGCCACAGCCATCAGACTGGCAAAAAGGCGCAGCAAGTAGGCCATATCGTCTTCAACGCCAGCTCGGGATACCGCTACGAACAAGCGCCGCGCCCGACCAGACGCCACCGGGATTACGATAGCGCGCAGGTGCCGACCGAAATAGGTGAAGTTGAACGCGGTGCCCTCCGGAGAAAGCGGCCAATTAATGTCAAGTGAGTCAATGGAAGGCGGCTTGGGGAGACTGTCTTTGGTCCAGATGATGGGCTTGCCCTCAGCATCGTATGCGACAGCGTAACTTTGCAAGTCCTTGAGCGGGTCGGGCATCGGGACATTGCCGGCATTCAGAGTGGCCACCGCCGCCGGATCCTGCCAGATCAAGGCCGACACGACGCCAGCCTCGGTTCGGAGCGCGGCGTCTAGATCGCGAATTTGTTCTCGCGAAACCAGCAAATAGGCAACACCAAAGCTACCCGCCAGAGTCGCTAGAGTTAGCGATGAAAGTGACAGGGTAAGCCGCCGAGACAGCTGCATCGGTTATTGCTCAGGAAGCGATCGGCGAGTCCGCGGGCCCGATTCGATAACCGACACCGCGCACGGTTTCGATCAGCGACGCATGATCACCGAGTTTTTCCCGTAACTTCTTGATGTGGGCGTCAACTACGTTGGAACCGGGATCATAGGTAGTCTCCCACACTTTACGCAGAAGCTCCGATCGTGGAACGACTCGTCCGGATTCACGAGCTAAATACGTGAGCAATGCGAATTCCCTCGGCGTCAGCTCCACCACTTGGCCGCTAAGCGTTGCGTGCCGTTCGAGCCGGTCCAAAACGAGCGGGCCCACTCGAACCACACCGTCAGTGCCCGCACCACGCCGCCCTAGAGCACGAACTCGCGCGAGTAATTCACCTAAATCGAAGGGTTTCGGCAAATAATCGTCGGCGCCAGCATCCAAACCTAGAATTCGCTCGGATACTTCTGCGCGGGCCGTGAGCATCAAGATGGGAATCCCCGAGCCTCGATCTCGGAGGGACTTGCAAACGGCAATCCCGTCTGTACCGGGGAGCATCCAATCCAATATGATGAGGTCATATTCAATATTTGACGACCGCTCCAGCGCTTCGGTCCCGTCCTCGATGAGGTCAACGATGTAGCCTTCTTCCTGCAGCGCACGCTGCAGAAAACGAGCCAGCTTCCTGTTGTCTTCGACGACCAGTACCTTCATGGCGTTCGGCATTATGCCACCGTTCCGATAATTCACAATGACGGGTTTTTCATGTTCGGCGGACCGGGAATTGGTGTTCATAGGTCAAAACTCCTGGCTTCAAAGGGCTACTACGTGCGAGAGAAATCTGTGGGTATCTTGGGTAGCGACCTTTCGAGCGTAACCCATGGATTATTGCGGGTGGGAGTGGTGGTGAACTCGAGAGTGAATGGATATTCATGCTGCGGTATCTCGGTCACCCCGAAATCATGGCCACAAGTCTGGCTTCGGCGATGATTTCAGCACCATTTTTCTTGGCAGCGTCGAGCTTCGATTTGCCGACTTTGTCGCCCGCAACCAGAAATTGTGTGTCTTTCTTCACCTTGTCGTGCACCGTCCCTCCCGCAGCCAGGATCGATGCATGCACTTCATCGCGCGGCCGCGTCAGTACCCCTGTGACGCAGAAGCTTTTGCCCGAAAGGGGGCCCGTGTGAAGAGGTTGATCGGGTAACTGAGCGCGGGACACACTCTGAGCTGCAAGTTTATGTAATAGGTTGCGCTTGGTCTCATCGGCTAGGAACGCTGCAACGGCCTCAACCATCTTTGGACCAAATCCGTCGAACTGAGCCAAGCTTTGCCGCTGCATCGTCGGCGGACCAGGTCAACAGGTTCTCCAGAGTAACGGCAACCTCAGCGAGTTGCCGCGAAGCCACTTGCCCTATCAATTCGATTCCAACGCCCGTAAGCAGCCGTTCAAGGGGTTGCTCCTTTGACGCGGCAATCGCACGCAGCAAGTTCTCGGCGCTCTTTTTCCCAAACCGATCCAGAGCCATCAGGGATTTCGTGTCCAATTGGTAAAGGTCAGCAACGTCCGCCACGAGACCGCGATCGACGAGTTGATCAATTAGTGACTCGCCGAGGTGGTCAATATCCATGGCAAATCGCCGCGAGAAGTGCAAAATGGACTGCCGAACAACTGCGGGGCAGCGGGGATTCGGGCAGCGTAGCGCAACCTCTTCGCCTCGCCGTACGACGGGTGTCTCACAGCTGGGGCAAAGGTCGGGCATGCGGTAGACAGCGGCATCCGGTGGGCGAGAGGTCACGTCAACTGCAATTACTTGCGGAATAATCTCGCCGGCCTTTTCGATGCTCACCAAATCGCCAATGCGAACATCGAGCCCGTCGATGTTTTGCTGATTGTGCAGTGAGGCCCGCGAAACCACGGTTCCCGCCAATTGCACGGGTCGCAATACGGCGACCGGCGTCAGCGCCCCAGTGCGTCCCACTTGAACTGCAATATCCAGGAGCCGCGTTTGTGCACGTTCAGCAGCGAATTTGTACGCAATGGCCCAGCGCGGAAATTTTGCGGTCTTTCCGAGCCTGCCCTGCTGGGCGAACGAGTCTACCTTTATGACCGCGCCGTCGATGTCAAACGGCAAATTCGCTCGCGAGCGCTCCAGAGCCGCGAGGTATGCCATAATTTCATCGATGTCATCGCACACCTTGTGTTTGCGATGCATCGGGAGCCCAATTGCTCCTAGTTGGTCGAGCACGCTCGCCTGCGAGGGAGCGAGTGTGCTGCCTTCGATACATTGCCAAATGAAGAGCCGCAACGGCCGCGCCGCAACTTCACGCGGGTCTAGCATTCGGAGGCTGCCGCTCGCAGCGTTGCGCGGATTGGCAAATGGCTGTTCGCCCTCGAGTAGCCGGCGTTCATTGACTCGCACCAAGTCCTTACGGAATATGACAACCTCTGCTCGTAGCGTGAGCGGCCCAGGATGCCCAATTACGAGCGGCAGACCACGGATGGTCCGAAGGTTCTCCGTGATCTCTTCGCCCGTCGTACCGTCGCCGCGCGTGGAACCCTGCACGAAGCGCCCCTCTCGATATACGAGTTCAACGCTGGCACCGTCGAGTTTCGGCTCGACGCAATATCGGACTATTTCGTCGTCTGCCAGATTTTCCCTGACACGCCGAATGAAGTCTTTTAGTTCGGATTCACTATAGGTGTTGTCGAGTGAAGTCATGGGCGCGACATGCGTCACGCTCACAAGGTCCGAGCGAGGGGTTGCTCCGACGCGCTTCGTTGGTGAATCAGCCGTGACGAGTTCGGGATGCGCCGCTTCTAATTCGACCAGTGACCGGTACAGTCGATCGTATTCGAAGTCACTAATTTGCGGGTCATCCAGGACGTAGTATCGATGATCGTGATACTGAATCTCGCGCACGAGTTCAGCATGCCGGGTAGCTGCGGGTTTATCGCTCATCGTCTCTCTGCTCGCGATGATGCCGGATTCGACGGCAACCGTGCATGATTGTACGTGTCCACGTGCCGATGTGACATGATCAGGCCTAAAGGGTTACGAATTCGTTTGGGGCTTGGAATAAAGCAAATCATGATCTTGCCGAAAATAGCTGAAATCAGGGGAATCGGCCGGGGACCCAAGCCGTGCAGTGGCCTTGATTTCCGCTAATGTAACCTCACGCGATGAAGGCCCCGAGCGACAGCTCAATGACCCCGTTGGCTGAGGACACGCCAGCACCCCAGAGCATTGGCTTTCCGCCTTCATCCAATCAATGGTTGCCGAGTTCAGTACAGCCACGCAGCGACGGACCTTGGTGGTGGCGTCTCGGTGGAGTCCTTCGCACCGTGCGACCGCATCAGTGGGTCAAGAACGTTTTCGTATTGGCGCCCGTCGTATTCGCGAAAGAGATCTTTTACCCACCCCTGTTGCTGCGCGCCGCTGCCGCATTTTTCGGCTTTTGCCTGCTAGCGGGAGCCGTGTATGCCATGAACGACATCACGGATATCGCCTCCGATCGGCAACATCCGGTCAAGCGATTCCGCCCGATTGCGGCCGGCCGAGTACCGCTGAGTTGGGCAAAGGTGCTTGCCATTGGGCTAGTGGTTGTCTCATTGGGCGGCGCATTCGCGCTCGGTACCAAGTTTGGTTTGATAGCTGCGGGCTATTACGGGCTCAATCTTGCTTATTCGCTGCGACTCAAGCATGTTGCCTACGTTGACGTCGGCTGCATTGCCGCATTCTTCGTGATGCGCGTCATCGGGGGCGCCTTTGCCACGAACATTGAGATGTCTTGGTATTTGTTGGTTTGTACGGCACTTTTGGCACTGTTTTTAGGGTTTGGTAAACGCCGGCATGAAATTGCCGCGGCCAAGGCCGGCAAACAGCGAGCCGTGCTCGAGGCTTACGACCGGCGAGGTCTCGAGCTCTCGCTCGCAATTACAGCGCTCGCAACCGCCGTTACGTACCTGGCTTACACGCTAGACTCGCGAACTCGAGCTTTCTTTCGGACCGACTGGCTGTGGCCGAGTACGCTGTTCGTTGTGCTCGGCATGTGGCGGTTCTTGTACTTGGTGCGCGCACGGCCCAAGACCGAGAGTCCCACCCAGGAAATGCTCCGCGACGGCCCCTTCGTATTCATCATGCTCGGTTGGGTCGGCCTCGTAATGTGGATTGTCTACCAACTACACCCAGGAATGTGAAAGCCTCAGACAATACTTCAACCCCCGCGTACAAGAGTGAAAACGCATGGACCGATCTCGGCCTCACCTTGCCGATTTTCCTCGGCTATCATTTGTGCGTCGTGTTCCTGCCGGTTCGTAACGCGGCTGACTGGGTCACTCATGAGATGGCCGATCTGGCGTCGAACGACCTGCGCATCTACGCCGCCGTTACGTTGGCGATTGGCGCCGCGTTCGTGATATCCCTCGTTGCAATTGGACGCGGGCATGCCCTGCGCTGGACAAGGTTCGTGGGGATTGGTGTGGAAGGAATCCTGTACGCGGTTGCCATGCGGCTCGTCGCCAGTAGCGTCGTTGGTAGGTTGAAATTGGACACTTTACCGACGTCGGCAATCACGTCGGTGCAAGGCAGCCCGTTTGCTAGCGTCGTTCTGTCGCTCGGGGCAGGCTTTTACGAGGAGTTGGCATTTCGGGTTTGCCTATTCGCGATTGTGGGGCGACTCGTTTGGCTGGCATTCGTCTCTAACCCATTGCCGTTTGCAAGGGTGCTGTTCTGGTTAGGCTGGGCCGTATTTTCCTCGGCGGTTTTCAGCGCGTGGCACCATTTTGGGTCTTTTGGTGAACCATTCACGCTGCAAGCCTTCATCTTCCGCTGGGTGTCAGGTTTAGCATTCACGGCGATATTTGCGTTGCGTGGCTTCGCACCCGCAGTATGGACGCACGCGCTCTACGACATTTGGGTATTAGTCTTGTAGTGTCTTTTCACGAAGCGAGCGGGGTCGGGGCCCCGCGAGCCAACACGACAAGGCAAATCCCGGAACGCCACGGAAAGCAAAACCTTCCAGCAAAGGGCGAGCGTGACGAACTCGCGCGTGTAGACACCCAAGTCATCAACCAACGATTCTGTCCCAATACAAACCCCAAACATATTCCCCAAGCCGGGGTCCCGCGAGCCAACACGACAAGGCAAATCCCGGAATGGCACGGAGAGCGAAACTTGTAAGCGAAGGGCGAGCCCAACAAACCCGCGAGTGCAAAACACCCAAATAAGGGACCAACCCAGCAGGCACGCTCCAAAACTCATCAGCCCAAAATTTTAGCCAGAAAATTCGAATGCAAATTCAGCCCCAGGAAGCCTGAAAGACCTAGCGCCACACCGAGTGAAGCGAAACCAATTCCGAGACCGAGTAGCCATCGCTTCTGCGTGAGTGCGGTAACGCCCAATAGCGCAATCGCTATCGAAAGGCAGGCCTCAGCGCCGTCGAATTGATCATCGTGAAAATTCAAACGGTCGTACTCTTTCGCCGAGTCTTGAGCCTCCTTTTTGATTTGCGCTTTCTCAGTTTCCAACAACTCAGACCTCTGCTTGTATTCCTTTATCTTTTCATCAAAGAGCCGGAGGTTTTGGGGGGAACCATCTCGCAACTGGGCGCGTTCGAATTCAAGTTGGTCCACCATTTGTTCTGCGAGATTTTGCTTGGTACCTTTTGCTTGGTAGTACGACCATTGGTCGATGGAACGTGCTTGAGCTTGCTCCATGCCTTGCACGATGTTCCCATCCTTCACATTGCAGAGAGCCATGAAGGTTGCACTGACGGCCACCAATAGGGCGATGATAGCGTTTAGTTTCGACTTGTCTGCACGCTCGACAGCCTCTTGAATGGTCTCTTCAATTTCGGACATGATGCGTTTCCTCTGACTGCTATAGCAGCAGCGGCCGCCGGCGTTGGTCGGAACGAGTTCGGCAATGGGGTCCAAAACTCTGTACTTTAAGCTGACAAGGACGACGGTCGGCTTCGGAGCCGCGCACGGATAGGACCCCACACGTATCGTATCGCGCTAGCATGCGGGGTCCCCGTGCAACGCTCCCTTGAATTTGCCATGAACCCCCGGATAATTGGGCTCTTTCTATCGGCAATCATCGTGACCGGTACAGTTGTGACACTGGCTGTACGGCGTCATGCGAACCCCAACCGCTGCAGCGAGGGTTGGGTAATCGCGGGTCCACGCTGTTGTGCCGAGGGCCAAATCTTTGTCGGCGGACGCTGCGAGGGAACCGCCAAGATTTGCCCAACGGGTTTTCATCAGCCAACCCCTAGGCAAGGCTGCGTCATTGATCCCCGACGGATCCGAATTGGATCTGTACACTTGAGCATTGGCCCCAATGACTGGCAGTCGGAACAGGTCGCGCCGATTGCTGCAAACGTGGGACCCTTTTTCGTTGACGCGACCGAAGTTACTCATGAGCAATGGCTCACGTGCGCGAAAGCCAAGCAATGCCGCAGCTTCGAGCCCCGTGAATTGGGCCAGCCGGTGACGGGTGTTACGCCCAAGGACGCTCAAGGCTATTGCACCTGGGTACACGGGCGACTACCCAAAATCAATGAACGCATGGCGCTCGCCGCCGGGGCAGATTCGCGCCGGTTTCCTTGGGGTCAGACGGGCCTCGTATGTCGGCGCGCAGCGTACGGAGTCATTGCAGGGCCCTGTGCCGAGCAGGGAAATCAGCCCGATATTGCTGGAATTCACCCTGATGGGAAGTCCCCAGAAGGTGTGCTCGACTTGTCCGGCAACGTGGCTGAGTTGGCGTTGGATGCCGAGGGAAAAGTCTGGGTCTGCGGGGGCAGCTTTCGCTCACGAACGGCGCTCGAGCTCAAGAGTTGGGCATGCGTTCTGTGGGCAGAGCCCGCCGACGACATTGGGTTTCGCTGCGTTTACGATGCGTCCGGGTAAGACGATCCGCACCGACTGCGCCTACGGGAAAAAATTCTCCACGGCGGTGACTTTGCTAGTGTATCTGCCGGCGGGACGCACACAAGAACGTCTACCGCGACACGGCAGCCACCACATTATCGTAATACGAGGTCCATGAAGTGGTCGTGGCTGCGGTTACTCTAAGGCCGACAGTGGACACCGACACCGTATCAGCGTCAAACGCACCAGTACACGTACCAACGGCGCTGCCGCCAAAAAAGACCTGAATCGCGCCTGAGCTTGCGGTGACGCGTAGCTCGACGCGTGTCCACAGATTGGCCGTGAGTGTTGCGGTCACGGCACATTCGTATCGAACGGCCGAGCCCCCAGTATATAGGGCCTCAATGTAGTAGCCAGTGTAAGCTGTTTGGAACTCAGTATCAGCGCCGCTGGTATAATTAAGACATGCGCGCCCTGAGCCGAATGAAACGCACAATAGTGCGACATTACCGGTCCATGGCGCAGGGACGCCGCTGACAGTCGCGGGACTGAAATCTGCTGCGAGCGAGACCCCTTTCAATGCTGTCGATCCGACGTCACTCCAACTCATGGAAGCAGTAGCCGCGCTGGTATAAGCAGCGGCTGACGGTACGGTAACGATGAGCGAAGAGGGCGTGGATGACGCGCGAGCATTCGTCAACGTCGCAGTTCCGGAATTCGCGAGTGTCTGCGGCCATATCGAACTCGAAGGCAGTCCCTGGTCGAAGTCAACACACTGGTAATCGGCCGTCGCGACGCCACTCGGGATTGTCTGCAAATTGCACCATGTCGCAGGTGTTCCGCCCGTTCCTGCGCCGCCTGTAGCTGCGCCGCCAGTTGCTGCACCGCCTGTCGCGGCACCACCAGTGGCTGCGCCGCCCGTGGCTACGTGACCGCCAGTTGCGAAACCGCCTGCGCCGCCAGTGGCTGCACCGCCCGTCGCGGCACCACCAGTGGCTGCGCCGCCCGTGGCTACGTGACCACCAGTTGCGGAACCGCCTGCGGAAGTGGCTGCACCGCCCGTCGCTGCGCCGCCAGTTGCTGAGCCGCCCGTCGCAGCACCACCAGTAGCTGCACTGCCGCCCGTAGTGGCTCCGACGCCCGTCGCGCCTCCAATCGTGCCGCTACTGGTACCGCCACTTGCCCCGATCATGCCACCGGTTGCGGTCCCCGTATTGCCTGAGCCACCGTTTTGCGGCCCTCCCGTTCCAGATCGACCTGCCGTCGTCCCCGCTGTACCCGAACCTGCACTGGCACCGGTGCCGCCGATACTCGTGGTGCCAACCACGGCGCTGGAACCCCCGGTTGATTCGGCTGTGACTTGGGTAATGGTCGTGCCCGAGCATGCAGCAAGTACAACTCCCACAACGCAAAACCCCACTCGAATCGTTAAGCCCATAATCAACCCTCCAGATTCCGGTGCTTGCGCACAATTGTTCATTTAGCGAAGATCCTTCATTGTCGCAACATGATGTCCGCACCGACCCGCTGGCCACAATGCTGTCAGAGCGTCGAATTCTGATTTAGTCACCCTTAGCGCTACCGCGTGTGAGAACATTGTGTATCGAGCTGACTACGGGCGGGCACCCCGGCACGAAGGGACACTGTTTTCGGTGTTCTATCGTGCAGTTGCCAAGACACAGAGTGCCCGGATCGACTGTTTCATGTCCCTTGCCAATCGCGATGTAGACGGGCATCTGTTTCCCGGAAATAGTCGAACATATTTTCTCCGTAGCGTTTTAAGAACATCAGCAACGTCGACTGGCAAGCGCTGCACGAGTTCTGATCGAGTACTCGGACACCGGGAAAATTTATGGATATTTCGCTGGGCGGACGGACAAACGGATCAGCGCCGCATGCCCAATCGGACGGCGACACTCGCAGGGATTCGAGTTTTATGATGCCGAAATGACGCTCGGCGCCCAAACGAAGATGAGGAATGTCAGCAGCAGCATGCCCCATCAGGTGGCAGCTTACGGCGTCGGCCGCAAAGGCATCGGCGCTAACGACCACCGCACCGAGCTTCTTCGGCGTCCCCGCGCTCGGTCCCAAGCCCTCAAACCCGCGATTCCATCCACGATTGCCAAGTGCGGCCGCAACAACGCGGCCATGTCCGCAATTGCAATATCCAGCGGGCGATCGGGACATCCCTCAATCGAATCGAGCATATGAAGTTCGGTCTTGCTCCGCCGCCACCAACACCCCTTCATGTTTTTGACGGCCAGTGTAACTCCCGTGTGCATGTGGGTCTTCATGACGGGAATCGAAACAATCAAGTCGTGCTCGAGCACATCGGTGCAGACCTTGATTTGTTGGAGAATACGCGCTGACTCGAGCTGGACGATCGTCGGCGCAGGTCCAAATCAAGAAGGCTCACTCCCCGTTTTCTGACTACCTGCGCGATGCCGCAAATCTCCAGCGCTTCGAGCGACCGTACCCCCGCGATGGGGCTATCACCCACCGACACTTTCGCCCCGGCCTCTACGAAAGCGTCGATTGCCGCGGCCACGACTTCGGGGTGAGTATCAATGCCCGACGCTGGGGCCGACATTCGACCCGCGTTTGGCTTGAGTAGTACCCTTGCACCACTTATCCGTGCCAACGGTACCACCTGCAAAACCTTGCGCGTTACCTCATATGCGTCGCTGCCAAACCCGACTTCAACCGACGGCCACTCGGCATTGTCGAGCAGCGTCGATGGAGTAAACGCATAGGGCATGATGGCGGCGCGCTTAGCCTAGCCTTTTTTGAGACCAGTGCCTTCATTGGCCGTCAGTATTGGCGGTGCCGAGCGGAGGCCCGACCCTGCACCAGACCAATCCGAGGTCAGTTAGCAGCCGGAACTACATCGCAATTCTGATTCGGAACGCATAGTTGGCTTTGCGAATCGCAGCGACCGCTGTAACAAACTGCATCGCTAGTGCAAGCCGTGCCATTGGCGCGATACTTGATACACGTACCGCTCACGCAAACGTGATCGGCGGCACAAACCCGATTCGAGAAGGTTTGTATGATACCGGTCAAGCAAGCTTGACCAGCTGTTGGCAGGAGGTTGCATGAACCCGGGGCATCAGGGCCAGTCGCCGTGCAATATTGATCCTGCGGACACGGATCAGGAAAGGCGAAAGTGCAGCTGTTGGCTGAGGCGACCGTCGCTACGCAAGTGCCAGTAAGAAGGACCGAAGTTACGTGACAAGAGGCGCCTGAAACACAAAGTGAGCCAGTCAAGATACTGCAAGGAGAGTCTATGGCTTGTGAGGCGATGGCATTGACGGCTATGCACTTGCCTTCCTTGGTTGAGCTTGCGCCCCAGCATATTACTGCGTCATTCGTTTGCGGAGCGCAGTCACTGGGCACGTCGAAACCGCATCCTTGACCGAGCGTTGGTTTTACCGTGCACTTGCCCGTAGTTCCAGTTGTCACGAAACAAGCCAGCCCTGATTGGCAATCTTTCGCGCTTCGACAAAGCCCGCCTTCTGCTTCCAACTGAGCGCATATACCAGGACAGGTACCGTTATACTTGCAGTAAAGGTCGCCCTGGCACTCTTCGTCGATGGCGCACTGGCCGCCCTCAGCGACTTTACCCGCCAATGCCGCTTCGCAGGCGGAAAGAAAAGGGTTGTTCGAGAACGAGCACCCCGATGCGGCAACGGCGTCGTGGCAACCACTAACGGCCGAAGGATCATAGCTTGCAGTGCCCGCGTCAACGGCAGATTGAATGGCTGGCAGCGAGGCATTGGTTATCTGCGCCGAGATCAGCTGGGTGCAATCGTTAGCACCTAGAAACAGCGCGCCGGCAATCGGATTGCACTGGGTCAGAGCCGCACACGTGCCGTCGGCATATATTTGGGGAATCTGTGAAAGCGGCGGTCCGCTTGTCGCTCCAGCCGCCGAGCTACCTCCGACGCTCGATGAACCGCCGGTGCTGGCGTTACCGCTGAAGCTACTCCCGCCGCCACAGCCGACTGCACTTATGCCCCCTAACAACAAGCTTGCAATCAAAGCCACGTATCGCATCGTAGTTTCCCTCCGAGTGACTGTTGGTGCCCTGAGGCTCAATAAGCGTTTCGGCACCGCTCCAGGATCGGATAATATCGCACGGTCCGGCTAGTCATGGGGAATTGAACTCCCTGTAAGTGCAGGTGCGCCCGAAGATCGCCTCGGATATCCGCTGACATGAAAACCGGTGCTTGCCGAGCGGCGACTTGTCGGCGATGCTCTTACGCGTGAATAGCGAGAATCGAGGGATTCGCGAGACTTACGGCTGGTGTCGCGATGGACACCCGCGCCTTATTGCGCTCGCGCTATTGCTTACCGGCCGGCTCGTCGCAGCCGCTACTGCGACAGAGGAATCCCCACCTTCCACGAACACCGGTAGCGAGATCTCGAGCAAGGTTACTCGTGTTGTAAAGCGCACCAAGCCTGCAGCGCGAACTAACAAACAAAAATTGCAGGACGCAGGCATCCTCGACGCTGCGTCTGACGCGTCAACAAATACTCTCGATGCCGCGATCCAACGCGAGTCGAGTGAACTCAAGGACGCATCGGTGGCAGCGCGCGAAGCTGCCTCGGCGGCAACGGTTATCGACGCTTCGACGCCAGCGCCAGCAACGACTGCGCCACCCGCCAAAATCGAAGTGCGGATTCGCGAAACGGTAATATTCACGCTGCAACTAAGCGACGGAGGCATGTCCGCCGCCGAGCGCGCTAAACGCGCCAACCGGGCCATTGAGCAAGCAATCGGAGGGACTGCGCCCAAGCCGGTTCGAGTAGAACAACGCGGTGGGCGCTGTATCGTATTCATCGGCGCACACCCCGTCGTCGAACTCACAACGGAAGACGCGGCCATTGCCGGTGAGGGCTCGCTTGACCTGTACGCAGCCTCCGTCGAAGCACGCATCTCCGATATTTTGCATGCAGAAGAAACCAGAAGTCAGCTGGGAAAGACGGTCCGCGACGTCGTTATCGTCATCGTACTCGGCCTCGGGGCGATATTTTCCCTGAAGATCATCCGTGATTGGAGCTTTCGGGCGCGCGCCTGGGTCGAGAGAAATCCGCAGCGCATTCCTGCCATTCGACTCAAGTCGATTGAAGTCGTGCGGCCACCGGTGTTGCGAAACGCGACGCTTGTTTCGCTAGCGGTGCTCAAGTGGATCGGCCAAATCGGCGCAGTCTATTTGCGGCTGATCGCCTCGATGTCGTTTTTCGAGTTGACTCGGGGTTACACGGAAAAGCTAACCGGGCTCGTCTTGTCACCGCTTTCGACATTGACCGGACGAATCGCGGCGCTCCTGCCGCTGACAGTGATCGTGGCCCTCGGCACGGTCGTCTTGCTGATTTTACTTCGTTTCATCAGCTTGTTCTTCGCGGCAGTCGAGCGGGGTGAAACCAAAGTCGAGCACCTGAGCCCAGCGCTGGCAGCCCCGACGAGCCTCGTCGTAAGAATCGGTTTGGTCGTACTAAGCCTGCTGGTGGTAGCGCCGGTATTGACGGGCAACAATGACGGCACTTTCTCGCGGCTCGGGCAATTGGCAATCGCCGCCATCGCGCTCGCGCTCGTGCCGCTGATAACTACGGTTTTCCTGGGCATGCGCGTCCTTTATACGAGTTGACTAACCGTTGGCCAATGGGTGAGCATCGGCGCCGTTACCGGCAGGATCTTGGAACTAACCCTATTCGATACGCGAATCTGGCTATCTGGGGGTGTGACGGCACGCGTGCCGCACCTGGTCCTATTGTGGCAAACACTTCGTACATCGACCGGCACAACGAACCGAGTCCGCTTGTCGATAGCGACACTCGAGCACCTATCCGAAATCATCGACGAGCTTACTTCGGCAGCGGCGCGCTTCGGGTCTGACGTAGCCGTCAATCTCGAATCCGTGGCTCCAAATCGGGCTGACCTCATAGTGCAAGTCACAATGCCTGAATCGATGAGTCGAAATGCACTGCTCATCGATTTGCTGCGTGTGTTGTCCGATCGCAACATACCGATCGCAGAAGGGCGCAATTCGGAGACGACTGCGTGAATCCAGCCTGGTTTCTACTGGGCTTGTTTGTAATTGCGGCAATTGGCAATCGAATCAAACGCGGTGGGCGACTGCGCGGTTTCGGTTTACCGTCGGGAAGCGAGTCGCTGCTGGTGGGCCTTTTGCTCGGGCCACACGGACTCGGCCTTGTGCACACGTCGGATTTGCAGAGTTTCAATCCCGTCGTGCTATCCGCTGTAGGTTGGCTGGCGTTCATAGTCGGGACGCGGTTGGCAGAGCCGTCCAGCGATCAGAACGTAATGCGACATGATGCCTCGCCTATCTTTGCATTACTTGGCGCGGTTCTGGCGATAGTGACTCTCGCGGCGGTGGCAGCTTCTGCCTATTTTTCGCTAGGCCTGATTGATCAATTGGCAAAGAGCTCTCGCTGGGTGATAGGCGGCACTTTGGGGCTAGTCCTATGCGGCTCGGCTCAGCAACTCGTTAACTGGGCAAGGCAACGCTTCGGGGCGGCGGGCAAAGTCACCGATGCCCTGCAAAGCGTATCCCTCGGCGGAGATGCGTTTGCCCTCCTGGGCATGGCCCCCATGGTTGCCCTCGATTTGGCGGGAAATACGAGCCCCCGCCATATTGTCGCCGTAACATTGACGCCGATAGTCTTAGGGGGGCTCGTGGGTCTAATTGGCCGAGCGCTGCTTCGCACGGAAAGTCGCGACGCAGAGAGTTGGGCACTGCTGCTTGGCGGAATGTTATTCATCGTCGGACTGACACAACGGTTGGGGGCTTCGGTGGTAACTGGAGTCTTTGTTGCAGGTTGGGTGTTGGGTAAAGGCAAGTCCGTACATGTGCGCCAGATGCGGACGATGATTGCGCCTGCGGAAACCTCAATCTTGCTGCCGGTCTTGGTGATAGCGGGCGCCACCGTGGATCTGAGACTTACCGGGAGTTTGGTTATCATTGCCGGGGTTGCGGTCTTGACTCGCCTGATCACCCATTTGTTGTTAGGAACGCTGATCGTAGGAACCGCCGCTGGCAGGCTGCGCGGCCTCTTCGGCGCCGGATTGAGCCTGGCCTCTTCGGGCGAAGTAGCAGTTATCGTCGCCATGGCATTCGCCACACTGCATCAGGGACGAGCCGGACAATTGGCACTCGTCACGGTTATTGCCGGTGCCCTAATCGGGGAGGTTGTCGCACCCGCAGGTTTGAAGCGAACCTTGTGGGGCGTCGCCGAAGTCTCAACAGAAAGTTGCTCGTCACAGCCACCACCTAGCCCGGTGCCGCGGGGTAACACGTGACAACCAGGGTGGAGGCGTCCCCTAGTGGCTGGGCTCTAGCAACACAAGGACTCGCACTCATTGCATGTGTTGCAATTGCCGGCGCGGCGGCTCAACGCTTCCCGAGTTCTTCGTCGCGTCTGAACGCTATCGTGGCGGTGGGGTACTTGCTGTATGCCGGAACTTTGGCAGCCAACCTGCTTCGGCCGTTGCGTTTGCCGCATCTGACGGCATACATGCTCGTAGGCATCGTGGGTGGCCCCGACTTGCTTCGCCTAATCGAGCCGCACACCCTGGAAACACTCGAGCCTATCAGTTCACTGGCAATTTCGTTGATTGCGTTGGCGGGCGGCCTCGAACTCGAACTCGGTGAACTTCGCCGCTCGCTAGCCAGCCAATTTTGGGCCAATCTGCTTAGCACAATCATCGTAACGATTCTGTCGGGCGCGACCTTTGTGTACTTGGCTAGGTTCCTGCCCTTCGCTCGAGAAATGAGCACGGTGTCAGTATGTGCTGCGGGACTGATTTGGGGCGTCCTTGCGTCAAGTCGTGGTCCATCGGCTACGCTGGCCGTGCTTGCCCAAACCCGCGCCCAGGGAACCTTATCCCGCTGGACTCTGCAATTCGTCATGAGCTCCGGCATCGTTCTCGTTGTAGCCATGACGCTGGTACTTGCTGTCGTAAGGCCCTTTCTGATTGAAGGCAGCGAATTTTCCGTCACTCGACTTACGGGCATGGCCCACGAGATGTTGGGAAGTGTCTCTCTGGGTATTACTCTGGGACTGGTGCTCGCGGTCTACTTGAGGCTAGGGGGAAAGCAGTTCTTGTTATTGATTCTGATCCTAGGTTTCGTCGCGACGGACCTGTTGACCTACGTCCAGTTCGATACGCTCTTGGCCTTTCTAGTCGCCGGAGTAACGATTCGCAACTTTTCTCGGGATTCTGCCGCGTTTCGGGCGGCGGTATTCAAGACGAGTGATGTCGTTTACGTCGTGTTCTTTGGAGTCGCCGGCGCGCATTTGGATATTCGCTTACTACAAAAATTTTGGGGCATCGCCCTGAGCTTTTGCGTAGCGCGAGCCCTAGCCAGTACGCTGGCTGTGCGTCTCGCCAACCAAGTGGCACACGATCCCCCCAGTATTAAGCGCTGGTCCTGGGCACCACTCGTATCTCAAGCGGGCCTAACTTTGGCGCTGGCGGCAAGCGTAGCGCGTGAGTTTCCTGCTGTAGGTCAAGGTTTACGATCTTTGGTTATCGCAACCGTAGCCTTGAACGAAATCATGGGGCCGATTCTCTTCAAGTTCGCATTGGATCGAACAGGCGAGACGCGAGAGAGATTCCCTTCCCGTTCCGATGCATCGGAAGTCAGCAGCACCTAGTCAAACCGGTGCTGATCCAAAATGCAGCGTGCGGTTCGATGGCGAGCCGCTCGCCCATCGATCGGCCATCTGCATTGCCGCCCATTGGGACACCAATCGAATTCGAAGTGAAGGTTGCGCCACCATCCGTTGACCTCAAAATCACGCCGTTGCCATACCTCGCTGGCTTCTAACCATCACTACCAATCAGCAAGCCACAGTTCGGCGTACATCCCATCACCAGGAGCAGATTCGCGCGAAGTCGAAGGATTGACTATGAAAACGGATCGTGGGGCCTTGGCGCGCAAATAGATAGATTCCTCGGCGGTCACGTGCACGGACTGACCGGCGGTGTTGACGATTACGCGCTGCTTTGCTGGCAGGTATCCCTTCGCAAAAGGGAATGCCTGATTCTTTGGACTAGGTTGATCGCCTCTACTCAGCGTGCGCACGAGTTTTTCAGCGTGCGACTTCAAATCATCAGGAAAGAAATCGAAGCCAACCTTGATCGGCAGATCACCCGGTCCAACTTGACTCGTCGGTACCACTTTCGCCCACAAGACGAGCTCGCGCTCCGATTCAACCCCCTTGACAACGACAAAGGCCTGGCCAACCCAGCGCCCTTCGCCCGATGGCGTACGCGCCGTGTATCTTTGCGCCTGCGAAAAATCCTTGAGGATACGACACGCTTGCTTCGGACCCGTCTTGGCACAATTGAGGTCCCTCTCTAGCGCGGCTACGTCCATGTCTTGGGGCGCTGGCGGGGCCGCAGGGGCAACCGAGGGCAACGGCTCGGGTTGTGTGGAGGTTGCCGTCGAAACTGAGCCGTTCTTCTTGGAGTCCGATTTGTCGCAACCAGCAGAGCCAACTAGCGCGACGGAAATCGAAATCGCAATTGACACTTTCCGGAGGTAAGCGGGCCGATTCTCAAATTGAGCCAGTGGCATCATGGGGGCATTATTCATGCGCGGTAACGCGTGTCAACGCGAGGACAATCCAATCGAATGCAGCCAAGTGAGCCGGGAACATGCTAGTTTCGTCGCATATTGCGCCCCACCAAGGTCAATCTATGAGCATTCCAACGGGGGAACCGCCCCTTTCCTATTTGGCGTACACAATGCCGCCCGATCCGGAATCTGTTTCGGGCGAAGAGCTCTTGGACCGATTCCTCGAGTACGTTCGACTGACCGGTTTGGCTCTCTACCCCGCGCAAGAACAGGCGGTGCTGGAGCTCTGCACAGGCAACAACGTAATTCTAAGTACGCCGACCGGTTCTGGCAAATCCCTCGTCGCGACGGCTTTGCACTTCGTGAGTCTGTCTCGACAGGGTCGCTCCTTTTACACCGCGCCGATCAAGGCATTGGTGAACGAAAAGTTCTTCGCACTCTGCCGCGACTTTGGAGCGCCCAATGTCGGCATGCTCACCGGCGATGCTAGCGTCAACGTAGAGGCGCCCATTCTCTGCTGTACGGCAGAAATTCTGGCAAGCATGGCGCTGCGCTCCGGCAAAGATCTAGAGGTTGACTCGATCGTATGCGACGAGTTTCACTATTATGCTGATCGGGATCGTGGGACGGCCTGGCAAATTCCGCTGTTGACGTTGCCGCAAGCAACATTCCTGCTTATGTCGGCGACGTTGGGCGATGCGACCTTCTTTCAGGAGAAGCTGACTCGACTCACGGGTAAACCCACCAGCATTGTTCAGTCGAGCGAGCGTCCAGTCCCGCTCGACTTTGAGTACCGCTTAACAGCCCTGCATGAAACGCTACTCGAGCTCATGCAACAAGGCAGAAAACCCGTCTATATCGTGAATTTTACGCAGCGCGCCTGTGCCGAGGAAGCGCAAAACTTGATGAGTACCGACTATTGCGACAAGGCGGAAAAACAGGCGATCAACCTGGCATTGCGGGGTGTTCGTTTCGACAGCCCCTACGGCAAGGATATGCAGCGTTACCTGCGGCACGGCATTGGGCTGCACCATGCTGGCCTCTTGCCCAAGTATCGATTGCTCGTAGAAAAGCTAGCGCAAAAAGGCCTGCTCAAAATCATCGTAGGCACCGACACGCTCGGTGTGGGCGTGAACATTCCAATTCGGACAGTCCTTTTCACTAAACTCTGCAAGTATGACGGGGAAAAAACCGCGCTCCTGCGAGCCAGGGATTTTCATCAGATTGCGGGGCGAGCAGGACGCAAGGGCTTCGACGACCGGGGAAGTGTGATTGCCCAGGCGCCCGAACACGTGATCGAAAATCTCAAACTTGAAGCCAAGGCCACCAAGGACCCGAATAAGCGCAAGAAGATCGTCAAAAAAAAGCCGCCGGAGCGCGGATACGTGGCCTGGGATCAGAAGTTCTTCGAGCGAATCATTCAATCGCCACCTGAGCCGCTGACGTCGAAGTTCCAGATCAGTCACGGGATGATCGTGCAAATGCTCAATCGCGGCCGAGGAGGATGTCGCGCCATAGCCAGGATAATCTATGATTGTCACGAATCTCGTTACAACAAGCGCCAACTGGCGCAAAGGGCGCGGGCCATGTTCCAAAGCCTACTCGACGCGGAGATCGTGAAGGTCGCGCCGGATCGGAGCGTGTCAATTGACGCTGATTTGCAGGAGGACTTTTCGCTCAATCACGCACTCTCGCTGTTCTTGGTGCAAGTAATCGACGCGCTCGAGGTTGAAAGTCCGTTCTACGCGCTCGATCTCTTGTCGGCAGTCGAGTCGATTCTCGAGAACCCAATGCCAATCTTGATCAAGCAGCTGGACCGAATCAAGACCGAGAAACTAGCCGAG
Source organism: uncultured delta proteobacterium (assembly GCA_963819085.1). GTDB lineage: Bacteria > Myxococcota_A > Polyangia > Polyangiales > Polyangiaceae > FEN-1139. Next base: position 80,394 of record CAWFUX010000050.1, read on the forward strand.
CTCAAGGCGGCTGGCGTGGAATACGAACAGCGGATGGAAGAGCTCGAAAAGTTGGACTATCCCAAGCCCAATGCAGAGTTCATCTATGAGGCATTCAATGTGTTTTCCAAGCATCACCCTTGGCTAGAGCAGGAGAACATTCGCCCTAAATCGATCGCGCGAGAGATGTTCGAATCCTTTCAGTCGTTTCGGGAGTATGTGAGTGACTATGGACTCGAACGCAGTGAGGGCTTACTCTTGCGCTACCTGAGCGATGTGTATAAGACACTCTCACAGACGGTTCCAGACCAGGCAAAAACATCTGAAGTTGACGACATTGTAACGTTTCTCGAAGCCATCGTGAAGGCTACCGATTGTAGTTTGGTTCTAGAGTGGGAGGCGCTGCAGCGCAGAAATGCGGACCTTGTAGCGGGCTCCGAAGACTCGGTACTCACCGCAGCCGATCAGTTGGATGTAACGCAAAATGAGAAGGCATTTATGGTGTTGGTACGAAATGCCATATTTGGCGTGCTGCGAGCATTGTCGCGACAAGACTTGTCCCGGGCGCAGGCTGATTTGGGGGGGTCGTTAGAGTCGAGTTTGGCAGAGACGATGCTTGAATACTTTGAAGAGAATGACGAACTCGCCGTCGATCCGCGGGTACGCAGTCCTCAGTACTTTCGCGTGCTGGAAAAGAGCGACCTGGAGATCAAGATCGAGCAGATTCTTTGCAATTCCGAGGAACCTACCGATTGGGTATTGCGCGTACGAATCGACCGGGCAGCGTCACGCGAAGCAGGTCACCCTAAAATGTTGCTTTTGCACCTGGGCCCGCTCAGCGCGCTTGCCGAAGAGTAACTCGCTCGAGGAGGGAGGCGTCCCGTTCGGGGTAGGCCGCCGATCGTGCCTAATTGTCGCATGTGGGCGCGTGGAGCGCGGCCGTATTAAGCGGCAACTTCACACAAACACTTGATTCTAGCTTGTAACGCGACTTTACTCTACCTATGAACGCAGTAGTATCGATTGTCGGTTGCTTTGGTTTCGCCGTGTTGCTCGGCTGCTCTGAACCACCGCCGCCGGTTGTCGCGCCGCGCCCCGAACCCGAGGAAGCCCCCGACGTCCCAACCTACTGCGCTAATTCTGCCAAGCCGTGTGTGCCGCCTCAGGAGTTTGCCGAGCAGCTTTGCAAGGGTCACTACGCGTCGGTGGGCATCTACCTTTTTCAGAAGCACACGCCCTTTTTGCGGCTACACGCCAAGAGTCGCACCGTTGAGTTGAAAAACGAACGCGGTGGCCCGACGAGCGTGCCCGTCATGTTCGCCGAAGAGTTCTTGTTGATGCGTGTCAATACCCTTACGCCCGACAAGCCCAAGAAGCCTCCCGAGGAGGTGTATGACGTACTGCGCTGGGACGGCACTTGCGCAACAATTCCCAAGCGCGACGTCGTCACCTATTTACCGGGTGTGCCTCAAGCGCCACCAGTCGAATTCAACGAGCTTGACACGACGATGCGAACCGCACTGTTGCGTGATGCCAAACTGGAAAAGTTGCACGCGTCGCGCGACTCCGCCTGCCAATCCGGCGCGACTTCGGACAGCTGCGTTCAGGCTAGCAGGACGCTGTCCGAGGCAATCGTTGCCGCGGTTCGTCAGGGGCTCCGATTGCCAATGCCGCGCCTGCGGCCCAAGGGGGTCGCTGTCAGTCGCGCGGTTCCCGGCAGTACCCCGTAGCGACCCCGCCCGCGCGTCGCGGCGCTAATGTTGTCCAAGTGCCGGACAAAACACCCCAAAATGCGCGGCCGAGTACCCGCTCGAGGCTTCCCGGAGGGGCTCGAGTTGGAGGTCAGGTGGGCCCGGTGCTCTCAAAGCTGCCCTAAGACGCGTTTTGCGGCTAACATGTTAAGGCCGATTTGCGCCTCTGTGCGCGGGGGACATTTTGATACTTCGCCATGGCTGATGAGAGCACACCAATTCCGCCAAAGCTTGCGGACTTCGAGGTTCTTCGGCGGCTCGGTGTGGGCGGTATGGCGGAGGTGTTTCTCGCGAAGAAGCGCGGAGCTGAGGGCACGTTCAAGCTACTGGTCGTAAAGCGAATATTGCCCCAATTCGGTTCGTCGAGGCGCTTTCGAACGATGTTTGCCGAGGAGGCGCAATTGGCAACCCGCCTCAACCACCCGAATATCGTCCAAGTCTACGAGTTTCAAGACTACGGGGACGAAGGGCAATTGCTCAGCATGGAGTATGTCGAGGGTCCCGACCTTCGACGCGTGATGCGCGCCGCGCGTGCAAAGCATAAACGAGTCCCGGCATATGTTGCCGCGTACGTGATTGGCGAAGTAGCCAAAGGGCTCCATTATGCTCACGAGCGAAAGGACGAACGGGGCAATCCGATGGAGATTGTGCACCGTGATGTGTCCCCTCAAAACATGCTGCTGAGCTTCGACGGCGGGGTCAAGATCGCGGATTTTGGTATCGCATCGGCGAACCTGTTCAGGGAGGAGCCGGGTGTTCTAAAGGGCAAGACAGGATATATGTCTCCCGAACAGGCGCGGGGCGAGCGGGTGGATCGTCGCACGGACATCTACTCACTCGGCGTCGTGTTTCATGAAATGCTGACCGGTAAGCATTTACACGGTGCGGCCGAGGGTCAAGAACTCCTCGAGGCGGTGCGCTCGGGTCAAGTGGAGCCGCCGAGTCTCTACGCAAGGGACGTTCCCCCCGATCTGGATGCCATCGTGATGCGCGCCTTGGCACGCAATCCAGATGATCGATACGCGACCGCGCGCGATGTTGCCGCGGCAATTACGAGAGCGCTATTTCAAGCTCAACAACCGGTTGATTCGCATACGCTGGAAAGTCTGCTGGATTCCCTGGTTAAGCGGGAGCACACGGCACCCGGGGTGCCTGCTCCCGGCGACGGCGCGGGCGCCGAGGAAGAAGCGGGACGCGAGTTTCTCGCGCCGCAAAATGCACCAACGACTCACGGTGGATCATCCACGAGCGCACCCAGTTCGGATGTCGAGGGGCCCTCGGTTCGACCTCGGCGCGCTCGACGTGGTCAAGAAGTCAGACACGTCGTTATCGTCTCTCTGCAGCTTCACGGGGTGGAACAACTTGCAGAAGCCAGTGGCCCAAGCGGCGCGGGCAGATTCATCGAACAGCTCCGCAATACGCTCAATGAAATTGCCTACAAGCGCGGCGCACGCCTGACTTGGCATCGTGAACGGGCGCTGCTTGGTGAACACCTCATTCCCTCCGGCGGTGCTACGGCGCTCGTGGGTCTAATGGCTAACCCGGCGCGCGCGCCGGCGGATGCCGCTTGGCTCGCGGTTGACATTCACGAGGCAATCCAAGGCGCTTGTGACGATATGCCTGTGGAATTGCAGGCTAGCATTGGGATTGTGCGCGGAATTGCCACAGGCCGTCGTGATCGCGCCGGGCACTTGGTGGGACATGTCATTCAGGAGCCGGCGTTGGAATTGGCGCGGATGCTCGGACAGAAGTCCCCTGCCGGGGGCACCTGGGTGGCGGGCGGCCTCTATCGGTTGGTGCGCAGAGACTTTGTTTGGGCCGACGCGCCCACGATTGCGCTCGATAGTTCACGCAACAAGAGCATGCCGGACAACATGCGAATCTACTCGTTGATTCGCTCACTCACTCGGGAGGAGAAGGCCCTCGAGGCCGCGAAGGGTTCAGGGGACTTAATCGGACGCGACGCCGAAGTGGCTGACCTACAGACTGCGTATCACCGGAGTATCAGTCGCGCCGCTGACGACAATGGTCCGATCACCGTGCGCGTCGTCTCGGGCGAGATGGGGATCGGCAAGTCGGCGCTAGTTGCAGCCTTTGTGGGCGAGTTGCCCTCCGACACCATCGTCGTGCGCGCCGAGTGTTCACCGGCACGGAGCGAGGTTCCGTATACGTTGTTAGCCGAGTGGCTTCGAACGCTAACGGACATCAACCAGGAGCGACCGGTCGATGAAGTGCAAAAACACCTGGCGCAGCTCATCGAAGGGTTCGACGTAGGTGAAGAACGAGAGGCAATCTTGGGACGCTTGGCAGCGCTGGTCGCCGGACAATTCGCCGCCGCCATTGATGAGGGAGACGCGGCACAAAATCGTCGTTTACTGACAGCTGGGCTGAGGGCTTTCATTGCGCGCCGGACGCTCGAGGGGCCGGTCGTGTTAATCGGCGAGAGTCTGCAATGGAGCGATCCCTATAGTCTGGAGGCGATTCAGGATTTACTTCGCTGGTCGGAACCTTGGCCAGTGCTGGTCGTATTGGTGGCACGACCCGGGGAACGAGTTTCCCCATACTTGGATGGGTTGGTGCATGTCGAACTCAAGGAATTGAGCGCTGAGAATCAGATTCGTCTCCTGCAGACTCGGCTGGGCGCCAGTCGCGGCGTCGAACAAGTTTGTGCCGATCTAATTCCGAGAATTGGCGGCAACCCGTTTTTCTTATTAGAAATGGTTGATGCGCTCTTGGAACGAGGAGTTCTCGAACTTCGCGAGACAGGAAAGAACGTTCTGGAATTGGCGCCCGTGGAAGGCAGTGTGCTCGGCGCGCAAAGTCTGCCCTCGACACTAGAACAGTTGGTCGCCGATCGACTCGAAGAACTACCTCGAGAAGAGCAAGCCATCGTGGATTGGCTGGCGGTCGCAGGAGGACCGCTGCACCTTGAGGTACTTCGAAGCCTGGTGGGGCCGCAAGTTGATGAAGGAATTACCCGCCTGTGCGCACGCGGCGTGTGTTCGGACGCTGGCGACACCGTTGACGTGCGTCACCCCGTTACGCGTGACGTCGCGTATTCATCGCTGGATGGCGAGATGAGACTCGAGATGCACCAGCGGCTCGGAGAGCAATTGAGCCTCACGCCGCTGGCGAGGGGTCTTACCGCCGCCATCGTGGCGCGCCATTTGGAAGCGGGACGGGCTCGTCAAGCAGCCGCCGATCATTACTTGGAAGCGGGCCGCACCGCACATTCGAGCTACCAAGTACGGCTGGCAAAGCGCTACTTCCGGCGTGCAGTCAAACTTCTCCCGGAAAACGACGCGCGCTGTTTCGAGGCGTTTGAGGCTCTCGAAGCAATCTGCCGAGTTCAGGGCCTGCGCCGGGAGCGTAAGCGGCATCTGCTCGCGATTCGAGCCCTGGCGCGCGACTCGGGGAAAGCTCGCTGGGCGACCGTCGCGCTGATGCGCACCGCTCGCTTCGAGGTCGACATCGGACATTTGGCACGCGCACTCACCGCGGCGCAACGTGCGGAATACTTGGCAAAAGTCGCCGACCTTCGCGTCGATCAAGCTCAAGCGCAGGCGCTGATAGCAGAAATTTTGAGGGACCTCGGGGACATGCAGGGAGCGCTTGCCGCCATCGATCGGGCACTGACTGCTTCAGCGCATACCGACGTGTCGGCTCGCCAACGTGCCGAGGTTCTGCGTGCCAAAGGGACACTATTGAGAAGAGTGGGTCGCGTCAATGAAGCCATCGACGCTCATGCCGAGGCAATCGCCGTGTTCCGGCGCGTTGGGGCCAAACGCATGGAGGCCCATGCCAAGAATTCCCTCGCCTTTGCGCTTTTCGTGCTCGGAAAATTTGAAGATGCAATCGCGCTTGGCATCGACGCCATTCGTATCGATCTCTCGATTGGTGGGAGACTGCAAATTGCCAAGACACTGAGCACGATTGGACAATCCTATGCAGCGCTCGGCGATACCGACCGGGGGCTTGCCTATTTCCGCCGCGCGCGCCAGGCGCACGAGAATTACAATGATCAGGAGTCCAAGAGCGACACGCTGCTTTGCTGGGCAGAAATAAACTTGGAAATTGGCAACGCGGTCGAGGCGGAATCCCTGGTACAAGAAGCGGCAGCTATCAATTCGATCACTGGAAGTGCCTACGACGCTGCACACGAGAAGATTGTTCGCGCACTGCTGGCTCGTGCTCGTGGGGACTCGGCTGCTGCGGTGATGCATGCGTTTGATGCACGCCAGGTAGCGGAAGCGCAAGCTTACGTGGCATTCCACTTTTACGCCATGGCCATTGAAGCCGCATCACGGGTCGACATCGGTGAACAGCATACCGGGATTCTGCTGGCGACAACGACACTCGGAGCGATGGAGACGATACAAGGCTCCGAGTACGCGCTGACGACTCGTGTGCTGTGCTGCGACGCGCTTAGAAATGCGCTTTCGCCACAGGCAGAAACGATGATCAAGCGTGCGGCTGAGTGGTTCTTGAAGCTGGCTGATTCGGTCAAGAATTTGGATTTGAGACGGAGCCTCCGCCAGCGGGGTCCGGCTAGCAAATTGCTCACGTGGTCAGGTATAAGTTTGCAGGAGCTAGCCGATGGTGCGGCGCAAGACGAGGCAAACCATACGAGGATTTCGCTAAGCGCGGATTCCCGTGCGTCGGAGGCCGCGGCTTCCAATGCTGATGGCACTTCTGACCAAGGTTCGTGACGTGGGACCAATTCTAAACAAGGGAAGCGGGCGATTGTTCAGGTGTGCAGCTACTACTAGCCGTTCACTAAATAGCGCGACAAGATCTTGCGCCGGCCAAAGCCCGGAAAGCTGGCCGTAACCATGGCAGATTCAGTTCCCGATTCGATATTCTCCACGACTCCCCTGCCGAATCTTGCGTGAAAAACCGATTGACCGCGGCGCAGGGTAGTCTGCGGCTCACTTTGGGCAACGTCGTCGAACGCGGACCGATCAATGAATCTCTCACCGGGGCGCAATGCACTACCCGCGGTTGACTTTTCGTGCGTCACCCATCGGTCCCTTGAAAGGGATCGGGCCGACTCGGCGTCAATATCCTTGTCGTTGGAAAAGCGCCCCAAGTGCTGGTGACTTGCCTCGAGCTTGACAATGTGATCCGGCAAATCGTCAAGAAACATACTTCGACGCAAATAGCGAGTTTGTCCGAAGAGGGTCCGCTGCGATGCATGAAAGATCGATAAGTGCACCTTGGCTCGTGTCACTGCCACGTAGGCCAAGCGCCGCTCTTCGTCGAGTTCTTCGGATTCGCCTGAGTCCAATCCTTTGTAGGGGAACACGTCGTCTTCCATTCCGGAAAGCAGCACCGTATCGAATTCCAGACCCTTGGCAGCATGCACGGTCATGAGCGCGACCTTGGGAACGTCTTTCATTGCGTCGGGAGCTGCAACGAGGGAGATTCGCTCGAGGTACCCAGTAAGCGTCGATTTCTCGTCCGTTAGCTCGGTATCGTCCTCGTACTCGGCGATTGAACCCAGAAATTCTTCAATATTGCCGATGCGAGCGTCGCTTTCGGCACTGTCCTGATCCTGCAGATATTTTCGATACCCGGATTCGTCCACAATGCGATTCGCCAACTGGAAGGGTGTATTTCCTGCAGCAAGTGCGGCGCGCCATTCGTCGATCAGGTTCACGAATTGGCGTAACTTTTGTCGCGCTGCGGTAGGCAACTCCGAGTTGGTTGTGCTCGACTTCAGTGCATGCCAGGCGCTTGAGCCCATTTTAGATGCTTCGTCGAATATCAGCTCGATCGTCTTTTTCCCGATGCCTCGAGCGGGCACGTTGATAATGCGAACTAGATCGGCTTCGCTGTTTGGGTTTTCAACTAGCCTGAGATAGGCCAAAATATCCTTTATCTCGGCTCGGTCGAAGAATCTCGTCCCGCCAATGATCTGATACGGAAGATTCTCGGCCCTAAATGCCTCTTCTAGGACGCGCGACTGGGCATGAACGCGGTAAAAGACTGCAATCTGACGAGGATCGACCTGTTGCGACAGGCGCTCTCGAACCGTTCTCACGACCCAGGCAGCTTCGTCGCGCTCGTCGGCGACAGCCCTCACGGTAATTGGGGCCCCGAGCGCCTGCTCAGTCCAGAGCAGCTTGGGCTCTCGCGACTTTGCGGATTCGATAATGCTGAGCGCCGCCTGCACGATATTGGCCGATGAACGATAATTCTGCTCCAGTTTTACGACGCAGGCGTCGGGGAAGTCGCGCCGAAAACCGCGAATAATGCCGACGTTGGCGCCCCGCCATCGGTAAATGGACTGATCGTCGTCGCCGACAACGCAAAGATTTCTCGTCTGCGCGCTGAGCGCCCTAACCAACCGATATTGCGTGGAGTTAGTATCTTGAAACTCGTCGACCAGGACAAAACCGAATCGTGATCGTAGCTCTTCACCGGCAACGCTATTTTGCGCTTCGCTGAGCCGCATCATGAGCAATATTAGGTCCTCGAAGTCCACGGCATTCGAGGACAAGAGCGCCTTCTGGTACAGCTCGTATAACTCAATCAGCGTGCTGTCGAAACTTCGACTTCGCTCGACTTGCTCCGGCAAAAGCCCTTCTTGTTTTTTGGCGTGAATTCGCGACAAGATGAGTTTCGGTGGATATTCGCGATCGCTCAAGTTCTTGCTCTTAAGCACCCTGTTCATCAACGCCTTTTGATCCGATTCGTCGTAAATTACGAAATTCCGACTGAGGCCTACCTCGGCGCAGTAGCGTCGTAGTAGCCTCGCTGCGACGGAATGGAATGTTCCGACCCAAAGATCGCGCGCCAATGCCGCACCGACGATCTGTTCAATTCTGTTGCGCATCTCCCCCGCCGCCTTATTCGTAAAGGTGACTGCCAAAATTCGGTAGGGCGGGACCTTCTCGTTAGCGAGCAAGTGGGCGATGCGGTAGGTGATAGTCCTGGTTTTGCCGCTGCCGGCACCCGCAAACACCAGTAATGGGCCTGCCACGTGTCGGACGGCCTGAGTCTGCGGCTCATTGAGTTGCGGATTGGACATCTTGATCTAGGATCACAATAGTCGGCTTTAGCACTCGAATGGTCAGTCGCCTACTCAACTTTCTCACGCACTTGCCTATGCGCGCGCGAAAATTGGGGCGTTTCATTTCATACGCTTTGCCCGCTTCGCGCAAGTATTGGATCGTTGTTGGCGAGTTGGATGGCGTTCCATATATCCCCATCTGCGCCGGCTGCCTTGCCGCGACGGAGCTAGGACGCCGCGAGGGCAAGAGGGTCGTCATTCCCTATTGTTCAGCATGCTTGGTGAGTATCGGTCGACACGGGGTGGCAGTATTGGCGTGGATATTGGCAGCCATCCTGTCGAGTGTGACGGCGTGTCTCTTTTTGAGCATGCTGCCGTGGTTATCTGAGGGAGCGGCAATTGCGTTTGTGCTCGCATTCGCCGTTGTTCCTTGGCTGACGGGGCAGATCTGGAGGAATTACGCCGAACGCTTGCCATCACGGCGTAGAAAAGCAGTGTTCGCCACGAAAGGGGCCTTGGCATGCAGGAATGCCGAGTGGGCAAAGCGATTGGGTGACCGCATGGGAGTAGATGTCTATGCCAAACGCATGCGTATTGGCACAGGAATCGTGTGGGCCAACAGTGGAGCACTAATTGCACTGCTGGCTACGCCTTGGCTTTATGAAACCTTTCATCCCTATGTCAGGATCTTGAATCTGACCGACGATGTTATCGTTGCGTTCGTCGAACGAACACAGGTTGGGTAATGTTCAACTGACGAGCAGTGAGAGTCCATCAGCAGGCCTTCTTACCCGAATCCCCGTGGGCAAGCGGCGAATCTCAGCCCGGCGCATCGACGGTGCGATGGTAGATGACGTAGCGCTTGCCGATGTAATCGCGGGGCACATTCACCTATTTGCACCCGGTCGGCCGCGAAAGGTTTGCTTTTGGGTAGAGCGAGTAGGTCTAGGTCGTTCGCAACAAGGCATGGTGAAGAGGCAAGTCTTGGCTCCCGACACGAGTTTTTGGTCGATGAAGGATGATATTGATGTTTGGTTTGAGCCGGCCCTGGGGTCAAGTTCTACTCATTTCACTGGCGGCGTGGTCACGGCGCTGCGGCAGGGTGATTGCCCTTCCGTGGGGGGAGCAGCAGTGGAATAGTCGGACGTTTTTGGCTCCGGTGGCCATTGGCATAGTTTCAATAGTGGCTATAGTGCCGAGCGTTGTGACAGACTCGATAGTTGATTCCGTTCCAGACTCTCAAGCCGACTCTCAAACGTCGAGTGTGGCGCCGCCAGCGGAGAGGGCGGACGAGGTGGTGTCCGGCGAAGATGCACAGTCCGCGGATGCCGATCCTGAGGTTGCATCGATAGCTGAAATCGCTCGACTGAAGGACCAGTTGTTACGCACCTTAGCGGACTTCGATAATTTCAGAAAGCGAACCCGCCGTGAGATCACCGATGCGGAGCGAATAGCACGGGAGGATCTGCTGCGTGAATTGCTTCCTGTGTTCGACAATCTGGAACGCGCCAGTCAGCATGCAGTAGGTTCGACGGATTTCCAATCACTAGCGGATGGTATCCAAATAGTGATGCGACAGTTCGTAGACACGCTTGCCAAGTTGGGTGTGGAACGCGTTGCGACAATTGGGTTGCCATTCGATCCGGCCGTGCACGAGGCCGTGCAACAGGTTGAATCTGCCGATTTGCCTGCGGGTTCCGTCGCCCAAGAGTTGCTGGCCGGCTACCATGTAGGTGATAGGTTGATTCGCCCCGCAATGGTCGTAGTGGCGAGGCCCGCCTCGAGTTGAGTTAGCCCTCAAGTTCGGCGAGCACATTCGTAGCCCGTGCCCCAACGCCAAGCGCGAGCGTGGTTGTTCTCTGAAAAACGATCCACTCCGGCGATCTCAGGCTATTATTGCTCACCAATGGGCAAGGTGATCGGGATAGACCTAGGGACGACCAACTCATGCGTTGCCGTAATCGAAGGAATTAGTGCATCGGGCCAGCCGGAAGTCAGAGTTATTCCGAATCCCGAAGGGGCCCGAACTACACCGTCTGTGGTTGCGTTTTCTGGTGGCGGCGAGCGACTCGTCGGTCAAGTTGCCAAACGTCAGGCAACTACGAATGCCAGTAACACGCTTTTCGCCGTGAAGCGATTGATGGGAAAAAAGCATGCGGACCCCTCGATTGAGCGCGATCGGCAGCTCGTAGCTTACCAGATTGTAGAACACGAAAATGGCGACGCTTGGGTCGAGGTTCAACAGCGACGGATATCTCCCCCCGAAGTGTCGAGCTTCATATTGTCGGCACTAAAGAGCACGGCAGAAAGCTTCCTTGGCGAATCGGTGACCGAGGCTATTGTCACGGTGCCGGCGTATTTCGACGACGCGCAGCGACAAGCCACGAAGGATGCAGGCAAGATTGCTGGGCTCGAGGTCAAACGAATCCTCAACGAGCCAACCGCAGCAGCGCTGGCTTATGGGCTCGACCGAAAGGGCTCCGAGCGGATCGCCGTATACGACCTGGGCGGCGGAACTTTCGACATATCGATTCTGCAAATCCAAGAAGGCGTTTTTAGCGTCCAAGCTACTGGCGGCGACACGCATCTGGGTGGCGAGGACTTCGACAATCGCCTTATCGGTACGTTGGTCAACGAGTTTCAAAAAGCGCATGGCATTGACCTAAAGGCAGACCGAACCGCACTCCAACGGCTGCGCGAGTCTGCGGAAAAGGCCAAGCATGAACTTAGTTCGTCCCTTGAAACGGAAATCAATATTCCGTTCATCGCAGTGGGTCCCAGCGGGCCGTTGCACATGCAGCGAACTCTGAAGCGGAGCGACTTGGAAATACTAACGCGCGATCTAGTCGAACGCACGATAACCGCATGCAATCAGGTGTTGAAGGACGCCAAGTTGCGGCCAGATCAAATTGATCAAGTAGTATTAGTGGGCGGCATGACCCGGATGCCGATAGTGCAACGCAGCGTGCGAGAGCTCTTCGGGAAGGATCCACACAAGGGAGTCAATCCCGATGAGGTTGTCGCCGTCGGGGCAGCAATCCAGGGCGCAGCCATATCGGGAGCTATTGATGAAGTGCTGCTGCTCGATGTCGCGCCGCTGTCGATAGGCGTTGAAACAGGGGGCGGGGTGTTTACTTGCCTCATACCGAGGAACACCACTGTTCCGACGCAGCGCGGCGAGATCTTTACCACTAGTGTTGACAACCAGTCGTTCGTGCCAATTCACGTATTGCAAGGCGAACGCGAGATGGCTGCCGACAACCGTAGCCTTGCCAGGTTCGAGTTGACCAAAATACCTCCAGCGCCCCGCGGCGTGCCGAAGATACAAGTTTCGTTCGCAGTAGACGCCAACGGGATTCTGTCGGTGGAAGCGAAAGATTTGGCAACCGGGAGGTCCCAAGCCATTAACGTAGCGCCCGCCAGCGGCTTGACGCAGGACGAGGTTGATCGACTGGTGAGTGAAGGCGACAAGTTCAAAGTCGCCGATCAAATGCGTCGCGAACTCGCCGAGGTGAGAAATCAGGCAGAGGCGCTGCTCTACACGACTGAGCAAGCCCTCGAGAGTTATGCCGATCTATTGCCAGCAGAACGGGTTACTTCCGTGAAGGGAGACGTCGAGGTGCTACGCGGGTTGCTCGAGGGCAACGGCGACATCGCCCAAATTCGAGCGTCTTATGCCGCTCTTGAGCAAGCAACCTTCGAAATTGCCGAGGCCATGTATGGCTCAGGCACTGCCCCCTGAGTCGAGTCAGCCTTCGTCAGATGAAGCCAACTTCTTCTCGATCGCTTCGAGGTGCGCTGCAACTCGTGGGTCTGAATTTTTCAATGCTTCAACACGGCGCACGGCGCTAATTACGGTCGTATGGTCCCGATTGCCAAATGCGCGCCCTAATTCCGGGAAGCTGCACTTCAGCCGTTGTCGACACAGATACATGGCGACCTGACGAGCAAACGCCACGCTCTTGTGGCGGTCTTTGCTCAGCAGCTCCGAATTCGACAGGCGAAAGTGCCCACAAACGGCGCGCTGAATGTCAGCCACACTCGTTGGGTCGGGCCGCCTGGACCCCACCGTCATTAGTTCCGCTCGCGCAAACTCAACGTCTATCCGCCTGCCTGTCAGCGACGATTTTGCCGCCAGTCGAATCAGCGCGCCCTCGAGTTCGCGGACGTTGCTCTGAACGCATTGTGCAAGCAACACCGCCACTTCGTCAGGAACGTCGATTCGTTCGAGTTCAGCTTTTTTTCTAACGATGGCTACTCGAGTCTCGAGTTGAGGGGCCTGTACGTCGGCTACGAGACCTGAGGTAAAGCGAGACGCCAGCCGTTCCGGCATTCGCTGAAGTTGATGCGGGTACTTGTCGGCTGACACGACGATCTGCCGATCTGCATCCCGCAACGCGTTGAACGTGTGAAAAAACTCTTCTTGCGTTTGTTCGCGCCCCGCCAGGAACTGAATGTCATCCACGAGCAAGACGTCGCAGCCGGCACGATACCTGAGACGGAATTCGTCCATCTTGTGGTGTTGGAGAGCTTCGATGAATTCGTTCGTGAATCGCTCTGCGGACACGTACATTACTTTGGCCTCAGGTCAACCGTGCAAGAACGTGTGAGCGATTGCATGCATCAAATGGGTTTTTCCGAGTCCCGTTCCCCCGGCGATAAACAGCGGGTTGTATCGGGCGCCCCCCGTATCGGCTACTGCCCTCGCCGCCGCATATGCGAGTTCATTCGATGGGCCCACGATGAAATTATCAAATGTGAATTTCGGGTTCAGTGCTTGCCAGACATCGATATTTAGGGATCGTTCGATGCGTGGGTAAACGCTGGGGCGCTTCCCGGGGCCGACGGAAGGCGGCCGCGAGGTAATTCTGGATCGATCAGGGCTGTCAGCACTGTCAGCAGTACCCTTGTTTGCGCACGGATTCTGCAGCTGCGGCTCGACAACCGGACTTATTAGCTCACGTTGGACCTTCCATTTGACCGTGACTCGCTGACCCCCCAACGCATCGGCCAATTGATCGATTAGATCAGGCACAAAGTGATCGTGTACCCAGTCACGCACAAATTCGTTGCGCGCCGAGAGACGCAAAACGTTTTCGGCAAGCCCATCGAACTGAACACCCGAGAACCACTGCTCGAATGTCACCGGGCTCCGACTCTTAGTCTTGGCAACTGCCCGCAGCCAGAGATGCTGCATTTCCGAGGAATCCTGCATCACTGAATTCACTGAAAGATGACCGACCATTGAACGAATACTTGTCCTAGTTTGTCCACATCATTGTGGATAACCTGGGGTCGAATACTTAGTGCGTCCTGCAAATCCCGTAAGAATCGACTCGTAGCTTCGAAATGTTCGGGCCTAACGCTTAGCCAACTTAAACAAAGTTAATTAGGTATTGTTGTGCGGAACAACAAGCCAGTCGCCAGCGATCACGTCAACATGATCAAGTGGGACGCGCAGCTAGCACTGGTTTGTAATCTAATTCAATCCTTGACACGCATTTGTAGTCAACATGGCACAAAACAACCTTGAACCATTGGCCCGAATTGGACCAGTTTTTGGTTCTAGCAACTCCACGCTCCTTGTACCGAAGAATTCGCGCTATCGCTGCTGCCGCTACCTCTCGACCTCGGCATTTCTATTTTCGATGCATGATCAATCCCCGTTCTCGCAGTCAAGAGGGACCTGGCACCTTTCGTCTACTTCGATTTTCAATAGAACCGCCGGTTTGTTGGCCACCGCGATTAGTCCGGGGTAACTGTTCGGCAACCTTCATGACCCCCTGGTCGCCATGCGCATCGCGCAGAACATTTCTCTGCGCCCGCGCGAGTGTTGCCGCTTTGGCGTTGGGGCTCGCAATCCTCTCGCACGCCAAGCTGGCCATTGGTGCTAGCTCCCTGCCGCCCGAAGTCGGGTGGGACTACGGCGACGTGGACACGGGCCGCGGTGCCGCAATGTCGGGAGCTCAACGAGCCTTTAGTACGTCATACGGCGCACTGCTCTCGAATCCCGCCAACATGGTTAGCTCGCGTGTGTACCACGTTGGCGCTCTCGCATCGATTTGGCCAGAGGCAAACCGCCAAACATACGGGGCAGCAATCGTTGACTCGAGCACCAGCAGCACCAGACTGGCTGGAGGTTTGGCTGCTTTATGGACGTTGCAAGATCATAGCGGTGTCAATAGATTAGCCTCCGATTTGCGGTTGGGCCTGGCAATGCCGTTTTCAGAAGTGTTTCGCGCCGGCGTAACTGGACGTTACCTATCGCTTCGCGAAAACGGGGATCCGGTACTCGGCGTGAACCCCGCATCAGGCGGACTTCAAGGCAAATCCATCGTCCGCGGGTTTGGTATAGATGTCGGGGCTACCTTGCAGCCGAGTCCAAGCGTGGCAATCTCGCTCGTTGGCGTGGGGCTCAACGGCGCGGGCACTGGTTTTCAACCGACGGTACTAAGCACCGGCCTGGGATGGACGAACAAGAACCTAACCTTCGAAGGTGATGCCGCCGCAGACTTCACTACCTGGGATCGAACCACGATGCGTTTGATGGCAGGTGTCGAGTACTTATTAGGCGACCACTACCCACTACGCGCAGGGTACCGTTGGGATTCGGGACTACACGCTCACGCGGCAAGCGCGGGCGTTGGCTATATCAGTTCCGCCTTTAGTCTTGAAATGGGCGCACGCCGAAGTTTTGGTGAATTTGCAGCCACGGCTCTGGTATTTAGCCTCGCGTATCATGTCGAGTCGAGCGGAATGGGCTCTTCATCGGGCGACTATTAGACAAGTACGAGCGCGGTTTGCTTCTCGTATCGACCGCCAGGACCCCAACCCCAGCGGGCGCCTACATTGACGTCGTGGCTAACTATCTAGCTTGGAAGTTAGCCAGCTCATGGCCGACGGGAGAGAATCTCGAGCCAAATCCTCAGTCGAAACAGGCAATTCGATCTCATCGAATTGGCCCATCAATGCGTGAATTGCTCGCGGATTGCGATACCAGTCAACGTCGTAACTTTGAATAAGACGCGCGTGGTCCGAGAGGCCTTGCCACAGGCCAAGCAGGCGTTGCGGATCGTCATCGCGAATACGCGGCCATTGCCCCGCAAATTCTTGCGGAAACTCGAAGCCGAAGACGGCACTGGTCTGCTCGGCAAAGGCCGAACGCAGGGCATCGCTAGACTTGATTGCCGGCGATCTCAACTTCAATCTCAGGCAGAGTTCACGGCTGGCTTGCAGCAACGTTAGCGACAGCGCGCGAGACTGTGCCCTTGCGCGGTCCTTGCGTTGACCGAGCATTCGCTGTTGCCAATCGTCATTGGCGGGCAAGGAAGCCAATAGGCAGCCCAATCGGTGTTCGGGCAGATTCCAGGGATCGTGCGCAATCACAAATGGATAAGCCTTAGGTGCCCACGCGCGCGCCAGTTCCCTGCCCACTTGGTAAAGGGCCCGCATGAAACTCGTCGGGCCGATTAATCGCGGCCAATCGGGCTCTCGGAGTGCCGCACCGTGGAGCCAAGCCGAGTCACCGAGCAACCCCGCCATTGACTGGGTAGCAATCCGTGGCGGCCATCCTTGGCTCGCTGCATTGGCCAACACAACCTCGAGCAACGGTGTTAGCCGCCGCGGCAGCAGTTCCGAGGATGTTGCCTCAGAAAGTGCCTGCCACGATTCACCCAGTGCAACCATATCCGCTGAGGGATTTATCGTTGACAGCACTCCCTCAAAACCTGCGCGTTTGGCCAATTCATCTTTGCGTTGCCAGTGCTCGCTCGTAAGTTCAGGTGCTCCTCCAAGTTCATGATTTAGTGCGGCGATCCAGTGGGCGCGAGCCTGTGAATCGCGCAGCGCCCAAATCAGGATGTTTGCGCGCGTGGTAGTAATCCGTCGTGGCGATTCGATGCTGACGGGTTCGCTCCTCCAGTAGCAAGCCAGTTGCCGTTGAATCGTCGCGTTGACGCGTGCTTCGGCAATCCGGTACATCCACCGCTGCATTGGTGCACGCAGAGGTAGATCCTCAGGTAGTCCACGAATTTCCTCGAATGCGGCGCGCTCGGTCAATGGTGGAACACCGATGAACGGGCCACCCGGATCGGCCGATTGTGGATCCGTGCGTAACCTCGATTGATACTGTTCTTCGAATTCAGCTAGAAGCCTGATCTGTCTGTCCCAGGTGAGAGGGTCTTGGTAAGACATGTGTTACTTGGGGGACTAAACCACCGCTCGGCTTTTCACAACGGTTGATTTTGCCCAGCCGCGACATGCCGCATAAAAAGGCTGACAATTGCCCCGCAAGTCTACTCGGACTGGCAGCAGTTCCATTGGGCCACTAAAGATTCCAAGTTGCATGAGCGCGCTAGATGCCAAACTCTGACGGAAAGAGACATTTATCAGTTCTCGGCGGCTCCAAACCGGAAGCGGGAGTGCCTCATTCGCGTTGGGTTTGGGCGCTCTACGGCAGCATCGTCATCGTTTCTGCATGGGTCCCGTTGGCTCTGCTAGCGTTGTTCATTGGTCGAAAAATTACCTCGCAATGGGTGGCGAACGACACGCTTACACCCGCTCAGTCGCCTTCAGTGGTTATTCCGACAACAGTGCTGGTGGTACTTTCGTTTGCGGGCGCCTGCACCTTGGGCGGCATGGTAGTCGGTAGGTTCGCAGAACATCCGCGGCGCTTCGATGCCGCACTGGCGGGCACACTGGGCGCTCTTTTTGTTGTGTTTTTGGCGGCACTCGGAAACGCGTTGCGTCCGCCTTTGGTTGGTGTGGCCATCACGCTCAGCCTGCTGGCGATTGCTTGGCCCTCTTCGTCACTTGGTGGTCGGTGGGGTAAGAGGCGTCGCGCCGGGGTGTAGACGTCGCGCACCAGCCCAACGCGATTGTTCGAACGGTACAATCGGCAGTGAGGGACTCGGTCCACACCAACATTGTTACGAAATGATCGCGCAACTTCGGGTACTAATGCGCGTAAGCCAAGCAGGACTCGATCCGAGAAATTGCCCAATTCGGGGTCGCCGGGCCTCAAGCTACGATGAACCCTCCTAAAGCTTGTGGTAGATTCAGCGGCCGCTCGGGGTCCGGGCGATAACCCCTATATAACGAGCGAGCACCATGACCAATCTCGACGACGAACTTCGCCAGGCTATTGACAGTCACGAAGGACGCGCAAAGAGCGAACCCGAGCCAGCCCAGGTCTTCGCCAAAGCAACGATCCCCAATACCACCTCGACCCGGTCGAAACATTGGGGGCTCTTGCTCGGCCTAGTGGGCATGGGCGCGGCCATTCTCTTCGTTGTGTTTTCCGGATTCAAGCAGGCCGCCGTGTACTCAAAAGGCGTCGATGAGCTGCTACGCGACAAAAACCGATTCGAATCTAGAACCGTGCGCGTCGTCGGGACACTCGTCGCGGGAACTCTGGCCCGCCGCAGCGACCCTTGTGAGTACCGATTCAAAATGCAGAAGAACGACGCAATACTGACAGTCCTGTATCCGCAGTGCGTGGTGCCCGATACCTTTCGGGATGTGCCAGGTGTAAAGGTAGAAGTGACGGCCGAGGGGCAAATTTCGGCTGACGGAACATTTCGCGCCCAGCAAATCATGGCAAAGTGCCCTTCAAAATACGACATGCGCGGCAAATCGAGCCAAGGGCAGGCAATACCGCACGCGATGACTACGCAATCGGGTATGGTCTCGCGCTAACGTCGAACCGACGTCGAAGAACGAGTAACGTGCACTATGTGGGACCGCTTTATCCGTGCTTGTCGCCGCGAAACGGTTGATTGCACACCCCTTTGGTTCATGCGCCAAGCTGGGCGCTACATGTCCGAATACCGAAGCCTACGCGAGCGCTACAGTCTACTCGAGATTTGTAAGACGCCCGAGCTAGCCGTAGAAGTAACACTGCAGCCACTCAGGGCTTATTCGGTTGATGCGGCCATTCTATTTGCCGACCTTCTGTTGCCGCTCGAACCTATGGGAGCGCCGTTCGATTTCCAAGCCGGCGAGGGGCCCGTCGTGCATTCGCCGATTCGAACGGCCGACGACGTTGAACGGCTGCGACTGATCGAACCCGAGCACGATCTCGAATACGTCCTACAGGCGATACGCTTGCTGCGTCGCGAACTCGACGGCAAAACACCGCTAATTGGCTTTGCAGGCGCCCCATTCACGTTGGCAAGCTACCTGGTCGAAGGCGGGAAAAGCGCTCACTATCTCACCACTAAGCGCCTGATGTACTCAGAGCCGCAAGTATGGAATGCACTCGCGGCAAAACTCGCTGAGGTAGTCAGGCGCTTTCTGCGCGCGCAAATTGAAGCCGGCGTTCAAGCGGTGATGCTGTTCGATTCCTGGGCGGGTGCGTTGAGTCCCGAGGACTATACCACCTTCGTTGAACCTCACGTGGCCCACGTGCTGCAAGATGTCATGCAAATTGGAGTGCCGGTAATTCACTTCGGCACGGGTACCCACAGCCTTCTGGAGCTGCAAAAGCGTGCAGGGGGTACCGTTATTGGCGTGGACTGGCGGACACCTATCGAAGAGGCAAGGCGTCGCCTGGGGACTGAAGTTGCCTTGCAGGGAAACCTAGATCCGATACTATTATTTGCTCCGCAAGAGCTCCTGGCTGAACGTGCCAAGGACTTGCTCAAACGAGCCGGCAAACAGGGTTATATCTTTAATCTTGGTCATGGCATTTTGCCCCAAACCGATCCCGGGCAGGTGAGATTTCTCTGTGACTGGGTGCACGAGCAAAGCGCATGACTCGGAGCAAAACGCCAAGCGTGCTCGTAGCAGGCGCTGGCATCAGCGGACTGAGTGCTTGCTACGCGCTGCTACGCGAGCGCCCGGACTTGAAGTTGTGCGTCGTTGAGACTCGGACACGACCGGGGGGCAACATTTGGACTTTGCGCCAAGATGGGTTCGTTATTGACGCGGGACCCGACTCATTTTTGCGCACGAAACCGGAGGCGGCAAATCTGTGCGGCGAGCTCGGGCTGGGTGACGACCTGATTGTTCCAAGCCCAGAAGGCCGTCGCGTGTTAATTGCGCATCGCGGCGAGCTAACACCGATGCCTGCCGGCATGGCGCTGGCGGTGCCGACTCGCATGGGCCCGCTGCTCAAGACTCCATTGCTCAGCTTGCCCGGCAAGGCGCGAATTCTCGGCGACCTGTTCGTTCCAAGGCCGAGTCACGCGTCGCGAGATGAAACGGTTGCGAGTTTCTTGAACCGCCACTTTGGGCGCGAAGCCACCGAGCAATTGGCAGGACCGCTGCTCGGCGGGATCTTTGCGGGCGACATCGAGGAATTGAGCATCCTGTCGACATTCCCCCAATTGGTCGAACTCGAAAGCCGTCACGGGAGTTTGATTCGAGCATTATTTTCAGCCGAACGTGCGCGTGCCGTAAAGGCCAATAACAAAGAAGAAGCTCGCACGGGTGCCGCGCTGGACGACCCGCTCTACCCGCCCGACTTGATTGCCTTCGTGAAATGGCTGTATCGGCAGGGGCGACAACCGGAGAGTCCATTTCAATCACTTCGGGGCGGAATGGGACAATTGGTGGACAAGCTCGTCGCGCGCTTGCCAGAAGAGTGTTTACGCCTGGGGTTTCGATCGTCCGGCTCGAACGACGCGAGGACGGCCTTTGGCGAGCCCAATTGTCAAACGGAGTGGTGCAGGACTTTGACGCGGTAATTCTATGTTTGCCTGCGCATGCCGCAGCTGAAGTCGTGCCTGATTCGATACTTGCAGCGGAGCTGCTGGCTGTTACTTACGTCTCTACCGCAACCGTGTTCTTCGCGCTTTCGACGGCGCAACTTCCGAGATCGCTGGATGCGTCCGGTTACATCGTGCCTCGCACAGAGGGTCGCGCGCTTGCATCGACCTGGGTTTCTACGAAGTGGGTGGGGCGTGTGCCAAGCGGCGGATCACTGATTCGCGTATTCCTGGGAGGCGCGCGAGAGCCGGATTTAGTAACCCAATCGAGTGAAGCCGAACTTGCCAAAC